>SCSM01000035.1 GCA_004322215.1 Bacteroidota bacterium | reverse complement strand
TTCCTGATTTTTTCTCTATTATTTGTACACTGATTAATCCACTCCTGTTTTTCTTTTTTCGAACAAACATAAAAAACTCCTCTGGGACACCCAACGTAAAAATTCAAATATAGTATTTATACGTGTTTCCAGCGTTTTTTTCTGTCTTTTTTAAAAAGTGCGGAAGTCAGGAAAAAACGAATCCTTCTCAACAACATCTATGGTGTTGACATTGACTCTCAGGCTGTCGAAGTAACAAAGCTCTCTCTACTACTCAAAGCACTCGAAGGAGAGACAGACCAGACACTCAAATCGCTTGAACTCTTCCACGAACGTGCCTTGCCCGATTTATCTAACAACATCAAGTGTGGCAATTCACTCATCGGCTCCGACTTTTACGATGGCAAAGAAACACTTTTCGACATGGAAGAACAAATCAAGGTAAACGCTTTCGACTGGGAAAAAGAATTTCCCGAAGTATTCAGGAATGGTGGATTCGATGCTGTGATTGGGAATCCACCTTATGTCCTGCTAGAAGGAGAATTCAGAGATGATGATATGTTAGGATATTTAAAAAAGAAGTATTTTTCACCAACATACAAGATAGATTTATATCACATTTTTATAGAAAAAGGAATTAATTTAATAAGTAAAAAAGGTATTTTTGGTTTCATTACACCAAGTAATTATTTAACAAATAATGGACTAGAAAATCTAAGAAAATTTATTTTAAAAAATTCAACAATTGAAAAATTAAATATCATTAAAGGAAATGTCTTTTATAAAGTTTCAGTCAACTCTGTAATAAGTATAATTTCAAAAAGTGGTATTCCAAATTCATCAAATTTTATTTATTCAGAATGGAGCATTAATACATTAAAGAAATACTCTGAAATTATATTTGACCAATCTGTGTTTTCACAAAATGAATTTTGTATGTTTACAACAACACAAAAAGTAATTGAAAGCAAAAATTCATTTTTATTAGGTAAAAGATTTAATGTTAAATTTGGTATGCAACTTAGAGATCGTAAAGTTTATAAATCAGATGTTATATCATTAAACGATATAAATCTTATTACAGGATTTCATAGAAAATGTTATACAGGTAAAGATATCAGTAGATACTTTTGTGGTTATAGTGACCTATTAGCATATTTTAATCGTGAAGCTAAAAGCGGCGGTTGTTGGGATGAGAAGTATCACAATGCAAATCCAAAAATTTTAGTAAGACAAATTGGGGATTCACCTTTATGTTGTCTTGATGAAAATGGCTACTGTTGCCTTAATACTTTATTTATGATTACCAAAAAAGATGATTCTGATTTATCTCTTAATTTTATTCTTGGTATTTTAAATTCAAATTATATAAGATATTATTGGAAAGAAAAATTCTCGGATAAACGTCAGACTTTTCCTAAAATTAAAGGTTCTTTTTTAGAACAACTCCCAATTCCCAATTCCCAACTCCCAAATCCCCAATACGACCGCATTGTCTCTCTTGTAGAGCAAATGCTCGAGCTGAACAAAAAAGTACGCACACTCCAGGGACACGAAAAAACCGTTGTTGAACGCCAAATCGAATCCACAGACCGCCAAATAGACAAACTCGTCTATGAACTCTACGGTCTTACTGAAGAGGAGATTAAGGTGGTGGAAGGAGTCTGAAAATGATGAATTCAATGTTCTGAATAATAATTACCACTGACTCGGTTTGATCAATACTTGATTATTAAATTTTATTTTATTAGGGAATTGAAAATTAACATATTGTTCTTTTGAAATTGAAAATGATTCCGGGGATATTTTTTTCAATTCATTATTATATCTTTTATAAGGGAATCCAAATAAAATCCTTTTTGAAGGGTATAAAATTTTTGTTGTTCTTATAACCGGTGCTAAATCCGTATCGCCTGATATAATGACAATTGTATCGGTTTCATTTTTAATCAGTATTTCAAAGATTTTAGCTGACATCGCAACATCGGTTTCTTTTTCCTCATGCTTTACCATCAATTTCTTACAATTGTCACAATAAACTTCTTTTTCTTTGAACCTGCCAAGTTCTACAACTATACCGGTTGATTTCAATGCATTAATAAAAAGTAAATGTCTTTTTATTTTATCAGGATGTCTTTGTTGTAAATGATTCGCTAAAGCAGAAAAATAATATATTTTCTCGATTATTGCATCTTTACTTATTAAAGGTAAATATGATTTGCACAGAGAATTAATATCTAACCATTTTGTTGATGCAATATGTAAGTCAGTACTTGCCTTGACAACAGAATGATAAAGGTTGAATCCGTCAATTATAAATGTTGTTCTATTCATTAAAATATAAAAAACCTCTAGATCGTAACCTAGAGGGGTCTGGATAATAAATTAAAAATTTAAATATCCAGGGATGAAAATTTTTATTTATCAAATATAATAAATATAAATAATAAAAAAAATATAAAAATTATTTAAAATTATTTAAAACATTTTATCTTCCCATTTTACTTTTCCTTACTTTCTTGATAGAACCAAAATAGTAATCATCCCAATCACATTAATCACACAAATCACAGTTCGGACAATTTGCGTCTCTGCGTCCTTTGCGTGAACCCCTTTCCCCCAACTCCCAGCTCCCGACTCCCAACTCCCAACCACACAAATCACCGTTCCGACAATTTGCGTCCTTTGCGTCTCTGCGGCTCTGCGTGAAAATGGTTTTTTTAATTTTAAAATTATATCATTAAAAATTCATTTTAAATTTTAAATTTCAAATTTTAAATTCCCCCCGCGTCCCTGCGTCCCTG
>SCSM01000034.1 GCA_004322215.1 Bacteroidota bacterium | reverse complement strand
CCTGTTTTGTCTCATTTTGTCCTATTGATGTCCTATCGGTTGTGACATTAAGTGACTAAAGTCGTGTGGTGCTGGAAACCAAACTCCACTATCTAAAGATAGTGGCTATTCATTCCGGAATTTCAAAGAACGAAGCGGGACAAAGATAAGCAGGGAGGGATGATATAAAAATAAAATGGTTTTAAAATGGTTATAAAATGGTTTTTATTAAATTGATAATTGAGAATTGAAAATTGATAATTAATTTGTTAAATTTCAAATTGGGAAAGGGCAGATTGCATAGTAAATAAAATCAATGAAATACACACTAACATTCACAGCAACAGCATTAAAGAGCTTGAAAGCGATTGATACCCGATATAAAAAAAGGATGATGGGAAAAATTGAATTATTGGCTGAAAATCCTTTAGAGATGAGTAATGTTAAAAAGTTGGTTGATTATGATGTTTCTTATAGCATGAGAGTCGGAGATTACAGAGTGTTGTTTGAAAGGGATGATTCGATAAAAATAATTGACATAATTGATATTCGTCATAGAAGGGAAAGTTACAGAAGGAGTTGAATTATGCTAGAAAATTACCAAATAATAAATGAAAAAGGCAAGCCGCGTTATGCTGTACTTGACTTTAAAGAATTTAAAAAAATACAGAACCTGTTAGCTGACACGGATAAGCTTGAAGATTTCCTCGATTATATGCACATACAGAAAGTGAAGAAAAGAAAAGAAAGAACCTATACACTTGATGAAGTAAAAAAGGAATTGAAAATAGGAAGTTGACATTTTAGGTCACTTCTTTGCCTGGGCAATTCGTGAATTGCCCCTATACCTGAGATACTAAAGAACATGCGGGACAAAGATAAGCAGTGATGGATGATATAAAAAGAAAACGGTTTTAAAAGGATTTTAAAATGGTTTTTTTAAAGTTTTATGTATAATTTTTAAATATTATCTATAAACATCTTTCCTGTGACCGACATGCAAGATTGTTACAATTTTGGAGTTATCATCAATTTCATAAATTACCCTGTAATTACTAAAGCGGAATCTCCAGCCATCTCTGTCTTTTAGCTTTTTACATCCAGCAGGTCTTGGTTCATCTTTTAATTTAAGGATATGTTCTTTGAGTGCTAATGCAAATTCTTTTGGAATAAATGTGAATTCTTTTTGTGCTGCTCTCGAGATGAGGAGTCTGTAGTTCATAATCCGATTTCTTTCATTGCATCTTCGAAGGGCAATACTTCATCATTTTTAATTTTAGCATTGTCGTAAGCTTTGACTTCTTCTATTTCTTCAAGTTCATTTAACAGTTTTTCATAGTCTTTGATTGGAAGGACAACATCCGTTCTATTGCCATTCTCATCAACAATAAACTTTTCTTTTATTTCAATCATAAGAACCTCAAATTGATATAGTTTTTTACGACTTGACGACTTTTAGAATTTATTATTTTTTAGTTGGGTGTTTTTTTGAAAGATTGCAAACACAGCAAAGAACGAGCAGGGAAAAGATAAGCAGGGAGGGATGATATAAAATTAAAATGGTTTTAAAAGGATTTTTAATTTCTACACCTACCCTAACCCTTCCTCAAAATCAATTACGAATTACGAATTATGAATTACGAATGAAATTGAATTGGGTTTGTGGCTATGGATTCTTCGCTACGCTCAGAATGACAGACAGAGGGTTCAGTGTGGTGGCGGGTTCTTGTGTTCTATAGACATATAATCCCGATGTATCGGGATAGAATTGTTATGTTGATTTAATTTAAAATAATATTCTAACAGTCTAAATTTCTACATCCAAATATTTTATGCTTGTTATTTTTTCTTATAGATTTCTTTTCTATGACCTGCTTTGTAAATAATAACCAATCTATTTTGGAAATCAATTTTATACAAAATTCTGTAGTCACTCCATTTAATTCTATATCCATTAATAACATTTAGTTTTGCACATCCAACCGGTAAGGGTTCATCCTCGAGCGAAAAAATCTTATTTATTAAATGCTCGTACTTATATTTGTCTAATGAATCCAAAAATTTTAATACATCTTTATTTATCTGTATTGTGAATTTTTGTGGCTCTTCTTTTTCTGTCATAATCCCTGAGGTCTATTAGTCCATCGGTTTTATTTATGGCTTCTATTAATTCCTCGCTGTCCAAGAGATTTTCGATTAGTTCATTGTAGTAATGATTCCGCCTGAGTTTGTCCCAGGTTTTTCTCGGAATTGTAACATTATCTTTTTCTATTGAAATCATATTTTATCTGCTATTAATATATAACAAATTTATAAAATATTTACGAAAATGAAAACGATTATAAAGATTTTCTATTTCAATGATAAAAAAAAATCCGAACCAATTTTGTAAGGGGGGGGATGTGGGTTGTGGCTATGGATTCTGAACTAAATTCAGAATGACAGACAGAGGGATAAGTGTGGTGGCGGGTTCTTGTTTTCTATAGACATATAATCCCGATGTATCGGGATAGAATTGTTAAATATTTAATTTCTACACCTTCCCAAGCCCTTCCTCAAAATCAATTACGAATTACGAATTATGAATTACGAATGAAATTGATGTGGGTTGTGGCTATGGATTCCTGCTTTCGCAGGAATGACATTCTTTTTTTTCTTTGATTATGTAATCTGAAATTATTAGTTTCGTCAATATCAAAAATAATTTGAGCAGGATTATGAATAAGAAAACAATTACATATTGGCAGGACGGAGATTTTTGGCTTGGATATATAAATGATTATCCGGAATACGTAACTCAAGGCATGTCATTTGAAGAATTGATTGAAAACCTTAAAGATATATATTATGATATAAAAAATGAATTAGTTCCCGGCAAAAGAAAAAGCTTAGAACTGGAACTGATATGAAGCGTAAGGAACTAATCAAAATTTTGGAAAAAATCGGATGTGTCCTCATCAGACATGGAGGTAAGCACGATTGGTATCAAAATAAATCATCAGGCGTTTGCCAACCAATACCGAGACACAATGAAATAAATGAAAATCTTGCTAAGTCAATTATCAAAAAGTTATCATAGAATTAAGAAAGACAAACAAGAGGTTCTTCGCTTTGTTCAGAATGACAACCAGGATTTAAGAATAAAGATTAACGATTTATGATTTAAGAAGATTCTTCGCTATGCTCAGAATGACATCCTCAATTGTTAATTGTTAATTATTTTCTTTTCTTTTTTCCAGCAATTTCGGAGGCGGCTTTAAGACGCTGGATTTCGTCGCGGAGTTCGGCGGCACGCTCGAAATCGAGCTGACGGGCGGCTTCTTTCATTTCGAGGAATAGCTGTTCAGTCAACTCTCCTCTTTGCTCATTCGTGAGATATTTAACGAGCGGTTCAGCGGCTTTGCGTATTTTCTTTTCTTCGATATACTCCAGCCGCTTCTCTCTCTGTACCTGGATATCGGCAACAGATGTGGCGGACAGGATTTCATCGAGAGATTTGTAAACGGTTTGCGGATTGATATTATGTTCGGTATTGTATTGAATCTGCATTTCGCGGCGGCGGTTTGTTTCTTCGAGCAATGCCTGCATTGAACGCGTGACTTTGTCGGCATAAAGAATAACCAGCCCGTTCACATTTCTTGCTGTTCGTCCGGCAGTCTGCATCAGAGAGCGTTCACTTCGGAGGAATCCTTCTTTGTCGGCATCGAGTATTGCAACGAGAGAGACTTCTGGTAAATCCAATCCCTCGCGAAGCAGATTGACACCGACAAGGACATCGTTTTCACCGGTTCTGAGATTGCGTATGATTTCAACTCTTTCGAGTGTTTCGACATCGGAATGAATGTACGCAACTTTAATTTGAAGATTCTGCAAATACTCGCTGAGGTCTTCGGACATCCGCTTTGTGAGAGTTGTAACGAGAACCCGTTCACCTCTCGCAGTTCTCAGGTGAATCTCATTCAACAAATCATCAATCTGATTTTTCACAGGCCTGATACTGATTTCGGGGTCGAGCAAACCTGTTGGACGAATTACCTGTTCGACAACGACACCAGTTGTTTTCTCGAGTTCATAAGGACCGGGAGTTGCACTGACGAAGATTACATCATTAACCAGTGATTCAAATTCTTCGAATTTCAGAGGGCGATTTTCAATCGCAGACGGAAGCCGGAATCCGTGTTCGACAAGTGTGAGCTTGCGGTTACGGTCGCCATTGTACATAGCTCTCAACTGCGGAACAGTAACGTGGCTTTCATCTATCATCAGCAAATAATCGTCAGGGAAATAATCGAAAAGACATTCGGGGCGGTCACCGAAATGCCTGCCCGAAAGATGCATAGAGTAATTCTCGATACCTGAGCAGTAGCCGACTTCCTTCATCATTTCGAGGTCGAAGAGAGTTCTCTGTTCCAAACGCTGTGCCTCGAGAAGCTTCTCCTGTGAACGCAATTCTTTGAGGCGTGTGTAGAGTTCTTCACGAATTGCAGTCATTGCGTCGAGCAATTTATTTTCAGGAGTAACGAACAGCTTAGCAGGGAAAAGCATTACTGAATCCGCAGTTGATTTTGTTTTTCCGGTGAGAGCATCAATGTAAGTTATTTTTTCAATCATATCGCCAAAGAGTTCGATGCGAACAGCAGTCTGGTCTTCATAGGCAGGGATAACGTCAACGACATCGCCGCGAACACGAAAGGTGCCTCGTGAGAAATCGTAATCGTTTCTGCTGTAGTGCATATCTGTCAGTTTGTAGAGTAAATCCTGACGATTGATTGTCTGTCCGACAGAAATCGGAAACAGGTATGAAAGAAAATCAGCTTTGGTGCCGATGCTGTAAATACAGCTTACAGATGCAACAACGATGATATCCCGCCTGCCTTCTACGAGCGAGCTTGTGGCTTTCAGCCGCAGCCGGTCAATTTCATCGTTAATCGAAAAATCTTTTTCAATGTATGTGTCGGTTGTGGGGATGTATGCTTCCGGCTGATAGTAATCGTAATAGGAAATAAAATATTCGACAGCATTGTTCGGGAAGAATGCTTTGAATTCGCTGTAAAGCTGTGCAGCAAGAGTTTTATTCGGAGAAATAACGAGTGTCGGCTTTTGAATTTGCTGAATAACATTGGAGATTGTAAATGTTTTGCCGGAACCGGTAACACCAAGGAGAACCTGTTGCTTATCGCCGCGTTCAATGCCTTCGATAAGCTCATTTATTGCCTTGGGCTGGTCACCCGATGGCTTATAACTCGATACAAGCTCAAATTTATTCATATAAACAGCTACACTTTTTGATAATTTTAATTAAAAAAACAATTAAATTAATAATATTATTTTTGATTCAATAATGATTTCTTAAGGTGGAATATGGTTTTTAGCAGTAAATTCAGTGTAAAGACGAAAGGATTCAATGATATAATAAATATAACAGAAAATGTACTTGATATTCTGAAAACGAGTTTTATTAGCAACGGAAATGTACTTGTGTTTTGTCCGGGTTCAACCTGCGGAATAACAACAACGGAATTTGAACCGGGTGCTGTTCAGGATTTGAGAACATTTTTTGAAAAATTGATACCAGCAGATGATGAGTATAAACACAACCTGACATGGGGTGATGGGAACGGATTTTCACATTTGAGGGCAGCACTGATGAAATCTTTTTTTTCATTTCCACTGATAGATGGTAAACCGGTTCTTGGAACCTGGCAGCAAATCATTTTGGTTGATTTTGATAACAGAAGCAGGAGCAGGAATATTGTGGTTCAAATTGTTGGAGAATAATTTGAACAATTAATAATTCACAATTAATTTTAAAATTAAAAATTAAAATTTCCAATAAATTTTCAATATCAAATTTAGGTATTTAGCCGTTAGGTGTTTAGTCCTATAGCCGTTAAATTTTCAAATAAAGCAGTTTAAACAAATAACCTAAAAGTCTACAGCTAAAGGACAAATAGTTATTAATTAATTGTGAAATGTTAATTGATAAGTTCGAGGCGTCCGGTTATAACCGGGGATTTGTGTCCTTCGATATACAGTTCGAGGTCATTCCCGATGTTCAGGACTTTTCCTTCGGCAATAAGCTCGGAAGAGCCGGCATGAGCATCAGACCAAATTCTAACATTTTTACCGATAATGCATGACCTGTCCTTATAAATTTTGAGCAGTTCGTTATATTTTTCACCGAGAAGCAAGCCGTAATTTTTTTCGATTCTATTGATTAATCTATTGAAAACAGTTCTTAATTCGCAATCATTTTTATTATCAGCAAAATTAGAAAGACAGGAAACTTTAGGTACAAAAGGAGTGGGGTCAATATTAGGAACTGCGTCGACATTCAGCCCAATACCCAGCATAGCGTCTGTAACTACACTTCCCTGAACCTGTGTGTGAGCCAATACCCCGCAAACTTTCGCATTATCAATCAGGATATCATTTACCCATTTTAATGATGCTTTATCTTTTAAATCCTTAATTGAATCAATCGTTTGAAGGACCGATACGGCAGAAAGAATCAGGAATCCAACTCCGAAATGCTGAACTTCGAGATGTGGTGAAAGGTAAATAGAAAGATGAATATTTCCGAGTTTGCTAATCCATTCACGATTTTTGTAACCGTGGAATTTATCTCCTGAACCGGCAAGGCATAAAGTTCTGCCGGGGAGGTCGCTGTAATCGTGTACAGTATTAATAAGAATATCGTATTGAGATTCCGGTATATATTCGACAGCTATAAGATATCTCCAGGTTAAATGTCTTAAAATCTCGGTGGTGTAGAAAGTCTTATTTTGGAACATCCTTGAAACAAGCAACCTGATGTTATCGTTTAAATCACTCAGTTCAACCCTTTTCCAGGTTACCTGCCCTTCAATGTACTGCCCTGCAAATTTAATATTGTCAGTGATAACAATCATTCTAAAAATTTCAATTTATAATTTTCAATTTTCAATAAATTTTCAATTACTAAATATCTAAATTTTTTAATACTTATAAAGTCAACATTTGAAATTAATCAACAATCCCAAAATCTTTTAAATTCCTATTTATTTTTCCTGCTTTTATCCCAGGATTTATATTGTTCCAAAAGACTGATTGTATTTGCCGAATCGGTAGCAACTTTAGTCTTCCAGCTAAATTCCTTAGTGTTTTTATTCCAGAAAATAACAGGCATATTATTAATATTATATTCACCGTTGGATTCGACATATTCCTCGTTGCTGAAACTTTCCTTGACCATCAGCATAAAAGGGCTATCCTTGTCGTATTTGAAAAGTTTGATTTGATTCAAACTGTCAAAATCGAAAGAAAATTCGGCACAGAGTACACCGTTTTCTTCAAAAACTCTTTTCTTTACATTTGAAATTCCAGGGAAATCGTTCTGTATTTTATCGCCTTCAATATAATCTGTAATGAGTTCGGCAAAATCTTTCATTGAAACATCTTTTTCATTATCTTTTTGAGATAATATGTTTATGTATTTGATAGTTCCTTTTCCGGAAGTTGGACTTGTAAGTTTAATTTTATATTCTTTTTTTTCGACAGTGAGACAGCCATTGATAAAAATCAAAGAAATGAAAAGAACAAAAACGAAGTAGAATATTTTTTTCATCGAACACCTGTAATATTTAAAATAAAATAATTTTCAAAAGAAAGTAAATAATATGTAAGATAATATTTTAGATAGATATAATCAAAATAAATTTTCAATTATTCATTTTTAATTCCGGTTAAGTTCTTCCGAATCTTTTGTCGAATTCATCGAGCTTTGCCTCGATTATTACCGGTCTGCCATGTGGACATGAAAAAGGATTAGAACATTTGAACAAATCTTTAAGGAGTTTTTTCATTTCATCTTTTGTGAGATAGTCACCTGCTTTTATAGCTGCTTTACAGCTATAGCTTGCGGCAAGCCGGTCTCTTTTATTAGTATGTTCGAGCTTTTGTGTTTCGACATAGTTTTCGATTATTTCTCTTAGCGATGATAATTCGAGTCCGTTTCTGACATCCTGGGGTACTCCCTGCAATTCGATTGTATCCGGTTCTTTGATATTTAATAGGTAACCTAAGCTAATCAGTTCCCCAGCTAATTCCTTGATTGTAGATAATTCAGAAGGATTGACTTTAGTAATTATCGGAAAAAGCAGGTTTTGTGAATAATTGAATTCTTTGTTCATTGCCTTGATAGCACGTTCATATAAAACTCTTTCGTGTGCTGCATGCTGGTCAACCATCATCAAACCGTTAAAGGTTTGTGTGAAAATATATTTATTGTGTAGTTGCCAGAACATATAATCGGGTTTATCAAATTGTTCGCTTAGCTCGACTTTGTCAATAATTGGTGTAATACTATCGAAATGAAATGAGGTTTTATTCGATTCGCTAAAAAGCTTTTCGTAAGCATGCGAATCATTCGGCTTATTCAAATTAATCGGGATATTTTTCCTGTCGAAATGTTTATATTCACCATGTTGAAATTCAGATTTACTGAAGGTCTGCGAACTGCCCGGAAAGTTTTTTTGAGGTGCATTTTCAATTACTTCTCCGGTAACTTTATTGACCATAATAAATTCGCCTGGTGACGATTTCATAGTTTCAATTGGTGAAAATGATTCCATTTCCTTTATTCGAACTTCAGGAACAAGGTTGTGTTGGCGCAATGCTTCGGTTACGGCAGTATTTATGAGCTTAAAAATATATCTTTCATCATCAAATTTCACTTCGTGTTTTTGCGGATGAACATTGACATCAACAGTCCCCGGGTTAACTTTCATATTAATAATGAAAAAGGGATTAGCATTCTTTTCCAGTAAATGCTCATAAGCAGAAAAAACGGCATAGCTGAGAGATTTACTCTGAATGCTTCTGCCGTTCAGGTAAAGATATTGTCCGGTTCTCGATTGTTTTGCCAAATGCGGCTGACCTACAAAGCCCGAAATTTCAATTCCTTCACTTTCGATGAAAACCGGCATTAGTGAGCCGGCAGTTTTTTCTCCGAGTATATCCGAAATTCTTCTTTCAATAGTGTCCTTGTAAACGTCAAATATCAGAACATCATCGTCATAAAATGTGAACCTGATATGATTATTTAGCAGGGAAAATTTTAGCATTGTATCTGAAATGTACCTGAATTCTGTCAAATCTGTTTTAAGGAATTTCCTTCTTGCAGGAACATTATAAAACAGATTTCTGACAAAAACCTGAGTCCCTTTGTCGGTATTGCATGGCTCGATTATTTCATGTTTCATCGGTTCTGCGACAAGTTTCCAGCCGGTAGTATCATTACCGGTTCGGGTTCTGATTTCAAGATTTGCAACTGAACTGATTGACGCAAGTGCTTCACCCCGAAACCCGAATGTTCTGATATTTTCCAGGTCTTCCTGTGAAAAGATTTTGCTTGTTGCGTGTCTTTTGACGGATAAATTCAAATCATTTTTTGTCATTCCCACGCCATTATCATAAACGTGGATAAGATTCTTACCGGCACTTTTGACAATAACTGCAATCGAATCAGCACCGGCATCCAAGGAATTTTCGACGAGTTCTTTTACTACCGATTCAGGCCTTTGCACAACTTCACCGGCAGCAATCTGATTTGCAATGAATTCGGGTAAAATTTTAATTGTATTTGATGATTTATTATCCATCTAAATTTAATTCTATTTATAAAGTGAAAGTTAGCGTACAAATATTAGATTATTTCAAGTAATTTCATCAATTCCGCAGAAGAATTACTATTAATAATCTCTCTTGCTTTTTTCTTAGCTCTTTTGTAATTCAATTCCCTGATTCTTTTTTTCAGTTCCAGAAGCATACCGGGTGGAACACTTAACTCGTCGATACCTATTCCGACAAGAAAACCCGTAGCAGCAGCATGACCTGCGAGTTCACCGCAAATGCTGACAGGAATTTTTTTCCATTTAGCGGAATCAACAACATTCTTGATTAATTTTAGAACCGAAGGATGGAAAGTATCGTACAGTTCGGTAACAAATTCGTTAGTCCTGTCCACAGCAAGAGTGTATTGTGTCAGGTCATTAGTACCGATACTGAAAAAGTCAACGGCATCTGCGAATTTGTCGGCAAGAAGAGCCGCAGAAGGAGTTTCAATCATAATTCCCAAAGGAATTTTCATATCATAAGGAACGTTTTTATCGGATAATTCCTTTTTACATTTTTCAAGTAAAATCTTTGAATGTTCGATTTCATTCAAACTCGATATCATTGGAAGCATAATTTTCAGATTCTTATTGGCTGATGCTCTTAGAAAAGCTCTTAACTGATTAGCGAAAATATCTTCCCTGTGCAATAAAAACCTTATTCCCCTGAAGCCGAGAGCGGGATTTTGCTCAATATGTGGCAAACCCTCAAGGTATTTATCGCTGCCAATATCGAATGCTCTTAGTACAACGGGATTGGGATAAGCCCTGTCTGCAATTTCCTTATACCATTTGTATTGCTCCTCTTCATCGGGAAACCTTTTCAACGACATTACGAGATTTTCTGTTCTGACCAATCCAATTCCTTCGCAGCCAACTAAAACAGCTTCTTTCACATCATCGGGAGAATCAATGTTTGCCGATAATTTAATTTGAATGCCATCTTCGGTTTCCGAATTGAGCTTAATCAATTCACCGAGTTCACGTTTGCGGTCTTCCTCTTTTGATTTTTTTTCTTTGAAGGAATTAATAAAATCATCAGAAGGACTAATTGTAATAAGTCCTGCATAGCCGTCAATAATCAAATCAAAATTATTTTGAATTAAATTATGAGCATCTCTAACTCCAATAACAGCAGGTATTCCGAAAGAACGTGCAAGCATTGAACTATGAGAGGCAATACCTCCTGCTTCAGTAATAATACCTATTACTTTCAGTTCCTTGAAGTGAACAACATCTGTGGGTGTAATTGACTGGGCTACGATAATGGAATTTTCGGGTATTTCGTGATTAGTGATTTTTTTCCTGATTGTAGCAAGAAGCTTATCTTTCAAATGTTCAAGTTCAAAAGAACGTTCCTGAAGAATTCCGTCTTTAGAATTTTTGAAGAATTTAATTTGTTCGTCGTATTCCTGAACAACTGCACTTTCGGCAGTATAACCTTTTTTTATTCTTTCTTTAATCGAATCTAAAAAAAATTCATCGTTTAATATCAGGAGATTGGTCTCAAGAATTGCACTTATGTTCTGCGAATCACCTTTGACTTTATCGAGAGCCGATTGAATCTCACCAATCATCATAAAGAGCCCGGTTTCGAGTCTCGATATCTCAGCAGGAACATTATCCACTGAAATCAGAATATTCGGAATTATTATCAGCTCCGGCATAATTACAAAAGCCCTGCCATTAGCCATACCCGGAGAGGATGGAATTCCTTTTAATACAATTTCATTGCTTTCCGTCTTGTCAGTTTTTTTATCAGCAAGCAATGTCATTGGAAAGATTTTAGATGTTTTTTCGCCAAACATTTTTAAATTAATTATATTTCCCCAAAACCCGATTCAAATAATTCTGTCAATTCTTTAACAGCAGTTTCCTCGTCATTGCCGTCAATCTTAAGAACAAGCTCACATCCTTGTTCTGCAGCTAATGTCATTACACCGATAATACTTTTCGCATTTATTGCAAATCCGTCACGAATTAAATATATTTCAGATTTAAATTTTGCCGCAAGTTTTACGAGTGCAGCAGCAGGTCTTGTGTGCAATCCTGCCCTGTTTCTTACAATTACATTTTGTTCAATCATTTAAGACGTAAAATTATATAAAAAAAGTAACAAATATAATAAATTTTATTGATTGTACTTTTTTTATATACGGGTTAGGTGGTTCAGAATTGTCATTTTCTGAATTTCACTTTCAAAATATCCTCGAGAACACCAATTCTAATAACCCCTTCGCGAATGAGCAGGGGCGGAAATTCAACAAGACTTATGACAGTTGATTCCTGGGAATACCTGCATCTTCCGCCATCTATTACCCTTGAGATTCCAACAGGAAAATAGTTTTTTACCTCTTCAACAGTTAATGCCGAATTTTTTCCGGAAATGTTTGCAGAAGTTGCAGCGAGAGGTTTGCCGAATTCTTCGGACAATTTTTCAAATATTTTATTATCAGGTATTCTGATGCCTATTGTTTTTAAACCGGATGTTACAGTATCGGGTATGTTTTTCTTTTTCTTTAAAATGATAGCTAATGGACCCGGGAGGAATTTATCGGCTAAAATGAAAAATTCATCGGGCACATCAAATGCAACATCCTCAATATCAGCCACCGATGATAAATGGGCAGATAAAGGAAGACTTACCGGTCTGTTTTTGATTTCGAATATTTTATTAATTGCTGATTCATTGAAAATATCCCCACCAATGCCGTACACGGTTTCAGTAGGAAATCCAATAATCTCACCTTTGTTCAGGAGTTCCACTGCCTCCTGAATTTCGGACAAATTCGAATCACCGAAAATGATATTGTCTTTTAACATATTTTTTTACATAATTAAACAATTTAATGGTTATTAAAAGAAAAATCATTATCTTTTCTGATACGTAAATTACAAAATTTATTTTATGATTTTTGGAGTAAATATATATGAAGCCGGTTCATAGTTTCATTGTAACATCTCATCTGCCGAAAAAAATAGCAAAACTTAAAGAACTCGCCTACAATTACTGGTGGTGCTGGAATGCTGAAGCAAAAGAGTTATTCGTGAGAATTAACAGAAAGCTCTGGGAAGAAGTCAATCACAACCCGATACTTTTAGTTAATAAGCTAAACCAGCAAGAACTGGAACGGCTTTCTGAGCAGACAGATTTTACCAGTTTCCTCGATTATATACATGATAAATTCAAGAATTACATGGAATCCCAGACCTGGTATGACACAGTGAATATAAACGGAAAGGGGTCTATTGTTTACTTCAGCATGGAATACGGAATTAATGAAAGTTTCCCGAATTATTCCGGCGGATTGGGAGTACTTTCAGGTGACCACCTAAAAAGTGCCAGCGACCTCGGATTACCTCTGATTGCCGTTGGCTTGCTCTACCAGCAGGGATATTTCAGGCAACGGCTGACGCAAAGCGGCTGGCAGAATGAACAATATATATTTAACGACTTTTATTCTATGCCATTAACTCTAATGAAGGATAAAAACGATGAGCCGGTAACAATTGATGTGGATTTACCGCTTGCAAAAGCTTTTGCCCAAATATGGAAAATGCAGATTGGAAGAGTTACACTCTATCTGCTCGATACGAATATTTCCGATAATGGATTAGACGAGTACAGGGACATAACAGACCAGCTTTATGGAGGAACACGGGAAACAAGAATTCAGCAGGAAATTGTATTGGGTATAGGAGGTGTACGTGCATTAAAGGCGTTGAATATAGAACCGACAGTATATCATATTAATGAGGGTCATGCGGCTTTTGCTCTTCTCGAAAGAACAAAGGGTTATATGGATAAATATAATATTGATTTCAATTCTGCAAAACAAATTACAAAATCTTCTTCTGTATTCACAACACACACACCTGTTCCGGCAGGTAATGAGGCATTCAAGGTTGACAGAATGGAAGCATACCTGCAGAATTATTACAAATCATTGGGTTTGAAGAAGGAAGAATTTTATTTTCATGGTCAGTCAGGCGATTTCAATCCGGATGAGAGTTTCTCGATGACGATACTCGGTCTTCGTCTTACGGGTTATCATAATGGGGTTAGCAAGCTTCATGGCTGCGTATCGAGAAATATGTGGCATCATCTCTGGAAATGCTTCCCGGTCGAAGAAGTGCCGATCGGCAGTATAACAAACGGAATCCATACAATGACATGGGTTGCAAGAGAATTTGCAGAATTATATGACCGTTATTTATCTCCCCGCTGGAAAACCGAGACTGATGTAAGCGAAATTTGGGAAAAAATTGAAACCATACCTAATGAAGAACTTTGGAGGGAAAAGCAAAGAAGAAGAGTGCGTATGGTATTGTTCGCAAGAGAATATTTGATTAAAAGGCAAAAGTCATTTTTGACACCTGAACAAATGAGTAAAATCAATGAATATCTCGACCCGGATGCATTGACAATCGGCTTTGCAAGAAGATTTGCTACTTACAAAAGAGCTACACTTTTGTTTTCTGATATGGAACGGCTTGCCGAAATCCTGAAAAAATACGATAAACCGGTTCAAATAATTATTGCAGGAAAGGCACATCCACACGATACCCAGGGTAAGGAAGTCATTCAATCAATTATTTATAAAGTAAGAGAATACGGATTGGAAAAGCACGTTGTTTTTCTTGAGGACTATGATACGGTTATATCGAGATATATGGTGAAGGGCTGCGATATATGGCTGAATACACCAATCAAACCGATGGAAGCGAGCGGGACAAGCGGTATGAAAGCTGCTTTGAACGGCACAATCAATCTCAGCATACTCGATGGCTGGTTCGATGAGGCATACGACGGAACAAACGGATTTGCTATCGGTCATGGTGAAGAATATACCAATACGGAAGAGCAGAATATAATTGAAGCTTCATCCCTGTACGATTTACTGGAGCAGGTGATTGTCCCGATGTTCTACGACAGGTCAAATCTCGGGAGAGTACCTGATAAGTGGATATCATATATGAAGTCCTGCATTAAATCCATAGCATGGAATTTCTCAACGACAAGGATGGTTAAGGAGTATGCAACGAGATACTATTTACCTGCTATAAAAAATTATAAAATAATGTCAGCCGATAGTGCAAAGAATGCTACAGTACTTAATCAATGGAAAAACAACATACGTTCAAATTGGAGTGAGGTTGAAATCATAGATGTCTCGACAGAGCAGGACAGCGAATTCTTTGTTGGAAAATCAATACATGTCTCTGCACGTATTCACCTGGGCAAGCTGACCCCGGAAGATGTGGTGGTGCAGGTGTTCCATGGTACAGTGAATCATGAAGGAGAATTGATTGACACAGGGTTTAAAGATTTAAAACTGACTAAATCAGAAGACCATCTGCATCATTATGAAGGTGAATATGTTTGCAACGGAACGGGTAACCAGGGATTCACAATCAGGGTGCTGCCAACGCATAAATTGCTGGTTCATTCTGCCGATATGCACTTGTGTGCTTGGGCACAATAATTCAGTGAATAGTGAATAATCCGTATCCTGTCGGGAAAACTCCCGACAGGTATTATTTTATCTGGATAAGAACTCTTTAATTTTTTCTACCACATATTGAATTTGCTCTTTTGTCAGTTCCGGGAAAATCGGTAATGCGATTGATGTTTCCGACAATTCATTAGCTATGGGGAAATCATGGTCATTGTTGTTCAAATAAGCGAAACATTCCTGCCTGTGGAATGGAACCGGATAATAAATTTCTGTACCTATATCGTTTTTACCAAGAAATTCTCTGAGTTTGTCTCTCTCATGAACACGAATTATATACTGATTATAAATGTGATAGTTTTTACAGTCGCTATTTTGATAAACGGCTTTGGGAAGTAATACTTTATTTTTATCATCGAAATTTATTTTTCCTTCAGATTCTGACAAACCGGCTTTTATAAATAATTCAGAATATAATTGAGCATTTTCTCTTCTACGCTGATGCCAGATTTCGAGGTGGGGGAATTTAACATTAAGGACGGCTGCCTGCAAGGCATCCAAACGGAAATTACCACCAATAAATTTATGGTAATATTTGGGGTTCATCCCGTGATTTCGCATTTGCTTCAATTTATCTGCAAGTTCTTTGTTATTTGTAGTGATAATGCCGCCTTCACCGAAAGCACCGAGATTTTTTGTTGGATAGAATGAGAAACAACCCATCAGTCCGAATGAGCCGGCAAATCTGCCATCTTTATATTGAGCACCAATTGCCTGAGCACAGTCTTCAATAATCGGTATTTTGTATTCATTCGATATTTTCAATAATTCATCCATTTCGGCACATTGGCCATAAAGATGAACCGGGATAATTGCTTTGGTTTTGGAATTTACTTTTTCTTTGATTTGATTTGTGTCAATATTCATGGTAACCGGTTCGCTGTCAACAAATATGGGAATAGCTCCCAATCTTGCAACTACGCCTGCCGTTGCAAAGAATGAATAAGTGGGGATGATTACTTCATCACCCGGTTTCAAATCAATTGCCATCAATGCCATCAATAAGGAATCGGTTCCACTCGAAACAGCAACTGCAAAATCAGTTTTTAAATATGATGCGATTGTCTTTTCGAGTTTGTCAACCTCTTCACCTAATATTAACATCTGCGACTCGGCAACTTTGAGCATAGCCGGCTCAACTTCATTCTTAATACTCTGATACTGTAACTTCAAATCCAACAATGGTACTTTCATAATACTTTCGTCTAATTAATACATATTCAATTTTAATTTTTTTGGCAATGCCAAAAAAATCTTACAAATTTATGAGTTCTTGAGCTAAATTTGATGAAATGTTAATTAAAATAAAGTAATACCATATATTGTCTGGGATGATTAACAGCAATTCAATTAAAAACAAAGCGTCCATAACAGAAATGGAGTTATATGAATTTAGATAAAGTAATTGACCTTTTCATGTTCCGTGAAGGAACAGATGAAGAAGTGAAGGGGAGTTATCAACCAATCATTACAACCGGTTCTGTAGTCTGGGGAGTAATACTAAGAACAGCAATAATAATGATTATTAGTTTATTTGTAATCGAATATTTCGATTTGCGTGAATATTGGTGGCTACTGGCATTTATACTATGGGTGGGAGCAGCATACCCCGGATGGAGGCAATATCAAAAGTTTCAAAGCAGGATGAAGACATTCCAGGAAGAAACACTTTGTGGTTCCTGTATTCACTTAGATGTAACGAGTCAGTTATGCAAGATTTTTGATGAACACCCGACGCGAGATTATATCCCATGTGAAGGTGCAAACTGGGAGCCGATTCATTTCGATTCTGAAGCTACTTGAGATCATTTACACTGATAAGTATGTAATTTCCGTTCCCATCGGTTTTGAAAATAAATTCCTTTTTAATTTTATCATATTTCCATACTTCAGAATTTTGCTTTTCACCAAGTTCTTTATTGGTTAATGTCGGAGGACCGTAAAGAATATAAACTTTACCTTTATCTGTTTTTACGCCATCTTTTGAATTCTTATTTTTAAAATTTTGCATAGCATAAACAACTCTTTTAAAATACTCAGCCATTGCTTCATTATACGCAGTCGTTTTAGTTGGGTCTTTCTCTTTCCAGTAATCAATGATTTTACGTGAGATTACCTGCGGACTGCCATCAGTCATTTTATCATATTCTTCATCGGTTAATATATAATACATGGCTCCTGCGGCATATTCCGGGTCCATTAAAACTACGGGCATATTTTCCCAGATTACATTAAAATATCTTTTCAGGGAATCTTTTGAATTTTCTCTTACGACAATCAGTTCATAAGTACCGGGTAATATTTTATCCGAAGTAAGATGTATATTAAGAAGTCCCTGATTAAAAAATCCGCTATCGGAGTGAAAGCTTATAAGCGATAATGCCGGATTTGCGGATGGATTTATGAATTCATTTTTCAATGTTGTATTGATAATGGGTACAATTGAACCTGTAATAGGAGCTATGTCTCCCCAATCAAATGGCTTATCTTTAGATTTAGTATATTTTAAGGTGCATTTGAATTTATCAAAGTCATTTTTGTAGGAAACCGGGATTAAAATTGACGCTCCTTTTGATGAAAACGGTACGCCAAATCCCAGCAGGTATGGTGTTACCGAATTGTTTCTATCGGGTTCAAGTGAACTTGTTAATACCGGCTCAGATATAACTAATTCATTCTGAAAATTCTTAAAATCCACCAGGGGAAAAATTTTATTTTTCATTAGTTGTGAATTTGAACAGCGCAGAGTTCCACTAACAGAATATTTGCCGGGTTTCATTTTAGCGGACACATAACCATATATATAATCATCATCAGAAACTGTCTCATCATAATTATTGACTGTAATTGTATCTTCTCTGAAAATTCTTTTTCTTATAATTCCATCGGAATCTTTGAATTCAACTTCGAAATTCGGCACAGCAGAATATGTGTCAATACCGTTTTTCGGATTCAAGGTAAATGTTAAAGTTTGATATGTGGTTTTATAAAAAACAGTAGCAATTACAGAATCTGAACTGGTATCGGGAAGTATCATTATATCAGAATAAAACCTTTTTCCGAAATCCAACTGAAATTTCAAATCTCTTAAGTTACCTCTTTGTGCGTATAAAAAAGTATTCGTCAAAATTATAAAAAATAAAAAGATTTTATATTTCATAATAACTCCAATTCCTGTAAAAAATCTCTTAATATGATTGCAGCAGCAATTTTATCTTTATTTCCCTTCTCGGCACGTTTTCTTTTTTTTGTGCCTATTTCGAGCATTGTAACAACTGATTTTATTGTCGAATATGATTCATCAAATTTTCTAATTTCAATATCGCTTTTCGTTTTTAATTCTTTAATAAATGATTCGACTTCATTTAAAATATTTTTATTTTCACCTTTAAGGCGTAAGGGTAATCCGACAACGAGCAATCCGATTCTCTCATTGACGAATGTATCGAGTAAATCATTCCAAAAATTTACTGAATTTCTGTCGAATACTTTTTTTGGAGTAATAGTTATATGAAATTCATCACATACGGCAAATCCAACACGTTTTAAACCGTAATCAATTGAGCCAATTCGAACCCCCGGATATTTATTATTATTTTCTTTATTATGATTCATTTTCTTTTTTTGTCATTCTCAGAGATGAATAATTCGGTATGCAGAAAATTATTTCAGTTCCTTCTCCGGGATTTGAATTTATCAACAGTTCACCACCATGAAGTTGAACCACATGCTGCATTATCATGGTTCCTATCCCGGTACCTCCAAAATTTTTTGATGTTGTGAAATATGGAGTAAGCATTTTCTTTTTAGTAACTTCATCCATACCAACACCACTGTCTGTTATGCTGAAAAAAGCATATTTGGCATCCGACCAACAAGCGATTTTTATTCTGCCTGGTTTGCCGTTAAGAGAACGAATTCCGTTTTCAATTGCATTTCTCAATGCTCTAATCATTTTCGGTTTATCGCAGGACACATTAAAATTCAGTATTCTCAGGTCAAATTCCACATCGGGAAATAAAGTTTCATCAAATTCAACTCTTGCTTCGATGCAGATTGCTGCAGCATTTACTACCTGCCTTTCGATGGAATCACTTCTACCGACAGTTACGATATCTCTCACTCTTTGGATCAACAATCCCACCTGGTGTATGATTTTTTTTCTTCTGTCGAAGTTATTATCAGTTGCAACGACTTCCAATTGCTCGGCATTTAACCTGATTGTTGATAAATTAGTCTGCATATCGTGGGCAAGCTGAGCCCAATTGCTCAGTCTTTTCTTTTCGAGTTCTTCCGTAATATCGATTGCTGTAAGTATAAGTCCCCTGTATCTGCCTGTTATGCTTGTTAATGGCATTACAGTACAATACCATTCCTTGCTTTCATTCTCATGAATTATATTGATTTTTTGAATTATTGTATCCTTCATTGCGAGAGCCCTGTTGACAAGCTCGTTCAGTGGCTTGGTATGCTCCAAAATGCAATAATATTGAAATATTTTTTTTAAAGGAACTTTTTCGGTAATTCCTAAAAAGGTTTTCCCGGAATCGTTTGCACGTAAGAGTGAGCCGTCTTTGTTAATTATAAAAACGATTCCTGATGAGGGGAGGTCGAGAATTGTATTGAGAAATCTTTTCTGATGCCTGTATAACTGAATAAAAACAATAATTAAAATGAATAGGACAGAAGGTATAATGATTTTTCCCGTATTAGCAAGAAACAGATTGATAAACCATAATTCGTGCTTGTTTTCTTTCAGAATCAATGATGCGGAGGACGTGGAGAGTACCAGATAACCGTTAAATTTACCTACTCTGGGTTTTGCATTGAATAATTCACCTAATGGAATAAAATCAGAGGAATGAATATTGCCATTATCGTCAATAGTAATCATTCCATTTCTGAACAAAATGACTTTTTTATTTTCTAAATTATTAAATCCATACGGCTCAATGTAACCTGAAGGTAATGATATTTCTTTCCAGTTTCTGCGATTTTTTAAATTCTGAATGTCGGTAATGTATAAATAATAATCGTTACCTATATTTTTTAGAAATGAGATTTCCGGTTTATTGTTTTGTTCTTGTATTGAAATTCTGTCTTTTGGTGATTCGAGCCAGGAACTGCTTAATATACCTTTGTATTTATCAACTATCTGGAAAAGTGATATACCTGAATTTTGTGATGATGAAAGAATTCCGATTTTGTCGTTTAAAGGAATTAAATTAATATCTTCAGAAACCTGAATTCTTGCCGATTCTTTATTATTTCCATAAGTGTCATGGAAATTAACAATATACCAGCCATCCTTCCCGGTTAAATATACAAATTGTCTTCTGTGGTAATTATTATTGTTCAAAGGTATTGTTACAACTACATCCCTGGAAATTAAGTTAATTTTTAATTGTTGGTTTTTATCAATACTGCACTGATAAAGAGAATTATTAATTTGAAAAAGATATTCACCTTGAGATAATTCACCAATCCATTCTGAATTTAGCGGCTCCGAATCAGTGTAAGAGAAATTTACTAAAGAAGTTGATTTAACATTAGTAGCCGAATCAATTAGTGCAACAAATAAATCTTGTTTGTCAATCCAGACAGCAAGAATCATGGAGTGCAATGAATAAGCATCGAGAATTCTGACACCCTGAATACTGCCTTTTGCATTAATCTTTTTTATGCCTTTCCATGAATAGATTACATCCGATTCGCCTAACCAGCCGGGTTTAATTAAAAAACTTATGACTTGTTTACTCTTGTCATCTGATTTTGTCAATAAAAGCTTACCACCTTCATAATAATCATAACTGGAATATGAGACAGGGTATGTATTATCGGCTCTTGACGAAAGAAAAGAATTTATGGAAATGAAGGATAATAATATAATTTTATTCAATTTCACTAATCCGATGCCTTTTTTTGAATTTCACAAATACAATAGCATGCAATGCCTTCCATTTTGCCGATAAATCCCATACCTTCATTTGTTTTTGCTTTGATATTTATCCTTTCAACAGGTATCTTTATTAGTTTAGATATATTGTTTCTGATACTTTCCTTATAACTTTTCAACTTCGGTTTTTCCAATAATATAGTTATATCTACATTATTTACAATCAAACTCCTTTCATGTAACATTTTAAGAATTTCAGAAACAAAGATACTACTGTCAGCACCTTTATACTGAATGTCATCGTCAGGGAATAATTCCCCGATGTCGCCGAGTCCGGACGCACCGAGCATTGAATCACATAAAGAATGAAGTACAACATCGCCGTCACTATGGGCTAATGCACCTTTATCAGATTCAATTCTAATACCTCCAAGCAATAATGGCTTACCATCAACTAATTTATGAGAATCGTAACCGAAACCAACCATATAAAAATCATATTAATGGAAAATAATAATCACAAACATACTAAAACACTCAGATTCATTAAATAGTTGATGAAAATTTAATTTAGCAGTTCATTTAAATTATAAATTCAGTAATTTTAAAGTTTATAAAATTACAAAATTTTGAATTGTAAAAAAGTTTCAGGACGGTTATAATTATATGGATTCAAAAAGTGTTTTTTTCAAAAAATTAAGCATAATAGATTTTCTTAATTTAATCGTACTTTCAATATTTATTATTTTCTTTCTTATTGGATTTCAAAAAACACCATATAAAGGTACACTTGCTATATGGTATTCGCTACTATTCATATTTATTATATTAATCAACCGGCTCAGACAATCAAAAAAAGAATTTTGGGGAAAGAAATTTTTATTTCTTGCATACCCTCTTATATTCTTTTTCAGCTTATTTGAATCTTTCTTTATGATTTTACCATACTTCAATCATTTCCGATTTGACGAACTGATGATAAACATTGACCATTTTTTGTGTGGTGTTCATCCGACGGTATGGATTGAAATAATAGTTCATCCGTTTATTACGGAATTAATGTACATCGCCTATTTTTTTTATTTTCCAATGCCTTTGATTCTCGTGATTTTGTTGTTTTATCGTAAACAATATAAAAACCTCGAAGAATCGTTAATATTGCTTTTTATTACTTATTATTGTGCATATATTACTTATTTCTTTGTCCCAGTAGAAGGACCAAGGTTCCATCTCGCTGAACTTCAAAATGTTCCGCTTGTTGGATTATTTTTATCAAAACCCATACTAAATCTGATTGATTTTTTTGAGCCAAACAAGCTGGATTGTTTCCCGTCGTTACATGCAGCAATAATGTTAGTTACAATGTTTCTTACTTACAGAAATGCAAAGAAATTATTTTATTTTTATCTTCCTTTTGCATTTTTAATTTTGATTTCATTGGTATATTGCAGGTTTCATTATGTGATTGACATTATAGCAGGTACTGTGCTTGCAATTTTGTGTGTAACATTTGGTAGAATGACATATTTGAAATACAGGGAAAAATTTATTTTTCATTTTAACGATTCATCAGTATGAAGTTATTTTTTAAATCATTTGAATACGATAGGAGGGATTTAGATACCTATATCTTGTTATTATCCGCTCCATTACTACTGACTTTATATATTTGTTTTGGACAGGCAAAAGATTTTTCATCATTATTCCCAACCTTTATAGGACATCAATTAGAGGGGTATTACGGGCACATCTACCAATTCATTTCATTTTTTATTTTAGTATTTATAATCCCGCTATTATACCTAAAACTGAAAATGAAAAAACCACTATTTGATTTTGGTTTCGGAACCGGTAAGTGGAAATTCGGGTTAATATTTTGTTTAATATCAATTCCATTGTTAATTGTTCCTTTTACATATTCAGGAGCGATGATGCCTGATATTCAAGGGGAATACCCGATGGCAAGGATACTTCTGGAAAGGCATGACCTAATTCTGTCGTATGAATTAACATATATTATATTTTATTACATCGCATGGGAGTTTTTCTTCAGGGGATTTCTACTTTTTGGATTGAAGGACAGGTTCGGTGCTTTGAATGCAATACTTATACAGACAATTTCATCATGTCTTGTACACATAGGGAAACCGGACGGTGAAATTATCGGTTCGATTATTTTCGGTATTTTAATGGGTGTTTTAGCGCTAAGGACACGTTCATTCTGGTATCCGTTCCTGATTCATATATCGATGGGTGTGATGACCGATTTATTTGTTATTTATTTAAAGTGAAACATGAGTAAGGTTTTTATTACAGGTGTAAATGGTTTTATCGGTAGTCATCTTGCCGAAAAATTTTTAAATACAGGACATGAAGTATTTGGTTTGGTCAGAAAAACATCAAATCTGAAATTTATTAAGGATTTCAATATACATCTTTTTTACGGGGATATAACAGAGAGAGATTCACTAAGTAAATCTCTGCCGGGAATGGATGTCGTTGTTCACAATGCGGCATTTGCCTCAGACTGGGGTTCATTTGAAGAGTTTTATAAAATTAATGTCACCGGCACACAGAATGTTGCAGAAATTGCCTCTGAACTTAATATTAAAAGATTTGTACATATCAGCACCGTTGCGATTCATGGTTTTAGGAATCCGGACAAAATGGATGAGTCGGCTCCAGTAGTTAAATCAATCTTTCCATACTGCGAAACAAAAAGAATTGCCGATGAGTGGCTTTTCGAATTTGCAAAAATTACAAAGATGGAAATAACTTCAATAAAACCCGGAAATGTATTCGGAACGAGAGACCATACATTCATTGAAAAATATCTTGATGCATTGGAAAAAGGGAAAGGCGGTTTTGTCGATGGAGGAAGACACGTTACTTGTCCTACTTATGTAGAAAATCTTGCTGATGCAGTAGTTCTTTCTTCTTTTCATCCTTCAGCAATAGGGGAAGCATTCAACATCACTGATGGTGTTGATATAAACTGGCTTGATTTCACGAACATGTTGGCTGATGAGATGGGAATTAAAAGACCAAAAATGAGTATACCTTTTCCAATCGGATATTCTGTTGCATTTCTAATGGAGATGTTCTACATTTTATTCAGGATAAAAAATGCACCAATACTGACAAGATACAGAATAAGCAACGGCGGAAGCGACTACCATTTTTCGATTGAAAAGGCGAGAAAGTTGCTTGGCTTTGAGCCGAAAATAAAACTCGAAGAAGCTGTGAGACGTTCTGTTGAATGGTATAAGAATAGTAGATTATCATAGTATTTAAAACCCAAGACTTAAGTCTGGGGTTATTCAAAGAAATCATGGCAGAAAAAATACAATCGGTAAGCGAGCTGACTAAGAAGATACAGCTTGTCCTCGAGAACAGATTCGACACAGTTTCTGTTCAGGGGGAGATTTCCAATTATACCCATCATTCTTCAGGTCATCGCTATTTTTCACTAAAAGATGAAAATGCACAGATTAGCTGTACAATGTGGAAGACACGAACTGTCAGATTTCAGATGAGTAATGGAATGAAAGTGGTTATTAGTGGCAGAATAACTGTCTATCCTCCCCAAGGGAAATACCAGATTGATGTTATTTCTGTTACACCTCTCGGTCAGGGAGATTTATACTTAGCTTTCGAAGCATTAAAGAAAAAACTTGAAGAGAAAGGTTATTTTGCACCGGAAAGAAAAAGGGATATTCCTCCTATACCAATAAAAATAGGGGTATCAACTTCACCCACAGGTGCTGCTTTCCATGATATTTTCACGACAATCGAAAGAAGATTTCCATTAGCTGAAATTTATTTTCGCCCGACTCTTGTACAAGGAGATGGCTCAGCAGAGGATATTGTCGAGGCAATTCATGAATTGAATACATATCCTTTGGATGTCCTTATTATAGGCAGGGGAGGAGGCTCAATAGAAGACTTATGGTCTTATAATACCGAAATAGTTGCAGATGCGATATATCAATCAAGAATTCCGATAATATCGGCTGTAGGGCATGAAGTTGATTTTACGATTGCTGATTTTGTTGCAGATGTTCGGGCAGCAACTCCCACAGCAGCAGCTGAGCTTGTTAGCCCGGTAACAACAGATTATCTGTATGACTTTACAGGCGATGCATTAAATTCTCTTGTAACGTTGACTACCGATAAAATAAAAGACTATCAGGATATGCTGGATGATATGTCAGGACCAAATATTTCAAGAAGAATAATTGAGAAAGTTAAATTGAACGGACAACTTATTGATGATTATGAAATAAGAAATTCCCTAAACATCAAACGTAGTATTTCTTTTTTAGCGCAACACCTGTCTTCTTTGGAAGGACATTGCAAATCGCTGAATCCGGTCGCACCCTTTAACAAAGGTTTTGCTCTTCTCGAATCGGAAGGAAAAATTATTACAAAGTATGAAACTCTTGGAAATTATATTTATATTGATATTGTCAGGCAGAATGAAAAAGCAAATGTTACTGTCAATAAAGTAATACCAAAAAACAATTAATGAGGAAAAATTATGGCAGTGAAAAAAAATAAACCATTTGAAGAACAACTCAAGCGGCTCGAGGAAATAGTTTATACACTCGATGCCGGAGATGCTCCGATTGATGAGCTGTTGAAGCAATTCGAAGAAGGAATGGAGCTTGTCAAAGAGCTTAGGAATTATCTCAATAATGCTGAGTTGAAAGTAATTGAAATAACGAAAAAGCTTGAAAAAGAAATATCAATTGATGATGAAACAGGAGAAAAAGAATAGAGGTAAAAATTTATGGGAACACATATACCGACAAGAGAAGAAGCATACAATTTATTGAAAAAATATAACGAAACTCAATCATTGCTCAATCATGCTAAATCTGTCGAGGCAGTGATGAGATATGCCGCAAAACAAAAAGGTGAAGAAGAGGAAAAGTGGGGGGTAATCGGACTTGTTCATGACTTAGATTATGAGAAATACCCAGATGTGCATTGCACAATGACAAAGCAGATACTCGAAGAAGCAGGTTGGAGCGACGAATATATTCGGGCTGTACTTGCTCATGGTTGGGGAACATGCACAGATGTGGAACCATTAACAGAATTGGAGAAAACACTTTTCGCAGTAGACGAATTAACCGGATTAGTTACTGCTTGTGCTTTAGTGCGTCCATCAAAGAGTGTTATGGATTTGGAAGTGAAGTCAGTCAAAAAGAAATGGAAGGAAAAATCATTTGCCGCAGGAGCAAACCGCGAAATCATTCAAAAAGGTGCTGATATGCTCGGTATCACACTCGATGAACTGATTGATTTGACAATCAATGGAATGAGAGAAGTAGCAAAAGAGATAGGACTATAAATAAACATACTAATACATTTTCAATGCATGTAAATACTTCATAATTTTGCATTATGTTAATTCAGGAGTTTTAATGATAGAACGCTATACCCGTCCCGAAATGGGACATATTTGGTCAGAAGAAAATAAGTATAATATCTGGCTCGAAATTGAAATCCTTGCATGTGAAGCAATGGCTGAACTGGGGCTTGTTCCCAAAGAAATTGCACCAACTATTCGACAAAAAGCAAAAGTCAATGTAAAACGTATTCTGGAAATTGAAGAAACAACGAAACATGATGTCATTGCATTTCTGACAAGCATAGAAGAATATGCAGGTGAACCATCCAGATATTTACACCTCGGAATGACATCGAGCGATGTGCTCGATACATGCTTCGCCCTTCAATGCAAACAAGCTGGGGAGATAATTCTGAAAAGCTTAGAAAAACTCAAAGAAGTACTTCATAAAAGAGCGAATGAATTCAAACACACATTGTGTGTTGGAAGAACTCATGGAATACATGCTGAACCAACTACATTCGGGCTGAAACTGGCTCTTTGGTATGATGAGTGTAAAAGAAATATTAACAGAATGACAAGAGCAGTTGAAGAAATTGCTTATGGTAAAATAAATGGTGCTGTCGGCACATTCGAACATCTCTCTCCCAAAGTCGAAGAATATGTATGCAAAAATCTCGGATTGAAACCTGCACCTATTACGACACAAGTAATTCAGCGTGACAGACATGCAAATTTTATTTCGACAATTGCATTAATCGGTTCGATGCTTGAGAAAATAGCTACAGAAGTGAGACATCTCCAAAAGACAGAAGTATTGGAAGCAGAAGAATATTTTTCAAAAGGGCAGAAAGGCAGTTCTGCAATGCCTCACAAGAAGAATCCGATTGTATCTGAAAATATTTGTGGACAGGCGAGATTACTTCGTTCTAATCTCATAGCTGCAATCGAGAATAATGCTCTCTGGCATGAACGTGATATTTCTCATTCAAGTGTGGAAAGAGTTATTTTCCCCGATTCGACAATTTCACTCGATTACATTTTAAACAAGACTATAAACCTCGTTGATAATCTCGTTGTCTATCCTGAAAATATGCTGAAAAACCTTGAATTGACAAATGGTTTGGTTTATTCGCAGAAAGTACTGCTTGAGCTTGCTAAAAAAGGATTGAAGCGTCAGGAAGCTTATGAACTTGTACAGCAATCAGCAATGAGAACATGGAAAGAGAAAATTCCCTTCCAACAGTCATTAATCGAAAATAAAGAAATTATTAAACATATTTCGACTGAAGAGTTGAATGTACTTTTCAACCACGATATTATCTTCAAAAATGTTGACTATATTTTTGAACGTTGCGGACTTTAATTGGAAAAATTTAAAATTTAAAATTTTCAATTTAAAATGAATTTAAAATAAATTAATTTATAATTAAAAAAAACAAATATTAAGCAGAGTTTTAAAATTCTAAATTAGATATTGAAAATTGAAAATTAAAATTGAAAATAAATAAAAGAATTTTTAATGAAAATATTTATTCCGTCATCCGGCGATAGCATTGAAAGTCCAATTGACAGCCGATTCGGAAGGTGTCAGTATTTTATTATTTATGACATTGTACTCGATAATTACGAAATCTATCGCAATCCTTTTGCTGGTATGGAAAACGCTTCCGGCTCATCATTAGCACTGACAATAAAAAATAAAGGAATTGAATATGTGATTGCCTCACACATCGGTAAGAAAACTTTTAATATACTTTCTGAAAATGAAATCAAAATTTACAAAGCAGAATCCGGCTCAACCGTAAAAGAAGCAATTACGAATTATCTGGAGGGTAATCTTTACCAGGTCTTTCAATATGCTCAGTCAGACTCATTCTTCCAGCCTCACAATTTGAATTAATCACTTACTTTTCTACATTTAATAATTTATTGGAATTTTTGTAATTTAGAAGTGATTTATAGAATTAATCAAACTATAAATGGCGATATTATGACAGCGATACAAAAAAATGCTATGAATATAATAGGTTCTTTATCTGATAAAAAGCTGAAAGATGCTTATGATTATTTAACTTATTTAATCGATAAGGAAGAATAGGAGGCAACTCAGGTGCTTTATGACCAAAAAATTCTTGCTGAAATCAAAGAAGGTGTCAGGCAGTTGCAAAAAGGGCAGTATGTACATTTGAAAGACATCAGCAATCATCTTCATAGATTATAGAATTGTATAGACATTGAAATAGAAATCAGAATTGTTTCGATAGTATGGATTGGAAAGAGGGCTGATTCATATAAGAAAAAATAAATAAAAATTTATAGGCGTGGTCTTGTTCGCGTTCTTATTCATTTTTATTAATACACTCATTTAATGGAATACTCATTTCCATGCATGATTTCACTTCTTTATAGAGCTTGACATCTTGCTGCTCTTTCTAATAAAGTGATAAAGTTTGTTACTAAGGTTATCGGTTATGATAAGGTTTAAAAAAAATTGATAAATATGATATAAAAAATTCATTTAAAATTTAAAATTCAAAATTTAAAATTTTTTAAATCACTGTGTGCTGTTTATTAGTGCATCAGGATTCTTGCTGTAGCGAACTATGTCCTGTACCGATAGACGGCGTCCACCGATGAAACGCTTCTTATAGTATGTACTTTCGAGTGATGAGACTGTTACTCCATAGCGGGAGCTTGCCTGGGCAAATAAATCGTCACCAAGATAGATTCCTACATGTGAAGGATAGCGTCTTGTGTATGTATGGAAGAAAATCAAGTCGCCGAATTGCAATTCACTTCTTCTGATTTTCATACCGACATTAAACTGGTTTCTTGCTGTTCTCGGTAATAATAAATTGCTTGATTCCATGAAAACATTTTGGACGAAACCCGAACAATCGGTAGCGGATTTGCTACGACCGCCAAACCTGTAAGGAGTACCTAACCAATGCATAATCACATCCATAATATCCTTCTTATTGATACCGCCCGATGTCATTTCGTCGGTTTTATCATCATCAACATAGGAAAGCCAAAGCATTTTGAATGATTCCATATCAACCGGAACATCATCTTCCTGCTCGAGTTCGGTTAAGTTCTCGCCTATTTCTCCTTCATAGTTGTCATCGTAAGGGTCAACGTTTTCAGAATCGTCAGTTACTAACGTAGGTAATTTACCGAGGGAATCAGAAGGCATGGGATTCAAACCTGCTAATGCACAAATCTGTTCTGAATTTGCTCTTATTATATCAATTGATAAAGCCCTGGTTTTACTTGGGTTATAATGTCTTCTTTTATGTCTGTGTTTTCTTTTCTTTTTGTGTTTGGATTTTACCGATGAGATTTTTTTAGTGCTTGCAGAATATAATACGGGTGTTTCAAAAATTACAAATGAGCTGACAATAGCCAGAATCAGCATTTTTGTTATTATATTCTTCAGTTTTTGAATCACTAATCTACCTGTGATTATTTCATTAAGTTTAAAAAAAATTAAGCTAACTTCAAGAAAAAAGATAGTGTGTAAAAACCTACACAATCAACTACGTTGCAAGAAACAAATTTTTTTAAAAACCAAAAAACACTTTTTTCTTTATGAATTTTTTTTAATTGTTTGTTAACTGAGTGAATTTTTATTCATTTTTATTACTATAAGTATAGTTATATCTAAGATATTAAAAAATAAAGGAGTAAAATTGGTTTTATTGATTCCGAATCATTTATATGAAAACAGGTAAATTCATTATTTAATTTTAGCCAATCCCTGAATTAAAATGAATTTTACTAATTTTGTTTCTTTAAGGAATTATTTATGATAATTTTAAATTTTCAATTGTAAAATTATGAAGATTGCTGTTATACAATTTGAACCGATTTTTAATCAAAAAGATAAGAACCTATCCAAAATTCATTCTTATATAAACAATATTGATGCACAATTGCTGATTTTTCCAGAACTATGTTTGACAGGATACTATTTCCTTAATAGAGAAGAAGTTAACGAAGTCGCAGAAACGTCTAATAGTGATTTTATTATGGAATTGCAATCTTTAAGTTCGAGAATAAATAAAGGAATTGTTCTTGGTTTTCCAGAAAAAGACTATAAAAAACAATATAATTCCTGTTGTGTAATATTGCCTGACGAAAACAAAAGCAGAATTTACAGAAAGACACATTTGTTTTACAAGGAAAGATTTTGCTTTGACCCGGGAGATTCCGGCTTTTTTGTAATTGACTATCCTGAATGGGATGTGAATATCGGACCAATGATTTGTTACGACTGGCGTTTTCCCGAGTCAGCAAGGACATTAGCTTTAAAGGGTGCTGATTTAATCGTATGTCCTTCTAACCTTGTTACGAATGTGTGGCAGAGTGCTTTATCAACTCGTGCTTTGGAAAACAATGTCTATATAGCAGTATCTAACAGGATAGGGAGTGAAACCAGAAACGGAGAAACCTTGCTGTTTAACGGTGATTCCACAATTTATGATTATAAGGGGAATGTATTAGTAAAAGCAGGTCCTGATGATGAAAAGGTTATCAAAGTTGATATTGAACCAAAGAAAACAAGATTGAAATCCTTCAATGAATTCAATGATATATTTAAGGATAGAAGACCTGATATGTATAAGATAAAATAATTTTCAATTCAAATTATTAATTCAAATATCATTATTTTTGAAGTTTCTTAATTAATCGAAAGAAAAATGTTTTCAAGCGTAAGTAAAGTACATTTTGTCGGTATCGGAGGTATCGGCATGAGTGGTATCGCCGAAATACTAATCAACCAGGGATTCCAGGTAAGCGGTTCAGATCTTGCTCAATCAGATAATACAGATTATTTGTCATCAATTGGAGCAAAGATTTTCATTGGTCATAATGCATCAAATTTACAGGATGCCGAAGTGTGTGTCTATTCCAGTGCGGTAAAACCAGAAGAGAATCCGGAAACGATTGAGGCATATTCGCGGAATATACCCGTTTTAAGAAGGGCGGAAATGCTTGCAGAAACATCGCGTCTGAGTTATTGTCTTGCAATTTCAGGTACACACGGGAAAACAACAACAACATCAATGTGCGGACTTATAATGATGAAAGCAGGATTTGACCCGACTGTTATTGTAGGAGGCAGATTAAAAGGATTGGGTGGAACAAATGCCCGTCTTGGAAAAGGAGAATGGATTGTTGTCGAAGCCGATGAGTATGACAGGTCATTTCTGCAATTACTTCCTACAATAGCTATAATTAATAACGTTGAAGAAGAACATCTGGACATTTATAAAGGATTCGACGACCTGCAAGTAACGTTTGCCGAGTTTGCCAACAAAGTGCCATTTTATGGATTTGTGGCTGTTGGGCTGGATGACCCGGGAGTTAAAGAAGTAATTGCAAAAATCAAGAAAAAAATTGTCAGTTTCGGTTTATCAAAACAATGTGATTTTAGAGCAGAAGATATTAAATTTAACGAACGCTCATCGGAATGTGAAATTATTATTCATGGTGAAAATAAAGGTAATTTAAAACTGAACATACCAGGTCTCCATAATGTTAAAAATGCACTGGGAGCAATAGCCGTATGTTACATGCTTGGGATTGATTTCGATATTATAAGGGATGCGATTTCAGAATTTTCCGGGGTTTATCGAAGATTCGAAATCAAAGGAGAAATTGACGGCATAACTGTTGTTGATGATTATGCTCATCATCCGACCGAGATAAGAGCCACTCTCCAGGCAGCACGAAACGGCTGGCAAAAAAGAATCGTTGCCGTATTTCAGCCGCATACATTTACGAGAACCCAGACTTTCTATAAAGAATTCGGAAGTTCCTTCGATGATGCAGATATAGCAATTATTACCGATGTTTACCCGGCAAGGGAAGCGCCCATCGAAGGTGTAACAGGTAAATTGATCGCTGATGCAGCGGTTCACTTCGGTCATAAAGGTATTATTTACATTCAGAATGTTGATGATGTTTATAATGAATTGAAAAATATCCTTGAATTCGGGGATATGCTTATTACAATCGGTGCAGGAAACATATTTAAATTATCGAACAAATTTTTAGGAAGGTAAAATTAACTATACAATAAAAAGTTGATTAATGTGTTAAAATGCTCATAGTTTTTTACAACTCAAACAAAAGTTTGAAAAAAATGAAATTGATAAAATTTTATTCTTGTTTAAGAAAAGAATTGTCGAATTAAATAAAACCGGGGATTAAAAATATGAAAAAGACATTGCGTCTAACATCTTTAATTATTCTTTTTATTTTTCTCATTGTTTCTGTTAATGCACAGAAAAAATCAACAAAAAAACCTCCCTCAAAAGATACAAAAAAGATTGGAAAAATTGAGACAGAGGTTATTGCTTCTGTAGGTAATGAAAAAATTACTTATAATGACCTGGAAAGGGCTTATCAAAAAAACATGAGCCGTAAGGAAATGAATTTATACAATGTTTCGAAAGACAGCATTCTCGATTTCCTGAATTTATACATGAATTACCGGCTGAAAGTGAACGATGCTCTGAGCAGGGGATTCGACAAGGATTCGAGCGTTCTTGCCGAGATTGCTCAGAACAGAAAAATATTAGCAGAATCATATTTTTATGAAGCTAAGCTCGTTAAACCTAAAGTCGAAGAAATGCTGAAACACAGGGATTATGATTATCAGATTGCTATCATAATGTTCCAATTGCCATCAACTCCTAATCCCGATACATTGGAAACATATCAGAAAGCAATGAGAACAATGAACCTGTTGAAATCCGGGGCAAATTTTGAAAAGGTAGCCAAGGATTCATCGAGCGATAAGGAATCTGCTTCAAGGGGTGGACTGGTCCTTAATTATATAACAGCCGGTAGGGTGATTAGAAGTATCGAGGATGCCATTTTCAAATTAAAGGTCGGAGATTTCTGGCCCGAATTAATCAGAACAAAATACGGTTATTTTATTATAAAATTAGTCCGGCAGGAACCACGAGTAAAAATATTACTCAGACATATACTGATAACGACAAAAGAAAGAGGCGACAGTGCTTCGGAAAAGAAAGCAGACAGTTTAATAACACTGTTGAAATCCGGTGCCGATTTCGATAAACTTGCAAAAGAAAATTCAGATGACGAAAAAACAGCTTCCAAAGGCGGATTGATGGGAGATTATTATTCCCGCTCATCCGGTTTCGAGGATACTCAGAGAAATTTATTACCTGAAATAGAAGCCGCAGCTTTTGCATTGAAAGATGGAGAATATTCCGGCAAAATCCGTTCTGAATATGGAATACATATTATAAAAAGAGATTCTACAAGAAAGTTTGACACTGATAAGGATAGAGCTGATATCAAATTGTTATATAAAAGACAATATTTTGAAAATGATAAAAAATCATACCTCGATTCACTTAGAAATTCTTTAGGTTTCAAGTTGAACGAGAGTGCAATTAATGATTTAATTTCTCATCTCGATACGAACAAGACTAATCTCGATTCTGCCTGGACAAAGAATATTCCCCAGTCTATCTACACTGAGGTTTTGTTTACTTTCCAGGGAAAGCCGACAACAATCGGGGAATTTATTGAATTGATGCAAAAGAAATCAGAATTAAGAGGACTTGGAACAAACTCAGCCGGATTAAATAAGGCGATTGATAAAATAACCAGTCCTTCGGTTTTCGATGCTGCATCGAAAATGCTTGAGACAGAGTATGAAGATTATGCTCAGCTTCTTCGTGAATTTCGGGATGGAATTTTGTTATTTAAGGTTGAAGATATTGAAGTATGGAGCAAACTGAAATTCGATTCAACTCTTGCACGAACTTATTGGGATACAACAAAAACGAGATATAACACAGAACCGACTTATGATATAAGCGAAATTTATGTGCTTTCGGATTCATCTGCAAAAGCCATCTATAAAGAATTAACAGAAGGAGAAAAGGTATTTGATACTCTTGCTGCACAAAATACACAAAGAGCCGGTTATAGAGAAAAAAAGGGTAAGTGGGGTAAAGTTACTCCGAAAAATAATAAGCTGGCAAAAATAGCAGCAGATAAAAATGCACAAGCAGGAATGATTATAGAGCCACAGCCGTATGAAAAAGGATTTTCGATTATCAAAGTCAATTCTTATGAACCGGTAAGGCAAAAAACATTTGAGGAAGCTATTCCTGATTTTGCTCCTGCTTTCCAGGACCAAATTCAAAAGAAATTAACTGCCGGCTGGTTGAGTAATCTTAAAGAAAAATTTAATGTGAAGGTATATACTGATAAAATAGATAAAATAATAAAGCAGTATAGTTCTAAATAAGAATTTATCAGAGCCGGTAATCCCGGCTCTTTTTAATAAATAATTATGATTTAGTATGAAAAAGATTTTTCTGTTCAATATTTTACTTTTGATATTATTAATCTGTCATTCCGGAATTTCACTCGCTCAACCAAAGGAAGGTGAAACTCTTGAAAAAATTGTTGCCGTTGTTGGAAATGATGTAATAACCATGACTGATGTTACTAATGCTATGTTTATGTTTATTCAGTCAAATCCAAAGATGGATGTACCGGATGACCAGAAGCAAAGAGTATTTGACTCATTGATGAACGACAGCGATTTAAAGAAAAAAGTTTTGGATGCATTAATTAATGAAAAGCTTGTCGTTGCCAAGGCAGTGGAAGATTCAATTACAGTAACCGATGACGAAGTGGAGCAGAGGTGGGAATATCAATTACAGCAATATATTGGTCAGTTCGGCTCTGAGAAAAGAATTGAGGACGTTTTCGGAATGTCTTTGTCTCAAATAAGGAATGAAGCGAGAGAAATAATTAAGAAAAAAATTCTTGCCGAGAAAATGCAGCAGACAAAACTGATGAATGTAAAGGTTACTCCACGTGAAGTAGAAGAATTTTATTCCAAATACAAAGATTCATTACAAAACATACCTGAGCAAGTTGAATTATATCACATTGTTAAATTTGTGAATGCGTCTAACAAAGCTAAGGAAGATGTATATCAGCTTGCAAAAAATGTCAGGGATTCAATTGTTGCCGGAGGTGATTTTGCGGCTTTTGCAAAGAAATACAGTAACGATTTGGCAACTGCATCAAACGGTGGGGAGCTTGGTTGGTTTCCGAAAGGTAAACTCATAAGAGAATTTGAAAAAGCAGCTTTCGATTTGCAACCCGGTCAGATTTCATTGCCAGTAGAAACACCATTCGGTTTTCACATCATTCAGGCAATTGACAAAAAGAAAGATTCAATTTTGACGAGACATATTTTATTTAAAGTCGGTGGCACGAGCGATGATATTGAAAATACGAAGAATTTCCTGAAAGGCATTAAAGACAGTCTCGCCACCGGAATGAACTTTGAGGATATAGCAAAGAAATATTCGGATGAAACCGAAACAAAAGGATTCGGAGGATTCATTGCGAAAACTTCAGTCCAAAAACTACCCCCGGACATCAGGACTGTGGTCGAAAAATTAACAGACGGCAGTATCAGCGAGCCAATGAGTTATATAACCGAAAAAAGTAAATCTGCTTTTCAAATAATATACAGGAAAAGAACAATCCCTTCTCATTTCCCAACTTTAGAAAATGACAGGAAAGACATTGAAGAGATGGCTCTTAATTTCAAGAAACTGAATCAATATGATTCATGGATTGAAGAGCTTCGTTCAAAACTTTATTGGGAAATCAAAGAATAATTTATTATTTCAAGAATTAAAATTATTCTTTACCAACCATATCCTCAATGTCACTGGCTTCACGCGGAAGGTCTTTTGTAAGCATAACCGGTTCGCCATCAGTTATAATTACATTGTCTTCTATTCTAACACAGATGTTCCACCATTTCGAGTCGCATTTACTACCTTCCGGAATATAAATACCAGGTTCGATTGTCAATACATTCCCGGGTTTCAGGATTATGGAAGTTCCCGCATCGTGAACGTCGAGTCCGATGTAATGTGAGGTACCATGTGAAAAATAATAATTGACGTCATTTGGGTTGTTAATAATCCCGAGCTCCATAAGCCCGCGTTGAATCACTGAAGTAGCTTTTACATGAGGATTGAGATAACTATTGTCCTTAATGCAAACTGAAAAAGCCGAATCAGCCGCCTCGAGAACGAGATTGTATATTTTTTTCTGTTCTTTTGTAAATTTTCCGTTTATGGGAAAAGTCCTTGTAACATCGGCAGTATATCCTTCATACCTTGCACCGCAATCCATAATTACAAGGTCACCGTCTTTGATTGTGTCCCTGTTAATCGTTTGATGAAGAAAGACGGAATTCTTACCTGATGTAACAATGGATGGATAACCTGTGCCATCGGCTCCAAGCTTGTTAAATGTATATTCCATTAATGCCTTTAACTGATATTCGGTCATTCCGGGTTTGGCAGCATTAATTGTTGCTTTGAAGCCATCTATAGTAATTTCAACTGCTCTTTTTATAAGTCGGACTTCATCACTGTCTTTTGATTCCCTCATTAATTTAAGTCCGATTATTCCGTTTTTGACAAGTAACCTGGGATTTTTTTGCTTAAGTTTTGATAAGAAATCAATTTTTGTTTCAATTTGTTCTCCCTGCGTTACACCTTCAGTCGTAATTAATGGGAATTCAGCCACATATAAAGTATCCCTCAAAATAACAAGCTCATCCAGAATTGATTCGAGCTTTGGAAGAAACAATGCTTTTTTGAATCCATAGATACCTTCAGCATCATATAGATTCACTTTCCTGCCATACCATAATGTGTTCTTAGTACTTAAATTATCGAGAAAAATAATATCATTGCATTTAACGCCATTATATTCATAATTACCGGGAATGATTAGCAGGACTGACTTTTGGTCGGGCATGCCTGTTAAATAAAACATATTCGAATTAATCAGGTTCGGCTGATAAAAATTTCCAATCGGGCTGTAATATGATGAGGAAAAGATTATTCCGATTGCTCTCGGCGACATGTATTTTGAAAGTTTTAATCGTCTTTCCTTGTATTTATCGAATGAAATGCCATCCTTATAGGGATAATTATATTTCAAGCTGTCATAAGGAGACTGAGCCGGTAATATTGAATAAGAAAATACTAATAATAATATTAAAGGTAAATTTATTCTGATTTTCACTTTATTATCCCTATTTTATTTAACAGTTGAAGATATTTAGTATTCAAAGTTACAATCCAATGTTTTTTTTTACAAAATATATTTCAATTATCCAACGAAAACAATTGTGGCAGTATCAATTTTTTCTGCTTTCATTTCTATTATACACTTTGCACAGTGAAATAAGGTAGAGCCGGTGGTAAAAACATCATCAACAAGTAAAATGGTTTTTCCTGATAAATTGTACTTTTTAGATTTAGCCACAAATACATCCTTGACATTTTTCTTTCTTTCCTGCGCTGACAGCTTGGTTTGGGTTTGAGTATATCTCGCTCTTTTAATAATATCAAAACCGGTAGGTATATTCAATGAATTCGAAATTCCACAGCAAATCATTTCGGATTGATTGAATCCTCTTTCTCTCAATCTTGCATGATGAATGGGAACAGGAATAATATAATCATATCGAACATCGGTTTTTCTTTTTATTAATTCACCCAATTCAAAACCGAGTTCTTTCCCGATTCTCGAAAATCCCCTGTATTTAAGCGAATAAATCAACTCCATAAAATCGGGATTGTCGGATTCGGAAAATAAAGAGTAAGAATTATTTATTACTTTTTCATCCGGGAAATTTGATTGAATTCTTTCAAGAATATCCTTTGATTTTGGAGGCAATGGGAAATTACTATAACAATCATCGCAAATAAATTCATGTTTTCTTCGATTCGTACCTAAATAATTGCCACATAATTCACATCTGCGGGGAGATGCAAAATCTATGAATGAATACAAATATGATTTAACCGTATCCTTAAACATTATTTTTTTAAATATAATAATTCGTCAAATCTAATTAATGGAATTTTAAAAGGAAAATATATTTATTAAATATTATGATATTTCAGGATTATTATTTTTAATAAGATTTTCGATTGATAGTTTACTAAACGGAAAATTGAAAAGATAAACGGATAAAATTAATAAACCGGAATTTTGAAAGACTTTAGCAAACCCGACCTTATCTGCGAGAATTTTTGTATGACATCCGCAATTGATACTCAATCCCTGGAGCATGGCAATTAATATTGCAATTATAAAAACAGAATAAAGTCCGATACTTAAAACTGCATTGGCTCTGACTCTTATACCTGTCAGAATGAAAAATCCGCAAAGCAATTCCACCCAGGGTAATATAATACTGAACATGTTGATTAAATACATTGGTACAATATTATAATTGTCAATTTCTTTTGTGAAAACAGATAAATCGGCAAGTTTAGAAATTGCAGTGAATATGAATAACCCGCCAATAAGTATTCTTATGGCAAGATTAAGATAATCATTATTCAATATTTTTTTGATAATTTTCATTCGTTAAATTACTAAAACGAAATCGTTAAAAATTCATTTTCTTCTATTATCGATGTTTTTACGATTTTTGTATAATAAGATTTTTAATATAGTAAAAACAATAAATATAATATGCCGGTAATTCGTTCAATATCAGGTTTAAGAGCAACACTTAATGATGGATTAAATGATGAATTGATTTTTAAATATGTTTCTGCATTTTCCAAAATATTATCACCCGGAACAATTGTGGTTGGCAGAGACGGGAGACAGTCGGGCGAATGGATTGAAGATATTGTTTGGAATACTTTAAGACAAACCGGCAGGGACGTCAGATTACCCGGTGTTGTTCCTACTCCAACAGTACAATTAATGGTCGAACATTCAGATGCAGCAGGAGGAATAGTAATTACTGCATCGCACAATCCGAAAGATTGGAACGGATTGAAGTTCATTGATAAAAGCGGGGTATTTTTGAATGGAGAATGGAATAATAAACTTTGGAAGGAGGTTGATTCAATTCAATCTCCAGTTATATCCAAACCAGATGCAAATGACAAAATATATTTTGCTGATGCAATTAAACTTCACATAGAAAATATTTTGTCACTACCTTTTATTGCAACTTCTGATATAATTAATAAATTGAAAAACAGGGGATTGAAAGTAATTGTTGATGCCGTGAATGCTGCGGGCTCTAAGCCAATTCCTTTGCTGCTTGAAAAATTCGGATGTGAAGTTATAAAATTATATTGTGATGGAACCGGAATATTTCCACACACCCCCGAACCATTACCGGAAAATCTTACATCGCTTTCCAAAGCAGTGAAAGAACATAAAGCTGACCTCGGAATTGCCGTTGACCCGGACGCAGACCGGCTTGTGCTAATAGATGATGAGGGTAATCCGATTGGTGAGGAGAACACAATTGTACTTGCCGTGAAATCAGTACTTAGTATGAAACGATTTTTGCCAAGTTATTCAGAAGCGAATGTCGTTGTTAATCATTCCACAACAAGAAGAGTGGAGGATATTTCTGAGAAGTATGGGGCAATGGTATTCCGGTCGCCGGTCGGCGAAATCAATGTAGTAAATAAAATGAAAGAGGTGAATGCGATAATCGGTGGCGAAGGCAGTGGAGGAGTTATCTTACCTGCCTCACATTATGGGAGGGACTCACTTGTGGGAACTGCATTGGTTCTATCTCTACTGGCAAATGAAAATACTACTTTATCAAAAATCGTCGGGTCATTACCTAAGTATGAAATGCACAAAACAAAAAAGGAATTTAAAGGTAATATCGATGCAATTATCGATAATCTGATAAAAGAATTTCCTGATGGTCTGCCATTAAGAGAAGACGGAATTAAAATTAATTTTCCCGATAAATGGATTCAATTGCGAAGCTCAAATACCGAGCTGATTATCAGATTGATAGCTGAAGCTAAAACAAAAAATGAGGTCATGGAGATGATAGACCGTGCTATAAGATTTATACAATAATTATAATTTTTATAATTTGGAAAATATAATTTATGGAAAAGAAATGAGGTAAATGTGGTATTAAATAATATATGGTTTCTGCTGCTGATATTTCTTTTCGGCATTTACATAATACTTGACGGATTCAAACTGGGAGCAGGTATAATTCATCTCGGATTGAAATCGGATGGGGAAAGAAAATTATCATTAAATGCATTGGGTCCCGTTCAGGATTTCAACGAGCCGTGGTTTATATTTGCTGTAATTTCATTATTCACAGCTTTTCCAAAAATTGATTATTCTAATATCATTGTTTTATTTTTATCTATACTTTTCCTGTTGATTACCAGGACAATTTCCATTACACTTTACAAAAAATTGAATTCAGAAAGATGGAATAAGATACTGGATATCATATTCTGCCTTTCAAGTTATATTATTGTCCTCATATTCGGTATTTCGCTCGGAAATCTCATTTCTGGAATTCCATTATATAATGAGAAAGAATTTTCAGGTACATTTCTAACATTACTCAATCCATATTCAATTTTAACTGGAATTACTGCAGTAATGTTTATCCGAATGTACGGAAAAATATATTTGGTGATGAATACCGAAGGTGAACAGCAGAACTATGTTTCAATGGACATTAATTCATCGCTTGGTATGTTTGTAATTGCATTTTTATTTCATGCAATCTGGACATTCATTGCATATCCTGTTGTTAACAAAAACTTTATCGACTTTCCGGTTTGGTTTATTTTACCTGCAATGATTGTACTTTCAATTGTTGTAATTCCCGGATTTGTAAGGAGCCAGCTTTATTTCAGGGCTTTCATTGCATCGAGTGCCATTCTTGCATTTTGCGTTGTCATCACCGCAGTTGATATTTACCCGAACCTTATAATCTCGAATCCGAATCCCGAAAACAGTTTAACCATATTCAATGCAGCATCGTCTGAACAAACGTTATTGACAATGCTATTTATTTGCTGTATATTAATTCCGGCAATGATTGTTTACAAGGTATTTGTTTACCGCAAATTCAAAGCTAAAGCAAGCAATATAAAATGAGAATGTGAAGATTAATACTAATATAGAATATTGGGTAACCCCTGCGAAAATCTCCATTCCTTGACAATTAGCAAGCGTTGTTGTAAAAAATTAAGTCTTATTACAATTTGTTTACGGTTCCCTTCGTTATTAAATTTGAAAATGAATAATTATTCAAAAGGAAAAAAATGTTAACATCATATACTATGAATGCAGATGAATTGCCGGGCAATTTTGTAGATATTGTCAAAGAATCATATAAAGGGAAAAAAATTGAAATTACAATATCCGAATATGATGAAACAGATTACCTTTTGCATTCTCCAAAAAACAAAGAAATCCTATTGAAGTCAGTTAAGAATATAAACAAACGCAAAAATCTTGTTGAAGTTCCTCTCAAACAAATAGAGAAATCAGCAAATGCGTAAGGTTATATTTGAACAAATTGCCTTTGAACAATATAACGATTGGGCATCTACTAATTTTAAAATGTTCAGAAAAATATCCAGGATGATTTTAGAAACTACCCGCAATCCTTTCGAAGGCATTGGGCAACCCGAACCATTAAAAGGTAAACTACAAGGATTTTGGTCAAGACGCATTGACTCAGAACACCGCCTTGTTTATTATGTTACCGAGACTGAAATCCTGATAGCATCTTGTAAATACCATTATTGAAATATTATTTCCCCCTCTATTACGAGGGGATTAAGGGGTGTGTAAAAAGAAAAAATATTTTTTATATTTGAGACATAATTCAATCTCATGTGTCATTATATAAATCAGAAAGGCACAAAATGAAAAAGTTTATTATTTTCTTCGTTATTTCATTGTCATGTTTTGCACAAAATCAGAGCTGGACTTGGCAGAATCCTTCACTCCAGGGAAATAATTTAACCGATGTATTTTTTATTAATTCATCAAGTGGTTGGGCTGTTGGTGATGCGGGAACAATTCTGAACACAACTGATGGAGGTAATGTTTGGATTGAACAAACAAGTGGAACTGATGAAAACCTATCAGCAGTATATTTCATAAATGAAAATAATGGGTGGATTTGTGGTACTTGGGGTATTATCTTAAAAACTACAAATGGTGGGAAAGATTGGATTAAAAAGAGATTAACCGGTGCTGAAGATTATCAGTCAATCTTTTTCACAGATTCATTAAATGGCTGGGTAGGAGGTCAATTAAAAATCTTGTATAATACAACAGATGGTGGAGAAACATGGGAATATAATAAAATTTTTAGTTTTAGCGCTTACGAAATTAAGTCAATTTTCTTTCAGAATAAAAATAATGGATGGGTTGTTGGTGATGGTGGACTTTTAGCTCAGACTACTAATAGTGGTGAAGATTGGGTATACAAGAAAATTGGTGATACATTAAATCTTACATCAATATACTTTATTGATGATAATCTTGGCTGGGCTATTGGTGGAATAGAATGGACCGACAATGATATAATTTTGAGAACAACTGATGCGGGAGAAAATTGGATATTTAAATCAACTAATTTGACAAAATGGTTAAAATCAATATACTTTATTGATAAACAAAATGGAGCTGCTTTAGGTTATGATTGTGTGATTTTATCAAGCGACGGAGGAAACACCTGGAAAAGGACAGCGGATAGTATTTATGGGAATTCAATAATTTTTACTGAAAATAATGTTGGCTGGATTGTTGGTGATAATGGTTATACGTTTAAAAGCTTAGACAGTGGAAAGACTTGGATTAACCTTTCAGAAGGAATTAGAGATGATTTGAATACTGTTTTTTTATTGATTCCTTTAATGGATGGACTGCTGGTGAAAAGGGTACAATATTAAATACAACAGATGGCGGTAAGATATGGCAAAAATCAAAAATGAAAAATGAACCAAAAATTAATTCAATTTTCTTTTTGAAGGATAAACAAACCGGTTGGGCAATAGGTAACTTTTATGGAATTATTAAAACTACTGATGGCGGTAAGAATTGGATTAATCAGGATTTTGAAGAAAATTCAACCTTATATTCTATATTTTTTGTGGATAGTAATTATGGCTGGGCTGTCGGGAATCATGGCACTATATTGGGAACGACAGATGGCGGTAATAACTGGGTGATTCAATCCTTTGACATATTTAATGATTTAAATTCAATTTTATTTATTAATTCAAAAATCGGTTGGGCAGTTGGTAATAATGGTACTTTCCTTTTTACATCAGATGGCGGTAATAAATGGCAACTTCATCCAAACGAAACAAATGCAAATTTAAATTCAATTAGTTTTATTGATGATAAGAATGGCTGGATTTGTGCTGATAGTGGAATCGTATTAAAGACAACAGATGCAGGGCTGAATTGGATTAAAAATAAATTCCGATTCACTTACGGTGTTTATAATGTGGAAGCCAAAATAAACAATATTATTTTTTTCACGGATAGTATTGGTTTTATAAATACATTTTTTGATGTTTTTAAAACTACAGATGGAGGACAATCATGGCTCAGTACGAATTACCAGGGTGCCGATCTATCTTCAATCTGTTTTACTGATATTTATAATGGATGGGTTGTTGGTAGCAAAGGTAAAATCTTACATACATCCAATGGTGGATTAACTTGGGTTGAGGATATTCCGATAAAAAATGAAGATTTTGTATCTATATCCAATGCTTACCCCAATCCTTTTTCCTCTTTCATCGCATTAGAAATAATTGGCAACAACAAACCTGAAATAATTAGTTTATGTGATATTTTCGGTAGAACTGTTCTGACAAAACATACTGAGTTTCTCGTATTTGATAAAACTTATAACTTAACGCTCGTCACCCAGAACTTACCGCAAGGAGTTTATTTTATAAGAATACAGGGTTCGCAGGGTGCGAAAAAGATTATAAAAATTAATAATTAAGAATTAACAATTCACAATTAAGAAATCATGTGAATTATAAAAATCCATTTCAGACAAAATGGTGTCTTTAAATAATACTAAATCATCAATGATTAAATATTTATTATTATATTTCGTTTTTGGATTAGATGTTTTAATATATTCTGTTTCTGATAATGGATGTTGATAAAAATAAAATTCTTTTACGAATAAAAAATGCTGTTCAAAAAATTGAGCCAGATTCCGAAATATTTCTTTTCGGTTCACGTGCCAGAGGGGACTATAATGAGCATTCTGACTGGGATTTGCTAATTATCCTTCCCGGGGAACTAACTTTTAGTCGTAAAATGCAGGTTACAAAGCGCCTTTTTGAAATTGAACTATCTGAGAATCAGTTGTTCAACAGAATTTTCTTCAATCGGGATAACTGGCTGAATAACAAATTAATCCATGCTTCCCCGTTTTATGAAAATGTTATTAAGGATTATATACTTATATGACCGAAGATAAAATAGAACTTATCAAGTACAGACTAAGTAAATCAGAAGACACATACAATGATGCATTATATCTTGCTGAAGGTAAAAAATGGAATGCCGCTACAAACAGATTATATTATTCTGTATACTATACTGTTCATGCACTATTACTGTGCAAAATTTATCACCGAGAACTCATAAAGGAACAAGAATCCTTTTTCACCAGCTTTTTCTTTCAACTAATTTGATACCTAAAGAATTCGGGGATTTATATACTATGATATTCGAAGCAAGGCAGGAAGGAGATTATGTAGATTTTGCTGAACAAAATGAAGAATCTGTCAGCTTTTTCATTTCAAACGTTCGGTTATTCAACGATAAAATAAAAAATTTGATTATTAATGAGTTTCTAAGTTGATATTAATTTTATCAGAAATCAATAAATAGCACAATTGAGTTTCAGCTCTTTGTGGTGAACAAGTAATGATACGGGTTCCCGGCTATGGATTCTGAAATAAATTCAGAATGACATTCTTCCGATTTCTAATTCATCATTCAGCATTCAGAATTTTGAATTTTAAAATGATACCAGCTTCTCCAAATCCTTCAAAATCTTCTCCTGATTAGGAAGAATATCATTCTCATAAATCGGTGAATAGGGAATGTGAGAGTCCTTTGCCGCGTGACGCATAACAGGTGCATCCAAATAGTTGAATGCTTCCTGTGTGATAGTAGCTGAAATCTCTGCACCAAAGCCCATTGTTAATGTATCCTCATGAACAATTAAAAGACGGTTTGTTTTCTTTAAGGAATTAAGAACAAGTTCTTTATCCCAGGGAATGATAGTTCTCAAATCAATTAATTCAATTGTCTTGCCATTTTTCTTCTCAAATTCATTGATTGCATTGAGTGAATCCTTCACGCCCATTCCATAAGTTACGACAGTTGCATCCGTTCCTTCTTTAACTATTTTTCCTTTACCGAAAGGAAGGAGATAATTCTCATCGGGTTCGATTGTAGTTGAATAAGGAAGACGGTACATGCCTTTATGCTCGAGGAAAATAACAGGGTCCTGAAGTCTGCATGCAGTTTTCAGCAAACCTTTTGCGTCAGCCGCTGTGCTTGGATAAGCGACAAGCAATCCGGGTATATGTGAAAAGAATGCTTCAATGTTTTGCGAATGATAAAGTCCGCCGTGAATGTATCCACCTACTGCAACTCTTATGACTACAGGAGCAGAAAAGCCACCATTCGAGCGGTAACGAAGAGTTGCAATTTCATTTTTGATTTGCATGAAAGCGGGCCATATATAATCACCAAATTGAATTTCGACTACCGACTTATAACCGCGAACGGCTAAACCGAGAGCCACTCCGGCAATCGAGGCCTCTGCGAGAGGTGAATTGAATACCCTGTCATCACCGAAAGCATTGGATAAACCTTTTGTTGCAGTAAAAACTCCGCCTTTCGGGTCAGCAATATCTTCGCCGAAAATAAGCATTTTTGGATTATGCTTCATCTCTTCGTGGAGTGCATGATTGATAGCATCTACCATTACTATTGTGTTTCCATCTTTTGGTTCTGACATTGAATAGTTCAGATTTCTCGATTCAATCGGAGCAAAAATATTATTCGTGGAATCTTCAGGTAATTGGTCAGGACGGGTGAAAGCCCAATCTGCAGAGTCATCAATTTCTTTTTTGATTTGTTCTTCAATCGAGGAGATTTCTTGGTCATCTGCGATTTTATTTTCTAATAAATAATTTCTCAATTTTTGGATGCAGTCTTTGGTTTTCTTTGCTGAATCAAGTTCGTCAGCCGGACGGTATTTTTTCTGGTCGTCGCTGGATGAATGAGCCAGCAATCTTTCGACAATTGCATGAAGAAGTGCGGGACCTTTCCCGCTCCTTATATGTTCAACAGCAGAGTGGGATGCTTTGTAAGATTCAAAAAAATCTGTACCGTCGAAAGTAAACATTTTCAGATTCGAATAGCAGCAGAATGAATGTCCGACACTTGTTCCCATTGATTGCTGCTCGCGAGGCACCGAAATCGCATAACCGTTATCCTGTATGCAGAACAACACCGGTAATTTTTCTCTCGATGCCCAGTTAACTGCTTCGTAAAATTCACCCTGGCTCGTAGTACCTTCACCGGAGGAAACATAAACCACTTCGTTCGTCCCATTTTTTTTCGAGCCGAGCGCAGTTCCTACTGCATTAAGGAATTGAGTGCCGGTAGGCGATGAGGCAGTAGGGAGATTGAGCTTTGGATTACCATAATGTCCGGGCATCTGTCTGCCACCCGATGCGGGACATTCAGGTTTACCGGCAGCAAGAAGAAAATACTCGTTGGAAGTCATTCCCATTCCATAGGTAAAAGCGGCATCACGATAGTATGTCCATCCCCAATCCTGTCTTTTGTTTAATGACATGGCGACTGCGGCTTGGATTGCTTCGTGACCGCTGCAGCCGATATGGAAAAAGGATTTGCCCTGCTTGACTAATGTCAGGTGCTTCCCATCTGAATACCTTGCCCTGAGCATGGTCTTATACGCATCTAATATTTTTTCTTTATTCAGATTTAGTTGAGTATGTACGGGGTTCTTTCCGTTGAACCTGATTTGTTCGACAGAGCAGCCAGGACCCCTGTTTTGAGAGCATGCAGCACCGAGCTTAGATTCAGCAATGACCTGAAGCATGATTTGTTCAGAATTAAATTCATTTACTTTTTGTCCGCCATTCGATTTATTTTTAATTGCCATTATTCAAACCCTAAAAATAATTGGTGTGATAAAACAAATTCATTATCTTGCTTTGCGAAAATTAATCTTTATGATAACGATTAAGAAATTGTTTTATGACATGGAATAAAATAATAGGTCAAAACAGAGTAAAAAAAATATTGCAGAAGGCGATAATTGAGAATAAAATTCCTCATGCATATTGCCTGTGGGGACAGGAAGGAATCGGCAAAGATGCATTAGCAATCGAGTTTGCGAGAGTGGTGAATTGCCAGTCGCCTGTGAAAACAGAAAATGGTATAGAACCATGTGAAAACTGTCATTCCTGCAGGGCTTCTGCTTTACTTCAGCACAGGAACATTCATTTGATTTTTCCAATGCCGACAGGGAAATCGGGTGACACGAAAAAGGACAGTGTTCTCGAAAGATTGACAGAGGAACAGGTTGAGGAATACCATGAGCAGGTAAAATTGAAATCGGATAATCCTTATCATAAAATTACAATTACCAATGCAAACCAAATCAGGATTGCATCAGTCAGGGAACTCAAGAAAAAACTTGTATTGACTTCATCAGGCGAGGGGCGAGTATGCGTTATCGTTATGAGAGCCGATGAAATGACAACTGAAGCAGCAAATGCTTTCCTGAAGACACTGGAGGAACCACATGAAAACGTAACGATTTTAATGACGACATCCGGTAAGGATACTATATTGCCTACCATCCTCTCCCGGTGTCAGCAAATAAGGTGTGAGCCATTAAATGATAAAGAAATATCCGAAGCATTGAAGGAAAGAAATAATATTGCAGAACACGAAGCATCGTTGATTTCAGCATTTGCACAGGGTTCTTACACACGGGCAGTCGAATATTTGGGAGAAGCGATGCATGAAATGAGAGAAAGTGCAATTGATTTTCTCCGCTCACTCCTGAAGAAAAAAATGTACAGAGTGGAGGTTATGGAGCATATAGAAAAATTCACAAAAAAACATGACAGGAGAGATTTGGAAATACTTTTATCAATGATGCTTATATGGATGAGGGATGTAATTAATTTATCGAAGACAGGAAAAACAGGAAAAATAATAAATAAAGACCAATCCGAAACGATACAAAAATTTGTTGCGGGTTACCCCAATAAAGATTATGAAAAAACAGTCGAAGTGCTTGAAAAATCAATCAATCAACTAAGGAAAAACGTAGCCCCGCAGCTTGTAATGATAAGGACAGCTCTTGATTTTCGCAGATTATTTTTATTTAGCTAAATAATAAATAATTTTTAGAATTAGCTAAGATATTGAAAAAATTTAAATTAGATGTCGCAACAATTGGTTACAAATTAAATAATGGCATAATTTTTTAAATTGCTTTCTATGAATCTTTTTATTATGTTGCAATAAAGGTATGAGTTCTTTGGCGTTCTTAACAAGACAATTATGTCTTTCTCTTGTTAATTTGGTAATTATATGAATTATGTATTAAATGATAAACAAAATTTATTCAAATATATATTTAACACAAAATATCCAGAACTTCTTCCTGCGGGTAAAAGCGGATGTCCTTATCAGTTATTAACCGGGCATGAAGTAACGTTACTTTCTAAACATTACGAACCGATTTTGAATGAAAAATTCAGGTGCGGTTTCCACGTGGCTAATTTTAAATATTGCAATCATCCTGAGCCGGATTATTCAAATTTCTGCGAGGTAACTTTCAAATCCAAAAGAAAACTGCTTTATAAAAATTCTCAGATGTTTTCGTTCTCGACTGGAACTTTTGTAGTCGTAGAAGTGGATAACGGTTGTGATATAGGTACAGTTACCGCCTGCGGGCAGAATGCATCCGAGAAATTAAAAGCACAATATAAAAATGTAGAGCCATTGTATCAAATTCTGCGACTTGCCACATTGGAAGACCTGGAAAAGTTCGTTAGAAATACAAAGGATGAAACAGCGGCAATTAATAAGACGAAACATCTTGTGGCAAAGCATCAGCTTGAAATGAAAATAACCGAAGCAGAATGGCAGTTCGACAGGCAGAGACTGACTATTTATTTCGGCGCTCCACAAAGAATAGATTTCCGTGAACTGGTGAAAGATTTAGCTCGCACTTTCAAAACACGAATAGAATTAAGACAAATAAGCACCCGTGAAGAGGCAAAGCGGCTGGGTGGCGTTGGTGCATGCGGAAGGGATTTATGCTGTGAATCATTTGCCTGTGAATTTTGCCATGTAACTCTCGACCATGCCCGTATTCAACAGCTTTCGAACAACGTAGCAAAACTCAGCGGATATTGCGGCAGATTGAAATGCTGCCTTCTGTATGAATATGATAGTTACAGCGAGTCAATGAAAAAATTTCCGCCGATTAATTCATTAGTCGAGCTCGACGCCGGAAAAGGAAAAATAGTTAAGATTGATGTGTTCAGGGATGTTGTTTATGTTCAGCTTGAAAAAAATAATACATACAGTATAATTACTCTGATTGAATTGGGTGAACTTTACAGGATGGGAAAAATCAAAGTACCTGCAAATACCGATATAAAATCATTGTTTTGCGAAGACAGTGCAGTAACAATCGAAGAGCTGCAGGCACTGGAAGGGGAATTTTGAGTTTTAAAAGTCGAAAATCCTTGTGACAACTGCGATATATTAATAATAATCAATTGTCAATATTCGATTCACCTGATATTACCATATTGCATTTACAAGATGCTCGATTGCAGGGGGCTTCACGCTGTAATCTATGGCGATTATATCGAAGCGTGAAGAGACATCATTCAGTTTGTTTATGTAATAATATCCTTCTGCGACTTTGCGAAGAACTCTCTGCTTTTTCGGGGTGACGGATTCCAATGGCGAGCCGAATTCATTCGATTTACGTGACCTGACTTCGACAAACACAAGTGTTTCTCCGTCTTTTGCGACAATATCAATTTCGCCTATTCTTCCATAAATGAAATTTCTCTTGATTATTTTGTATCCTTTGCTGATTAGCAAATCTACTGCCTGGTCTTCAGCTTCATTTCCTTTTTCGCGAGTGGATTTATATTGTTTTTTTTCCTGAGAATAAGAATCCATTATTATTCTTCTGTAGATAATTTGTGATGATTAGCATCTATCGGAACCGGATATTTGCCTGTGAAACAAGCAGTGCAATAACCTACTCCTTTATCCTGGGGCACAGACTCCAACAGCTTTTCAATAGAAAGATAATGCAATGAATCAACGCCGATTGCTTTCCCGATTTCTTCCTCATCTTTATAATCATTTGCTATTAATTCCTCCCGGCTTGGGAAATCCATGCCATAGTGGCAGGGATACTTAATCGGGGGCGAAGTAATACGCATGTGCAATTGTTTAGGTTCTGCTTCCCGAATCAGATTAATCAACGATTTAGAAGTTGTTCCTCTCACAATCGAATCGTCAATAACAACAACATTCCGATTTTCAATCACACCTTTAACCGGATTGAATTTCACTTTGACTTTGAACTCGCGGTTGTCCTGCCCGGGTGCAATAAATGTCCTTCCGACATAGTGACTACGAATTAAACCGATTTCAAATGCAGTAGGATTATTCTGTTTGTTATTGATGTTAACATAACCGAGTGTTGCGGTATTCCCGCTGTCGGGAACCGCAATAGCAGTGATTTTTTCACCGTCATCAGCTTTAATCTGGCTTTCTTCTGCTAAGTTTTTACCAAGTTTTCTTCTCACTTTGTCAACATTGTGATTGAAGATTTTACTGTCGGGACGTGAGAAATAAATATATTCGAAAATGCAATGGCGAGCTTCGGGGGTAATATCTTCGATTTTGTAGGAATCAATTTCACCTGTTTCCAGAGTCTTTTTGTTTATGACAATCATTTCATTATGTTCGAGTGAACGGATGTATTCTGCACTAACAATATCAAAGGCACAGGTTTCCGATGCTACCATATATGAATAACTGTCACCGACTTTCAGCCGTCCGATGCTTAGAGGACGGAATCCATGCGGGTCGCGGGCTGCAATCAGCGAATCCTCTGACAGTATTACAAGCGAATAAGCACCCTTTGCAGTTCTCAATGCTTCGCGGATTCTGTCAATAATATTTTTCTCTTTGCTACGAGCAATCAGGTGAAGGAAAAGTTCCGAATCGGATGTAGTCTGGAAAATAGCACCGTCATCCTGTAACTGTTTCCATAATGTATCTGTATTAGTCAGGTTGCCGTTGTGCGAAATCGAAAGTATTCCACTGTTGTAACGCATCGTGAATGGTTGTATGTTTGCCCTTTTTGACGAGCCGGTTGTGGAATAGCGATTATGTCCGATTGCCATTTCGCCTTTTAACACATCAGTTAAAATCTTTGCATCGGAAAAAACATCCAGCACAAGGCCTTCGCCCCGAGTGTAAGCAAAGCGTTTTTTACCGGTCTTTTCATCGGGATAAAATGTTGTGATACCGGCAGCTTCCTGTCCGCGATGCTGAAGAGCGTGAAGTGCATAATATGTCATTATCGAAGCATTCGGGTGGTTGTAAACGCCGACTATTCCGCAGTTACTGCGGGGTTTGTCTATATCGTCCTTCAATCTGTTCATTTATTTTAAAAATCGTCATCAAAAAAAAATACAAGTTAACAATTTTTTAGATTACACCTGTGGTTAGCCCTTCACTAAAGGGGAAATATCGTCCCACACACAATTCTAAAGGATTTAAGACGTTACTATAACATAAAAGTTTTGAAAAAAGAGAAAAACAGCGTAATTTTGTAGTTTAATAATAAAAGAATATCATCCTGAACGCGGTTCAGTAATTAAAAGGTCGGGTAGCTCAGTTGGTAGAGCAGTGGACTGAAAATCCACGTGTCGGCGGTTCAATTCCGTCCCCGACCACATACAATTTTGAAGTAAGTAAAATAAAAGTCAATAAGTTTATCGCTTGTTGACTTTTTTGTTTTTGACAGATTTTTTGACACTTTTTAAGAAAACGTGTATGGGACTATGTTTTTGGATGTTATCATAATGCACAATAATGTCAATGATAAATGCGATAAACAAATTTTAATTTTGACAAACCACTTGAAAAATGTTACCTTAGCCAAATAAAATGATTCAAATTCCATTCTCATTTTATTATATTTCGACCTATTTGTCCAACTTATCAATAAACCTAAAATCCAGATGACAATAACAGTATTATTTGATATTTAGATTTTTTCCATATTTTTAAATTTGCTAAATAATGATAAGTATGGAATTGTCAAAAATATTAGAGATAATTATAAGTGCCGGAGCGGTACAGGGTTTTTTTCTTGCAATGCTGCTTATGACAGGCAAGAACTCAAATAAGCGATCTGGCAGGATACTTTCTATTCTTTTTATAATTTTATCACTGAGTATAGCTCAATATATTTTAATCCCTAAAAATTTGGGTCTTCCTTATAGAATCAAAGAACCATTCATTTTACTAATAGGTCCCTTCCTGTTATTTTATATTCAAGAAATCACAGAAGGTAAACGTTTTACTTTTTTAGATTTAATTCATTTTTTACCATTTGTCATATTTTTTTGGATATTAATACCAATTTTTGTCCACGGTAATAACAATGAATATAGTGAGCTTTTATATAAACATTCTCTTGTAATGAGCGATGTAATTTGGGCAATAATCGTTGTTCAGTATGGATACTATTGGTGGAGAATAGTAAAAATTATCAAAATACACAGGAAAAATGTAGTATCAGAATTTTCAAATATTGACGGTAAAACTTTATCCTGGATGAGGTCTTTGCTTTTTATTTTCGGTATTTTCTTTTTTATTCTTGCATTTACGATTATTATTGTTGTTCATTTAAAAAATTATCTGGCTGTAGATACCATTGTTTGCTGTTCATTATCAATTATCATTTTTATATTGGGGTATAGGAGTATCCTTCAGAAAGACATATATGTAAATAAGGAGGAAGTTTTAAAAGACAAAACCGAACAGAAAAATAACATTGAATTGAATGAATCAGAATTGGAAATGATAGAAAAAATAATTAAATATATTGAAAAAGAGAAGCCATATCTTGACAGTGGATTAACCCTTACTTCTCTTGCTCATAAGCTGAATCTCACAAGAAATAAACTATCATATCTTATTAATATAAAATTAGCTGAGAACTTTTATGAATTTATAAATAAATATCGTGTTGAAGAAGTAAAACGACTTCTATCACAACCAAATAATCAGCAATTCACTATTATTGCTTTAGCTTTTGAAGCAGGATTCTCTTCAAAATCATCATTTCAAACAAATTTTAAGAAATTCACAGGTCTTACTCCTACCGAGTACCTAAAAAGACTTCTCTAATAGTCTGAATTTAAAACACTTATAAATCATTAGTCCTAATGGGTACATTCGGTCTAATATCATTTGTTTTGTGTCGTATAATCACAATATTTTTGTAATTTTTTAACCCCAAAAGTAATAATAAAAAGGGGGGAACTTTTAACAAACGAATGGTCAAAAATATATAATTATTGTAAATTTATTACTAACTACTTATTTCTTAAACAATATGAAAAAACAAATGTTTATAATTTATTTGATTGTATCCACTTACTTAATTAGTTCATGTACAAGTGAAACAAATGGAAACCAATTTGAAACAACAATTGTAAGAAAAAAATCATTAGGTTCAACAGTGCTGGCAACCGGGGTTGTTAAAAGCAAAGTGGGAGCTGAAGTTCGTGTAGGCTCAAGGATTTCAGGAATCGTTAAAAAATTAAATGTAAAGATTGGAGATTTTGTAAGAAAAGGAGAGTTGCTTGCAAGCATCGATGATTTAGAGCATGTTGCTAAATATAACCAGGTCAAGGCAAGCTTGGACAATGCATATGCTATTTTAAAATTTGCAAAGATTGACAAAGAACGTCAAGAAAAGCTTTATCTCGAAAAAGTAACATCTAAACTAACATTTGACATATCTGCTAAAAATTTTGAAATAGCGCAGGCACAAGTTGCTGAGCTTCAAGCAAGTCTGGACTATGCCAAGATTCAACTTGATTATACAAAAATTATTGCTCCTATAAATGGAGTGGTGTCGTCCGTTTCAATGCAGGAAGGTGAAACAGTTGCTGCCATGTTTGCAGCACCTACTTTTCTTACTATCATAGACTTAAATCGACTTGAAGTTAGAGCATTTGTTGACGAAACAGACATTAGCAAAGTGACTGAAGAGCAAAAAGCAGAATTCACACTCGATACATATCCGGGTATTGTTTTCGAGGGCATTGTTAAAGCAATTTATCCAAAAGCAGAAATAATGGATAATGTGGTTAATTATATTGTAATTATTGATATTACAGACAGAAAAGGAAAAACCATTCGTCCTGAAATGACTACAACTGTAAACATTCTTAATGAAAATACTGAGCAAGTAATAGCAATACCGAATAAAGCAATCACTCATAAAAACGGAGAAAATTATGTATATATATTAAAAGATGCCAAACCTCAAGAAAGAAAAATTACGACAGGTATTAAAAGTAAATCTTTAACTCAAGTCATAAATGGTTTGTCTGAAAACGATAAGCTGATATTAAATAAATAATTAAAGGACTAAAAAATGATACAATTAAAAAATATTACCAAAATTTATGGTGAAAATGGAGGGCAAAAGGTAAGAGCCCTTGACGATACAAATCTAACCATAAAAAAAGGAGAATTTATTGCTGTTATTGGTGCATCCGGATCAGGAAAATCCACAATGATGAATATCCTGGGAATGTTGGATAGACCTACTTCAGGCTCATATTATCTCGAAGACAAGGAAGTCAGCACTTTGACCGATGATGAACTCGCAAATATCCGTAATAGAAAAATCGGTTTTGTATTTCAAAAATTTCATCTTTTGCCGAAAACGACTGCAATAGAAAATGTTGAATTACCTTTGATCTACTCTAATAGTAATGACATTCGTAAATTAGCAGTTAATGCATTAGCAAGAGTGGGTTTAAGCAACAGAAGCAAACACATGACGAATGAATTATCAGGAGGTCAACAGCAAAGAGTTGCTATAGCACGTGCGCTTGTTAATGAACCCGAGATTATTTTAGGAGATGAACCTACAGGAAATCTTGATTCAAAATCAGGTCTTGAAATTGTTGAGATATTTCAGGAATTGAACAAATCCGGAAAAACTATCATTCTAATTACTCATCAACAAAAAATTGCGGAACATGCTCAACGCATAATCAATATCCAGGATGGAAAAATAACAGATGACCATAAGGTTGAAAACCCCCTTGATGCAAAAGCTGAATTGGCAACACTTTAAAAAAATATTTATGAATTTACTGGTAATGTTATGAATAAAATTAGAATAATAAATAGCAGCTTTAGAATATTAAGAAGAAATAAGCTTAATACTTTTTTTATGATTCTTGGAATAGTGATCGGAATTGCTGCGCTCAGCCTTACTTTCTCGATGGGGAAAGGCACCGAAAAACAAATTACCGAGAGAGTAAAAAACTTATTTAATCCCAATAATATCTTCATCACTTCAGGAAGAGAAGGATTAGGAAGCGGCCGTTTCTCCGAAGCTCCTGTCAATAATTTTAAAATTGAAGACGTTGAGGCAATAATGCAAGAAATTCCGGACATAATTATGTATGCTCCCATCCAAACAACTTCTGAGCGAGATGTGATATTTGGCAATAAAAATATTTCAACTCAGATTAGCGGTGGTTCCGCTGATGGTGAAATCGTTTGGAGAAGGAGTGTTGTTTCAGGTGAATATATTTCTAAAGCAGATGAATTAAATAATGCAAGAGTAGCACTTATAGGAACAAAAATTGCAAAAAAACTATTCGGGGATTCTGATCCAATAGGGTCACAAATCCGCATTGGTTCAGTGCCTTTTATCGTTAAAGGAATATTGGAACCAAAAGGGGCCGACCCACATGGAGCAGACCTTGATATGAATGTTATCGTTCCAATAACAACTTTAATGAAAAGGCTTATGAATGTTGATTACATTATTGGAGTAAAACTTGAAGTAGATGATCCTGCAAAAATTGATGATATAGTAAAAAAAATATCCGTAATTCTCAGGGAAAGACATTCTATATACAATAACGAACCAAATGATTTTTCAATAATGACACCGGTAGTTGTAAAAGAAATGATTGGAAAAATGAATAGAGTTTTTACTCTGTTCTTACCCTTGATTTCGGGAATAGCTCTATTGGTCGGAGGTGTGGTAATTGTCGTTATAATGCTTATGTCTGTATCCAGAAGAGTAAATGAAATCGGATTAAGAAAAGCATTAGGTGCTCGTAATAAGGATATACTATTTCAGTTTATTTTAGAAACATCGGTTATTTCATTATTTGGCGGAATTATTGGTTTGGTAATCGGCTTGACCGGAGCATGGATTTTTCTAACTTCACAAGGATTCACATTTTTTGTCCCATGGCAGAGCATTTTATTTGGAGTGTTTATCCCTGTAATTATCGGAATTTTGTCGGGCATTATACCTGCCCGTAAAGCAGCCTTGCTGGATCCTGTCGCATCGTTATCTTAGGTATTTTTTTATGAAATACATAAAAAATATCAAATTATCATGGAAGGCTTTGCTGATTAATAAAACCCGCACTTTTTTTGCTCTTATTGGTTTATCAATAGGAATCACTACAGTTATGGTAATGGTGTCGATAGGCAATGGAGCAAAAAAGAAAATGACAGAACAGTTTGAAAAAATGGGAGCTAATTTAATTGTAGTTAATTCGGGAAAAAACAGCAAGGTGATGGGCAGACAGCAATTTATCAATCAAGTAAAATCATTGAAACTAAAAGATGCCGAGGCTCTTGCAGAAGAATGCCCTTCTGTCGATAAAACTGTACCTACAGCAGATAAATATGTAAAGATAAAGTATAGCAACACTGCTACTATGACTATGGTGCAGGGAGCATCTCCCGACTTTCTGGAAGTGAAAAATTTTCAAATCAGACAAGGTCGCTTTTTCACTGATAATGAGGATAAACTTACAAAGCGAGTTGCGGTACTTGGAAACCAAGTTCAAAAAAACTTGTTTGGAGATAAAATACCTATAGGCGAAACAATTTTTATTGAAAAAATTCCCTTTGTAGTCATTGGCACATTGATTTCAAAGGGAATGAGTCCTGATGGTGCCAATGAAGATAATGTTGTTGTTATTCCTATTCAAACTTCTTTAAGAAGAGTCTTAAATATTGATTATCTAAATAGAATTTTTGTAAAAACGAAGGGAAAAGAAGTGATGAATTCTGCAGAAAAAGAAATCGAATTTCTGTTAAGGGAACGTCACAAACTGAATATTAAAAATAAAGAAAATGATTTTACATTAGATAATAAACTCAATGCTATGATCGCAGAACGAGAATCATCTCAGTTGTTTACATGGCTAATTGTCGGCATAGCCAGTATTTCTTTATTTGTGGGAGGTATTGGTGTTTTAGCAGTGATGCTGCTTTCAATTCGAGAACGTACTACTGAAATTGGTCTCAGAATATCAGTTGGAGCAAGAAAAAAAGATATTGTTCAGCAATTTCTGTTTGAGTCCTCAATGCTGGGTATATCCGGAGGATGTTCAGGTGTGGTGACTGGCCTTTTGATTTCCTGGATTATTGGAGCTACCACACAATGGCAAACATATATATCTATTGATTCAGTTATAATGTCTGTATTATTTTCATTTACAATCGGGTTGATTTTCGGGGTCTTCCCGGCACTTAAAGCCGCAAAACTTGATCCAATACAAGCTCTGCAAAAAGAATAATTTATTAAAAAGAATTTTATAAATTTATTTAAAAAAAAATAATAAATATTGTATCATTTGAAAAATATTACTGACTTATACATAATCATGCCTGTAAGCACCATTATTTTGTTTTGGAATTTATCTTATTATTCTTCCTCAGCCAGTGAAACAGACCTTGCTCAGTAATATCATATCTCTTAGCAATAAAACGTTTAGATGAACCATTATTTATGAGTGCCTCTATCTCAACTTTATATTCATCAAGTTTAGAACTTCCGCTTCCAACAGGGCGACCGAGTTTCATACCATTCATTTTCTTAACCCTCAATGCTTCTTTAGTTCTATTTGAAATAAACTCACGTTCAGATTCAGCAAAATAAGCATAGATAGATGTTAGAAGTTTTCCATGTAATGAATTTGTTGAGAGTTCCGGTTGTCTGATGAAAATAATTTTAGTACCTTTTAAAGTTAGTTCATTAATGATATTAAGTATCTCCAACATAGATCTACCGAGACGGCTCAATTCTACAACCAATAGAATATCATCCACATCTAATTTGCTTAGTAATTCATCAATCTTTCTTTCTTTATATGAAAGTCTGCTTGAAGACTCACTTTCAATTATCTCATCAATTAACATTCTATTCTTTTGTGCATATTCCAATAGAAGTTGTTTCTGTGTATCAAGATTTTGGTCCGAGGATGATATTCGGCAGTATCCAATTATCTTATTCATTCTTATCTTCCTAAAATTGTATATAAATGATAAAACATCCTTTGTTATTTTATACAATTCATTTGGAGATTGTTGAACAATGAATTTTGGTTTATCATTAATATTTTATTTATATCAGTGGGATGAAAAATTTAATATCTTATTGATTTGAGAAAGGTATAAATTAAATGTTTTGGTCATATATTAGTTCTGTAAAAAAAAGGGGACTTTAATACCCCCTTAGTTATTTTATCTGCACGAATTCTGTATCTTCCTAAAGATAATTCTAAAGTAGGAATTCCACACCAGTCCAGATTAATTCAATTTACTGCTTCTGTCCTGAGATAAACCAGTCTATATACTTCCTGAAAACGCTGTCCACAATCACTGCATTCAAATACGTATTCAATTTCTTCCCGTTCATAATCAGCAATTGCTTCATTGCCGTAATGTTCAGGGACACCCATATAATCAATTTCATCACTGCCACATGCCGGGCAATTTCCTTGTTTTGTTGTTGTACTCATATATTACCTCTAATTAAAATAATCAATAAAATTCTTATATCATGCTTATTATCTTTTTCTAAATTGTGGTTGTTAGCTACAAGTTGTTATTATCAATAAAATACTTCAATGCAGTGTAGCTAACACTTTCATTCATCTTAGTATTTATTATCTTGAGAATAGAACTTACAGGTATCTTCATCTTTAAATAATTTTTAATTTCTGCTTTAAATGGGTCAAATCTTGTCCCATTTGAATTTTTAGCCCCTCGTGGTCTTCCGAGTAGCTGACCTTTTGCTCTTGCAGTAGCAAGTCCGCTTTTCGTTCTAATAGAAATAAACTCACGTTCAGATTCGGCAAAATAGCTATAGATAGCCATAAGAAGTTTGCCATGTGGGGAGTTCGTTGAAAGTTCTGGTTGCCTGATGAAAATGATCTTTATACCTTTTTCGGTTAGTTCATTTATAATGTTTAAGGTCTCAAGCATGTTCCTTCCTAAACGGCTGAGTTCAGCCACAAGTAAAATATCATGCTCATTAAGTTTACTTACCAATTCATCAATCTTTCGCTCATTGGGTGTTAACCTTGAACTGCTTTCACTTTCTATAAACTCATCAATAATTATTCTATTCTTTTGTGCATATTCTAATAATAATTGCTTCTGAATATCATTGTCTTGCAGGGTTGTCGAAATGCGGCAATAACCAATTACTTTTGTCATTTTTTACTTTCAATTGTGAATACAAATAATCATTTTTTCTTGTTTGTAATGAAAAAGTCATATCTACATTTTTTTCTTAATATTTTAGTTAGATAAGTCAACCATTTATGTAGTTAGTATTTAAAGAATATAACCGTCGATTATATATTTATCATTACTTTTTGCCTTATATCTGTTCTTTGTTTCTATCATGTTAATTCTACTTAATTATGATTCTATTCTAATTAAAACTGTGATAAACGTTCACCATTCAATTTTTCAAGAATAGTTAATTATAAACACTGAACATTATTACTGTCATTATATATCATGCTCACAATAATCAGCAGTATTATATTTCAAAAAGTATATAAGCATGATATTATTTATTTTCTTGATTTAATTCTGCTAAGCAATTTGAACAGATGATTGAACTAACATCAGAAAAATTGAAGCTGTCATCTGCAACTATATAAATCTGTTCTTTATTGTCCCAGCGAAGAACTATATCATGCTCCAAACTGATTACAATTTGATTCGCTGATTCATTACATTTCGGACAAAAGCATTTAATATCATTTTTCATTTTAATCCTCCGAAACAAAAACTTTAAAATCAATTTCTTGAAGATAAGGTTCTCCAACTATCTTACCATCATATAGCTCATCCAATCTTGATGATTGTTTTTCAATTTCCTCGTGAACCAGTGATTCTACTTCTTCTGCTTTTTCTCTTGTTTTTGAAAATTTTACTATCGGATAATAATTATATAATTCATCCAATACTACATACGAAATCATAAACATATCTTTACTCCATAATTGTTAATAATATCATATCATATATATTTGTGTTTAAATAGTGCCGGTTTACTATCTAACAGTTACCGTGTGGGGAACACGTGCAGTTACAGCACCACAGAAACCGGCAAAGAACGCTCTACTGCTCTTTAATGCATCA
>SCSM01000033.1 GCA_004322215.1 Bacteroidota bacterium | reverse complement strand
TATAGTCGGTTGTCTCGGTCCTGTGTAGCTGTAAATCTCGAGGTTTATCGAACCTAGATTCCGTATTTGAATTGTTCCGTTTGCAAATTGGTTAACAGGAACATCTCCAAAGTCGTGATATGTTACATCAATAACAGCTTCTCCAACTCTTGCTTTAACTTCTGCCTTGAATGCATCGAAACAATATGCCTCAACGCCAACTGAATCCTTGAATTCACCATTGACAGTAGCCGTAAATCTTACGGTAAATTTTACTGAGTCTTTCGGTGGAATTACTTTCCATAAATCAATATTAAGGATTTGAAATCCCTGGTTGTTTTTCTTGAATTTTAATACTCTTACCGTGTCAGGACTTGTGTTTTCATTAATGACCCACATATCCATATCTTTTGTTTGTCCTGCAGCCATAAGTCCGAAGTCAAGGTCGGGACGAATATTTAATTTCTTAGCAATATAATCAACAACTATAGTCGTATCATTTCCACGTCTGTCAATAAAGGTGATAACAGCTCTGGCGTCTTTGGATTTGTCAATTACCCAAACATGCCATTTGGTGGAAGCATCTTCACCCGGAATAAAATCTTCAAATGAGAATCTTGAATTAAAACTTGATTCAGGGTCAAAAAGAATTAATGATAAATTTGACCTGTCATTATTGCGCGGCATATCTTCAACAATCTCACCCCAGGTTTCACCTATTTCACAATCAAAATACCATGTCGGGTCGGGTGGTAAAGTATCCGGCTTTTCGAGGTCGCCGAGTGCAACGCTTGTAGGATGTCCATAAGAATCATAAGCAGAGAATCCGTAAGCATAAGCTGCAAACGGGTCACCCGCCCTGATTTTATATACTCCATCGGCAGGTAATTTAATGGTTTTGCTGAAGTATGTTTTTCCGTTGACCGGAATTTTAAACGGTTGTCCTGCCTTCGGGTCAATATCACGAAGTTTTTTCCATACAAATTCACCCCCCTGAACAGTAGCAAATTCTAAGTCTTCGGGTAATGAACCGTCATCTAACGCTTTGAACACCAGGTTAATATAGTTAACGGCAAATCCGAATCCACCCTTAATACCGGGGGTATTGAAAATTATTTCTCTTTGATACTGCTCAAATGGTGTCAATATTAACATGAAGGGGTCACTGACAATGTAATCATCATCCTGTCCAGGATTAAATTGCTCGACGTAAATCGGCTTATTACCTGAAAATACAATCGGTCTCGGAGCTCCAACGTCAGCTCTGAACCTCAGCCAGCCATCATTTTCGAGTCCGGCTCCAGTTCTTAATGTTGTAATAGGAACTCCGTCCATTGATATCTGAGTGCCTGCTTCTTTTGTGAAAATCTTAACAATTGAATTTCTTAATCTTCCAAAAATAGGTGTGTAATGATATTCGGTTCCCCATGTATTTGTCGGCAGCTCTGCTTCGCACATATAATCGCAGTAGCCGGTATTCTCAGGAACATAAGCACAGAAATTACTCGACAGCACACTAACAGGTTTGGTGGACCTTATTCTGCTGCCGGATAGGTCGGCTCGCTGTCCATAACTGCTTATCAGCAGCACATCTCCTTTCCACAGTGTATATTTCCTGGTTTCGAGAGGCAATTGTCCTCCTGCTGTTTTCGAACTTGTTGTTCCTCCCATAGTAAATCTTACACTGTTGTTGTCGTAAGGTGAAACAACAGCTGTATAAGATGGGAGATATTGCATACCGAAATCCGAAATATCACACCAGGATGCAACCACATAATCTTTACCGAGTGAAGAAGTAGGTAAAGCCAGATAACTATCACTTGTGTACTGATACCTTGTGACACCGTATACAATTATTGGTTGTTGTGCATAAACATGTACACCGTAACCGGAATAAACGTTATCCGGCTCAGGTGCCTGCATGTCTGTTTTCCTGTAACATTGTCCAAGTGAAGGTGTGAGAGTAATTTCGATAATATCATTCGGAACGGTTTTTTGCTGCCTGAGATAACCTTTGCCTGGTATCTCGACAGTAACAGTCGTTTCAACACCCGATGAGATATAAAGTTTCAGGTCGTTTTTTTGCCCGGAACTTTCCCAGCAGGGATTGAAAGTTACCCAGAAGTCAGTACCAACATTATTTGAACCAAGTAATTCAGGAAGTTTTTTCTTGAATTCCTTCAAGTTAAAATCCTTTGCCGAACTGTTTGTCCATGCAAAACATGTAATTAATAACAAAGTAATGAATGCAGTAAATTTAAATTTCATAGAACCTCCATAGTAACAAGTTTTGTTTTTGCATTATTTAAATTTTATATAACTTTTTTAAATTTCCTTACTAACCAACGGTAATAACAAAAAAAAAGGCAAAATGTTACAGTAAAAAAAAATTATTTTTTCATCTTTAATATATATATAGATTTAACTTGTTTAAAATAAAAATGCAGATTACTAAATTTTCAGCAAAAAAGCAAAAAAATGTTATTTATAAATTAATAGTAAAGTTTGGAAATAATAATTTGGAATGAATTTGTATTTATTTATCAATAAATACTATATGCTTATGATTCATTGAAAATTAAATTAATTTTTTTCTTTAAAGTTTCTTCTAATAATTGTTTTCTCCTCCCGGCTTCCCATAATTCAATATCAGGTTTAATGGAAATTGTTTTCGAGGTAATATAAAAATTAATTGATTCATCAGTGAATTCTGTCCTGACAAATTCGACAATCTGTTGTTGCCTGCGGTCTAATCCTTCCGAAATTCTGAGAATACCTGCCAGGCATTTGACTGCTTCCCTGTTTGCAGGGCTCAATCTCATAAATTCCGGATGTTTCTTTTTGGGATGGCTCTTGCGGTGGTATCTTGCAATCATGGCAATAATCTCAGCTTCGCTCATAGTAAAACCGGGCATTATGGACTGGCTGATTATATAATGACTGTGTTTATGATGCTGGTCGTGAGAAATAAAATAACCGATATCGTGAAGCATAGAAGCAATTTCCAACAGTTCTCTGTATTGATATCCTAAATTGTGGATTTGCCGGAGCTCGTCAAATATCCGGATTGACATATCTTTGACATGCTCGGCATGAACAGTGTTCACATTAAATCTCTGGCATAAACTGTTCACGCTTTCGAATCGCAGATGGCTCAGGTGCTTGAATTCCTGGATTGCCTTCTTTTTTTGTATCGTATCGAAAACTATGCCTTCCCGAAGTGCATACGAAGATACAAGAATTTTCCCGATATCCAGTTCATTAATAATATATTCTAAAATCAGTGCTCCGCCAAAAATAATATCTGTTCGTGCAGGGTCAATGCCTGTAATTTTATTTCTTTCTTCAATAGATTTCGCTCTAACGATTTTTTTAATGACATTAAGTATTTCTTTTTTTGTTACAGACAAACCGTTGAGTACATCCGGAACGAATCCGTTGTTCCTTGTTAATGTCATGGCTGCAATATTCAAAATTGTACCCGATGTACCCACAACTACATCGAATCCCGTTTCCTTAATGGATTTCATTATCGGAGCCCATTCCCCATGAATGTAATTCCTGCACATTGAAATCTGTTCATCTGTGATCACATCGTTCGGGAAAAAATGATTGGTTAATCTTATAGAACCGAGCTTTTCACTTTTTCCGTACAGTATATTTCCCTTATTACCAATTATCGTCTCAGTACTACCGCCACCGATATCTATAATCAGTGCATTTTTGTCGAGTATGGGTAGAGCATGAATGGCACCTATGTAAATCAATCTTCCTTCTTCGATTCCCGAAACAACTTCAATTTCAATTCCGGTTTCGTTTCTCACTTTGTCGAGGAATTGCTTTTGATTTTCAGCTTCGCGCACTGCACTTGTTGCAACAGCTCTGACCTCTGCATTCTGGCTCTGTGCAAGAGCTGCAAAATGCTTAAGTGTTCTCACTCCTCTTTCGATGGCATCCGGGTATATGATTTTCATATCCCTGCCTTCCACACTTTTACCTAATCTTACGACTTCTTTTTCACGGCTATTTACATGCAGGATTCCGCGATTATTTACTGAAGCTATAACTAAATGGAATGAGTTTGTGCCTACGTCAATAGCTGCAATCAAAGGTGCTTTTGTTGTCATTATTTATTTACTGAGACGGTTTTCTAAATATATTGTACAATAATTTCTATGAATCTTTTTCAGGTGCGTCGCCCTTCATCACAACAATATTATTCTTATCATAAATTACTTTCGATTTATTCTTATCATTTTCATTATGAAATTTACTGGCATTAACATTCGTGCTGCCGGTGAACCTTCTGAACATCCCTTTAATGCCCGAATAAACAAATACCAGGATACCGATAACAATAAGAAAAAATATTAATAATCTTGTCACTTTATTTTTATTAATTAAATTATGTTAAAAAAAAGTTGAATAAATAAGTATGACTCAAATCCGAAAATTTTCATTTTTAAAAAAATCACTCAACTGTGATAACAAAAATCATAAAAAATTATTTTAATTATTAAAAATTTTGATTTTCAAAAAAGAGTTTGAATCATAATTATAAGTACTTATTTTTCAATATATTAATTTAGTCTTACCTAATATGCATATATGTGTTGAACTAAATAATTTTTCTTATTTAAAAAAAAAATTACTATTTTGCTGTAACATTTTGGTTATTTATTTGTTATTACATAAAATTATCTGCCAAATTCTGTGGAATTGGCAATTTTATGTTTGCTTAAGCAACACAAATTATTGGGTTAGGTAATAATTTTTTTATTAAATAAATGTTGTATATTATTTCGGAGGTGCATTATGAAAAAAAAGAGTCTTGTTGCCATTGCACTTATTTTAGCATGTTTCTTTCTTGGAAGTGGTATTTTAAGTGCCGGAGATTTTAATTTAAAAGAATTCAAGAAAAAACTCCCGGCATTGCTGGGTTCAAATAACGTAGGTACGGATTTTTGGCTGACCTTCAATCCCTGCTGGGAAACTTCAGGTGCAAAAAACGACCTGAAACTTTATATCTCATCGGGTGTTGAAACGACTGTTACAGTCGAGATTCCCGGGAAAGGTTACCTGAGACAGCAAAAAACCGTTCCAAATGATATTATCGAGTTTACTCTCACACCTTCACTCGGTCAATGTTACAGGAAAACCGACAGGCAGGCACCTGAACCGGATGCAGTTTATTCCGGTTACGGTGTACATGTTTATGCAAACCAGCCGATCATAGTATATGGTGTAACAAGGTACCAGTACACAAGTGATAGTTATCTTGGATTACCGGTTTCTTCACTTGGCAAAGATTACGTTGTTGCATCCTGGCAGGATATTTCGGATTTCGGTCTTCAATATCTGCCGTGTTATACTGCAATTGTTTCACCTTACGACAACAACACAGTCAGATTTACAATGGGCGGTACATCTGCATCAAGAACTGCCGGCGGTCAACAACCACTTGAAACAAGAAAATACACTCTTTGGAAAGGAGATGTGCTATTGATAAGCAGTTTCGGACAACGAGCCGACCTTTCGGGAAGCCGAATTCGCTCCACCAAACCTGTTTCAGTTATATCGAGTAATTTCTGTGCTTATGTGCCTGAAAACACTCCTGCATGTGATTATATGATGGAGATGGAACTTCCTACTAATACATGGGGAACAGAGTATCATTACACACCTATTTTTGGAAGATTAAGAAATTCAATAATTAAAATTTTCACTAAAGAAGCAGGAACTCAATTATCTATGGACGGAGTTCCGATAACAACATTAAAAACTGCTTCCGGACTCGAAGGTGATGGCTGGCTGCGATTCAGAGCCGATGTCGGAGCTCCGAGACCAATAGTTTTTTCAGGAAATAAACCAATTTATGTAGAAATGTATAATTGTGGTCAGCTTGATGACAATGTGCCAAGTGACCCATTCATGTTGGTTTTGACACCACTGGAGCAGTATCAAAGAGAAATAATTTTCAATACTCCCGGTATCAGGGGTGGATTCGGATTTGCAATAAATTATGTTAATGTAGTTTATAGAGGTAGTGATGACGGTTCTTTACCCGATGACCTGGAATTTGCAACTGTTCAGGCGGGTCAATTCGTTTGGAAAAAGTTGCGAGATATTGACCCCAAAGCGGGACAACCCTTTAGCATTCCGATAAACGGAAAAAAATATTTTAATAAAACTATCAAATTACCTGCCGATGGAGTATATAAAATCAGGGCAAATGACCCGTTTGCAGCTTATGCTTACGGATTTTCATCATTCGATTCTTATGGCCATCCTACAAGCGTTGCACTTGGCGACCTCGAGAAGCCGGATACTTTACCTCCGGACCCGAAATGGGAAATGCAGTGCGATGGTACTATTGACGGAGCTATTGTTGAGGATATGCCTCGTAACAATGACAGGTCGAATTTGTCACTAATACTTTTTGATTCTGAATCCAGTTTTAATTTTAAATTCTCTTACCAGGACTTTATTCCGGGTGAAGATGCATCCACACACTGGGAAGCTAATGTTGTTGACAAAACGAAGGATGGAAGGGCTGTTATTACCTTCATTGACAGACGTGGTAACGATACAACGATAGTTATAGACTATTATGCAGTTAAATTAACCGTAAGGCCAGACCTTAATTTCGGACGTCTTGCCGCAGGTGATACTAAACAAATGGACTGCTGGTTAGTGAATGAATCGAAACAATCCGATGCTTTAGCTACTAAACTTCAGTTAAAGAGTAATAACCAGGGATTCCAGATAAACGGAATAACCTTGCCTGTAATGGTCCCGAAAAATGATTCGATAAAATTCCAGGTTCAGTTTACAGCTAATCAAAATGGAGAATTCAAGGATTCAATCGGGGTAGGTGATACATGTGTTTTCGGATATAAGTCTCTCGTTAAAGCAGAAGTCGGTAGTGCCATAATCGATGTAACTTATCACGACTTTGGAGATGTTCCTGTTAACCAATTTGCAAACGGAACAATTCAAATACGGAATCTAGGTTCGATAAACCTCGAGATTTACAGCTACACAGGACCGAGACAACCGACTATA
>SCSM01000032.1 GCA_004322215.1 Bacteroidota bacterium | reverse complement strand
AATATCTTTCATCAATTGATAATCTGCAAATCAGCACTGCTGATTTTCCAAGCGGTATTTACTATTTACAGATTATTAATAATAGAGAAAGATTAACGAGAAAGTTTTGTGTGGTGAAGTAAAATTAGTTTTTATTAATAAAATAGTTTATTGATAATATTGCAAATTAAAATCTTAAATTCAAAGGGGTGAATTATGAAACGATATAGACTTCTTTCGATACTTGTAATTGTATTTTTATGTTTTTATTGTCAAAATCAATTATCAGCAAAAGAATTCAACCTCAAAGAATTCAAAGAAAAAATTCCTGAATTATTAAGTGCAACAAATGCCGGAACTGAATTTTGGACTATATTTAATCCGAATTGGGAAACAGATATAACAGATTTAATGTTATATATATCTTCACAATCTGAAACAAACGTTACACTGGAAGTACCCGGAAAAGGGTATATAAGAAAGAAAAAAACCGTACCAAATGATATAATTGAATTAAAGCTAACACCATCTTTAGGACAGTGTTATAGAAAAACAGACAGACACCATCCTGAGCCGGATTCAGTTTATCCTGGTTATGGAGTTCATGTTTTTTCAGAACAACCAATTTTAGTATTATGTGCCTCAAGGGCTGATTACTCAAGCGATAGTTATCTGGCTTTGCCTGTTTCTTCATTGGGTAATGAATATGTTGTTGCATCCTGGCCTGATATAGCTGATGATAGTCTTCAGTATTTATCATGCTATACTGCTATTATATCTCCTTATGAAGAGAATATTGTAAGTTTTACCATGGGTGGAACAAAATCATCGAAAACTGCCGGCGGCCAACTTCCCGGTGAAACAAGAAATTATAATTTATCTAAAGGTGATGTGTTATCAATAACCAGTTTAGGACATCTTGCCGATTTATCAGGCAGCCATATCAAATCATCCAAACCTGTCAGCGTTATATCAAGTAATTTTTGTGCTCAAGTACCAGTTGAGACTCCATATTGTGATTATATGTGTGAAATGGAATTACCGTTTTACACCTGGGGGAAGCATTATTTTTATACACCAATATACGGTAGATTGAAAAATTCAATAATCAGAATATTCACTAAAGAAGCAGGTACTACATTATATAGAGATGGAATTCAACTTGCCAAATTAGACTCTGCAAGCGGGTTGAAAAACGTCGGTTGGCTAAGTATTAGGGCAGATGAAGGAGCTCCCAGACCTATTGTTTTTTCTGGTGATAAACCGATATATGTTGTACAATACAATTGCAGTCAGGATGATGATAGTGTACAAAGTGACCCATTTATGATGGTTCTCCCCCCTTATGAGCAATTTCAAAAAGAAATTACATTTAATACCCCCGGAATAAAAGGTGGAGGGGGTTTTTCTATAAATTATCTGAATCTTGTTTATAAAGCATCTGAAACAGATAGTATTCCAGAAGACCTCGAAATTGGTTTAGAACAAGGTGGACAATTTGTTTGGCGAAAGTTACTTGATATTGACCCCAATCCCGGACAATCATTTTCTATTCTGATTAATGGGAAAAAATTCTCAAATAAAACCATTAAACTCCCTGCCGATGGTGTATATAAAATCAGGGCTAATGACCCGTTTTGTGTTTATGCTTATGGATTTACTCCGTGGGAATCTTACGGACATCCGGCAAGTGCTGCCTTATGGGATTTATCCAAGAATGATTACATTCCTCCAAAACCAACCTGGACTTTAACATGTGATGGAACAGTTGATGACGGCATTGTTGAAGATTTGCCTAATGATTCAATCAATAGAAGCAACCTTTATACGATTATCTTTCAATCTGATTCTTCATTCAATTTTGAATTTCAATATGATGATTTTATTCCAAGAGAAGTCAGCAGTACAAAATGGTACGCTAATGTAATTGATAAAAGAAAAGATGCAAAAGCAGTAGTTAGCTTCATTGATGGCAGTGGGAATGATACCACGATTGAAATAAATTATTATTCAGATTTTCTCAATATTAAGCCAGATGTTGACTTCGGAAAATTAAAAATCGGTGATACAGTAATCAAAGAAGTGTGGGGTTACAATGAGCAGTCACACCCGATAATGATAGATTCATTAATACTTAAATATAATGACAAGGGATTCGAATTATTAAATCAAAATTTTCCACTTATACTTGATGAGGGGTCTTCTATAATGTTTCGATTAAGATTTATCGCGACCAAA
>SCSM01000003.1 GCA_004322215.1 Bacteroidota bacterium | reverse complement strand
AAATATTCTCGGTGAAAAAGTATTGACTCTGCTTGATGGAACACCTGAATTAGGAAGGCAAAAAATTACATTCAATACAAATGAATTAACTCAGGGTAACTATTTTGTAATTCTCAAAACGCCGACAGTTATAAAAGTGCAGAGGTTAGATGTAGTAAAATAATTATTTAGATAAATAATTGAAAAGAAATAATATTTTCTATAATAGAATTTTTCTATAAAGTATTTTGTATATTTGAGTAGAACTATAACAGGATACGTTCATGAAAAAGTTAGTTATTCTTTGCTGTTTATTCCATCTCTTTACTGTGACATTGGTGGGTCAAACCTTATCAGTCTTTGATGTTGACACATCCGGCTTCCCGACAATCAAAGCAAAATTCTTTGCATTCGACAAAGATGGAAAACAAATCACAAATTTATCAACTTCAGATTTCCAGGTAAAAGAGAATGGACAATTAAGAAATGTAACAAATGTGAGTTGTCCAAGTCCTATACCGCCTACAGCGATTTCTTCCGTACTTGTAATGGATGTATCTGGCTCTATGTGCGGTGAAGGTCTGAATATGGCAAAGGCAGCAGCAAATGTATGGATTAACATTCTCCCTTTTGATAAGTCTGAATGTGCAATCACAAGTTTCAGTGATGACAATTACATCAACCAGGATTTCACAACCGATAAAACGAAGTTGATTAATGCAATTAATAGTTTGGTTTGTATTGGAGGGACTGACTACAACGCCGCAATGATTGACCCTCCCGGAGGAGGTTTATTAATTGCACAAAGAGGAAAACACAAAAGAGTAATCGTGTTCCTTTCCGATGGTGGACCGAATTTCGAACCAAATACTTCTCAAATAATAGCCATGGCAAAAGCAAATAATATATCAATTTATTGTGTTACTATTGGTATGTCTGCACCTCAATGTATGAAGGATTTTGCTAATCAAACGGGTGGATTATATTTTGAAAACATTAGAACAAAAGAAGATGCGGAAAATTGTTACCTCAGAATACTTCAAATAGCCCAAGGTGGAGAACCTTGCTCAATCGAGTGGCAGAGCGGAGTTAATTGTACCGGCGGTGAAATAAATATTTATTGCAAGCACATACCATATAATATTAACACTACAACCGGTTACAAGGCACCGGCAAGTTCAATTGCATTTTTGGAATGTAGACCTACTGGTGTATTTTTCAAAAACAAACCTATCGGAGTTCCTGTTGATACAAATATTATTATTACGGCAAGAAATGCGGATTTTAACATAACAAATATTACTTCATCAGACCCGAATTTTGATGTCAATCCTAAAAGTTTCTCGCTGCCAAAAGGATATAGTATTGCCGTAACAATGAGATATATCCCTCCCGACAGCAACAGGTATTATACCACTATTACAATTGAAAATGATTTGTGTCAGAAAAGATATTTGGCAGTCGGAAGTTTTATAAAGAAAGATGTACCACCAAAATCAACATTAAAAGTAACACATCCGAACGGAGGGGAAATTTTCGTTATTGGAAGTGATACTGTTATAACATGGGAAGGAGTATTTCAAAGTGAAAAGGTTAAATTAGAATATTCAAAGGATAATGGCAATAATTGGAAATTAATCACAGATACGGCAAGCGGCCTTAATTATAACTGGAAAAATATACCAAAGACAACAAGTAATCAGTGCCTGGTGAGGGCTACACATGAAAAAGGTCTAACCAGCGATACTCCGGAAATAGAATGGGATAAGTGCTATGGAAATTACGAGGAGGAGTTTCCGTATTCTATACAGGAAACGAATGATGGCGGGTTTATTGTTGCCGGTTATTCAAATCCAATGTTTCTTGATGTTAAGGTAGTAAAATTAAATTCTATAGGAACAATCGAATGGGAAAAATCTTATGGCGGGAACAATGATGATTGTGCAAAGTCCATTAAGCAGACTCCAGATGGTGGATACATTTTTACCGGTTACACTAATTCAAAAAATGATGACGTTAGTGGTAATCATGGACGAGAGGATGCCTGGGTAGTTAAACTAAGTGCAACCGGTGAAATTCAGTGGCAAAAATGCCTCGGTGGGAGTGAAGATGATGAAGCTAATGATATAGCTTTAACATCAGATGGCGGATATTTGGTAGCATGTAATGCTTATTCAAAAGATGGTGATGTGAGCTGCCATAAAGACCGTTTCGAAAGAGAAAATTGGATTGTTAAGCTCAATTCAGTTGGAGAAATTGTCTGGCAAAAATCTTACGAAATGATAGGAGCAAGTTCAGCGTTAGCTATAAAGGAGACTTCGGATGGAGGAATTATTTATACAATATCTTCGGATTTTAAATATTTGGTTATAAAATTAACTTCAAATGGTGATTTCGAATGGGAAACATCAATGCCCGGTGATGATTCAATACCATTTTCAATAGGGGAGACTTCTGACGGTGGATACATAGTTGGAGGTACAACTTGGGATAATAGTTTAAACGGATTTCATTATCCAAATACAAGTGAAATACCCTCCGATTATTTACTTGTGAAATTAGGTAAAACAGGAGAAATGGAGTGGTACAAATGCCTCGGTGGTTATAACTATGAGTGGGAAGGCAATGTATGTGAAACAATAGATGGTGGTTATATTGTTGTTTGTACAACATTTTCTAATGATGGAGATGTAAATGGTAATCACGGCGGCTATGAGGAGGAGGACAGGATGGATTATTGGGTTGTTAAATTAAGTATTAGTGGAGATATTCAATGGCAAAAATGTTTGGGGGGCACCCGGGAGGATCATGCTTCAGATGTTAAAGAGACTTCGGATGGTGGATTTATTATTGCCGGATATACCAGGTCTAATGATGGCGATATAAGTAATTATATCGGTCAAGGTGATTATTGGATTGTAAAATTAAGTCCAATAGGAGGTATTTTTCAGCAGGATTCATCTGATTCCAATTTCTCAATTGTGGCTCCACAGGCGGCGACGACTGATATTGATATGAAGCAGGTATTGGTTGGAACAATTAAGGATTCAGTTATTACCGGCTTTATTACAAATACAGGTTCTTACCCGTGCAGGATTGATTCCATTTATTTTGAAGGTGCTGATAAAGACCAGTTTGCCCTGGTTTCGGGCTTTCCACCATTCATTGTTGATTCGGGAAATACCAAATCTGTCGAGTTCAGATTCAAGCCGACTTCAGTCGGTAACAAATCATCAAATATTGTAATTATTACACAGGCAGATACATTAAGGCAGGGGATTATTGGCGAAGGTGTCATACAATTACTCTCGATTGAAAATAAACTTATTGATTTTGGCAAAGTATTAGTTGGCAGTAATAAAGATACATTAGCCATTGCTACGATTACAAATATCGGAACGGCTTCTATTACTATTGATAGCACGAAACATAATAAGCCAAATGATTATGATTTCAGTACACTTGCCGGCTCTGCTCCATTTACATTAAATGCCGATGAAACGGCAAATATGGATTTGCGGTTTAAGCCAAGCGATGTCGGCAGAACAAGCGGAGTGCTTGAGTTTTATTATAATGGAGTAGGTTCACCTGCCGTAATAACTTTATATGGTGAAGGCGTCAGCGATACTGTGTCAGTCCCTTATGATTTTTCCAATACCACAGGAAATGTTCAATTGTATTCAATTAATCCGAATCCAGCATCCGATGAAGCAGAAATAGAATTTGAATTAATCGAAAGTAACAGAACACAATTAATTGTTACAAATATTCTCGGTGAAAAAGTATTGACTCTGCTTGATGGAACACCTGAATTAGGAAGGCAAAAAATTACATTCAATACAAATGAATTAACTCAGGGTAACTATTTTGTAATTCTCA
>SCSM01000002.1 GCA_004322215.1 Bacteroidota bacterium | reverse complement strand
TCATTAAAAATTCATTTTAAATTTTAAATTTCAAATTTTAAATTCCCCCCGCGTCCCTGCGTCCCTGCGTGCAACCCTTTCCCCTTCAGCCTTCAATCTTCCTTCTTCTGGCTTCCGGCTCCCGACTTCCGTCCATATTTTCCAAACCATTTTAAAACCATTTTCTTTTTATATCAAATTGATGAACTATCTTTGCACCGCTCGTTCTTTGATATTCCGGGTTGAATAGCCACTATTTTTAAATAGTGGAGATTGGATTACAAGAACCTCTCGACTTTAGTCACTTATTGGCACAAAAAGACACCCCCAATGTGACAAACACCTGACAAACTATGACAAAAGGTGACAAAAATTCCTTATATGTAATATTCTAACCCCTTTTAAATCAATTTTATTCCCGAAAAGCAATCCAAAAATAAAAAAAAGTGAGGCAAATAGTGACAAAATGTGACATCGTACAAAACTGTACACAAAAAAAACCCTGTGAAACTGTTCAATATGAATAAAACTGTCCATTTGGGGCTCAATATAACCAAAATTCTCTGGCCTTTGCAGCTCTGCGTGATAGTTGATGTTATGATTTCGCCTATGGATTCTGAAATAAATTCAGAATGACAGTCATCCTATTTAGCAATTCCCATTTCCTTAATTATCAATTATCAATTTTCAATTCTTTTACACCTCAATGCCGACATCTGCCGCACGTTTGCCGCCTGCCATTTCGACAATGACGTCATCATAATAATCCGCTATGAATCCCACTGAACTGACAGTCGTTATTAATTCATTTTCATCGAGGTTAGAGCCGGTAATCGAATGAGAAAATGTTATTGTGTCATCAAATAGCAATCCAAATGCACCGAAATGAAGCTCTACATTTTTTCTTAATAAAAACTTCATAAGGTCAGGTGTAATGTTTGCCCCCATTACAACATGAGCAACACATTCGATAATAGTTTCGTTCCTGACAAATTCCTTGATATTAATCATTATATTCGATGAACCCCTTGTGATGGTATATGTGCCGTCTCCGAAAGCCAGATGCCCCGGGAAATTCTTTTTCAACAAAGCATTTACTTTTTCAATAGTCTCTTTAATATTATTATCATTCATAATTTTCTCCTGAAATTTTCAATTATCAATATTTTTTTTGGGAAGAAGAATTTCTGCCCCTGCATTTTATTTATTTTCATCGGATGATTCGGGAAGTAATCCCATTTTAGCTTTCAAAGCGAGCAGTTCATTGTCAACAGTCGAGCCGGTTGTCAGTTTCTTGAATTCATCGTCGAGAGAAGTGTTTTCACCTGCCAATTGTTCGAAAGCTTCTGCTTCGGCTTCTGACTTTTCGATTTTTTGTTCATATTTATCGAACTTGCTGAAAGCGTCAGTACCAACCCCGGCAAACGCCTGTGAAATTTGTTTCTGAGCTTTAGCGGCTTGGGAACGTGCGATGAGTGTGCTTTCACGCGAACGAGCTTCGTCGAGTTTTGCTTTCAATTTTGAAAGCTGTTCTCTGAGATTATTAGCAGTGCTTTTTGCCTGCAAATAAACCGGCTCAAGGTCCTGAACGTTCCTTGCTGAAATAGATTTCTTTTCGAGTGCTCCTTTTGCAAGGTCTTCCCTGCCTGCAGTGAGTGCCTGCATGGCTTTTTGCTCCCACTCGGTAGTATCCTTCTTAGCTTTTTCAATCTTTCTTTCGAGAGATTTTTCATTAGCTATAGCATTAGCAACAGCCAGGGTAGTCTTATTGATAGACTCTTCCATTTCGATTACCATCTGCTTCAGCATCTTCTCCGGGTCTTCTGCCTTATCGAGTGTATCATTGATATTTGCCTTGAAAATGTCTGAAATTCTTTGAAATATGCTCATATAATTCCCCAATTAATTTGAATAAATATTTATTTGTTCAATTTTTTTCTGTTAAATTACATTTCTGAAAAGCAAAAACAAAATCAAATATATCTTTTGGTTTTAACGTTTTTAACTAATGAATTGTTTCATCAAAACCGGAATTAATATGAAAATGGAATTACAGGGTATAATCGAAAAAGTTCAGAAAGTCCAGCAGGATATGGAATCGGCAAGACAAAAGGTAAATGCCATGACCGTAACTTCCGATTCAGGTGGAGGAATGGTAACGGTCATAATGAACGGCGCAAACCAGGTTCAATCAATAAAAATCAGTAAGGAAATAGTGAATCCCGATGATATTGAAATGCTTGAAGACTTAGTTGTTGCAGCAGTTAATAAAGCTGTAAAGTCAGCACAAGAAATGGTTTCCGAAGAAATGAGCAAAGTTACACCAATGCTCCCTAATATACCCGGGCTTAATCTGTGAGAATTTAATAATTTGTCCCTTTCATTAAATTTATTATTTATTTTTAATTACAAAACATGGTTTATACTTCCGATTCAATAGAGAAAATAGTTGAACTTTTTTCATCACTTCCAACAATTGGCAGGAAGACTGCTCAGCGATTAACTTTTTTTCTTTTAAGACAGCCACAGGATTTTATCGAACAATTCGCTGAATCATTGCTGTTACTGAAGAAAAAAGTAAAATACTGTTCCGTTTGCTATAATTATACTGAAATTGACCCTTGTCCGATTTGCTCTTCTTCCAAAAGACAAAGTAATACGATTTGTGTTGTCGAAGAACCTAATGACGTAATGGCTATTGAGAAAACGGGTGAATATTACGGGATGTATCATGTTCTGCATGGAACTCTGAATCCATTAGACGGTGTTAATCCCGAAGATTTGAAAATCAGGGAACTGATAGAGCGGCTTGGAAATGTTGATGAAATTATTCTTGCATTAAATCCAAGTGTAGAGGGTGAGGTCACAACTCAATATCTTTCGAAACAAATAAAGCCGTTGAATATTAAGGTAACAAGAATAGCAAGGGGTTTGCCGGTAGGATCAGACCTCGAATTTGCCGATGAAGCGACGATAACAAGGGCATTGGAAGGAAGAGTAGAAGTGTAAATTAAAATTTATCTATTAATAATTAAGAATTAAATTAAAAAAGAATGTTTGGTAGAAAAATATATTATTTATTAATTTTAATATTTTTTACTTCATGCGGGCTATTTAATACCCGTAATCCGGAAGAACCGGACCGTGGAAAATCCACTTTTTATACACCAGTTAGACCTGACACAGTCGTATCAAATTTTATTTATGCTATAAAAGAAAAAAATACTGAAAATTATATAAAATGTTTTTGGGATACATTAGATAATCCCGGCTTAAATTATTCATTCATTCCATCTCCCGATGCAATAGCACTTTACCAGACGATATTTAATAGTTGGGATATAAATTCCGAAAGAAACTATTTTCTGAATTTAATATCTATAATTCCCGAAGATGAATATCCGCAGCTTGAATTAATAAATAAAGATTATCCTGTCCAGCAGTCAAATTCATGGACTTTCGTTGCAGATTATATTTTAACCTTTAAAAATGATAAAGACACAACCTTTGCTTATGCGGGAAAGTTACAGTTTATTATTCAATATAAGGATAACAAAAGCTTGTGGTATATTCAGAAGTGGATTGATACAAATCCTTCGAATGATTCAATCAAGTCAACATGGAGCATACTCAAGGCACAGTTTGCGAAATGAGCTTGATTTATTTATAATGGACAATGTAAAATGAGATGAATAATAATATTATTATAATACGACGTCTTTTGGAGAAATAGAAAGTTTTAACAATTTACAATTGATGAAATCAGTAAGAATAAATATAAATAAAGGAAAAATTTTCAATTTTCAATTTTCGATTTTCTATTCAGTATTTTTTTTAATAATATTGACATTGATTTTCATCTCGTGTAATAATCCATTTGCACCCAAACTTGCTGACCCAATAAATAATATGTCTTTGCTAAGTGACCAAAAAACAGTAGATGGCGTTTTCAAAAATTTCCGCTTTGCGTATATTTTCAAAGACACACTCGTTTATGGCAAATTACTGGATTATGATTTCAGTTTTGTTTACAGAAATTATGATACGGGAATTGACAATTCATGGGGACGCGATGTTGATATGCTAACCACTTATGGATTGTTCCAGGCAACACAAAATCTTGATTTAATATGGAATGATGTAGTAACAGCCGTTTATCAACCCGATTCATTAATTGCAGATATTTCCCGGGGGTTTACATTAACTATTGTATTCAGTCCCTCAGATATAATACACGTGCAAGGCAGGGCAATTTTTCGATTAAACCGTAAAAGTAACGAAGATATTTGGAAAATTCAGAATTGGCGGGATGAATCGAATTATTAGAATTTAAATAAGTCCAGTCATACATTTACATCAGAACCGTCGTATCAGATGATTTCATTTAGAAATCTCAAGAATCTCAAAATGCATTTTCCCGGCAGGTGCAATGATTTCCGCAGTATCTCCGACAACCTTACCCATCAATGCTTTGCCGATCGGCGAAGTAACCGAAATCTTCCTTTTTTCAAAATCTGCTTCCTCGGGACTAACAAGCATATAATCGAGTAATGAGCCATTAGATATGTTTTTCAATTTTACTTTAGTAAGAATATAAACCTTGTCATTAGGCAGCTCATCGGGTGAAATCACCTGAACCCTCGAAAGAGTACCTTCGAGATTTGAAATCTTCATTTCGAGTATTTGCTGGTCATGCAAGGCAGCATCATATTCTGCATTTTCAGAAAGGTCTCCATGGGAACGCGCCTCGGCGATTTTCTGGGCAATCTCTTTCCTTCCCCTGATTTTCAGGTCTCTAATCTCTAGTTCGAGTTCACTAACCCTTTCTTTAGTCATATAGACTACATCCGGCATAATAATCTCCTTAATTAAAAAAAAACGAAGCCATTAGGAATAACGGCTTCTCATATTTATTACTAAAATAGATAGTTTACAGAACAATTCTAATAGTGCAAAAATAATAAGCTATAAATTATGAAGCAAGTGTCCCATCTTTTCTTTTTTTGTTTTTAAATATTTCTTATTTGCTTCATTTGGCTCTATTTCGAGTGGAATCAGCTCGGAAACTTCAAGTCCATAGCTAACCAACCCAACTCTTTTCTTCGGATTATTCGTTATCAGCTTCATTTTTCTCACACCAAGGTCAGACAGAATCTGAGCACCGATTCCGTAATCACGAGGGTCAGCTTGAAATCCCAACTCTTCATTTGCTTCAACTGTGTCTAACCCGGATTCCTGCAATGCGTAAGATTTTATTTTATTTACAAGTCCAATTCCCCTGCCTTCCTGACGCATATATAGAATAACACCCTTACCTACCTTTTCAATCATTTTCATTGCACAATTTAGTTGAGGACCACAGTCACACCTAAGGGAACCAAACACATCCCCTGTCAAACATTCCGAATGTACCCTTACCAATATTGTTTCTTCTTTTTTCCAGGTGCCTTTAACTAAAGCAACATGTTCGAGCCCATCAATAATATTCGCATAAACTTTAATATTAAAATCACCATGTTTGGATGGTAATTTAGCTTTAGCGACACATTTAACGAGGAAATCGGATTTGAGACGATAAGCAATAAGGTCTTTGACAGTAATAATTTTCAGGTTATATTCTTTTGCAAAGATAATAAGGTCATCCAGGCGAGCCATCGAACCATCATCCTTTAGAATTTCACAGAGGACACCTGATGGTTTTAAACCGGCGAGTGTCATCAGGTCAACAGTTGCCTCAGTATGACCTGCTCTACGAAGCACTCCTTCTTTAGTAGCAATAAGCGGAAAAACATGACCCGGCCTGCCCAAATCCTGTGGCTTAGTATCTTTATTTGCCAATGCTCTGACTGTAGCAGCCCGGTCATAGGCCGATATTCCTGTTGTTGTTCCATGTAAATAATCCACAGATACGGTAAATTTTGTACCGTGGAGAGCAGAACTGTCACGAACCATAACTCTTAAATCAAGCTCTTTTGCTCTTTCCTCAGTAATTGAAACACAAATTAATCCTTTTGCTTTCGAGGACATAAAATTAATAATTTCGGGAGTACAAAATTCAGAAGCAACAATCAAATCGCCTTCGTTTTCCCTGTCTTCGTCATCCATCACAATGACCATTTTTCCACAAACAAGGTCCTGCAACGCTTCATCAATAGTATTCATTTTATTAATTACTACTTACTAATTACAAATTATTAGTGATTTGAAAATTTATATGATTAATTTTCAATATTTAATTATTTCTTAGCTGCAATAGCAGTTTTTTCGAAAGTGATTTTCACATTATCGGAAACCTGAAGAATCATGCTTGAACCGTCAATGTCGGTAATAGTGCCGTGGATACCTGCTGTGGTTACGACTTTATCTCCTTTTTTCAGATTATCGAGCATTTTCTGATGTTCTTTCTGTCTTTTTTGTTGAGGTCTTATCATTAAAAAATACATGATAAGAATTACAGCACCGAACATAACAAGCATCGATATCAATGAACCGGCTCCGCCCTGTTGTCCCTGAGGTGACATAGCTAATATATTTGCCAAAGAATTAAACATTTAAACTCCTAAATTTTTTTTATTACAAATAATGAACTACAAAATTACGAATTAATTGACAATTGAGAACTGATAAATGATATATGAAGGATATTATTGATTGAAATTAATCTGAATTTTGATAATTCTGTAAAAATGATTTTTTCCATGTAATAAATTCACCTGATAAAATTTTCTCCCTGACTGTTCTTACGAGCCAAAGATAAAATGCGATATTTTGTTTTGAAGCCAACTGTAAACCGAGGATTTCCCCTGCTATAAATAAATGTCTTAAATATCCCAATGAGTAAGAATTACTTGATTTCAAACCAATAACATTATCAATCGGTTCATCTGAAAACTTATATTGAGCATTTCTAATATTAATTTTTCCTTTAGATGTGAAAAGCTGTCCGTTTCTTGCATTTCTTGTAGGCAATACACAATCGAACATATCAATACCTCTTTCGATTGCCTCGAGGATATTTTCGGGAGTACCCACTCCCATTAAATATCTTGGCTTGTTTGATGGCAATAAATCAGTTGAAACATCCACTATTTCATACATTAAATCTGCTGGTTCCCCTACTGAAAGACCTCCAATCGCATAGCCGTCGAATTCGATATCGAACATTTTTTTTAGATAGTCTCTTCTTAAATCAGGATAAACACTACCCTGTCCTATCGAAAAAAGGAATTGTTCTCTATTGTATAACGATTTACTTTTAATAAAAGAATCTTTTGCTCTTATAGCCCAGCGATGAGATAAATCTGCCGATTTTGAGGCAATATCTTTTGTTGCAGGATATGGTGTACATTCATCCAGCACCATCATAATATCGGAGCCGAGTTTCCGTTGGATATCAACAACAGATTCAGGAGAAAAAAAATGCTTTGAACCATCAATATGAGAACTGAAGGATACTCCTTCTTCAGTTAATTTTCTCAGGTCCTGCAATGAAAAAATCTGGTATCCTCCACTATCAGTTAAAATCGATTTGTTCCAATTAATGAAATTATGAAGTCCCCTGAAATGTTCAATTACTTCAGTACCCGGTCTTAAATACAGATGATAGGTATTAGAAAGGATTATTCTTGCATCGAGTTCATTTAATATTTCCTGGCTTATCGCTTTAACTGTCCCCTGTGTGCCGACTGGCATGAATACAGGAGTGGGAATTTCAGTTCCGTTTATTTTTAATAAACCGGCTCTTGCTTTTGATTCATGGCATTGTTTTGTAAGCTCGAATAACATCAGGTATTAATTTGAGCTATTAAGAAAATTAAATTTCAGTTTTTTTACTATTTTATAAAGAGGAGACAAAAGGGATAGTGAAATTATTATTCCAAGGCAATCAGCCACCCAATCAAATACTTCAGCATCTCTCCCAGGTATTAATGATTGATGTAATTCATCACTTACTCCAAAAACTGCACCAAAAATAAGTATATAAATAATTGCTCTTTTTAAATTAATATTGTCAAAACTTCCGAACAAAAAGAATATGAGTGTAGTACCATAAGCAAAATATGCAATCAAATGCAATAATTTATCATTCCACTGGAACCCCAAATCAATTAATGGAGGATGGGATTGATTTGAAAAAATAAAAATTAATAATGTTGCTATTAAAGCCGGAAGTATGAATATTATTTTATATCTCATTTTCAATTTTAATTCATTCGTTTTTTTATAATATGAGCCACTTTAAATTCTTTCCTCAGTTTTAAATTTTTTCATGATTTTTTTGAAATTGACAATTAAATCCGAAGCTGTTAACGTTAATTCGGAGTTTTCTATTGCATATATGTCTCCCGACTCCGCATGAAGATATGCACCAAGTGCAGCAGCTTCCAATGGCTTGATACCAAGTGCAAGAAAACTTCCAATGATACCCGAAAGTACATCGCCGCTACCACCTGAAGCCATACCCGGATTTCCATTAGTATTAAAAAAGGTTTTTGTACCATCAGAAATAATTGATGGTACATGTTTCAATAAAATAGTACAATTTAATTTTGATGCATTAGATTTTGTTAAATTATATGTATCTTTTTCAATTAAGTTTCTATCTTTATTTAATAAGCCGGAGAATTCACCCGTGTGTGGAGTCAGAATAATATTTTTTCTTAAAATGCTTGATTCATCAATAGCTTTAAGTCCATCGGCATCAATTAAAACCGGTATATCCGGTGACAAATATTTTATTAATAATCTTACAAGATTCATTGTTTCTCCGACATCACCCAATCCAGGTCCAATCACTATAGAATTTGCTTTTTCCGATGCTTTCATAATATAATCGAGAGCACTTTCGGCTATTGTCCCTTCAAAAGTTGATTCTACCGTATTTGTTATCACTTCAGGTAAAACCGAAGGATGAATTGTTGTTGTGCAAAGGTGTACGAGTCCTGCCCCACTTGTTATTGCCGCATTTGCACATAATGCCGCAGCACCCGGGTATAAACCTGAACCGGCTATTATCAGCACTCTGCCATAATCAAATTTTGAGGAACGTTTCTCTCTACGCGGAAAATAATCGGATATATCAATTTCATCTAATGAGTAAATATTTGAAATCGGTTCTAAAATACTTTCCGGAACGCCAAGATAAGCAGTTTTGATTTTCCCTGAAAAATTAATTCCGTCATTCAGATACAACCCTGTTTTGGGTGCAAACATGGTTATTGTAAAATCGGCTTGGAAACAATACTCATTGGCAATTCCGGTTCCTAAATTCAAACCAGTCGGAACATCAATAGCAATTTTCAAAGAATCGCTTGTTTTAACTTTTTTCAAAATCTCAAAAGCAATACCTTTGACATCTTCACTCCCACCAACTCCGATTAATGCATCAATTATACAATCATTATCAAATTCAATCTTATTAAGGGTTTTTAAATCAGAAATATGCGTAATAGGAATATTCAGTATTTGAATTGATTTAAAATTCTCTTTTGTTTCGATGCTCATTTTATCTTCAGAGCCAATCCATAAAACCATAACATCAAAAATATCATGTAAATGACGGGCTAAGCCAAATCCATCACCACCGTTATTACCGCTTCCGCAAAGAATACATATTTTTGGCTCAATAATTTGATTTTCTTCAAGAATATCAACAATAATTTCAGCAGAAGACCTTGCTGCATTTTCCATAAGAATTTGAGAAGAGACATGAAACTTATTAATTGCAGTTTCATCAACTTTACGCATTTCTGCCGGTGTTAATATATATTGCATTAATTAATTTTATAAATTTTTGCAAATAAATAATAAATTTAATTTAATTGATAACAAAAATAGTGAAAAATGATTTATACTAAATTAATTTTGTCTTTGGGATAAAGGAAAATTCTTTAAAATAAATTAGAAACATTTAAGAGATAATATCGTATTTCAAATGTCCATAAATGATTAAGTTAAAATTTGGATTTAAGAAAATTAAATAAAACTCTTCTACTTTCAATTATTATTGGCACTCTGATATTAAGATTTGCCGGTGATTCCTTTTTATTCATAATTGATAAACTCGATACTAATGCTGCAATAATCTGGAAAGCTCTAACAACAATCGTTTTAATAATTCCTTTTTATATATTGTTTTTCAGAGGATTAAAGTCAAGTGTCAACAGGTATTCCGAAGAAGCAGAAAAACTCTTTTTTACACAACTTAAACGCATATCCTTACTATCATTCATTCTTTTAGTATTTTATTTAAGTCTTAATTACTTAAGATTGAAAACACAGATAACAGGAAATTTATTTGCATTGATGATATCTGAATATTTCGCAATATATTCCATAATAATTTCCCTGTATATAATCTTCTTTATATGGCTTTGGCTATTAAATCGCCGTCACAGAAGGACAATGTTCCAATTGGTAATTCTCAGGAACGGAGTATTCTATTTTATTATCGTTGAAATATTAATCACATTATTTCCTTCGATGAATAAGCCGGTTGTCGGTATTTTCTCTACTTCGATGGCTATATTTATAGGATTAGTAATGTTATTTACTGCAAAAAATAATCAATGGCTTGCATTACTTCCTAAATCAGAAAAAATCAAATTATTCTGGCAATCATTATTTATAATACTCGTGAATTCATTCATAGTATATTCGCTTTATTTAAGAGATACAATTCTAAGTTATTCATTATTAACTTTTTCACCGGGTGCTTATTCATTCGTAATAATTGTTTTGGGGTTAAGCATTTTATATTTCCTGAGAATTTTAGCAACTGTAATTACAAGTATCCCTACATCATATATAATAGAAAGAAAGATGAGGGAATTGAGTTCATTGAGAGAATTAAATAAAGTGGTTTCAGAAACAATCGAGATGAATTTATTGCTCGATACAGTCGTCAGATTGGCACTGAAATCAACCAAATCTCTTGCCGGATGGATTGAGTTATATTTAAAAGACGGAACGACTCAGGTAAGCGCCACACAAAATCTCGATGAAGAAAAAATTAAAATATTAGATAAATCATCAGAATTGGAAAAGTTATTCAAATCAATAGAAAAGCCGTTAATAATTGATTCAATACTCGATGATAAAACAGTATCAAATTTGAACTGGACAGTAATACCCAACGCGAGAACAATGCTTGCGGTACCATTACATTCCGGGGGAGTAAAGATTGGAGTTCTATGTGTTTTATGCGTTGACGAATATGGATTCGACGATGACGATGTGAAGATTCTAACGGCTTTCAGCGATAATATAAGCATAGCTATTGAGAATGCAAGGTTGGTTAAAGATTCGATAGAAAAAGAAAGATATAAGCAGGAATTAATGCTTGCCCGAGAAATTACAGAAAAACTGTTACCCCAGGAATTACCAAAAATCGAAAATTATTCAGTGAGAGCATTCTCTCTTCCCGCTGAAGAAGTTGGCGGCGATTATTACGATATTGTACGATTAAAAAACGGTAAGCCCTGCATTATAATCGCGGATGTATCGGGAAAAGGCATGAGTGCCGCATTTTACATGGCTCAATTAAAGGGCGTAGTCCTATCATTAGCAAGGGAAAGCTCGGGAGCAAGCGAACTGCTGAAAAGAATCAATACCACTTTATTCAAAGAAATTGACAGACAGATGTATATTACAATGAGTGCATTCGTTATAGAAAATAATGACGGCAAGGTTTCTTATGCAAGGGCAGGGCACATGCCCGGATTGTTTAAAAATAACGGAGACGTCCGGAAAATAATTCCAAAGGGAATAGGAGTTGCATTAGCTGAGCAGGAATTGTTCGACGAAAATATAGAAGAAATTCAGTTGAATTTTAACGATGAAGATGTATTTCTATTATTCACCGACGGATTGAATGAACTGAAAAATGAAAATAAAATAGATTTAGGAATTGAGCCGATAGCAGAATTATTGAAAAATCACGCAAAAGAAAATACCGAAGTCATCGAAGAGAAAATAAAAAAGTTAATTAAAGAGTTCTCCGGCAATATGTATCAGCCCGATGACATTACTGTTGTAATCGTAAAATATTCCAAAAGTACATGTTGAAAATGAATGAAAATATTATGGAACAGTTTTTGATTTTAATGTTTGTATTGAATTATAAGATAAAAAGTATCGTCATATAATAAATAACAAATTTTTAAGACGAGGTAAAAATGATAGGGGACAACAAATTTTCGATTCAGCATAAAGAAGTTGAACAAGTAGATTGTTTATACTTAAGGGGCTATCTCGATGCTCACACAGCACCTGTGCTTGAATCGGCAATTACCGATATAATCGGTAAAGGGCAAAACAAAATACTTGTTAATTTCAGTGAACTGGATTACATAAGCAGTGCCGGCTTAGGGGTATTTATGGCATTTATAGAAGATGTAAGAGATTCAGGTGGAGATATAAAACTCGCGGATATGAAACCAAAGGTATTTTCTGTCTTTGATTTATTGGGATTTCCTGTTTTATTCGATATAGAAAAAGAAGAAAAAACGGCAATCGAAAAATTCAGTGTAAAGGATTCCGCAACGAGATTTAAAATTAAGAAATGATAAAAGGAAAGAATAAAATATTAAATAAAGGAAATATAATCTGTTGCTGCGGAGACTTTTCGGAGCTTTACAGAATCAGAAAATTTATATACAAGAATGCTCAACTTTTCGGATTTGATGAAAATGAATCGAATAAAATTGCATTGGCAGTTGACGAGGCATGTACAAATTTAATTAAACATTCATTTAATTTAGATAAAAGCAAAGAATTTTGTGTGACAATAGAACCATCAACACTGAAATTTACAATCAAAATCCTCGATAGCGGTGAGCCATTCAATCCTTTGCAGGTGGTGGAAACGAATATGAACGAATATTTCAAAGGTTACAAAAAAGGCGGATTGGGTATTCAGATTATCCGTGCTGTAATGGATGAGATAAGTTACCTTCCTTCCAATATTGAAAGAAAGGAAAATATTTTGATATTAACTAAAATACTCAGTTGAAATAATCAAGTTAAATTAATTATAATCATCATAATAACTTACAATTCAGACAAAAATATCCTCAATATTTTGACTCATTATCCGTATATTTGTTTTTTAAATTTTGGAAACAGAGAATTGAATATAAATGAAGGCAATAATAATAATCGTCGGATTAGGATTAGGTTTATTTATAGGTATTTATCCGGGTTTGACAAAACCGAAACCTAATTTTATTAAAATTTTAGCAGTATTAATACCAGTTATAACAATTTTTCTAACATTATTACCCCCAATAGCCGGAACATTCCAGGATGCGATGATTGTTGGCGAAAGAAGTCCTGGGAAGATGGTAAACGTAAAATTAACACCGATTTCAGGGACATTAAGACATGTTGCAACAGTAAAGGCATTATCTGATGACCCGGAAGATTACATCATTACTGGCGGATATGAGCAGTTTATTGCTTACGATAGTCATATAGGACAAAATAAAATATACAAAGTTGTAATCCAAAGCAAGCAAATTCCAAATGATTTAAAAAACGAAAAGCCGTTAGTTGCATTAATCAGCTATAAGCCGGAGAAAAATAAATTTTATTTAAATTCAATCGTGAGTGTAAATCCGTGGCTGACACTACCCTACGTGGCAAGTCTGGGTGAACTTGTAAGGATTTTGAATTACCATGTTCCGTCTGCATGGATAGCTGTACTTGCATTTTTAATATCAATGATTTTCTCGATACAATATTTGAGAAAAAGAGATATTAAATATGATATTATTTCTTCATCAGCGGCAGAGGTAGGTACTGTTTACACAATTTTTGCAACAGTAACAGGTATGTTTTGGGCAAAATTCAATTGGGGTTCTTACTGGAACTGGGACCCGAGAGAGACATCAATATTTGTGCTATTGTTAATTTACGGTGCGTATTTTGCATTACGTTCGGCAATTGAAAAAGAGGATGTAAAAGCAAGATTGAGTGCAGTATATTCGATTCTTGCATTTATAACTGTACCATTCTTTGTTTTTGTTTTGCCGAGGATAACCCAGAGTCTTCATCCCGGAAGTGCATCTGAAAGCAATATAGGACCGGTATTAAGTTCACAATCTGATATGTTAAATACAACAAAGCAATATATTTTCAGTTTGTCTATGATGTCGTTTACGATTATATTTTTGTGGATATTAAACCTGAGAATCAGAATAGGAAATTTAAGAATTAAACATACAGCAGAAGTATCATAACATATAATAATATATAAAAGGAAATAAAATGGTAGATTTTTTAATAAAACATTCAATATACATAGTCCTTGTAATTGTTTTAATAATTTGGACAGGTATATCGCTTTATTTATTAAGCCTGGATAAAAAGATAAACAAGTTGGAGAAAAACGTATTAAATGTTGGAGATGGTTCCGAACCATCCCAATTATAAATTTAAGAGGAGAATAATATGAAAAAGAAATACATAATCGGAACTGTAATTGCAGTAGCATTCACAGTAGTTGCTATACTTTCTTTCGACAGCAGTAAAATCGAATATACAAATTTTGCAAAAGCCAAAGCAACAGAAAAAACATACCAGATAATCGGCACCTGGCTGAAAGACAAGCCAAGTAATTATGATAATAAGGAAAATACATTCACATTTTACATGTGTGATGATAAAAAGGACACTGCTTGTGTAATATTCCATGGTGCAAAACCAAACAACTTCGATATGGCAACCCAGGTCGTTGTTAAAGGTAGTTATACTAAAAACAATTTCCATGCTTCAGAAATCTTAACAAAATGTCCATCAAAGTATGAAGCAGAAATGAAAAAAGCCGGTAGTTAAATAATTACTAAATAATAATTTAAATTTTATATTTAATAATTATTATTAAGTAATAATCTTTATAATATTTTTTAAATTCTTAAATTCATTTACAGGTCGTTTATGATAGGAAAATTAATAATAATTTTATCGTTTGTAATTGCATTGGCTACTACTGTAGCTTATTTCATTTCAAAGGGGAAAGATGATAAGCCGAATAAAATCGGAAGATATTTGTATTTAACATTATTTTTATTGATTGTTCTTGCATCAGGGATATTGTTATCAAACATATTATCGTTCAATTATCAATATACATATATATGGAGTTACAGTTCCAAATTACTTCCGTTAAATTTACTGATTTCATCATTTTATGCCGGTCAGGAAGGTTCTTTCCTTTTATGGACATTCTTAATTAGTTTAGCTGGTGTTTTCCTGTTGTATTATACTAAAAAATATAACTTTGAACATAAAACAATGGCTTTTTATACATTAATACTTGTCTTTCTGACTTTATTATTGATAATCAAAAGCCCGTTTAACTTTATTTGGGAATCATTCCCGGATGTTGACCCGAATGTTATACCACCTAACGGCAGAGGATTAAACCCGATTCTGGAAAGTTATTGGATAAGCATACACCCGCCAATATTGTTTTCAGGTTATGCAGTATTGTCTGTACCTTTTGCACTTGCTGTTGCAGGTATGTTTAAAAGAGATTACACAAATTGGGCAATTCTTGCTACACCCTGGGTATTGACTGCATCGGCAATATTGGGATTTGGAATAATGCTTGGCGGATTCTGGGCTTATGAAACTTTAGGATGGGGTGGTTTTTGGGGTTGGGACCCGGTAGAAAATTCCTCATTATTACCATGGTTAATGTCAATCACACTCGTTCATACTTTATTAATACAGAAACGAACTGGAGGTCTCGTAAAGACTAATATGATTCTTGCTATCTTTGGATTTATATTCGTATTGTACGCAACTTTTCTAACTCGTAGCGGCGTGTTGGGAGATACATCGGTTCATTCATTTGTGGACCCGGGACAACTTGTTTATTTACTTTTATTAATATTTCTGATTGTATTTACTTTAATCGGCTTGTTCTTCTTTGCAATCAGGTTTAAAGACATGTCTTCCAAAGTAAAAATTAATCTTAAATACGATACGAGAGAGTTTTTTATAACATTAGGTTCAGTATTTATTGTAGCTGTTACATTGATAGTGTTTTTCGGTACAAGTCTTCCTTTGTTCCAGGAGATTCTTGGAAAGCCGAAAGCCGCAGTTGAAACATCATTTTACAATAATTGGAGTCTGCCTCTTGCAATACTGATGTTTTTAACAAATGCTTTTTCTTTGTATCTAAATTGGAAAAGTTCAACGAGCATTGGAACTGCATTGAAGAATTCCCTGGTTTCATTAGGAATCTCAATCATACTGACTATAGTTGTAATCTTTTTTGGTGTAAAAAGATTAGACCATATCCTTTTATTCTTCAGTTCATTCTTCTCAATAATTATAAACATAGTATTTATTTTCAGATTCGGAAGAAAGAAAATCAGGTTAGCTGGCAGTTATATATCACATTTGGGCTTAGCACTCCTTCTTCTCGGAGCATTGACATCATCGGTATTTGTATCGGAAAAACATATAAATCTGAAAAATTTCAGCAGCGATGAAGCACTCGGTTATAAATTTACTTTAGTCGGAAGAGACCAAATACAAAAGAATATGCCTGACAGGGAGAAATTTAAATATCATCTCAAAGTACAGGGCAAAGGCGTAAATTCGGTTGTCAGCCCGATAATTTATTGGAGTGATTTTAATGAACGTCAATCCCCATTTTTCGAGCCCGGGATTAAAAGATATGTTACTAAAGATTTATATGTATCTCCAAACGGAATTTCTCTTGAATATCCATATCCAAGCAAGGATTTGGGTAAAGGTGAGACTTTTGTAGTACCTTCAGATACATCTTTTAAAATCAGTTTTATCAAATTTGATATGTCTGCAATGATGGGCGGAGGTGGCCATGCCGATAAAAAAGTTGTACCGATGGGAGCAATTTGCGAGCTAATTAACGGCAATTCATCTGTTATTGATACTTTGTTTGCAGAATTAAATATGGAAACAGGTGAATTCAACCCGATAATGAAAAATATACCCGGTAAAAATTTCAAACTTGGTTTCACAAGATTTCTGAATAATCCTGAAAATATAGCTTTATCGAAAGTTGAAATATCTGTATTGCCCGAGGAGCAAGGTATAGTTCATCCGGAGGAAGTAATAAGTTTCCAGGTTTCTACCAAACCATTTATTAACCTGGTTTGGCTTGGTGTAATATTCATTGTAATCGGATTGGTATTAACAATAAAAAGACCAGTTCAGGAAAATGGAAAGAATATAAACGGTTAGCAATATGAATTTAAAGGAATTAAGTGTAATTTTATTATAATTAAGTATATTACTTAAATTTTTTTTAATAATAAGTTGATAATAACCACGTCAATCAGAAGAAAATTTTGAGAATTAATAAAAACGGAGAAATAATGAAAAATTTTAAAACCTTTACTATTCTTTTATTTATATCATTTGTTTTAGTTTCAAATACGGCTTGTACACAGGAAAAAGCAAATGAAGAATCAATGAAAATGTCTATGAACAACGGGGAAAATCCTCATACAATGCTCGCATCAAATGCATCAGGAGCAGATAATGCTACCACTGTTGGAAAGGTACACAAGATTGAATCGGTTGGGAAAGCCAAACAGGGTTATGCCGTAGAATTTACATGGAAAGGTGAAGACGGAAATGCAGTTAGATTTTCAGATTATACCAAAGGAAAAGTCGTTTTATTAAATTTCTGGGGAACATGGTGCCCGCCTTGCAGAAGAGAAATTCCGGACCTTGTAGAAGTCAGTAAAGATATGGCTAACAAAGATTTCATATTAATCGGTGTAGCCACAGGGGAAAGAGGTGGAAGTTTAGAACAGAACATACAGATTGTTTCAAATTTCATGAAAGATAAGGGGATTCCCTACAACAATTTCATAGCAACCCAAGACCTCGTTAATGCTTATGGTGGAATAGCTGCAGTACCTACTACTTACATAATTGATAAGAATGGAAAAATTTCTGAATCAATTGTAGGAATGAGAACCAAATCGGATTTTATGGAGTCAATAAATAGAGTGTTAAAATAATTGATAATAATTGTTTGAAGGAAATAAAAAATCCTGCCTATCAAAGCAGGATTTTTTTTTGTACGCCGGACAGGATTCGAACCTGTGACCCTCAGCTTAGAAGGCTGATGCTCTATCCTACTGAGCTACCGGCGCTCGATTAGATTACGAATTACGATTGACGAATTATAATAGACTACAAAATTACAAGTTTTCTAACTTTTATCAAAAATATTAACTCTAATAATTTGTTAAAACAGCTAATTATGGCTAATTTTGTAATTGGACCAAGTCCCGTGCGGCTAAGAAGAGCCCAATCCCGCCAGGTCCGGAAGGAAGCAACGGTAAGTTCATACTTAGGGCGCCACGGCAAACTTGGTCTTTTTTTTTTAATTACGAATTAAAGCTATAAAGATTAATTTAATATATACGTCATATTTATGTTGTAGAGTTCATAATTAATAAACCTTTTCAGGTTAACAATCAGATGATAAAAGAAATAATAATAAATTCAACTCTTAACGAAGAAAGAATTGCAATTACCGAAGATGGCCGGCTTGCCGAACTATTCATTGAATTACCTGAGAAAGAACGTTCGATTGGTAATATTTACCTTGGTAAAGTAACAAAAATCATTGAAGGAATAAATGCCGCATTTGTTAATATCGGTCAAAATCAGGATGCTTTTCTTCACTTTTCGGATATTGACAGCCAGCTCGATAATATAATTACTGATGATGAGGATGAAGAACTTTACGAAAAGCAAAAACAAAGAAAAGCCGCAAAATTAGCTTCCAATGGAAGAAATCCAGTTGCCGTTGACCCTAATAAAATAAAATATTCAAAAGCAAAAATTCAGGAGCAGGCAAGAAAACCAAGAAAACAGAATAACCCGAGAATAAATATAGAACAAGGGCAAAATATAATCGTACAAATTGTCAGAGAAGCATACAGTTCAAAAGGAGTAAAAGTAACTACAAGAATCGGAATTCCAGGAAGATATGTAGTATTGATGCCATTCGACGATGTTATCGGTATATCGAAAAAAATATCATCATTAAGAGAAAGAAGAAGATTAAGACAATTAGCAAGGAATTCTTTACCAGCCGGACAGGGATGCATAATTAGAACTGCAGCACAGAAAATTAATGAACACGAACTCCTGAAGGACTGGGATAGTCTTGAGAAAATCTGGAATGAAATTGAACTAAAAGTAAAGAAGGCAAAGGAACCGACGCTTCTTTACCAGGACCTTCCCATAGCTACCAGTATAGTGCGTGACTTGATGAATAAAGATATTTCTAAGGTTACAATAGATTCAAAAAAATTATATAAGGAAATAACAAATTACTTAAAATGGGCATCGCCTGCTCATGTTGATAAAATTACTTTATATAATGATTCAAAGCCGATATTCGAGCATTTCAGCATTGAAAAGCAGCTTGAACAAACTTATAAAAGGAAAGTAAGACTGCCGAGCGGAGGGACAATCGTTGTTGACCAGGCAGAAGCAATGGTAGTAATTGATGTCAATTCGGGTAAAGCCATATCCGAGAAAGTGCAGGAAAAAAATGCACTACAAACTAATCTTGAGGCATTAAAAGAAATTGCGAGGCAGATTCGGCTGAGAGATATAGGGGGGATAATTCTTGTTGATTTTATCGATATGAAAAAACTACCCTACCGAAAGAAGGTTTATACGGCAATGAGAACCGAATTAATTAAAGACAGGGCAAAAACTATTGCCTATCCTTTGTCACAGCTTAATTTGATGCAAATCACAAGGCAGAGAGTAAACCAGAATATATCTGAAAAATTGAGTGAGAGTTGCCCGATGTGCCAGGGTACAGGAAAGGTAATATCAAAAAGTGTATTAACAACAGCAATAGAGAGATGGCTAAAGAATTTCAGGGCAAATTCAAGAGAATTCAGATTGATTTTGCATGTCCATCCTAATCTCGCTGAATTTTTATCGGAGGGAACAATTTCAAAATTATCGAGAATGATGATAAAATACTTCGTGAAAATAAAACTGCAGCAAAGTAACCATATCAGAATTGATGAATTCAAATTTTATTCTGTCAGGCAGGAAAAGGATATTACCCAGGAGTTTCTGAATTAAATGCCTTCAAATAACAGAATATTGACAATACTTGGTTCCACAGGTTCTATTGGAATTCAAACACTTCAGGTACTTGAATCAACTATTGAGAATTTTGAATTAGGATACATAACAGCAAATTCAAAAATTGACCTTTTGGAAGAACAGGCATTGAAGCTCAATCCTTACGGTGTAGCAATCAGCGATGAGAAATATTATCTAGAATTTAAAAAGAAAACAAATTTCAAAGGCAAGATACTTTGTGGTGAAGAAGGGGTACTCGAAGCGGCTGCTTATAAAGAAAATGACATGGTATTGTCCGCTCTGGTAGGATTTAGCGGCGTTAAACCGACACTTTCCGCAATCAATTCATCGACAACTGTGGCTTTAGCTAATAAAGAAACACTCGTAAGTGCCGGTTCAATTATTACAAAAGCAGCAAAAGAAAAAAAAGTTCAAATTATTGCAGTTGACAGCGAACACAGTGCAGTCCTTCAATGTTTGATTGGTGAATCCATTGATTCAATCGAAAAAATAATATTAACTGCATCCGGGGGACCTTTTTGGACGACTCCTGAAGAAGAATTTGAATCATTATCGGTTGAACAGGCATTGGAGCATCCGAACTGGTCAATGGGAAGTAAAATTACCATTGATTCAGCGACTATGATTAATAAAGGTTTTGAGGTTATCGAAGCACACTGGCTTTTTGATTTACCGATTGACAAAATCGAAGTTCTGATTCATCCTCAGAGCATAGTCCATTCTTTAGTTCAGTTTATTGATGGTTCAGTAAAAGCCCAACTCGGTATGCCCGATATGAGAATACCTATTTCGTTTGCATTGAGTTATCCGAAAAGATTGAATTATAATTTTCCAAGATTGGATTTAACTGATATTGGAATACTTACTTTTGAAATTCCTGATTATTTCAGGTTCCCCTGTTTGAAATTAGCTTATGATGCAATAGAAAAAGGTGGAAGTGCCACTGTGGTATTGAATGCGGCAAATGAAATTGCAGTTAAAGCATTTCTCGAAGGTAGGATTTCATTTACGGATATTGCACAATTAATAGATAAAGCATTGAATAAAATAAAAATTATTACTCAGCCGACTTTAGATGAGATAATAGAATCAGACAAGGAAACAAGATTGATAGTTAAAAGTTTAATTAACGATAAATTAAAATAATTAAAGAAAGAATATGGGATTTTTTAATGATATATTTTATTTGCTGCTGGTTGTAAGCATACTGGTAGTAATACACGAATTCGGTCATTTCATAGCTGCACGAATGAGCGGAATGAGAGCAGAGGTCTTTTCTGTAGGTATGGGACCAAGGTTATTCGGATTTAATAAAATAACCGGGTTCAGCTTCGGTAAATTAGCAAAGGACTGGGATGGAGACGGACACACAGATTACAGGGTGGCATTACTTCCAATAGGCGGTTATGTAAAAATTTCCGGTATGATTGATGAAAGCATGGATACAGATTTTATCAAACAAGAACCCAAACCCTGGGAATTCCGTTCAAAATCAACCTTGCAGAAGGCATTCGTTATTAGTGCCGGTGTTATAATGAATACATTGCTTGCAATTTTATTTTTTGGTGCTATTGCATTATTTGGCGGTAAATCTTTGTATCAGACAACAACAATCGGGTATGTCGAGAATAAATCGGTTGCAGAAAAAATCGGATTTAAACACGGTGATAAAATTTTATCAATCAATGGTAAGAAAGTTGATGATTGGGAGCAATTCTTCCAGCTTTTGGCAGTTAAGGATTTCGGAAATTCGAAATATATAAATGTAAATCGTGATGGGGAACAAATTACATTAAAAGCTGAGGGCATTAAGCTAATAAAAGCAATTGCGAACCAAGAGACATTTGGTATTTATCCCGAGGGGATGAAAGTTGTAACTATGGGAGTCGAGTCACTTAAGCCCGCAGGCAAAGCAGGAATTCAACCGGGTGATACTGTGATAAGAATTAACGGAGAAACAATATATGAATCATCACAATTCATTTCTATCGTTAAAAGCCATAAAAATGTTCCGCTTTATTTTGAATGGATAAGAAGAGGAAAATTATTGAGCGATTCGATTAAACCGAATGAACAGGGAATAATCGGTGTTCAGATAGTACATCTATACTCAGGAAAAATCAGGCATGAAAATTATGGTTTTTTTGAATCCATTGGAATCGGAGCAGAAGAGACCTATCACTCCATTGAACTTTTTATAAGTTCAGTAGTACAGATATTCAAAGGAAATATTTCGATTAAACAGTCAATCGGCGGACCGTTGCAAATAGCAAAAAGGGCAACCCAATCGGCTGAATTGGGATTATCATACTTTATTAATTTCATGGCAATACTTTCAATAACACTTGCTGTTATTAACATACTGCCCTTCCCTGCTTTGGATGGAGGCCATCTTGTTTTTATTATTATTGAAGGAATAATTCGGAGGGAAGTACATCCGAAAGTGAAAATCGTATTTCAGCAGGTTGGTTTTGCTGTTTTAATGCTATTTATGCTTTATGTGATTTATAATGATTTCACACGGCTCTAAAAATAATTAAAAATTAATTATTGATAATTAACAATTCCAAATTTGCAGGGACAGAAAATCTCCTGTTTCGAATAAATTGAAAATTAAATGAAAAAAGAAATCAGAATTCTTGTAACAAATGACGATGGGATTGATTCCCCCGGAATTTTTGCTTTGGTTCATTCGATGAAGCGATTGGGGAAAGTTGTCGTTGTCGCTCCCGACAGACAACAAAGCGCAGTAGGACATGCTTTGACTGTATCAGACCCTTTGAGAGTTGTTCCATTTCACAGAAACGGTGAAATGTTTGGTTATGCAATAAACGGTACTCCAAGCGATTGTGTGAAGCTTGCAATGTCTTCACTTCTCGATAAAAAGCCGGACCTTGTTGTTTCAGGTATTAATCATGGTCAAAATACCTCAATCAATATTCTTTATTCCGGAACTGTCTCGGCAGCGACTGAAGGAATGTTACTGGGAATACCTTCGATTGCAGTTTCTCTTGCGTCCTATAGTTTAAAGTCGGATTGCGGTGTAGCGGCTGAATATTCTTTTAACATCGCAAAGAAGATATTAAAATCGGGATTACCTGAAGGAACACTATTGAATGTAAATGTTCCTTCATTACCAAAAGATAAAGTCAAAGGATTGAAAATTACGAGACAAAGCGATTCTCAATGGAACGATAAGTACGAGAAACGAACCGACCCATTCGGTAGGGATTATTACTGGTTTTCTGGTGAGTACAAAGTCATAGATAAAGATTTGGCGACCGATGATGCTGCGCTGCTTGCCGGGTATGTTTCAGTAACACCGATTCAATTTAAGTTCACAAATTATGATGCAATAAATAAATTAAAAATATTAGAAAAGAAAATATAATCTAATAAATTGATAATTGAAAATTGATAATGGATAATTAATTATAATGAAAATCCTTTTTGTTGCACCTCTTAAATCTACATTTGTTAAGAATGATATTTTCATTCTTTCGACTCAACATAAATTGTTACTCGAAAATTCAGATATCGGAAGAGGATTTAACGGATTAATCAATTTAATAAAAATTATTTTCAGGTCTTTATTCAGAATATTCATAGTTGATGCAGTATTCTGTTGGTTTGGAGATTATGCTTCATTATTTCCTACCCTTTTCGGAAAACTATTTGGGAAAAAAGTATATGTCATTGCAGGTGGATTTGATGTCAGTTACATCCCCCAATTGAACTACGGAGCAAGAGCCAGGGCTTTTCGCTGGTTCTGTGCAAGGAACTCATTCCGGTTTGCTACAACAGTTTTACCAGTTTCTAATTTTGCTGAGAAATGTCTGAATGAAAGAATGAAAGGTAAAGTAAAAAAATCAGTAGTAGTTTATAATTGCATTGATGTTGAGAAACTCAGTTCTTATAAAAAAGAAATTGAAAGAAATATTATACTCACAATTTCAAGAGCTGATGATTATATTGAATATATTTTAAAAGGAACAGACAGATTCATCAACATAGCACGAAAGATGCCACACAGACAATTCGTTATTGCAGGATTGCAGTCACAGGCATTGGAACTTGCCCGAAAAGAAGCAGGAGACATGCCAAATCTGAAAATAATACCGGGTTTTTTATCTTTATATGATGAAATAATTCCACTATATAATCAGGCATCGGCTTATGTACAGCTCTCACTCGAAGAATCATTTGGAATATCAGTTGCAGAAGCAATGGTCTTCGGTTGTGCTCCAATAATTACAAATAAAGGCGGATTGTCGGAAGTTGCAGGTGATAAGGGAATAATTGTTGAAACAGATGATGATGTTATAAATGCGATTGAGCATTCTTTTCAATATTCTCAAGAGCAAAGACAAGAATTATTAGAACAGACACGAAATTTTGATATTAAAAATCGAAAAAAATCTCTTTATTCAATTATTAAATAATTTTCCTAATTTCTAATAATTTTTCCAATGTATGTCTTGTCTCCAATACTGATTTTCACAAGATAAAGACTATTCGTAAATCCATCTAATTCTAGTACAATTGAATTTAATCCATTATTTATTAATATCTCTTTCTGATGAACAATTGTGCCTTTTAAATCAATTACTTCAATATTACAATGCGAATCAAACTCTGAATTAATTAATAAATTAAGATTGTTTTCAAAGGGATTTGGATAAAGCGTAATACAATTCAACTTGATTTCCGGTTTATATTCTACGGATAAAACACCGTTTTTAAATCTAATCATTGTTCCCATAGTGCTTATTAAAATTAACTCATCAGGTGATATGTATGCTAAATCAATAATTGATTCATTATCTTCTAACATCGGTACATTAATCTTTTCCCAAGTTGTACCTACATCCCTTGTCTTATAAAAATACTTGCCTTTTGATGTAACTGCGAAATTACTATCATCAAGTTTCTTAAAATTTCTACATCCTTTCATATATGATGTATCAGGAATTAACATATCATCCCAATTCTTCCCGAAATCGTTTGATAATTTAATTACATCAATATAATTGTTTGTATTCCCGAATTTAACAGAACCAAATCCAAAAATTTTATTTGTATCCAAATATAAAAGGGAGGATATTTCCGATGGAAAAGTAATAATAGAATCCCATGAAATACCTGCATCATAGCTGATATAAAATTTTTTGCTTTTATCTCTCATGGTACCAATGACAATATGTAAATTTGGTTTAGGACAATAAACATTATTAATATAAAAAATGCTTGTATCAGGTATTGGTTTTCGCTCCCATGTGCTACCGGCATCAGTTGTTAGCATATAATGCAAATAATTAGTTTGAAGTATTCCATAACTTTGATTTGCCATATCAAATTTTAGAGCCTGACTACTATCGGGAATAATAAATTCTGACCAGGTATTTCCAAAATCAGTTGATTTCAAAATAAATCCATAATAGAAAGTATAGTAGTAGGTAGTGTCACCGTTCTTATAAATTGAGTCACGTTGATTATTCATAGCAACAAGTAAAGTATTAGTCCCGGGATAGGCAAAATCTGAGTATCGGGAAATACCTCTGGACCAGCCAATTGTATCAAACCTGGTTGTTTCCTTCCATTTATTACCTGAATCGGAGGATAATATTATTCTTGAGGGTGAACCACCGGTATAACTTGCAACAATAGAATTTGAATTAATTGCCTCAATCTTTTTAAAATCTACTGAAATATTTTCAGTTATTTGCCTTATGGCTAATCTGCCATTTAAAATTTTCAGTAAATAAATATCACCTGTTGCTGCAACACTTAATCCATAATCCTGGGAATAGAAATCATAATCATTTACAGGTATATCAGCATTTCCTGAATAAATCAAATCTTGTGAAAACCAATAATCTCCACCGTCTGTAGTAAAATATACATAATGTGAAAAAGCATACATATCAGACACTCTAAGCATTGCATTAAGACTATCAAAGAAAAAGAAACCGACAATTCTCGGATTATAATATTTATTTTCAAAATCAATTTCAACTAATTGCTTTTTCCAGTTTTCACCACCATCGTAAGAAACAAGTACTGTAATTGAATCTCCCATAACATATACCTTATTTCCAAAAGCTTTGATATGTTCAAATGTTGTACTTACAGGAGAATTTAGTAATTCCCAACTATTACCACCATCAATAGATTTCAAAATTGTTGCAAATATTCCAGCAATAAATACAGTATCTTTTGTACCAAAAGAAACTGCAAGCAAATCATTATTAGTTTTACTATCTATTTGTGTCCAGTTCAATCCGCCGTCATTTGTAATTAGAATCGTTCCTTCTTTTCCGGTAATAACACCTGATAAATTATCATAAAATTCAACTGATAATAAATCTTTATTTGTATTGGATGATATTTTTTCCCAATCAATCCCCTGATTTGTACTACGATATATAATACCTTCATTTCCAACACATAAAACATTATTTTCATCTATAAATGTAACTGCATTTAGATTTATTTTCTCTGGAAGTATAGTACTTTGCCATGTTTTAGAGCTATCTCTTGTGTATCTGACTACTCCAAACTCACCGACTGTAACAGCAATCTGAGAATTCAATATATCAACGCTATTGAGCACTAAATTTTCCGGCTTGTAAAGAATTTTTTCGAATTTGTCTTCAGAAAGAATTGATAATGTTGAAATACAACATAAAATGACAATAAGTACCGTTTTTAACATAATTACCTCATAAAAGTTGTAAAATTTGCTATGTTATTTATACTATAACACAAGAAATGATAAAAAAGTTACATTTACTTTCAAAATATTAGGAGATTTTTTATGAACCTTTTCTAAAATAATAATAACTATCACCTACTGCTCTGAAAATTTGATTGAATTTAAAATCGTAATGCCTGTTGACATAAATGAAACACAAAATTCCAAGTGAAATCAAATACACAATAACTCCAACAGGAATCAGATATTGATTACCGCTTAATCCGACAAAATAATATGTAGTAAATGATAAAATAACAGAAATAACTACATAGAAAAACACTGTGTACGGTTTCTGTGCGGCATTAATTATTGTTGATAAAATTACAAACGGCAAACCCAGTGCCGCATACATCAATACATTAAAATGGTCAACGGCAAGATGGTATTTAACAGGCAGGAACCACTCGATTAGCAAACGGCTCAAACCAAGTTCCATTATGATAATAATAAACAAGAAAGCAACAAAAATGAACGATGATGCTTTTGTCATCAGGTCGTTCAATCCTTTATAATTCTTGCTTTCCAATGCACGCACTGCAGCAGGATAAACAAGAGCAATTGCTGCATTCGCTGTTTCCTCGAAGAAACGGAAAAGTGTTTTTGCTGAATAATAAATTCCGACGACTGATGTTGAAAAGAAAAACTGTACCATATAAATATCTAATTGCTTGGGCAAAGCATTAAAAGCACTTGTCAACATCAATGGGAATCCGAAAGATAATAATTTCTTCAATCTAATTCCACCGGAAAATCCAAATTCAAGTACATTCATTGTAAGAAGTATTGATAGCAGCATACTTATTATCGAGCCGGCAAAATAAATCACAAGCATTAGATTGAAATTCAATTTATGTAGTGAAAATAGATAATATACTGTCATAATAGCCATAGTGCCGAAAAAAGAAAGGTCAACCCAGAACAACTTTTGCATTTTATGGTCTCGTAAAAGCAATTTTATGCAAAATGTTCGTGGAATGAACACGAGACAAAGCAGGGGCAGATAATTTGCAATTTCGTGAATTCTCGGTTCATTGAAAACACTTGATAATGGAGTTTGAATTGTAAAGAAAATCAGCGATGCTCCTAACGCTATTATTATATGAACAAACAATGAATAAGTATTTACAAGCTTGACGTTATCTTTATTCATTCCGAATTGAATCAGGTTTGTCAGGTAAGCATCTGCTACTATGAAAATCCAGGTATGAAGATTAATCAAAAGTCCGTATAATCCGAGGTCCTTCGGGTCGAGATATTTCATTTGGAATATCAAGACAAGTCCATATAATATATACAGGAATTTGTCAGCTATTGACCAGGATATTTTTCCAATATGCTCTTGTACTTTCATAATAACTGTCTTTACTAGGATTTATAGGATTTAAAGATTATATGATTATCAATATTATTAATTAATTTATTCATTTTACATATTACTTCAACTAAATTCTTCATCTTATTTATATTATAAATAATTAACAAATTCATTAAATCTAATGTCTATCATTTTTTTATTCTTAATTCAGACAAAAAATCAGTGAAATCCAATAATCCGTTTAATCCGTGTTCAGATTTTGTTTGGTATTTCATTTCCTACTTCCTTAATAGCTTCTTTTACATTTAAACTCAATAATATTACATATCCGGCTATAAAAAACAATGCCAACGATAATATCGCCCACCTGTATGAACCGCTGAATTGCAAAGCTAATCCAAAAGCAAGAGGACCAATCCAGCTTGTACCCTTGTCGCTGATTTCATATAAGCTGAAATATTCTGCTTCTTTGTTCTTTGGTATCAGATGAGAATACATTGAACGGCTCAATGCCTGGGTTGCTCCTAACACGATTGCTATTAATCCTCCCAATAAATAAAACCCGGTTTCAGAATGAAGATATTGAAATGCGTAAAATACGCAACCGGTCCAAATTACAAGAGAGATTAATAAGGCACGTTTCGTGCCTATTGCGTTTGCAAGGTATTTGAATAATAATGCCCCGAAGAATGCCATAAACTGCACCATTAGGATTACTGAGGTCAATGTTGACATTGACAATCCCAATTCTTCCTGTCCGAATACAGCCGAGATTGTTATTACCGTTTGCACTCCGTCATTGTACAGCAAATAGGCAATAATGAAGAGGATTGTTTTCGGATATTTAAACGAATCCTTTATCGTTTTGAATAATTCTTTGAACCCGATTGAAACTAAACTATCCCCCGTTTGCTTTTGCTTTGCAGGTTGCCTGATTTTGAGTGTCATCATTGGAATGATTGTGAATAATGCCCACCAGATACCTGCAGATACCAGATTTATTCTCACAGCCATTTCTGATGTCAATCCCATCTTACCGGCGTTCAAATAGAAAGCAAGATTTAATGCCAGAAGTACTCCCCCTCCAAGATAACCGAATGCCCAGCCAATTGAGGAAACTGCATCTCTTCTGTCCGGCTCTGCTATGTCATTCAAATATGCATTGTACATTACTGCCGAAGCACCAAAGCTGATATTTGCTATTATGAAGAGCAAAGCACCAAGTAAATAGTTATTACCATGCAGAAAAAACAAACCCATTGTCGAAATCGAACCGATATAGGCAAACAATCCGAGCATAAACTTTTTCTTATGAGTATAATCTGCTATTGCTCCAAGAAGTGGTAAAACAAGAACCTGCAAAAGAACAGAAGCAGAAACAACATAAGGAAAGAATGAGCCTGAATGTATCGGCACACCGAGTATATGCACAAAGCCCTGTGCATCGGTTCCATGCTTGGTAATCGAGGTAAGGTAAGGACCGAGAAAAACCGTGATTACAGTTGTATAGAAAACCGAATTAGCCCAGTCATAAAAATACCAGCCAATTCTCTCTTTTCTTGTGCTTAGTTTAGTTTCTGACATTAAATAAAATTAAATGTTAAAAAATAATTGTTACAAATATCAGGAGAAATGGGAAATTTATATGTGAAAAAAATATTATTTGTTTATTAATATTTGTTTTTCTGTTTTGGGGAAATATTTTTTAGCTATTTCAATAAATTTTCTCGGCATTTTAGAATGAGTTTTATTAAATTTTTCAATGAAAAAATCATCAAACGTAATCACTTTTTTCATAAAATCTTTAGAATCTTGAATAAAATAAATATATTCTTTAAATGATTTCAATAATAATGATGATTTACCATTAATCATATCCTGATATTTTAATAAGGTATTTAAATTTATTATTATTAGGTCATTTACAACTAGGTTTTTTTCTATATTATGTTTCTTTAACTCTTCTCTAAATAAATTGTTAAGAAAATAATTGATACCAGTAAAATTAAAGGAATAATCTGTTACTACTATGATCGGAAAAAATTTTAAATTTTTAAAACTGGAATTATTTATTTTATCAAATTCACCTTCGACTATTCTATTTAAATAATTAATGATTTGCATAATACCAGTTGCGTTACCCTCTTTATCATGAACAAATTTATTTATTAACTCATCTTTTATAACTTCAAAATCATATGATAGTTTTGTTTTGAAACTTAAAGAAATATCTTTAAACTCAAAAATATAAACATCATTAAAAATTTGCATATAATAGTCAGGTACACCTTGACCTAGTAAATCAAGTAATTCATTTCCATTTAATTTTACTTTTGTATTAACCCTAAAAAATAAATAATTGAAAACAGGAAAAAATAATTTATTTTCTGAAAAATTTTTTGAATAAAGAGATAAAAAATCAATTCTGTTTTTTATTCTTCTATCATTAAAATTACATTCGTTTTTTAATATCAAATCTGCGAAAAAATACTTTAAATTATTATAAATCTTATCAATAAATAAATTATAATTTATTATAAGATATTTTTTTTCATCTAATTTGATAATCGGATAATTCCTTAATGGAATAAAGTCTTCATCAATCTCAAAATCAAGATTATTTAGACATAAACTATTAAAAAAATCGAATATTTTTTCATCCTTAGTTTCAATAATAACTGCAGTTGGTCTTGATATGTTTTGAATATTCTTTACATAAATTTGAATTATATGTTTCAAATAATCTTTCCAACTACTTATTTTCATTTCCTTAAGAAATACTTCTAAATATACTTTAAAATTTTTATCAATTTCACAAAATGAAAAAAAATAATCAGATTTGATAAATTGAATAATTAAGTCACTATGCCAAAATAAATCATGATAAACGATACGCATTGGAAGCATAACTTGAATAAAGTTTTCTTCTGTAACTAAATTTGGTAATTTGATTTTATTATATTTTGAAACCCATTCTTCAGAAATATAAAGATAAGCTTTAAATAAATTTAATTCTTCTTCTTTTGTTAACTCAGTTCTTTCAGAATCATTAAAATATTTTAGGACATGTTGGGTAAGTTTCAATGATGTAATATTATTAAAGAATATAATATTTGTTTTATTAAAGAAATGTAATTTTTCATTAATTTTTTCTATTATATAATAGGGAAATCTACTCGTCCATGCGTTTAATATTTCAAACTGTTTATTTTGTTTGGTTTCACTTAAATGGTATTGCGCATCAGTGTGAGCAATAATTTCTAAAATTAATTTTGATGGTATATTATTTAAAAACTCATTTAAATTCACAGAATCAAAGTCATTGAAAAACTCAGAATAACCTAATATTAAATAAATGTTTAAATCTCCAATTTTATAACCCATTTTTATAAGTCGAAATGTTAAAAGAATTTTAAATTAAATTCTAGCTGTTTAATAAATTTGTTTTTAATTCTTAATTATTTCCTAATAAATTTCTGATCACCAAATCCCTTATCCATTTCTCCGATTAATGTAAATCCTTTGAAATGCTCGTGAATTATTATTCTTTTAAATCCATTTTCACCAACTTTACTTTGTGGGTAAGTATAATACCATATTAGAGTACCGAATTTTTGAGTTTGCATATATATCTCACCTTCCCAGATATGTTTATCATCTAATATTGTATTGGAACCAATATCAACATAAGTCTTTACAATAATTTTGAGTTTATTTTTTGCAATTAAATTAATTGAAGCATCAGCAACATTTACGGGGTATTCTGATGTTGGACAGATGTAATCATCCCCTTGAATTTTAGAATAACTCTTTTCAATTCTTTTTCTCTTAATTTTTTCATTTATATAAGTTGTTAAATAGCTTGCTATTATACCAAGAAATACACCAAATAATCCACTAATTATTATCTCAGTCCAATTTAAAGATGTATTATCACACATAAAAATAGTAAGAATTTAAAAAATTAATTATGATTTTAATTTAATTATAAACATTGAACAAATTAAAAAATATATATTTGATAATAAATCATGAATTCAGATAAAAATTTTAGCTTATCTTTCAGACATAGACTAAATCTCTTTCAATTTCGGAGAAATATTTTGGTTTTATTCCATTTTTGGATACTAAATCAACTTTCCGGTTTAGTAGTGACTCGAGTTCATCGGCAAGGTCTATAAATTCTACACCGACAGGTTGATTGAAATCAACTAATATATCAACATCACTTGAATCCTTAAAATCATCTCTGCATATTGAACCGAATAAGCCAATATCTTTGAGATGGTATTTATCTTTCAGATAATTCTTATTAGCTTTAATTATGTCCGATATCTGTTCTTTAATATTCATAAAACTAATTTAATTAAAAATATAAAATAAAAAAAATTTAACCGATATTCGTAATTCGTAATTTGAAATTCGTAATTGATTCTATTCATACCTCAACGCATCAATCGGGTCGATCTTTGTGGCTTACCATGCGGGATTAAAAATCATGAATTAATACTAAATATAATTGTTATCGGTTCCAACCCTACATTCTTCTTCATTAATAAATTATTAATTATTTTTAAAACCATTTTAAAACCGTTTTCTTTTTATATCAAATTGATGAACTATCTTTGCTCTGCTCGTTCTTTGATATTCTGGGTTGAATAGCCACTATTTTTAAATAGTGGAGATTGGATTACATGAACCTCTCGACTTTAGTCACTTATTGTCTCAAAATGCCATTCCAAATAGGACATCAATAGGACAAGATGAGACAAAAACGGACAAAACAGGACAAATATTCCATGTTCGTAATATTATAACTCCTTACAAATCAATTTTATTTCTAAAGAGTAATGAAAAATAAAAAAAAGTGAGACAAACTATGACAAAATGTGACAAATATTCCCTATTCGTAATTCATAATTGAATTTACACACCCCTTAATCCCACACATAGAAGGAAGAATAATTTGGATTACTACTTTCGCAGGATTGACATAATCCATTTTCAATTATTCATTATTTTCTTCTTCAACAATTCTGTCAATCAGAATCTGTGGGATTGATTTTGTGGTTTTTGCTCCGAGTTCTTTGATGTCCTCTGCCCTTTTGACGAGGTTGCCTCTGCCTGTGTATAGCTTTTTCATTGATTCGTCATAATAGGATTTTGCTCCTTCGAGCCGTTTGCCTATTTCGATGAGGTCGTCAATCAAGCCGACAAATTTATCGTATAGCTCACCGCTTTTCTTTGCAATTTCAAATGCATTCCTGCTTTGGTATTCCTGACGCCAAAGGTTAGCCGCCATCTTAAGGACAGCAATTAAATTTGTCGGGCTGATTAACAATATTCGTTTTTGATATGCATAATTCCAAAGTGTATTGTCGTATTGAATAGCAATTAAATATGCCGGCTCGACAGGGATGAACATCATCACGAAATCGAGTGTTTCAAGCTGAATATCGGGATATTTCTTTGACGAGAGATTATCAATATGGCTTTTGATTGAGCGAATATGTTCTTTTAGAGCTAAATCCTGCTCATCTTTGTTATCAAACGAACAATACCTGTCATAAGCGACGAGAGAGACTTTAGAATCAATTACAACATTCCTGTTCCCGGGCAATGTGACAACAACATCAGGTTGAAGCCGACCCTTTTCGCTGTCTTCTTTTGCAAAAGACTGCTGAACGAAATACTCCCGGTTTTTAACAAGACCTGATTTTTCGAGAATGCTTTCGAGAATCATCTCTCCCCAGTTGCCCTGAGTTTTGGCTTCTCCCTTAAGTGCTTTAGTCAGATTACTGGCTTCCTTGCTGACCATCTGGGTTTGTTCAATCAGGTTCTTAATTTCAATTTTGAGTGAGTAACGCTGTTGAGATTCTTTATCATAAACATCATCAACTTTCTTTTCAAAATCTTTGATTCTTTCACCGAGTGGTTTAAGTAAATCATCAAGATTTGATTTATTCAGTTCGGTGAACTTTTTGGTTTTTTCTTCTAGAATTTCATTAGCAAGATTTTTGAAAGTGGTAGAGAATTGTTCCTGAAGATGCTCGAGTTCAACTTTATTTTCTTTTAACCTTGTCTCAAGATTAATGAAATCGGAATCCTTCTTTGATAACTGCCGGGTAAGTTCAATTATATCTTCTGTTTTTTGCTTGATTTCATTTTCATAATTAGAAATTGAATTTTTCAAATCCCTAATTTTTTCATCGAGGAATTTATTAGCGGCAATGAGTTCATTTTGCTGTTGATTTAGTTTCTCATTCTCTGATTTTATTTTGGATTTATCTCTATTAAAAATAAACCATGCAATAATGAAACCGACAACTAAACCAATAACAATAAAAAGTGCTTCCATATTAATTATTTTTAGGGTTAATTTAGAAAAAAATAAAATTGAAAAATGAAATTTTTCATCCTCAATTATTCACTGTTCACTGTTCATTATTCACTAATTAATCATAAAGAGTTTTGATTCTTATAAGATGTATAGTAACAACAATTGCAATAATAATTAAAATTATTTTGATAAATAATATTTTTATTACAAAGAGTGCAGTATAAATCATAACAGCCCACATCAATGTCAATGCACCGGCTTTGATTTTGAAATGCACACCTTTTCTTTCACGATAGTTCCTGATGAAACTGCCGAGGTATCTGTTGTTGATTAGCCAGTTGTAAAACCTTTGAGAACTTTTTGCAAAGCAAGCTGCAGCTAATAATAGCAAAGGAGTTGTCGGTACCAAGGGTAAAAATATACCAATGATTGCTACAATTATACTCAGAAAACCGGATATAATCAGAATCCAGCGTATGACGGGGCTTTTAACCATTTTTTGATTATACTATATTATTCGAGAACAAATTTTACATTATGTTTTCCGACAAGGTCAATCAATTTATTAACTACATTGAAAGACACAGGAATATGAACATCATAAGACACGTACCTGGATACGTTTTTGTTTGATTTGTTGTATAAATTAAATATTAATGTGCTTGATTTATCTACATCTGTACATAGATTTTTGATTTGACTGACAGTGCCGTTGCCGTTTTTCTCAATATCAATCCATATACTGTAACCTTTTGCATACCTTGCAGAAGCTTCGTCAAATCTCAGGACTTCATCTACTATAATTTTCAATTCTTCACCGGTTAGTTCCGATTTGCCGAGAAACATAACAATTTCATCGGGAATTAATTTGTCTTTGAATATTGCATAAGGTTTACTGCGAATAATGCATTCTGCCCTGCCGGTTAAATCTTCGAGTTGGACGAATGCAATCGGATTTTGATAACGGTCATACCGGGTTTTGACATTTGATATGATTCCGCAGACACGCACCTGTTCACCGATAAGTTTACTATCCTTATCACCGAGATGTAGTGTTGGTAAGGAATCAATATAAGGGAAAAACCTGTCGAGAGGGTTGCCGCTCACATAAAAATTCAACACTTCCTTTTCTTTGTCGAGACGTACTTTTTCAGTCCATTCATCGGTGTCTTTAACAGACGGCTCTACAAGATGCACTTCACTACCACCCCCGAACAAGCTTTCTACGGCACTGTTTTTTGCTTCGTGATATGCTTTAGCGTATTCGAGTGCTGATTCAATCGAATTCAATAATGCGGCTCTATGGCCGCAGTGCATTGAATCAAATGCGCCTGAACAAATCAGAGCTTCGAGGGAGCGTTTGTTTATTAATTTTGTATCTACTCTTGCCGTGAAATCAAAGAATGACTGGAATGGTTTTTCTTCACGTGCTTTAATTATACTTTCGACCGCAGTTTTCCCAACATTCTTTATACCGGCTAATCCAAATAAGATTGAATTCTCGATTGGTGTAAATCCGGCGTAAGACTTATTTACATCTGGTGGCAGAACTTTTATATTAAACTTTTTTGCTTCTTCGATTAACTGAACGATTTTATCCTGGTTGTTCAATTCTGCCGACATATTAGCAGCAAGGAATTCAGCAGGGTAATGAGTTTTTAGCCATGCAGTCTGAAAAGCAAGATATGAATAGGCAAGAGAATGTGATTTATTGAAACCATAGCTGGAAAATTTTTCGATTAAGTCATAGACCTCGGTTGCAAGTTTTTCATTTAATCCGTTTTTCCCGGCACCTTCGATAAACGCAGGCATTAACTTATCCATTTCGGATTTCTTTTTCTTACCCATAGCGCGTCGTAAAATATCTGCCTGAGCAAGAGTGAAGCCGGCTATATCCCTTGCCAACTGCATAACCTGTTCCTGATAGACAATAATACCATAAGTATTTTTCAGTGATTTTTCCATCAAATGATGCAGGTATTGGATTGGTTTCCTGCTGTGTTTCCTGTCAATGAAATCGGGTATGTTAGCCATCGGACCCGGACGATAGAGGGCATTCATAGCAGTTAGTTCTTCGAGGTCTTTTGGTTTCAGTTGACGAAGATAATCCTGCATTCCCTGGGATTCAAACTGGAATACGGCAAGTGTATCGCCATTGGAAATCAAATCATAAGTTTTCTCGTCTTTGAAATCAATTTCATCAATATTAATTTCCACCCCATGATTGATTTTAATCATCTCAATAGTTCTGTCAATGATTGATAAAGTGCGTAAACCGAGAAAATCCATTTTGAGCAATCCGGCACTTTCAAGCTCATTCATAGAGTATTGGGTAGCAATCTCAGCTGCTCCACCTTTTGCTTTGCTTGCATGGAAAACGGGTACAAATTCCCTGATGTCTTTGGGAGCTATAACCACACCGGCGGCGTGGATTCCGCTGTTTCTGAATTTATTTTCCAGAAGGAGTGAGTAATTGATTAACTCTTTTATTTTGGGGTCATCTGAATTCTTCACCCATTTTAATTCTGATAATTCGAGAGCATCTTTTAAATCAGTTACTTTACCCTGAATAACAGGTATTTTCGATGTGATTTCTTTGATTTTTTGAAGCTCGACACCAAGCACTCTTCCAACATCTGTAAGAACAGCCCTGCTGGATAATTTGCCGAATGTTATAATCTGCGCGACACATTCTTCGCCATATTTTTGACGGACATATTCGATGACTCTTTCTCTTGTTTCATCGTTGAAATCAATATCAATATCAGGCATCGAGATTCTGTCAGGATTCAGAAATCGTTCAAAGAGCAAATCATAAGGCAAAGGGTCAATGTTTGTAATACCAAGTGCAAAAGCGACAATACTGCCGGCTGCCGAACCCCTACCGGGACCGACAGTAACACCCAATCCTTTTGCAGCATTAATGAAATCACTGACAATCAGAAAATAACTCGGAAAATTCATTTTATTAATTACATTCAGTTCAAACTTTGCCCTTTCAGAGATTTCATCAGTGATAATATTATATCTTTTCTTTAGTCCTTCAAAAGTCAATTCCTCAAGGTATTCTGCATTAGATAAGTGTTTTTTATCATTTGGCAAAGGAAATTCCGGCATGTGAAGTCCGGTATCGAGATTAACATTGCATTTATCTGCTACTTCCAATGTATTTTCAATGGCATCCGGGAAATCAATGAAAAGCTTGGACATTTCTTCTTTTGTCTTGAAATACATTTCGGGTGTGCGGTATCTCAATTTATATATATCCACCTGACCGGAAGTAGCTGCTGTAACATCCTTGATGTTGAGTAAAATATTATGAGCAATAGCGTGGTCGCCTTTAAGGTAATGAATATCATTCGTTGCAATGAGCTTTAATCCGAGCTTCTTAGCTATTATTGGTGCTTCACGCAATATAATCTCATCATCAGTCAGAAAATGACTTTGTAATTCAATGTAGAAATCATCACCGAATAAATCCTTATAATATTTCGCTTCATCATAAGCCCGTTCATAATCATTGTTGATTAGGTGATAGCTGATTACACCGGCAATACAGGCGGATGAAGCTACAATTCCTTCGCTGTATTTCTCCAAAAGTTCTTTATCTATTCTCGGCTTATAATAAAATCCTTCGGTATGAGCAAGCGAAGTGAGTTTCAATAAATTTTGATATCCTGTTTGATTTTTTGCAAGAAGAACAAGATGATAATAATTTTTCTTTTTGGTTTTCTGCTTACCTGCTGTTTTATCGAATCTGCTTCCGTTAGAAACATAAGCTTCAAAGCCAATAATCGGTTTGATTCCTGCGGCTTTTGCTTTTCTATAGAACTCATAACAGCCGAACATTACCCCGTGGTCGGTGAGTGCAAGAGCTTTCTGACCATCTTCCACAGCAGCTTTAATCAATTCATCGGGAGTGCAAAGTGCATCCAGCAATGAATAATGTGTATGATTATGTAAATGGACAAAATCCATCTTTATATTTAATAATAATATTCAAACAAATCATAATATTTTTGCAATGCAAACATAGTAATTTCAGAGAATAGTATATCAACAAAGTGTTAACAAAATGACTTATTATTTAAGAATTGTTAATTGAAATTACCTATATTTTATTTTGAATATCAATATAATTCCAGCAAGAATTATTGTTACTGTGTTTGCAGCGATGATGGGCAGATTATTAATGATAATACCATAAACAAGCCAAAGGGCAATACCAATAATGAAAATAATGTACATACGGAGTGATATGTCTTTTGCGTGTTTATTCTTCCAGACTTTGATTAATTGTGGAATGAATGCAAATGTAGTGCAAAAGGCAGCGAGAAAACCAATTATTGTGTTTAAATCCAATTATTAAATATATATTTCCTATGCAAATTCGTATTCGACTTTAGCAGGTTGTGAAGTATGTTTTGAAGCATTGAGAATTTCAATTTCAACTATTTTGCCGTCTTTATCATAATCAATAATAACACCCGGTTTGTTTTCATCAGTTTCTACAATTTCCGCCTCACTGAATTGTATATTGATCACATCAACTTCTTTATCATATTTTATTTTCATATTACACCATATATTTCTTAATTTTACTTGTCATATAAACTGTTACAATTTTATTTGGTCCAACATTTTGATTAACGTAAATCTTTAAAAGATATTCTTTGTTATTAAACACAACAATAGATTGATAAATTAATAAATCATCCTGATATAAAATTTGTTGAGGATTTTGAATAACTTCTTCAATTAAATTCAAAGAAATTTTCCTCTTTTTAATTTTTTTAGAAGCGTGTTCAGTTAAAATATAATTCATAAATAATTTTCTTAATAATAAATTATTATTTATTTAATATCTTTCGTATTTTCCATCCCTATATCTATACTTATATTCATAATAAGTTGCTTTACAATTCTTTTTTAAAATGATAATATGAAAACCATCCTGTATTATATTTTTTCTTTTAACTATTTCTTTCTTTAAAAAAAATTCTACATCATAAACGGAATCACTTTCGCTAAAATACCAATCAAGTGAATCAACATATCTATATTCTTCAAGAATATGATGCCCAAAAACATTTAACAATGATACCTTCATTTTTTCTTTATCAGAACAATCATCTAAGTAACAAGTATCAGGATTACAAGATGTAATAATACTGAATGAACCCAAAATAATTATTATTCCAAAAAGTTTTAAACTCATAATATCAAAATAAAATATTAGAATTATCAATTATCAATTTTCAATTATCAATTCTTTGAACTTCCTTATACCTGAAACACTCAATAACGTGGTCATTAACCATTCCCGCTGCCTGCATAAATGAATAGCAAATAGTCGAACCGACAAAACTGAAACCTCTTTTCTTCAGGTCTTTGCTCATTTCATCGGATATTTCTGTTTTAGCAGGGATGGTTCCCATCTTTTTCCATTTATTGACAATGGGTTTATAATTAGTGAATTTCCAGATATATTTATCGAATGTTCCGAATTCTTTTTGAATTTTTAGAAAAGCTTGTGCATTTTTTATAGCGGCATTGATTTTCATTCTGTTTCTAATAATATCCTCATTATTTAGAAGTTCAGATACTTTTTTGTCATCGTACTTTGTAATTTTCTTAATATTATAATTACTAAATGCTTTTCTGAATGCATCACGTTTCTTAAGTACAATAGCCCAGCTTAAACCTGCCTGGAAAGCATCCAGAACCATAAACTCGAACAATTTAGTATCATCGTGTAGAGGTACCCCCCACTCATTATCGTGATAGTCCAGCATTAATGTATCAGTTCCGGGCCAGGTACAGCTTTTCTTTTTCATTTTCCTCCATTTAAATATAATATGGGCAGATTAATAATCTGCCCCTACTTTTTTAATAAAAAATCAATTTTATCGCTTGTATTCATTAAAAAATCAGCACTTACATAACCAATATCTTTAAACCTTATAATTCCTTTCTTATCAATATAAATAGTAGTAGGTAAACCAGTAACACCGAGAGTATATGGTAATAAATTCGTATTATCGATATATATCGGAAGGTCATAATCGGATTTACCGAAGAATTTTTTAATAATATCCAATCTTTCTTTTCCGGCTTCTTTTTCCCACACATTTATTGAAGTAAAAACCACATCCGAACTATCTTTATACAAACTATATAAATTATCCATAGCAGGTAATGACTCTTTGCAAGGTCCGCACCAGGTTGACCACAAATCAATGACAATCACTTTGCCTTTTAAGCTGCCATATTTTAGTTCTTTACCCAGCAAACTTGTTACTGATCCTAAATTGACAGGGATATTAAGCTGTTCATCAGCCAATTCTATTAACCTTTTACTCTTTGCAATTGAAGAAAGAGAATCATAAACTTGTTTGTATTCACCTTCAATTTTTAAAGTGTCAAACAGAATTTTATGATAATTGTCGGTCTCCTTACTGTTCTTTGATTCTATAATAGCTTCAGTTGCCAGATTATAAGCAATGGAATCCCTATAAGTTTCAATATATGTTTCAATCAATTCAAGATATAAATCCGGCGGGGTTGATCCATCAAATATTTTTTTAGATTCATTCAATACTTTAATTGCATCATCATTATTTCCTGCCAAATGATTTACCTGTCCATAAATTTTCAGGATGTCAGCATATTCATAAATTTTCGATAATTTCCATTCTGAATCGGATAAGTGTTTCGGTTTATAATGATAGTCAAGTTTTCTTGCTTCGTCAATGGCATATTTTAATATATCGAGTGCTTTGCCAATATTTCTCTTTATTTGCTTTTCTGTTAGTTTCTCAGAATTTTCGAGATATGCCATAGCGAGTTTAGCATAAGCAGAGGAAGGAACGTCAGTATATGAATTCAAGAGTGTAAAAATTTCATCATACCTATTATCCTGAAGATAACCTGAAACAAGGGCAGAAAATACTCTTTCACGATTCGGAGATTCGGGAAATAATTTAATATATTTTTGGACATCACTTGAAAATTCTTTCAAGTTGTCTGACTTTGCGAGTTTTGCCATAGCAAGTTCTTCAGCCAAATCACTCTGCAAGTGATTCTCAACGAATTTATGCTCCAGTTCCTGTGCTTTATCGCTTTTATCAAGTGTACGCAAAGCCCTCACTACAGCACGCAATTCTCCTTCGTCATTTTCATTAAATCCCGATTTAATAATTTTCTTTAATGATTCATCGAATTCATCTTTGGAGATTTTTCTCATATCGAAATTCAATGATGAATATCCAATTTGTGCCTGGATATTATCGGGATATAATGCAATCTCTTTTTGGAAATATTCAATTGCATTGGTAAAATTTACTATTCTTCCGGCATTTTGAGGTAACATTCCCATATAAGATACAGCACAATTCAAATTAGCACCCCGAACAGGTTTACCATCTGTTCCATATAAAAATAATTGCCAAAATTCCGAATGTTTAGTATCAAATCTTTTCCCATTTCCTACTTTAAATAATACAAAATTAGTTTTGACCGGAATTTGGAATGTAGCTTCAAATTTAAATTTTGAATTATCAAAAGTCATAGGTGCATCAAAACCCTCTATTGTTTTCTCACCGCTATAAAAACAACAAATGTAAACATTCAATTGTTCGTTCTTCTGAAATTCACCTTCGGATTTGTAATTAATTGTTACAATTGTTCCTTTTTGGGGTTTCTCAGATGAAAAAGTAAGTTCACCTGCTGTTACCGAATAAGCACAAACAAAAAGGAATAATAAAGTCATAAATATTCTTGATTTCATAATAATTTCATTAGTAATTAGAAATTCGTAATTAATAATTATTTATAGTTTATGAATTTTAGATAATTCAGATTTCAATTTTTTAAATGCTTCGTCCGGAGTATTAGCATAAGAAAATAATTCAACATCCTCTTTATTAATCATACCCATTTCAATAAGAAAATCAAAATTAATCAGCTTTTGCCAATAATTCTGACCATATAAAATTATAGGAAGCGGCTTAGTTACTTTTTTTGTCTGTCTAAGAGTTAAAATTTCCATTAATTCGTCGAGTGTGCCGAATCCACCCGGGAAAACAACCATAGCATTAGCAAGATATACAAACCAGAATTTCCTCATAAAAAAGTAATGAAACTCAAAATTCAGAACTTCTGATATATATTGGTTTGGCATTTGTTCAAAAGGAAGACTGATATTTAAGCCCACAGATTTTCGACCAGCATCATAAGAGCCACGGTTAGCAGCTTCCATAATCCCGGGTCCTCCTCCAGTAACAATGTTAAAACTTTTTTCTTTAGGTAAAGTATTAGACCAATCGGTCAACAATTTTGCAAGGATTCTTGCATCATTATAATAACCTGCATTGTCTCCATTTTTATCATTCGGTTTAACCCTTGCAGAACCGAAGAAAATGATTCCTTTCTTAACATTATTTTTATCCATAACTTGTTTCGGATAAAGATATTCTGCAAGTAACCTGATGACACGACCATCCTTGCTATGAATAAACTCATAATTATCATAGCCCTTCGGTGCTCTTTTTATACCCTTTTTATCAATTGATTTTTCAAAATGGGAAAATTTGGAATCTGCCTCTACATCGTTTTTTTTCATTTTTTTTATTGTCAATATTAATTGTTAATTAAATTCATCTTGAAATATGATAACCACCATCCACACACAAAACCTGTCCTGTGATATATTTTGAACAGGTCGAAAAGAAAAATACAGCATCAAAAATATCATCAACATTTCCATTTCTTTTCATTGGAATTTTATCGGGATTAATACGAATTTTTTCCGAAGGGGGCTCATCTGGAATTTCAATCGTTCCGGGACATATACAATTCACAGAAAAACCAGGAGCAAGTTCCTTTGCTAAAGCTTTAGTAAGCTGGATGGCAGCTGCTTTAGAAACATTGTAGGGAATTCTGTGATTCCAGACTTCCAATCCACCAAGAGATGCAAAATTAATGATTCTGCCTTCTTTTGCCTTTTCAGCATAAACTTTTGAAAAGTAAAATTCACCTCTCAAATTAATGTTTAAAGTATCATTCCATAATTCATCGCTTATATCATTCAATTGTACAGGAAGAGGATAAATACCGGCATTATTAATTAATACATCGGGTATCCCGACCTGTTCAACTGCTTTAGTAAAAACATTCTGTATTTCGCCCTGATTTCTGACATCGGCTTTAACTGTAATAGTCCTGACTCCGATTTCTTTTATTAATTTTCCGGTTTCATCGGCTTTTTTATCGGATGAATTGTAATGTATAATGACATCCCAGCCCTTTTCTGCAAAACGAATTGCCAGACCTCTTCCAATCCTACGTCCACTCCCTGTTATTAATACAATACTCATAATTTCAGTTAACAGATAAATCAAAATTCTTATTTTGCAATTCTTGATTATTTCAGTAACGATAATTTAACAATTTAATTAGAATTTTTATTTAAATACAGCAGGGAAAAACAATTGTAATAAATAATGTAATGATTAAAAGCAGTTTATATAAATATCTGATTATAATTTTTCTTTGCATGGTTCAACCCCTTTGTTCACAGACAGGAACATACAGGGTATTTTTTAAGGATAAGGGTCCTGTTGAATTCAGGCAAGGTACATCTTTATATAATTCTACATTAAAATTATTAAATGATAGGGCTATAAAAAGAAGGGGTAAAGTCTTACCTGCCGATTCCTTAATAAATTATGATGATGCAACAATATACAAGCCATATATTGATTCCTGCATATCACTTGGTTCAGAATTAAAACTTAAATTGAGATGGAAAAATTATATTGTTGTGATTTGTGATTCGATTATTGCCGAAGCTTTAAAACAAATTAGTTTTATTAAAGAAGTTCAACCCACAGCAAGTAAATTGATTAAACTCGAATTTCAGAATTTATCAAGTACAAATTCAATTTTTGTTAATGACAATAATCAAGCTCAATATTATGAAAATTGTGATAATTATGATTACGGACCATCTTTCAGGCAGGCACAAATAATGAATATCCCGATATTGCACAGTTTAGGCATAAATGGTAAAGGAGTATTAATCGGTTTTCTCGATACAGGATTCAGGTGGAAAAACCATTCATCATTGATAAATGCTTCAGTTCTTGCAGAATATGATTTTGTAAATAATGATACGATAACCGGAAATGAGGATAGTGACCCTGCAGACCATGATAAACACGGTACAGCCGTATTGTCATTAGCTGCAGGATTTTCACCCGGGAATTTGATAGGAATAGCTCCTAATGCTGATTTTATACTATCAAAAACAGAGAATTTACTTGGTGAACATCATTTGGAAGAAGATAACTATGCTGCTGCAATAGAATGGATGGAATCACAGGGTGTTGATATAACAAGTTCATCCGTCGGATATATGAGATTCGATTCAACAGATTCAAATTATACATATAATGAATTAAACGGGAAAACAACAATTGTCGCTCAGGCAGTGAATAATGCAGTAAAAAGAGGAGTTGTTTGTATAACAGCAGCCGGAAACAGTGGCCCAAATCCGGGGACAATTGTATCACCGGGTGATGCTGACAGCGCTATTACAGTTGGAGCAGTTACTCCTGATGGAGTAACACCCGCGGCATTTACATCGAGGGGACCAAGAGTTGATGGCAGGATTAAACCTGATTTATCAGGAATGGGAACTGAAGTATTTGCAGCAAATGCCTCAGACCCTTATACTTTCGGTTTCGGTGGAGGGACTTCCTTTGCAACTCCACTGGTATCGGGCGCAGTCGGTCTATTGATGCAGGAATTTCCTGAATTGAAGCCATGGGAAGTGAGGTCAGTGATAGAATCAACTTCATCTTTGAATCAATCTCCTGACGATACCCTTGGGTACGGTGTACCAAATATTTTCGATGCAATGATGAAAACAGGAATAATAATTTCTCCGATTTCAACATACAAATTAAATCAGTATCAGAGAGTAATAGTTTATATTGCGTCTTCATCAAAATTAATTAATACAGAATTTTATATTAAATTTTCGGATTCCCAGGTATTTGAAAAGTATCTGTTATACCCTACCGTATTCAAGTATCAATATACATCTGACATTCCATTAATCAATTTCAATAATGATAATGCTGAATGTTATGTGGTAGCTGAAGATTTGGACAAAAAAAGGAGAATGCCATTTTATGAAAATGATTTTGTAACTATTGAGCCACACTCAAGTCATATTCAATGCGGTATTCCGGCTTCACAAACAGAGATGTTCGCAAAAGACAATTTTAATGCCTATTTGTATCCCTCAGTAGTCGAAGATTCAAGAAATGAAATTGAATTGATAGTACCTCTCACAGTAAAGTCTGATGTTAAATTAGATTTATACGATTTATTAGGTAAACGGGTTCATTCAAAATACTTTGCAGAAAGAGAACCAGGAATTGCTTCATACTCTGTTTCAATTCAGAATCTGAGCAACGGTTCTTATTTTCTGAATGTTTATTTACCAACTTCGGACATAATGACAACAATACCATTCATAATTCTTAGATAATAATAAATTAATTTGAATAAATAATATTTAAAATATTACCATAAGTAATTAAGTCCGATGCTAAGATTTGAAGGTAGAAAATACATTTGAAAGTTTTTTCTTTTTATATTTTTGTTAGATGAATATGCAAAGCTAAAACTACCTAATCCTGCATTTACCATGAGATGTGCGTTAATTAAATAGCTCAAACCCGGAATAAAATAAAACCCGGCATTTAAAGTTTCGGATTTGTTTTCATTACCGCCGTTTTTATTTAAATTATTATCATATCCAATATTAATTCCAAATTTCCCGAAAAAATATAATTGATTAGCTAAAATATAAAAGGATTGATAATATGGTGAAATTGAAATTGAATAAATTTGGTTATCTACATTCATTCCATAAATAATATTATCAAGAACATTATCATTATGGGAATATGATAGTGATAATTCTAAGCCAATTAATTTGTTTACCGAAATAAAATAACCATAGGATGGAATTAATGAAAAGGATTGGTAATTATTATGACTATTACCAGAGTTTAAATTTTCCTGCAAATCAAACCTTGCTGAAATACCAAGTCCCAATAATCTATTTCCCTGAGGAATCTGCGATTGTGAATTCAGAATATTCAGTATAAAAATTAAAAATAAAATGGAAAAAGTTTTCATTGTACACCTAATAAAATAAAATTAGAAAATTGAATAATAACAAAATAATTGAAATTTTTTAATTATGAAAAAAAACCGTAATTTTGTTTTCCTGAAAAAATTTCAGGGGCCCATAGCTCAGTTTGGGAGAGCGCCTGAATGGCATTCAGGAGGTCAGGAGTTCGATCCTCCTTGGGTCCACAAGTTCTTTAAAAGAATTTAGAAAAGTATGGGGTCGTAGCTCAGTTTGGTTAGAGCGCCAGTCTGTCACACTGGAGGTCGCGAGTTCGAGACTCGTCGGCCCCGCAAACAAAATTCATCCGAATTTAAAGCTTCCGATAAGTACCAGGTAGGTCGTGAATTCAAGCATCGTCGGTTCCCCGCAAACAAAATTCATCCGAATTTAAAGCTTCCGATAAGTACCAGGTAGGTCGTGGGTTCGAGCCAAGAGGTCCCCCAATACTAAAAAAAATTATTTTAAATTTGATTTATCTATTTTGTTATTTTCTTTTCTGCTTTGATTTAACAACTTTCTTTTCTTCACTTTTCTTATCGTTCTCAATAATTGATGAATATTTGAAGTTTGCTAACAACACACCAAGTTTGTTCTCTATTTGCTTGTAAGATGATACTGAACCGCCATTGAAGACAAAAGAAAATGCAAAAAGCTCACCATCCTGTGTATTAACAAATCCCGATAGTGCTGATGTGTTATTTAGTGTGCCGGTTTTTGCTCTAAGATTATTTTCAGCTAAAGTATTTTTCATCCTGTTAACCAAAGTTCCGTCAATTCCTGCGATTGTCAGAGATGAATCATATTTATTCCCGAAATTCAATTTTTTGGATTCAATAAGTAAATGCAAAATTGCATCAACCGTAACTCGGTTTCTTCTCGATAATCCTGAACCGTCATTTATTACACAATCAGTGCAGGGGATATTATATCTTTTTATTGCCTCAAACAATTTTTCTTTCGATTGCATACTATTATTTATATGATTACCGGAATAGGCACCCGTCATCTTGAAAATTGTTTCAGCAAGATAATTGTCACTGTTTTTATTAGTTAAATAAATCAAATCCATTAATGGGCGATTAATTTCAGCCAATAGACCGGTTTTTGTCCTGACAGATTGCAATAAACCCAATCCTATTTTACCTGTTATTTTGACACCTCCCGATTCAAGACGGTTTTTTAATGTACCTGCAACAACAAGATTAGGATTTTGAATAAAGTATCTGTAAGAATAATTCATTCCTGCCGTTAAAGAACCATTTATAATGAATTTTTGTAATCCTGATGAATCAATTTTTGTTGAAACTGTTATTCTTGGTCTTCTTCTCGATGCTGGTGAAGGTACAGGCGGAACATCTCCAAACCTTTGCTCGATGTATTGGTAATTATAAGTTGTTTTCTTTGATTTCCTGACCGTTATTTTATGTTTATTAGAATTGATTTTTATTTTTTGTTTTATATGATTTTTCTTGTCATAATTCTTTTTAGTTTTTATTATTTTTTTGCCTGATTGTTTGAGAGTTTTTTTTACACCTGCAATAGTTGCATAGTTTTGAATTATAAATGCTTCAGAAGGAGGAACAAGCTGAACTGATACCGGTTTCCCGGGTGTACTTCCCGAATGAATTAATATTGCAGCAATGTTTTGATTGAGCGTAAGTGCAGTAATCGGCTGCAATGGCTCTACTATATCTTTATCGCCGCTATAACTCACTCTCTGAGTCATTGTGTCATAAAAAGACCCGTCGGCATATATATTACCGTTTATTTTTTTTATACCTTTTTCAATAATAGCATCAGCCAGGTATTCGATATCGGTAACAGTCAATAATGCATCTCCCTTCCCGACAATATACAGATTTCCATCCAACACACTATCTTTGATATTGCCATCAGTAAAAACCGTAGTTTCTATCCTATAATCAGGTCCCATTGTATTGAATGCATTAAAGGTAGTAAATAACTTGGTATTAGAGGCAGGTGTAACTTCATTGGTAAGGTTTTTTGAATAAATATATTTCTTATTTGTGATCGAATAAACGGCAACTCCATATTTAGCCCTTTTCAATAGTCCGACAGAAAGGACATTATCAATATCGGCTTTAAACTTGTTTAATGCTTTAAGACTATCATTAGCAGTTAATTTGATTGAAGGTTTGTTTTCATTATTCTCATTAGAATAAGAATAGTCAGAAAAAAAAATTAAACCAATTAAAATTCCAATAAAATTAAAAAATAATAAATCTATTGTTTTCTTTACATATCTGTTAGTATATTTATCTGTCATTATAAATTAGTAATTAGTAATTAAATCAGAACCATTTTTTTCGTTTAAAAAACAAAAGCATACCAAGCCCTACAATCAACATTAATGCCAAAGAAAAGTAATATCCGTAGTGCCATTCTACTTCGGGCATATTTTTGAAATTCATTCCATAAACACCGGCAATGAAAGTCAATGGAATAAAAATGGTTGCAATGATTGTTAAAACTTTCATTACTTCATTCAATTTATTACCCTGATTTGTTATGTAAATATCGAGTAATACGGTTAATGTTTCCCGGTAGGAATCTAAAGTATCGTTAATTTGAACTATATGGTCAAATAAATCTCTCAAATATTCATAAGTTGAACTTGCAATTAAATGGCTTTTTTCTGTCTCCATCCTCCTAATAATATCCCTCATCGGTTTAATATTTTTATTCAGGAAAATCAATTCACTTTTGAATTTATGTATTAAACCCAAATGTTCCTTTTTGGGTTCATTGATTATAGCTTCTTCGAGTTTATCTATTTCGTAGCCAAGTTTGTCAATCAGAATATAATAATTATCAATAACAAAATCGAGAATTGCATAATTTAGATAATCTGTACCGAGCTTGGATAATTTACCTGATTTATTCAAAATTCTGTCTTCAATTTTCTCAAAATAATGAACACCGCTTTCGAGAAAAGTCAAAGAGAAATTCTTACCGAAGACCAAGCTTAGATGCTCTGTGTGAGCACCTTTCCCAGGTGAATTGTAATCAATAATTTTAAGTGTAATAAAAATGAAATCATCGAAGAAATCAATCTTTGGCTGATGCTCGGTATCGAGAATATCTTCAATTATCAATTGTTTTATTCTGAACACATTGCATAAACGTTCGATAATTTCGGCTTCGTGCAATCCATTAATTATAATCCATTTTAATTTATTATCACTGAGGTCAACTTTCTCAACATCATCAACCGAACAAAGAACCTCATCATAAAATTCTTCATTATACTCTAATTTTTTAATTTGAATTTTCTCTGTTTTTCTTTCACCCTTAAAGACTGCTGTCCCTGGTGGAAGACCAACAAGCTTAATATTTTTTGGTATTCTCATTTTCATAACAACCTCTTATGAATTACAAATTACTAATGGAATTTTACTTTTTAAGTAACCGTGTCAGGAATTATTCCTGATACATAAGATAAAATTTGTTCGGCAATTTTTTTACTGTCTCCGCCATTAAGCCATTTAATATCATTAATTTTTCTAAACCAGGTCATTTGTCTTTTTGCATATCGTCTTGTGTTTTGTTTAGTCAATTCGATAGCTCTTTCTCTTGAAATGTCACTATTTAAATAGGCGATACATTCTTTATAACCGACCGTATTTAATGAGTTCAGTTCAGGAGTATAGCCAATTTTAAGAACCTTTCGAGTTTCCGATTCGAGTCCATTCTCCCACATCAATTCTGCTCTTGTGTTAATTCTTTTATAAAGTTCTTCTCTTTCAAAATGAATACCAAAATACAGAGTTTTGAAGGTTTTCCTATCCTTTTTTTCTTTATGTGCTTTTGATATCGGAAACCCAGTGGAATAAAAATATTCTAAAGCTCTAAGGATTCTTCTCGGATTTCTATCAAAATAAAGATTTGTAGATTCAACATCTATTTTTTTCAATTCATCGTATAATACATCAATTCCAAATAATTCTAATTTATTCGTTATATTCTTCCTTATATCCGAAGTATTATTTTTTAAATCCTCACGGAACAAACCCTCACATAATGCTTTGATATATAAACCCGAGCCACCGACAATTAAAGGAATTTTTTTTTTACCAGATAAATCACTTATAACTGATTCTGCCTGACTCCCAAAAAGGCCGGCACTGTAATATTCATCAGGATTCAGAATATCAATAAAATGATGTTTAACCTGCTTCTGTGCTTCCTTTGTTGGCTTGGCTGTACCAATATCAAGAAAGCGGTATATTTGCCTTGAATCAGCAGAAATCACTTCACAATCAATTAATTTAGATAATTCAACAGAAGCTTCTGTTTTCCCTGACGCTGTAGGTCCCAATATTATTATTACTTTAGTCATATTCGTATTCATTACCCTGTTTTCCAACCCTCTTTTCCAATTAGGGGAACAAATTTAAAGCTATCGGTAACATGTCTTTTGACGTCATTATCAGATATTCTATCTATTAAATACATACTCTGATAGGACTTTGTACCAACAGGGATTACCATCCTTCCGCCAATGGCAAGTTGTTCCATTAAGCTGTCGGGCACATCAGGTGCAGCTGCAGTTACTATGATTCCCTGGTAAGGGGCAAATTCACTCCAGCCGATAGTTCCATCCCCTATCCTTGTATTAATTTTCAACCCAAATTCATTAAAAACCTTTTTTGCCTTTTCGACTAAATCGGGTATCCTTTCAATAGTATAAACTTTGGCACCCAGCAAAGCGAGCAAGCATGCCTGGTAACCGCTTCCGGTTCCGATTTCTAAAATTTTATCTCCTTCTTTTACTTCAAGAAGTGTCGTCATATAAGCGACAGTGTACGGCTGACTGATTGTCTGATTTGCATCAATCGGAAGAGCTGTATCTTCATAAGCCCGAAAATGAAAAGATGAGTCAAGAAATTTTTCCCTGGGAATTTTCAGCATGGCATCGAGAACATTTTCGGATAAATTTCCTCTTCTTTTAAGCGATTCAATCAGTAATCTTCTTCTTTCATTAAAAGCATTATTATTATTCTTTATCATCGGTTCCTGATTATTTTTTCTCCGATAATTTTGAACGAATATGAGAAGATATTTTTTCTTTAGGTATATTCAATGTAAGCTCTCCTCCTTCGGCAATAGATATGGAACCTGTTTCTTCGGAAACAATAATGACAATTGCATCAACCTGCTCAGAAAGTCCTAATCCCGCTCTGTGTCTTGTACCTAAATTTTTCCCGTTGAATTTTGTTGCTGATGATAATGGTAAAATACATCTTGCAGCCAATACAATCTGATTATCAATAATTACGGCGCCATCATGCAGGGGTGATTTTGTATTAAATACCGAGACAAGCAATTCCTGCGACACAATTGCATTCATAGGAATTCCGGTATCAACAGTCATCTCAACATTTTGAGTGCGTGTAAATACAATTAATGCCCCGATATGTTTTTCTGATAATTCAATAACAGTTTCGACAACTTCACCGATTGTTTCCGAATACTTAGAACGCACAAACAATCTGAAAAAAGGATTTCTTGTTATCATCAATAATAATCGTCTTAGTTCAGGTTGAAAAAGAATGATAAATGCAAGAAGCCAGATATCAGATATGGTTCTTAAAATCCAATTCACAGCTTTCAAGTTAATTGCCTCTGTGATAAATGATAATGCAATGATAATAACCAAGCCGACTAAAATCTGAACTGCGACGGTTTCCCTCAATGCCCGGTAAAGCCAAAAAATCAATACGGCTACTATTGCTATATCAATAATGTCAACAAGCGTTAAATTCAGGAATCCAATTTTAATTATCTCAATCATTTCATTACAAAAATAAATCTAAAAGATTTGTATTAATTTATTTTTTTTGGAATAACGAATTTTCATCTTCGTTCAGAGCGATATTATTTTAACTAAAAATTATTTATCAATTATACATTATAAATTTAAGTTATTTCCTTGTTTTATGATTCTTGTCTTCAGAATTATATGCCTTCACAATTTCAGCAACCAGTCTATGTCTTACAATATCTTTTTCTGAAAAATAAACAAATTCAATTCCTTTAATTTTTTTCAGCAATCTGTTTGCTTCTATCAAACCGGAATTGCTTTTATCAGCCAGATCAATTTGAGTAACATCTCCTGTTACAATCGCTTTTGAATTTGAGCTCATCCTTGTCAAAAACATTTTCATTTGCATTGAAGTAGCATTCTGTGCCTCATCAAGTATAATAAAGGAACTATTCAAAGTCCTGCCTCTCATATAAGCTAACGGAGTAATCTCAATTATGTTTTTTTCGAGCATACTCTTCATTTTATCCGGGCTTAACATATAAAACAAAGCATCAGTCAGCGGCTTTATATACGGGTCGAGTTTTTCACTCAAATCACCGGGTAAAAATCCAAGCGACTCCCCTGCTTCCACAGCCGGTCGTGAAAGAATAATCTTACTCACTTCATTATTCTTCAATGAAGCAAGTGCCATTGCAACTGCGAGAAAAGTCTTTCCCGTTCCGGCAGGGCCAATAGCAAATACCAGGTCATTCTTCTGAACTTTTCTGAAATAGTCTAATTGAGCTTCACTTCTTGTTTTTATAACATCCCTGTAACCGTGATATATTACACTTTCACCATTGCCGTTTGTAACGGTCGTTTCATTTGTTTGTCTGCCGGATTCTAACAATTCAATTATAGTCAATATATCCTGTGCATTGAATGTTCCCTGTTTTTTAAAAATATATTTAAGTTCATTAAAAAGCGATTCAATTATTCTAATTTCCGATGGGTTACCCTTCAAAACAAGGTTGTTCCCACGAATCGTAAGTGCAGTGCTGAATTTATTTTCAATCAAAGTCAGTAAATTTTCATTATAAGAAAATATTGACAGGACTTCGGAATCATCAAATGTAATTTTCTTCTCGTGTATATCCATAAAAAAATATTAAAGTGCGATTATTGAAAATCGATAATTTTTCAAGACAGTTGTCATCATAAATTTTTTAAAATAAAAAAAGCCCCTCTTCCCTCTAAACGAGAATGGGGCTATTCTTTAAACATTTAATGTCTTCATTAAATTTCCATTAATATTATCAATTTCTAATTAATAATCATCAAAAATCATAATTCAAAATATTTTCAAAATTAATTATTAATTAGCCAATAGTAATTAACTATTCAGGTTGCTTTGCTGCTTCGGGCTTTTGTTCTTCGGCTGCAGCACGTTTCATTCTCCAGTATTTTCTTTCGGCTTTCAACTCATCGCTGGTTTTTGGGCCCGCAGGTGGTAATTGAAGAACCTGTCCCGGGAAAATAATATCCGGATTCCTGATTGCATCGGTATTAAACTGCCATATTTTGGGCCAAAGGAACGGGTCACCGTAAATATCAATTTTACCGGCAATGTTCCACAAACAATCCTTATCTTTTGCCCAGGTTCCAACTGTATAGGATTTTATTTTCTTTTCACGGTATAAACCCTTAATTTCCCTGGCAAGCGAAACAATTTTATTATAGTGTTCGGGAATCAACGATGCTTTGTTGCCACGTAACAGATTCAATTCATTCTCCAATGCCTTAATTTCATCTGTTTTTTCGGCAAGTTGGTCATCATTGAATCGTTTCATATCCCTGACTTTTCCTTCAAGAAGCCCAAGCTGTTGTTTGAAAGCTTCTACTTCAGCGGGTGTCAAACCGAGCATTTTGTAGATAGCGTCATTACAGTCGGCAAGCTGTTTTTTAGTATCTTCCATTTCTTTCTTAAGAAATTCAATATCAGCATCGAGATTCTTCAGTTGGTCGTCGAGTACATTAACTTTTGACTGCCATTCCTGAATCAGTTTTTCAGCTTCCTCCTTAGTCAGTTCTTCATCTGGTTTGGACTGCATTTGAGCAAGAACCGGACCGGAAGCAAGAATTGCTATAACAAGCAATGCTATAAATAAGCTAATTTTTTTATACATAATTGTCTCCATCAATTCATTTGTTAAACATAATACTTTCAAAGCAGGCAAATCACTTCACTTCGCTGCCCGGTGTGTAATCAGGCCAGCAATTTGGCCACTGCGATAGTTTTTCTGTAACAAATGCCTTGTCGTCCTGGCATTTCTTCAATTCTGCTTTTCTTGCATTAACTTCTGCTTCAAGGTTCTTCTTCTCTTGCTTCTTGCGAGCTATCATTTCAGTCAAGCTCTTTTCCTTATTACGAAGCTCCTTCAACTGCGTCATCTGTTCTTCTGTAATTTTAGGCGTACAACTGCTCATAACAAATACAGTCGAAGCAATTACAAAAGTCATACTTAGCCCAGAGATAAATCTCCGAAATTTCATAATACCTCCATGATTAAATAACAAAAAATGTAGTAAATATCACTTTATCCGATTTTATTAGTAATTAGTAATTTGCAACCCTTTTTCATTACGGCAAATATCGTAAAAATCTTTTATCAAAACTAATTTTTAATTGATATTCCAAACTTCTCGAATTATTTCCGAATTTCAAAGTGATTTTATATGAAAAACACAAAACTTGGCATTTAGTTGCAACTAAATGCAATTTTATTTTATATTCCAATTAAATAATTTAATTTTTTTCATTTATTATAAACCAATTTAACTATTTTTTTTTATTAATAACAATCCGGTTAAATCAATTTGAAGATTAACCGAAAATTTAAAATAATAAAACCTTAAAAATTCATAATTTTGAAGTTTGTATAAAATTATATTAATACTTTAATAAAATGATTGAAAATTTTCCAAAAGCTTACGAACCACAATCGGTTGATAAAAAATGGTACGAGATTTGGCAGAAAAATAATATTTATTCCGCTTCAACTGAAACTGATAAACCTACATACAGCATATTAATGCCACCGCCTAATGTTACAGGTATCCTTCATTTTGGACACGTGCTTAATATTTCGTTACAGGATTTGTATATAAGGTACAAAAGAATGTTGGGTTACGAAGTTTGCTGGTTTCCGGGATATGACCATGCAGGAATAGCAACTCATGCCAAAGTAGAAGCCGAGTTGAGGGATGAAGGACTTACAAGATATGATATTGGCAGAGAAAAATTTCTTGAGAGGGTATGGCAATGGAAAGAAAAATACGGCGGTATAATACTTAAACAATTGAGAGAACTCGGTATTTCCTGCGATTGGAACAGAACACTATTCACTATGGACGAATCCGCCTCGAATGCTGTACAGCAGGTATTCATAAAATTGTTTGATGATGGTTTGATTTATAAAGGAAAGAGAATAATTAACTGGTCTCCTCTCTCGCAGACGGCTTTATCTGATGAGGAAGTCGAGTTTAAAGAAGTTAAAGAGCATTTATATACAATAAGATATTATTTCCCCGATAGCAATGAATATCTGAAGGTTGCTACAGTTAGACCTGAAACATTATTCGGTGATGTCGCTGTTGCTGTCAATCCCAAAGATGAAAGATATAAACATTTAATCGGAAAAACCGTGATTGTACCTATCGTCGGAAGAGAAATAAAATTAATTGCAGATGATTATGCAGACCCGACATTTGGAACCGGTTGTGTAAAAATCACACCGGCACACGATGCTAATGACTTTGAAGTTGGATTGAGGCACAATCTCGAAATGCCGAATACATTCAATCCGGATGGAACATTGAATGAACTCACAGGTGAATTTAACGGAATGGATAGATTCGTTGCCCGGAAAAAAATACTTGAAAAATTGAAAGAAAAAGATTTAATCGAGAAAATTGAAGATTACACTCATAATGTCGGCTTCTCCTATAGGGGGAAGGAAGCTGTCGAGCCATATTTGTCTGACCAATGGTTTGTCAAAATGAAACCGCTTGCCGAAGATGCACTAAAAGTTGTAATGGACGGACAAGTCCGGTTTTTTCCCAATCACTGGGTGAAGACTTATGAGCATTGGATGACAAACATACGGGACTGGTGCATATCGCGACAGCTTTGGTGGGGACATAGAATTCCCGTTTATTATACTGAAGATGGAAAATATACTGCAGCAAATTCACCCGATGAGGCGAGAAAGAAACTTGGTATCAGCAATAATGAGCAATTGAGACAAGATGAAGATGTATTGGATACCTGGTTTTCTTCCTGGCTCTGGCCCCTGACAACAATGAATTGGCTCCATGACGGCAAATCCGAAAATACAAAGGAACTTGAAAAATTTCTTCCGACTGATTTACTCGTAACAGCACCGGACATTATCTTCTTCTGGGTGGCGAGGATGATAATGGCAACAATGAAATTCAAGAAAGAAATTCCATACAAAGATGTTTATTTCACAAGCACAATCAGGGATGGATTAGGCAGAAAGTTATCCAAATCGCTTGGGAATTCACCGGACCCGCTTAATATTATTGATAAATACGGCACAGATGCAGTTAGATTTACTTCACTGTATTTGTCACCACTCGGTCAGGATGTAAAGATGGATGTAGATGTAGAACATCAGGACATTCCATCAATGGAAATCGGAAGAAATTTTGCAAATAAAATCTGGAATGCCGGAAGATTTATTTTGATGAAGCAGGAACAGGTAAACGGAGATTCCCCAGCTACTGACAAAATGATAAATAATAATTCATTTGAATTCTCTCTATCTGATAAATGGATTATTTCAAGATTCAATTCAACTATAAAAAATGTTAATGACGCATTAGATAATTACAGAGTCAATGATTATACAAAAATCCTATATGATTTTATTTGGAGGGATTTCTGCGATTGGTATGTCGAAATAATAAAAGTACAATTAAATGGGAGTACAGATAGCAGTTACAATCAATCATTTATCAAATTTGTAATTATATTATATGAAGGTATATTAAAGCTGTTGCATCCTATAATGCCATTCATTACAGAAGAAATATGGCATTTGCTTTATGAACACCCTGAAGTAGAAAGCATTAGTTTGCAAAGAATGCCTGAAACAAGTGAATCATTGATTGATTTAAAACTCGAAGAAGATTTTGAATTTTTACAATCAATTGTCGAGGAAATAAGGAAACTGAGGTCATTGTTGAATATTCCTCCTCAACAAAAGACAAAAGTTACAATTTCAGCTCATAATCATTTTATTTATGAAATGCTGAATACTGATAAAATCTTAATAGAAACATTGGCAAAATGTGAAGCAGTTAAGATTGAGAAAAATATTTCTAAACCCGATAACTCAATTGGCTCAGTCATTAGGGAAACTGAAGTATTTCTATTACTCGATGAATCAATTGACCTTGACAAAGAGAGAAAACGGCTGAACAAGGAAATTGATAGACTTAAAAGAAATATAGACGGCTCCGAAAAGAAATTATCTAATGAAAAATTTGTCGGTAATGCCCCGGAAGAGGTCGTTCTTTATGAAAGGGAGAAACTGAATAGCATGAAGGAATCCCTTAAGAAAGTAATTATTAATTTAGAGGGGCTGATGTGAATTCTGAATTAATAGAAAATCTTTACGGAATTTTATTATTGTGTAGAAAAAAATTAATTTTGAAGATTGTATTTTAAATGGATAAAGAAGAATGAGTGATTTACCGAAATTGATATTGCACGATATACCTGATTATCATAAAATTGAGGTTTACATAGCTAATGGTGGTTATGAGACATACAAAAAAGCTATTAGGATGAAACCGGATGAAGTTACAAATGAAGTGAAAAAGTCAGGACTTCGTGGCAGAGGTGGTGCCGCATTTCCGACAGGTTTAAAGTGGACATTTATGCCCAAGGGGTCAGACAAGCCGAAATATCTTGCAGTAAACGGCGATGAATCAGAACCCGGTTCGTTCAAAGACAGGCAAATATTTGAACGTAATCCTCATCAATTAATCGAAGGTATTTTGATTGCCGGTTATGCAATGGGTATTAATGCCGCATACATTTATATCCGGGGTGAATATCATAAATGGGTGAATTTAATGCAAAAAGCACTCGATGATGCCTACTCAAAAGGATTTGTCGGACAAAAAATGAAAGAAATTTTCGGTAATAATTATTGGCTCGATATATTTATACACAAAGGTGCGGGTGCGTATATCTGTGGCGAAGAAACTTCACTAATGACATCAATCGAAGGTGACAGGGGTTACCCGAGATATAAACCGCCTTTCCCGGCACAAAGAGGACTTTGGGATATGCCCACAACAGTAAATAATGTTGAAACAATTACGACCGTTGTTCCAATTTTAAAAATGGGCGGGGATAATTTTGCAAAAATTGGAGCACCGGGGCATCCCGGAACACTGTTGTTCGGTGTTAGCGGTCACGTCAATAAACCCGGCGTACATGAACTACCTACCGGTACTTTGTTGACAGATATTATTTACAATTACTGCGGTGGAGTAAGAAATAACAAGAAAATAAAAGCAGTCATTCCCGGTGGTTCTTCAATGCCACCATTGCGAGGTAATGAAATCGAAGGCGTTAAAATGGATGAGGATTCCTTAAAAGTTCTCGGCACTCATATTGGCACCGGTGGAATAATAGTAATGGATGAAGATACCGATATTGTAAAAACGACATTGAGAATTGCACATTTTTATCATCACGAATCATGCGGACAATGCACACCATGCCGTGAAGGTTGCGGCTGGATGGAAAATGTATTACACAGAATTGAAAAAGGCGATGCCACTTCAAAAGATTTGGATTTACTCGTTTCAATTGCTAATAATATCGAAGGAAATACAATTTGTGCCTTAGGTGATGCTGCTGCCTGGCCAGTGAGAGGTTTTGTCACAAAATTCAGGAATGAATTTGAAAAAGCAGTGAAAGAAAAAAGAACTTATATAGCACCAAATATTGTACATGGGAAAAGAAATTCAGCGGAGACCTTATCACAAGCGTCGTAATTATTTCCCCCTCTAAAAAGAGGGGGGAATTATCTCATAATTTGTAAAATATGAATTCAAAATTAGCTATGAAATTAATTATTTTTCCCCAATTATTTTAAGAGAATTTTGTTTTAGTAGTTTTCGATTATAATGAATTTTTCCTTCACTGTCAACAATGAAGTATTTTATATTCTTAGCTCCTTTAAGTTGTTCAAATTTTTCATACCCTATAAGGAAAATATATTTCCCAATAACTGTTGCTTCTTCAGTTGTGTTGAACATTACAGTAACGCTTTGACTTAATACACCGGGCATACCTGTTGATGGTTCGATAATATGATGATAGCGTTTCCCGATGATGTCTGCATATCTTTCGTAATCGCCACTCGTGGCAATGCAGGTGTTTGTTGCTTTGAATGATGCAAGAATTTCATTTGGTTTCCTTGGGTGTTTAATACCGATTGACCAGGATTCATTTTTGTCGTTTTTTCCTGAAACACATATATCTCCTCCTGCATTTAAGAGAAAATTGTTAATACCTTCTTCTTTCAAAATTGAAGCAGCTCTGTCAACTGCGAAACCTTTTGCAATTCCTCCTAAATCGAGCATCATTCCTTTATTTTTAAGTTCAACAGATGTATCTTTTTCATCGAGAATAATATTACGGTAGTCAACGAGTTTTAGTAACGAATCAAGTGATGATTGCGAAGGGATTTTTATCTCTTTATCAGTATTGAAGCCCCACAAATCGATTATTGGTCCGATTGTAATATCGAACAAATGCTCATATTTTTTGGAATATTCAATTGCCCGTTTAATTAATTGGAATGTTTCATCGGAAACTTTCTGACTCTTGATACCTGCATTAAGATTTATCAGATAGACAGGGCTGCCAATATGATAAAAATTATAAACGCTGTCTATTCTTTCAATCTCTTTGAAAGCTTTTAAAAGTGAATATTTTGCCTTATTAATATCCTCGCTTATTACTTTTGCTTCTATGACTGTGCCTAAAAGATTTTTGGACACATTCACTTCATACATTTTTTTTGAACTTGAATCCTGCTTTGCAGATAAAGAATATGGTAAAAGTATTAAAATACAAAATAGGATATAAAACACATTTACCATAATTCAGAATTTCAAAATGTAATGCTATCAATATCTCTTCGATGATTCCCGTCGAGTGCAATTCTAATATTATTCGGAATACAAATAATATTCTGCCCTGCTTTTCTGATTGCTCCCGTATGAATGCAATTCTTATGCTTGCAGGAACTATGAGTCGCAAATACAGAATTATTTGTTATTGAAAATACTAACTCACCTTTTTCTGCTTTTATATGAATATCCTTCTTTTCCTCGGAGATTTTATATCTTTCAGTAATTTTATTATCACTGAATACATTAACATATTTAGGAAAAGAATCTTTATTTACCGAAATCGCCTTTATCAGAGTCGGATTTTTAATCTTCCTCGGCAATTTCAATGTCTCGCTGATATTTCTGATAATATGTCCATGCTTGGTATTATCAGATTTATAATTCACAAGGCAATTATTATAAATAAATACAACATCGCCTATGTAATCACCAATGAGCTGATGCTCTTCAATTTTCACATTCGAAACATTCAACAGTTTCAGAAATGAAGATATGGAATCAAATGCAATGCCCGAATCATCACATAGCAATTCCAAATCTATTGTATTTTTATTTGTATATAAATTAGTTGAATTTATTTTATTGCTGTTTTTGGCTAATAATCTTCCTGTAGCTACCATACCACCTGCAGCAAAGATGCTCCCTTCGACAAATTGTCTCCTGTTCATATATCCTCCCCTATTAATCAAAAAGAAATCTGAATCCGGCACTCATCAAATACGCATACAGCACATCATACCTCGAATGCCAGTCAGGTGAATCTGTTTTCCTTATATAAAAATTAAATCTCCCGTTAAATTCCAGTTTCTCATTTTCTATAATCGGTATTAACGAACCATTTAAAGAAAAATTAAATTCCAGTTCATTCGATATCATCCCGTTCAGTTTCGGGTCAACACTCATATATTCTTCCAGCTTATTATATTCCGCCTTAAAGAATTTTGCTTTTGTCTGAAAATATGACCTGATACCTGCTCCGAATAATAATTTTTCATCAAAAAAAAGATGCTCATATAACGCTGAAATTGTATGAGATTTAACTTCCCAGTCATCAAGATAATACCTATACGCTAACTGTAACGATGAAACATCATTTAATCTGATTATAGTTCTTAATCCCGCTGCCCCCCTGTTTCGGTAATCAGGATATATATTTTCATATTTTTGAAAAAATGCAGAATCAAAATTCACAACTGTAACTACCTGGTACGGGTCAGAAAGAAATCCCGATAAGTTACTGTAAAACAACTCAATTTGCCCAATAAAGCCCGTACTGAAAATTTGTGATAAAGTCAAAGTTGAAGAAATAACAGATTTATCTTCTATCCATGTTCTTGTTTGAGGGAAAATTTTATCCCAGCTTTTTACCAATCCCAATTGAATAGTCGTATTTTTCTTTGCCATTGGAACAGATATACTGCCGGCTATCGTTTCCGAAGAATAATCGTGTTCAATACTATACAGATTAGTTAACGAGACATTAACTTCATCGAAAAGTTGTACTACACCTATCCCAAATTCTCCTCTAAGCTCATCCGGATTGTTATCGCTTCCCCCGTGAGTTCTTTTGCTTGCCGAAGTAAATGCATCCAGACCCTTGCTCGTATTTGCAAATGAGTAAACACTGTCAAAATGACTTTTCATCGATGCAGTCGTAATAACATCCACAAGTACCCTGCCGTTAATACTCGTATTTTCAGATACAGATTTTGAAAAAGAAACTTCAGGATAAATAATTTCAACACCGTAATTATCGAAGTAAGAATTGAAATCCACCTGTATTTCATTCGCCGGTAATTGCTGAGCAATCAACATCGAATATTGAAAAACAATGAAAATAACAAAAAGTAAAAGTTTTATAAATAACAATCTAAAACCTAAATTCTTAACCACAGTTCGTTATTAATAATTCATAAAACGTAAATCGTAATTTATTTTACCCGCAGCCGCAGCCGCCGCTTTGAGAGCCGGTTGCTCCTGCCGAACCTTCCCGGAATTCTATATGATGTATCTTTATTCCTTTTTCGATCGGATTCTTATCGAATATCATAATCGGACTCGAAAGCCCTTCTCTTTCCCATGGTTCAACTGTAGTGCATCCAAGACATAAACCAATTATTAAAATTAATAATATATATTTTATTAGTTTCATGCTATTAAATTATAAATTGAAATCAATAATTATTTTAAAAGCTCTTCAAGTTCCTGCTTTAAAATTTCTTTTGAAGAATCGGTAAAACCTGTATGAATATACCTAATTACACCGGTTTTATCAATAAAAATTGTAGTCGGCATTGATTCGATTTTATATAATGCCGGAATAACCGATTTACTGTCCCAAATTATCGGAAAATGTGCTTTCTCTTTAAGTTTATCCAAAAACTTCTGTGCCTGCTCGATTTTCTTGTCTATATTAACTGCAATAATCATAAAGTTCTTGTCATCATTATCATCAAATAATTGCATGAGATATGGTAATTCTTTTTGACATGGTGCACACCAGCTTGCCCAAAAATCAAGTAAAATCACTCTGCCCTTAAATTCAGATAATTTCATTTCTCTGCCGTCAATGGTTACTCCACTGAAATCCGGTGCTGAATTTCCAACTTTAATGTCATTATCTTCGGCAAGAACCGAAAGTTGATTTAATTTTCCAAATAATATTATTATTAAAATTATTATAATTGATTTTTTCATAAAATTCCTAAATTTAATAAGTAATTCCAAATTAATAATTCGTAATTGTTTTTATTGATGTATCAATTTCATTCCATAAATCTCCGTGGCATTGAAAACATGACGGAGAAATTAATTTCATTCCATCAGATTCAGCCATACCACCTCTCAAATCACTGTGGTGGCACTTTGCTCCTGCACAGTTTGCCTCACCCCGTGACATATCATAAGCAAATGGTTCCTTATACCCCTTTTTATGAAAAGCAATGCCTATTAATTTTGTATGCCCTTCGGGTAAATTCTTTTTATTTTCTGTAGGAAATCCGTCCTCACAAGACAACATCATTAATACAGAAATATACAAGAAATATATAAAAAAATTTTTTTGCATAAAATAAAATATTGATTTGATATTCATTAGTATAAACGGAAATAATATAAAATTAGCTTTCACAAAAATAAATATTTTTTTTAGTCATGGATTTAATTAAAAATGAAATATATAATTCTTTTATTAAGTATAGCAGCAGCAACTATACTTATATCCTGTAGCGAAGATGTACAGGGACCGAATAAAGACACACACAGTATAATTTTTGATGTAACACCGGATACAGTAAATATTTTAGCCGGTGAAGCAACTGTGTTAAAGGCATTTATAAATGACACTGTTTTATCCGTAATCAGTGACAAGCCACTATACGATAAAACTGTGATTTGGCAAATTATAATGGGTGGCGGAACTTTATCTACAGTTAGCGGTGACAGTGTTGTTTATCAGTCAATAACAAATTTACCTCAGCAAAAAATTACTGCAATCATTAAAGCATTTCCGAGGATTGACGTTCGGCATCAAAGATATGTGGTAATAAACATACAACAGGATGCCCCTACTATTGACACAGGTATTTGTTTCAGAAGGGACATTCTCCCCATATTCAATTCAAATTGTGCAATCAGCGGATGCCATAATAAAGGTACATCAAAAGAAGGATATATTTTGGATTCATACCAAAATATTATGAGAAAAGGTATTAAACCCGGGAACCCGAATAGCAGTAAAATTTATAAAATGATAACGAACCAAAGCAATGAAGAAGACGACAGGATGCCTCCTCCACCAAAAAAACGTTTGACTTCAGAACAGATTTCATTAATCGCAAGATGGATTGCCGAAGGTGCGATGGACAAAGATTGTTCTGACACGCCAATCGGCGGCTGCGATACTACAACTGTTACATATAGCAAAACAATTGTTCCTGTTTTGGAATTGAATTGCCTCGGCTGCCATACCAGCGTTCAGCCGCAGGGAAATGTCACTCTTGAAGGGTATTCAAACGTAAAAAAATATATTGATAATGGTAAATTTCTCGGTGCAATTCAACACAAAAAAGGATATGTACCTATGCCCGATAATAATATGCGTTTGTCAGATTGTAATTTGAGACAACTTGAAATTTGGGTGCAGAACGGCGCACCGAATAATTAGAAAATATTTGTATGGAGAGACAAGCCCCCGGCTTGTCTCTAATCAGGATTTATTTCTTAATTATTTTTTAATTCCCTGTTAATGTAAAATAATCCGAGTTTGAATCCTGGTGTATTTGTAAAACACTCGCTCTTACTAATCTGACAAGCAATCTTTCTGCCCTTCTGCGCGAAATGTTTACAAGATTTGCAAAATCCATAACAGTTACTTTCTGATGATTTTGCAGATAAGCAAAAAGTCTTTTTTCTTTGTCTCCGATGATTAATTTTAATGGATTTTCTGTATTTTGAGCAGAAAGTACTCTCGTCATTTCACTACTTGCAGCAACTGATTCTTCACCAACCCTTATGTATGCCGTCCTATCCGGCTTCCTATCATCCGGATTAGACAATACACAATGTGGTCTAATACTACTCTTATTTATATATATCACAACTACATCCTTGCCATTCATATCTACGATATATATCTGAGGTACAACCGGTGGTTCTAAGTAAAATTTGCAAGCATTTTCAATTAAATCAATTTCTCCCTTTTCGCTTTCAACTCCTGTGATTTTTCCATCATCCTCTACTCCGAAAATCAAATATCCGCCTACTGTATTAGCAAATGCAGAAATTTCTTTCGCAATTTTTTCCGGTGTAGTGAATTTCCTTTTAAATTCAATCCTCGAGCTTTCACCTGCCAGTATCAATTCTTTTAATTTATCCGGTTCCATCTCTTAAATTCATAATTAACAAATCACAATTAATAATTAAACTATTTAGTTAACTATCCTCTTACTATTAGCTTTTTACCATATTATCCAAAATTCAAACACCAAAATATCTGCATTTCATTTAAAATTAAACATTCTAAATTCATAATTACTTCAATGGATTTCCATTCGAATCAATATAAGGATAATCGGGAATAACCTGTCCCTTCTGAATTTTTCTCAACTTGCTTTTTGCTAAAGTCCTGTTGATTGGAGACAGTCTTTCTGTGAAAATTATTCCGTTCAAATGGTCAACTTCATGCTGCATTACCCTTGAAAGTAAATTTCCCGCTTCGACAACGTGTTCTTTCATATCAAGGTCCAGGTACTTGATTTGTATTATCTCGGGGCGCATCACTTTTTCATAAAATTTCGGTATGCTGAGACAACCTTCCTCATATTCCACATCATTATCCGAAAATTGTTCAATCACGGGATTTATCAGCGTAATCGGCGGCTCGCTTTTGTGTTTATCTTTACTTGCATTTATATCAATAACGATTAAAGATTTATCCTGACCAACCTGGTTGGCTGCCAAACCGATTCCATCTGCTTTATACATTGTCTCAAACATATTTTCAACCAATTTTTTTATATCATCATCAATTTTTATTACTGCTGATGTTTTTTTTCTCAAAATCGGGTGAAAACAACTATAAATTGGAATAACCATATTCAATTAAAAAATTAATAATTCACAATTAACTATTTTACAGTCTCAGCCAGAAGTCCTTAGTCATAAGTGTAAATAACTCTCGACTTATGACTACTGACTATTTACTCTTAACACTTATCATTTAACACTTTTATCACTTACTTCATAATAGACGGAATTGCTTGCACATACACATTTCTCAGCTCATCAACGGTAAATGAAATTTTATCATTGATATTAAATTGAACTTTATGAGTTTTGCCGATTTTGAAGCATTCAACATTTTCTTTATTGCAAAGTTCTTCAAGTCTCATTTCATCATTTTGATTAACACACACAATAATCCTCGACTGTGATTCGCCGAACAATATTCCGGGAGTTAGTTCCCAGGGAAGATTAATATTACAGGCGATATTCAATTCCGACAAAATGGACATTTCTGCAAGGCAAATAGCTATACCTCCCTCGCTGCAATCGTGCGCATTTTTAATAAGCCCTTTTCTAATTCCCGTTAGAACAACTTTTTGTATTTTAATTTCATCATCAATATAAAGTTCAGGACATTTACCGACAACATCTCCATAAAATAATTTGATATATTCTGAGCCGCCGAGTTCTTGTCTGTTATTACCAAGAAGATAAATCGTATCATTTTCATTTTTGAAACCTGCACTGCAAATTTTATTCAGGTCTTCAATTAATCCGAGCATACCGATTGTTGGTGTAGGGAATACAGCCCTTTCCCTCGATTCATTATGAAAGCTGACATTTCCTCCTGTAACAGGAGTATTTAATGCCCTGCATGCATCGCCCATCCCACCTACTGCTTGCTTGAATGTCCAATACACTTCCGGGTCAAATGGATTACCGAAATTGAGGCAATTTGTTATAGCCAGCGGCTCAGCCCCGACACAAACCACATTTCTCGCTGCTTCTGCTACAGCAATCATTGCTCCTTTGTATGGGTCCAGGTAAACGTATCTTCCGTTACAATCAGTACAAGTTGCAATTCCTTTATTTGGCAATTCCTTTAACCGCATAACTGCTGCATCACCTTTTATACTTACAGTGTTGGTTCTGACTTGTGAATCGTATTGTTCAAATATCCATCTCTTTGATGCAATTGTCGAAGAAGTCAGAATTTTTGTGAATGCTTCGTTAAAAGGTATATTTAAATCAAGGGTATCAACATTTACATTATTAACAATATCTAAATAAGCTGGTTTTGAAGCAGGTAAATCATTCTGCGGGGCTCCTCCTCCCAATACTAATGAATCTGCATTTAATTCACAAACTTGCTTCCCGTCGCGATATACTTTTAATAAACCATCATCGGTTATAACACCAATTTGAGTAATCGGAACATCCCATTTTTTGCAAATATCTTTTGCAATTTCAACCTTATTTTTATCAATAATAAATAACATTCTTTCCTGAGATTCTGAGAGCATTATTTCATAAGCACTCATACCCGGTTCACGCAGAGGAACTTTATCCAAATCGACAAACATTCCGACAGCCCCTCTTGCACTCATTTCAGATGTGGAACAACATATACCTGCCGCACCCATATCCTGAACTCCAACAACCGAACCGGATTTAATCAATTCAAGTGTTGCCTCTAATAATAATTTCTCAGCAAATGGGTCGCCAACCTGAACAGTTGGCCTCATATTATCTGTTTCTTCATCAAATTCACGCGAAGCCAAAAGTGAAGCACCGTGAATTCCATCACGCCCCGTGCTGCTACCGACTATGAATACAGGATTGCCAACTCCGGACGCCGTTGCAGAAGCGGTTCTGCCGACTTTAACAATTCCGACAGCCATTGCATTGACTAATGGATTATCGAAATAACAGTCATCGAAGTATATTTCACCTGCTACCGTTGGTACTCCAAAAGAATTTCCATAATGACCAATACCGCCGACAACACCTCTCAACAAATACTTTGTCCTGTCTGAATTGAGCTCCCCGAATCTTAATGAATTTAAAGATGCAATAGGTCTTGCACCCATCGAAAAAATATCCCTGAGTATTCCGCCGACACCTGTAGCAGCACCCTGAAACGGTTCTATTGCCGAAGGGTGATTGTGGCTTTCGATTTTGAAGCAAATAGCATATCCATCTCCGATATCAATAAGCCCTGCATTTTCAGCTCCAGCTTCGACAAGCAATCTCCCACCTGAACGCGGCAATGTCTTTAATTGCTTAATTGAGTTTTTATAAGAGCAATGTTCGCTCCACATAACCCCATACACTCCAAGCTCGGTATAAGTAGGGATTCTTCCTAAAAATTCTATTACTTTATTATATTCTTCCTCTGTTAATCCGACTTCGTATGCAGTTTGTAATGATACTTCTAATTCCGAAAATAAACCCATCAGTATTAATTTTTTATAAATGAATAAAACCCGATAACAAAATTACGGTTTTTTCTTGTTAAAGTTGTGAGTGTTGAAAATTTTGGTTATTTAACTATTGTATTTATGTTTATTGATAATCAAGTTTTAAACATTTTGAATTAATGTACTTGTATCAATATTGGAATTGCACTTAAAACTAATCAGCTTATAGTTCAAGTGTGGAATTAATTCAGCAACAATTACGAAGAATATCATTCCAATACCAGGTAACCTATTCCTTAATCAACATTTTTTTTTGATAAATCATCTCAACAAAATCACTTTTTCTATTCTAACGCATTTACCAAAATTGAATTTAATATAATAAATTCCATTTGATAAAATATCTAATTGAGAAGTACCGGATTCTATTACATTTTCGCCGGTTTTAAAATTTTTATTACACAATTCAATTACTTGTTCTCCCTGAATATTATATAATGATATTTTTACATTTTCATCATAAATCAAATTAAATGTTATTCTGAATGAATTATAGCTTGGATTCGGATTAATTGACAAGTCAAAAATATTATTTGAAAATTCATCTACATTCGTTGCAGAAGTGTCTTCATAAGCACCTATTGAAGGAGGATTTTTATAATCATTGAAATGCCTGTCTTTCCATGCAACAGGACCTTTCCCTTTTCCTATTGCAGGAGAACCCGGTTGCAATTCATATCCGTAATGTGCATAATCTTTGAAAAGTGGGTCTTTCCCTAATATTCCGTCTGTTTCTGTTACCGGCAGGTTTGGTCCAGTCCAATTCATGTCCTGCCAATTATACCACAGATTATTACTGAATTCAAAAGTCTCCGGCAATGTGTTAGGGCCTATATTTAAGGTCGGGTAAGCAGCATAATCCTGAATATAAACAATATTATTTTTGAAAATATTATTGGAACATTGGAGCATTCCGTCTGTGTTTTCCTGTAAAATGCGTATTGCCCACTTCCCCGGATTCACTATTGTATTATTAACAACTTCGGAATTGACAGTCCCGACAAAGGCAATGGGAGCAGTAGAACCAACAAACACATTTGAATGAACATAAATATTGGAAGCTTCATAATTTATACCTTGAGGTCTGAAATATGCAGAATCAGTCGAACCACCAATATTTACTGCACGCTCTCCTGCATCTGTAAATAAATTTCTTTCAATCCAAATATCCTTTGAGCCGCCTTTTGCCTGTATGGCATTCGCACCTGCATCATTGAAAAAATTAAAATCGAATAATCCGTTGTGGCAACCGACCAAATCAACCATGCTTCCACCTTCGGACCCTTTTGAAAAATTGCAATTCCTGATAATAAAATCATCAACCCCAGACATTTTTAACTGGTCATTGTTGCCACTCGCATTCATAATTCTCCATTCGCAATTTTCAATATTTATATTATGAGAAGGAGTATCGAATGTTCCGGCATCGTCAATGTTGACACCATTTCCAGACTGTCCTTCAAATTTAAATCCCTTTATATAAATATACGCGCAATCGCTTAGATGCCATGCTTCAACATTTCCACTATAAACAATATCCTGTTGGTCTGTTGCAAGAATGTATATCCAATTATCCTGATTCCCTTTCAATTCGGAAATCCATTGCGTACCTTCCTCTACAACATCATTTACCATGATTGTATCACCAGGTTGAGCAACGAGAGCAGCTTCAGATAATGTTGAATAGGTACTATCAGCTCCGACATTTAGAACTTTAGCCGCAAGAATATTATTAATTGAAATTAACAAAAAACAGTATAAGATAATTCTCATTATTTCTCCAAAATTAGTAATCTTATAATTTTCATAATTCATTTTCAATCCTGAATCACACTTGACACTACAGGTATTCCAACGGGAGCATTCTTTGAAATCCTCTTGAATTCAGTACCATCTCTTTTGATAACAAATAAATCATAATTATAATTTGAATACTTTGACTGTAAAGCAAAGGTTATATATTCAGCGTCAGGTGAGAAAGAAAGTCTCTTATTCTTCTTATGAGATAAACCAGGATAAAATTCATCTATCTTTCCCCAGGAAATAACATTTTGTTTAACTGACATAGTTGATAAATCATAAATAGAAATTCCATAATCGCTCCATCCTACCATCTCGGATTTTTCCTTAGCGAATTGTTCGGGATTGCTGAAATTTTCATAAGGGATATTAACAGGAATAGAATCAATATTATTATAAGCATATATCGTAGAATCCACCAATGAAACTATCATAACAAAAATTCTGTCGTTAGAATAATCAGCTCCCAATATTTGTTTTATTCTATAATCAGGTTTGATAAAAGGAATAATTTTATCATTATAATACTCTAAAAGCATAAAATCACTTATTGCAATATTGACAACGTCACTATGACCTGAAATATCAAAACTATTCATTAAAAACCATACCTTCTTACCATCATTACTTGATAATATATAATCACTAAATGGTTGAACACCTTCAATAGATGTATCTTTAATTAAGGATTTACAGATTTCATCTATTTCGATAATTTTTGTTGAAGAATTCAAAAAATCCATAATGATAAGTTTGGGTTTATCCTTATATATATCAGATGTATTTTTTTTTCTGTAACCTACAAAATAAGCGAACTTATTACCATTATAATTTTGAGAAATATATGGTATATCATAAATCCAATAGTAATATTTTTCTTCAGTCGAAATAGGATAAGGCAAAGGAATATTCCCTTTTTGGGGACTGTAAATCCAGTGAATTTGTTCCAAACCTCTATATTCAAATCCAATTGTAGCATCCTTAGAACCGGCTGATATAAAAATAACCGAATTATTTGCCAATCTTTTTATTTCACCATTATTCACATCATATCTATACAAACCCGCATCAGAAGCTGGAACACTATCAGATTCACTTAGAGAATAATATATGTATCTTTTTTTTGTCTTTGTTGAACCGGTTGTTTCGTCGCATGAATATAGCAGACAAGTCAATATAAATATAATAACCAATTTATAATAAATTATTTTCACAACCGACACCATTAGTTAATGAATTTATACCCAAATATTGCAATTATTTTTATCATTTCAAAGTGATATTTATCATCTGGTTTTATCCTTGTTCAGGATTTCTTTAATTTAGCTTTTTATTTATTTCAAAACATTTTAAAAATATGATATCAGATTTCTCAGCAAATAGAATAAAAGTGATGGGAACATCTATTTTCTCAACAATGAGCCGGCTTGCTTTCGAGAATAAAGCAATCAATCTCGGACAGGGATACCCCGATTTCGATGGTCCTCAATGGTTAATAGATGAAGCATATAAATGTATGAAAGAAGGAAAAAATCAATATGCTCCTACCCAGGGAATTCTATCTTTGAGAAAAGCAATTTCCGAAATGCAAAAAAAATATTATGCTCTCGAATGGAATCCTGATAATGAAATTACTATTACTGCCGGTGCAACTGAATCACTTTACTCAACTTTTCAAGCACTGATTAATGAAGGGGATGAAGTAATTATGTTCGAACCATTCTATGATTCATACCAGGCAGATGTGGTGCTTGCAGGAGGAATTCTGAAATATGTTACACTCAAAAAGCCGGATTTTAACTTTGATATTAATGAGCTTGAACAGGCAATATCAGATAAAACAAAATTCATAGTAATAAATACACCTCATAATCCGACCGGGAAAGTTTATTCGATTGATGAGTTGAAATTTATATCTCATTTAGCCATTAAACACAATTTGCTTGTTGTCAGCGATGAAGTGTATGAGTTTCTTACATTCGATAATGCAAAGCATATACCAATTGCTTCATTACCGGGGATGAAGGACAGGACAATAACAATTTCATCTGCTGGAAAAACGTTCAGCATGACCGGGTGGAAAATCGGTTGGGCTATCGCAAGCGAACAATTGACCGATGCAATTAGGAAGGTACATCAGTGGACAACTTTCGCTGTTAATACACCTGGTCAGCACGCAATCGCTTATGCTTTTACAAAATTGAACGAATATCTCCCGGGATTTCGGAATGAATATCTCGAAAGGAGAAATTTATTATTGAATGAATTAAGAACAACATCTTTCAATGCTCATATCCCGGAAGGAAGTTATTTTATGATGGTTGATATTCCTGAATTGGTTAAATTAAATGATGAAAAAATTGCTATCGAGCTTGTAAAAAATTATAAAATCGCAACGATTCCTCCTTCGGTATTTTATGGTAAATCGGATGAAGGGAAAAAGATGTTGCGTCTCTGCTTTGCAAAAAGCAATGAAACACTGATTGCAGGTGCAGAAAATTTAAGAAAGTTCAAAATTTAATATGCCCCCTTTTTCAATGGGGGATTTAGGGGGTTTTTTGAATCGAAAAGAACAACATATTTTCTACATGAAAGAAGCATTGAAGGAAGCAAGGAAATGCTCCAAGTTTGAGGATGTTCCAATTGGTGCTGTCGTTGTTCTCGAAAATAAAATAATAGGAAGAGGATATAATCAGGTCGAGAAATTAAATGATTCAACGGCTCATGCGGAAATAATTGCAATAAAAAAGGCAATTAAACATATAAATTACAAGCATTTATTAAATGCAATTTTATATGTCACATTAGAACCATGCTCTATGTGCTCTGGTTCCATTGTATTAGCCAGAATAAAAACTGTCGTTTATGGTTGTTCTGACCCAAAAGCAGGTGCCGGTGGTTCACTGTATAATATAATTGAAGATAATCGGCTTAATCATTTGTGTGAGGTTATAAAAGGTGTAATGGGAATGGAATGTTCGGATTTATTAAAGGATTTCTTTAAACAATTAAGAAAGAAATAAAATGAGTATGGGGATTGAGGATTGGGGAATGGAGAAATTGGAAGTTGCATTATATATCGTACCAACTCCGATTGGAAATCTGGATGACATTACAATTCGTGCTATGAAAATCCTTTCTTCTGCTAATATTATCGCCAGTGAGGATACCAGACATACAGGTACAATGCTTAAAGCTCTGAACATCCCTCACAAAAAGCTGGAAAGCTACCATGAACACAATGAGGAGCAGAAGTCTTCTTTTCTTGTCAATGAGATTCTTTCCAGAAAGTCTGTCGCACTTGTAACAGATGCAGGCACCCCCGGCATTTCAGACCCGGGATTCAGATTAATAAGAAAAGCCATCGAAAATAATATTAAGATTATTTCACTTCCCGGTCCAACAGCTTTCATACCTGCATTAGTAGCCAGCGGATTGCCTGTTAATGAATTTCATTTCTTTGGATTTCCACCTGCAAAGAAAGGAAGGAAAACCTTTTTACAAGAAGTAGCAAAACAAAAATCAACTTCAATTCTGTACGAATCACCTTACAAAATCCTGAAACTCATAGAAGAATTAATTGAGTTTTGCGGCTCAGACCGACAGATTTGTATAGCTCGTGAAATCAGCAAGGTTTTTGAAGAGTACATAAGAGGGACATTGGAAGAATGTAAGCAGATACTGCAAAGTAAGACTGCAATTAAAGGTGAATTTGTTATAATTCTAAGTAGAACCAAATAAATAAATATTTAACAAATTATTAAACATACAAGTACTTTTCATATCAATTATCTCTGAAAAAAATCATAACTTTGTAGTTTGATTATTGCTTGATTAATGAATTATGCTTATAACTTTTGAAGGAATAGACGGCTGCGGTAAAACCACTCAGATAGGACTACTGTCGTCTTATTTGAGGGAAAATGGAAAAGAAGTCTTAACATTACGGGAGCCGGGTGGAACAGAATTTTCGGAAAAAATCCGTGATTTACTCCTTCATTCAAAAGATAAGCTAACAGCTCAGAGTGAGTTATTCCTTTTTGAATCTGCAAGAGCTGACCTCGTAGAAAAAATAATCAAACCGGAATTGGAAAAAGGGACAATTGTTATTCTCGACAGGTTTTATGATTCCACGACTGCTTACCAGGGATATGGAAGGCAAATTGATTTAAATGTAGTCAATGCATCTAATCATCTTGCATCAAAAAATTTGAAACCCGATATTACTTTCTTTCTCGACATTCCTCTTGAATTATCATACCAACGTTCAAACCATAGGAAATTAGATAAAATCGAAAAATCGGGTGATGAATTTTTCACAAGAGTTATTGATGGATACAAGAAAATAGCCGGGGAAGAACCGGAAAGGATTGTTAATATTGACGGCACAAAACCTATTGGTGAAATATTCAAAACAATAATGGATAAAATGATTAATTTAATATATTAATTTTAATTTCAGCTAAAACAGAAAAATATGCCAGAGGATTTATGAAAATGATTTTTAAAATATTGCTTGTGATTGTTCTCAATACAATATTATTATCGCAGACAAATAATATTGTTACAATTGATGCTAAATCGTTAATAGAAAAAATTGAAAAAATTGAGCTAAAAAACAAAGAAGTAATACAAAACCTGCAAAGCGATGATACGTCGTTTATATTCAATATAAATCACAAAATAATAGAATCAATTTGTATCAATCAAACGAAAGAATTTAAAATTCTGAATTTCCCTGTCTCACCAACTATACTTAAAAATGTAATATTGGAAAAAGATATTATACCAGTTGACGAAAACACTATTTGGCTAAGGAATACAAAAGCCGGAATATTAAAAGGCGAATCGCCAAAATTCAATTTCTATAGCGGAAAAATAGAAGGAGAAGATAAGTCGAAAATATATTTCGGATATTCTGATGGAAAATTATTTTGTATAATTGAAAGAGATAACGGAGAAAAATATTATATAAATCCATTACCTGAAGAGGTCAATTCCGAAAAGCCGCATATATTGGTTGCATCAAATATTATTTATGAAAAAAGCGAATTGATGCCTTTTATCTGCTTTACCAAAGATTATTCGAACATACCAACAGAAAACGAAATAAAAAATAAATTAAAAAATCAATTACAGTCAGATAAAATGCTTCAGCTCGAAATTGCCTTGGAGGGAGCTTATGATTATTTCCAGCTTCATGCAACTTATGAAAAAGCATCTGCATATATGACTGCAGTCATGACAATCGTATCGAAGATATATTATGACCAGCTTAATGTGAAAATTCACATCCCTTATGTAATGATATACGAAGATGCAAGCAAGGACCCTTATGCAAACAGGGATGATGTCGGTCAAAAATTATGGAGAATGCCAAATGCATGGAAGAATAGGAGTAATATCCAAAGAACGATAGCTTGTTTGTTTGCAGGATTACACCCAAATGGAAGTTATTATACCGCTGGTATATCAATGGGGATTAATACACTTTGCGACAAACAGAGAGGGTATTGCGTTTTCGGTATTCTCGGCAGCTCTGCCCTTCCAACAATGAATTATGTTACAGATGTTAGTGTAACTGCTCATGAAATAGGCCATGCATGCGGAGGTCCTCATACGCATAGTTGCTATTTTGAACCGAATATGATTGACACCTGCATTACTGCACATTTACCAAATGAATCAGATGGTTGTGTCGAAGATGGATTGCCGATTCCCCACCCGGGAACGATAATGAGTTATTGCCATTTGACTAATTCCACACGTACTGTCGAATACATATTCGGTGACAGGATGACACCTTTATTGCGAAGTGCATTGGATGAAGCCAACTGTATAAGTGAAGTCAAAGAACCGGTGATTGCTTTGTTAAATCCATCCGGTGACAAATCATTGAAATCGGGTAGTAAAGAGGAAATTATTTGGACTTCGACATTAATTAATCTTGTCAGTATCAAGTACTCATCTGATAATGGCAAGAGCTGGAATAATATTGCTTCAGGAAAACCTGCCTCAGACAAATCTTTTGTCTGGACAGTTCCATATATAAATGCTGACAAAGTAATAATCGTTATTTATGACACAGGTAATTCGGAAATTGCAGACACAGTATTAAAACCATTTTCTATTCGTATTCCCATACTAAAAATAAACGGTCCAACCGAAGGACAACGATTCGGACAAAAAGAAAAGTATAATATTACCTGGGAAACTTTATTTATTGATACTGTAAATATACTCTTTTCATCTAACGGTGGGACAAATTGGACAACAGTTGCAAATAATATTAAAGGAAAAAAATTTGAATGGGAAGTGCCACAAATCTCCAGTTCAAATTGTAAGATAAAAGTTGAGTCATTAACAGAAGACAAACTGATTTCTGAAAGCGGTCTTTTTGGTATCGGCACATCAAGCGCAAAATTGATATCTCCAAGTAGCGGCGAGAAACTCTGTGTTGGTGCCGATTTTGAAATTCGATGGGAATCAGATTATATAAATAATTTCTGGCTCGAGTATTCCACTGATAATGGGACCGTATGGAGAAAAGTTTCACTTGGATTAATAGATGCAAATAAAGGATATTATAATTGGAGAGTCCCCAACAGGATTTCAGATAGTTGCATTTTGAGAATATTTCCGCAATTCGATAAAAATTTAATATTGGATGTTAGCGATTCTGCATTTACAATTGATTCTTGTCAGTCTGGTATAGGAAACGATTATATAACTACCGGTATAAAAATAATGGAAGTCAATCCTAATCCGGTGAATGATGAAGCAGAAATAACATTAAATTATTACTCGAATTCACATATACTCTCACTAATATTATTCGATAATAACGGAAGGGAAGTTCGGAATATTGGAAATTATGAAAGTTTACAACATGGGAAAATCAGCATAAAAATTAAGCTCGGGGATTTATCGCAGGGGAATTACTTTATAAAAGCAAATTCAGGCATTCAAAACGATGTGCATAGTATAAAGATAGTAAGATAAAAAAAGTGTTTGAGTAGAGATTTTAGAAGAAGGAATTTAAAATGTTAAATCAGATTATTGTTAAGATGATGCCGATTGTTCCAAAAGGCATTATACATCAGGTGGCAAAAAAATATATAGCAGGTGATGAATTAAGCGATGCTGTGAGAGTTTCAAAAGAGTTACTGTCAAACGGCGGTGCAATGACTACGGTTGATGTCCTTGGTGAATTTGTAACGACTAAGGAAAGAGCAATGCATGAAAAAGAGGAAAGCTCGAAAGTGTTGGATGCAATCAAGGAAAATAATCTTAAGACTTATTTATCTGTGAAGCCGACTTCTCTGGGATTAGCCGTTGATGAGGATTTTGCTTTTGAAAATATTTCAAATATTATTAAAAAAGCAGCTGAGAATAATATCTTTGTCCGCCTCGATATGGAAAACTCTCCTTATACGACTAAAACTTTAAACCTTTATAAAAAATTGAGGGCTGAGGGTTTGAATAATGTGGGTGTTGTTATCCAGGCATATCTATTCAGAAGCGAAACGGATATCAAAGATTTAATGCAATATAAACCATCAATCCGGCTCTGCAAGGGAATCTACAGGGAATCCCCTGAAATTGCTTTTCAGACAAAAGAAGATGTAAGGAATAATTATAAAAAATTACTTCGGCTAATAATTGATAATGGACTCTATATCGGAATTGCAACTCATGACGAACCGTTGATTAATGATGCACGTGAGTACTTAAAAAAAGTCAATCTTAAAAAAGAGGACTATGAATTTCAGATGTTACTTGGAGTTCGTGACGAGAAAAGAAAAGAAATTCTTGCACAAGGCCACCGGCTGAGAGTCTATGTTCCATTCGGAAAAGATTGGTATGGCTATTCGACGAGACGGCTTAAAGAAAATCCAAAAATGGCAGGAATGATTTTCAAAGCTATTTTCTTTAAGAACTAAAGACCGCGTCAGGAGTTACTCCTGACGCATTTCATATAACCAATAATTAGTTTGAAATGAAACTTATATTTTACATAATTCTACTTCCAATAATTTTCTTTTCTTCTTGCGAGCAAGCCGGAAAAGCATCAAATAATACCGATACTATTTCAATAGCAACATTTAATATCTCATGGCTTGGGGATGGAATTGATGATGAGATACAAAGAACTGATGAGGATTACAAAAGAATTGCTGAAATAATTTCAAATCTTAATCCTGATATAATGGGTTTGCAGGAAATAGAAAATGATGATGCAATAAATAAATTACTGAATTATTTACCTGATTATGAATTCTACATAGGAACTAATGGTGGAAATCAGAATCTCTGCATAATATATAAAAAAGGCATTGAAGTTTCTGAAGAAAGTGAATATACTCCTCTTATTGTAGAACCCAACAAAACAAGACCCGGACTCATTGCAAAAGTTAGAAAAGGAAATTTCGATTTCATCATGCTTGTTGTACATCTGAAATCCACATCCCGTTATGATTCTACTGCCGAATTAGAACAGTATAGCAGGGAATTAAGAAATCAACAGGCAGAGTTAATAAATTACTGGGCTGATTCTATTATTTCACTCAAAACAGAAAAGGATATTATAATACTAGGTGATTTCAACGATTATCCAAATAGAATAACAAACCCAACTTTAACATCAATTGCAGAAAATCCACAACTTAATTTCATTACTCAGGATTTGAAAAGTTGTAAATTTCCCATCCTAAATGGTATTGACCATATAATTGTTACCGATGATGCATCAAATAGATATATGGCTGGAAGTCTTCGCCTCTATGATTTTTATAGTTCAATGTCCGAAGCAGAAATTGAAAAAGTTTCGGACCACTGCCCTATCCTTGTTCAGTTTGAGGTAAAATCGAAAGACAACGATTAAAAAAAAATATGAATTGTGGTTATATTAATTTTTTACCACAAAGCTCACAAAGTTATACACAAAGGACACAAAGCCTCAGACAGTCATTCCGTGCTTGACACGGAATCCATTCCTAATCATTGCTTATTATCACTTGTATTGCAAATATATTGGAGGAAATTCTTCAATAACGCAATTTCTTTTTAAATAAAACAATCCTGTAATTTTTTTTGTTCTCACACATTCTCCATTTTCATTATAAAAGTAGAATTTTACATATTTTTTTCCGCATACTTCTCGTTTGATAGTACATTTGAAAATATCTTCAATAAGTCCTAAACAAAATTCTTTATTTTCGTTAATAAAATCATTTGATAAATAGTATGCCTCATATTCTGGATCTAAGCCAAATAAAATCCCTTCATTATCACAATCAATATTCATTCCTATACAATTTTCTTTATTAAAACAAAAAAATGCTATTAAATCTCGGGTAAATTCTCCAAGAACAAAGTCGGGATTTTCTAATAATCTGGGAATACCTAATTTATCAAAAACTGAATTTATTAGTTCAATTTTTTCCATTACTTTATCATCAAATTTTATTACCATTATTTATTAAAGAGAATTTTGAATTGTTTTATGAATGATAAAAATTTTCAATGAAAAAATAAAATTAAAGAAGTTAATTATAGTATTCAACTTCAAGACAAAGTTCAATAACTTCTTTTATTCGTTCATGAAGTTCATCGAGGGATTTTGCCTGAGTGTGGCAACCTTTCAATTCAGGAACACTACCGACATAAAAGCCAGCTTCATCCTGTTCTATTATTAAATTGAAAATTCTATTCATTTACAAATACCCTTATGTTGCGTAACACGAGTTACTAATTATTCAACTCTCCTTCTCTTTTTTCTTTTCTGCAATTAAGCTGATGATAAATGTGACTATGCTTAAAAGCAGTGTTATTGCGGATATGTACATTCCGGCAAAGTAAGTGTCGGATTCGTATTTCATTACAATTATGTGATTGCCCGCAGGAACGGCGACTGCACGGAAGCAATAGTTCGCACGATATATCTTAACAGGTTTTCCATCGAGGTAAGCTTTCCATGCAGGATACCAGATTTCACTGAAAAATACAATCGAGGGTTCTTTCAAACTTACCTTATACTCAAAATCATTGTTTTCATACCTGACACATTGAACTTTTTCCGGTATGCTATCTATTTTATTTCCAGATAATGAAATTGATGGTGATTCTTCGAGAATGACTTCATTTTTGTAATCATGTTCAATGGATTTCATTTCATTGAATACATCATTGGATTTCATAACGATTGCTTTATGTACAGCCCAGGCACGCGGGAAATAGGGACCATACTCGAAAAACCTATAACCACCGTTTGCAGAATCTTTGAGAATCGCATATCGGACATTATTGAATTCATGTACGGTTTTGAGCCGGGGTGCTGGAGCCCCTCCCCTTTTCAGAACGAGAGGATTATAACCGTCGGTAGTCATAATTTTATCCATCATACCCTGGTTGCGTGTCATTGCAATAACACCTTCCTGGTAGAGCCGTATAGAAACTCTGAATAAATCCTTTGGGGGTTTTGCAACAAACAATTTCTTAGTTTCTGCATTAATTAAATATGATTTTTCAGGATTGTCCGGTCCCCTGTTGAACGAAGAGCCGGCAACAAATAAATCAATGACAGCTACTAAAATTATTAATCCACCACCAACTCCGGGCTTCAGAATCTGTTGATTTATCAACGAGGATAAGACAAAAACTGAAACTATTAATGCGAGTGAAACTAACCCGGAATTTTTAACCACACCCTCGAATTGTTCAGGTGTATCCAGCATACCTGATAAAGCACCTGTCGCAGATAATATAGCAATAAGAAGTGGAATCGCAGATATTAAAATAATTTTCCTGAATGTTTTAGAGTCTTTTGGTGAATTCCATAGGACGTCGAAACCAAAGCCAGCCAGCACCGAGAACACAAGCACTAAATAGAACATCATTCTTGCAGGCATCCTGAAATATTCAAAAAGAGGAAGTCTATAGAATAATTCAAATAAGAAAAAGTTTTTACCGAATGAATAAAATAAACTGAATATAATTACAATAATAAATAAAATTCCTTCCTTGGTTTTATATTTGTGCAATAAGCCAAAGAAACCGAGCAATAGAGCCGCTATACCGAAATAATATGCTGTTTCCCAATAATTGTAATAAGCCGAATCTTCCAAATGATAAGTGAAATTTCTATCCTTGAAACTTTTTCCGTCTATCGAGCCGAATAAATTCGGAACAACCGATGTGAAAATCTGCTTCATTTCTAATGAACCCTCGGTTGCTTTTTCATAAGATATATCCTGCCTTTGGGCGAGTGAAGCAAGTTCACGTGACGGAAGTAATTGAATAGAAAATATTCCAACGGAAACGACAAAAGGTATTACTCCGCAAATTATAAATTTAAGATTAGTTCTCCCTTTTAATTCTTTATTTTTTATTCCTGCTGCATAATACCATAGCAGAACTATTCCAAGCATGATAGATTCATACAATGTTGACTGGGGATGGCCCGCAAGCATAGAAATAGCAAGGAACCATGCCGAAAGCACCGAATACTTGATTTTTCTTTGCTCAATACCTTTTATGAACAACATCAAAATAAACGGGAACCAGGCAAAATGGAAGAGAATCATAGGGTGAATGACATGACAAACAAGAATTAATGAAAAGCCATAAGAAACTGATGCTATCATAGAACCAATATGACTGATTTTCCAATATCGCGCTAATGAGTACATTGAAAGCTGAGCAATTAGGAAATGTAGAATAATTGCAAATTGAATAAACCAAATTGCTACATGACCGTTTGAATCAACAAACAAAGATAATAATCTATTGAACGGGTAGAAAAAGCCGACTTCGATATCTGCAAGAAACGGCATACCTGAAAATATATATGGGTTCCAGAACGGCAGAATACCTTTAGAAAATTCTCTTGCTGCAAAAGTTTGGAACGGATACCATAGTTCTGTTATATCCTCCCAGAAAAATGCTTTTGAAGTTAACTGGTCCCAGAAAAAGAGCAAAGTTGTACCTATAAAGAATAATAATATCAACCAGAATTGAATTCGGGGAGGTGGAACTATAGATATTTTTGATTTCTGTTTTAGTTCCGTTAGTTTCTTATTTATACTCTTTTTTGGAATTTTTCCCATTAACAACTCAAATTAATAAATATGAATCAGATGAAAATATTTTCTCTGTAATTTAAGAATGACTATTAAATTAAACAAATTCTTTGTTAAATTTGACGTTTTGATTTTAATTTATAAATGAATTTATTTATTCGCACATTCCTTTTATTCAATCTCGAATGATGCATAATATAAAATAATCAAAAAGAATAACCGATATTTTTCAAATTTTGTGGAACAAAGAATTTAACGAAGAAAATTTATGAGTAATATCAATATACCAAGCCTAAGGATAGGTGAAATCGAGGTTAAAACCCCAATCATTCAGGGAGGGATGAGTGTGGGAATATCATTATCCGGCTTGGCTTCGGCAGTTGCAAACGAAGGTGGGATAGGAGTCATAGGCACTGCCGGAATCGGCATGCTTGAACCGGATTATATTAAAAATTTAAAAAAGGCGAACCACAGGGCTCTTAGAAAAGAAATAAGATTAGCGAGGGAAAAAACAAATGGGATAATTGGTGCAAATATAATGTTAGCTCTTTCTGATTTTGATGAACTAACGCTAATCGCTTTGGAAGAAGGAGTGGATTTAGTTTTCGTAGGAGCAGGACTTCCGCTTAGAATCCTCAAACAGTTCCTTCCAAATAAATTTAAGGAATATTCGAACAAAATAGTCCCGATAGTTTCATCTGCAAGAGCAACAAAGATTTTATTTCAACATTGGGTGAATGAACATAATTTCGTTCCGGATGCCATTGTTATTGAAGGACCTTTGGCTGGGGGTCACCTTGGCTTTAAATTAGAACAGATTGAAAACCCTGATTTCACTTTAGAGAAATTGCTATCAGAAGTTATTACAGTAATAAAACCATTCGAGAAGCAATTTAATAAACATATTTCAGTAATCGTGGCTGGCGGCATTTACACAGGAGCTGATATATATAAATTTTTGAAACTGGGAGCTAATGGAGTGCAAATGGCAACCAGGTTTGTCGCAACTCATGAGTGTGATGCCTCGATTAAATTTAAAGAAACGTATGTGAAATCCAAAAAGGATGACATTGTTATAATAGAAAGTCCTGTTGGATTGCCCGGAAGGGCGATAAAAAATCAATTTCTTGAAGATGTTACAAGTGGTTTCAAGAAGCCATTTACATGCCCATGGAAATGCCTGAAAACCTGTGAATTTAAAATTGCACCTTATTGCATAGCTCTTGCACTGATAAATGCCAAAAAAGGAATTTATGAAGATGGATTCTCTTTTGCAGGTGCGAACGTTTATAAAATTGACCGTATCATAAGTGTAAAAGAGCTCATTGATTCATTATTGGAAGAATATAAAGCAGAATATATAAAATTAAATAAGAATTGAAATATCATAGAAAAGTAGAATTGCATCTGATTAAATAATTGAAATATAAAGAGAGATTTCAACATGAATAATTATAATAATTCGTTATAAAAAACAAATCTAAACTTATTTTGGAGTTATTATGACGCTTGAAGCAAAAATCAATGAGGAGTTGAAAAACTCAATCAAATCGGGTGATAAAATCAGAATGGAAACACTTCGCTCAATTCGTGCTTCAATTATTGAATTCAATAAAAGCGGAGCCGGTAGAGAAATGAACGAAGAGGACGGTCTGAAAATATTAAATTCTGCCGCGAAAAAGAGGAAAGATGCAATTGCATTGTATGAACAGGGAAACAGAACTGATTTAGCAGATAAAGAGAAACAGGAACTGGCAATAATCGGGGAGTTTCTGCCAAAACAACTTTCCGATGATGAAGTAAAATCCATTATTAAGAAAATCAAAGATGAAGTGGGGGCATCTGACATTAAAGACCTTGGTAAAGTGATGGGACCTGTAATGAAGGAACTTAAGGGGAAAGCGGATGGTGCTAAGGTTCAGCAATTTGTTAAGGAAATGCTAACAAATTAAAAATATAGAATGTAAAATGCAAAATGTATAACTATGTAAAATTATGAATAATAATATTGAAGAAGAACAAAAAATAATAGATGATACATTAGACCAACTTGAATTTCCGGTCGTACTCGATACTATTTCTAAATTGTGCTTTTCTGAACCCGGACAAGAAATAATACTGAAACTAAAACCAACTAAAGAAACATATTGGCTCAGAAAAGAACACGATTTAACAGAAGAAATCATAAATCTTCAGATGGCAGATGAAAAGATACCATTTGAAGGATTTAAGGATATCAGACAAAAACTTTATAAATCACTTGTTCAAAATGCCATACTATTGCCGGAAGAAATACTCGATGTCATATCCACAATTCGTTCATCGAGATTAATAAAAAGTTTTTTTGCTCAAAGAAATGAAAAATATCCTAAATTGAATGAAGAATCAAATAATCTCCACGAGAACCGGCTTTTAGAAAAACATATCGAGGAAACAATATCAGAAACGGGAGAAGTTAAAGACAATGCAACAAAGGAGCTTGCAAGAGTCAGGAAAGAGATAATTTCAAAATCGAGTAAGCTAAGAAACAGATTACAAACTATATTAAAAAAAGTCAGCGATGAAGAACTGCTTCAGGAAGACTTCATCTCATTAAGAGAAGGAAGATTTGTCCTGCCTGTTAAAGTTGAGCACAAGAGACATCTGACAGGAATTATACATGGCATGTCTCAAACCGGCTCAACTGTATTCATAGAGCCGGCTGAAGTAATTGAAATGAATAATGAACTTTCACTTCTTTTTAATGAAGAAAAGAGGGAAATCCACAGGATACTGACAAACCTGACGGCAGAAATTGGTGATGAGGCAAAACAGTTCCTTTTATCAATTGATATAATTGCTCATATTGATTCAATAAGTGCCAGAGCCAAATATGCAATTAAATATAGCGGGATGAAACCTGTGATTACGGAAGAGAATGAAATATTTTTAAGTAATATAAGACATCCGATTCTTGTCCAATCCAAAGGAACTGGTAAAGTAATACCACTGACAATAGAATTTGACAAAACAAGAATGGGACATTTGATTTCAGGTCCTAATGCAGGAGGTAAAACTGTTGCTTTGAAAAGTATCGGCTTGAATATTGCAATGGCTTTGAGTGGGATTTATACGTTGGGTTATTGCAAAACTAATTTCAGATGGATTTTTTCTGCAATCGGTGACCATCAATCAATTCAAAATGATTTGAGTACATTCAGTTCACAGATTATTCAGTTGAAAAACATTTTATCATTTACCGATAGAAATGCTCTTGTACTGATTGATGAAATCGGTTCAGGTACTGACCCGCAGGAAGGTACAGCACTTGCATCCGGAATATTGGACAGTTTTCTTGAAGTTAATTCTTTTTTTGTCGCAACTACTCACCAGTCATCATTAAAAAGCTATGCCCTGACAAGGGCTGAAATCGAAAATGATTCTCTCGAATTTGATGATAAGCAATTAAAACCGACTTACAAATTTTTACAGGGAGTTCCGGGGAATAGTTATGCATTCCAGTTAGCTGAAAATTTGGGATTGCCTGCAATTGTTCTCAACAGGGGAAGAAAATATCTCGGCGATAAGCAATCAGAACTTGAAGATAGCATTACAATTTTGCAAAGATTCAAATCAGAGGCAGAAGAGCTAAGAATTAAAGCGGAAAATGAAAAAATACAATCTGAAAAACTTAGATTGAACTATGAAGAAAAGCTAAAAGATATAAAGCAAAAGAGGCAGTCTCTGATTGATAATGCTCATAAGGAAGCTTACCAAATAATTGATTCTGCAAATGCCCTTATTGAAAATACAATTAAGGAAATTAGGGAAGAAAAGAAGCAGGTAACTGAAATTAAACAGGAATTTGCTAAGACAAAAAAATCTCTTGAGAAAAAGATTAGAGAATCCGAACAATTATATGAAATCGAAGAAACACAACACGAATTCCATGTCGGGGAAAATGTTATATCTTCTGATTCTAATATTACAGGAGTTATATTAGAAATAAATACTGAAAATCAAACGGCACTCTGCAATTTCAATGGTGTAAAATTTAAACTTCCCTTGAAAAATCTAATACCTGTTAAAGCACCAAAACCAACAAAGTCAACGACAATTTCAGAGCATATCAGGTTTGACATCAGTTCATCAATTGATTTACGAGGTAAAAGAGCCGCAGAGGCATTGCGTGAGTTGGACGAATTTATATCGAATGCAATTATGTCGAACATCAACACAATACAAATTATTCATGGTAAAGGCACAGGTGCATTAAGACAGGCAATTCATGAGTTTCTTGCTAATCATCCTTCAAATCTTAGTTTTAGAGAAGGAACATTGGTAGAAGGAGGAGCCGGAGTGACTTTTATAGACCTACTCTAAGAAACTGGCAATAAAACAATAAACCTTGTCCCCTTGCCCAACTCACTCTCTACCTTGATTTCCCCATTGTGCAATTGTACTATGTGCTTAACAATAGATAAGCCCAAGCCGGTGCCACCAAGCTTTTTTGAACGGGATTTATCTACGGTATAGAATCTTTCGAATATTCTGGATTGATGTTCTTTGGGTATTCCGATACCTGTGTCGCTGATTTCAATAATTATATTATTATTAACATTATCTTTTGGGGAAGGTTGTGAGCCTTCCTCTACTTCATTTGTGATATTTAATTGAATTGTACCTTCATTTGTATATTTTATTGCATTGTCTATCAGGTTTATTAATAACTGTTCAATTTTGAATGAGTCTGCTTTAATCGGAGGAAGATTTTCGTCGTAGTTGAATTGCAGAATCAAACCTTTTGCTGAAGCTGATTGCTCGAATATTTTAATGATATTTTTTGAAATATCAATTAGATTAACCTCCTGAAATTCAGGTTCCTGCTTCTTTTCTTCCAATTCGGATAGGATTGTCAAATCCTCAACTATTCTTATTATTCTATCAGTATTTTTTTCAATAATATCGAGAAATGGTTTATGCTTTTCGTCAATTTCCGTTTGCAAAGTCTCAACGTAACCTTTTATTGATGTCAAAGGAGTTCTTAACTCGTGTGATGCATTTGAAATGAAATCTTTTTTCACCAGTTCGAGATTTTTCCTGTCTGTAATATTATAAAAAATCAAAATGATTTCTTCTTTGGGCTCGATGTAGCTGCCACTGCATAGGAAATATCCGTCATCAACTCTAATTTCTTTTGTGATGCTTCTAAATTGCGATTTTAATTGTTTAATAAGTTTTGCAACTTTAGTATCCTGCAGAACAGTCCAATAATCAACACCGAGAATATTCGCTTTCCCTATAATTCTTTCAAAACTTTTATTTGATAAGGTAATTTTTCCGAGTTTGTCAATTACAATCAGCCCTTCCTGCAAACCGGCAATTAACTGGCTTAATTCTTCCTTTTGTTCTTTTATTTCTTTAAATGATGCACTTAGTTTTGTTGTCATTTCATTGAAACTGTCAGCAAGAACTTTTAACTCATCATTTCGTTTAAGAAATAGTTTGGTATCAAAATCTCCGGATGAAATTCTTTTTGAGGATTCTACTAATGATTTAATTGGTTTGGTAAAGCTAAGTGAGAATAATAAAATTCCTATCAGGGAAAGCAGTGTCAACAAAATAGCAATCGTTACAATACTGTTTCTCAGCTGTGAGTATAATTTGTCAATGTCTTTGGTGTGCATACTGACTCTTGAAACAGCAATGATTTTTCCTTCTTTCATTATTGGTAATGCAACATAGAGCATATCTTCGTGAATTGTGTGACTGTATCGGAGTGATGAACCAAATCCATTGTTTATCGCTTGTACAATCTCTGTTCTAGTACCATGGTTTTCCATTTTCGAAGGGTCTCTCTCTGAATCTGCAATTACTAATCCGTCAGGAAGAATTACTGTTATTCTTGCTTCAATATTTTTTCCCAGTTTTTTTATGTAATAATCCAACACCGAATAATTCTTATTTTCAACGTCTTGCACAATTTTACTTTTAAGCAAGTAATTCAAATTTTTAAGATGATTAGTTAATGTTTCGAGATATTGTTCTCTGACAGAATAATAAGAAAAGACTATGAATAGCGTTGTTAAAGCAACAATCAGAATTAGAAATCCAATGAATATTTTTAGAAATATTTTACTCATTTTTAATTTTAAATTTAAACCAAATGTTCTGTACTATCTTCCACTTCATTTTGTTTTTCTTTTTTATGATGTTTGATAACCTCTCCGTCAATTGCAAAAACCACATCCTCAGCAATATTTGTCGTTAAGTCGGCAATACGTTCGAGATTACGTGTAATATCAATGAACTGCAATGAAACATTAATTAAGGATTTATCATTATGCATAATTCCGATTAGCTCTGTCATCAGGTTATTTTTTGCCTCATCTACGATTCTATCCCTGTTACAAACATCCTTAGCTAAATTTATATCATTTTCTATAAAAGAGCTTATACTGTCTTTTAACATTTTATTAACCTGTTCTGAAATTGCCTGAACAGTAGATAGTATATTTAACTGATTTGGCTCATCAACTAAATCCAGTGCACTTCTGCATATATTTACGCAATGGTCAGCCATTCTTTCGAGGTCATTATTCATTTTCATAATCATGAGAATAGTTCTCAGGTTGACAGCAAGAGGGCTGTATTGAGCAATTATCACTACACAATTTTTATCAATATTCATTTCTTGTTTATTTGCAGATTTTTCATCGTGTTTGATTACCTCATCCAATAATTCATTGTTTTTTTCAACCAATCCTTTGATTGATTTATTAAGCATTGACTCAACGTGGAAGGCATAACCCACAATCTTTGCTTTTAATTTATTTAATTGTTCTTCTAACATCAATCCACTCCAATTATTTTCATTTATTTATAACTTCCCTGAATTTTCAATTTTCAATGAATTTTTTAATATATAATATTAAAATGATAAAAATGCAACAAAACACTTGTTTTGCTTATTTTTGTCAATTATTATTTGAATTAAATTCTGTTTCATTAAATTTTTAAAAATTAATAATTTATTGATATTTGATAATTTTTAATTTTATCCGAATTTCCCGGTTAAATACTCCTCAGTACGTTTATCCTGAGGAGTTGTAAATAACTTCTTCGTTTTTCCGTGTTCAACCAATTCTCCAAGATATAAAAAAACAGCGTCATTTGAAATTCTTGCTGCCTGTCCCATATTATGAGTAACAATCAACATAGTTACATAACTTCTCAGTTCCTTGATTAATTCTTCAATATGTGAAGTGGCTTTGGGGTCTAATGCAGATGTCGGTTCATCAAGTAATAGAATTTCAGGTTTCATAGCCAAAGCACGTGCTATACAAAGCCGCTGTTGTTGTCCACCTGAAAGAAATGTTCCCTTCTTATACAAATTATCCTTCACCTCATCCCAAAGTGCGGATTTTCTCAATGAATCTTCAACGATAATATCTTTATCGCTTTTTTTTAGCTTTATCCCATTAAGATTATATCCGGCAATGACATTATCATAAATATTCATTGTAGGGAAAGGATTCGGCTTTTGAAACACCATACCGATTTTACGCCTTACAGTAATCGGGTCAAGCTCAAAAATATCTTCATTATAAAGCTTAATAATCCCTTCAGTTCTCGTATTCTCTGTCAATTCATGCATTCTGTTGATTGCTCTTATTAAAGTTGTTTTTCCGCATCCCGATGGTCCCATAATTGCTGTAACGCGATTCTTTTCTATTGAAAGATTAATATCTTTCAATACCTGAGTTTCACCATAATAAAAACTAAAATTTTGTATGTTTAAAACTTGATTTTCCATTTTCTCGAAATAATTTTTGCTGTAATATTTAAAATTAAAATCATAACCATTAATAAAAAAGAAGCTCCCCAGGCAAGCGAGTGCCATTCTTTATATGGACTGCTTGCATAGTTGAATATAACCAGTGGCAGTGAATTCATCGGCTTCATCATATTCACATTCATAAACGGATTGCCAAATGATGTAAATAATAAAGGAGCTGTCTCGCCGGCTACTCTTGCAACCGCAATAAGAATCCCTGTCAGAATTCCACTTAATCCGGAAGGAACAACAACTTTTAGTATGGTCTTATAATAAGGAACACCAAGAGCCAATGATGCTTCCTTAAGGGAATAAGGGACCATTTTCAAGGTTTCTTCCGTTGATTTTGCAACCACCGGAAGCATCATAATAGCAAGTGCTATTCCACCGGACAAAGCACTGAAACTGCCCATCTGAAGCACAACCCAAACATAAACCACAATACCAATTGAAATCGAAGGCATACCCTGCAATATTTCCAATCCGGTTCTCACCCAGTAAGATAATTTTGTTTTCCTGTCCTCTGATAAATATACTCCGATTGCAATTGATAAGGGAACTGCAATTATTACAGATAGTGCAATCATTATTAGTGTACCTACTATTGCATTGGATACTCCGCCTCCGAACTCACCTGGAGGTTTAGGCAGTTCAATAATAAAATTCCAATTTATTGAACTTATCCCCTGCTTTGCGACATAAAAAAGTATATATGCTAATATTAACGAAACAAATAAAGCACCTGCAATTGTGATATACTTGAAAATTTTATCCTTAATAATTCTGGATTTAATTTTTTTCTCTTTTATTAAGAAAGAAATTTTATCTGTATTTATGTCAATATTTTGTGTCAGTTCATTATTCATTATGCATTCAACATTTTATATATATTTAAAATTGAACAGTTTTCTTAATAATATATTTTCCAACCAAATTTATAAGTGCTGTTACCAGAAATAGCAACAATCCTATTTCAATTAATGCCGACACATAAGTGCTGTCAGTTGCCTCTGTAAATTCATTTGCAATTACAGATGCCATTGTATTACCCGGAGAAAAAATTGATGTGGGCATACTGTTAGAATTACCTATAATCATAGTAACTGCCATCGTTTCTCCTAATGCTCTTCCCAAAGCCAACAATGCACCTGCAAAAATCCCCGAACCGGAATAAGGTAAAATGATTTTCCGTATTACTTCGAATTTTGTCGCACCAAGTGAATATGCAGCTTCTTTTACATCTGTCGGCACCATCGAAATAACTTCCCTCGATATTGATGCAGTATATGGTATAATCATTATTGACAGTACAATTGCAGAAGTGAAGATTCCTACTCCATAAGGTTCAATTCCAATTGACAATTGAAACTCCCTTATCAATGGCACAAGTGCGAATAATCCCCAAAACCCGAATACAATCGAGGGGATTCCCGCAAGAAGTTCTACTGCGGTTTTTATAACATTATGGAAAAATCCTTTATAAAAATATTCGCTCAAAAACACAGCAATCATTAATGATATGGGAAATGATATTATCAAGCCCAAAAAAGATGTAATCAGCGTTCCTGATAAAAATGGCAAAGCTCCGAAATGCCCGTCAACAGGGTCCCATTGTTTACCGGTGATAAAACCAAATCCGAATTTTGTTAATGATTCCGAAGATTCAAGTATGAATGTGATAAAAAATCCAAATATGAGGACAATTAAAAAAAATGCAGAGCCATATAATATGGCTCTGAATAATTTGTCTCTATTTATTTTGAAATTCACTTTAATATCGGCTTCCCGTTATATGTAACTGATTTTAATATGGTCTCGGCTTTTTTCAGTGCCTGTTGCGGTAATGGAGAATAATTAAGTGGCTGTGCATATTTCTCCCCATTATGAACCAACCACCAAATCAAGTCAACAAGTACCTTTGCGTGTTTATAATCCCTGTTATTATAATTCAATTCCTTATATAAAATTAACCAGGTAAAACTGCTCATCGGGTAACCTTGTGCGGAATTACTGTTTGTCAATGAAACACGTGTGTCTGTCGGTAAATCAATATTAGCAGATAAGCTGACCGAATTCATTGTTGGCTCTATATAATTTCCCGATGAATTTTTGATTAACGCAGCAGGCATATTATTGCTCTTAGAATAAACAAGCTCAACATATCCTATAGAACCTGGAGTTTGCTGCACCAATCCCGCTACACCCTGGTTACCTTTTCCACCCAAGCCAACGGGCCAATCGAGTGATTTTCCTCTACCAACCTTTGATTCCCATTCCTTTGAGACTTTAGTTAAATAATCGCTGAAAATGAATGTAGTACCGCTGCCATCAGAACGGTGAATAACGACAATTTTTTGATTTGGTAGTTTTACACCTTTATTTAGTGAAGTTATTCTTTTATCAGTCCAGCTTGTTATTTGTCCTAAAAAAATGGCAGAGACAACATCACCTGTTAATTTCAATTTCGGATTACCGGGTATATTGTATGTTACAACTACGGCTCCAAGACAGGTAGGAATATGCACAATCGGCTTACCGGCTTCGTTAAGTTCTTTTCCATCCATAAAAGCGTCAGTCGCTCCGAAATCAACAGTTTTGCTTGTCAACTGTTTGATTCCGCCTCCTGAACCGATTGCCTGGTAGTTTACTTTTACTCCTTTGATTTTATTATATTCATCGAATACTTTCGAATAGAAAGGGAACGGGAAAGTTGCACCAGCCCCGAGAATTTCGGATGTTCCCATTGCTTTTTCCTTCAATGCTTTAATATTTTGACTATTAGTTTGCAAAGTCAATACTATCATTAAAGCTATTATTATTAAACTTATTTTCTTCATATTTTATCCTAAATAGATATTGTTAATTATTAATTGTTAATTTTTCAAATATTTACCTGCATTGTCAATTTAGCTATATTGACATCTGCTTTACTTTTATCTTCAAAAAACCTTTTATCAAAATCGAGCAACAAAATATTATCATTACCGAAATTATAACCTAATCCAATAATTACCCTATTATCAGCATCTTTATCTTTATCAGTATTTGGGTCGAAATGGTCATACCTTCCGATAACTCTGAAATTTTCACTAAGTTTACCTTCTGCAAAAACAGAATATCCCTGATTTTTTATCGCTTCATTCTTAGAATCAATAAAATTACCTTTAAAATTACCTTTTCCTGATTCGAATTGACCTGTAAATGTAAAGTATTGATTTTCGAATGATAACATACCCGCATTCATTACCCAGTCAGGTACTGTATCACCTTTCGCAATATTACCTTGTCCAAATATTCCATGATATGATAATTGCAATCCGGGTAAAATTTCAGCAACAGGACGTATTGTTAACCGTGTCTGAATTGTTTTACCTTTATTACTTTCTATTGCACTATAACCTCCACCATTATAAATACCGAGAGCAAAACTTCCAAATTTACCAGCATATTCTTTATTAACAGTTTTCTTATATTCGTCATTCATTTCACCGCCAAGAAGCGTCGAAGCGGTAACTCCGAAATCTGCAGAATTGAAAAGACCTGCCCTTTCCATGAACATTGTCCCCTGCATACGGTAATAATTCAGATGCTCTTCGAAATCCAGCCAAGCGGTGTGGACCTGTCCAAATTCGATATTCGGTTTTGTGAAAAATCCAAAATCGTTGAATTTAAAATTTGCATAAATGTATTTAAATCTGACTAGTATATTGCCGTTTACGTCCTGGTAAGCATCAATAGTTGTTCTATATCCGAGCCAGTCAAAAATATTCTTTTTAACGGTCAGATATGCCCTGTTTTCCATAAATTGATTATTTTTTAATTCTCCGTTCGATAATTCCGCCTGATATGATAAGTAGCTTAAGACATTAAATTTAAAATCATCCTTGACTATTTTATCTTCACTGAGAATTGTGTGATATGTAAATGGTATTAGTAAGAATGATAATATATAATTAAGAATTGTGATTCTAAAAGAACTCTGCCTCATTTGTCTCCTCTGATTTTTGAATTAATTTTTAGCTTATTAATTTAAGTCAGACAAAATTAGGTTAATAGTGTTAAGGAAAAATAAAGGTATTGTTAAGATTCTGTTAATCTTTTATCAATCTTTATTAAAAATAATAAAAGGTGTGCTAATGGTTAGCACACCTTTTAGGGTTAGGTTTATTTTATAATGATAAGCATTTGGTTGGTTATTTCATTTGTTGTAACTACCTCTAAAATATAAATTCCACTTGGAATATCTTCAGTATTTATTTGATACTCATCTGATTTACCATAAAAAGATTGTTCAATATTAAATTCTTTTATTTCATTCCCGTTAATATCCAAAATCTTTATAATTGGATTTTGTGACTTGAGAGAATTAAATTTTAAGTTTAAGATTTTATTTGCCGGCTGGGGATAAATCTGAATTTTACTTTCATATAAATTTTGAATTTCATCTACTGCAGTAACTTTATATTCTTTATTAATCGGGTCATATTCAGTCCAGCCCAAATCCCATCTATCAGTACCAAAGGCACCACGGAAACTCACTTTTTCGAGAAATGGGTCTGTCAATCTTCCATAATCGAATTTTGCTGTTGTCATAAATGGGGCATTAGCTGTCGGCAATGGATTGAATGATGCCATATTAAATGCATTTATTATATGTGCAAGTCCATCTACCATTCCTGAACCATTTGTGAAATTATTCCCGAACTCCGGTTTGCTTAACCAGTTTTGGTCAACTCCTGCTGTAGGATTTGTACCTCCACCGAAATAAAAGAATTTATTCCCCTTGATCCCGTAAAAATCATTATACCTGACTAGGATTGAATCATTTTCTGCGGCTCTGACTGAGTTTTGATTTGTTAATTCAACACCTGCGGGCCATCCCAGTATTACCGAATTAGCAAGTCCCATTCTCGAATTTCTTCTGATCTGTGCTGCCGTAAGAAATTTTGAATGGAATGTATTTGTTCCACTTACACCTGAACCCTTTTGCCAGCTTGTATCCTGAACGGGACCAATAACTGTTATATTTGAAAATAGTGCTTTCGTAAAAGGTTGTTTCTCAGATGCACTTGCATCATTATCACTCTCAAATGCTTCGCTGTTAGATTGGTCTGCAACATCGGTCAATCTTTTTTCTAATCCGAATTGTACAATTCCGCTGAATCCGTTATCTGTATCGAAATCATCGTCAATTGCATTGTATGCAATCAGGTGTTTACAATTGACTGTGCCTCCGAACCATTCATAGCTGTCATCATTCGAGTATGAAACCTGGACATGGTCAATTGTTGTTCCTGCACCGACTGCACCAAGTGTTAATCCGTTTAATTCGTTGTCAGGCGATTCTGCTATGCCTGCAAATTCAATTCTGACATATCTCAATATACCACTATTGTCATTCGGGTCATTGCCTCCGAACCATCCGTTAACTCTCGTATTGGCATCGTCTGCTATACCGCCTTCAATCGGTGCTTCTACAAGGTTTGTTGGTGCTTTACCCATAATCAGCAAGCCACCCCAATCGCCACGGTCTCTGCTTCCTGCTACGACTCCGCTTGTGAATACTATCGGTTTTGAAGGTGTACCGTCTGCAATAATCTTACCGCCGCGGTTTATACACAATGCAGATGTCTCTCCTACTCCACCCATTATTATTGTTCCGGGTTCAATTGTTAATGTTGCTCCCGATGCTACAAATACCACTCCTTTTAATCCCCAAATCTTATTTGCTGTTAAAGTTTTATTACTTGTTATCGTACCTTGTATATATTCATCTATACGTGAAGGATTTGATATAACAACTGTTAAAGGACCTACGATTGCTGAGAAAGTCGGGTCGTTTACATCTTCAACCTTTAACCAAAGAGTTTGCTGGTTTGGAAAAGTAATTAAAACCGAGCCAACTGTTGCCTGATTCTTTGTGCTGTCCTTAAATGTGGTTTTACCCTTTGGCAATGGTAGTGGACTCCATGTACCAGATTGAGACTGACTCCATGTAAATTTAAATGTTCTTTTATATGTATTACTTGTGTCCCAACTTACTAAAACACTTCTGCCATATCTGATACGGTCATTTGGCTGCGGTGTTTTTATTGTTAGTTGTGCTTGAGCAATTTGCCCGAATATAATTAAAGAGAACAAAATGATACTTAGGTTCTTCAATAATTTCATAATAAACCTCCGGTTAATAATTAATAAATATTTTGTAGTAGAAAAGAGTTCCATTTTTTTTGTTAATTCATAATGTTTAAATTCATATAGCTTATAATCAAAATCCTCATTGAATTTTATAACTTAATCCGAGGGAATAGTCTCTACCATAATGATTAGTTAATACTTGATGTCCGCCCTGTTCCCAAATTAATTTTTCATTCAAAAGGTCTTTTGCAGTAAATTTTAATTCAAAAATATCCCATAATACCTGCGAATAAGTAAAATCAATTACATTTCTCGGTGACTCATAAATGTGAGGGTCAGAGAATTGGTATTTAGTTACATCGGCAACCTGAACAATTCTTTTACCGAAAGTATTGTAACTTAAATTCATAGTAGTACCCCATTCGGGTTTATTAAAAAACAAGTTCATGTTAAATGTATATGGTGATTGTCCACACATACTTCTTGTATCATTTTCATTAATTTGCGAAACGGTAATTATTGATTTTATCAAAGCCAAATTTGCATTGATTGAAAAATTATTGAGGAGATTTGTAATATTATCAAGCCCCATTCTTGCTTCCAATTCAACGCCAAAATTATATGCTTTACCTTTGGCATTGTCATAAGACCTGAATATTTCGGCAGGACTCGGAAGAATTGTTTCTTCGATTGCATTATCAAAAATTTTATAAAAACCACCAATTGAAAATACTTCACCGGGATTTGGAAACATCTCCCATCGAATATCATAATTCTGAATGATTGCCCTCCTAAGTTTGAGATTGCCTTTAACATTTACCTGGGTTTTAAAGTCATAAAAGGTAAATGGGGCATATTCTCTTAAAGTGGGCCTTGTCAATGTTTTAGATCCCGACATACGAAGATTCATGTTTTTATTCAATTCATATATAAGATTTATTGAAGGAAGAAAATCAACTACATTCTGATTTACATAATTGACATAACCGTTTGCTGAATCCGATTCATTGATAGTAGGGAAATAACTTTGCAGTTTTTGATGATTGTTTTCAATTCGAAATCCACTAATAATTCTTAATTTACGGTTAAAAACTTCAAATTTAAAATCAACCATTGAATAAGCCGCAAATAAATTTTCATCGGCTCTGTATGAATCTCTTTCATGAGAATCTTCTGAAATTCCGAAGCCATGTAAATTGAAATTTTTATTTTCGAATAGTTGTTCAGGTGGAGACTCGGTATTTAACAGCTCATATATATAATCATCAGTCCAGTTTTCAAGGTCTTGTTCATAAGTTGTGTCATAAAAGTTTTTAATTATTGACTCACTCTTTATTATCGTGAAAGACCTTACTAAAAATTGCCTTTTCTTTTGTTCATATAGTCCTCCGGCTTCAATTTTTACATTATGAAAATTCAGTAGAACGTTCAATCCACCGGAATAAGCATCTTCATTTAAATTTGAAAAGTAACGTCCTGCCAATGTTCCATTTCCTTGGGGATTGTCTCCAATATCAATCCTATAAGGTTGAGTCGTATCATTTCTCGAATATCTAAGACGTCTGAAATCCGGCTCATTTCTAATGGAATTTGAATAACCGAAATTCCATTTTAAAGTTGAATTTTGTAATATAGGTAATAAATGTTCACCTGCTAATTGAGTTGCAATTAAAGTTTTTTGAACATTATCATAGCTAATTTGCTTAAGATATGATTCTTCTTTTTTCCCATTTATATTTATTAATTCATTATCAACAGAATTATTATATATGTTCTTAAAACTAATTGAATTGTCTGTTCCGATTTTATAAGCAAAGTTGAGTATTCCTCCTATTGATTTCGTATAAGTTGATTGAAAACCATCTCCATAAAATTTATATCCGCCATCAGACAACAGTACTCCCCGGCTAATTTGATTATTAATATAATCGCCGCTAACCAATCCTGATGCAATAATACCGAAATCATTACCTCCCAAATCAAATATATCTGTAAATGTCAGTTTATATGTACCGTTTAATGGTGCAGTTAAAGTATCCCTTTTCCAATTCTGATTATTAAAATCGTTCCCTAATTGTTCCCATTTTTGCTGAGATTCATATCTTGTATTCAAATCTTGTGACTTAATTTCAGAATATAATAATTTACTCATATCCGACGGCGATGATGGCAAACCATCAGGAATTGAAATATTTCTTGAATTGAATCCGAATAAATCATTATTAGCTGGAGTAAAAGTCACAAATGAATTATCCTTAAATGTAATATTATCGTTTAATGATTGTGATGTACTAAGTTTAACACTAAAGCCCTGTGGAAATTCAATTGTATTTAACTGGACAAGACCACCTGCGAAATTTCCCGGAAGATTTGGAGTATAAGATTTGGTAATGCTTGCATATTCAAGAAACTCAGATGGAAAAATATCAAAGGCAAATGCTTTTTTATCAGGTTCGCTTGTAGCGAGAGATGTACCGTTTAATAATGTATTATTATATCTTTCACTCACACCTCTTATGAAAATATATTTACCTCCTACAAGAGTAACTCCGGTTATTCTTCTTAAAGATTGACCTGCATCTCCGTCAGCAGTTCTCTTTATTTCTTCGGAACTGATACCGTCACTAACTTGTTCCGCATTCTTCCTTTGTGCAAGCACTGCTCCTTCACCGCTCATAATCCTTTCACTTTGTACGGTTATTTCTTCTGTCAGATTTGATTGCGGATTAATTGCGACTGAAGATAAATCTATTGTTTTGGCTGAAATGACTTCAATATTTTGTAATTCTATTGCTTCATAACCTATATAGCTAAATCTAATTGTATAACTTCCAGGAGTAGGTATGTGGATTTTAAATTCTCCTTTAACGTCAGTCCTGGCACCCCATTTCGTACCTACTACATAAACGCTGGCACCCCTCATAACATCACCGCTTGCACCGTCAACGACTTTACCAATAATAATTGATTGAGTAGATTCAGCAAATGAAATGTAAACAAATAATAAGTTTAATAAAATATAATATATTTTTATCGAATATATTTTTTGCTGAAATACTTTTTTATTTGTTAAATCCATTTTTACCCTATTAAGATTTGTTGAGTATCATATCGGGTACAAAATTAGTGTTGCACTATGAAGGGAAAATAAATGTAATGTTAATCTTGTGTTAAGATTTAATAGTAAGATAATTTGATATTTATTAATTCAATTAATTAAAACCGAACCAATCAATCAAATCAGATAGTGTTTTTTTCAATTCACTTCTTTTGACTACCATATCAACAAAGCCGTGTTCGAGAACGAATTCAGCTTTCTGGAAACCCTGGGGTAATTTTCTTTTTATTGTTTGTTCGATAACGCGAGGACCAGCAAAACCAATCAAAGCATTCGGCTCAGCAATGATAATATCACCAAGCATGCCATAAGAAGCACTTACACCTCCGGTGGTCGGGTCAGTTAATATTGATATGTAGGGTATATTAGCTTCTTCAAGTGAAGATAATATTGAACTCGTTTTAGCCATCTGCATCAATGACAATGCCGCTTCCTGCATTCTTGCACCTCCGGTTGCGCTGACAATTATAAGTGGAACTTTTTTTTCGAGTGAATATTTTGCTGCCCTGTAAAACTTTTCACCGACAACAGCACCCATGCTCCCACCGATGAATCCGAAATTCATACACCCGAATGATACTTGCCTACCATCAATTTTACCATGTCCGACGGTCAGCGCTTCATTCATATCGGTTTTTGAATAATTTTCTTTCAACCTGACCACATACGGTTTAGAATCCGTGAAATTTAATGCATCAACTGATTTTACATTTTTTTCGGTTTCGATAAAACTACCTTCATCGAGAATTATCTTTATAAATTCATCACTGCCAATTCGGAAATGAAAATTACATTTAGTACACATGTAATAGTTATCTTCAAGCTGCTTTTTGAAAATCACTTCAGAACATTCAGGACATTTTGCCCACAAACCGTCAGGCATCTCTAATTGTCCTTTTTCCTGAATATTTTCTTTTGTTCTCTGGAACCAAGCCATTTTATCCCTTTTATGAAAATGAATTATTTTTCATTAAAACTAAGATAACAAAATTTTTCCTAACAAATAATTATTATTTAATAAAGAAATCATATTATTATTACTGATTAATTATTTACAAATTTTAAAATTCATTAAATTGATGATAAGATTAAATTATTTTTTTGAAAAAATATTAATTAACTTTGTGTTATAATAATTTTAAACATATTATTTGGAGTAATTTATGTTAAGGAAAATTTTCTTCACATTATTAATGGTGACTTTCATTTCATGTTTTGCTTATTCACAAACTGTCGATGATATTGTCAATAATATGAATAAAAGCCGCGGTGGTTCTGAAGCTTATACAAAAATACTAAACTGGAAAATGACTGGGACAACCTCGATGATGGGACAGAGCATTGCATTTATTCAATTTTTCAAAAAGCCGAATATGTTCAGGTCCGAACAGGACATGATGGGACAAAAAATAATTCAGACTTTTGACGGGCAGAAGGGATGGATGATAAATCCAATGACAGGAAGTAACGATGCCCAGCCGATGGATTCCGCAACAATTGAACAAATGAAAAGAATGAACGATATTTTCGAAGGTCCTGTTAATAATTATAAGGAAAAAGGTATTAAAATAGATTTGTTAGGCAAGGATGACGTTAATGGTGTAAGCTGTTATAAGATGAAAATAGTAAATAATACAAATGAATCTACTCTTTGGGTTAACAATGAGACATATTTACCTGTAAAAATGAAATCAACTGTTAATCAAATGGGCAACAACATGGAAGTCGAAACAAATTTCTTAGACTATAAAGACTTTCAGAATATTAAAATGCCAACGAAAGTCGTAATGAATGCAATGGGTATGGAAATTTCAATGTTATTTGAGAAAATCGAGTTAAATACAGCTATTGATGATGCTATATTTAAAAAGCCATAATTAAATGAAATTGTAAAATATTCAAACCGGTGCAATTTATATGTATCGGTTTTTTTATTCTTCAAACAAAGTAGGTTGCTCCTCAGAATCAGGTTCTTCAATAACCTGCTTTTCATCTTTCGGATAAACTCCCGCCTGTGCTGAAATATTCAACAGGACACCGACTGCTGCACCATGGAAGATGACAGCAGTACCTCCGTAGCTGATAAAAGGCATCGGTAAACCTGTTGTCGGTAATAATCCGCAATTTACACAAGCATTCACCAAAGCATAAATTGACAAGGTAATTATGATGCCGCATGATAAAAAATATCCAAGTAAATCGGGTGCATTTTTGGCAACTATCATTCCACGCCAAAGTATAATTAAAAATACAATAATTATAATTGCAGCCCCTATATAACCGTATTCTTCGCCAATAACCGAGAAGATAAAATCACCGTAAGATTCAGGTAAAAATAAAGCACTCTGCCTGCTTTGTCCGGGTCCCAAACCAATGACTCCTCCATTTCCCAAGGCAATTAAAGATTGTTGCAACTGATAATTGAATACTTCGACAACTTCTGTTGATTTCGATAAACCCAGAAAAGCAGAAACCCTTTGAATTGGGTACTTAGCTACAATTGCATACGAAGTCAGAATTGCAAAGCCAACGAGAGATAAGCCACCAAGATGAAAAAGATTCACATTCCCGATGAACATCATTGAAATTGAAATTACGAGAATAATTAATGCTGTTGAATGATTCGGTTGTAATAAAATTAAAAAGGTAACGATACCGCTCCAAATCAGAAGTGGCATCATTCCCTGTTTAAAATCTTTAATATAATCCTGTTTCTTTGTAAGCAAAACTGATAGATGAAGAATCAAAGCATACTTTGCAAGTTCCGACGGCTGAAACCTGAAAAAACCGAGATTCACCCACCTTGAAGCACCTTTTACTTCTTCCCCGCCGAATAATACAAATACGAGTAATCCAATGGCAACAATAAGTAAGAATTTCGACAACTTTGCTATTAAATGGTAGTCAATTCTTGAGAAAAATAATAATGCAAGCAAACCCAATCCGATTCTAATCGAATGGCTAAGAAACAATGTTTCTTTGGAGCCGAATTTAAGCTCCGCAAATGGAGCGCTGGCACTATACACAAAGGCAATACTGAAAAACATCAGCCCCACTATTGGTAATAGAATATACCAGTCAATATGTCCTATCCTCTTTCCCATATTTACTCCATTTTTCCCCCTTATTAAAGTGGGACTAAGGGGGATTATTCAATTAATATATCCACTCAATATGCCCTATCCTCTTTCCCATTTTGCAATCATTTAGCTGCCGTTATTTCAACAAACAATATTGTCATGCTGAATTCATTTCAGCATCCATAGAATCTACCTAAGTAGATTATGAACCAAGTTCAGAATAACTTTATTATTATAGTCCATCTACTTATTTATTTTACTATTCAATTTGGGATTATAAGAGATTATTCAATCAAATATATCCACAATTCGTAATTAGTAATTAGTAATTACAAATTGTTTACAATTTGCTTAAACACCTCTCCCCTATGCTCAAAATTCATGAACATGTCAAATGACTTGCATGCAGGAGTGAATAAAACAATATCCCCTGTTTCTGCAAAATCTCTTGCATTATGAACAGCCGATTCCATTGAATCTGCTTTAATACACCTAACCATTGATGAATAATGATTGAAAATCGCGTCAGTTTCTTCCCCAATTGCCACAACGCACTTAACATTCTTTATCACGAGTTCATCCAGGGATGAATAATCATTATTATCCCCTCTGCCTCCTGCAATCCAAATAAGCGGTTTAGTGTAACTCGAAAGTGCATACCAGGTAGCATTAATATTCGTTGCCTTTGAATCATTTACGTAATCAACACCATTCAGAGTTCTAACAAACTCAAGACGATGCTCCACACCTTCGAAACTCATTAGAGAATCGCGAATGTTTTCATTACGTACCTCAAAGCAACGAGCTGCCAGGGCTGCTGCCATAGAATTATAGACGTTATGCACGCCGGGAAGGCGAATCTCATCAAGCTGCATGATGACCTCCTCTTTATTATGCTCTGGAAACCGCATAACCAATTTGCCTTTTTTTGCATAGACGCCGTATTGCACGGGCGACATGGAAAAGTAAGCATTTTCCCCCTTGGTCTGCGTCCTATTTGCCAACGTTGCTGCATCGTCGGCATTCAAAATTACAAAATCTTTTTCAGTCATATTTGAAAAAGTTTTCCACTTTGTTTGTGCATAATCTTCGAAAGTTCCGTGATAAGCCAGATGGTCTGGAGTTATATTCAAAATTATTCCAACATGAGGTCTAAATTCTCTTATCCTGTCTAATTGATAACTACTTACTTCAACTACTAATATCGTATCTAAATCCAAATCCCTCACGATTGCCGAGAGCGGTGTGCCGATATTTCCAACAGCGAGAGCCTTTTTTCCAGCCTGATTGAGTATGTATGCAGTAAGAGTTGTTACAGTTGTTTTTCCATTTGTTCCGGTAATAGCAATCATGGGATTGTTCTGACAGAACTGCCATGCAAATTCCAATTCACTTATAACAGGAATTCTTCTTTTGTCCGCTTCTTCAATAACCCATGCATTGCGAGGTACTCCAGGTGAAGTAATAATACAATCAGAATTTTCCAAAGCTTTTTCTGTGTTACCACCAAATTCATAACCAATCCCTGCTTCTTTAAGTTGTTCAACCGCTTCTTTACAATCATTTTCAGGTTTCAGTTCAGAAACAAAAACATCATGCCCTGCCGACTTAGCAAGTAAAGCCGCCGCAAGTCCGCTTCGTGCCGCACCAATTATTGTGTAGTACATATTTTCTCGATTAATTAAAATAATGATTGCAAAATTAGGTTAATTTTAGAAATATTATTTTGATTATAAAATTTAATCTAATAAATTCCGTCAGAATTTTGGATTATTTAAGGGAATTTATGAATATGACATTTAATGACATTGTTGATACTGTTGATGAGCTTCCACCTGAAGAACAGGAAGTGCTTGCTGATGTAATTAATAAAAGGATAATCGAAAGAAAACGGAATGAGATTATTAATGACGTTATTCAGGGAGAGAAAGACTATCAGGAAGGGATTGTTCGCAGAGGCTCTGTTTCTGACTTAATGAAAGACCTGACAGAATGAATAATATCAATCTTCCTAATGATACACTTAAAGAATTTTGCAGGGAAAATCATATAAAAAAATTATCCTTGTTTGGTTCTGTATTGAATGACGATTTTGAACCCGGTAGAAGTGATATTGATATACTAGTAGAATTTTATCATGGGAAATATCCCAGCTTATTTCAATTTGCAGGATTGGAAATAGAATTAAGTGAATTATTAGCACAAAAAGTTGATTTAAAGACAAAAGAAGATTTAAGCAAATATTTCAGAGAAGAAGTGATAAATTCTGCTGTTACTATTTTTGATTCTGAAAAAGATTATGAATACGCATAAAAATTTAATAAGATTAAAACACATGCTTGAAGCCGCGCAAAAGGCATCTAGGTTTTTGAAGAATCAAACTCGGTCTGATCTTGATAATAATGAAATGCTGGTACTTTCAATTTTGAAATTAATTGAAATTATTGGTGAAGCCGCCTCAGCTATATCTTCGGATGTTATTGATAAATATCTTGAAATACCTTGGAAACAAATAAAAAGTGTTCGAAATAGACTAATACACGGATACTTTGATATCAATTATGATATTTTATGGGGTATAGCAACAGATGATTTACCACCATTGATTAAAAATCTCGAACATATTATATCTGAATTTGAATAGTATTGACTTTTATTATAAAGATGTTTTATGAAACAAATCCTGAAAACTAATAGCATCATTCTGCTTGTATTCTTCGTACTCAACTGACTATCTTTAATATGGGAAAAATATCTTACTGAATCCACAGCAGAATTGCTTTATATATTACTTGGCTTTTTCACACTAATTGCCATTATAGTATTCAACAGGAAAGCATTTTCTGAATTATCAAAGCTGTATTTAAGATTAGCCGCAAGAGTAGCTATTGTTTCAGTTATGGTATTTGCCTGCTGGGCATCAGCGTTCTATTTTAACTGGTATGTTTTTTACCAGTTGTTATGAATATCATATAAATAATTTAAAAAATACATAATCAAGAAATTCGCTTACAATTTTAAACTAAATATTTTAATTTATTTAATATGAATTATGGAAAAACAATTCACAGCATTCATTGTTAAATCCGGAGAGTGGTATGCCGGAACAGTTAAAGAATTATCAGGAGTACATTCACAAGGCAAGACGATTCAGGAAGTCAAAGAGAATCTCAAAGAAGCAGTTCAATTGATAATAGAATCAAACTTAATACATTAAAAAATATTACATTTATATATCATTTTTAATTTCTTCATTTCTATTTCCCAAATAAAAAACTTTCAAACTTTTTTTATTATATTTGTGTACTTAAAACTCTTTTAGGTGATGATATGAAAACAAAATTATTTCTTCTTATTATTAGTCTAATTATTTCGATTGGATGTCAAGACAATTCTACAAATACAAATAATTCAAATTATATTATACCATTAGCCCTTGGTAATTATTGGGTTTATAGAAATGATGGATATGACACATTGGGACAATACCATGGCTCATATAATGATACATTAAAAATTGTATCGGAAGACAATATAAAAATTGGAAAAATATACGGATTTATAAATGGAGATCTTATTACTGAATGTATGAATAAATCAGATGGATTTTATTTCATTTATGATTATTCTCCTCAACCTATCGAATCAACAATGGTTTTTAAATATCCCGGATTTGCCGGTGAAATTTTTAACAGTAATTTCGGAATTGCTAATATTGAATCTACAGATACATTAGTCGAAGTGCCTGCAGGAAAATTTCATTGCTATAAATACAAAATTAATAGATCATTTTCAGATAGAATGACACAAGAAATCTATTACATTTCACCCGGTATTGGTGAGATTTATATTGAAACTTTATTAACATATAGTGATAATAAATTAGATTTAGATTTAGTTTCAAAAAAATTTTTAGTTGAATACAAAACCAATTAACAGTTTATATCCTCAAATCTATCTTTTGATTAAACTTTTTTCCTTATATTTGCAAACTTTTTGATTTGTTAAGTTTAATCTAAATTATATTTATTATGGAGCTAATTAATAATAGATTCACCATATCAGGAGCGGATGTACTTGAATTATGCGACAAGTACGAAAGTCCGCTATATGTCTATGACACTGCAAAAATGCAGGAACAATATCAAAAAATGGCGGATGCGTTCAAATCCACTCATATTAAAATAAATTATGCCTGCAAAGCATTAACTAACATAAGTGTACTGAAATTTTTTAATAAATTGGGTGCAGGCCTCGACACTGTTTCAATACAGGAAGTTTGGCTTGGTCTCAGCTCAGGATTTGACCCAAAAGATATTATCTACACACCGAATTGCGTGTCAATGGAAGAAATCAATCTTGCTGTGAAAGAAGGAGTGCGAATTAATATTGATAATATATCAACGCTCGAACAATTCGGACTTGCTTACGGTGATAAATATCCCATTTGCATCAGAATTAATCCCCATATCATGGCTGGCGGCAACGATAAAATTAGTGTTGGACACATTGATTCCAAATTCGGAATTTCAATACACCAAATGCCACATGTTGAAAGAATTGTCAAATCGAGCCATCTCATAATCGAAGGACTTCACATGCACTCCGGGTCCGATATTCTTGATGTTGATGTATTCATGCAGGGTGCTGATATACTGTTTGAAATTATTAAAAAATTCGATTCTGTAAAATATGTCGATTTCGGAAGCGGTTTTAAAGTTGCCTACAAACCTGACGACTATGAAACCGATATTAATCAACTTGGTGAAACATTATCGGCTCGATTCAATCAGTTTTGTAAAGAAATCGGAAAAGAATTAACATTAATGTTCGAACCCGGTAAATATTTAGTAAGCGAAGCTGGATATCTGTTTGCAAAAGTGAATGTAATCAAACAAACGACTTCTACAATGTTTGCAGGTCTCGATACAGGGATGAATCATTTGATTAGACCTATGTTCTATGACGCATACCATCAAATAATTAACGTCTCCAAACCGGAAGCAAAACCGCGTCTTTATACTGTTGTCGGTTACATTTGCGAAACCGATACATTTGGATGGAACCGAAAAATAAACGAAATTAGCGAAGGTGATATTTTATGTTTCAAAAATGCAGGTGCTTATTGCTTCTCGATGTCCTCGAATTATAACTCGAGGTTCCGTCCGGCAGAAGTTTTGATTCACGAAGGCAATGATTATCTAATCAGGGAGAGAGAAGACATGAATGACCTGTTGAACAAGCAAATAGTAATTGATTTATAAACAATAAACGAGGGGTTTTTATGAAAAAATTATTTACAATATTCATAATGGTAATATTGCTCATTCCAATATTAAGTGTGGCACAATCAAAATTTAATGAAATTAAAGTCGGACATACTTATTATCTCAATATTCCTGATTACATGACTGCAACAACTGAGCTTAACAAATCAGCGTCGCTCCAATATCAAAATACATTGAAGGAAGCGTATGTTATTGTCATCGAAGATAACAAAGCCCAACTGGACTCACTCGGAATGAGATTCACCGACCCCCAGGATTTTTATGATGGATTCATTACTGACTTCACTTCCGGATTAGAGAACAAAAAATTCACTGGCACAAAAAGAATCAAAATCGGACCAAATAGTGCAGTTCAAGCAGAAGTTTCTGCAATGTTTGACGGCAATCCGATTTGGTATTTTATTACCGTAGTCGAATCTCCTACACACTTTTATAAAATCATTTCCTGGACACTCGAAGAAAATAAAAACAAGCTGAAACCGGATTATGTCAAGATGGTAAATTCATTTCACGAATAGAAAATAAAAATAAATATTTTCAAGCAGGGGTTCAATATTTTGAACCCCTTTTTTTTATCAAAGTTGTAACTTTTCCATTCTTAGTTGTGTCTTAGAATTATATAATAAAAATTTTTATAGAATGTATTAAATCGGGACTATATTTTAATAAAATAAATCTATCAACACTTTTATTAACTATTGCTTAGGTGACGATATGAAAAAGTCCTTTACAACCTTATTTGCAATTGTAATTATTATTACTTTTCTCTGCCCGGATACTTCTTCTCCCAAAAACGGCAAGTCAGGAAAAAAAACCGAATCAACATTAAGAGCGCCGGTTGGATTTTGTGACAATCAAAAAAACACTGTAAGTAATGTAGAATTTTATTCAAGTAATTTTGGGATTGTCGGTAATAATATACTAACTAATTCAGGTGGCACATTCTGGCCCCGAGGTTCAGTTAACCAGTATATATATGCTGGTGGATTTTGGTTTGGAGGTAAGAAATATCTTCCGGGTGAAGTAATTCCAAACAAATTAGTCGAAATTTCTTATAACCCTAATTCCGGCGGTTCTTGGTTTGTTCCCGGTAGAATTGATGATGGTGAATCTCTTGATACAACAGACACTAGTACATACAGGAATTACTTTTCAACTGATTTTAGAAAATTTTCCGGTGTCCCTTATTACATTACAGATGGACCAAATTGGCCCCTGTGGATTGAACCCGATGATTTATTATCAAAAGGACTTTATCTTGGAACTTATGAATCTGATATTTCAAAACGTAATCGTGACAATTACTTATTTGGACCTGCTTATATATCTGATGAAGATATTTTTTCAACTTATAAAGACACTGACTTAGACAGGTTCGATGGAGGTAGGGAGATAAGAGAACTATTGGGCTATCCCTTAAAATTACAGGTCGAGCAAAGAATTTTTACTTGGGCAAATGATTTATTGAAAGATGTGGTAATAATTTATTATAATATTATCAATTTTTCTCAAGACACACTTTATGATTGTTGGTTTGCACCAGTTTATGATTTCGATATTGGGAAAATTCCTGCGGTAAATGCCCAAGATGATCATTCTCAACTATATAAAGATGACAGAACTCTAAACATGGTTATCTGTTGGGATGATACTCTTGATTTGGGTAACAGAGTTAACGGTATTATGGGATTTTCATATTTGATGACTCCTGCTGTTGATAATGATTATTTTCTAAGAAAAGACAAGAAGGTATATTTACCATCAGAACAACTTGGTTTAAAATCATATAAAAATTGGCGCATTGAGGAGGATGGATTTGAAGACGAACAAAATTATGCTCGAATTTCAAGTAATAAAGTAGATACAACCGAAGAGAAGGGAGATATGAGATTATTATTCTCTACTGGACCTTTCAATATGCTACCTGGAGACACATTAAAAGTTGCATTATCTATTCTTTTTGCAATACCAGATTCAGTAATTGGAATTCAGAAATTTACTACAACTAAACCTGATTTCACAAAGCTTGTAAATCTGGCAAGATATACTCAAAACTTCTTTTACAACAATTTGATTTTAGGAATAAACGATGAAAATCATTCACCTGAAAATCACTATCTCCTCTATCCCAATCCTGCCTCCGATATAATCAATATTTTATCGAACAATTCTTTGAATATTGACAAAATAGAACTATACAACCTCATTGGAGAAAAAATTATTGAGAAAAGTGATATATATTCTCAACAATATAAACTGAATACTCGTTCTTTTCAGAATGGCACTTATTACTTGAGAATTAAATCAGGAATTAATACCGAAACAAAATTGTTGCAAATAGCGAAATGAAATAAATTTGAATTGTATGATATACTGTAGGGGTTCAAAATCTTGAACTCCTACAAATTTTATGAAGGTTTATTTTTATTTATTATTTCTTCGCACCGTTTCAACATCAATTCAGCAGAATTATCCCACGAAAATGTTTTAGCCCATTCGACTGCACCTTCTGAAAGACGCATCAATTCTGATTGATTAGTCAATAGTAAAAGCATTTGTTCGGATAATTGCTTGATATTTCCGTATTCATAAAGCAATCCGGAAACACCTGCTTTCACAGAATCTCTCAAACCGGGTACATTCGCTGATATAACCGGAGTTCCGCATGCATTTGCTTCAATATTGGTTATTCCCCAGCCCTCTTTTATTGAAGTATTTACAACAATGTGTGATTTGCTTAGTATTTCTATTTTTTCTTCTTCGCTGACAAAACCATAAAATTTTGTCCTGTTCTCAATTCCTAATTCACGTGTTATCCGCTCCAGTTCCGGTTGGAAGTTTCCCCTGCCTATAAATTCTAATCTTGCATCTGGTATTTTGTCTACAATTAATGCAAATGCCCTAACGAGATGGTCAACGCTTTTGTATTTTTTCAGTCTTCCGAAATACACTACTGTCGGCTTTTCAAACTTAGGAGAAATTTTCATCGGAAACCGCTCCTGCTCTATTGCATTATGAACAATAGAAAATTGCTCCCTTTTGAATCCCCTTTCAATAAATTCATTTAATGTGCTGTCTGATACAACTACAAACGGAGTTTTGCGATAAATTCTGTTCACTAATTTTTCAGAAAGATAAACATAAGAGCCGGAAAAAATACCTGCTTCATGGAAAATCGCTTTCCCGAAAAAATGATGGCTGATAGCCAGCATTGGCTCTTTCACAAAGCATGGTGTATAAAACGGGACCTTATTTATATCATCAATTACTAAATCGAATTTATTTTCTCGGGTTATTTTTTTGTAAAGTCCTCTCACATAAAAATTGAAAACGCTTCTGCTGCCTTTGCGAATAACCCTTATTCCATCAATGATTTCTTCATCAGTTGAGCCATCAAATTTACAGCAAGCAAGTGTAACCTCATGTCCCTTAGCAGCTATGCGTTTGAATATCTCGTGCAGATGCACCTCTGCCCCACCCCCAAAGGGATTCTTAATGTCCTGCCAATTGAATATAAGTATTTTCATTAATAATGAAATTGTTTTAAAAATAAATTTCAATTTATGATTTTTCAAAAGAGTAGCAAAACACAAGTTGAATATTTACCAATTATTAGATAGTTTAATTTAAAGTGCAATTTAATTTTAATAAATCCGTAATTTTGTATGAAGAAAGATAACTTGAGATTTTATTATGTACGAAAATCCATATAAAGAGGCTTTACGTTATATTGATAACGCTTCAGAGACTTTAAGTAAAGCAGGTAAAGAAGGCAAATTTTATCAAGATGAAAAGCACGTAAAATCTGCCTGCGGAATTGCCTATTCAGGGGCTCTGAAAGCTTTGGATATTCTATTTGACTACAAGAATATTCCAAAAAGAAAAGGAAGAAAATCAATTCAATATTATCAATCAACTTTATCGGTAATTGATAAAAAACTGCTTGACCACTTAAATAGTGTTTATCATTCACTACATCTCGATGGATATTATGATGGTGAACGTAGTATATCAATAATTAATGGCGGATTTGACCACGCAAAATCAATCATATCATCACTGAAACCCTATTCTAAAAATGGAAGAAAATAATAAAAAATAAAAATGGAACACTAATGTTACTGATTTTACGAATTTCCACTAATCAGCGAATATTAGTTAAATTCATGTAATCAGTATTCTATTATATTTTCGATATTATTATTTTACAATGACTATCTTTCCACAACTAATTCGATTTCCAGATTCTAGACGATAATAATATACACCAGATGTTAAATTTTCGACATTTATTTGAACTGATTTCATTCCTTCATTCTGAAATTCATCCAAAACAACAGATACTAATGAACCGAAAGAATCATAAATCTTCAATTTCACTGTTGAAGGTTCTGGCACACTGTATTTAATATAAGTTAAAGATGTACAAGGATTGGGCGATATTAATGCATCATCATTTAAATTTTTTTTTGTTTCAATTACTTCAGTTTCATCATCCGTATATTTATACATCTCACCATTTAAACCGACAACATAACAGGTTTTTTCATCAACATAATGAGCCCAAATCATTACTTCAGTAGTAATCCCCTTTTCTTCAGTCCAGGTTTTACCGCCATCTTTAGTCAGCAAAATCAATCCGTTATCACCTACTCCAATCCCAAGATTTGAATTTAAAAAATCACCCGATTGAAATCCGAGGTTGCTTCCTCCGGTATAGATTGGTGAAAAGCTGTTTCCTCCATCAGTAGTTTTCAAAATCGATGCGCTGCCGTTATAATAACCAAATACAAAACCTGTGTCTGGACTTATAAATTGAATATTCCCTATTGATATATCATTAGACCTGGGACGAATTACAAACCAATTATTTCCGCCATCGGTTGTTTTATAAATTGCATTAATGAGATTAAAAGAAAAGCCCTCACCTCCCGCTGCATAGCCAATAGTTTCATTTGCAAAATTCAAAACACGAAATACATCAGATGTGTTAGTATTTGTAGCTGCCCAGGTTTCGCCAGCATCAGTTGTCTTCACAATCGAACCCTGATAACCTGACATAAGTGCTGTAGTGTTGTTAATCGGCTCATAAGTGTAATAACCGAAACTCGAAGGATTAGGTGAACCATTAAAAAGAATGCTGTTCCAGCTTATACCGGCGTCCGTGCTTTTAAAAAGCAAGCCACAATTTGTTGTGGCATTGTATCCAACAACATAAATTTTATTATATCCGACTGCATTAACACCAAAAATATATGAAGCCGGAGGAATAATTTCCTGCCAATCCTTGCCTCCATTAGTCGTTTTCAATATTCTCGCAGTATTAACATCATTCCATCCTGTAACATAACCCGTATCTGCATCAATAAAATGCACGCCATACAAATTAAGATACAATCCCTCTGGACTAATCCTTTCCCATTTAGCTTTGGCAGTTATGATGAAAAGAAAGCAAAACAAAATGAAAAGAGAAATAATACTTTTCATAAATACCTCACAAAAGTTTTCAATTATTTACAAAAATAACAATTGAAATGACACCTGAAAAGGAATTCTGGATAAAACAAATCCTTGTTCAATTAAATGTAAGAATTCTTTCTAATTCAACGGCTCTACAATTTTTCCTATAAATACAATACTTCCCGAATTTTTCTCGCGTATTACAAATACAAATGGTCTGTCGATTCTAATGATAATATCCCCGGGAAGAGATGTTGGTCCCATTTCGACAGATGTAACGGCAGCAGCTTCAGTTCCTTCTTCATCTACTTTTATAAATGTTTTATGCTTGACTTCCGAAATGATTAATAACCTTCCTAATTCTGACATTCCTGTAAAATCAGCTTTTCCATCCTCAAATGCTATTGACATACCAAGATTTTTCAATGCATCGTTAAGTTTTAATTCATATTCGATTTTATATTTTGGCATTGAGATAGTAACTGAATCAGATGTAAATCTTGTCAGCCATTCGGTGTAATTATCATCAGTAAGTTCATTTATGAAATCATTAATATTTTTATCTGATTTGGGTAAGAAGATTGTCATACTATAATTTTTATTTCCGTATTGTAAATCCACTGCCTGAAATTCTTCATTTGAAAAGTATGGAAGATAAGCTTTTTGATTCATCATTCTGCAATCTTTACTTGAGCCATCAATAAGATAAAATTTGTTATCCTTTGTTTTGTTTGTATCAAATTTATTTGACCAGTTGCCTTTAAAGTAAATTGCATTGATAAGGAACATCATACTTAATGGATTAATATTATCAATTATTTCTTTGATTTTACCTTTTGTATTAGTGTTAACCCAATTATTGATAATATCCTTAGAAGCCGGGTCATCAAAATTCAATCCTGTAACCTGAGCATTAAAATAATTTCCACATAAATTGAAAAAACTTTGCTCAAAAGGAAATGTATTTCTGTACCATATCGAATTTGCTAATTCAAATTGAACTTTACTGTCTATATGTAGCAGAAGATTTATAAGGCTTTTGTACGAACTATTCACATGGTCCATGGTTAAACCAATCATATCAAGTGTATAAAGCATGGAATCACGTGTCGAGCCAGCCGCTCCATTTACAGTCATACCAAGAGCCATTGATACACTTAGTGGAGAAATAACAATATTTTTATCCCCTTCTTCGCGGTTTACTTCCCTGAATAGCTTCAATCCGAAATTATTTCCTGAAGAAACAAGTTGTTTTTCATCATTAGTTAATTGCCTCACTGGAATATTTTCAGTTGATTCAGAACAAGAACTGATAAAGAGCAAAAAAGAAAATACGATTAGATAAAGGATATTTCTCATTGTAAACCTTATATTAATAATTTAACAAGATTAAAATCCAACGATAAAATTAGAGAATAAAATTATTAAATACAAGATTTATTTACACACTTCTTAATCTCTCATTTAAGAGGTGAAAATCAATAATTTTAATTGTTAATTCGTAATTCGTAATTCATAATTGATTCTGGCACAAACATTGAAATACCCCTTGTAGAATTTGAGTGAAAAATTTGAAATAATGAGAGTAGCTCTGTGTTTTGAAGGAATTGATTATGTTTGGCGGATGTAGAATAAAATACACTTGTATAATAATAATCACCATTTTGGTGATTTTAGGTCTTAACGGATGTTCAATATCGAGGAGTGTTCGGCAGGGAAGCCGCACATCTGTTAAGAAACCGGTGACAGAACAAAATTCAGCATCAAAAACTCAGGATGAAAACAGGCAGGATGCCCTTCCCGATGCTGAATCGCTTAATGTTTCTCAATCTTCAGTTAATACGAGTGTCAAATTACCTACTTTACAGCAGCAGCTTAAATCATTGAGCGATGATCAACAGGTGATGAAAACTACTATTTCGGGTATGCAGAATGATATTACCGAAATAAAAGCAACTCTTGCCGATATTAAAAATGCATTAGCCGGTAGCATTGCAAAACCACAGGAAGCTATCAAAGGTGTAATTCCTGAAAATACAAATAATCCAAGTGTAGCAAAATCAAATATTATTTTACCTGATGAGCAAGTTGCTAATAAGTCGGAATTGAAACCTGAAGTAAAATCAGTAGAAAAACCGGCTGTTACACCGATAATATATCATAAGAAACCTGTTCAGAGAATCAATACTCCTGTCAAATATGTAAATAATGAAAAGCCGGTTATTAAATCAACACCACAGGTTATTTATAAAGAAGAAACATCTGATGCTGCAAATGAAAATATAACTTACTCAGCAATAGAAAAAGATTTATCAGTTAAAAATTACCAGGATGCAATAAGAAAATTAAACAAGCTTGTTGCAACAGAAAAAGACCCCGAACAAATCAATAATTATAATTTTCTTTTGGGCGAATCCTATTACGGCTTGAAGCAATACGAACAGGCAATTGGCTATTACCGGAAAGTAATTGCTTCGAGAATACCTGTTAAAAAGGATAATGCCCAAATCATGCTCGCTGAGGCACAGGTAAAATCAGGAAGATTGGACGAAGCAAGGAGGGCTTACCAGGTTTTTGTGGAAAAATATCCGACAAGCGAGTTTTTACCAAAAGCCAGGAAAATGCTTCAGCAACTTTAACGGTTTCTGTGTCAGGTGCAACACCTGACATGGATTGAACGAAATTACAACGGTTTTGTAGGGATTCAAAATTTTGAATCCCTACATTTTTTTTATTAATAAAAATTATTTAAAATTTCCCGAATTTGAATGCAAGGTTTGCCGATGGACCCGACAAATCCTTATTCGTTGTACGTGATAAGTCCACACCTGAGACAAAGCGGTAGCTTGCTCCTAATGATATTCTGAAAAATTTTGCTACATTCAAATCAATAGTCGCACCCGGCTCAACCACAAAAAATGGTGTTGATTCATAAATCCAATTATTATTATCCCAGTTCATTCCGTCATGAAATTCTTTAGTATAAGAAGCTCCTCCTGCACCAATCAGAGTATTAACTGTAAAGTGGATAAGCTTGTTTGAATTATTGATGTATTCAACAAATAAACCGCCATATCCAACTCTAAGATATGCAGTCGTATCAAATGGTGGTTTGTAGCCGGCAATTTGATGTGAAGTTACTAATCCGTAACCACCTCCTCCAAGTGAAATGGTGCTGTTGATAATCCAGCCACCGCGACCTCCAACCATCAATCCCAGTTCACCCTGTATCTGAGTTAGTTTCAATTCAGGAGCACCATATCCACCATGAGTGATTTCACCATTGCCAAACAAAGTCTCCGATTCATCCGTATCCTGCCAGAGTAATGCTGCTTCTGTGGTCAACGGATAGAATAATACTAAAACGATTAGTATAATTACAATTCTTTTCATTTATTCCTCATTTATAAAACTTATTATACAATTACAGTGCAAATTACGTTTAATGTATTTATAAGTTTCATAATAAGTAAAAAAAAGCATCCCATATTTTGAGATGCTTCAAATAAAATAATATATTATTTTCTAATTAAAATATTGCCCCTAAGGAAACAGAAACAAATGCCTTCGATTCCTCACCCGGTTTTTGTCCTATAAGATTTATATAATTATATTTTATTTCGAGATTCAAAGTTATCAGTTTAATGTCAAAATCAGCACCTGCGCCTAAGCCGAATCCAATACGGCTATCGGTTGGACTTTTGGAAATAGACAATGGTATAGAACCCTGATTATAATCAACAGAACTTGAAACGTAATTGTAGGATAGTTCACCGACAGCATATAATCCGATGAATTGCTTTATCAGAAAGAAATTGACTCCCGCAGTAATCGGAATAACGTTTTGGGATGTTTGCAGTGTTGCAATAACAGTATCATTTCTTGTAGGGTCCTTAACATCAATTGTTGTCTGAGGAAACTTATGATAAGCTATGCCTCCGACAAAATATAAATTATCCGACATTCCAACACGTAGTTTCGCACCAATGTGATAACCAAGCTTTGTTCCCTGCCTGAACATATCATAAACACCATTATCAAGTTTGGAACTATTATACACATTATTAATCTGGTCGTTAGGTGTCGAAAGACCAAGATAAAAGCCAAATCCTGTTGCATCGGCACGTGAATAAATAAATAATCCAAAAAGTAAAAGAATCAAAAAAGATTTCAGATTTTTTTTCATAATTTCTCCCAAATTAGATTTTTGAATGTTCATTTATGATAATAACTGATTAATCAAAAAACTATTTTATCTTTAATTAAAGTAATACAAATTAACATAAAATTATCATCTTTTTTTGATATATTTGTAAAATTTATTAAAAATGTTAAACATTCATTGCAGCATTATGAAAACAACACTTTTAAAGGGGAGCTATATAATTATTTGCACATTATTCGTGCTTATACTTTCAGGAACAAACCTGTTCTCACAAGACAGCAATTTCGTCATGCCGGCTAATCTCGGTATCTATGGTGGATTGAATTTTAATATGCACACACCATCATTTATTTTTCCATCAAATAACCAAAATATCAACTTTAATCAAAATAATACAAATGTTTGGTTTCATCTTGGGTTTATTGGTAATTACCCTTTAAATGAAACTTTTACAATTTCCGGAAGGATTGGTTACAATGGGTTAAAAGGTGAATTGTCAAAAATAGAAAGGTTCGGCTCACCTGATACTTTAACTTCCAATACAATGTCAGCCGATTTGCATTACATTGAAATTTCTCCTGTAATGCAATTTCATAATTTACTCCCGTGGAAAAGACTGTACTTCCTCGCCGGATTAGAATTCGGTATTCCTATTTCGACAAAATATACATTCAAGCAAACTCAAATGTCACCTTTACCTGCACAAAGTACCGTTTCTCGAAATGATGCCATACCAAATGCGACATTGAGATTCTCGGGTGCGATTGGTGCCGGTTATATATTTAATATAAATGACAATTCTTATCTGATACCGGAAATTTCATACAGGATACCATTTAATCATGTTTCCGGCAACAGGGATTTCACAACCTGGGATATACCGCAGTTAAGAGTTGGTGTAATTCTCACATTTAGTTTGGAAAAATCAAAACAAAAACAAAATGAAACTTACTCAAATCTTGAAATCGGTTTCAGGGAAGTCAATTATTATGATAAGGAAAGACAGAAACATCCATTGCAGAACATTCGTGTCGAAGATGTCCAATACACTGAGTTGTTCCCGCTTGTACCCTATATTTTCTGCGATGAAAACCAACCAGCACCTTCTGATAGCACTCAAATTTTAACCGGTAAATCCGAAAAAGGTGAATTCAAAATTGATATGGTAGAGCCGGATGCAATGAAAATCAATGTTAAAACTTTAGACATTGTCGGTAAAAGGATGTCTGAAAATCCTGATGCAGATTTGACGATTACAGGAACGATTGATAATAAAAAAGAAAAGCCGGAATCGCAGCTTCCTTTACGTAGGGCAGAATTTGCAAAAGAATATCTTGTGAATATATATAAAATAAATCCTGAAAAAATTAATATAAAAACAGGTGGATTGCCTGAAAAACCATCTGCACAGACTGTTCCCGAAGGAGATGCTGAAAACAGACGAATTGAATTATCCAGTTCAAATCCGAAGATATTAGCACCGATTATTTCGAAAGGTGAAAGCCAAACCATTGCTGAGCCAAATCTTGTCGAATTTATTCCATATATCAATTCTACTGATTCTGTAACATCCTGGCAGTTTGAAATCGAGCAGGCGGGTCAGACAATCAGAAATGTTAAAGGTAGCGGCGATATTCATCCCATTCAATTTGTCATTATTCCTAATGAACTTAAAAAAAGCCAGATACCTTTAGATTACGTTCTGAGTGCAACAAATGCAAAAGACCTGAAAAGAACTGTCTCCGGCTCTATTCCGACAGAATATTTTTCATTTATTCGAAAAAAATCCGAGGAATTACCGGATAAAACTATCTCCAAGTACAGTTTAATCTTATTTGATTTCGATAATGCCGATATTTCAGAAAAAGACAAAGCAATCATCGAAGAAAATATATTGCCTGAAATAAAATTTAATTCAACAGTGAAAATTTATGGCTATACTGATAAAATCGGAAAAGAGGATTATAATAAAAATCTTTCTGAAAGAAGAGCTATAGCTGTGAAAGACCTGCTATCGTCAAAAGTGAAAGAAGCAAAATATGAAACCTATGGTGTTGGCGAAAACGAAGTAATATTTGATAATAATTCACCGATTGGAAGACAATTATCCCGTACGGTTCAGATTTATGTCATTACCCCGAGATAATAATTAATGAATAATGTATTTTGAATAATGAATAATTAACCGTGGAAATATATTTAAATTAAGAATAAAAGTACATTGATTCGTCTCTGTTACTTGTTTTAAATGACGAAACGAAAATGATTGAAGAAAAGAAGAAATATAAATACTTATATAACATAAATTCACCGGCTGACTTAAGAAAACTTAAGTTAAACGAATTACCACAGGTTTGCGATGAAGTGCGTGATTATATGGTTGATGTAATCACCAAAACCGGCGGTCATTTCGGTGCTGGTTTGGGTGTTGTCGAATTAACTGTGGCGATGCATTATGTTTATAATACACCTAATGATAAAATCGTATTCGATGTCGGTCACCAGGGCTACCCTCACAAAATAATAACCGGAAGAAGAGACCTGCTTCACACAATCAGGCAAAAAGGTGGAATTTCCGGATTCCTGAAACAAAAAGAAAGTGAATTTGATGTATTCGGTGCCGGACACGCCAGTACGAGCATATCAGCCGCTCTCGGCATTGCAACAGCGAGGGATTTGATGAAAAAGAAATTCAGAGTGGTTGCTGTTATGGGCGATGGGGCTATGACAGGCGGTATGTCTTACGAGGCAATGAACAACTGTGGTGTTCAAAAAAGGGACATTACAGTAATTTTAAATGACAATGATATTTCAATTTCTGAAAATGTTTCTGCACTTTCTAATTATTTTAATAAACTATATGCAACTGCAACCGTACAAAAACTAAGAGAAAACATTTGGGATATTACTGGTAGAATGGAGCATCTCGGTGACAGAATCCGTCTCGCTGCATCCAGAATTGAGGGAAGTGTTAAAGCATTTATTACACCGGGTTTATTATTCGAAGCACTCGGTTTCAACTATTTCGGACCTATTAATGGAAATAATGTGCGACAGGTAGTTAATATGTTGAACTCCATAAAGGATGTTCACGGTCCAATACTGCTTCATATTCTTACTCAAAAAGGAAAGGGATACGGACCCGCAGAAAATGATTCATCAAAGCTTCATGCTATAGCTAAAATTGATAAATCTGATGGAAAAGCAATTACTATTAACACAAAACCTGCTCCATCTTATTCTAAAGTATTTGGTGAAGCAATGGTTGAGCTTTGCGGTAATGACCCGAAGATTGTGGCTATTACTGCGGCTATGGTAGAAGGAACCGGACTGGATATATTAGAATTAAAATATCCTGAAAAAGTAATTGATGTAGGGATTGCAGAAGAACACGGCGTCACTTATGCTGCCGGTCTGGCTACCGGGGGAATGACACCGGTTTGTGCAATCTATTCAACATTCCTTCAGAGAGCATTCGACCAGATTATTCACGATTGTGCACTGCAAAAGCTTCATGTTGTATTTGCTATTGACCGTGCTGGCTTAGTCGGTGAAGATGGTCCCACTCATCATGGTATTCTCGATTTGGCTTATTTAAGACCAATTCCGAATCTTGTAGTAGCCGCACCAAGAGATGAACAGGAATTCAGGAATCTGTTGTATTCTGCAATATACAATTATACAAAAGGTCCTGTGGCAATCAGGTATCCCAGGGGCAAAGGACTGGGAGTTCCAATCACAAGTATGAAATCAATTCCTCTCGGTAAGGGTGAAAAATTAATCGAAGGAAAAGATATTGCAATTATTGCAATCGGAAAAATGGTACATGAAGCTGAAAAAGCAGCATCTTATCTTATGAAATATGATGTATCGACAGAAGTCGTCAATGCACGGTTTATTAAGCCCCTCGATACTGAACTGCTCGATGAAATGTGTTACCGGTTCGATAAAATTCTCACTGTTGAGGATGGACAAGCAAAAGGTGGCTTTGGCTCTGCTGTATTGGAATACATCAGCTCAAAACAGTACAAAAATATTGATGTGAGAGTCCACGGTTTGCCCGATAAATTTATTGACCACGGAACTCAGGCAGAATTACTTCACGAATTAAAGCTCGATGCCGATGGCATCACATCAATCGTTCTTGAAATGCTCGGCATCAGCGAAAACCTGCAAATGGAACACATACACGAAATCGCTGACTGAAACTGACTTTTTATTAAATCCATTATGAATAGCCTCTATCTTCAGATAGTGGGATACTTCTCAACAATAACCTTTGACTTTAGTCCAATATTATCAGTGCTTCAATCCTGTATGAATAAAATAAAGTTAACCACGACTTAAAAGTCGTGGCTATTCATTATTAACTTTGACATAACCCAAAATCTTCGTAAATTTGTAATCTTGTAAATTTCAGATCCCGTAGCTCAGGTGGTAGAGCATTTGACTTTTAATCAAAGGGCCGCAGGTTCGAGTCCTGCCGGGATCACAAAAAAAAATACACGAATTAATTTTACACTTAAATTATCCCGTAATTTTAATATTCAATATTGAATTCATTTTTACTCCATAATTTATTAATCTATAGCAATACAATGATTACAAAATCAAAAAATGGAATATATTTGCGTGTTCGGTTTGTTTAAGTTTTGTAAATCAAGTATTTTTGTATGATATATAAAGTATGGAAGGCGGAAAATTAATTTGCGGCTTATCCGAAGCAAAGACAGCAAAGCGCTGAAAGAGCTATCTCCTTTTTTGATAATGGGATGGCAGATGGTTTTAACAATTGTTCTATGCGGATTTCTCGGCTGGTGGCTTGATAAGCAATTTAATACTAAACCATGGTTGTTAATCGGCTTCCTGTTTTTCGGAGTAGTTGCAGCAATGGTTTCTTTTTTGAGAACAGCAATGAACGCAAATAAGAAAAAAAATAATTACAAATTATAAAAATGTAGGGATTTATAATTTTAAATCCCAATGATAAAATAGAGTGTTATATTTAATATTTAGTTTGTAATGAAATCATTTTTACTGGCTGTTTTAATATGTCTGACTAATACATTAGCGGCAGTAATCACAGCCAGAATTGGTTTAAAAAAAGATAGTAAAAATTTCAGCAGAATAATTTTCGGTTCACTTGTTATAAGATATTTTTTGGTTTCTGCTGCAGTACTTATTGTATTATTATATGTTGATATAAATAAATTAGTTTTCGGACTTACATTTTTAATTTCGGCTTTCATTTTAATTTTTAGTGAAATTTTATATTTGAATAACAGGGCTGGATTGCTCAAAAGCAAGGACAGCACAAGAAAACAGGATAAGACATGACGGGAAATATTTACTTCAATCAAACTGATTCTCAGGGAAATCCGCAACATACAACTAATGAAGTGCAGCCGAATCAACCTGCTCAACACATTACTCACGAAAGTGGACAATTAACGCCGGGAGATGTATTCCCTACTTTACTTGGAAACCTGGGTAATCATCGTCATATTTCCTTTTTCAATGCAGATATTTCAGAACTGCCTGTTATAATTTATGATTCTAAAGTTGGCTTCCATGCTTATTCTTCATCCAGCAGTATGGTTGAGCAAAAGCTTTTCACCATGCACCAGGATGCACACGGACATTTCCATCCCCCAATCAGGAGAGCGATGGACAATCAGCCGGTGAGTATGGATTTATCGGTTACATCGCTTGTAGTTTTTGAATGGATTGCAATTATTGTTGTTGTATTCTTATTCGGATGGGTTGGAAGAAAATATAAGAAGAATCCAACAAAAGCACCGTCTGGATTTCAAAATGCACTTGAATCACTCGTTGTGTATTTGAGAGATGAAGTTGTATTGCCTAACGTCGGTACTGTGAAATCAGCGAAAACATTGCTGCCATACTTTATCGGATTATTCTGCTTCATTCTTTTGTGTAATGTACTCGGGCTTATTCCCGGGGGACATACGGCTACAGGTGCGTTAGCAGTAACTGGAGGTTTAGCAATAATAGCATATTTTGTAATTAATATTACAGCTATCAAAGAAGCAGGTATTGGTCATTGGTTAAAGCATTTATTAGGTGGTGCGCCGATTTGGCTCTGCCCTATTATGATACCAATAGAAATAATATCAATGTTTGTAAAGCCATTCGCATTGACGATACGTCTATTTGCAAATATGACTGCCGGACATGTTGTTTTACTATCACTAATCGGTTTGATTTTCTTTTTCAAATTGTCAAATGGTCTTGGTGTCGGATTAGCAATAACACCGATTTCAGTTGGATTTTCAATTTTTATGTACATATTAGAGTTATTGGTAGCATTCCTTCAGGCATATATTTTTACAACACTGACAGCAGTTTTTGTTGGTTTGGCAATTGGAGAGCATGCACATGAGGAACATGCTCATTAGAAATTTTGAATTTTAAATTTTGAATTATTAGATTATTATTTATATAAATTTTTTTTTTTAATAATGAATTGGAGGAATTAAAATGGATTTAGGAACACTTGGAGCAGGACTTGGCGCAGGTATTACAGTATTAGGTGCTGGCTTAGGTATCGGCAGATTAGCCGCAGCAGCCCTCGAAGCATTGGCAAGACAACCGGAAGTTGCAGGCGATGCACGTACTACTATGATTATCGCAGCCGCACTTATCGAAGGTGTCGCTCTGTTCTCCTGCGTTATTTGTATGTTACTCGTTGTAATGAAGTAATTAATTTTATGAATACCACTCCACTGCTTTACGGCGGTGGAGTTGTAAATGTTTTGAAAAATTAGCTGAACTTATTTCAGCAAATAAATAAAAAAATAAATTGAAAATTTTATCTTAAGGTTCAAAATGGAAAGAATAATGGACATTGAGCCGGGGCTGATGATTTGGACTATTTTCAGCTTCCTGATTTTTTTGGCTATTTTAATAAAATTTGGGACAAAACCCCTTTTGAACGGTTTGACTGCACGTGAAAACAGAATAAAGGATGCTATCGAAAATGCTGATAAAGCAAATGAACAGGCAAAGAAAATTCTGAAAGAAAGCGAAGAAAAACTCAGTTCAGCACAGTTGGAAATGGCAGACATCATCCACAAAGGCAAAACCCAGGCAGAAGAATTAATTAAAAAAGCTTCCGAAGAAGCTGATAAAATCAAGAAACAAAAAGTTGATGAAGCAATTCGTGAAATTGACAGAAACAAAGAATCAGCTATTAAGCAATTGAGAACTGAAGTTGCCGGGTTAGTTGTTGCAGCAACAGAAAAAATTCTCGATGAAACGCTCGATAAAGAGAAGCATTATAAAATCGTTGATTCGTACATTGAAAAACTTCCGACTAATTAATTGTGAATTGATAATATAAAATAATATTAAAATGACAGAACAGAGAGTATCATCCAGGTATGCACGTGCATTGCTCGAAATTGCTATCAAGGAAGGATTAACTGATATTGTATTTTCCGACCTGAAGTATATTAGACATACAATCGAACAATCGAGGGAATTGAAAACACTGACATTCAGTCCGGTCGTGCAATTCTGGCGTAAAAAGAAAATCTATGAAGAACTTCTAAAAGACAGAGTTCATCTTTTGACTATGAATTTCGTTATCCTTCTCACTGATAAAAGAAGGGAAAGTTTGCTTCCTGATATATGTTATCAATATGAAGTTCAATATGATGAATTAAATAACATTTTGCCAATTGAAATAGAATCAGCTGTCGAATTATCGGATGAAATTAAAAATAAAATCACAAATAAAATCGAGAAGAATACTAATAAAAAAGTTTTTTCTGATTTTAAGATAAATAAATCTCTGAAAGGTGGATTACTCGTAAAAATCCAGGACTGGGTCTATGATGCTTCAATCAGGAACCAGCTTGAAATTTTATATAAGAAACTTTCTGCGGATTAAATAAATTGGAAGAGTGTTTCTTATACCTTCCTCAAGGAAGGGAGAAAGTTAAAAGAAGAAGATAAATTTAAAATATTAATAAAAAGGAAAAATTATGGTTGATGTTCGACCAGAAGAAATATCTGCAATCCTGAGGAGACAAATTTCCGGCTACGAAAAGGAAGCGGATATTTATGAAGTTGGTACCGTCCTGCAGGTTGGCGACGGTGTTGCCCGTGTGTACGGATTAAGTAAAGTGATGGCATCGGAACTTGTCGAATTCCCTAATGGTGTCTTCGGAATGGTTTTAAACCTCGAAGAAGATAATGTTGGTGTTATGCTTTTTGGCGATGACAGAGGTATTAAAGAAGGCGATACTGTCCGCAGAACAAAAAGGATTGCTTCTGTTCCTGTCGGAAGAGAATTGCTCGGAAGAGTTGTAAATCCACTCGGTTTTCCCATTGACGGGAAAGGTCCGGTTAATACAACTCAATCACTGCCAATCGAAAGAAAAGCACCGGGCGTGATTTTCAGGCAGCCGGTGAAAGAACCCCTCCAGACTGGTTTGAAGATGATTGATGCCCTAATTCCAATCGGAAGAGGACAAAGAGAATTAATCATCGGAGACCGTCAGACCGGAAAAACCGCAATTGCACTCGATACTATTATTAACCAAAAATATACTCATACCGAAGAGGCAAAAAAACACGGTATAAATCCTGTTTACTGCATTTATGTTGCTATCGGTCAGAAAGGTTCTACAGTAGCAAACGTTGTTTCCTATCTCCAGGAATTCGGTGCTTTGGATTATACAATAGTAGTCGCGGCAAATGCCGCCGACCCCGCACCATTGCAGTTCATCGGACCATATTGCGGCTGCTCTATGGGTGAATTTTTCAGGGATAACGGAATGCACTCGCTTGTTATCTATGATGACTTGTCCAAACAAGCTGCAGCTTACAGGCAAGTATCACTCCTGCTTAGAAGACCCCCGGGGCGCGAAGCCTACCCCGGTGATATTTTCTATCTTCACAGCAGATTACTTGAACGTGCAGCAAAATTTTCCGATAAAGAAGGTGGTGGAACTCTTACTGCATTGCCAATTATTGAGACTCAGGCAGGTGACGTTGCTGCATACATTCCGACCAATGTGATTTCTATTACAGACGGGCAGATTTATCTCGAACCAAACCTGTTCAACGCAGGTATCAGACCGGCTATGAATATAGGTATTTCTGTTTCGCGTGTCGGTGGTAATGCTCAAAATAAGGCAATGAAAAAAGTAGCTGGTCCTTTGAAACTTGACCTTGCCCAGTACCGTGAACTCGAAGCATTTGCAAAGTTCGGTTCTGACCTTGACAAAGCAACACTGGCACAGCTTACAAGAGGTGCAAGATTAACTGAGATTCTTAAGCAAAAACAATTCAGCCCGATTCCGGTTGATAAGCAAATTGCACTTATGTGGACGGCTACTAATGGATATCTGGATGAATTACCGCTTGTATCACTTGTTAGATTTCAAGAGGAATATTTCCAGTATATGGAAAGTAATTATAATAATATTCTTAATCTTCTTGTTGAGAAGAAAGAATTGAACGAGGAAGTTGTTACCGGCTTAAGAAAAGCTGCTGATGATTTCACGGCATTATTCAAAAAAACATTAGGTAGATAATGATTGTACTCACAGGAGGTGCCGGTTTTATTGGTTCCTGCTTCCTTGAAAAGCTCAACAGCATGAACAGAAGCGACATTCTCGTTGTTGACCATCTCGGAGAAGGGAACAAATGGAAAAATCTTGTGGGAAAAATATTCCTGAATTATATACATAAAACTGAATTCAGAAACCGTTTAAAAACCGGTTTTTACGGAAAAGAAATTGAAGCGATTATTCACTTTGGTGCTTGTTCTTCGACAACTGAAAAAAATGCGGATTACCTGCTCGACAATAATTTCGCCTATAGTGTGGAATTAGCCGAGTTTGCTATTGCAAACGAAATCAGGTTTATCTATGCAAGCAGTGCAGCGACTTATGGTAGCGGTGAAAACGGATATTCCGATAATGAGTTCGATATGCTTCGTCCTTTGAATATCTATGGTTTTTCCAAGCACCTTTTCGATTTGTGGGTCATCAATAAAGGATATGACAAGATTTTCACTGGCTTGAAATTCTTCAATGTATTCGGTCCGAATGAATACCACAAAGGAGATATGGCGAGTATGGTTTATAAATCCTTCTGCCAGGTCAAAAAAAAAGGAAAGGTTCAGCTCTTTAAATCGAACAACCCGGATTTCAAGGATGGAGAGCAGAAACGCGATTTTGTCTATGTCAAGGATTGTAATGAAATAATTTGGGAAATATTGAATAAACCTGATTTCGCAGGTATCTACAATCTCGGAACCGGTGTTGCACGTACCTGGAATGATTTGGCAAATGCAGTTTTTTCAGCAATGAAATTAAAACAGAATATAGAATATATCGAATTGCCTGAATCAATAAAAAATCAGTATCAGAATTTCACTCAGGCAGATATGACGAAGTTAAAAGCAACAGGATTAAAAGCAGAGTTTCGTTCTTTGGAAGAAAGTATAAAAGATTACATAGACAATCATTTATCAAAATGATTGTCATTCTGAATTTTGTTCAGAATCCATTGAATAGAAAATTGTCATTCTGAACTTGGTTCAGAATCCACTTGGAATTAAACCTATGGATGCTGAAATGAATTCAGCATGACAAAAGGAATAAATGAAAATTAAATATTAAAAATTCATTTTAAATTTAAAATTATAAATAAAAAATTTTTCTTTCGACTATTTAATTGTGAATTATTAATTGTGAATTAGGATAAGAAATGCCGACATTAAGAGATATAAGAAGAAGGATTACTGCTGTATCGAACACAGCAAAAATTACACAGGCAATGAGAATGGTTTCCGCCGCAAAGATGAGGCGTGCACAGGAAGCAATCTGGTCTGCAAGACCTTATGTGCAAAAACTTTCCGATGTGCTTTCTAATCTCGTTGCTTCAGTCGGCGAAGAATATTCAAATCCTTTAATTCAGAAACATAAAAGCGTAAATTCTATTGCCGTTGTAGTTGTTACTTCCGACAGGGGCTTATGCGGCAGCTTTAACACTAATCTTTTCAGAATTGCAAATAATTTCATTCACAATGAAATCCCAAAAGAATATCCTGATGCTGATATTTCCGTCATTGCAGTCGGTAAACGTGCCTGCAGTTTTTTCAAAAGACAGAATGTGAATGTCATTAGGGAATATCCCGGAATATTTCAAAAACTTGATTTCTCAACAGCAAAAGAAATTGTCGGAATGGTTTCCGATGGCTTCATTAATAATAAATTCGATAAAGTAATCGTATTTTTCAATGAATTTAAAAACCTGATTAGCCAGGTTCCGACTAATATCACATTACTCCCAATCGAACAACCCAGGAAAGATGAAAAAGCAGAAGAAAAATATAAGCTCGATTATATTTTCGAGCCACAGCAAAAAGAAATCCTCGATGAGCTTCTTCCAAAGCACCTCGACATCCAGATGTGGAGGGCACTGCTCGAATCCAACGCCGCAGAGCAGGCGGCACGTATGATGGCAATGGAAAACGCCACAAACAATGCACACGATTTAATTAAATACCTCGAGCTTGTTTTTAACAAAGCACGCCAGGCGGCAATTACAAAAGAAATGCTCGAAATCGTCAGCGGCGCCGAAGCACTCAAGAAGTAATTACTAATTACCAATTACTAATTTCCGTTGTCATTCTGAACTTGGTTCAGAATCCATAGCGTTTTATCCTAATATTATCAATATATCATTTCTATCGCATAGCGATTACATGTCTATAGAAAATTGGGAACCCGCACCCACACTTATCCCGTAGGGATTATATCTCCCTCACTCGTAATTCATAATTCGTAATTCGTAATTGATTACAATGTACGGAAAGAGGTGAAAAATTTTGAATGATAATATTTATCTTTGTCATTCAACAATTAATACTAAAATTTAACAATAAAACTCGATCAAATTATCATAAACTGATTGATGATATAAGGAATCAGATATTATCTCTGGATGCACAATTTCAAAGAACAAATCCTTATGGAAAAATGTATTCAATTATTGGTAAGTTAAATACACTAATGAATATTGAAATAAAAATTCAAACAATTTGGTTTATGGAGTATTCGTCAAATAAAACAAAGTTTATTACTTTATATCCTTTAAAAGGAGAATAATATGAAATTTAAATTATATACAGAAGTTGCTTTGACTACCGATATCGAAGGTACGCTCTTCAAAAAAGGTGACGTAGGAACTATTGTAGAACATTATGTGCCAAATGACAAAATAAAGGAACATGGCTATACTCTTGAAATGTTCAATGCTCTTGGTGAAACATTAACAACAATTGATGTTGCCGAATCGCAAATCAAATCAATTTCAAATAACGAATTATTTTCAATCAGAACCCTCGAACCTGAGTTAGCTTGATTATTTAGAAATGCGGCTCTATGTGAAAAATCCTGCAATCCTATAATCTACTTAATCCTGTTCAGACGATTAGCAGCTTTGTGTGAAAAAATTCTTTGCAACTTTTGCATATTTCTTTGCGATCTTTGCGTAAAATATTAATAACGATAATCACATAAATCACAAAAATCATAGTTCTGACATATTTTTAAAACCATTTTATTTTTATATCATCCCTTCCGGCTTATCTTTGTCCCGCTCGTTCTTTGACAAACCAATATAGGAAAAATGTAGGGGCAATTCACGAATTGCCCGAATGATTGCATAACCAAAAATCTTGTTTTAAATTGTCACATCAAATAGGACATCAATAGGACAAAATGAGACAAAATAGGACAAATATTCCATATTCGTAATATTCCAACTCCTTACAAATCAATTTTATTTCTAAAGAGCAATGTAAAAATAAAAAAAAGTGAGGCAAAACGTGACAAAACAGGACACACTTAAAAAAAACAAGATTATTCGATTTGGATTCTAAACAAATTTTGGAATGACAAAAGAGAACTAATTTTATTTCGTGCATAATGAGAATAAAAAAAAGGGACACAAAATTGTGTCCCTTCAATAAACTGAATTAAATTCTTAAATTACCTCACCACAGCGATTTTCAATATCTGATAATTTGTTCCTAATCTCAGCCGAATGAAATAAGTTCCCGATGCAAGTGCCGATGTATTGATTTCGAGTTTGTTCATTCCGGCTGGTAAATAATTACTTTCGGAGAGAACTGAAATTTCATTTCCATATAAATCGATTAGAGTGATTGTTGCGATTTCATCTTTCATATTTGTAATTGATAAATTCGTATAGTCATTGCATGGATTCGGTGAAATTTGAATATTATAATACAAGGAACCCTCATCCACTGCTTCGGGATTATTTGATGTAAACACTGCGAATGTTCCCGTTTCTGTAATTGGCACCCTGACGTAATGATGCAACGAATCAACCATGCCTCCGAGCTTCTTCCAGATTAATGAGGATACATCCCATTTGAATATCCTTAACAGGGATTGCGATTTGTTCTTCAACTCATCGGGAGAGTAACCGATTTGAAGTATCGAGGGAATTTCAGTACTGACCGGGTATGGATGAGTAGAGATTGAATGAACATTGCCGGATTGTTCGGCATCGTCATCGAGACCTTTCCTGCTTGTCTGGGAGCCGGATGTCAGTATTCCGAATTTTGTGATTTGCGAATTTCTCTGGTCGAGATAAAGATTGACATCGCCGTCCGGTCCGGATATAATCGGTGAAAAGCTCGATACATTATAGCTCATCGGTATATAGAACGGCATCTGTGAATCATCGGATGCATCGATAGACAAGACACCCTCCGGTTTCATTGTTTCATCCAAATAACAATTGTACTCGAGTTTTCCTTTATTAAAAACCATGTCTTTCTTTTCTAAAATATCCTGACCTGTCGTCACTTCGAGTTTTGCATCCTGCGAAAATTCCTTGTTGACATAAGATTTGAAATTGAGATTTCCGAAATTATCGAATTCCCATGTATTGACCTGGTTGAATGTGCCGTTGACCTGCTGCAAAATAATTGGTATGTATTCATCCTGCTGAATTTGGTCCTGCGATTTTGTTGCAGATGTAACAGCAGTAACATCATAAGTGTAAGTATAGGTGAAATAGGGCGCGATTTTGAGAAAATGCGAAACCCTGATTGCATCACCGACATTGGCGCCGATGACTTTGAAATTGCCATCGTCCGCCGCCTGCCCTTCTTTCATCACTAGTGTGACAATGCCTATTGGCTTGTATAGGTCAACTTTTGCTCTTGTCAGAACAGTCATGTTCGGGTCGAGTACAGTGATATTCACATCGCCTGCTGAGTTATTGGCATCGTAAATATTCTCGATTAAATTATTCCCTACATTAATGTTTGGTCCCGGTAAATATGTTAATCCACCTAAATTTGTCCTTTCGGCAGGCCTGATAATCGGACAGAACACACCATTATATTCCTTCTCATAATCTCCTTCAAAATCAGTCCAGCAATCGCCCCCGTTATACACCCACTGTGCTGTTATCTTATAAGTATTATTCGGATACCTCGTTGCATTCGACATCTCCGTTGACCACACTCCCCCGTTCGGATACTGGTAATCCATATAACCGTAATTATATCCCGATGGCAAACCGCTCCCGTCACTTCCCACATAAACATATTCATCATAAAAACCCATCATATAATGCCCCAGTTCATGCCCCATTGTTGTCCAGTGATTCCCGTTTGGCGTAGTCAGCCAGTCATTCCTCGCCGTTCCGTTTCTCGACGGGTCACTGTCTCCATACCATTTTCTCGGCATATTCGCATGGTGGTCTGCATTACTGCTGAAAATTCCTCCCACCGAAGCATTAGGCCAAACCATATTATCAGCCCACACCCTCACATCGCAATCATTCCACTTCTGCCCCTTATCATATATATCAATCTGATGGAAAAACAACTGACCGTCTGTTACATCATAATAATAATTCGACAACTCCTTGAACCAATCTGCAAGCGAATCCAGGTATGCCCTCTTCGCATCCCATTGCACCGACACTATCAAACTCATCTTAATCGTAGTATGGTCGCATATAATCGTCGGATTCAAATCCCCATCCAATCCGAAATAACTCCTCTCCCCCGTTCCGTCGAATTTCCCATTATCCAGAATCTCATAATACATCGTATTCCCGTTGCAGCTATTATGACCCGGCTTAACAGCCGCAGTCCCGCCCGGATAATGCTCCAGCTTAATCGTATCACCCGCATTCACAAACAATCTGAATCTACCCGTTCCGTCCGTCGTAACCGAACCAACATTGTAACCGTTCTTTATCACATAAAACAACTTATTACTAATCCACTCATCATTCATGTCCTTCACTATTATATTATAACCCGGGTAAAAATCCACAAAAATCTTAATGTCACCCAAACTCATCCATATCTCTTTATCCGTTCCTATAAAAACATTATCCTCATCATCCGTATCGCTCACCCTTATCGTATCCTTGAAATCCATCTCACCATCATCCTGTCGCCACTCCCCCTTTTCCTTATCATAAACACTTATCCGCTTCCCCATTCTCGCCACCAAATATTCATCCCTGCTCACCTCCACCTTATCAATCGGGTACTGAAATCCTCCCGGCAGCTTAATCCAGTCCTCCCCATCGTTCCCCGTCAAATACACATTATAATAAATCGAAGCATAAACGTTGTTCCCCCGCAATGAAAACGAACTTACCTGCGGCAGAGTTTCAATTCCCTTCTCTTTCTCTTCCCAGTTATTACCATGGTCCGATGTCCTGTACAAATCTATCCTCTCACCACCCCTCGAAAATGAAAGAAATATCAATCCCTTCTCATTCATCGTCACTGCCAAACAATTCACTTGCTTCAGCTCCGTCGTCAGAACTTCCCACGATTTACCCCCATTCTCCGTCGAATACAAATTTTGATTAGTTCCAACCAATATTTCTTCATTCTCACTAATGAAAATACACTTGATGATTTCCTGTGTTGGCTCATTCAACCCGATGAGAATCCAATTCAATCCACCATCATCAGACCTGTATATATTATTGTCCGCAACCGCATACAAATGGCTCCTTCGTTCAACAATCTCGCTAATCCTTTTACCCCTTAGCGAATCACCCATATTAGAAAATGTTCTCCCCTTGTCTCTCGAAACGAAAAATCCCTCCATGTCAGTTCCCACCATGATATTATCTCCTCTGACATCGAGCGATGTTATTACTCCGTTAATATTATCAGGGAAATTCAGTTTCGACCATTTCTCAGCCGAAATTAATTCCAATGATAATGCAACTAAGAAAATGCACAACAAGCAGTAAAAATCCCATCTCATAAATCTCTCCCTTCGATTTGTTATTATTATAGCCGAAAATTTTTGACAAATATTAATTTTTTATCAAATCTTAAATTTTCTATTTTATTTATTACTCAAATCCCATTTTAAAATCAACTTCAACATTTATAAAATCATCCAAATCAACCTGATACTATTATCATCCCGTTCTAATTTAAAAAGAACCTCTCAAATAAAAAATAAATATTTCTTAATAATAAACATAATATAAAAGTATTCAACTATTTATAATAAAAATTCAAAAAGTAAACAATTGAAATTGTGGCTTAACAAAATTATTTATTTAATTAATCGTAATAATTCTTTATAAATACCAAAATTTAAATTTTATATTTAGGAGGATTGGGTTATGAGGATAAAAAAGATTATGTATTTTGCAATTGCTATGTGTTTTGTCATTTTGTTTGCAGATAGTAAAAGCATAGCACAAATACCAAATAATATTAGTTACCAGGGAATGTTGACAGACGGTGGGGGAAGTATTGTCAGCGATGGAAATTATAATCTGGATTTCAAGCTTTACGATGTTGTAGCGGGTGGAACTCCACTCTGGCAGGAGGTACAATCAGTTACTGTTACGAAAGGTATATTTAATGTAAATCTTGGGAGCGTTTCACCTTTATCATTATCATTTGACAAACCATATTGGTTAGGAATATCAGTTGCAAGCGGTCCGGAACTTACACCAAGAATAAAATTGACATCATCTGCTTATAGTATGATGACACGCTCGATTATGAACGGACAAGTTGTGAAAAGTATAAATGGTCTAAAAGATGACGTTATACTGACAGCAGGAAGTAATGTAAGCATTACACCGAGCGGAAACACGCTGACAATATCGGCGACACCTGGTGGTGGCGGTGGCGATATTACAGGAGTGACCGCTGGAACAGGTTTGTCAGGAGGTGGTACTGCCGGTGATGTCTCGCTATCCATAGCAGATGGGGGGGTTGGAACAACACAATTGGCAGACGGTTCAGTTACACAACTAAAAATCGGACCGGGAGTGTCGCTTGCACCAAGTGGAGCAGCTGGAGGCGATCTGGCGGGTACTTATCCGAATCCGGTGATAGGGGTTGGTGTTATTTCGACTGCGAAGATAGGTGACGGTCAAGTGACTTTGGCGAAACTGGCTCCAGGATTGGTTATGCCAACAGGGACAAGCGGACAAACATTGAGGAATGACGGCTCGGGATGGGTTGCAAACAATGTGATATATAATAATGGGACGAATGTAGGTATAGGAACGACGAGCCCTACTAATAAATTGGAAGTTAACTCTCCATCGAACACTGCAATTTATGCAACAGTTGCAAGTGGGTATTCTGCAATCGAGTGCAAGAATACATCTTCAAATACTGAGGCATGGTTAGGTGCGCCGCTTGAGGGAATAAGAGGTATTGCCACAGGTTCTAATTATGCCATTCGCGGTATTAATAATGATGTAGCAGGTTACGCTGGCTGGTTTGACGGGAATTTATATGCATCTGGTAATGTTGGAATTGGTTTAACAACAGCACCTACAAGAAAGCTTGAGATTGATGGCGGAAATAATAATGCAATATATGCAACGAGTACAGGTGGATATTCTGTGATAAAGACTAAAAACACAGATAATAGTACGGAAGCATGGTTGAGTGCCCCTGGGGAAGGTATCCGTGGAATAGCGACGGGAACGAATTACGGAGTGAGAGGTATTAACAACAACCTTCTCACCGGATATGCAGGATACTTCGATGGGAATGTGAACGTAACAGGAACTCTGTCTAAAGGAGGTGGTTCGTTTAAGATAGACCATCCTCTCGACCCTGCCAACAAATTCCTTTATCATTCTTTTGTTGAATCACCCGACATGATGAACATCTACAATGGTAATATTGTTACCGATGCAAACGGTGAAGCGACTGTGTCATTACCAAACTATTTCCAGTCATTGAATAAGGATTTCAGATACCAGTTGACAGTTGTTGGACAGTTTGCCCAGGCAATAATAGGTGAAAAGATTAAGAATAATCAATTCAAAATCAAAACCGACAAACCAAATGTGGAAGTGTCGTGGCAGGTAACCGGTGTCCGGCATGATGCCTTTGCAGATTCCCATAGAATACAGGTGGAAGTAAATAAAAAAGGAAATGAAGTCGGGAAATACCTTTATCCGCAGGAATTGGGAAAACCGGCAAATATGGGAATCGGTTATGAAGAACCGAAAAAGGAAGAATCGAATTCAGTTATTCCCACTAATAATTCCGCAAGTAAAAAGCCGGGTCATACATCTAATATTAGTAAATAACAGGAGTTCAGTATGAAATTAGCAATTTTTATCTTATTTATTTTGTTTATAGCATCACAAATGGAATTAACTGCTCAGTATACTATTCCATCGAGTGTACTCGGAAATGGTGGAACACTGATAACAGGCGGAGCCAATAATATTAACGGAACTGTCGGACAACCGTTGATTGATATTAGTACCGGAACCACAAATAAAGTATTATCAGGATTTTGGAATACAATCATCATTAATGCAACTGGTATTAATGATGAGACAGGAAATAATCTGTTTTCAGAAGAACATCTTGGACAAAATTACCCGAATCCCTTCAATACAAGTACAACAATTTCGTATGATATTACCAGAATTTCCAGGGTGAATTTAAGCATTTTCAATGTACTTGGAGAAAAAGTCGTAACTCTTGTAAATGAAACTAAACAAACAGGAAATTATACTATGGATTGGGATGCAACAAATTTTCAAAGTGGTACTTATTTCTGCCGGCTCGAAATAGATGATAGAGCAGAAACAAGTGTTCTGAATTTATTCAGATAGTTAAAAAATTTAAATTTATTATTGTTGGCTAAACTTACAGATTTTTAATCTGAGTTTAGCCAATTATTTTTTAATTTACAATGCTTTTTTCATAAATCTGACAAATTCATTTTCGTCACGCGTGAACGCCTTTGTCCCTATAACCTTCTCCTCAGCCGTCAGTATCACATATAGCGGCAACTCTATCGAACCGTACCTCTCCATCTGCATCCGCTTATTCCCCTCGTATGGCTCTCCCCTCCGGTCTGTATATAACCGCACCTTAACAAAATTTCCAATCAATGAGCTCACCGAGGGCTTCGCAAACATATTAATTTCCATCCACCTGCAATTCGTACAAGTGTATCCCGTAAAATCAATAAATAATGGCTTATTAAGCCGCTTTGCTTCAGTCACAGCAAACTTATAATCGCTCAGCCACTCATCTCCATTAATCTTTTTTCCCTTTTCAACTGCATTATATAAATTTGAATCATTAATATTATTCCTTGAATTCGCCGGCTCTCTCCCGATAATCTGTTCATAATCCGGTGGCGGCAAAAAAGCATCCAGCTCACCCAATGGCTTTCCGAACAATCCCGACATCAAATAAAAAGTAATCGCTGCAAATATTAATGCAAAAAGTATTCTCATCGATTTCACGCTCTCCACCGCCGAATCATGCGCCAATCTGTAAATCCCCAGCACATAAACTGTAATCAACAAACCACATGCAATCCAAATCGCAATGAATAAATCCCTCGGCATTATTCCCAGTCCCCAAACCAAATCAACATTACTGATGAATTTCATTGCTGCAGCAATTTCCAGGAATCCCATCACAACCTTCACATTATTCATCCATCCCCCTGCCTTCGGTAACGATTGCATTGCAGTCGGGAATAATGCAAGTAAAAAGAATGGTGCAGCAAACACAGTTGAAAATCCCAACATCCCGATAATCGGATAAAACCACTCACCACCCGATGCGGAAATCAGCGCAGAACCTACAAAAGGAACGGTACATGTAAATGACGTAAGCGAAAAAGTCAAACCCATAAGCAAAACGCTTGTTATTCCGCTCCCCTGGCTCTTCATATTCAATCTATTCATCAATCCCGTCGGTAACTGAATCTCGAATGCGCCGAATAAATTAAATGCAAAAACTATGAATATACCCGCTATGAAAATATTAATCCAGGGATTCGTTGCAAAATCCTGTATCCCCGTTGCTCCGAATATCAAGGCAAGAATAAAACCCAGTGCTGTGAATGTTGTGATTATCCCAAGAGCATATACAAAAGAATCACGAAGACCTTTTCCTTTTTTCTTCTCTGCCCTTTTCGTAAAGAATGATACTGTTATTGGAACCATAGGAAATACACATGGAGTCAATAAAGCAAAAGCACCTGCCGTCATTGCAAACCACAGGAATGATAAAATACCTTCACTTTTTTTTGATTCGATTTCCTTTTGAGAATCAGTTTCATTCACTTTACTTTTATTATTAATTTCTTTAGTTGTTATTCCTGATTTTGTTGTACTGTCAGCTACATTATCATTAGTCGCAAATTCATTAGAATCCGACTCATCAATTAATCCCATAGAAGGAGTATACACCAGATTCCCGATTGTTACTCTATAATCTTCCGGCGGCAAACATCTGACCGTATCACATAGTTCAAGATAAACATTAATATATGCTTTGTCTTTAATGAAATTCAAATCTTTTTTTGCTTTCAGGATTATTTCAAATTCAGCTTTACCATAATACATTTCAAGATTCATCTCAAAACCTTTGTCATATTCGGTTTTGGGTTTTGGAGATTTGATTTTGTTCACATTTGAAACAAATTCTTTTGGACCTGAAGTGATTTCAGTTTTTGTAGGACCTATGCCTTCTGAATTTAATTGCTCTTTTAGACTATAAGTATGCCAAAACTTATCGAGTTTCATAGTAAGCAAAACGCTGAACTTTTCTCCGATTTTAACTTCAGTTTTTGATGGCTGAGCTATAAATTTGACATGCTTTTCATCTTTACCATAAGATAGATTAATTAAAAATAAAATTAATCCGAACAATAGCAAGTATTTGATTTTCATTTAATTTCCTGTATTTAACAAATTCGAAAAAATTATTAGTATAAGACGTTATTGAAAAATCAATGTTTTATATAAAATGATAAGTGTTATAATATTTAACACATTATTAGAGTTTACCAATATTAAATTTAATCAGTAATTGTCATCACTCATTATCACTTTGGAAAAACGAGATATGTCTTTGGTCCTGAAACGCAGTTTTGGGACCAATATTCTTAGTTATTTCCAATTGCAGATTATCGGAAAAAACTTTTGCAGCATTATAACCGTAGGTTCTTAGCAAATAATTAATGGCGACAACTTCTGCTATAACAGTAATATTTTTACCGGGGAAAATAGGAAGTTTAACGGTGGATATTTCAATTCCCATAACTTCAGTGGGTTCCTCGTCCAGACCTGTCCTCGTATATTCAACTGCTTCATTCCACTCGAGCAGTTCAACGATAATCTCAAGCCGTTTTTGGAAACGAATAGAACGGATTCCGAACATTTGCCGAATATCGAGTACACCCAATCCTCTAATCTCCATAAAATGCTTAACGAGACTGGTTCCTGTTCCCATGATAATTGATTCACGCTTTTTAGTTAACATTACCACGTCATCAGCTACAAGACGATGACCTCTTTCAACGAGGTCGAGTGCAATTTCACTTTTTCCGATACCGCTTCTCCCTATAAAAAGGACTCCGACACCATACACATCAACAAAAGAACCGTGAACTACTGCCTGAGGGGCGAACTGGTCATCGAGAAATTCAGATAATAAATAAGTTGCCTTAGTAGTCTCAAACGGTGTATTTAAAATTGCAATTTTATTTTTCTTTGTTATCTGGAGTAATTCCGGTTCGAGCTTGTGGTTGTTTGTCAGAATCATGCATGGAATAGGAAATTGGCATATTATTTCAAACGCCTTTATTCTTTCTTCTTTCGATAAACTCTTAAGATAAAATATTTCTGTATTACCGAGTATCTGAACCTGTTTATAATTAAACAAATCTACAAAGCCGGTCAATGCGAGTTGAGGCCTGTATATATTTTTATCTACAATATTATTATCAATGCCTGTACCACCCGTAAGTTTTTCTAATTTTATAGGCGATTCACAAAGTTGTTCAACAGAAATTTTTTTCTGCTGCAATATTTTTAAATCTTCAAACTGTTTCATTTCAAGCCTTTTTTATGAGTAATTTTAAGCTAAGAACTCATTGAATTTTGCAATATTAATGATTTCTTATCTCAATGGAAAATAAAAAAAAGGGGCTTATTAAGCCCCTTGGTGTTTTTATTTATAAAATTAATTCTATTATTTCTGATTTATTAAATGCTATGATAAACTTTCTCCTTCCTTTTTTGTAATTGTCTAATCATTTTGTCAGAAGCCACATAAAGACTTTTATGAAATTCGTCAGAGGTTTCTTTGGCAATTAAAGTGTTGCCCTGTACCCTTACGGTGAATTCAACAGTTTTATCGGCTTCATTTTTGAAAATTATATCTGTGCTGGTAATTCCGTTGTAGAATTTTTCGAATCTTTCTGCTGCTTCTAATGCCGCTTCCTGTAATTCCGGTTGTGATTTGACGTGTCTGAACGTTATTTTTGTTTTCATATTTCCTCCGATAAAATTTAAAACAAATAATTAATAATGAGAAAGAATCGAACAATTATAAATTACAAATCTCATTTTAAATATCTTTCAATTTGTAATTCATAATTTATTATTCGTAATTATTTTGTACCCCTCCTTTGAAAATTGAATGACAAACCAATTGATAAATTTATATAACCCGGAAATACTGCAAAACTGTTACTCCAGCTCTCCGGTGCCGGAGAAAATTGTTTGGATAAATTAGAATAAATTTCAATATACCTCAACATTAATGTATAACCAGTTTCAATTATTAAGCTTCCTAAGAAATTCGAACCCGGATGCTTGTCAAATCCGAGCTCAACTCCTGTATAAATCTTAAATGCCGGATAAATTTTTTTCTCTTTAATCACCTCCGAGCTCACTCGCAAATCATCTGACCAATCAGATGAAATATTCTCATTCCATTCAATTGAACTATAAACTATTCCTGCTCCAATTCCGAAATATCCCTGGAATTGCTGATGAATGGGATTGATTTCAGCAATAAAAATAATCGGTATTGAAGTGATATTAAATTTTTCACCTACCCCCCTCGAATAATTCCTTTCATATTTAATAAAATTCTCAATATAATAATCGTTTAACCCGGCTCCTATATAATCAACGATTATACCTAATCTATAGTCTGTGTGAAAATTGAACTTTAATGCAAGTCCTAAAACCGGAGTTACTTTAAATTGCCCAATATATTTATTAAAAAATGAATTGTAATTTTCAAAAAATCTCAAGGAGTTTGTAGCAAATCCGAATCCGGTGTAAATACATGCGATAGAGGTAAAATGTTTATATTTATTTAACGGCACATTTGCTGTGTCTTCTGTTCTTAGCATATTATAAGCTGATAAAATCAATACTAACCTTATAATAAACTTGTAATAAAAATGCTGCATCAATCACTTTTAATATTTTCAGCTCATTAAAATATACTAAGAAAAACTTTCGATTGCAAATTTTATTTTATAAAAAATATAAATTGAAAATAAATAAAATAATATGATTTTTTAAGTATCTGGCAAATATTGGTTTACATTATATTAATTACAAAAAGTCAATTGCTAATCGTTAATTATTTAGTACCTGTTTACTTCAAAACTAGAAACACCACCGGACAAATTCAAATAAATGATTTTTTTACTTTTATTGAAATTTTCAGTAGTATAATTATCTTCATTTTTATTAAAACCGCTGAAATCCTTTTTTGACAATCCGGTACTCGTTATTATCCGGCATGCAGAGGTAGAAGGAATAGAAATTTCAATATTTGAGGCACCAACATCAATATTTACATCAGTTGTATCATATATATCACCTAATTTAATTTCGATATTCGATGCACCACCGTCAACGTTCAGTGTTTTCATTTTGTAATTTGTCAAATCACATTCAAAATTTGATGCACCTATATCGAGGTTCAAATCCCAGATTACAATTGGATTCAAGCTGATGACGGCTTTTCTTTTCATTTTATTTTTTTTCCAGAATTTGTCTATGCTCATATCGAGATTCAGAATCATATTCTCCCGGGTTCCGGTATTATTCAATTGAAAATCACCCAACTTACTATACGAAAAAACTTCCATTATATCTGAACATGTATCTTTAATTTTAAAAGAACCGGCGCCTGCGTCGAAATTCAGGGTTACAGCTTTGCATAACGAATCATAAGGATAATTCAGTACTTTTCCGTACTTCACCGAATCATCGGGTATTTCCGAACCGTCATCATCAAAGATAGAAACAATACTGTGATTGACATTACAGCTCCAGTGGTGAGTAACTAAGCTCATAATAAAAAGTGCAAGAAGTATTGCTGCTAATGATGCAAGTATTTTCTTTACAATACCGGGTATTTTCAATATTGAAATACCCCAAATAACAAGCAGGAGCGGCCAAAAATATTGAATGACACTCAAATCATAATTCCATAAATTAAACTCATTCATCAAAAAGAACAATCCCAGTGAAATCAGGAAAACTCCCCAAAAAATTGAAGAAGTTTTAATTTTATCTTTATCAAATTTCATGATGATTAACCCTCCTGTGGTTTCCGAACAATGGTGCTTTAATTAAAATTAGGATTCCCAGAGCAATCATAACCAACGGCCATACATGGTGGAAACTGACAAATTCAAAAATATTCCCTAAAAACCATGTCAATCCAATTACAATCAAAAAAACTGCAAAGATAATCTTCATATTTGTCCTTTTTTTATCTCTGTCAGCATGGACTTTTGCAAAATAATCTGCTTCGACTTCCATTTCTTCCGGAGTTTTCATTTTGTATGGTTCGGGTGATTCGGGTATTATTATCCATAAGACAATATAAGCAAGAATACTGACTCCCCAGCCAAGTGCAGCCAGGACGAATACTATTCTTACGATAACAGGGTCAATGTCGAAATAATCGGCAATTCCTCCTGCAACACCACCAATCACCTTATCCTGTTTAGAACGGTAAAATTTTCTATCCATAACATTCCTTAAAAAGTTGTTTTATTTGAATACGTTATAATATAAAAAAAGTTGCAATTTGAAAATAAAGATAAATATATTTAATTAAATGAGAAGTATGAAGAAAATTAAAACTACCACCAATGTTATGGTGGTAGTTTGCATAAACAATGAATTATCAGATACTAATATTTATTATAAGAATAAACATTAATCAAAACATTATTTCCCGAAACATGAGTAAGTGTATATTGTACAGCTGTTGACGAGAATGCATGATAGTATAATATTTTTGTATTGCTTATTGGATAAGATTCGAGCTCATAAGGCGCCCCTCCCACATTATTAATGGCAACCTTTATTATTGGGTCAATTGGAACTGCCGGTGGAGGAGGTACCTGATTTTGTATAACAATAAAATAATATCGTTCATTGGGAACTGATGGAAAATCAAAAGTATGAGATGTATTTTGTCCATCAGGCAATAAGGTGTTTAATGCAAACGGATTTGCACTGCATAAAATAACTTTTGCATGATAATTCTGGCTATCCGGGTCAGTAGGTATGACAGCTTTTAAAAGGACATGTTTACATGGAAAAGGGTCAGCATAATCATACATTTTGCACATATAATCATAAGGTTCCAATCTGCCTTCGGATACTCCTTCAATTATAACCATTAAGGGATACCCGGTAGTTTCCTGAATTCTTAAAAAGATTTTATCCTTTTGCGAAGATGTTCCTGTTAAACAAATATCTTCGCCACCGGTATCCGCTCTTATTGGTACACCTTTTGTAGAATCAGATTCCATCCGGGGTGTTCTTTCGTCCTCAATTATTATTTTTATGGGACTGGTTAAAATGACAATTGCTTGTAGTAAAAAAATTGCACAGACAAGACAAATAACTATGATTTCCGATTTCTTCATCACGTACTCCTAAAAAAATTTGAAAAATCGTTTATTATGAAATATTAAATTCTTTCAAATACAAACTTTAAGAGTTGAAATTAACTTGGTTAAAATTACAAAATAAAATATTAAATAATAAAAGTTTTTTTTTAATTTAGTTTATTTGATAGTCCAAATACTAATGTCATGAAATTGATAAAAATAATTTTTTCATTTTCATTGATTCTTTCAATGTTTAACTTGACTTGTTTATGCAAGCAGGATGTGAAAATTGAGGATTCAGATAAATTAAAAAATACGAGAGATAAAGTTGACATTATAAATAATTTAAATCGTAAATCATTTAAATATATAAACTCAAATCCTGACTCAGCAAGATTTTTTTCCGATTCAGCCATAAAATTATCTAAATTAATTCATAATGATTCATTACTTGCAGTATCAATGATAAATTATGCATTTTCTTATTTAGCAAAAAAAGATTCAGTTTATCAATTAAGATACATTCAAAATGCAATTAATATTTTCAAGGTAAAAAAAGACAGAAAAGGTGAAGCATCAATATTTACAAAAATCGGTGATAACTATCACAAGATAAATAATTACAACAAGTCACTATTTTATTATTATTCCGCACTGAATATTTTCAAAGAATTAAAAGAAAATAAACGAGTGTCAAATTTGCTTTATAGCAAAATCGGAGAACTATATATAATTAATAGTAATTATTCTGAAGCAATGAAAGTATTGTTTCAGGCACTTAAAATATCCGAGCAAAATAATGACAGCAGTTGTGTAGCTGATGCTCTAACTAATATAGGTTATATCTACATAATTCAAAATAACATAACAAGAGCTAAAAATTATTTTGACAGAGCAATAAACATAAACAAAAAACTTGGCAGGAACATCCAGATAACAAAATGTCTTATTAATTTAGGTGTATATTACCAAAATATTGATAGTAATTATTATGCGTTGAATTATTATAATGAAGCATTGAACATCTATAATAAATCCGGAGAAAATGTGCCGTATGAATTATATCTGAATATCGGTCAAATTTATCAATTTAAGTCAAATTACGTTATGGCAGAATCTTATTTCATTCAAGGTAATGAAATCGTAGAAGAGGAAAATAACAATGAGGGTAAGTATTGGGCATATAGGTATATTGGTGATTTTTACATTGAAACAGGAAACATAAAAAAAGCAGAGCATTATTTCATGTTATGCAAATCGAAGGCAAATGAATTAAAAAATTTATCATTCATCGGTTATGTTTATAAATCATTAGCAGTAATATCTGAAAAACAAAATAATTTCAAAGCTGCTTATAAATATAATGTATTATATAATAAGATTAAAGATAGCATGCTGAATCGGGAAAAAATTGATAATATTAACAAAATTGAAACTCAATACGAACAGGATAAAAAGGATGCCGTTACCATGCAAGAGAAGAAAACACTGAATATAATTATGATATCATTTATTATCGGTTCAGCGCTATTATTACTTCTCGCATTTTACATTTATCTGAATTATAGGAATAAGAAAAAAGCTAATAGGTTACTTGCTGAAAAGAATATAATAATATCATACGAGCAAGAAAAATCAGAAAATCTGTTATTAAATACTCTACCTGCTTCTATAGCCAAACGGCTAAAAGATGGAGAACAAACAATCGTTGATCATTTCGATGAGGCATCGGTTGTTTTTATTGACCAGGTGGATTTCACAAGTAATTCTTCAGTAAATACACCTGAAACTGTTGTTCAAATTCTAAATAGCATTTATACTGAATTTGACAAAATTGCAGTTAAATTCAATCTTGAAAAAATCAAAACAATCGGTGATTGTTATATGGCTGCATCCGGTGTACCTATTCCAAACGAGAAACATGCTGAAGCAGCGGCGGATTTTGCATTTGAGGTATTGGATAAAATGAAAAACCATACATCAACTGATGGAAAAGTTATAAGGTTCAGAGTAGGTATTGACTGTGGTCCCGTCGTTGCCGGGATAATCGGGGAAAATAAATTCATTTATGATTTATGGGGTGATACTGTTAATACTGCTTCGAGAATGGAACAATATGGTGCCCCGGGAAAAATTCAGGTTACAGAAAGATTCAAAGAGACATTAACCGGAAGTCAGTATCAATTTGAAAAAAGAGGAGAAATTGAGATAAAGGGAAAGGGGAAGATGATTACCTGGTTCCTCCAAAAATATTCTTAAATATTATTCTAAAGAATTGAAATGAAAAAATTATTCTTTCTTGTAATTTTATTATTAATTATTTTAATTAACATAATTGATAATCCTGCTCAAAAGCAGCACGCAAAAAAAGGATTTGAAACTCCGAGAACTATACCACAGATTATTGACAGTTTATATTTAGAAATTAGTAAAACAGGTATGGATTCGAACAGGGTAAAATTATTCAATGATTTGTCGGAACAATTCAGAGAATATCAAATGGATTCATCCATTAATTACTCAAGAAAAGCAATCACACTCGCTCAGTCACTCAAATGGGATAAAGGATTAGCAGATGGGTATTACCAGTTGGGTTCTGTATTGTTTTTGCAATGTAAATTTGCCGAATCAATTGATAATTTTGAGAAATCTCTTAGTATTAATTATAAAATTGGTGACAAGTTCAGCATATCAAATAATATTTCAGGTTTGGCTGAAAATTATATCGCTAAAAATAATTTCGATGAAGCAAGAAAATATCTCGAAGAAGCAATGAGAATTAATTTTGAGATTGAATATATGAGCGGAATCGGAAGAACATACTGGGATTTAGGGAATATATTACTAAAGGAAAGCAAAAATGATTCAGCTCTTATTTATTATAATAAAGCACTTAAAATTTTCGAAGAAAATAGTGATGATAAGAATATATCCAATGTGCTCGGTTTTATCGGATTGAGCTACAGCCAATTATCAGAACATAATAAAGCCCTTGAATATTATGAGAAAGCTTTAAAGGTTGCAAATCAGATAAATTGCAAATCATGTATATCAAAATGGCTTGGCAATAGTGGTATTGCTAACTATTCCTTATCGAATTTACAAAAAGCTCAGGAATATTATGAACAAGCTTTATTAACATCTGAGGAATTAAATTTCAAAAGAGGCATGGCAAGTTGGCTTTGCAATATGGGTAAAGTGTATTTGGATTTATCTGATTTTAAAAAGGCATTGGAGTATTTTGAAAGAGCATTGAAAATTTCAGATGAAGAAAATGACACATTGAGTATATCTATTAGTCTGAATTTTTTGGGAAATGCTAATATCTATTTGGGAAATTATACAAAGGCACTGGAGTATTATAAGAATGCTTTGGCAATTGACGAAGAAAGCGGGGATAAAAGAGCGATACCTATTAAACTTCAAAATATTGGTGTAGCTTACAATGGTTTAAAAGAATATGATAAAGCATTGGAGTATTATGAGAAATCTTTGTATATGTTTAAAGAATCAGGAGCAAAAAGCGGAATTTCATTTTCTCTCTTACACATAGGAGGCACTTATTATTATTTAGCAATCGATACGTCAAAGAATGATACATCTGGAAGAGTTGCATATTTGGAAAAATCTGTTGCTTATGAAGAAGAAGCTGCTACAGGGTTCAAAGAACTTGGCGAATTGGACAATTATAAAAATAGTCTTATATATCTAACAGCATCTTACAAAGAACTTGGTAACAACCAAAAAGCTTTCGAAGTATTGCAACAAGTAATTATTTTAAAAGATTCGATTTATTCTGAAGAAACACAAAAGAAAATAGCAATTATAGAGCAATCCCGGGAGATTGAATTGAAGCAGAAAGAAAATGAACTGCTGGCTCAAAGGACGAAACTGCAGGAATCTGAGCTTGCCCGTCAGAAAGAACAGCTTGAATTGATGAGCAGCAGAGAGCAAATTCAAACATTAGAATTGCAAAAGAAAAATCTTGAAATAAATAAGAAGAACAATGAACTTGCACTTCTTGCTAAAGACAAGGAGATTAAGGAAATCGCTTTGAAGAAGAAGGTCGCAGAATCAGAAAAATCCAAGAAAGAAATTGAGCTTTTGAACAAGGACAAACAATATCAAAATGTTGTTCGCAATTCCCTGTTCGGTGGAATTGGATTATTATCTGTTTTAACTGTTGTACTTTTCCTTTTCTTCAGGAATAAGAAGAGAGCAAATAAAAACCTTGAGGAAAAAAATAAACAAATAACTGAACAGAAAGAAATCATTGAGAAAGAACAGGAAAAATCCGAACATTTGCTTCTTAATGTTCTCCCACCGCTAATAGCCGGAAGACTTAAAGAAGGCGAAACAACTATAGCAGACCATTTTGATGAAGCAAGCGTAGTTTTCATGGATGTTGTAGAATTTACTAAGAAAAGCAGTTATTCATCACCTGAAAATATAGTTGATGTTCTAAACAGATTATACACAGAATTCGACCACATAGCCGGTAAGTATGGATTAGAGAAAATCAAAACCATTGGTGATTGTTATATGGCAGTGTCAGGAATCCCCGAACCAAAAAACGAACATGCACTATTGGCTTCGTTGTTTGCAATTGAGTCAATGGAAAAAATGAATGGAAAAGTGAAACTCAATAATGAAGAATTACATTTTCGATGTGGCATTGACTGCGGTTCTGTTGTAGCAGGGATAATTGGTGAGAAGAAATTCATCTATGATTTGTGGGGTGATACTGTTAATACGGCAGCCAGAATGGAAAAAAACGGATTACCCGGCAAAATCCATGTTTCTAACCGTTTCTTCGAAGAAATATCTAAATACAAGTGTAGAAATGGGGACAATATTCATGAATTTGAATTTGAAGAACGAGGAGAAATGGAAATCAAAGGTAAAGGGAAAATGAAAACCTGGTTTTTAAAAGATATGGTTTTGAAATAATTTATTAGATTGTATTTTTTTAAAAACAGATAACAAGAAATTGAAAATTTATGAAAATATTAAAATGTAATAACCCATTAAAATTAAAGAACAAAGGAAATCTTGAATTTGTTTTTATTGGCACAGGGACAGCACTTGGAAAAAAACTTTTCCATAACAATTGCATAATGATTAAAGGAGATACACATATCCTCGTTGATTTTGGAATGACAGGTCCCGAAGCACTCAGAAAATCAGCCGGACTTGCTGTATTGGACATTGAGAACATTTTAATAACACATAGCCATGCAGACCATATTGGTGGTTTGGAGTATTTAGCACTATCAAAAAGATATAGTGTAAACAACACCCATAATAATAAACTCAAATTAATTTCAACTTCAGAGTATAGAAATATACTTTGGGAAATGTCTTTACGCGGGGGTATGGAATGGAACGAGACAAATAAAAGCGGGAAACCCCTGACTTTTTCCGATTATTTCGAACATGTAAAACCAAAAGTAATTTCAGAATCACCAAGATTGATAGTAGGTACAGACTTTCAGGGTATAAAAATAGAGATGTTCAGAACACTTCACATTCCGGAAAATGCTGAAACATTTGCTGACGCTTTTTTGACTTTCGGGATTTTTGTTGATAACAGAGTCTTGTTCACTGCAGATACAAAATTTGATAAATCTCTAATTGATTTGTATGGACATAAATCCGAAGTTATTTTCCATGATTCATCATTTGAACTTAATCCCGTACATGCTTCAGTGCAGCAACTCAGACAATTACCAAAAACTATAAAGAAAAAGATATATTTAATGCATTACGGAGACGACTGGAAAAAGCATAATATATCCGATTTTGGCGGATTAGCTAAACAAGGATACAGATATATTTTTGATTAGTTTAATTTTCCTGTTTATTTCTATTTGTCAGTTTGGCTATAAGGTCTGAACTAAAAACAAATCTCATGTCTTTGTCTAATTCCTGATTTTTAGCTAAAAGCTTCAGTAATTCTGTTTTTTTCCATGTGAATAATTTTACATCAGAAATGGCTCTTGCAGTTGCAGTCGTCAATTCACCTGACAAGAAACTCATCTCACCGACAAAACTTCCCGGATATAGTACTGCTACCTGTTTATCGGCTACTAAAATTTCTACTGTTCCCTGAAACAACAGCATTAAATAATCTGTCGTTTGGTTTTCGTACATGAGAATATCTCCTCTTGGCATGCTTAACCAATTACCCTCATTTAGCAACTTTCTAAAATTTACTTTATCCATTTTAGAAAAAACATTTTGGAATAGGAATTTCTCGTTTTCATTTAATCTGAAAGTTCCTTTTTCATAAATAAACATGATTATCATAACTATATTCACGAGCATGATAAGTGTTGTCCATAAGATTCCCGCCCATAAATCTTTAGGTGAAATTAGTAATAAATAAATCGCTTCAAGAGCGCAGCCGATTACGAAGAAAATTCTTAGCAGTATGATTTTTTTAAAACCGGAGCCAATTATATAACTTACATTAGCAAGATGAATCAGTAAACTAACAAAACTCACTTTAATACCTCTGATTATGTTGTTTATAATCTTTTAAATTATTAATTTATGTGCAAAGAAACAATAATATTTTGGATTTTTAAAATTAAATTTTTAAGTTTGATTTGCGTGATAAAGGATTCTTTATCGCACACCTTTAAATTATTTATATAAAATCTAATAATTAATTACACATAGATTCTTACATTTTTCATTACTCTTTTGAAAGTGTGAGAACATTTGCCAGAACCATACTACTCTCTCGCTTAATCTATTAATATATCTA
>SCSM01000031.1 GCA_004322215.1 Bacteroidota bacterium | reverse complement strand
TTCATGGTCGCTTGGTAGCAGAAACTATTTAATAAAATTCCAAAATTATGTACATATAATTAAAGTTCTAAATTATTTTCATGATTCTCAACTATTAAATTATTATGATTATCATAATCGCTGTATTAAGACATTATCAAATTTGAATGAGCCAAGTTTGCAATTTGGGGAATTAACAGATGCAAATTATATTAAGTATAATACACATCCCGGTAATTTAGCATATCATAAATTATCCCTTCAATGGAGCTTGTTTAAAATCAAAATTCCACTTGCCTGGGAAATTACAAAGGGAAATACTAATACAGTTATTACTGTCAATGATACTTATTTAGGTTCTAATACTTATGAACAGGATGATATATATCATGGAATAACTAAAACAAACGATAATAGAGGAGGAACCAGAGATTTATTTATTAGAACGACTTATTCTGATCCTACAACCGGCAATATTATTTATTATTCAGGTCATTCAGCAGGTACTGTGGATCCTTTAAAATTTTATCTTGGAGGTAAAATAAATGAAATAACAAAAGTTTTAATAAAAGATCCAACACAAGATGTGATAACGCATGGAGGTTTCTCAAGCTCTGTAATCTTTCCACGTTTAAATGGCAATGGTGTTGTGGGTAATTGTCCTAATTGCACTGGAATTTTTGAAGACCTAGATAAATTTGCAAGTAAATTAGATTATAATCCTACAAATAGCATTATTGATCATCCTCCCATTATAAGCAGAAGTTATTTGGGCATTAGGGCCATTCCATTAGATGTTGAAACATGTGTATTAGAAGAAGGAATGATACAAGTAGAGTGCGCCCCATGTTCTCATTTATATACTCAAGATTTGAATGGAAATTCATTTAATGATTATATGAAAGATGTTAAAACTTTAGGTGTTCATGCGATAAAGGATGGAAATTGGTTTACAAATAAAACATGTATTAACTGGGACCCAAGAATTGAAATTACAACTAATAATTCATTTTTTGATGGCACAAATATTAATCCTGAATTATTATTCACACCATATTCAAATAAACTATATCCAGAAAATATAAATGAGGAAATATCATGTGATGAATACCATTCAACAAGATGGAAAAAAATTAATAATATTTATAGAAAAGGTGAATTTGGTAATAGTGGACATTTTCTATTAGATGTCGTTGTTCCTCATGATGTTATTGCATGTAACAGCAATGCTAATTATATTTATGGCGAAGGTGAATCATTTTCTATAGCCAGAGTTAGTTCAATAGCAGGACTTATGCTTTCAATAGACCCAATAATGTATGATAATGATATAATTGATAGACCCCGCAAAGTATATGACATAATAACATTTACTGCAGATAAAATACCATTATCAGTAGTTGATGGTGAATGTTGGAATCATATAGGTCAAAGTTATTCATTTGAGGATGCACATGATATGTTAAAATATAAAACACCTTATGATAATGGTATACCAGCAGAACCATTAAAAAGATGGTGGTCATTTGGTGCTGGATATGGCATGGTCAATGCCTACCGTTGTGTTGCTCATTCGATTAGGAATAAAGGTGAGTATGAATATACTACATCAACACCACTACCATTTGCAGAGAATGATGGGAATACTCCACCTGATTCAAGAGGTTATATCAATGAAGATGAAAAAATGCTGATGCATTTTGGTTCTAAAAATGCAGCAGGTCAAGACGTACTCTTACAAGGTGGTGATAAATATCCCGGCGAAACTGATTATAATAACTGTCATGGTACAACAAAATTAAATGGAACTAATCTTGCATTGGAAGTTACTACTGATTGTATTTTGGCAATTGATGGTATAGTGAAACAAGACCAAACAACAAAAAGTAGTAATAAAATATATACATCAGGTAATGGTAAAATTTTAATGACAGGTTATCTAGATGAAGTAGAATTAAGCGGACTTGTTAAAACATCTAATGTAAAAATATATTCATCTGATAATAATAGCTGGGGTAGAATTTCTTTTATAGCATGCTCGACAGATTCACCTGAAATATATGATTCTCTCATAGTAAATGGTAAAGGCAAAATCAGCTTTGATGATGGTATATCAACCCTAATGCCCGGAGGTGTAATTTATTTAAAGGGTGACAATGACCTTGTTATTAACGATGGTGCAACTTTAATAATGGATTATAGCACATCCATTACATTTAGTCCAAATAATCCCAGGAATATAGTAATAAAACCTGGCGGTACCTTAAAAATTAAAGAAGGTGCAATAGCAGATATAAATTGTAAAGTAATTGCAGAAAGTAACATCCTTGATCCTGAAAAATCAGCTCAATTTATTGTCGAGCCAAATGTATTGTTACGACTGAAGGAATTTGATTTTGGGAGAGGTAGTTTATTCAAAGTTCAGGAAGGAAGCTGGGTAAGTTTGTCTGAACATAAGACTAATGTATGTAAGGGACAATTTGAAGTTATTGGAACAAGTGGTAGTTCAGCTACAATAAGTGGTGATATTTGTTATTGCGGTGATGAAGGACATAAAATAAAAGTTACTGATTATGCAAAAATAATAATTCCCGATGATGATGTAAATGATAATTACTATCCAACTATAAGCTTCAACAAAGCAATTTTTGATAATGTTCCAATTTTAATTTTAGATGGTTCAATAACTAAAATTGAAAATTGTCAATTTAATGCAAATTCTAATTTATATGCTAATAAAGGTTTTTATCCAACATTATTAGATATCAGCTTTTCAATACATCCTCCTTCAAATTTGAAATCATTTGAAATTCTATCTTCTACATTTCAGGATAAGGATATTGATTATTCAGAAATGATTCAAATGAGAAGTGATTTAAAATTAATTGGTCTCAATATTAAAATGGCAGATATTATTAATATTAAATCAAGTGATTTTTACAGTTTAAAATTTGGAATGCGTTTATATAATTCTGATGATTGCATTGTTGATGCATGCACTTTGAAAAACTGCAGAACAGGATTATTTAATGATGGTTCGAAAATAAATCTAAAAAATAATCAATTTAACTATGGAACATATGGGAGCGTTTTTTATTATGGTATATCATGTAAATTAATTAATAACAATTTTAATAAATATTATCATGGTATTAGAACTAATAATTCAAATATCATGTACTTATGTGATAATAGCATTATTGATTTTTCAAGGGGGATTTATGATAACAAAACAACATTAATTCTATGTCCATATTATAATTCATTTTATGGTAATAATATATTTTCATTATCAGATCCACTATATATTTGGTTTGATTCATTTCAATATGGCTATATTGATATAGAATATTCGGATTGTGATACATGGCCTTGTGTTTATGTAAAAAATGGAAGAAATAAATTTTCTGAATTTAGTCGTTATCATTTTAAAGGGGATTCTTGGATCTGGGTTAATGGAAATGAATATTTACCAAATATTAATAATAATTGTGAAGTTCGTCACTCACCTGAAATAACTCTATATGATGAATTTAACTTGTGCAATAGTCAAAGAGATCATAATTGTTTAGATGAAGTTAGTTCTATAGGCATACCTAATATAGATTCTTGCCCTGGTTTTTATGGATATTTTGTTGATAGTACTTATGTGTGGAATAATGGGGATTGGTCTGCAGAATCATTTACACCAGAGCAATGGCAGGATATAATTGACCAGGCAATTGTTTACATAGGTGATTCATTATATATTAATTGCAAATGTAAAATTCAAATTCTCAATGATTTAATGGAAGCCATCAAGCTCAGTAATGATGAGAGTGAAGAAACATCTCAACGAATTAGTGATTTATTTGCTCATACAAAATATTGGTGCAATAGTAGTGGAGTTGATTATTGGATAATTTTCGGACTTCTAATGGAATATTTTGATAAACTTGATGATGCTGATTATATATATTCAGATATAATTAATAATTACACGAATTTCACAATGGACTCTATTGTTGCAAATTGGAGACACCTGTATCTTAATGCTATTCAAAATGATTCAACTTTTGGTTTTATTTATGATTCATTAATGACAATTTATTATGATAGGATTCAGATTGATTTAGACAGATTTCCTTATCAATACTCTGATACGATAATTCAGGATTCAATTCATTATAGAAGATTGAATTTGGAATATGAACTATCATATAATACTTCACTCGGTCAAAACATACCAAATCCATTTTCGGATGAGACTGAAATTCCATTTTATCTGAAAAAGCCGGAGTTTGTAAAACTTGCTGTGTATGATGCTTTTGGCCGTGAAATTGCTGTGTTGGTGAATGAATATAGGCAGCCAGGTAAACATTCAACAATATTTAGTTCTCCGTATTTATATAACGGAGTTTATTTCTACCGGTTAGAAGCGGGAGGAATAATCGAGACACGAAAGATGCAGTTGATTAAATAAATATTTCATTAGTAATTAGTAATTAGTAATTGGTAATTAGCAATTACTTCACCTTCTCGCAAACTATGTCATAGGAATTACCGACAGCATATTTCTGTGTTTTGCCGTATCCCTCATTCTCTTTGTCTTGTCTGAATGATATAAATACCATGGCGCATTTCCCATCCGTTTTTCTGAAGATAACGGCTGTATTGATTGTACGGAATACGGTTTCATCCGACTGGTTTTTTATTAATGTCCAGCCACTGTCTGTAATCACTACTTTCAGTGCAGTTCCGGGCATGTCTGTTACCAGGTCCAATAAATCCGCTTCGAGTATGATATCCCTCATTGCCGGCTGTGGTATTGTTATGCCACTCATTGCTTTTGTCTCATAATCATTATTCAGTTCCTTAATATATTCGGCACCTTGATTGCAATCGAGCGTGAAATTTCCTATTGCAACAGTGTCATTATGTATTTTCATCGTAATGGTAATATCATGCTCTCCTTCGCTTAGGCCTGATAATCCTTTCAGGTAGGTTTTTACGCCCTTGGTCATTGCCATGTCAGGTGGAACTACTATTTCTGTTTTTAGATACGACTGCCCGATTTTCTGTGGCAGCATCCTGAATGAATAATGTGCAGTTTCCCTGCCGTCAACGATTATGTTTTGAATGACCTCGAATTTGTTCGATTCTGTCAGGTTTTTGAAAGAATCATTAAGGTAAATTATTCCCCAAATATTATCTTTAGAAGAAAATTTATTCTTAAGCTCAGATTGGTTTTCATTCCCTGGCTCTATCGGTTTATTTGAAAATAATATTTTACCTGCATTTTGCCTGTGAAAATCGCTTGTGAATACTGATGATAAAGTGCTGTCTTCACTATTTACCCGAACAGAATGATAAGTTATGTTCTGAGAATTAGAATAGAATAAAAATAAAAGTAAACAAATAAATAATTCAATATTTTTAAAATTATAACTCATTCATTTCTATAAAATTGATTACAGGCAAAAACTAATTTAAATAAAATAATTTCCAATTGCAATATATGAACTACCGGGCATAAAGCCGGATTTCTCATTTTTTGAATTTAGAAGCAAAATAATAATATTTGATTTTTATGGAAATTTTAAATAATATTACATCAGTAAAGTTTGGTTTTATTAATTATATTGTTTCGCATTTATGTGGAGATATAAATCACTGCAATCATATCTTATACTTCATCTGGTAATAATTATCTCTGCCGGACTGACTTTATTCTATTGTATTTCAAAAGCGAATGATTGTACGGGTAATTCGACTTATCTCCAAATCAAAATTCTATCCTTACCCAAACATGATAAATCCGATGGCGAAACAATGCTACTTCTGCATTCGCAAAAAGACAGTTCGGTTTTGAAGGAAATCAAGCTCGATGGTATCTGGCATTGCATAGGATTCAATCCCGAATTGAATAAATACATTTTGGGAGGGATGTTCCAGGTCGGCGGATGGCTTCCTATGTGTGAAATCAGGTATCTCGCCGAAACCAATTTCGAAATGAAATCTTCACAAATAAATAAAACCGAATGGTTCTCATTCATTGCTGTTCCCGACGAATCTTTAAAATATATTTGCTTAATCGGGAAATACGATGAAAAATATATGGTCTTGTTCGTATTGAATACAATTACAGACAGAGTACAGATATTAGGTAATCCACCTCAACCCCCGCCTGTTGATTCATCATTTGTAAGTGAAGATTTTAACCGGGAAGAGTGGCAATGGGGAAGTTCTTACGCCGACGGATTCACGGTAATGGATGAGGGAATCATCGTATTTAAAAAGAATGATAAGCTTTGTGTCAGTATTGGTAAGGATACACCCTTGAAAAGGTCTTCCAAAAGAAAAAATATTATTTACAAATTGACTAAATAATATTCTATTTCCTATTATGAATTATTAATTGTGAATTGTTAATTGATTTTCTACATCATCAAGCTGCACTTATCCAATTTCATTTCGCAGGTGAAATTCACCCCTGGTATTTGTACGGCTCGTGTTGCGATTTCAACGACAAATACTTTTAGTATTTGACTTTCCTCTCCGAGTTGGAGAAGTTCCGGTAAACTGCCGCATGAAAAGTTCTTGAATGAAGTCGCAACAGGCATCTGCATATACACTGCAAGCCGGCTGAATCCGAATTCTAATCTGTTGAGCATCCACTTTGCAATCCATCCGTTGATTACTGGAAACGGATTCTCCTTAAGCATGTGGAATTTCTCGAACCTCATCTTAAATGCAGTTCCCAATCCGTCAATTCTTGCTCGCGGCTTGTTGTCCAATCGTTCTCTCAGGCGATGAGCAAACACATCCTGGGATTGCTTTAAAAGCTCTTTGGTCTTGTGTCCGTTAATATCTTTTATGTAATGCAGCAGATTTTCTTTCTTGACAAACTCGAATGATTTCAGTGCCTCATTGAATAATTTGGGATTTATCGGCAGACGCGAAAGGCAGCAGGTCAGTTCCTTGTCGCGGTATGCCTTGTGATAAGTGATTTTCAAGTCTGCTTCGGGATAAATTTGCTGCACCGCTTCTTCAATCTGGCGCGAGCCGTTTGTTATAAATGTCCTGCTTTTTATCCCTCTTTTACTCATTCTGTCCAACAAGTGTGTCCATAGCGTTTTGGAATCTTTCCTGCCGATTTCAAATCCGAGAACAACTGTCGAGAGAGCATCCACAGCCATAGCAAGGAACATCTGGTTCGACTTTGAACCCTTGGCAAGACAGGAAAAATTACGTCCTATCATGTAAATCAGTCTTGTTTCATGATGGGACACACTAAGGTCGAGATAATCTTCCCAGTGTGGGCATCCTTCGAGAAACTCGCGTATTTTCTGATTGATTCTAAGAGGCGAGCTGTGGTAAACATCAACAAGGTCGCGACAAGTTCTTCCGCCGAGATATTGCTCCACGATTTCGTGTGTATCGGGACGAATAGTCTCATTCTTTTCAAGCACCCATGTCTTGCCGCAGTTCCTGCACCGGAAACGTTTGTTACCGGTGGAAGTCTGCCCATGCTTAATCACCTTAGAGCTTTTACAATAGATACAAGTCGGATTCTTTTCAGTTCCCATCACTCGTGTTGCTGTCTTAATTCCTTAAAAAATAAATAATTATTATGCTTAGCAACATAAAGATTATAAAAAAATTGCCTCTCACTTGTGCAAAATACTAAAAAATTGTTGCAAAGCAAAAAAGATATGTAAATGATGTTAGAAATTATTGTTCTTTATAAAAATTATTCGATTGAAAAAACAATCATTAATTCATAATTCTAACTTCCTCCTAATTCGATAAACTCACTTCCTTATCGAACAATGTTTGCTCGAGAAATTTACCTGTACCGCTTGCACTTTGGCCCGATTCCCAACCCGATTGGACTGTTCCTTCGATTCCGCTAACGTTAACTCCTATTGGCTCCAGGATTTTCCCGGCTGTTAATTCCAATGTCGCTTTCGAACCCCAGTCGGTAATGTTTGTATTGCCAGAATTAACGTCTGTGGTAAACTCTATGTACCCCATGTCCTTCTGCGACGCATTGAATACACCGGTGTTTGCTGTGAACCCGACTCCCACACCGATTGTCACCTGGCTGGTTGCAAAATTCAGTTCCATTTCTCCGACAAATACTTCGCCGCCGGAAAATTTCAATTTATCGCATCCCATTTCGATTGAACCGACACCCAATGGTATATTAATTGACCTGCATTTGGGGTCCTTAAATTCTACGTTAATTTTTGCTGTCTTTGGGTCTGCCGCAGGGATGCAGTAGGAACTAATGCCATATACACTCTCCCCGCTCAAGCCGGCAGCAGTGCCGAGAATCAGACTTCTCGCTATAACGAGTTCCCTGTCAGTCACGCCTCTGCGTGTAATCAGGTAGGGATGCCAATACGCAATTACATTATAATGTCCCCTCACATTAGCCCATTGTTTACGGCAATATTCAATGAAGTAGTTTTTTGCTTCGGTATTATATTCCAGATGAACAGCATTAATTACTCTGCAGTAACCCTCTTCAGTACAATTTCTACATCGTTCACTTGCTTCTGCCAGTGAAGCAGACTTTCGTGTATCAAAATCCTGTTTCCATGCTCCAAACTCATTGATAAATCTTTCATATTGTTCAAAGTAAAATGCATAAGACTTAGCCATCATTAAACCTGCCTTGTCAGGCATTAACATTTGACCTGCATTGACATGTGCTCCTGAACTTACAGCCCCGAATAATTTCATTGCATCTTCTTTCATATAAGCTGAAGCTTCTTTCTGATATTCGTCATTGAGTCTTTGCCATTCTACCGATTTAGCATGTTGCTCTTGTTCAAATTCAGGCACCATAGAAGGTGCAGTTGGTGGTGTTGGACATTCAAACGGAATATTGTCATCTGTCGGAGGATACTTGTCGGGTGTTGGTACTTCTATTTGGTCTTGTATCGGTTCATCAGGGTTCAGCTTTTGCAGATTCGATGCGGCAGATGTATTGTAGCCGCCGCAAATCGAATTCCTATAGGATTGCTGTGCCTGTTGAGTCATTCCTCTCGATTGCTCTATATGTCCCTTTGTGTTATTTGCCTGCACATTGTATTTGTCAATGTCTGTACATTCAGTTAAATAATTATATGCTTCATTCATTTCGCCAAGCTCATAATAAGCTTGTCCTATATTATTAAGTACAATTTTATTTTTCGGATATTTTTCATTCAGGTATTTCAGCATCGGGATTGCTTTGTGAGGATAACCCGATATGTTCAGCAAGGCAGACAAGTTGCTGATTGCAAGGCAGTCGTCGCTGTCCTGGGCAGCCCTGAGTAATGAATACAATGATTCAAGTAAACCTCCTTTGAACCAAAATATAAATGCGGCATCCTGGTAATTCTTTGTTTTATCCGGTGGAAAGTATTTTAGTACATTATCTTTATACTTACCATTATCTGTAACTGCTTCAAACTTTATCAACAATGAAGATACATACTGCTTGAGTTGTTCCCTTGTGAAAGTTTGCTTTGGAATTGATTCGAGAAGTTTGTCATTCCGTTTCGGCACTGCAAATTCCGGCTCATCGGCAGCAAGATTACCCGTAGATTTTTCAAAATTCTGCATGACTTTTTCAAGCGAATCCTGCATTCTTTGGTATTTTTCAAGTTCCGGATTTGATTCTTCTTCCTGTGAAAACAGGGGAATAGATAGTAATATCAGAATTAGTAATATTCGAATTGTTTTCATAATAAAATCAGCATTATTGTTACAGGAAAAATTTAATTAGCAGAATGCTTTACAATATAGAGAATAATTTCGGAATAACAAAATTGAATTTTATGCAAAGCTAAAAATTCTTAACTCCATAAGTAAGATATATAGAAAAGAATAAAAAAAAATCGCTCATCGATAAAAAAAACCGAAGAGCGATTTTATATAAAATAAATAAATTATTTCCTTGAATGAAGTGATACGCGGTTTCCTTCAGTATCGAGTATCAAAGCATAGTAACCATACTCTTCATTAATTAAAGTTTTTGGCATTAATACTTTTCCTCCTGCCGATTCGACTTTCGAAAGTTCATTCGCAAGGTCGCCTGACGGGCAAGTAAAATATATCAGCACCCCGTCGGGTGATGGCTTGTAATAATCCGGATGACAGCATAATGAACCCGACGAGCCCGTTCCGGTTTCATCCCAGGGAAACCAAGCCATATCGAGAGCATCCATCTTCTGCCTGTTGAGCTGTATATTCAAAACAGTTTCGTAAAATTTCATGGCTCTTTCCATGTTGGTAACCGGAACTTCGAACCATCCCACTGCGTTAGCATTTGCCATAAATATTCCTTGATTAGTGTTGAACAAAATTTGAATTTTGTCAAACGTTTGAGATAACATTTATATTTTAAATATTCTATTTAATTACTAATATCTTATATATTTCTGTCCCGGAATTAGTCCTGAGAATCAAATAGTACATACCCGAATATATATTCGCTGTGTTCAGTGATAACTGATGTACACCTTCGTTTTGAAATTCATTGCTTACAATTTCGGAAACGATATTACCGATTGAATTGCATAATTCGAGCTGTACATAAGTATTTTTTTCCAAATAATATTTTATTGTTGAATTTTCACAAGCCGGATTAGGATTGATTTGCAAACTTCTAACCTTCACTTCATTTTCATCGCCAACGTCAGTTATTCTTTTAATTGCTGCATCGAGTACTTCATCCCTGCCTTCTCTTATTCCATTAATTGTGGGTTTTACTTCCATATCGGGAATAATGCCAACCCTCTGGGTTTCCCTTCCGTCAGGATAGAATACTCCCAAGCCGGTGAAATAAGCAGTTATTATACCAGGTAAATACATGAATGATACGTTACCGTCTGCACCAGCAGTCTGGCTGCCGATTTTATAGGTCTTGTCAAAATAATCGAAAATCATGCAGGTATATTCGGAATGGCTCTGGGCTTCCTCATTGAATAAAATTGTTATATCGCCTTTATATAATTCCGGCTGCGGTGTTTCCCCTCCGAGTGTTATTTTGAATGCGGTGAGAACTCCCGGATAGCTAATATATGGAGAAGTGAATTTTACAAATTCAATCGGTGTTGCTGTCAGGTAATCAATAATAGTAAAAATCGTATTCTGGGGATAATTCCTGATGTCGAAAATTATCGCCCTTGTGTTCCATAAATCCTTAAACATTGAAGCTACAGAATCCGGAATCAACCTTCCCATGTCAACATAACCGATATTTGTATTCTCTATTATACGCCATATTTGGGTTGAATCAATGTAAGGGGCATCATTCCTGGTGAAATTCACATCTCTTGTACTGTCAGTGTTTTCGACCGTCATCCTCGCAAATCCATATTCCCCGGCTAATAACGAAGAATTTATATTTCTGTTAATAGCCGCTTCGTTTGAGCCGATTGTATATTTCCTCAAGCTATCCCTAAAAACTTGAATTTCAACTCCGTCAATTTTCCTGATTATGTCTCCTATCCTTGCTGTAGTACTATTATCATGCAATTTTGTTATTACTGTCTCATTTTCAATAAATGAAATTGTAAAAGGCGGATAATTTGTTCCGTCCCAAATCCTCAGGCCATTGCCAATGACAAACGCATGGCTATCGTTAATATATGTTGCAAGCTCGAGGATAGCAAGATCGTATTCCAGTTCACCGGTCGCATTAATAAATACTGGAATCATCCTGGTGAGTGTCGAATCCCAATTCCTGTCCATCTGGTATTTATAAGGATAAAAATAATTGATAATGTTCCAGTACCTGAATAAAGCATCTAATCTGATTTCCTTATTGGGATATCTCGGAAGTCCAGTAAATGCTGTATCGGTTGTTAGTAAAGGATTACCGGCACCTGGATATGGCTTTATATAATAATTATCATGTTCTCTGAACCTTGACATAACCGTATCGAGCTCAGCTTTGACTTCGGCACTCAAAATAACATCATTGAACCAGCTCAAATCGAGGTTGATTTTTAAGCTGTCTTCAATCTCCGGGGGCGGAGTAGTGGGAACTGCCATAGGACCTGCTTTGCTAATCATATTTAGAAGGACACTGGTGAATTCAGCTTCGGAAACAGCGTTCTCTGCAAAAGGTATTGTTTTAATAAGAACCGAGTCCCAGTTCTTAGTTCCTTTTGCTACTTCAGAATGAAAATATTTCAGGAAACCCCAGACCTTGCACAGGTAGTACATCTTTTGGGTATTGTCGGGATTTACCTGGGAAAAAACATTTGTAATTGAAAGAATAACAAATAACAATAAAGTAACGAGCAACTTTTTCATAAAAATTCTCCTTATTAGAAATTGTGTGTTTCAGTTCAATCAAATTAAATTTTATAATTGAAATATAAAACACAATTTTAACAATTAAAAATAAGATAAATAAGTCTCTTATTCAATGCTGTTTTATCTTTTCAAGTTCTCAATAATTAAATTAAACTTTATTTTTTTATGAAAATTGCTTCTGAAATTTTTTCATTTTTATATAATATTTGTAAAAAGTAAACCCCAGTCAAATAATTTTTAAAATCAATATTGATATTATTTTTTCCAAAATGACATTTTATGGATTTATATTCTAATATATTACCTTGAATATCAAATATATTCAGTTCAATGTCGCCTGCTAAATTCCAATCAAAATTAATATTCAATTGATCATTTACAGGATTGGGATTTATCATAATAATTATATCTTCTTTTTGTATGTTTTCTTCAAGATAATCTATCGTATAAAGCCAATCATATTTACTATGTAAGTATAAATTACCGGACAAAGAATCATTGATATGATATAGAAAATCTAAAACCTCGGCAATATTTACAAAATTTTCAAAATCTAATCCGAAAATTTGGCGATTACCAATTGAATCATTTTCCCAAGACGATAGTGGTATAAGTGAATATTCTCCATAATTATTTTCCAAATCCTCTAATCCTTGTTTAATTTCTATGAATCTATTGTCAATATCATCCCAAGTAAAAGTCGTCAAAGTTGTTGATGACCTTGATATAAGTATTGTGTCAATCCAGATTTCAAATCTTGTTTTAGAATAAAGCCGGGCTTCATAATTTACCGTGCTGCTTGGATTTGATAACATTCCACGTAACAATTCCTGACAATTACCTTCTATACCTATATTGCACGTATCCAAAGCCCATGAACCATAGAGTGTGGTGTCACCTGTAATTATTTCTTTTATATCTTTAATACACCAGCAAGAATCAGTTGTCTGTGCCTCTGCCCTCTGTGGCATAGCAACAAACAAAATAGCAAAAACAAACAAGGCGGCGATGCTGTGTTTTAATGTCCTCATTTTTCTTTCCTCTTTAATTTATCTATTTTTTTTCCTCCCCTATTTTTCCTCTCCTTAATTAAGAAGTGGAATGAGAGGTGGTTATATTTCAGATTGTCAATTTACTTGTTTCAATGCAGCTTCACATCCTACTCTCGATTTGCAATACCCTGACAGCTTTGTTAATTCTCTTCTAAATATAAAAATAGGCATACACCTAATCGCTACATTCTTAATTTATAATCAAACTTAAAAAGTAATAATAAGAAAAGCAAGGAATACTTGAAAGTGTTAAAAAAAATGAAAATTCGATATATAATTTATAAACAAATGATTTAGTTACTGTATCCTGATTACTTGTCCGATTCTCAATTTATCAGGTTTTATGTTTCTATTTGCTTTCACAATTGAATTTATACTGACACCGTATCTTTTTGCTATAGAGGATAATGTATCTCCGTGTCGCACTGTATGTTTTTTTGTGGTTTTTGTTTTTTTAACAGGTTTGGTTTGATTTGAATCTTTATTTAATGTACTTACATTCGATTTAGCAATTGCAGGATTAATTGCATTAAAGGCGACTTTAGCTGAATCTGAACTTTTTGTTTTCGCTGTATCTAAACTCTTTTCGTTTGAATAATTTTTAAGTAAAGTAAGCTTTGGTTTCCCGGTGGTTTTGTATGTATTGATTACAAGTTTACTCCCTATTCCAATATTATCGCTGTCAAGAGGTATATTATTCCACTGTTTTAAATCATCGAGCAATACCCTGTAGCTGTTCGATATGCTGAAAAGTGTTTCACCCTTCTTGACTGTATGGATAATCTGTATGGAATCGTCCTGGTAATTTCCGTTACCGTTTCCATTTCCATTATCAGAACCGTTATCATTGGCTGAACCATTCCCGTTCCTGAAATCTTTGGCGATATCAGTGAGTTTAACGGGTATTCTCAATTCGGTACCCGGTTGTAATTTTACTTTGTATCCTTTTAAATTGTTTGCATCGACAAGCTCAGTTTTCGGTATATCATATTTCTTGCTTATTGAAGTGATAGTTTCTCCTCTTGCAACAGAGTGGATGAACCATGGCTGCTTTTCTTCGGGAGTTAATTTATTAAAATTCGCTGTAAAGGAATCCTTTTTCCCTTTGGGAATTTTAAGTACATACTCACTGACATCGGGGGGAGTGAAAGACCTGATTAGTTCCGGATTCAATTTCTTAATATCATCTTCGGTCGCATTTGCATCGAGGCATTTAGCAAGAACGGCAAGACTGACCGGCTCTTTCAGAATAAAAGAATCATATTTATATTCTTCATCGAATTTTAATTCCGATAATTTTATTCCGTATTCTTCGGGATTCAGTGCAATTTTTGCAGCAGCGATATATAGAGGGACATAATTCCTGGTTTCTCTCGGAAGTTTCTCCCGGATTGTCCAAAAATCGAGAGGAATAGAGTCATCTTCAAATTTTTTCATGGCTCGTCTGACACCGCCATTCCCGCAGTTATATGCAGCCAAAGCCAAATGCCAGTCGCCGAATTCACTGAATAAATCCCTTAGATGCCTCATTGCAGCACGGGTCGATTTTTCCGGTTCCCGTCTTTCATCGAGCCAGACTGACGGAGTATCGTTGAGACCGTATAATTCTCCCGTTGATTTGATGAACTGCCACAATCCCACCGCTTGTGCCCTCGACACTGCATTCGGATTCAATCCGCTTTCAATCATCGAAAGGAAAATCAATTCTTCGGGCACTTCCTCCTCGTGAGCGATCCGCTTCATCATTGGGAACCATTTACCGCTTCTCTCCAGCCATTTAATAAAGAATTTCCTCCCGGGATTTTCAGTAAGAAATGTCAGTGATTTCTGCACATATTCATTGTCAATGAGGGGTATTGTTAATTCTTTAATGAAATTAGGATTTTGAGACGCTTCACCTGCAATGGTTTTTCCATCCTTGGCTTTCGACTGCTTTTGCATATCAAGCTGTCTGAATCTCGGAAAAGTTTTCGGCTCAATCTTTTCCACCTGGCGGTAAAATCTGTCCCGTATAATAAAAAGCTGTGATTCATCATCGAGATTATCGAGGTCTTTTATGAATGATTCGTAATCCTCGCTGATTGAATGAGCAAGCTCTACGTATGTATTGTTCTTAGTAATATTCGGATAGCTCGAAAGATAATTCAGGAATTGTATTGCATCCTCGAAGCTCTTGACTGCATTTGATGTATCCTTTGCCTGAACGAAAGACAATGCCTGTATGTATTTCTGCCGGGATTTTTCGAGATTTGTCTTTACTCTTTCATCATCGTCAACCGAAGGTAATGGAACTTCATCGAGTTCAGAGTATTCATCGGGAAAAATATATAAGCTTTCTGTTTCGACTTTTGGCTTTTTCAGCAATTTCGGTTTGATTTGCTGGGAATAAATAAACGTTACTGTCGAAAATAATGAAACAGTAATACTAATTAACACCGTGTATATAGTTATATTTTTTTTCTTCAAATTTATTTATAGCTAAATCATTAAAAATCAGAACCGACAATATAAAATAACTATACTATAAAGACAAATAAATTTTGATTAAAAAAGATTCATCAAATCTTATGTTTATTTATAAATAAATAACTTGAGCAATGATTTTTTACGAATAAAAACATCGCATTTTAAAATTAATTAACAAAAAACTACAATCTTTATATATGATTCATTGATAATCCGGAATCAAGGAATCAGTTTGATTTAAAATTTATTTCTTTTATTATTCCTGAAAATTTTATTAATTAATTTTTTTTAATATGCTAAGTTCTGAAAATAATTTTACGTTTTGTATTAATTAAGTATGAAGGTTGTCGTTGATGAAAATATGAATTATCTCCAGAGCGGAGATGACATCATTAGTATTAAAGATTTACATAAACATTTTCCAAAAATTCATGTTCTGAAGGGCATTGACCTTCAAGTGAAGAAGGGACAGCTCGTTTCAATAATCGGGAGGTCCGGCTGCGGTAAAACCACTCTTCTTCGTTGTTTGAATTGTCTTGAATTTTTCGATTCAGGCACATTAAGAATTGCGGGCATTACACTTTCACTTGCAAAATCCGAAGCAGAAATCACAAAATCAATCCGCAAGAGAGCAGGTAATATCAGGAAAAGTTTCAGAACCCCTTTTAAAAAGACTGACGAAAGTTCTGAACTCGATGAGGATTTCCATATCAAGGTGCAGATTTTACGTTCGAGAGTTGGAATGTTGTTCCAGAACTTAAATCTTTTTCCCCATCTTACAGTTTTAGAAAATGTAGCAAAAGCCCCGATTATTGTCAAAGGCGAAGAAAAGGAAAAATCAATTCGCAGGGCAATTCAGCTTCTCGAAAAAGTCGGTTTAAAGGATTTTATGAAACGCTATCCTTACCAGTTGTCGGGTGGGCAGGCACAGCGTGTTGCAATCGCAAGAGCTTTGGCAATGTCCCCGCACGTCATGCTTTATGATGAGCCGACTTCGGCACTCGACCCGGAACTTGTCGAGGAGGTATTACAGGTTATGAGAAATCTCCATCACGAAGGAATGACACAAATAATCGTTACGCATGCCATGCACTTTGCAAGAACTGCATCGGACATGGTTATATATATGGAAGACGGAAAAATTATCGAATCAGGTCCGCCTGAAGAAATTTTTAATAATCCGGGAGACACGAGAACCAAGCAGTATTTAAGTATAGTCAAAGATTAAAAGTTATTATGTTTGAATTTGATAAGAATATTTTTAAACAATTATTAGTTATAACGCTGATAATTATTTTATCATCATCATTATCAGCTCAACCAAGGAAAAAAATATTGAGATATGGTGCCGATGCAACCAGCGGGGCTCCTTATGTTTTCCAGGACCCTAAAAACATGAAACACTTAATCGGCTTTGAAGTTGATATAATAAATGAAATTGCAAAAGACCTTGGATGGAAAGCCAGGCATGTACAAAACGAGTGGGACGGATTAATTCCCGGACTCGACCGCAATGATTATGATGTTGCAATCAATGGTATAGAAATCACCGAAGACAGGATGGAAGCGGTCAATTTTTCCATCCCCTATTATATGACTTATGAACAGCTTGTTGTCAGGCGTGACCAGGAGGGAATCGGAACACTTTCGGACCTTGTCGGAAAAGCCGTTGGCACTTTAGACGGTTCGCTTGCTGAAAGAATACTTAAAGCAAAAGGTGGTATCGACGTTCGTCCTTATGACGAAGAATCAAATTCATACAAAGACCTCGAATATGGGCGGCTCGATGCCGTTCTGATTGATGAGCCGGTTGCCAAATACTATGCCGGCTGGAATCCATCACTTAAACTTACTGGTCAGCCGATTGGAGAAGTTACTTACGGTATCGTCCTGAAAAAATCCGACACTTTATTGCTCGCTCAAATCAATAAGTCTATTAACCGGATTAAGAAAAGCGGAAAGCTCAGGGAAATTCTCGAAAGCTGGAATATGTGGAATTTCATGATGGCAGGTTATATTGATGACCATAAGGAATCCAATATTCCACATACCTACTTCAATGAATATATGGAATCGCAGGGTAAGAAAACAACGTTTATGGTTTTGCTTAAACGTTATATCGGGTTTATGCCGATGATTGGCGAAGGAACTCTCGTCACAATCGGGATATCTATACTTGCTATGCTTGTTGCTGTTACCGTCGGATTATTCGTTGTATTATTGAGAGTGTATTCCCCACAGCCATTCTCAGGATTGGCTGTTATGTTCATCGAAGGAATCAGGGGAACGCCGTTATTGATACAATTGTATTTCATCTTTTATGCACTTCCTTCTGTCGGGGTGAAAATCTCACCTTTCGTTGCCGGTGTTATCGGCTTGGGTTTGAATTATGGTGCTTACGAAGCTGAAAATTACAGAGCAGGTATTTTCTCGGTACAGAGAGGGCAGATGGAAGCGGCAATATCTCTTGGAATGACGAGGAACCAGGCATTGAGGCATATTATTTTGCCCCAGGCAATCCGTTTTGTTATTCCGCCTATGACTAATGATTTTATTTCACTGCTAAAGGATTCTTCTTTAGTTTCTGTGATTACAATGGTGGAATTGACAAAAGTATATCAGCAGATTTCAAATACATATTTTGATTTTATCGGCACGGGGCTTCTTATTGCAGGTATTTACCTGTTAATAGGACTTCCATTCGTCAAACTTGCCAAGCTTGCAGAAAGAAAATTCACTGTTGACAAGCGAAAAATAATTAAAAGGTAAATCAGTCTCTAATATATGCAATACAGCAACTTTTAGCGTGTGTTATTTTTATTTGAGATTGATTTTTTATTATGAATAAAATAATATTTTATATATTTTTTATTTTTTGTTTTAGCAGCATTTTATTTGCCCAGGGGAAAGTTCATTCCAGGAGCATAGAAATCCAGGTAAAATCCGGGAGACCGCTGCCATTAAATACAAAATCATCCTCTAACGTTGACGAATTAAAAAAGGATGCCTCAAAGATTATTAGACTAAACCTGAGTAACAGCAATTTAAATGAAATTCCACAGACTATTTCTTCTTTCGTAAATCTCGAGTTTCTCGACCTCAGCAATAATAAAATCAGTTCATTGCCAAGTGAACTCTGGACATTGAAAAACCTGAAAGTGCTTAATTTATCAAATAATAAATTTAAGTCAATACCCCGCGAAATTTCAGTTTTGAAAAATCTGGAAAATCTTGATTTGAGCAACAATCAACTAAATGAACTTCCCGAAGAAATAGTTTATCTTAGAAAACTAAATACATTAAAACTCTCTGGTAATAACATCAGCAGGATGCCGGAAAATACTCATTTATTAAATTACCTGAAACATTTGAATTTATCCGACAATAATCTAACTGCTATTCCTGAATCAATTTTCAAAATCAGGTCTCTCGAAATTTTAATATTGAATCATAACAGGATTACCGAACTGCCTGTCAAAATTCAAATGCTGAAAGGATTGAAGATTCTGAATCTGAATGATAATAAATTATACAAACTTCCTAAAACTATAAATAGTTTGACTTTGCTGCGTTCTCTCGATTTGGGAAATAACAACCTTTCGACATTGCCTCCAGAAATTTCCGGATTAAGAAGTTTGATTTATCTCAAGCTGGATTACAATTCCATCAGTTATATACCGGAGAGCATTACTAATCTTCATAACCTGCAAACACTCGATTTCAATTTTAATAACAGCATCAGTTTTCCCGAAGAGATATTTGCAATATCGAATCTTCTTACTCTTTACATAAGGGGAAATAAATTAAGACAGATTCCTTCTTCTATTGCCGGCTTAACAAATCTCGTTAACCTGGATGCCGCTATGAATGAATTAAATCAGTTCAGCACCGATATATGTACATTATCGAAACTGATGAACCTGAATTTGTCAAACAACCGGATTTCATCCATTCCTCAGGAAATTGCCAACCTTCAGCAGTTACAGGTTCTGAACCTCGAAAATAATTATTTAAATTCCATTCCTAATGAAATTACATTTTTAAAAAACCTTCAATATTTGATTTTAAACCAAAACAGAATTTCCAGACTTCCGTCGGATATTAATAAATTGACAAATCTTAAACTCCTTCAATTAAGGCAAAATAATGTTTCCGATGCGGAAAAGATTAAGGCAAAACAACTCCTGTGGCAAACCAAGTTTGTTTACTGATGTTTGTTAATTCTGAATTTACCTTATTTATTTACATTCATCATTATTATTAAATTTTATACCTGATTAATTGTATTTGTAAAAAATAATTACTACATTGGAATTATCCTTTAGTAAATTTGTTCAATTTTCATTCTTGAGGTGATAATGAAGAATTTTATGGTCGTAAGTTCAATTCTTTTCCTTTCAATAATACAGGGATATTCACAATATTTTGCAATAGACCAGCGTGCAATGATTTTGGGAGGTAGTGCAGGACTAATAACAACCGGTACGGAAGGAAATAGTAAAAGAAATTCAATTATAACCATTTTACCGGTATTTGATTACTTCATTAAACAGAATCTTTTTATTGGTAGTACAGTTATTTTCCAATACGAAGTAATAAATTCAAATGAAACAACGACATTGGGAATTGGACCGGAAATCGGTTATGCTTTTGGAAATTCACAAAAGCAAACATATCCATTTTTGAAATTTGGCTATACATACATTGCTTCTGATAATATTTCATCATCATTAATTACTATTGCAGGTGGAATTGTCATTGAAATCGTTAAACATGTTGGGATTGTAGGATTGCTTAGTTATAACATTATAAATAATAAATACACAAGCAATCTGAATTCTAATAATTCAATTTCTGGTAATTCCGTTAATCTGAGTTTCGGTATTTATGGATTGATATATAAATAATGTTATTATCAAAAAATTCAACCACAGTGAAAATACTGAAGTTGAAATTTTATACTTTATTTCATTCCCTTCAACAACTCGATTATCCTCGCAGGATAATTTGTTCCTATTGCTTTGACATTGTATTTAAGTGCGGTATTAAGGTCTTCTTCTGTGTCAATCGAGTATGCACCCATGAAAACGCCGCTTCCGGTCGCATCTTTAACGAGCTTGTCACTCAATTCATTAACTGCACAAATGAAAACATCGCAGCCGGTTTGTTTATGTATTTTTGATGGTGTCCTGAAATCGTAAGGTATTTTTATCGCACCAACCGGAAGTTCTGCCATTTGTTTCTTTAGTTCCTTCAAAAGTTTGTAATGGAATGAGGCAATCAAAACCTGCTCTTGAATCCCGTATTCCTTAATCATGTTTAAAAGTTTATTAATCAGTATAGTATTGCCGCCGGATTTCTGCAATTTAATTTCGATAAGCAGGTAAATTTTGTCTTTAATCAAACTGAAAATATCCGGGAGTAATGGAATCCTCTCGCCCTCGAATTTCTGAGAGAACCAGCCGCCGGCGTCGAGTTTCTGCAGATTTTCAAGCGTCATTTCGTAAATATTTTTTTCACCATTCGCTTTTTTCAGACGTTTCAAATCATGATAAGCAACTATCTGTCCGTCGGAAGTGAGTTGTATATCGGTTTCAATCATATTGGCACCGGCATCAATCGCCTCGCGAAATGCAGGCAAAGTGTTTTCGGGTGCAGTGCCCGATGAACCCCGGTGTGCTGCAATAAAATAATCATGTGCTAATGCAAATTCCTTAAGAGATATCATTCCTTATTTAGATTATTTTTTTTAAACATCATTTAAGATAATAAAACATTCAGAACATTTTAGCGAAAATATAAATAAACTCTTTGGAATTTATATAATTATTTTCAAGATAAATATGAAATTTTTAAATATTTTTAATTATTTTGAAAAACATACAAAGTTAATTTATTTATTGTTATAGTATTTCAATATTTAATTTTACAGGTTGATTGATGTATTCACGTGTCTTTTCCGCTTCTTGCCTCGGAATCAAAGCATTTGTCGTAGAAATAGAAACTCATATAGAGAATGCTGCGGTAAATTTTTTTATGGTCGGCTTACCTGATGCTGCCGTCAAGGAAGCACAGCAAAGAGTCATCTCCGCATTGAAAAACTCCGAACTGCCTTTTCCTACAAAAAGAATAACAGTTAATCTTGCTCCTGCCGATATCCGAAAAGAAGGTAGCGGTTTCGACCTTCCGATTGCTCTCGGAATACTGGCTGCACAAAACGAAATTCCGGCAGAATCGCTGGACTCTACTATTGCACTCGGCGAGCTTGCACTCGAAGGATTCCTGCGTCCCATTCACGGGGCATTATCGATTGCAATGGAAGCAAGAGAGAATGGTTATAAGAAGATGCTCCTTCCCAAGCTCAATGCAGACGAAGCAGCACTTGTTGAAGGGATTGATGTAATCCCTATCGAATCATTGAATGAAATTGTAGGTTATCTTAATGAAAGCATTAAGATTGAACCGCGTAAGGTTGATTTAAAGGAAATTTTTGAAAAGAGTCAGGGCAATTACCATTTGAATTTGTCGGATGTAATGGGACAGGAAAATGTGAAAAGGGCATTGGAGGTTTCTGCTGCCGGGGGACACAATATGCTTATGATCGGACCTCCCGGTTCGGGAAAAACAATGCTTGCCAAGAGGATTCCTACTATTCTTCCTCCATTGACTGTGGAAGAATCTCTCGAGACAACGAAGATACATTCAATAGCAGGTATTTTGCCTCCGGGTGAAGCACTTGTAACCGTTCGGCCCTTCCGCTCGCCCCATCATACAATTTCAGACGCCGCTCTTGTGGGCGGCGGGGTTAGCAAAATCAAACCGGGAGAAATTTCACTATCCCATCATGGTGTTTTATTCCTCGATGAACTACCGGAATTTGCACGCAATGTTCTGGAAGTTCTGCGGCAGCCGCTCGAAGATAAGCAAATAAACATATCCCGTACAAAAATGACGATTGAATATCCTGCCAACTTCATGTTGGTATGCTCGATGAATCCCTGTCCCTGCGGCAATTGGGGTAATCCGCAGAAGGATTGCAAATGTTCCTCTACACAAATACAGAGATATCTTTCGAGGATTTCGGGTCCTTTGCTCGACAGGATTGATATTCATGTAGAAGTCCCTGCAGTTAAATACCAGGAAATTTCCTCGAACAGGACAGGTGAACCATCGGAAGCAGTCAGGCAAAGAGTCATCGGATGCAGGGATATTCAGCAAGAAAGATTCAAAAAGAGTAAGGGGATTTTCAAAAATGCCGATATGAATTCAAAAGCCATAAAAAAGTTTTGTGAACTCGACCAGCCGTCTCAGGATTTGATGAAAATGGCAATGAACAAGATTGGAATTTCTGCCCGCGGGTATGACAGAATTTTGAAAGTTGCAAGAACGATTGCAGACCTGTCACAATCGGAAAATATTAAGCCGGAACATATCAGCGAGGCAATTCAATACAGGAGTCTCGACAGGCAGTATTGGAAATAATATTAATTTATATAAGACATAGATATGTTAAAAAAAACTTTAATCTTAGTTTTGCTTTTATTCTTTTTAAAAGCAAATGCCGAAAAATTTTTATCAGAAATTGAAATTGAAACTTTAAATCCCCTTCCAGGCAAAGTTACACCATTATTCTTCGGAAGCTTTATCGAATTCATAAAGAATTATATGAATGGTCCTTTTGGCATGACGGCTCAAGAGCTGGTTGACCGCGGATTCGACATGGAATACAAATACAGCACGGGAATTGCTTATCCATGGAAGTCATTGTCTTTGGACAGTGCAGAAGGGAATTGGTCATTGATTCAGGGTGGATTTAATAAACGCGGTAAATACTCCCAGTATATGGAAAGAACAAACGCTCTTGGAACATTCGGGATTTATCAGCACATTTTTTTGACTGATTCCACTGCAAATGATTTCTATATTTATTTTAAAGGTGACCAATCAGTTAATGAAGTAATACTAACATTATATGACAGTTCATTTAATAATAAATTATATACTGTAAGCTTGGGAAAACCCGATTCCGGCTGGCGAAAATCATCGGTTACAATTCCGTATTTACCCGGTCGAAATTATGCTTTCCTTGCTTTGACAATTATTGGTGTCGGCTCTGTCGAACTCGATGAATCATCTTTCATGGCTCAAAATAATGTATCAGGTGTGCGTAATGAGCATTACAAATTTTTTAAAGATTTAAAACCCGGCATATTGCGTTATCCGGGGGGATGCTTCGCTGATTTAACTGCAGCTCATTGGGAATATGGAATTGGAAAAATAGACCAAAGAACCTCACCAAATTTATGTTATGAGGAAATATCACAAAGACTGGACTTTGGTACTGATGAGCTTATCGAATTTTGCAGGTTAATTGGTGCAGAACCGCACCTCACTGTGAATTTTGCCAATGGGACTCCCGCAGAAGCTGCCGCTTGGGTTGAATATTGCAATGGTGATACCAACACCAAATATGGAGCTATGCGGGCTGCTAACGGTCATCCTGAACCTTACAATGTCAAATACTGGGAAGTGGGTAATGAACAATATGTAGATTCGATAAACATGGCTAAAAGATATTTGCTTTATTATGATGCAATGAAAACTGTTGACAGTTCAATAATTATTATGATTGATGGAAATATCTGGAAGGGATTCGATTATTATAATGCTTTAATGGGTGTGGCAGGCAGCAAAGTTGATATTTATGGCTGGCATCACGGCAATGTGTCTGACAAAAGTGATGAGTTAAGTTACCATCTCCATTTTATAAGTGGCCCTATTGTTTATGTTGAAATTTGTTTGACGAATGTTTTCAAATGGCTGACCGATTCGTCCTTCTACCCGAAAACAAAGCAGGGGTCAACAGAGTGGTGGTCAATACATGAACCGGGATGGGTTAATGATGTTCGAAGCTGGAACATGGAAACAGCTTATGTAGATGCATTGAATTTGCATGTTTATATGAGAAATCCCGAATCATTTGTATTGGCGGAAAGAACAACTTTTGTCGAATCGGGTATTTTAATCAGCAGATACGATACCGTCAGCCAAAAAAGGAGGGTATTCGCAGGTGCACCTTATTATTCATCAATGCTAATGAGTAATCATTCCGGGAATACTTCTTACCCGCTTGATATAATGTCTCCGACTTTTGATGTGCCGGAGGATAAATTTCCCTGGAGCCCGAAAAATGTTAAATGGCTCGATGCTGTTGCTACTTCAACCGATGACACTCTGTTTCTTTCAGTTGTAAACAGACATTCATCAGACACATCCGGGACGTTAATCTCGTTTGATTTTATTCCTGATAGTATGAACACGGTTGTATATGAATTAAGCAGTCCGAATTATCTCGATAGGAATTCTCCTTCGGAACCATATAAAATCGTCCCGAAATCTAAAACAATAAATTTTAAAAAATACTACGATTTTCTTCCGAATTCTTTTACTATTCTTGCATTTCCCCGTTCGGAAATTAATGGAGTCGATGATAATAGTTCCGAATTAATATTCGGTTTATATATTTCACCGAATCCTTTCGAAGATGAAATAATGATAAGGTCTGTTAATTCATTTGAGCTGAATTATGAATTTTATTTATTCGACCTCTTAGGGAATTTGGTCAAAAATGTTTCAATTACAGGTTTATATGATTATTACAGTTTAAATACATCGGATTTATGCCCCGGTCCTTACACATTGAAGATTAGCAATGGGAAAAAAGTAATAAATAAATTATTGATAAAAATATAATAGTGCCAATAAATCAATTCTTATCTGATTTAAACGGGAAACAAATTATAATGGAATGAATTTTACGCTTCTTGTCTCAGTGCTACCATTCTTTCCAGCTTCCATGCTTCTAAACTTGTGTAATAATTTAATTTGCCTTCTTTTTCAAATTTTCTTCCGCGTATGTTGAAGTTAACTTTGACTTCCTCATCAATGTCAAAGTTATCTAAAACGCCGCATTTGTCCTTGACAAGCTGGAATTTTATGTAATCGGTATAATCGGTTCCGTTACGGCTGTCAATTGTTTCGATAATAAATTCACGCTTACGAAAGTTATCACTAATCTGTAGAGTGTCGAATTTTTCGACTAATTTGCCGGTAAGTTCATAGTTCATATAAGAGCCCTGATAAAAAAATGAATATTTGTAAGTACAATATAATAATTTGAAAATAAAAAAAAACATTTCATGCAATTTTTTGTCTATACCTTGATTTAATTTGTTTTTATTTTGAATAAGATTTTTGTAACCATACTTGAACAGTTTAAATAAATATTTTTATGAAAAGGATAGGTATAATAACTTCCAGTGAGCAGCCCGGGCTGCTTCAGTACGACAGGGATATAGCAACACTTCTGTCGAAATCCGGTATTTCTTCTGAACCGGTTATTTGGGATGAACCTCACTTGCCATGGGAAAATTACGATATGCTATTGATGAGAACTGCATGGGGTTATCATCAAAAGCCGTTTGAGTTTAAAAATCTACTCGAATATTTTGCTCTAAATAAATTTAATATCTGGAATCCTGCAACTGTCATGTTGGAGAATATGCATAAATTTTATTTGAAAAGATTAGCTGAAGCCGGCTTCAATGTGATTCCAACATTGTTTTGTGAACCACGGGAATTTAAAAACATTGAAAATTTAATTAAATCAACCGGCTGGGAGAGATGCGTCATTAAACCGGCAATTTCGGCAAGTGCTTTCGATACACATATTATTTCTGATATTAATGGTTTAAAGAAAATTAACGGACTCGATGAAAGATATAAAGGAAGACAATTTTTATTGCAGAAATATATACCTGAAATCGAACAAGAAGGCGAATGGTCAATCTTTTTCTTCAGCAATGGCTTCAAATATTCTGTTCTGAAAGTTCCTCAGAAAGGAGATTACAGGGTTCAAATCGAATATGGCGGTAAGTATTACAGAAAGCATGCTCCTGATTTTATCTTTGAATCTGCAAAAAAAATTGTTGATTTTTATATGGACAATTGTCTTTATATCCGTGTCGATGGGGTGGTTTCTCAAAGTAAATTTTTAGTTATGGAGGTTGAAATGATTGAGCCGCATCTTTTTATGGATTTGGTTCCTGAAGCAAAAGAACCATTTGTCGAGGTAATTATTCAGAAATTAAATTCTTATAGTTAATTTTGAAAAATGGAAAATCAAAACGCTTACATATTCGGACGCAATCCGGTTCTCGAGGCAATTGCTTCGGGCAATCCGCTCGAGAAGATTTTTATCTGCTATGAGACATCAGGTGATGCCATCAATTCAATTTTTGCAAAAGCAAAGAAGCATGGAATCAAATGTTCCAATCTCGATAAAAGAAAATTCAATGAACTCGAAAAAAATGTGCTCCCCCATGGTTCCAAATCACAGGGTATAATTGCCCTGATTCGCAGCTTCGAATCATTTTCTGTCGAAGAATTAATTGAGCTGGCTTATCAAAATCACAAGAACCCGGTAATCGTTGCTCTCGACGGCATCACCGACCCTCACAATCTCGGGGCGATTGCACGTTCTGCGGAATGTTCAGGTGTATCGGGTTTAATTCTGCCGGAACACAATTCTGCACCTATTACACCCGTTTCAGTCAAAGCATCTGCCGGTGCGTTGAATCACATTCCAATTGCAAAAGTAATTAATTTAACACAGGCACTGCAAACTCTCAAGGACAGGGGCTTCTGGATTGTCGGCACTTCATCCGAAGCTGAGAGGTTGTATTCCGAAGATTTATACAATCAGCCGACTGTACTTCTTATCGGAAGCGAAGGCAAAGGTCTCAGACACGGGATAATAAATCAATGTGATTTTATGGTAAAAATTCCCCTTTACGGGAAAGTTTCTTCTCTCAACGCATCAGTTTCCGCAGGAATAATATTATTTGAAATATTGAGGCAAAGAAAGAAACTTTAAATAAAAAATTGTCATTCTGAACTTGGTTCAGAATCCATTGGTTTTTTGTTTGTCATTCTGAACTTGATTCAGAATCCAGCATTTTCTAATAAAATAAATCATATAAATCCTTCCATTCAGGATTCTCTTTTTCAATCAAATTCTTTTTCCATTCTCTGTGCCAATTTTTCAATTGTTTTTCCCTTTGAATTGCATACCTGATATCTTCAAATGTTTCGTAATAAACCAAATTATTAACTTTATACTTTGAGGTAAATCCCTCAACTAACCCATTCCTATGCTCATAAACTCGTCTGCTCAAATCATTTGTTACACCAATATAGGTTGTGCCATTCTTTTTCGATGCCATAATGTAAACATAGTATTATGACATTTAATTTCCATAATTATTTATAAATGGATTCTGAAACAAGTTCAGAATGACTTTTACTATCTATCATCTATGGATTCTGAAACAAGTTCAGAATGACTTTTACTATCTATCATCTATGGATTCTGAAACAAGTTCAGAATGACTTTTATACTTTATTAAAACTGTGTAAAATATTTTCCACTGTCAAGCTGTATTCCTGACACTTTATTGAATCACACGCTTGGCACCGGCATAATGCTCACGGTAATAGAAGTCATCGAGTGATTGCCTGACCACCCCGTTTGATATCGAGGCATGAATAAATTCGTTATTTCCTGCATAAATCCCGACATGAGAAATCTTCGATTTATCCCTGAAAAAAACCAAATCTCCTGCTTCTTTGTCGTTGTCGTCAATATTATTCCCATATTCGAATTGTGTTTCTGCAGTTCGGGGAAGCATAATACCGACCGCCTGAAAAATGTTAAGAACAAATCCGGAACAATCCGTGCAATCCTTAGAATAGCCCCCGTAACAATAAGGAGTACCGAGCCATGATTCCGCCTCCTCTATGATGCGGTAACGCTCAGCGCCGATTGTCTCGGGGCTGTATTTGAAGGTTTCACCTTTTTGTTCTGTTTTAACGGGTTTACTGTATGTTGAATTATTATTCGGCTTTTTACTCGATGTAAATCGCACACTCGGCTGGCATCCTGCAATTACCAAAGCAAGAGAAAAAATGCAAACGGTTATTTTTCCCTTACCATCCATCCTCAACAAAAGTTTATCTTTTCGGGCTGTATTTTCTTCTTTGCCGATGTTATGCGGCAGTTTTCGAAGTATTTGCTAATCCTGTTCCCGTTCTTCCTCGACAGCAATCCGAGAAGTATCAGACCGCCTGTTCCGAGAAGCACCAATCCTGTTTTCATTACTGTATTACTCATATCATCACCATAAAATTTATTATGCACACATAGGTATATATGCAAATCCGGTGCCAAAGTTTTAATCAATTAAAAATTAGTAATTAACTATTCACAATTAGCTTTTTAGGGATATAGCATGTAGATGTTTATGTACCTTGTCATTCCTGAGAAAGCAGGAATCCATAGTGATTAATACACTGCTTCAAGTTATTGCTTGATAAATTATAATTTTATTTTTGCTTACACTGTAACATTTTGCCGTTTTATTTGTTATTACAATGGCAGACCGTCAAAATTTGAAAAACTATTTATAATATATATTTTTTCAAACTCTTACTGGGTTTAGAAATGAAAACAAAAATTTCCTTATTTCTCTTATCAGCACTGCTGATATTAACTAATTGTATTTATACTAAAGCAAAAGATTTCAACCTAAAGGAATTTAAAGAAAAACTCCCTGAGTTGCTTAGTTCAAGTAATTCAGGTCTTGATTTTTGGATAACATTTAATCCGAATTGGGAAACAACTGAAGGATTAAAATTGAAAATCTATATTTCATCTCAATTTACAACTAATGTAACTATAGAAGTTCCAAGTAAGGGATATAATAGACAACAAAAAACAGTTCCAAATGATATTGTCGAATTTACCTTGACTCCTCCATTAGGTCAGTGTTATAGAAAAACAGATAGACAAGCACCAGAACCCGATGCTGTGTATGATAGAAACGGTGTACATGTCTATTCAGATGCACCAATTATTTGTTATGGTGTATCAAGGGCCCCATACACAAGTGATAGCTATCTTGCTTTACCAGTTTCCTCACTTGGTAGAGAATATGTAGTTGCTTCGTGGCCTGATATTTCAGATAATGATATTCAATATTTACCTTGTTATACAGGTATTGTTTCACCTTATGATAATAACACAGTTAGTTTTACAATGGGAGGAACAGATAGTTCAAAAACTGAAGGAGGACAGTTGCCAGGAAAAACAAGAACATATACCCTTTATAAAGGCGATGTACTATTAATAAGCAGTGCAGGTCACCTTTCTGATCTCTCCGGTAGTCGAATAAGTTCATCTAAGCCGGTAAGTGTCATATCAAGTAATTTTTGTGCTTATGTCCCTGAAAATGTCGGTTATTGTGATTTTATGATGGAAGCTGAATTGCCGACCTACAGTTGGGGAAAAATATATCTTTATACACCAATTTCCGGAAGACTTAATAATTCAATAATAAGATTATTTACTAAAGAAGCAGGCACAATAATATATCGGGATGGAATTCAACTTGCCAAATTAGACTCTGCAAGCGGGTTGAAAAACGTCGGTTGGCTAAATATTAGGGCAGATGAAGGTGCGCCAAGGCCTATTGTGTTTTCATCTGACAAACCAATATATATCGAGCAATACAATTGCGGTCAGGATGATGATAAAGTTGTCAGTGATCCATTTATGATGGTTCTCACTTCGTATGAGCAATTTCAAAAAGAAATTACATTTAATACACCCGGTATCAGAGGAGGATTTGGATTTGCAAGAAATTATTTAAATATTGTCCATTCAGGAACAGAATCAGATAATTTACCTGATGACCTTATGTTTGCTAAAGTGGTTAATGGGCAATTTGTTTGGCAGCAACTTGATTCATTAAATTTAAAAACAGAAAAATTTTCAATACCTGTTAATGGTAAAACCTATTATAATACTACAATGCTTTTACCTGGTGACGGCGTATATAAAATCAGGGCAAATGCCCCGCTTGGTGTATATTCTTATGGTTTTTCTTCTTATGATTCTTACGGACATCCGGCAAATGTATTATTGAGGGATTTGTCTAAAAATGATTCAATTGCACCTGAACCATCGTGGATTTTGGATTGTGACGGTACAATTAAGTTTGGTTATGTCGAGGACATGCCACGAAATAATGACAGGTCTAATCTTTCCCAAATCGTTTTTCAGCATGATAAAAGCGAGAATTATAATTTTTCATATTATGATTTTATAACGGGTGAAAATGCATTTACTAATTGGTATGCCTCGGTAATTGATGCTAAGAAAGATGCCCGATTAGTTGTTACTTTCTCAGATAGAAGAGGCAATGATACTACTATAGAAGTGGATTATGAATCAAATTATCTGAATATCAAGCCAGATGTTGACTTCGGAAAATTAAAAATCGGTGATACTGTAATTAAAGAAGTTTCTGGTTATAATGAGCAGTCACACCCGATAAGTATAGATTCATTAATACTTAAATATAATGACAAGGGATTCGAATTATTAAATCAAAATTTTCCACTTATACTTGATGAGGGGTCTTCTATAATGTTTCGATTAAGATTTATCGCGACCAAA
>SCSM01000030.1 GCA_004322215.1 Bacteroidota bacterium | reverse complement strand
AAAAAAAACCGATGGGCCCAAAAACATAAGTATCATAATACCAATGACATGTAAAATTGACTATGAATAAAATGGGTGTCTCATTATATTCGCAGACATGTTTGTACGCAAAAAACATAACAGAAGCGGAAGTGTAAGTATCCAGATAATTGACAAAAGCAAAGGTCACTACAATGTAGTTAAGACCCTTGGGAGTTCAAAAGATCCGGGAAAAATAGATTATTTCTATCGCGAAGCACACAAATTAATTCCTGATATAATAGGACAACCAACTTTAAATTATCAGACAACTAACGACAAGAACATCCAACAATACATCAATAATACAGACACTTTTCAGATACGCGTAGTCGGACCTGAGTTAGTATTGGGCAGGATATTCGACCAAATAGGTTATAATAATATAGGGAAAGATTTATTTAGGCATTTAGTAATAACACGATTAGTCTATCCTGGCAGTAAACTCAAGACAATAGATTATCTCAGAAGGTATCAGGAGTTGAGGTGCAAAAAGATGAGATATACAGGTTTTTAGACAGGCTAGATAGGAAGTATAAAGCAGAGCTTGAACAAATATCATATGAATACAGTAAAAAGGTTTTAGGAGAAATCGGAATAGTATTTTATGATATGACCACAATATATTTTGAATCAGAAGATGAGGATGATTTGCGTAAAACGGGATTTTCAAAAGATGGGAAGCATCAGAATCCACAAATCTATTTAGGATTGCTTGTTGGTATGAACGGATATCCAATAGGATACGAAATATTTGAAGGCAATATATACTAAGACCATACATGAATACCAGTACTGATGGATTTTGAAACGAAGTTCAAACTTTCAAAACCGATAGTGATTGCAGATGCTGGTTTATTATCAAACGAAAACATCACACAACTCACGGAAGCAGGCTATACTTGCATTTTAGGTGGCAGAATAAAGAATGAGAGCAAAGATATAAAGGATAGGATATTAAAACTGAAATTGTCTGACAATGAATTAGCAGAAATCAAAAAGGGCCGGCACACAAGATTGATAGTTTCTTATTCTGAGAAAAGAGCAAAGAAAGATAAGCATAATAGGGAACGTGGAATAAAAAAGCTTGAAGAAAAAATCAAGAAAGGTAAATTATCAAAAAGTCATATCAACAATCGAGGATATAATAAATATCTAAAATTAATTGGTAATATTGAGATCAAGATAGATTACGATAAGTTCGAATCAGACAATAGCTGGGATGGCTTGAAAGGTTATGTAACAAACTCAAAGTTGACTCCTGGGCAAGTGGTAGAAAATTATCAACACTTATGGCATATTGAGAAAGCATTTAGAATATCTAAAACTGATTTAAAGATCAGACCCGTTTACCATAGATTAAGAGGAAGGATACAGGCTCATATCAGTATATCATTTACTGCTTATATGATTTATAAAGAACTCGAAAGAGTGTTAAAGAAAAACAGAAAGGGCATTAGTGCGAAAAAAGCCATAGAACTAACTCAAAGCATATATGCGCTTGACTATAAATTACCGGATTCTAAGATACAACAATCAAAATTAATTGGCTTAACCGATGAACATAAAGTATTACTGCAATTATTTAAATAAAAAATTGATTTGGGTGTCCCATTGCGAAACTCAGGAGAAAAAACATCCCCTATTTTTGTCTGAATTCTTTTCATAAACAATTATTTTTTATTGAAACAACCATAAGAAATTAGTTTTTGTATTTTAAAAATAAAACTTATTTCGAAAATATTTTTTAAATTAGAAATTTTAAATTATATATATTGTATCTAGTATCCCGGATAAACAAAGTCATACTTTCCTGTTCTAAGTCTTGTGACTATATCTTCAGGAGTTACAACAATTCCAATTTCGGCACTTAGATATTTACCCCGTAATTTCCCTATATATTTTTGATCGTCATTTATCTTCCATACCCACCAATTATTTGATACTTTTATTGCAGGATTACCGTAATCACTACTATCTCTGAAAAGTATGTGGTTTATTTTTCCAACATCAACTATATTGCCAACCTTTTTCCAATATCCATATTTAATTCCAATATCTAAGACACAATGAGAGTAAAACTCTACCTCACCCTTTAATATATCAGCTAAATCAAAATTATCATCAATTTGATAAACTGTTTTAAAAGCTCTAATGACATCACTATTGAGCTGAGTCATATCATTGATAATATACTGCATATACTTTTTATTATTATCATCAATTTGAACAGAAAAAATATCACCTATTTTTGTTATGATTTTTGACATATTTATTTGATTCCATATTGATACCAATACTTCGGACTTATTGAATTATATTTATTTAAAAGAGGTCCTCCGTTCTTTTGAAGACCATATTTATTAATAAATATTTGTTCCCAAATTCTACCTTCTGTATAAGTAGGTTTAGTTAAAACAACATTATATCGTAAAAAAGCTTTTTCTGTTTTTGAACCTAATTGTTCCATAAACCTAATTTTAGGGTCTCTTCCAGTCAGACCAATATACCTTACAATACCCTCTTTATCAATACCTTGATAAATTGAATAAGTTCTTTGAGGTATAATTCCCTTTAAATTTCCAAATATTTTAGGTCCAGCAAGAAAAGCGAAAAATATCATCGTATTTACAGAGCTTTCCCGTATTTCCTGATTTGTAGCAAATGTGCCGTCCATATGCAATGCAGGTTTGTCGGACATAGTAATTCTGCTTGTAAGATTCGTTACAGAAACACTTATATCATCGAAAGTATTTATGTAAGCCCCCACTGGATTCCACCAAGTAGAACTTTCACCATATTTTCTTACCCCCTCTAAAAATGATGGATTATATTGTGACAACTTTGGCGAACCTTGAACCAGTTCATTCCATGCAAATTGCTTACTCGATTCATAAGGATTGGGATATTTAGTTCCTTTTGGATACATATTTTTATAGTATGGTGAACCGGTTCCACTTCCTCCTCTAAAGAAACCACTACCTCCTCCACGAGCACCAGGGGTAAACCCACCATTACCACCACCTCCTCCACTTTCTCTATTATGTGCAATATAAGAATTCCACAGAAAATCCCACCAACCTTCAAAAAAATATTGCATACTATTATCTACTGCCACAGCATAACCGCCACTCGCTTGTGGTCCAGCTGTTTGGGCAGATAATCCTGTCGGATCAATTAGTATCAACGGGCTATTATGTGCATACGAATATGGTGACTGGTCAGGTTGTAATTCCATTAGCGGGTCTGTGCTTAAAAACCTTCCTATTTCAGGGTCGTAATGCCTTGCTCCCATAAGGAAGAATGATGATTCTCTGTCCCTCTCCTGCGCTGTAAATCCTATCCTTGCCTCGTCGCCGGATGAGCTGCTAATTAGCTCACCATAAGGTTGATAATCGTATCCTTTTACTGCAACATTTCCATTACTAATTGAGACAATAGTCCTTATTGAGCCGAGGTGGTCTCCGATCGAGAACTCCTTTCTGAAACCATCAGGATTTTGTGTAATAGGCTCCGGTAAAGTAACAAGTTCACCCCCATTAGTGAGATACGAATGAGGATACAAATAAACCCTTCTTCCAGTATCATTGCATGTATCGGCGGCAGTTTGCCTGCCATAATATACAGCAAGCTGTTCGCCGGCGGCACCTCGCAGGTAATAAGCCCAGGGATGTGTATAACTGAAACAGCTGTCCCCATGAGGTGAGTAGTAGAGCCGCTTTTGTTCTCTTCCGCCCAAAATACAATACCTGTATCGCCAATCCCATTTGACTGGGTCGAAAGTTGGGCTTTGGGTACATTCTTCATGTTCTGATATAGTTTGAAATTGATTACTGAACTCCCATTTCAAATATTTTTTTGGTAATCCTTCCATGGTATACTCTATTGCTTCTTTAATTGAATCTGTACCATTCCACGAATCAATCATTTTTACAGCTCCAATTGAGTTATAATTGTAAGTAGTTAATTTATTTGTTGTTTGATTAAGAGTAGTCAACAATCTATTCGGTAAACTTGTTGAATAATTAAATTGTACCGAATCTATTTTTCTATGTCCTAACCTGTTTCCCATGATGTCATAACTAAAATTATCAGTTTGGCTTCCGTGAGTCCAGTTTTGAAGCCGTTCCAACCTGTCATAATTATACTCCTGAACGAATTCATTTTGATTGTATTGTCTTGATTTTTGTTTTGTAATATTACCGGTATTATTTCGTTCTAACACTTGATTGAATATAGTATCATAATTTCTCAATGCAATCATCGAATCGAGCCATCCCCGTGAACTATAATTCAAAAACTGTACAACATTTACAGGTAAGTACTCAATTTGTTCAATCATTCCACGTTTATTGTATTTATAAACTATATCTGCTGTATCGGGTCTGGGTAATGGGAATAAAGTTGTATCCGGAAATTTTGGGCTAATATTAATACCTAAACCTGAACCTACAGTACCCAGTTTAGTCCAGACACTATCGAGACGTCCATTATTGTCATAACCGTACCATGTTTTATAAGTTCTTACCGGGTCTGATGCCATAACCGATAATATTTGATTCATAGAATTATAAGTATAATATACTGCATCATATCCAATATTTTCAGTATATCTCATTATTGCTTCAATTCTACCACGGGGATCATAGCTGAAAACTACATAGTGAAATGGTTCACCGCTATGTTCACGATATGCTGCAGCAACTTGCCTGCCTTTTAAATTTCTTAATGTGTCGTAGGGAGCCATATTGTGCCAGTTTGAATCCGGAGGAATATTACTCCAAATCGAACCGACATTTGGTGGCAGGTTTTCATAACTAATTAGAGTTCTTACAAAATCTGGAAACTTAGCAATATTTTCAAAATCCATTATTGATGCAAATGTATCCAATGGTTCATAATTTTGAACAGAATGAACAATAAAAGGAGGGACAGGACAAGTATCATAAGGTATATCTGAATAATAAGGTATACATTCAGATATATTATATGAATTCCAAAAAGTTGGCACTTGTCTTGTGTAATTCGCGAACAAAGTCATATTTGCGGTTAATAAACCTTCATCACCAAAATTCGGGTCATTAAAATAAGTGTAATGGAGTATATCAGGATCAAGTATTTCAGTTAATCTATTAAATAAGCATAAAGTATCATTAATAATTTGGGGTTCATGCAATAATAATCCATTAGTATCCACTTTGGCTTCACCCACGATAGTAATTCTACCGAGGTCATCATATTCATAATAAGCAAGTTTACAACTGTCAACCTGCTCTTTAGTCTGGCTGAATCTTATTTGTCCGATTTTATTATACGCATTGGATATATAATCAACATCTTTGTTAAACTTATACTTCATTCTGCCAAAATCATCATACCAATATTTTGTTGTATCATTATTTGGGTGTATTACATACTTAAGATTTCCTGATTTATCATAAGTGTAATTGGTAGTCACTCTTTTATCATCAATATCATAAATTGTTCTCCTTAAATTTCCGAATGCATCATAATATGAAGCATCTTTAATCCCAGCTTCATCAATCGAGACACTTTCATAACAAACACCGAAATATTCATCAACAGTTACGTTAAGTAAATTGGTAAAAGTACTTGGACTAAGAACCTTTTTATTAGCTAAGATATTTGTATTATCCGGGGAAGTAAATGTATTCGGTATTCCATCTCTCCATATAATTTTTGATATAAATCCATCTTGATCTTTCATCTGGATTGTTTTTCCTGCTCCGGATAATTTTATAATGATTGAATCAATACTTGAGGGAGATGGAGGTGTACCTATTTTAGTATCCAATTTCAAGAATCTATTATCGGCTCCAAAAAAACCAATAGATTCTGTATATCGTCCATCAAGTATATCATAAGTTTTTGTCCAACCTTTAGTTGTAGTATGCAAACCATCATCAATCTTTGCAAAATAATTTGTCGTCCTCGTCGAATCATTATAATTATAAGCAAAAGTGTAATCATCATGAGTACATCCTTCACATACAACGATAATTGTTGGTCCCAAATCTTCTGCACCATCTACAATATTAATAGCGCCGCCAATTGTAACAGACTCTAAATTAAAAACAAGTGTATCCCCATTATTCATTGTATGTATACTATCTATAATGGGCATTAAATCTATTCGCACATATATACGATTAGGCATAAAAATTGCCTAATCCCTGTATTTTATGAAATATGCAGTATTTATCAGAAATTTTCTGATAAATATTGTTTTATTTTTATATCAATATGTCAAATTGTCATTAATGATTTATTTATTTTAAGGAGGAAATATGTTGAAATTATCAATCATAATAAATCACCTCCCCATAATTTTATATTCAGTAAAATTAATATATAAATTTTTAATAAAAAATATAAAATTAAGGGGAGAAAACAAAATGTCAAATAAAAATAAAGTTAAAACCGAAATTTCACTTATTGAAAAAAAGTTTAAAATTGATTTTGAAAATATTGAATTTTTAGATGCTTTGTCTATGAAAGCAGGAATTGAATTTGATAAATGTGAAGATAAATGGAGAAATTTTGAATTATTTCAAATTTATAATTGTGCTAATACTCTTTTTAATAATATGATAGCAGCAAATCATATTGATAACTGCTAATTTAATTAGTGCATTTACATATAGGACAACAGATTTTAGAATTTTGGGGTTTTGCTGGATGTATTTTATTATAATATTTTTTCTCTTTTCTCTTTTTTAAGAGATGAAAATTTTTGCATTCATGTTCGTATGCTTGTTGTTCGGTGGTATGATAAACGAATTTAAAAAAATGATATTCAGTTTTTTCATTTAAATATTTTGCTATTTCAGTTTTTAAATCTGTATCAGAACGTCCTATGTAATAAACTCTAAAAATATGTCTTTGATTTTCTATGATAATTTTGCCCAAAGCATAATTACCAATTTTGTTTGGTTTAATTACTCTATTAATGGTTTTAGCTACATATTTATATCTATATGAGCCGAGATTGAGGGCATATTTTTTTAAGTGTTTTTTCATATAACTAATTTAACAAATTTATGTCAAATTATAAAGGTTAAAATATGAGTAACAATACATGTCTAAATGTAGAATTAAGAGGAATTGGAAATAATTATGGAAAAACAATTCAGGCAAGGTTAGTTTCGGTAATGGTAGAATTGCCTGAAGGGGACATAGCCGAATATGGAGTTATTGATGGATTTGAAATAGAGGGGACAAGAGATGTTGATTTTATCCCTGAATATACTGATTATCAATTAAACCTTGATAGTCTGAAATTCGCACAATCTGTTATTTCAGATAAGGACGAAGATTAATTTTCCCTTTACTAAGATAGGGTTTGCCTTTTTGTCTAATTATTTCATTATTCTTAGTTCTTATAAACTTGATTGTATTAGTTTTTAAATTTTTATCGGGATAATTATATAAGAGACATTCTTTCAATGATGGAAAATTATCAAAATATGATATTATTTTTCTTGTATCTTTATTATCGTTATTAAGTTCAATGGGAAATGAATCTCGTGTTATTTCGATTATTGTTATTGGTTCTGTTATTTCATCAATTTGAGTTTTTGATTTTTTCCAAATAACAATATCGGAATTTTTTTCAAAATATTCTTTATCACCAGTACAAACACGAACATTCATTTCAGAAACAACATCATATAAGGGATGTTTCCTTTTAAGAACACGGTCAATAAAGCATAACAATTCTTTGACGGCTATTTGATGAGGTAATGGGGCATTTGCTCCAGCTAAACCATAATTAATTATTTTAGGCATAAAACCTCCACAAATTGAAGAAATGATAATTTATACGAAAATAACTATTATGTCAAATTATAAAAAGTGATTTTATGAATATTATTGAACTGCATAAGAAATTCAATACTCAAAGAAAATGTATTGAACATCTTGAAAAAATTAGATGGGGGAAACTTCCTACCTGTCCCTATTGTAATGAACAGGAACATATCGCAGACAGGAAAAATGAGTTTCGCTATCAATGTAATAATTGTGGCAGGTCTTTTAGTGTATTAGTTGATACTGTTTTTGAGGATACTAATATGCCTTTGCCGATTTGGTTTCAACTTATTGCCCTAATGATTAATTCAAAGATGGGTGTCTCCTCAAAAGAATTAGGCAGACAATTAGGAATTACACAAAAATCTGCATGGTTCAATGCTATGAAAGTTCGTTGTGCTATGCTTGATGAAGGTGATTTCTTAGATGGCATTGTCGAAATGGACGAGGCGTATATGGGCGGTAAGCCACGTAAACCTGTAATTAAATATCCTGATAATGTTCCGATATTAAGTCGTGTTTACGAAAAAAGAGGTCGAGGTACTCGTAAAGTTCCTGTCGTTGGAATTGTTGCAAGGCAAAGCGGACAAGTTGCAACAAAAGTAATTGAAAAGTTGACTACACGAAATTTATTAGCAATGTTCCGGAGATACGTCAAAGAAGATGGTGCAATACTCATAACTGATGAATTTTCCTCTTACAAAAAATTTGATGAAGTTGTAGAGCATTTGACAATAGACCATACAAAAGAATTTGCAAGAGGTGTGATTCATACTAATACCATTGAAGGATTCTGGAGTTTATTAAAAAATGGGATTAAAGGCAATTTCAGAGCAATATCAAAGAAGTATTTACCCTTCTATCTTGCAGAGTATAGCTATAAATATAGCAAGCGGAGACGGGCAGATATAGGCTTTAGTCAAACAATAAAAAATGCCGTAGCAGAGGATAAATGCCTCGTCAATTTGAAACCCAAAGGTGATGTAAAGAAAATTGTATATAAAAAAAAGAAATTATAAATAAGTTTTTATTCCGAATTATTATTTTCTTCATTTTCTTTGATAGTTGCAGGTTCTGTTTTTATATTTCCTGATTTAAGAAAAGCCGTTATAAGCATTATTATATCAGCTATAATAATTGAAAACCCATACCATCCACGTTCTTCGTGTATTAAATAGCCACCAATGATAATTATTAATATGGTTATAATAAAAGCAAATACTTGACCTCTTTTCATTTGATTATAACTATATTTTATTTGGTTTTCTGTCATAATCATTATCCTATTAGCTCCATCTGGAATAGTTTCATTATATTTTTTAAGAATTTCAGGGGGAGGTAATGGACCAGAAAAAGAATAAGCAGCTGCTATAATTTCAGTATTTTTATCTTCCTGACCATTTCTTGTAATTGTATTATGCCCATTTTGCTTGTCTGGTTCTTGTATTGCTACTGGATTCTTTGCAATATTATGATTCGATTGTAACTTCTTTTTCTTCTTTGGTCTTTTCTTCATTTTTATAATACTTAGTTATATCTATAGGAGCGAGCCATAAAGATTTACCAATTATTATATCATTAGGTCGTGCAACTTCTGCATCAACCTTTTTTATAGTAAATTTGATAAAATTTTCTGGTAAATTTCCTACTAAATTTATTATAGAACCTATACCTAAAAGATAATTTTTATATGATTCTTTCAAGGTGGCATTATTGATAATTCTCATATTCATAATAAATATATTTTTAAAATTAGACAACAAATATAAAAATAAAAAAAATAATAAAAACAATAATAATAAAAAAAAATTTTTATACAATTTTTATACCATATTTTATAATTAAGACTAATAAATGATTATTATATTGTTAACTATAGCTCGTGAAAAAAAAATGCAAAATTTCTTATTTAATAATTATATATAAATAGCACTCTGTTATTAAGAGTGCTAATAAAGACTATTAAATTACTGAAAAATAAATAGTATTACAAATTGGAAATAATTATTTATAAATATAATTTTGATTATCAATGTTTGATTTTAATATTAGGAGTAAATATGAAATATGTTGGATTAACTGATGACCCAGTTAGACGAAAACAGGAACATGGTAATCCCTACTGACTGGGAACAAAAAACATTCACAACAGAATTACAGGCTCGTGCTTGGGAACAATTAATGCACTCAATGAAAAATGATTATAGAGGAGGTACTGGCGGTGCAGGATGGCGATATGGATATACTTATACAATTACTCCATTCACAAAAGAATAAGATATCAATATGCTTTAAATACTATTTTATTCTGAGATTTATTAGAAATATTCATCATTGGGGTACTCAATTCATCTGTTGATTTTTCTAATTTTTCATAAGAAGTATTACCAGATTCATTATGCTCTCCCTTTAATGGAATTGTAACAACCTTATAGTAATTATCTTTATTGTTTGGTACATCTTCAAAATAAGGTTCAGTAATAGTAAAGGTAACAATAAGTGCTAAACTCAATTCAGTTATAATTCTACTTGCTATTTCTCTCCAATTATGAGTTTCATTTTTCTCCATAAGGATTCCGATTATTTTAATAAGCCAATTTTATTTGCGATTATTTTTGTTCCAAGTTTAGCAATTAATTCCAGATTCCATGATTCACCAGCTATACCCAAACCGTTTTTAACTTCTGACCAAATACCAGTATCTCTGATTGAATCTAATAAATTATATCCTTTCATTTTTATTTCAATAGCTATAATTGAACAAATAATTCCCCCCTCATTCTCTAAATATTTTCCATTTAAATATTCATCATCAATTAATAATTTGTAATGCTGAGATACATCTCCATTTTTATATCCCGGAAAATATGAGCAATCACTATCATATTTATTGTTGAAACTAAGAGAAAAAAGTGGTTTTTGACTTTCTGTGAATAATAAAATTTCTCTAATTAGTTCTTTATCCCTTTTCATATACTACCTTTTTGTAAAAGTCAATATTTATATTTATTTTTATAAACGACAATCAATGTAATTTATTATTTTTCTAATAAATTAAATGACAATTTGGCATGATTATAAAATACTATATAAGTATAAATGAAGTTTTAAAATAATCTATGTCTAATCGTATATATGTGCGAATCTATTTTCAATTCCGGTAATCCATTACCCTCAGTAGGAGGATTGGTAGGAACATTATCAAGCAATTTAATCAGCGGTGCATCTAAAACATATCTTTTCTCTAAACCAAACTTATTAGTAAGAACTCTTAATATTAGATATTGATCAGTTTCTTGAGGTATATATTGAATTCTCAAATAGGCGCTATCTAAATTATTACAATTATGAATTGCATCATCTGCATCTTTGATATACCTAAATACAGTTACGTAGTCTTTATGGAAAACAATACTTGTATCGGGAATTAATACTGATTCAGTTCCAGAACCCCATGATACAGGAATGGCAGCTTTACTTACAACTCTTGTCGGTTCAGAACCATAACCACTATAATATGGAGATATTGAGGAATATTGCTCTCCTAATACACTCTGATATGGAATGGTGCTCATCTCCCATCTCACTGATGATGTGTCATATTTAAAAATTGTATCTGTAGTTACATTTTTTGTTGATTCTATACTATAAATCCTAATTTGTCTACCACCTGGTTCGAATGGGTCATTATCAGTACAATTATCTTCTGGTGGATAATCAAAAGGATGCCATATTTTTTTAGCCCTACCATTATAATCGTAAATACTTGAATATAACCAACCATTAGGTTCAATAATCCTACCATTTAAGCCATAATAGGTTTTCTCATAAAATGTTGTCAATGTATCAAAATAAATATATCCTTCAGGGTGATATTTTCTAACATATAATTCAGTAGCAATCGGTGATTCAATTTCTTTGTGTTCGATGTATAATTTTTTAAGGGATGTTGAGTTATCATTCATCAGTTTTACCCCTTTTGGATAGAAATAATTAGATGCAGGTGTTTTATGATAATCATAATATAACCTTACTTTAGAACCAATAACATTTGTTATTGTTGATAAGAAATTTTGATACCATCCTCCTGTATAATTATAGTAATTTATTGGCAATTTTTCATTATTATATTTACCGATTAATGAATCGTTTATCAAACTTCCTCTCCTTCTATAAGGTGTGCCTGATGAAGTAAAATTAGTATCGTATGTATTTACTTTACCTATTAATAATTTATCTTCCCCATCCATAATTTTCATTGTTAATGGTAATGACCATATAGGTGGCAAATCCAAATTACCATGGAATTGAACTGTATTATATAGGATTACAGTTGTATCAATACCCAGGTTTCTAAATGAATCTGTTTTTACTTTGCTTTCATATCTATTCCATATTGAATCAGTTCTTGAGATTGATCTTTCTTGATGACCAAGATTTAAATATGAATTAATGATTTTATATAATGTGTCTACTTTATTATCAGGTCTCAATATATTAATTTTTGTTTCTACAATTCCACTTCCAAATGCATTTTGTAACTCTGAATTATCATTAAATAATCTTATTATTGAATCCCTATAAAAATATTCTTCATATGATGTTGTTACCCAACCATCTCCAACGTTTGCCTTTTGTTCTTTTCTTATTGGCATAAAATAAAATCTCGATCCAATCGAATCCATTTCGACAATTGTTTCAGAGCTATTATTATACGTTGATTGTGTAATTTTAGCAGGATATAACATTTGAAGTTGAGGACTGTAATAAGACTGCGTTTCATTTGGTTTTAAAGGATCAATCTTATATTGTTTTAAATAGTAAGTAATATCAACTCCATCATAAACATTGTTTTGTGGCATTAATCCATCTGGATCATCTGAATTATCAAGAATTTCAACTGAAGTTATTCTTTTATAAATTGTATCAGAACCACTTGTATTATCATTAAAATCATACGTTATTGTTTCTAACAAATTCCCTTTTTGATAATTCTTGTAATCATATTTCTTAATTTGACTAACACTTGAAATTAAATCATAATCTAAATTATTATCAGAATTTATTATCTCATCCTGAACAACCAAACCGTTTCCGGAATGATATTCAATTGAATAATATTGAGTTGGTCCAATAATAGAATCTAATCTAAATTCTTGCAATTTAAAATAACATGGAGAATAACCATACGGAAGTACAAAAGCAGAATCATGTGTCATTTTACATCCATATTTAAATTCTGTTTTCCGATTTTCAGGGTCTATGATTTCTTTTATCAAAGAAATTTCACCGAACCTGAAATAATCCCAATAAGAAGTTTCATATTCCTTTATAGGATTATTAATAAGTTTAAAAATATCTCCGTATAATCTCTCATATGTAAGATTATCGTTGTCTTCGCTTCCAAAACCATAATCGAAATATTCACTATATTCATCACAACCATCTCCACAACTAATACCTACATTATAATTCAACATTTTTCTAGCCAAATTAAATTTCAATGTTCTTCCTAAAGACTGTATTGTTAAAACATCTTTCCCATAATTAATTATATGGTCTGCGAATTCGATAATTGGTGCCCTCCCTCTTGATACATCCACTGTGTCTTCTTTAGCATAATGATATGCTCTTAGAAATGATGTCAATCTACCCATTGAACTATTAATATCTTCTAAATAAAAGATAGTTGGCAATGCACTTCCTGGTACATAGACATCAATTGTATCCGGTAACCTTGTAATACCATTTGAATCTATCGGATAATAAATAATTTGTCTGTACGGATAAAATTCACGTGTACCGTATGGTGCCACAGTTTCTCTAAATACATATTCCAAACCATCACCCGGGTAATATTTTATTACTCTTGGTATATATGAATTCCTATCCGATTTGCCATCAGCAAATTTCTTAATATAAGATGGCCAATAAGTTGAATCAAATTTCACAATCGCAAAACCATTTGAATTTATTTCATTTTCATAATAATGTCCTGAATATAAGGTTGGATCATTATCTGTTGATACATCCTTTCTTTGGACTGGGTTACGTAATTCAAGAACCGAGCCGTCCGATTTTAGTAAATGAATTACATCTTGATCATCAGGATTTTTTAATTCATGCATTCTATTGCAATAATCATAACCATCAATCAACCATAATACATTATCATCTCCTTCATATCTTTGTTTATCAGGTATTTCTCCTCGCCCATTACCTGGGTACCATGAAATATAACTGAATTTCTGTCCCAAAACCTGTATAGCAAATCCATTAACACCAAGTATCCATGCAGGATGAGTACGAGTTAATTTTATCCAGCCATCTTTATTAGTATCAGCAGTGTCTTTGACATATTTATGAAAGTGTGTATGTACAACATTACCAGAATAATTCATAGAGACATTAAAAGAGTAACCATCAATTGAATAATTTGATATTGGATACTGATAAGATAAATTCCCATTTATCGGTGAAACACTAATAGAACCATCATTGTCTGATGAAAATTGTCCAAAAGAGCTACTATGTGATAACAAAAATGTTAAATAATAAATTACTACAGTTGTGATTTTTAATAATTGTTTCATATTATTACTCCATTTTAATGTAAAACAATTAATTGAAAAGTGCCAATATCAACTTTATCAGATTTGATATGCAAATAATAAAAGCCATTAGCCACATTATCAAGTGATAGCGTCTTTATTAATTCATTAGAATTTTCAACTTTCATTTTTTGTTCTGAAATGAACCGCCCTTCTATTGAAATTAGCTGAACAAAATAATTACCGGGTGATATATCACTTATCTTCAAATTAGTGAAAGTAATTGCTGGATTTGGGAATAATGAAACTACTGGAATTTTTGTATTTTCTTCAACTAAAGTTGGTGCATTACCGATACTATCACCTTGGAAAGCACTAACATCTGTTTTATTCAGAATATAGCTTTCTCTACCTGAAAAGTTCCTAATTTTACTTTCGGTTAATTCCTCACCATATTTTAAATGTAATGCAACAAATGGACTGAATTGAATTGTATCAATTGAAGAAATATTAATTGTATCGAATTTATTTAGACCATGTTGGCCTAATATTAAAACAGCCATTATTGAATCATGATTTATGTTTAATGAGTCAGTGAATTTACTTGAGACAAAAAGTATAACATCACTTAATGTATCATAATTCAACTTATCTATACCTAAAACAATCCTTCTATTTATCCATGATGGAAATTTGAAATATGTTTTGGAAACAACAACTGAATCGGGTATATAATATGGTTTAGTAGTATCATGGGCAGTTGTGTCTAATCCCCATAAAATTGCTTTTGGAACAAACACCCTATTTTCTGACGCAGTACCTATCAATGTATCTTTAACAGAATCGTCATTAAAATGAGCAATACTTAAAATTGATAAATATACTTCTCCTGAATCAAGTTCCCATGAATAAGAATTTGTAGCAATTGCTATTTGGAAAAATAAAATTAAACAAAATAGACTCTTCTTTGCAATAAAGAATTTTCTCACAGCATCCTCCGAGTAAATAATTTTTTATTTATTTAATTATATTTGATTTTAAAATATTTTTCCGTTGGTTATTATGAAATTAAAAATAAATCTATATTAAATTTATAATAATTTTTATCGGTAATTTTAAGAACTTTTGTATTAGCTTTTTTTAAATTAAAAAATTATTTTTTAAAAACAAAATGAATTTTTGTACACTTCTTAAATTCAATGACACATGAAACTGAAAAAGGTCTCAAAAAAAATAATAATAATTACTAAAATAAATATTATAGAAATTTTCTTACAACCTTTTAATAAATAAATATCATGTCCAAAATTTCTTAATTCCACAAGAATAAAATTATTTTGTAAATAAATACTGTATTGGTTCAACGCAAAATGGAATTTTACCTATACAAAATAAGTTGATTTAAACCACCATTCTAACCTGTATTCTATTCATAGCAGCAACTTCTAATTTACTTTCTCTTACTGATAATCTCTCATCAACTCTGCCAAGCAGGTAATCTTTAGGTGTAAGGTAATTCAAAGAACTATGCAATCTCTTCTTGTTATAATATTCAATATACTTAAATATTTGTTGTTTAGCGTCATCTAAGCTAATCAATGATTTTTTCTGCAAACACTCATCATGTATAGTACGATGAAAACGCTCAATCTTACCATTGGACTGAGGATAAGCGATAGATGTCCGGATTTGTTGTAAACCAACCTGACGCATATACTCAGAAAAGTCCTTTGATATAAACTGAGAGCCATTATCAGTTATCAATCCCGGCTTTATGCCCGGATACTTCTCCAACGCTTTTTGTACGGTCAATTCCACGTCAAATTCCTGCATATGTGTTCTTAACTCATGGTGCGTAATATACCTGGAATATCCATCAATAATACTGATTAAGAACAAAAACGTTCCCTTGAAGTTAACATACTTGATGTCTATATGCCACTCGGAATGAACTGTGCAGGGCTGCTTGTATCCTTTGCCTTTACCCGATGTTTTAACTTTATTCCAACGATTCAGCATACCTGCTTTCTTCAATGTCCTGTAAACAGACGACGGACTTACAGCCACTACGTTTTCGTCAAGCATCATATATATCAGCCTGCGATAACCCTCTCCGATATGATCCCCTGCATACTCTATGATTGCTTCTTTTTCCCAGTCCAACAGCCAATTCTTCTTGGGCTGAGTGGCATTGTGTCTGTTCACCTGCTCGTACCTCTTCTCCCAATCATAGTATTTGCTCGGTTTGAGTCTTATCCATTTAAGTATCTGTTTCAGTTCTATCTCTGTGAAGTTATGTGTTTTCTTTATTGTATCAACAATCTTATCCCTTATATCCGGCTCTACCCACTTTCCTGTTATATGTCCCCATTGATGTTTTTTTTAGCTCAAGGTTCTCCTGAGTTATAGCAGATATTATTTCATCCTTCTGTCTAAGCTTTGATTCCAAGAGCTTATTGCGTATCTCGGCTTCACTGTTCTTGCGTAGCTTCTTTCTCTCCAATAATACAGTTGCTCCTTCAAACAACTGCTTCTTCCATCTCAAAATATCGTTAACGTTCACTCCATACTGCTCTGACAACTGGCTTGTCGGTACTCCGTTGTCTAATAGTTCTCTGAGAATAATTACTTTTTTCTCAGCCGTTAAATGCTTTCTTTGCTTCATTTGAAACCTCCTTTAGAATATTTGTTTTTTAAAATTAACTAAACTTTTCTAAATCCCATTTTCATTTGAAGCATTACAATAGCATCGATACCACCCAAGATTTCAGTATCAGAATACATTGGGTACGTAAAAGGCAAGACAGCAATAAGGATGTTTCAAACAAATCCAGAATTAAGGAAAAAGCCATATTGGGGTAATCATTTTTGGTCAAGAGGATACTTTGTTAGTACAATTGGTTTAGACGAGGAAATGATAAGGAAGTATGTCAAGTATCAGGAAGATGAAGAGAGGGAACAAGAAAAATACAGAGAAAATTTTACACTCTTTTAGAGTGTTGAGAAATCCACCGCCTATGGCGGTGGTGGTTTGATCGCTACGCGATAAATATGTTATATTAGAATTCCAAATTCCCATTTCCAATTGTGAATTATTAATTGTTAATTAATTGAAGTTCTCTTTGTACCTGAGTGACTGCTTCCTCGTAGGAAATGTTTGGATTTTCAGATTGAATTTCTTTTGCTCTTTCGTGAAGTTTCAATCTTTCGGGAGCAACATTCTTCGTATGAAAATCCGGTTCGGACTGATGTTTGACTTCATTTCTGCGTACAGCAAATTCCTTCATTGAAACAATAGGTTCAAAGCCCGACACAAACACCTTTACCTTATGAACAAGTGAGTCAGATTCGTTAAATTCAGCATTGTCAGATTTGTGATTATCAATCTCGGAAGCAAATTCGAGTAGTTCCAAAAGAGAATCCTGCTGTGAGGGTTTAATCAAAGAGCCGCCGGGATGGTCAATAAGAGAATTCACATATTCACTGAATTCCTTTTTCCTGATATCCCTTTCCATCTCTTCAATTGCCTTCTTCAGTTTCCTGTTCTCCTCATCCAGCTTCTCAATAAGCTCATCCAATTCAGGTTGTTCGTTCCCCTCTTGAGAGGGGATGTCCGAAGTACAGGGGTGTGTCTCAACTTCATCTTTAAATGATTCTTCATTTGTCTCATTGAGTCCCGAATCTAAGTTCGGGATAAACTCCGTCGAAGGGTCTTCCTCAAAATTATATGATAATGCAATTTCAACTTCATGCTCACTGAACTCACTACCTGCAAAACTCACTGTCCTCAATCCCTTCACCGCCAGGGGAACAGCACCGAGCAAACCAACATGCCTGAGCATAAGGTCAGGATAGAACGCAGAGGATACTTTTTTGAACATACCTTTCGATACTTCATCAATAAGTTCCGGTGCAACATCCTTCAATTTTGCCATTAGCGATTGTCCGCGTCTTGCGAGACGTTCAATCCACCCGTAAGCGGGTTCATCCGTAGAGGGATGACCTTTTACGAGAGGTGCTTCATTGGTTGTTGATTCATTAATTCTGCTGTTGTAGATTTCCGACATGCGGTCGAGTGTGTCTTCTGTGTATGCTTCTGTTCTGCCTGAGGAGTCAGTGTGAGAGCCGGTCCTGAATATTTCAATCCACATAATACATTCCAAAAAAAATAAGTGAAACAAAATCTGTGGTGCGAAAATATCTCAGCCGTAAGGTATGAACAATAAAACCATTTTAAAAGGATTTTAAAATGGTTTTAAAAATAATTAACAATTAAATATTCATAATTCACAATTAAGGTTTCACTGCCCAATTGTCTGAACAGGATTAAGGAGATTAAAGGATGGACAGGATTTTTTGGTTTCACGAAAAGACGCAAATTGTCCGAACTATGATTTGTATGATTGGGATAATTCTACTTCTTCAATTGAATCACCAACTCGTGTCATATAATATTTTAATAATTTAACATTATTACAATTCCTTATAGAGTTTAATTCATATAATTTTTCTTTAACAACATTGTAATAAATTTCAGGAAATGAAGGACCAACAATAACAGCTTTCATAGACTTTGAAACATCAATAAAATCATCATTACCTTTTTGAGATTTAATAAGAATTCTATATTCATTTTCTTCTTTATAATCATAGTGCTTAACGAAAAACTTTTGTTTCAAATTATCATCAGCTTCTTTTTCTGATACTTCATTTAAGTTTAAAAGTGATAATTGATGACGTGGATCTTCAGAATAATTAACATTACCTTGATTAATTATTTTATAACTTAAGTTTTTCTCAATGTCATCTATAAAAATACTCTTATCAAATACAAAACAGAAACCTTCAAAACCATCTGAGTATTGATCCCACATTCTATCCTTTTGATACCCTTTTAAAATTTTGATAATTTCCATTTCTTGGGGAAGAACTCTATTGAGTAAATATACATAAGAATTGACATCTACACCTTCAACGATTTGTTTATTAGTACAAAAACATAAACACTTATAATTTTCTATTTGATTTGTAACTTGTTTGTCAATGTCATTTATTTTATTAATATCCGTTGTAAAACCATTTGGAGTAGGCACAAACATTGGTTGTATAAATATTTTTTCCCTTAGATCAGAAAATTTTGAAATATCACCAAATTTTAATTTTCTATCTTTTAAAATATTTTCTATTCCTGTCCTTAATTTAGTATAATGAAACAAGACATTATCATTATCTAAATATTCTTTTAAAACATCAGAAATTGAAATTTTCATATTCCTTCTCCTTCCAACACATCAATCTCCTTGTCGGTTAAATCGTTGACCAAGTAAATGAGATTGTCAATTTACCCAATTGAATAATTACAAAAAAAGCAATGAGCATAAGAAATAGAAATTTTTTTCATAATGAACTTTAGTTGAATTTATTGTTTAAAGTAAAACCCCCTTAGTCCCCCTTTGAAAAAGGGGGCTGTTTATATTGAATAATATATATCCTCAATTATTCATTATTCGTTATTCACTATTCATTAAATACAATAACACATAAGACAGCATTTGGTCTCAAAAATAAAGAAAAATATTATTACACAACAACAATTTTCAATAAACAAATCTCATTTTCGTTTAACTAATTTTGCTTTTGCAATCATAGGGTTATCCGGGTGAAACTGAAACAGACATACAAACGAACCATAATTTTTACTGTCATCGTTTCGTCTGTTTTTATTGCTGCATTAGTCTTTGTGCCTGACCTGAAAATCGAAATTAATCCCGATGAAGTTAAATTTGGAAGCATCTTTGAAAAAGTGCTCCAGGTAATCGTCGACCTGCTGAAATCCACCTGGAAAGCGTAATACAATCAATTCACAATTAACAATTAATTTTTCAATTTCAAATTATCACATTTAAATTTATTTACATTGTTAGGAATGGAATTAGAAATAAGATTGGATGATTAATTTTAGTATAAAATATGGAATCATTACATGATTCAATACACACAAATCTTTTTAATTTGATTAGCAGCACCTGTTTTCAAACGGCATAAATATATTCCTTTTGATAGATTAAATCTATCTAAACTGAGTTCACTAATGCCCGGTATAGAGATTGATTCGTTGATTTCACCAACCAGTCTTCCGAGTGATGTATAAATAGAGAGATTGATTTGAGAAGGTTGCTCGAGGTGAATAACTGCAGTGGCGGATGAATTCATGGAATTATACCTGATTTGCAGAATGTCGTACGAACTATTTTTATTATCGTTGACAGAAGTTATAACAGGATAGAGATTGTATTTCAGTTCGTAATTTGCTGTGTCTATTTGTCCCGACCAATAGTGGCGGTTGAATTCAGTGATGTCGAGAAACCTATATCCAGCTTTATCGCCTTGCTGTACACGTATAAGTATGACTACATTCGCATTACCCATTCCATAGAAGATTGCACCGAATTCATCGAAGGGACATCTGCCGAGATTGACTTTTCCGAACTCATCGCTTGTGAATTCCATATCCGGTATGCTGTCATAGTATTTGCCAAACATCACTCCCAGTTTGCCGGATGACCTGAAGACACGGACATTGGCTCCTGATAATGGATTGCCTGAAGAATCCATTAATGTAACGATATTATTTTCGGGGAGGTCATTTAGATATTCACCACTGTTGCCGGGAGGGTTGTAGTTTCCCAGAGTGGCACGATGACCTGCTATGAGAGAGAGTGCATTCCAGCTATATTCATCAAAAGAGACACCCACGTTGTCTCCATAAAGCAATCCGCTGTTTTGAAATTTATGAACTAATTTTCCCGATTCCCATGGAAGAAAATTTGTTCCACCAATATAATTGCCGCTCTCTTTTATATTAACAACATCACCAAAGCTATTATCTGAAACACTGAAGCCTTTAGGGTCAACCAGGTATCTCGCTTGGAGCAAATCATTAACAAATGCCTGGTCAAAATAGAAAGGATTTGTATAATAAGGAGAAAAATGGTTACCATATATATTAGCCAGAATAAGCGAATCAGGAAACCCGCGAATTAGGTCAACACTTTTATCACTGAAATTCGGTGATGTTACTGAGTTAACACCATCAAGCGGGAGTGAACCATCGGGAACAATTACAATTTTATCAATTCTGTATTGTTCATACATTAGCGAGCTTGAAGTATCAATAAAAGGAGTATTAAATTTAAAATTTACTATTTGAAGGATGCTATTTGCCCAATCTTCCCAGCAGTTTCTATGTTGGTTAAGAAGGTGCTGGTATTCCCTGAAATAGTTGTTAAGGGATTCCTCGACATAGAAACCGGCACTCAAAGCATAAGTATAAAATGAAATGGAATTATTATCTTCTTCGGCTTCGGGAATAGAATAGTTTGGATTAATCTTGAATTCAAGCTGATTACTATCAAAATTCCATGCAGTTTTATAATCAATATTAACAGTTGAAAATGGAGGTAGGTCAATCGTTCCTCCTAAAACCTGGTAACTACTCAGATACGTTATTTGCCATTCGTATTGAACATTTTTTCTGTAATGCTTCGATAAATTCAAAACATGTGCAACCCAAGTTACAGAGTCTCCTACCAGGGGCCAGCCGTCACGAGCGGGATTCAAGCTCCCCCATACAAAATCAATAGAAGGGAGCCGGCTGATGTGTGTAACTATTATATCTCCCGGGTCTGTGCTTCTCAATCCCTGCTCGACATTTACTGAACATTTACCTTTATATTTATCATACTCAGCATTGATTGTGGCTTTCCCTTTTGATACTCCGAAGACAGTGCCAGTGCTGTCAACAAAGGCAACGGATGAGTCGGAGCTTGTCCATTTGACGAGAGAGTTTTCAATTAAGATTGTATCAATTTCGGAAGCACGCCATACTTTCCAAATTTTGTATTGCCATGCAGGTTTCATCGTGATTGCAGGCGGTTCGAGTTTCAAATAAGCGAGCGAGACATATTCGTATAGTTCCCACTCATTGAGCCGGACGAAATTTCCTTCAGTGGTTTTTGTTAGAGTCAACCTAATTATTTTCACATATCTTTTTTCAAATTCAAGTGAATCCCATTGATTGTCTGTCAGGGAACTGTCATTCAACAGGACTTTATATGTTCTTCTTTGCTGCTGGAGGTCTTCGGGTGTCATCGCGGATTCAATTAACCAAATACCATTTCCAACAGATGATAAGATTTTGCTTTTGACAATTTCAATAGAATCGGTAAATGATAATGTAATTACAAGGGGATTAACGCCCGGTGTTCTTGCAAGTGAAAGAGTATCCCTGTCAAATATATTTGAGAGTTTTCCTAAATCGAAATTAGAGTTGACTTGAACAGAAACGGATTGATTTTGGATTAATGAATTTATATCGAGCTTGCGATACTCAAAGAGCTGGGCTGAAACAGAAAGCCAAGCTAATGTAAAAATCAATATGATATATGATATAAATTGCTTCATTAGGTCAAAAAAGAAAGTAATTCATAATAAATATAATATTGAATATTAAAATTATTTTATTAAAAACTTTTCGCGCCTCTCCCATAGTTCATTTGTGGTTATTACTTTAGTAAAACCTTTCGATTTTAAACCAAGGTTTAATTCTTTGTCTCCTGTCCATAGATAACCTCCTAATGAAATTGTCAGAGCTACGAAGTCAATATCATCAATATCTATATCTGAAATAATTTTTCCTGCTTCCTTCCATATTTGTTCGGGTATTATCTCGATATTAATAAACTGAATATATTTTGTAATTCTATACTTTGCTTCTTCAATTTCAAAGTCTGATAGCCCTGAAAAATATTTAAGTTTTTGATGATGTTTATTTAATTCGAATCTCAGGTAATCAGTTGAAAAAAATTGAAATTGTTTTTCAGAATCAATAAGTAAATTTCCTATTTTACCTTCAGTATTAAGAATCGCACTAAATACAATGTTGGTATCAACAATAATCTTCATTTAATAAATCTTGATTTATTTTTTTTCCACCACCCTTTTTTAATATCTTTAGCAAGTTCATCTATATCCTTCTGTTTTGCTTTGCTTTTTGCTGTTGCTTCCCGGTAAGCTAATAAATCAATAATTCTCTGGATACCTTCTGTATTTACAAAAGAAGGCACTTTAATGATAATCTCTTCTGTTGTTCTTTCAATTGTCATTTTATTTCATCCATTTATATTATGAATATATAAATCTATTTATAATATATATTTAATCGTATAAGTTAAATAATTATTTTGAGTTACAAAAGTAACAGATTTCTTCATTTTATTATTATCAGCTTCTTTATAATTATTTCTTTGTCAATCTTCATTCTTAAAATATACAGTCCTGTTGGCAGTTTTTCTTCATCAAATGGTATTGAATGATTTCCTTCGGATAATAATCCAATTCTTTGAATAAATACCAAATAACCGAGATAACTATATACTGATAATTCGACATTTTCAGGTATATTCAGTCTGAATTTAATTGTATTATCATAGATGATAAAATCATTTGCTTCTATTGTTTGTATATCTTCGTCCTCTACACCAATGAGAAAATCATCGCTTAATTTGGTATAATTATAAAATGCAGGACAGTTCCAGCTTGCATAATAATTTCCATTTGGTGCTATTACCGGCTCCCTTCCTCTCAAATTTACTTTTAAATGGTTTATTGCATTAATAGCAAAGGAATTATAGTGATTATCATAATAACTTAAACAATTCGATAAACTAATATTATGATTATTGTTAAGGAAATTTATGTTTCCCAGAATACATTCCCCAAAATAAGTAATATATTCCAATTCAGAGTTCATGATATTCCATATAAATGCGTTTTTATCTTTTATACTAAGTAATCTTGTTCCATCGGCAGAAATATCACAGAATTCATGTCCACCTTCGAATGGTTCAGTCAATTGAATTTTTAACAATACCTGTTTAGAATCCAAATCAATTGTTACAACTTCAAATTTGTCCGAAGCAACGACGATCGAATTGCTATTTTTGATTTTGTATAAAAATAATTTACCAGAGGTATCAGGAAACAAAGAATCAAGTAAAATTGTATCCCGGTATGTTTTGCTTAGCCAATTATAAATAAAAATCTGACGGTTTAATCGAGTTAATATCAGACTGTCGTTTGGCAGATTGAAAATTATTTGAGGATTGATTTGAATATACATACTGTCAATATATTTTTCCTGAGGGATGCTATAGACAAATATTTTATCATTTTGATAGAACAAAATTTCATTTCCTGAATTAGAGAAACAATTAGGTTCATAATGATAGCTGAAAATATGAAGGAGTTTTTCCGAATCTGGTTCCCAAATAGCAATTATACTGTCGGAACCGGCAAATAGTAATCTATTGCCTGACTGATTGAAAAAAATATTGTTAATGTTTTCTCCTATATTTCCCTGTGGAAGCTGGTCAATCAATTTTCTCTCTTTTATATTATAAATAATTACCCGGTCAGCTTCTTTCAAGTCGTCGGAATTATATCCGCAATAATAACCATTGAAGATATCAAAAACCAAATGAGTTAAATTATTAGAAATATATTTTAATTGAGGCCTGGAATTAATTAATATTGAATTTATATTAATCGAATCTGCTATCGTTAATTCAGGAATATTCCAAATTAAATATTTGTTTGTACTATGTCCGTCGGTATAAGCAACAATTAAATGTTTTCCATCCGGTGTTTCAGAAAAATCATAAACATTATCTTTGTTAACGGGTATTAATTCATATTTTGTTTGACCGTTCGAAATCAAAATTGATTTAATATGACTGCTGTCATCTATATAAATAATATTATTCTCGTCATAAGACCATTTGGGTTCCATGAATTTATTAGGTTTTAATTCAATTTTTGATAACAAGTTTCCATTTTTTGTATCATAAATTTCAACTCTGTCATCAAAATTGAGAAGTGCTTTACCTGCACCAAACTTACTTAGTTGAGCATTATATCTCGTGTATGAATCATATAACTCTATTTCAAATAATTTGTTTTTGGTTTTTAAATTCCATCTATTTATTGAGTAATAATCCTCGTCAACCGTTACAATTTCAGACATTGATGAATCAAATCCAATTAACTTATTTCTCTGATATCCGAATCCCGGGTCATCAAAACGCATACTATCAGTTAGTGTTCCGGTCTTGTAATCATAAATTTCAAGGTCTCCATTCCAGTTTATAACAGCTATTTTATTATTTGGCTTTGAGACAGCAAATAACTCACCTTGTCCAGCAGGGAATTTTATTAATAATTCTGAGGGTGATTTGTTTATATTATATACTTCTATATTTAATAAATAATAATATTCAACAGCTGCGAGTATTAACGTAGAGTCATCAATCATAGATGTATTATTTTCACTAAGAAAAGGCAAATATTCCGATTTGTACCACCCATCATCTGAGAATGACAGAGTTGTTAAAGATAAAATAACCGGCAGAAAAATTATTATGTTCCGAAGCTTCATTTCAAACCTCATCTATGTAATTAAAATCAGCTTCTTTTTGATTTAACTTTTTCTCCAACCTCTCAAATTCTTATATTGAGTAAGAGAAATTCGCCTGTATTTCGATTTTTATTATTTTACTCAAATCACCGTTTTTATTCTTTTGCGCTACTTCCAAATCATCGTCAGTTTGCAACCCGAGCCAGAATTTTGCAGTTGTTCCGAAATATCTGCTCAGTCGTAAAGCAGTATCAACTGAAATACTTCTTCTGCATTGCCGTCAAGCCATTTAAAAAACGACTCGCCATTGGTCATTTATTCTTACGCTATAAAATTCTTTAAGCTTGGCTCTTAATTTTTCCAACCTTTTCGAAGGCGGAATTTTCAAATCGAGCAGACTTTGCGAATTATTAAGCATTCTTAATTTTCGTCAGCCAAAATTCAAAATTATTTTACTCAACCACTACCAACTGTTTTAACTGTGCCTGTCTTCCGTTAATGATGAATGATACATAATAAACACCTGATGATAATTGTTCTTTTTTAAGCTGGAAGTAGTGAGTATCATCCTTGTTCATCATTCCTTCGTAATATGTTCCGATACATCTTCCGAGAACATCGTTGATTTGCACTTTCACGCTTGCATTATCAATTAACGATTTGAATGATATGGTTGAGAATTCGACCATAGGATTCGGGAAAATTCTCGTGTCGAGTGCACCCTGCTCATCAGTATTTTCTTTAACAGATATAATCGGATTGAATCCGGCAATTTTATATAGGTTTCCATTATAATCCGAAATCCAGAAATTGTTGTCTCTTGGGTCAATGTCAATGCCGCGAGCATTAATCAGCCCACCTGTATTTGATTCAAGAGGCATCGTTTCTAAGCCGGCAGTAAGGTTCGATTTGTCAATTTTCATAGCAAGTGCTTCTGTCAAACTTCCTCCACCGGGGAAGTATGTGCAGACCTGGTAAAGATACTGGCTGCCGTCGTAACAAAGTCCTCTTGGTCCATAAGTTTTGTTATAAGGATTGGTGCTTCGTGATATTTCATCTCCGTTTTCAGGATTAATCTTATACATCTGACGGCTTCCGTCCCTGTCGCATGCAATGAGTACACCATCAACCAACTCCAGACCTATCGGGTATGATTTTGACGGACTTTTGAATGAGCGGATGACATTGCCGAGCGTGTCGAGAACCAAAATATTACCTCCATTTCCTGCCGTGCTGTTCATTTTGTGTATGAATAAAGTTCCGGTTTGCCTGTCGAGTGTTAAATCACTGAACAAACTGTCGCCGGGCAGAGTAAAAGATTTCTCGATGGCAAAATTATCTCCGTTAAGTTTATATAGTTTATTCCCTTCAAAGTCAGTTGACCACAATCCGCTAATTCCGTCATAAGTGATTCCGTAGGGAACATATTTGACTCCGCTGCTGATTAACACAGAGCCCTTCTGTAATGAATTAATTGAAAAAGAATTAGAAATCAGTGAATTTTCATCTGAACTTACCCTGATTTTGCACATCATTGCATCAACATTGGGTACATACCATCGAAGGTAATTTCCTGTAACGCCATTTGCAATAGTTTTCCAGAGAGAACCGTTATCTGTGGAGTATTCAATATTAACCGGGTTAATGAAACCGTACCAGGAAATAACCGTTGAGCTTGTCCCAACAAATATCTCCCCTCCTGCGGGTGCTGTTATTGCCATATCGGTAATAACATCGGTTGGAACGGTAACTTCCCACATTGACCTGCCGTGAGTGGCAGCCCTGAGCACCAAATCGGGAAGAACGAGACGGTTCATGTGGAAGCTCAAATCCAGCACCGGGCTTCTGGGTAATCCCCTTCCGAATGGGAGCCATGAATTGCCTCCGTCGTAAGTTGCAAAAACACCTACATCGGTTGCAACGAAAAGGTAGCTTTCGTTATCTGGATGAATTGCTATTGCATTACAGGGGACATCCGGTAATGATTTACCTATATTTTCCCAGGTTTTGCCATAATCGGTTGTTTTGAAGATATGCCCGGCACCATAACCGGAATAGGTAACGTAAGCAGTTCCCTCGTTTTCATAAGAAGTTTCAATATCGGTCATATACCTGTTGACGAGACCGTTGGACGATACTTCAGTCCAGCTTTGATCTCCATTTTGTGCCCCATCGGTGCAAACGAAAAGTTCTCCAACCTGAGTTCCTGCCCATATTATATAATTATTTGCACGGGAAACTGCAATTGCAGAAAATGTGTTAGTCCTTTGACTCATAATAGGAGTCCATAAATCTCCATTGTCATAACTTGCATAAAGGGCATGTCTGCCGTGATACAGTATGTAATTGCTTAGTGGGTCCATAATGAAGGGTGAATCCCAGGGACCGGTGTCACCGGACAGAATTCCTGTTAAGATGGATTTTCCCGACATATTCGATAGATTAACCCTACGCAAACTTCCATATTGAGATTCACCGTAAAAAAGATTCGGATTGTCGTAATCAACGATGACACGGAATCCGTCACCGCCGATAATGCCTTGCCAGATATCTGGATTAAGGTTGCCAAGTGTGCCGTTGTCCTGGGTTCCACCGAAATTCCTGTTTGCTTTTGAATAGTCAACAGCAAGTGAGTAAAATTGAGTAACCTGCAAATTATTATTAATTTCAGACCATGAATATCCGGCATTAGAGCTGTAATACATACCTCCGTCATTTCCGGCATAAACAATGTTAGGATTTAAGGGATTGAATGCGGCATGATGCTGGTCAACGTGAACGGCACCTCCGGTATAGCCGCTTGTTACGTTAGTCCAGGATTGGCCTCCGTCGGAAGTTCTGTAAATATCAATGCCACCTGCCAGGGCGATATTCTCATTTGTAGGATGAACGCAGATGTAATTATCGTACCAGCCCTGGTCGTTGAAAAATGATGCTTGACCTTTGTAGGAAATTGACCAATTTGTGCCGCTATTCGTTGATTTGTAAATGGTTCCTATTCCACCTATATCCATCAGGGCATAGAGTGTTTCGGGACTCGATGGTGCAAGCTGAACCGATACCCTGCCAATACCTGTTTCGAAACCGGTACTCCTGAGTTCCCATGTGTCCCCAGCATCGGAGGAATAATATACACCTTCACTCGTAACTCCGATGAAAATCCTGTTTTCATCGTTCGGGTCAATAGTTACATCCGTAACATTCTTGTCGAAAGTTTTATTCCATGTTGCACCGCCATCCGTGGATTTATAAAATCCCTGACCTTTATAGCATCCGCCTGCAACAATGAAATTTGAATTTTTAGGATGAACGAATACCTTTGAAAATGTACCCACATTTCTCAATGCGAGGAAATTCCAGGTTGTACCTGCATCAGTAGATTTATAAAGACCTGCACCAAGATAAATAGGAGTTCCGCCCAAACCTCCTCCGGCACTGCTGACCGGTTCGCCAGTTCCTGCATAGATTGTATCGGGGTGATTCGGGTCAATGGCAATCGAGCCGAAGGCAATCCCGTTTTCGAAATCGAAAATCGGCGTCCAGTTCGAGCCGTAATCGGTTGAACGCCATATTCCGCCTGCAGCGGCGCCTATATAAACCCAGCCGTTTTTCACAGGATGGGGTGCGATTGATTTAACTCTGCCACCCACATTGAATGGTCCAATCGGTCTCCATTCGGGCTGCTGTGCCTGGATTAATGCTGTCGCATTTTTTGAATGCATCAATCTGTCGGCTTGCTTAATGGCATTGATTCTGGCATTTTCGGGAATATCCTCATAAGGATAAGCCCTTTGCCGCATAAATTCATGCACTCTTATAAATGGTTTAGGCACATGGTCCGATGGTTTGATTTCTTCGAGTAAGCTTTTCGGATATTTTATATTTGTAGTCTGGCTTTGCAAACTAAGCGAAAAGCAAATTATCAGCAGTAATAAGTAAGAAAAATTTTTCATATCTGAGCCCGCAAAAAACAATGTTTATCAAATAAAAGTAAACGAAATATAATATAATTTTATTATAGTTAATAATCAAATTATTTTTAATAAATTTAAATCTAATTTAAAGATTGAATATAGAAATTATTAGTGAATATTGATTTTTCAAAATATCCATTGCCGAAAAGGTTCAGGCATCACACTGCCGCCCATCTTTATGTGCCTTTGTCTCTGATGAAAAATAAACCGGATTATTATCCACCGGTTTTTGATAAGCTCGATTGGAATCAGGTCTTCCTGAACGGGAAAGCACCGGATCTAATAGATATTGGATGCGGCAAAGGAAGTTTCCTTCTAGAAAATGCCTTACAGAATCCTGATAAGAATATAATAGGCATTGAACTCAGGAAACAACCCGTTGACTGGATAGCGGGTGTAATAGAAGGCGAAAAACTTCAGAATTGTGCTGTTTTATGGTATAATATTGCAAACGGCATGGGTTTTGTCGAAAGCAATTCCATCGAAAAAATCTTTTATTTATTTCCTGACCCCTGGCCCAAAAGGAAACATTTGAAGCGAAGAGCTTTCAATAATGAATCAATAAATGAATTTGCAAGAGTTCTTCAAAAGGGGGGTGAATTATATCTTGCTACAGATTTGGAAGAAATACATAACTACCATTTGAAAGTGCTTGATAAATCCGGTTTGTTCAGTTATAAAATAATTGACAACGATGATGAATGGAATCTGGCTGTAACAAATAAAGAGAAGTTTTGCAGGGCGAATGATATTGAATTTTATAGAATAAAATGCTCGAAGCTTTAAGATAATAATTAAAAAAAAATTGGAAATTAATAGCCACTATCTTTAGATAGTGGAGAAAGGAACTGTTAGAGTCTGACTATAGTCACTTATTTATTAGGGGATGAATCCGATTTTATTTTAATGAACCTTCACCACTGCATAAATGTAGTGACTATTCATTTTAATTCAAATTATATTGTTTAATTTTGGTTTGTGATATTTTAATAATCAATCCATAATTACGTTAATGGATAATATTAAATAACGAAATATAAAAATGAAAAAAACAGATATATTAGTAATTGGTTCGGGATTAGCGGGAGCGATTTCTGCAATCACTGCAGCAGACCTTGGCAAAAAAGTAACTATTATAACCAAGACACCTGAATTATTAAGTGGCAGCAGTGCCTACGCACAAGGGGGAATCATTTACAAGGGTTTTATGGATTCACCGCAGAAGCTGAAGAATGATATAATGCAGGCGGGTGACGGATTGTGCTGGGAGCCGGCGGTTGACCTGCTTTGCCAGAAGGGTCCTACTCTTGTGAAGGAACTATTGATAGATAAATTCAGCATTGACTTCGATAAAAAATCAGAGAATGAATTCGACCTGACTGCCGAAGGAGCGCACTCACTTCCGAGAATATTGCACTCGAAGGACAGTACGGGGAGGTCTATTCAAAAGAGTGTGCTTAATGTAATCGAGGCACATCCGAATATTGAAGTTCTTGTGAATCATACTGCAGTTGACCTACTGACATTGTCGCATCACTCGAAAAATTTACTTAATATATATGACAAGCCGGCTTGCTTTGGGGCTTTTGTTTTGAATATGAATTCGGGAAAAGTTTTTCCGATTTATTCATCCGAAACGATACTTGCGACAGGCGGCTTGGGACAGATTTACCGTCACACGACAAATCCGAGGGAGCAGACCGGTGATGGAATCGCATTATCGTGGCGTGCAGGTGCGAGATGCTTCAATTTGCAATACATTCAATTCCATCCTACGACATTATATAATGACCGTGAAAGTTTTCTTATTTCGGAATCAATGCGTGGGGAAGGCGGAAAACTGATTGACAGGAATGGCATGGAGTTTATGAAGGATTTCGATGAGAGGGGTTCGCTTGCCCCAAGAGATATCGTTGCCCGTGGAATTCACCAGACAATGCTGAACACAAATCATCCCTGCGTTTATCTCGACATATCCTCCAAGGATTCCGAATGGATTAAAAATCGCTTCCCTACTATTTACAACCATTGCCTGAACATGGGAATTGATTTGACAAAGGAGCCGATACCGGTTGTTCCTGCTGCACATTATTCTTGCGGAGGTGTCGGTGTCAGCTTAAAAGGGAGAACATCGCTGCAAAGATTGTATGCAGTCGGTGAGGTGTCCTGTACAGGTGTTCACGGGGCAAACCGTCTCGCTTCGACATCTTTATTAGAAAGCGTTGTGTGGGGCTATGTTGCAGGGAAAGATGCATCGGAACACTCGATGATGGATGAGTATTTTCCGGATATTTATTCGTGGGAGGACGAGGTGGAGTATGTTGACCCGGCATTGATTGCACAGGACTGGCATACGATCAAGAACACGATGTGGAATTATGTCGGATTAATCAGGACGAGGCAGCGGCTTTTGAGAGCGGCAACCACCTTAAGACATTTGCAAACAGAAATCGAGCATTTCTACCAGAAAGCAAAAATGACTAATGAGATACTCGAGCTTAGAAACGGGGTGCAGACTGCGATTGCAGTAACTTATGCTACACTCGAAGCAAGGGCAAGCCGCGGCTCGCATTATATACAGCAAAACGGTTCTAGTCTTTGAATTTTCTCGAATAAAAATACAGGGACACACAGGAAATTAATCCGATGCCGATGAATGGTAGCCAAACGAACCATGGCTGGTACTCTTTCCATAGCATTAATGACAAATCATTCGGATTCAGTTTTGCCATTTCGCTTAGCTTATCAAATGCTTCTGTAGGGTTAACATTATTTATACCGAAATGAGTATGGAGATAATTGATTGCAAGAGAAGATTTCTCTGCATAATGCTTATAGAGCCAGCCGCCAAGCAGGGAGCCGCCACCTAATCCGATAGCGAGCGATATATTGAGGAAGCTCATATATAAGCCCTTTTCCGATTTACCTGCAAGCGTGCTCATTTGCTCCGAAAATTTCGGATTGGTGAGCATTTCGCCGAATGTATAAACAATAATTCCAATTACAGTAAAAGAACCGTAATAAGTAGCTCCGCTAAGGAATAAACCGATTCCTGCGAAAAGTATCCCGATAATCAAAGCGTAATTCCTGTGAATCTTTGAAAACCACCACGAGACAAAAACAACTCCGATAAATACAAGTCCTGCATTCAGATTATAGAGCCACTCATAAGAAATCATGGTTCCTCTTGCAGTTTCCATAAGCATAAATCCGGGAAGATGCAGAGCATTTGCCAATCCTGATGTATCGGTCCAGTCATAAATGAAATTAGGAAGCGTTTCATAAAATTGCATATAAATAATTGTGAAACCGGACATGATGAAGACAAACAGTCCCACTCTCGGTTTAAGAAGATTAACAAAAATGTTTTTGATTACAGGATAATAAGTAATTTCCTTGTTTTCGTTATTATTATTATTTTCATTCAGAAATAATATGATGATGAGATTCAGAAGAATTATAACTGCACTGCCTATGAATACTGCCTCCCAGGAGATTTCCTTCAAAAGCTTCGATAGGGGGGGACCAAAAAATACAGCGAGATTCAGCAGCATGAAATATACAGCCCAACCGGTTTTCGATTTTGTTTTGTCAATAGTTTTTGCGACTGACCCCTGCAAAGCCGGTTTGAACATGCCGGAACCGAGTCCGAGTATAATTGTTCCGAAAAGAAAAGGATAAAAGTTTCTTTGAGTTGCAAGAACAAAATAACCGATTGCAATTATGATGATTGAAATGAACATCGTTTTCTTGTGGCTGTATTTATCTGCAAAGCCACCTGAAAAAATCGGAATAATATTTTGAACCAAAGCCCACCAGAAAAAGATTAAGCCCTTGACAGTTTGCTCCCAGTGGAGACCTCCGGTGATGTCTTTCTGTGCGATATAAATGGGCATTTGCAACAGGACGCACCAATAGGCAAGTTTTTCCAGCATCTGGAGCAGGTTCAGTGCCCAGAAGATGGGGGGGATGGAGCGAATATCGTTAAGTAGTTTATTTATAATTTCCTCTATTATTAATATTATTATTAAACAATTCTATCTCGTAGAGATTAAATGCCTATAGAAAATCATTTCCTCAATACAACGCTTATCCCGTAGGGATTATATCTTTAATGTTTCTATTCAAATTCTATAGATATATATTCACTACGTGAAAAATAATATTCCACTAAATTTATTTGCTATAGACATATATTCACTACGTGAAAATTAAATATACAAT
>SCSM01000029.1 GCA_004322215.1 Bacteroidota bacterium | reverse complement strand
CTCCTCTTAACAAGGAAAATATAATTGAAACAGTTTACCTTAATCAAGAGCAACTATACTTAAAGGAAATGTTCAATTTGTAATAAATTTTCGGGTGTCCCAGTGCGGAAGTCAGGAGAGGAGCTCCTGCAGAAAGGGCAAAAGGTTCATTGAGGTTTGTTGTAAAACTGAAATCCGTACTTTTTCTTTTACGAATGGGTAACAAACCATCAGACCTTGATGAATATGAATTTGCATCTCTTAAACCATTGTGTGAGAATTTAGTTAGAAAAAAAATGTTACCTGATTCCATTATGAATTTGTTTGAATCAGTGGAGTAATGGGATCAATATTTCAAGAATAAAATAAAGTTGTAATATCCTTTATATCATCAATTTTAGGATTGATAAAAAAACAATACACTACAATTGTGAAAATAAAAACAAAACCAAGAATGACAACAGTATTTGATAAAAAATTTCTAAATTCTGATAACTTCATAGAAAAATCTCCATTAATTATATAAATAAATTAATTAGTTCTGCTATGTTATATTTAAAATCAAGATTTGTTATAAAATGAGAACTATTTGTTCCATCCTGAACTTCTCTTTCCCACCCAATATTATAAACAATCCATGTTTTTACAGATAAATTCAACTCAACTCCGGAATTTATTTGAAAATACTTTCTATGACTTTTTAGTTCATCATAATCATATCCACTTTCAATAAAAGCTTTTAGTTTATTTGCACCAACATAAAATCTTACTCCAATACCATAGTTAAATAATTGATTATCTTGTAAATCATTATTAACTATTCTTAAATTCCCACCAATCAATAATTGACCCCAATTACCGAGACAAGTACCTTGACTATATGTTATCCATGCATTAATTGATTTGAATTTTGTTTCTATACCAGTAGAATCTTTGGAATTAAAAACACCTGCAAATGCAATATCTAATTTATCAGTATTCCAAATTGTATCAATGAGTTTATTAAAAGCTATTGCTTTCAATCTCTTTCTTGCATACTTTTTAGCTAATTTATAAAGAGTGTCATTTTTTAAAACTTCAGAATAAGTATGTCCAATTGAATATGCATATTCATTTTCATATTGAGTATTTAAATCTGAAGTAATCTCTAACCTTTCATTCTCTTTCTTAAGTTTATCTCGCAAATTAATATCAAAAGTCCACCTAAAACCAATTGCAATATTTGTAGAATTATCAATTGTATCCTTTAAGGATCCAATAGACACTCTGAAATTATTCTTGAATTGATCACATAATTTTCCTCTATCTATGAACCCATTTATTGAATCTGGTTGATTTCCTAAAAGAAATGGTGCGACTTCAATAGCAAATGCTGAAGGTAAAGATAAACTTGAACCATCAAAAAATTTTGAAAGCTGAACTCCTAACTCTCCGGAAGTTGTTGGTCTTAAAATAGTTGAATTTTCATTACCTAATGCTTTTAAAGCTGGTATATCCGGAACACTAAAATCAAGTTTTAGCAGCGAATCAATTCCATTTTGAGAGTCTTCACAATAAAGAAACTCTGTTGAAAAGAACATGATTAATACTATAATCAATTTTTTCATATAGCAACCTCATTCGTAAAATCAATCACAAAATTAATTTCATTATCTTCCTCTGAAATCCTGGTTAATTCTCGGAAATCCTCGAACGGGGGATTATCATCTTGAAATACTTGGAGTGTAATTTTACATTTTGGATCAAGAGTACTCCCTTTTTTATTATAAATTACCTTTACAACTAATGATAGTCCATTATAATTAGAAAAAGGAGTGGGCAAATTACATTCATCAGGAATATCGTCAAAAATATTCCCGGTAAACTTGAAAATCGGTTCAAGAGATGGTCTGTTTGGCCATAAAGTTATTGTATAACCGGCATTAAATATTCCTGACGGAATAATTTTTACTTTTATAATTTTAGTTGTTGAAAAAATTTTTACATCAGCCATTTTATAAACTCCTAAAAAATTTATATTAATTAGTAAATTTTATATGCACCACCACAATATTCGATAGCGGGCTTTGTATTCCGCCACGTTGTTTTTTTATTATTGATTTCCTTATCCAAAAGAAATATTCCATTATCTAATTTGATGTATGTAAAGGAATATTTGAATATTTTCGTTTATTATTGCTTTGTGTTCCTTTATCTTAATTATTTTATCAAATGATTTTATTTAATTACAACAAATTTGATAGTTTTAATGTAATCATCTGCTTTTAATGTACAGAAATAAACTCCAGAAGATAAATCACTTGCATCAAACGAAATATTACTAGTACCTTGCTCAAAATAAAAATTATCAATTAGTCGTTTTACTTCAATTCCAAGATTATCTGAAATGGAAAGAGTAACTCTTGATGACCTTTCTATTGTATATTTAATTTCTGATGTATTGTTCAATGGATTTGGAGTAATAGTAATATTGTTCTCTTTTTTTTGTATTTCATCAATAACCGGAGTTGTGAATATAGAGTCACTTATATCAGAAACACAATTATTACATTCAGATATACGAACTAAACAACTATCACTATTAATCTCCTGAACTATCCATTCAAATGATGAATCTGTAGGAGAAATAATATCTTTGATAGTAATCCAATCCTTGCCGGAATTTGAAGAAAATTGAATTTTTAAACATTTAATATCAATAGTATTCCCTGTGTCCCATTTAATTAGGACCGATTCACCGGCTTTCCATTTTTCACTTCCATTTGGTGAAATTACTGAAAGTTTTATTTGGTCTAAACTATCTTTCCCAACAGAGAATATCCAAGTTCTTCCTTGTTGTCGTTGATCCCACCACATAGTTTCGTTAATAAAGGAAGCAACAACATAATAACATTGATTTTCTGCTACACATTTTCCAAGTTCATGAAGAGAACCGGGACCAAGCCAATTAATTTGTTTTTTTACATTTCCAGATGTATCAATCTTTAAAAGCACAGCATCCATATAGAAACCATTGTGTCCATCAAAATTCATCATCAATTGTCCGGCAATTAAATAATTTCTATCTGAGGTTTCAATGATGCAATTTCCTTGTGTATAACCTTGTGCATATAAATTATCATTTTCCTTTGCCGCATAGCCATAATATTTTTGCCAAATTGAATTATAGTTGTTATTCAATTTTAATAATAGTACAAAATTTTTCCTTCTTGTATTATTATTTATTAAGGTATCCCTTTCAGTTCGACCAGTTATTATATAATTACTATCGGAAGTAAAAACAGCAGAATTTGCTATTTGTGCTAAATTATCTCCATAAGCTTTCTTAAAAAGAACATTCCCATTTTTATCTATTGTTTTTATACCTATATCCTGACCACTACCATTAACAGTGCCAATAGCTATAATTGAATCACCAGTATCATTTAGTTCTCGAACATAAATAAATGAGTAGGTATCTGAATAAGAAGTATCAATTAATATAGTATCAAATGATGAATTCAATTTCAAAATCCATCCTCGATTCCCATTTGGATTATATTTGATACCGGCAGCAATAAAATTACCCTCTTTTGTCTCATAAATATATTTTAATTCACTACCACTCCAATCATAATATTTACTGAAAACAGTATCTCCGTCCTTCTTAATTTTAATAATAAATCCGCCTTTTGCTGAATCTGCACCTACCGCAAGATAGTTGCCGTCCTTAGTCTCAATTATATAATTCAGAGTACATTTTGAATAACTTTCATAATTTCTATTAAAAATAGTATCCTTCACATTGTTTTTTAATTTGACAATCCACCCAACTTGTTTACCTATTGAATAGTATTTACTAAATCCACAAAAAATGAAATAATCGTCAGAAGTTACCTTTATTGATGATGGTTCATGAATACCAGCATTATTAAAAATGATTTCTTGTGAAAATGTTTTGCGAAATACTGTAATAATAAAAAGGAATGAAAAACTGATTAAGAGAATTTTTTTCATAATATCCTCCTAGAAATTTTCTTTATAAATATATAGAAATAAATTATATTCCTTTATCAAAAAATTCAATTTCCAAAATTTACCTTTAATATTTCTATTGAGGACATTTACATATGTGTAAACGTCAATTTTATATTACAATACAAAGAAATATTACTAATTTATAATTACAAAAAAAGGGGAATATTTCCAAATGTAATTTTCAAAATTGAAAATATTTTTTAAATCTATTTTCCTTCTGATTGAGGTATAACTTCGACTATTGTGATTAGGTCTTTGTTCCAGGGATTTCAATATTCTAATAATAAACAATTTATTTCTTGTTCAAACTGTTTTTATAATACCTCTATATTAGGTATTAAATTTTTATTTTATAATTCTATCAATTTTTTAGATTATATTCCTGTAAAGCACATTTACATAAATGTAAATCGAATTATTTTAATAATGTCAAATTCTTAGTATTTTTAAACAGTATTTTCTACAAGAACAAACCCTTCAATCTCTCCTTATCATTAACGAGATTTTGTGGTGCATCCTCAAAAAACACACTTCCCATTTTTATACCATACACTTTATCACATAATTTGAGTACCTCTTTGACCTTTTGTTCGACTATCAAAATTGTCATCTTTGATTCATTCCTTATTTGTAAGATTTTTTCAAAAACCATACTCACCAAATTTGGAGCCAGCCCAAGTGATGGCTCATCCAATAAAAGTAATTTCGGATTAGGAATTAATGCACGAGCTAATGCAAGCATCTGCTGCTCTCCTCCGCTCAATTGTCCTGCTAATTTGTTATTTCTTATTTGTAAGGTTGGAAAGAAATGATAAATCTCGTCCAGCTTGCTTTTGAATTGTTGTTTTGGCATAGTGAATCCACTAATTTCCAAATTTTCTTTTACGCTCAATTCATCGAAAATTTGTTTACCCTGCGGGCAATAGCTAATACCCAAACCGATATTTTTATGTGTAGAATTATTCTTTATTGAACGTTTATTGAAAACAATATCACCATCCCAAACTTTCAGCAACCCGATAATAGATTTCAAAATCGTTGATTTCCCGGAACCATTAGGACCAATCAAAGCAACAATTTCACCTTTACCAACATCCAAACTCAGTTCATACAGAACCTGCTTTTTAGCGTAACCGGTAGAGATGGATTTGAGTATGAGCATAAAAAAACCTGTATGTTAAATTTCTTTTTTCCAATGTTTTATTATTTCATCAAAAGCAGGTGTTTTCCAATCTTCTTTCCACTCATCATATACTTTTACACTTTGAGATGATGGTTCAGGATTTGGTTTTTCTAAATAAACAATACAAGGGAACAATGATGCATCTCCCATAATAATAAATTCACCAAGGGAAAGATTAGGCAAGTTATCTATTATTCCACTTGTTGTTTCTGGGATTAAACTTTTAACATAAGATTGATCATTACTATTAGACAATCTCAATGTTATAAAGTTATTGCATTGTGAAAAAATAGTTTCAGATACTTCAGATGGTCTTTGACTTACAATCATCAAACTGAGCCCATATTTTCTACCTTCTTTTGCGATTCTTTCTACTGCTTCTTTAGAAGATTTATACTTTGATTCCTGGCTTCTTGGTATATAATTATGGGCTTCTTCACAAACAATCATAAATGGAATGTCATTTAAATCATAATTTTTATTTCTTATCCTTGAATAATGAAAGCAAAAATCAAATATTAATCGTGATATTAAACTGACGGTGATATTCAATACTTCATGTGGAACTCCGCTTAAATCAATAATTGAAATATTAGCTTTATTCAAATATCCAATAAACTGTTTCATGATTTTTTCAAAATCATCTGTTTTATAATATGAACCATCTTGTTTTTGTGGATCTAAAATAAAACTCAATCTTTTATCATTAATCTTAGTATCAAATCTTAATACAAATCTATCAAACTCACCTGCAAATTGACCATTATTAATTTTTGCAGTTTGCTTTTCTTCAAATTCAATATCACCAAAAAGCTGATATTCGATTATATCAGGAAAATTACTGTCCTTAATTTTAATTTTAAGCTCTCCTGTCTTAGCATCTTTTGTTGAAATGTTTAGATTATATATATATCTAAAAACTTCTTTTATGCTAAAATATATTGGAGTATCATAAGTTACTTTATCCCTTATCTCTTCGTTATGATACCCCTTATTTAGAATTACTGCTCTTCGAAATTGAGATATTTGATTATGTGAATTGCTTTCATTGCTTTCAATAAACATCGTTTCCAATTCTTCAGCATTCATTAACCAATATGGGAGTTTAAGATTACCTACCTCAAGGACATTAAGTGAAAATTCTTGTTTTTGATCTAAGCTAAATGCTGATTTATACTCTGAGTGCAAATCTAAAATTATAATATGAGAATTTTTTTGGAATGCTTTATTAGTGTTTATGCCATTATTTATTCCAACAGCTTCTTGAATAATTTTAGCGACAGTGCAAGATTTTCCTGAACCTGTTGTTCCTACAACTGCAATATGTTTGCTAAAGAAATTATTACCAGCGATTTTTAACTCTTGACTTTTATTTTGGACTAAGTGCCCCATCGGAAAATTAAAACCCTCAGATGAAGAAAAAATTATTTTCAACGATTCACTATCAATGATAAATACAGGTTCTGTTGGTACCGGTAATGAAATATTACCTTTATCAAATTTTTTACCCTCGATTAATGAACCAATAGGAAAGGAATTAATAATAAATTTAAATAATGGCTTGTTTTCATTATTTATTATTTCAGTAGCTCTTAAATTTTTAATACTTGTAATAATAAAATCCAAATTTCCACAAGCTATTTTTAAATATTTTCCAATTTGTAAATCATTTTTGTTCTCCTCAAATATTTCTTGAGAATTTATTTCGACAATAATGTTATTCGGAGAACTGTCAATGACAATGCCAATTTTATTAGGTTGATTATTCATATGTGTCCCTTAGATTTAATAAATATTTTATTTCATTTATCTTGTTTGTATCAATCATTTCTGAGTTAATATCTTTCTTTTCAATTTCAGAATACTCTTTTTCACTTATAATAAATAAATCATCGGGTTTATGTGAATTTATAAAATTTGAATTACGAATTTGCATTACTCTTATAGTGAATTCAACCATCGGATTATGTTTCGTACCAGCAACAATTGGGTCTTTAAAAAATACTTGTTCATCGAAGTAATTGTCAGTGATTAATCCATCGCAAAATTTTATATTTAATTTTGATAATCTAATTCTAATATCATCAAAATTTTGTTGTGAACAATCAAGACAAAAAATTGATGGTAGTTGCAAATAAGGTTTTGAATTATATTTATAAACGTAATCTTTTATAAAAACAATAATTTCATCAATAAAGTTTTCTATTGTTATCTCATCAATAATAAAACATCTCAGCCTGCGGTTAAGTCGTAAATTTGCGTTTAATTGTTTTTTTCTAGCTTTCAATAATGAATGATAATTTTTTAACTCTTTTGTCCATTTCGATATAGCAGTGCTTCTGATTCTCTTTAAGTCTTCTAATAATTGAAACTTTGTAATTTTTCTATCATTAATGCTCTTTTTTGAACTTTTATTAGCTATTATTTGAATTGCATTGGGATAGGACAGTTCTTCAATGTCATTCTTGTTCAGTCCATTTTCTATTAATTTTCTTTTTACACTCCCAATTAAATTATCTAGAGAATCACCAAACTCGATGTGAAAATTATTGATAAAATTTTTATACCCATTTTTATATTTTTTTATTTTTTCTATCAAATCTTTGATTTCTTTATTTTTAGATTTTAATATTTCTACTATTTCAATCTGTGTTATTTTTCTAACAGAATCATTTTCTTCATTTGGGAAAAATGAGAATAAAATATATTTGATATTTTGTGAAGCATTGTGTAAGTGATGAAGTAACATGAGTAATATAGCCTTATTAAATAATGATAAGTGAAAAACTTTTTGAGATTCATAATATTTACACTGAATTGCTGTAGTTTTATTAATTTCCATAATATCAATGTCTTCTATAATTCCTTCACATATAATTTCAGCATTATGAGTACTTTCAAGTACTGATATAAGTGTTTTATTAAACTGATATAAATATCCTTTTAATGAGTCTGATGCAGTTCTATTCATTACTTAACCTATATTTTATTCGTCATACTTTAAATTATTCCAAATACGCCTGTATAACTTCCGGATTATTTCTCACAGTCTCAGGACTGCCCTCACAAATCTTTTGACCAGCATCCATAAAAACTACTCTATCACATATATCCATAACTACATCCATGTTGTGTTCAATTAATACTATTGTTTTTCCTTTTTTCTTTTGTTCAAGAATGATTGAAAGAATTTTCTTAATCTTCTCAGGATTAATTCCGGCTACAGGCTCGTCCAACAGCAGTAGTTCGGCATCTGATGCAAGACAACAAATAATGCTTAGAAGTTTCTGTTGTCCATAAGACAGGTCATTAGCCAAATCATCTTTTTTATCGGTAAGACCAGCATACTCTAATAACAACACTGCTTTTTTGATATTCTTTGCCTCAACTCTTTTCGTTTTAGAATTTCTAAAAAATATATTCCACAAACTTTCACCTGCTTGTCTCTTAAAGGATAGTAAAACATTGTCCAGCACAGTCATTTGTCTGATTAATCTTAAGTCTTGAAATGTTCTTGCTATTCCAAGAGCAAAGATATTATACGGTATTCTTTTTGTGAGTTTCTTTGTTTTAAAATATATAGTTCCTGTTTCAGTATTAGCAAATCCAGTGATAGCATTAAACAGCGTAGTCTTACCAGCACCATTGGGACCAATTAATCCTAATATTTCAGATTGGTTGACATTACAGGAAAAATTATCGAGAGCAATAATTCCATCAAACCTTTTCTTTAGATTATTTACTAATAATATATTTTTATTTCCTTGCATTAATTATCAAATTTTATTGAAGAAATTTTATTTGATGATTTTCGTAAATCTGAAACGCTTGTACTTATTGTATTAAGATACTTTTGGAAGTCAGCATCTTGGTAAAAGTACAATTTTACATTCCCAATGATTTTAATACTTTGAATTTTATCACCGAAGCCATATTGATGAAGATTAGAATAACTCTCTTTAGGGAAAAGAATAAGTCTGTTACCTTCAAAATTAGTTTCAGTATATACAACAGCATAATTATGAAATTTTCTTTGAATAATAACTTCACCTATTTCATTATTAAATAATTTAATGTAAGAATGTATGTTGTCAATATAAGAACGTAAGTGGTTAATGTAAGTATATAAGTGGTTATTTTTCTCTACATAAGGTTGTTTAATTTTATACTCTTGATTTCTTCCGTAAAAATAACCTGAACAAAATCCAATTATTAGAAATATTATAGAATATACAATTATCCTTTTTTCACCTAATATAGTCTTACCTTGTTTCCATTTGATTAATAAATCAATAATTCCTATTAGAATAGCGATTATCGTTGCTCCAATTGTTAAATATTGATTAAAATCCATAATTAAACCTCCAATTATTATTATTTTCTAAATGAAAATTCACCGATAAATCCTTGGGGTCTCCAAATCATAAAAATAACGAGCATTACTCCATAAAGTATCTGCCTAATATTAGCTGCAATGGAGCTTGGCAATCCAACAAATCTTAATAACTCAGGTAACGAAACCAACACTACCGCACCTAAGACTGAACCCCACAAATTACCTGTTCCTCCGATTATAACAATTGAAATGATAAATATTGACTCCATAACAGTAAAGCTTGTCGGGTCAATATATGTTATAAATGTTGCATAAAGAACACCTGATATAGAAGCAAGTCCTGCAGAGAGCATAAATACTTTTACTTTGAACAATGAAACATTTTTTCCTAAAGATTGTGCAAGGATTTCATCTTCTCGTATAGCTTTCAGCACTCTGCCAAAAGGCGATTTCACAACCCTTACACATATAAAAAATGTTACTGCACAAAGAACAACCACTAAAATTAGGAATTGGTAATGCTCAGTTATTGACAAACCAAGGATATTAGGTTGTGGTATTCCCGGAAGTCCCATTGGACCACCTGTAAATGATACCCAGTTATTTAAAACGCTGAAAGTAATAACCTGGAAAGCAAAAGTAGCAATAACGAAATAATCGTCTTTAATTCGCAACGTTGGAATTCCTATAAAAGCACCCAAAACCGTAGCAGCAACTATTGCCAATACCAGATTCACCAAAAATGGAGTATGGACTTGCAAAGCCATCAGAGCCGCAACATAGGCACCTAATCCGTAAAAAGCTGCATGAGCAATCGAAAGAATGCCGGTGTAACCTGCAAGAAGATTTAATGACATCGTTAAAATGATGTATATACCTATAAGAATTAATATGTGAAGTATGTATTCCATAAAATGATTTAAATGCCTTCCGGAGCAATATTAATTGTGTAACTAATTGGATTGATTCTTTGTATCAATTCATAATCGCTGTCCCCTTCAACAGTTGCTGGTGGAATAAAACTTTTTTTAACTAAACAAAATGCTACCTTATATGCTTGAAAAGTTCTCCATTTAGTTTTTATTTTCCAAGTTCCATCTATCCTAATATTTGCATAACCAAAACCTTCAGTGTTAACAGCTTCAGGATGAATATACCACTTATTAGTTAAAACATAAACAACAATTTTATATTTTTTTAATTCCTTTTCGAGTAATCCTTCTACGATACCTTTAATATAATGATCTGATAAAAAATCTATTACAGATATTTTAATATTTTCATTTTCAAATAATTTTTTTATATCTTTTGTCATTAATTCTTCATTAATATCTGTGCTATTAACCTTTCCAGATAAGATAAATTCTTTTATAATAGATTCAAATTTTCCTATTTTAATTTCAAGAATAATTTTTTCTTTACGAGTTCGTATATAACTTAAAATTGCTAATATTGCGATAATTAAATTTGCTAGTGCTGCTATCATTTCCCAAGACATAAAAATCCTTAATGATTTGTTTTAAAAGAATCCAAATATTTTTAGACTGATACCTTTTTTATTTTCTTACCTAAGAAACCTTCAGGTTTAATTAATAAAAATAAGAACAAAATGATAAATGCTATTGCATCTTGCCACTGCGAGCTAATTTTCCATACTCCAAAATTTTGTGCAAGTGCAAGCAAAAGCGAACCAAAAACAATTCCAGTAATACTATTCACACCTCCGATAATCATTGCCACTACACCCATCATTAAAGCATTCATTCCCATTGTTGGGGTCATATCCACATCGAGAGCTACAAGGATTCCGGCAATCCCAGCTAATGCAGAACCAAGAGCAAAAGTATAAAGTATAGTTCTCTCGCTGTCTATACCTGAGATTAAAGCAAGCTCCGGGTTGTTAGATACTGCTCTCATTGCTTTGCCGAATTTTGCATATTTGAGAAATATTGCAGTTAATATAACCAATACGATACTTGTTATAATGATTCCGATTTGTGTTGGTGTTATATATGCTCCGAATATCTCTATACCTACTTGAACATCACCTGTTCTAATTGATTTTGTATCATCGCCTAACACCATTGAAATTACATTTTGTATTACGACATTTAAACCAAGAGATGCTAAAAGAAGTACAAGTGATGTAGCTTTCCTTTTTCTCAATGTCCTGTAAACCGTTAAATCCATAGCACAGCCAAGAATCGTACTGCAAGCTACAGCTAATGGAATAGCAATAAATAAAGGAAAACCCAACCAGACTTTAAACAGAAAAGTGAAATACGCCCCGCTTGTGAATACGACTGCATGGGCAAAATGGAAAAACTTCGTTACCTTGTAGATAAAAGAGAATGATATGGTTACAATAATAATTAAACCAAAGGTAATAACGCTATTTACTAATAATTGTATCATTTTTCAAGATTCTCAAACTTACCGTTTTGTATTGTTTTAAATTTTACAGGTTTAATAACATCACCATTTTTATCAAATTTAATAATTCCAGTAACTCCATGGTATATCCCCATGTTATCTAAATAATTCTTTATCTTTGTACCAGTTATTTCATATTTTGAATTACATAATGCCTTATAAACAAGCATAAAAGCATCATAACAGTGAGATTCAACCCAACCGGGATCATAATTATATTTTTTCCTAAAGTTTTGAATGAATTTTTGAATAATTGTATCCTTTGAATTTAAATCAAATCCTGTTGCTAATGGATATATTACACCTTCTGCTGAACTACCTGCTATTTGAATATATTTATCATCTTCTATTGCTGTAACACCTAAAAATTGGCTTTCGATACCTAACTCCCTAGCTTGTTTAATTAATCTTGCACAATCCTCATAATAACCAGCAGTATAAATGACATCTGGATTAAGTAATTTCGCTTTTGTTAAGATAGACCTGTAATCTGTATTGGTTTCCTGATAACCTTCATCAGCAAGAATTTTAGAATCAATAGATTCAAAATTTTTTTTAAAAATTTTTGCAATTGATATTCCATAATCATTATTTAAATGCAATAGAACAGCTCTTTTAAAACCTTTTTCCTTAGCAAATTTGCCTAATGCAGATCCTTCTAATAAATCACTAGGCCAAACTCGATAAATATAATCTCCTGCAAAAGTAATTGCGGGAGCTGACGAAGTAGTAGCGATTAAAATAACTTTGTTTTTTTCTGCAATAGGAGCTACAGATAATGTAACTGCGCTAATTATTCCCCCAACTATTGCTGGAACTTTATTAGTATAAATTAATTTACTAACTGCATTAACTGCTACTTGTGGTGATCCTTTATCATCCTCATATAAAGCTTCAATTCTTACTCCATTGATACCCCCGTTAGAGTTGATTTTTTCGATTGCTAATTCAATAGCATTTTGACCTTTTTTGCCCCACGATGCAATATCTCCTGTTAATGGGAGAATTACACCAATTTTAATTGTTTTTGTCTTTTCTAATTCATCACTTTTAGTACATGATAAAAGAATTATTGAAATTATTACAAAAACAGTGCGGATAAAATAATTTAAATATCTCATTAAATACTCCTAATTATTTTAAATGATTAGATTTAATAAATTATTTTCATCAACAAATATATTGTTTTCTTTAAGTTGTGATAGGCGTTCTATTAATCCACTAATTATTTCTTTTTGATAATTAATATCTTTATATAAAATATAATTTAATTCCTTACTTATTTTGACTCGGTTATAATCAATTTGGAAATTATATGGTACAAAAATAACATGTTGATCATAAATATTGTTATTGGTGCTAAAACCAGTTTTGAATATATATCCATTTATTAAATCTTTTGTTGGATCTGATAAAACATACCCAAATTCAAAATCAATTTGATTATAGTTGTTAATGCCTAATAAATGGCATATTTTATCAACAGTTGTAAACAATAATATTCCTTCCCTATGTAAATTAATGAAGTTTATTTTTCTATGAGTTTCATTAACATTGAAACTAGTAACTTCCTCTTTATTCTTAAAAATTACAACTCTTATTTTCGTTATCTTCTTTAAGTCTCTAAAACAAATATCTTCTTTTGTTAATTCATCCTCAATAAATTTTTCTGCTTTTACATCTAAAGGTGAACCAAGTTTTGTCCATATTAAATATGTTGTAGTATAATTTGCTAAACTAATTGATAAATCAATATACTTATCGTATGGTATTAGAATAACTGCACATTTATGCAACTTAAAAAGTGACTCACAAAAACATTTATCAATGATACTTTCTAAATAAAAATTTCTAACAAAAGGAATCCACATAATTTTTTTCCTTATATAATTTTTGAAAGCAATATTTCCAATAAATGAAAATATAAAAGTAATTAACCGATATATAAGAACTCTTATCATTTTATTTATTTAAATAAATTATAAAATCTTTTATGAGTTAAGTTAAATGTATTATCATAATCTTTTATCAAGGAATTGTCATTCAATTTTTGAACTAAGGTTCCTCTTGCTTGAGTTATTTCCAGAGGGCTGAAGTTTCCAGTTCTTAAACAACCTAAATAAAAAGTAATAACTTCGGGATCTTTCTCTAAATCAAATGCTAGTAAATTTTGGAATTTGATACTATCAATAGTTCCAGGAATTAGTGCCAAATTATAAATATTAAAATAGATTTGAGTATTGTTTCCATAATGAGCAAATAATTCTTTTATTTCTAAACATTTTAAAAAAGTTTTTCTCAGAGTTATTTCATCATCTTGAGGTCTTCCAATGATTAAATTAAATGAAAGCATTTCTAAATTTAGCTCTGATAATATTTTGATAATGGTTTTCATAGAATCAAAAGGTTTTAGTTTTCTAAATAATAATATATTGCTTTTTGTAAGATTTTCTAGTGGAATTGAAGCCCTATAACAACCTTTGATATTCCTGTTATCTTTTTTATTCCAAAACATATAATGAATTAATTCATCATCGATAATACCATTATTCTCGAATAAACCTAATTCTAATCCATTCGTAAATTCCCAATTAAATTCCATGTTTCTAGCAATTTTGAAAATATCGATTAATTCTTTCCTTCCATTATTAAAGAAATAATCAGAATTTTTTTTTCTCCATATTCGTGAAAGTATATTATCTTCTTGAAACAAAATAGTATTTATACCTTTTGATTTAAAATATTCAAAATGTTTATTTATATTATTTTCTTTCATGTATCGATATCGCCCTTTCATTTGTGGTGTAGTACAGAATGAACAAGAATGAAAACATCCTCTTGAAGTTTCTACACTTATAAACGGGGGAGTAATACTAATTGGAGGTTTGCCTTCACCAGTATCAGTATATTTAGATAAATCCACAATATCAAGATTAGGAGGATTCATTTTCTCGATATTAAATTGTTGTTTGAGATAATTAATCCGATTGACTTTTATTTTTCCTGATTTAGATTTATAAACGATGTTGGGAACACTTTCAAAGTCCTTTTTAAAATGTATCCTTTCTATTAATAATTGAAATGTTATTTCGCCTTCTCCTTTTACAATTATATCTGCACCATATTTAAGATAATACAACGGATTTGAAGTTGCATCGGCACCACCGATTATTAAAATAATATTCTTTTTTATGACTTTGCAATAACTTGCTAAGTCAGTTATTATTTTTCGAGAATGTGTAAAATTAGCACTTAATCCAATAATATCGCTTTCTACAATTTTCAATTTTATATTTTCAAAAGGTATTCCTACCCTATGTTTTTCAATAACTAGATTTTCATAATCTAAAATCCCATATTTAGTAAATTGTACATCTCCGATTTGCATATCGACTATCTCTAATTCACAATGAACTCCTGATTCATCCAATCTTTCGACCAAGCCAGCAGACAGTGCTGTTAAAGATGCCTTATGCATATTAGGACGTACGGTACCAAGGAATTTATTTTCACCTGCGATACATAATCCTGGTATAGGACTTGCTATTAATTTAACTACAATCATTCTCAATTTATTTATTTTATATATTTATTACTTATTTGACTTCTTTTTGTAATTCTTCCCTTGAACCAATATTCGTTTATATCCATCGAATTAGATATATTTTTCAAATAATATTCTGCTACAAGCTTAAATCCTTTCTTATACAACAAAGAAAATCTTCTATTTAAGCACAAGTCAAATCACCTGATTTTAATGATTCAGGAAGAATTTCTCTTAAGATATATTTATCTTTGATTTTTCTTCCTAATAACTTTTCAGCTCCTACTCTAGCTCCACGATGCAAATAAATCTTATCAGGAAATTTATTTATATATATTCCAATTCTATGTGCAATATCATATATCGTTAACTCTCTGATTCCTTTTATTCTATGTTCTTCGATTATAGTATAGATTTTATCAAAATGTTTAGCATTCTTGATTTCTTCAATTATGTTATCTTTCAGTATGCTTTTTTTGAATTTGTTTAAAATAAAATCAGGAATTAGTCTCTGATGGTTGTGTTTAATACCATTTTCATCCCTTGCTAATGCGGCTAACTCAATTACTTTTTTTAAGTCTTTTTGTTTTTTTATATAATCAATTATTTTGTCACAACAGATTTGTTCTTCTTTAAATTTTTCAATTAATCTATTTAATTCTTGTATATTCATAATAACCTCTTTATAATTACTATTATCTTACTATTACTATTTTCTTAAAATCATTTCTTTCAGATGTTGTTATTTTACAAAAATAAATTCCTGAAAGCATTAAAGAATTTGAGTTGTCGAATCCATCCCAGGTAACAGTATGGTTACCAAAATCGAAATACTTATTAATAAGATTTTTAATTAACTTTCCATATAGATTATAAATTGAGATTTCAACATTATTCGGGTGTTCAAGATAAAATGATATATTTGTTTGCTTATTAAATGGATTCGGGTAAATATTAATATCTTTGATATGTAATGTTTCTTCGAATGTGTATGATGTATCGCTAAATGAAAAATAAAAAGGATTGATTCCCAATTTTGCTAAAATATACCAACATGTAGCTCCAATGTGAAGCCTGTTATGATATTCCCAATTGAATCCGGTTGAAACATGGTTATGATCGGCAGATACTATACCCTTATTGTTATTATTGTAGAAATCCAGATATAAATGATTTGATTGCACATATTCAATTGTTGATAAGGCAGATTCTGCTAAATCAGGATTTCCAATCAATTTATTGGCTAAGGATGCTTGGGCAGTACCTTCAAACCAGATACCATCTTTATCGTTGTTATAATCATATCCGCTCAGTTGTTCTTGATAATTAGGGCTATTGAATTTTTCAAGATAACAACTATCATTTACCCACTTCATATACTTTGACTGAAAATCTTTAAATGCCAAAACATACCAGGGATGTATATCAAGCGGGATATTACTGTAATTTATAGTTGTTCCATCATTATTAGTTCCAGTCCAGAAATGATTAGATGCTGAATCCCACATTGAATGAACGAAATTGCTGGTATTCTTGGCAGCATCATCATAATCCTGGATATTTGTCAGACTATCCAATCTCGAAAACAGGGCATAAAGGTCAATGTTATGTTCCGTGCTTTTCCATGTTTCTTTTTTCAAACTGTCATCAAAGCCTGTAAAACCTCCGGTAAAACCATTTACAGTTTGTACATTATTAATGCACCAATCAGCTAAGACTTTGGCAACTTCTAAATATACTGTATCGTGTGATATTTGATATAAAGAAGTTAAAGCAATTCCTCCCCAAGCAACATTACCAGTTGATGTTGATATTGCTCCAACATCCTCAAACCATTTTCCGTGAAGAGTATCCCACCATCCAGGAATTCGTATTGTTGATGCAGAATCCCAGTGTTTCAAATCTCCACACATATAAGAATTTCTTAATCTTCCATCTTTGAATTTACGGTCATTGAATATTGCAAAGACAAAGGCATCACCGACAAGTTTTGCATCAAAATAATAGTTTGAGTCTTTTGTTTCGCAGAACATTGTAAGGTCAACAATTAATTTAAGAGCATTATCATAAGTATCTGCTCTGTTTTTCATTGTTATATCTATAGTATCGCAGCTAGACACATAGCTTTGACAAAATCGTGGTTGGTTTGTTCTGTCTTTGTTATATTTAATTTCATCAATGTAAACAACTACCGTATCAGGATAATTTAAACGTTTATCAGCAGTAATTGAAAATCCACAGATTACATTTGAAAAATCACTTTTAAGTTTTACACCTTCATAAAAAACCGAATCAATATAAATTATCGAACTGTCTGGTGTTCCTAAATTGTTAGCCAAATATACACCGAAACCGCCAATTACACCTCTATAATTCGTATCAGGTAATTCCCAGGAATACCATTTCCATTCTGTTGTTAGAGAATCATCATTTCTTGATAATTGGCCACAAGAATCTCCTTTTTTTCCTATTAAAAATTTCACTCTGCCGGGTTTTGAAATTTTTGCTTTATATCTTACAGATTTTATTCCAGTCAAATCGTAACCTTGAGTACTTTCCCAATTACCCTCTGGAGGAAAGAAAAAAATTCCTCCATGAATATTACCGCATCCATTCCACATCATTTTAATACAATTATTACCTTCTCCATCATCAGCACCATAAAAGAATTTAAGATAGTCTTGAATATTATAAGGCACTTTACTGGTGTCAGGCATAAACTGATAGACAGGGTATTTGTTATTTAATCCGGCAGTTGAATCCAAGTAAACCCAAAAAGTTTCGCTTAAACTAATTGAATATTTTTTCCACTCATCATTCAATTTTATAAAACCACTGCTACGGATGTCAATCCCATCTTCAAACTGGAAAGTATCACTGTGAAATGGAGGTCTGTTTACACCTCCAATTAAGGCTTCAATAGTGCCATTTCCTTTAGCCCAAAATGTTATTTCAGTAGTACCTGATAAATCATATCCTTTAGCTTTGCCCCAATTCATTTCTGGATAAACATACTTTATTGCAGAAAAACTTGTTGATGAACTTGAAACAAATTTCATTTCAGTGCATGAACGACCTGTTTTAGGAGAAAGACAACAAGCATGATCCATTCTTATGTCTTCAATTACTCCAAGCCAGTTAGAAGGTATAAAAATATTACCACCTGCATTATCATCAGAGTAAACATACGATACAATATGATACTGGTCAAATTGTTCCTTTAAATGCTTATAAGCACTATCAACTGAAGAAGGTACTTTAGAGAATATACCATGATACGATACAAATGAATATAAAAAGACTATTGTTAAATACTTGATTTTCATAGCTTATTACCAATGAATTTTAATTAATTTTTTAACTATGTATCTTACTTCAACATCCTATTTTCAAAATTTCATAAATAAAATAAATATTAGCCAACAACATGCTATTGCAATACATATTATTTGTATGATTGTAATTACACCTGAATATACTTTTTCAGGAATTGGAGATTTCATTTCAAAATTCTCCAATTTTAAATTATAGTTCAAATTTTTTGCAATAGCTGTGGTTCTTAAATATGTTTTGTGATAATATTTTTTTCCAAACCGTGTAACCATAATACCAAAGAAGTTACCTATTATAAAAATAATAGATACTACTGTTCCAAATAATGTTGGGATTTTATTAATATCGCCTATTGAAACGAACCATCCTGCAGCCACAACATTAGCAGCAATAAATAAGGTGTACCAACTAACCAATAATTGAAAACCATGCCTGGCGTAATCATTCAATTGATTGAATTCCAGTTTTAACGGCTCAAAGTTTATATCATTATTTCCCATTACTGTTTCTCCATTGATTAATTATATTATATTATGTGATTTCAAATAAAATATTCTTATATCAAATTAATTTGGGAACATTTGTCCTACCTTTATTACTTTATCACTCGTTGCAATTGAATTAATACATTTAGAATAAACTTCCGCTATCCTTTTAAAACCTTTTGAATATGCGTGGAGTTCATCTGCCCAGTCCTCGTCTTTCAATGCTCCTCTTGAATCAATATGATATACATTATTTAAAGGTTTGCCTATATCAATTAATAATTCATTATGTTCATGAATCATTGCCGCAATCACACATCTTTGCTCTTCACTATCTGATATACCCTTATTCAATAAAGGATAGTATAGCCACTGACCATTGTGCATTAACCATCTAAGAGGATTTATGAAAATATTTCGATTGTTCGAGGGAATAGCAAAATCGTAACCTTGTGTTATTATTTTCATATTTGAGAATTTACCGGATAGTTCGATGCTTTTGAAAACAAGTGAGTATTGTATTCTGAATAAATTCAATAATGAATAAAATTCTTTATTTAGAAATTTCCTACCTATTTGTATTCTTTCTGCTTGTTTATGAGTAAAACCACTTACAATAATTTCATTAACTATATCTCTGTCAGCAATCGTTAAACTTGTATCAACCTCAGCCCTCTTTTTGACTAATTTTGATATGCGGCTTTCACCGACAAGGTCATTTCCACCACCACTTATTAAAAAAGCTTCAGGTTCATAAAGTGAAATCTCCTCGATGTACTGTTCTTCATATAATATATTTGCAATCCAGTCACCACCACTTGCAACTGTGCAAACATTATATAAGTAATCCCTGCTTTTATTATCCTTCATTTTAATTAACCAATCAAGAATATCTTTTATAATAATCGGATATTCAAACCAGGAATCACCTTCTGCTATAATGACCTTTCTATTTTTTCTCCAATCTTTTTTCTTTTTTGCTTTTATGAACTTCTTGTTCTTCCTGTTTCTATCAATTCCATTAAGAAATCCTAACAAACCCTGTTCAGAACCGGATTTATTAACAACATCACTTTCATTTATATCGAAAATCCTTTTTATAATTTTTCTGAAATCGGTTTTATCTATACTTGAGAGGAGTTTGCTCAACTCATCAGGTGAAATCTCGTTTCTAAGCATTTTATCAATTAATTGCTCTTTTGATATTTCAGAATCTATTTGCATATAATTTGCTCCATTATTAATGGTTTTTCATCAATCATTTTAAAATATTTAACCTAATTCACCATTTATTAAATCTATATCACTTAATTCGGTATTTATTGGATTATTTCCATTATAATGTTTCTTAAAAGCATCTCTAATATGTAGAATCGCTGCTCTCCTGCGAAGTTTATATTGAATATTGTAATCAGTCTCGTTTCTGTAAAGCTGGTGTTCTGAACTCTTGCTGTGTTTATCTACTCCAATCTCGTTATGATGAGGTGCAGCAGCTCTATACACAAAATCTCTTTTTTGCTGGTCTGTTTCTGTAAGGTCATCAGGAAAATCTATCAACAGTTCAATTGTATCCTGGCTGTCATTTGAAAATATCGAACCACCCGGTTGAGCATAACGCCCCGAAATGACCTTTCCATTTAAGTTTTTTATTATTCCACTGAATTTCTGTTTGTCTCCCTTGTCGCAATAAGATTTATTATATGAAAAGAGTGTATCATTTAAGTTAAATTTCAGAATCCTGTTCTGTAAATCATTACTTTGCATATCATAGTGAATTCTATTCTTGATTGATAAATTATCCGGGTCGAATTGATTCAATAACTCGGTTATATCTAATATTTCAGTATTAGTATTTGTACCATTGAAGGAATACATTGTTCTATTTGCAAAGTGTGCATAAGTTGTATGAGCATAAAAATCTGCAATTGCGTGGGCAGCTTTACCGAAATTGTCAAGATATTTTTCATTATCTTTTTCAAATGTTCTTAAATTATTGAAAACCTGCTCCCAGCCTTCTTTGATATAGGAATTATCGAAATGGTCAAAAGGATGGTAAATATTCGGCATATCCTGAACATCAATGATGCCCATCCAAAATCGTGAATCAATCCAATCTAATATTTTTTGTTCCGCACCTTTTAATGCAATTTCCAGGATGCTTTTATGAACTTCACCGGCAAATGTGGGATGAAACCGGTTGAAATCAAATTTCTTTGATAAATACTCATGGAATCTTTTCAATTCAATATCACTCGAATTAACAGACCATAAATGATAATCATTGAATATGTAATAGGGGATATATTCTGTCTTTAATATTTGATTTTGTGAGTTGTCGGCACTTTCTGTAACTTTCTGAGATATTTTATTGTAATTTTTGGTCTTGAGAGGGTCAATAACTCTCCATCTTCCGATTTCATTCTTATACATTACCCACACGTGGTCGAATGTTTTTTCCTCATGATTACCAAGAACTGTTTTTACTTTACCTAATGCAACTCTGACATTAAAAGAACTAATTCCTGAAGCAAGCATCAAGGATGCAATCAGAAATGCTCTGTCCTCGCAGTCCCCTTCTTTGATGCACAATGTCTCATCAGGGAACAGCCATGGGTCAGTGCCATTAGCAGGCAGGTATGCAATATTCTGGGATACAAAATTTGTTATAACCTTAACTTTAAAATCAAATGAGCCTTCTTGTTTCGATTCAAAAAAGCTATATTTCTTTCCGCTTCTATCAGAATAATAACGTTTTAGAAATTTGGGAAAGTCTTCCCTGAGTGTATTACTCATTACTGAATTCTTTTCGGAAACAAGGAATTCTCTTATATCCAAAGGATATTTTTTTCTTGAGCCAATAACATTTCTAGCAGAAGGGACAGTGCAATCATGTACTATATGGTCACCATCCCAATTCCATTTTGATACATTTACAATTGTACCACTTACTAAGCACATAAGTACTCCTTATATTTTTTATATAATATTTATTTCGGCTTCACCAGCTTGTTCTGGTAATACTGAGCTTTATTTAATTCTCTTGGCTTATATTTGAACCTTTCATTTTATCTTTTCAAAATTCCATTTTCAATTGAAGCATTACAATGAGAATAGTATTCATACTAATCCTCTTATTTTATAACAATAAATTTTACGGTTATACTTTCTTTTCCATAGTCTAAATTGCAGTAATATACTCCTGATGGGATTCCATCCAGATCAATTGTTATTTTTTGCTCTCCCTTATGAGTTAAATCATCAAAGATTATATTCTTGATTTTTAATCCTAAATTATTAATGATTGATATACTAACTGGATATGGCTTACCTTGATTATAAATAATATTAATGTAATCGTTTGATGGATTGGGTAAGATATTTATTATTGAATTTGATTTTTCTGTATTATCACCAATATCAGACACTATTTGATTACAAAGTTTTATGTATTTAGGTCTTATTTCAAATTTATTAGGATCACTTGTAATAAATTTAAAATTACTTTGGTTTAAACTATAAATATCAAGTGTCATAGTTCCAGTTGTACCAGCTTTAAGTGTATCTTCAAAGTGCAGTTGCAAATAGCAATCAAAAAATGACTTCCAAATATCCAGAATAAATGGTCCACTATTATATGCATAGATTTGATAACTATACTTAGTATCCTGAGGATTAAATATAGCCATTGGTTTGTTTAAAGTGTCAAACACTAAAATACCGCTAAAATCTTTGAAAACTTCTTTATTACTTTCAATACCAAATTTCAAAGTGTCTATTTTATTAATTGCCAGTAAATAAATTGGTGAATTAACTGTTGCGAAATCATAAAGTATTTTGTATGTAGAATCCTGTAATAAGTTAGACTTTGTAGTTTGTATCTCTTCAGAAACATCACGAATGACATTAAATACATTTGTAACTTCTAATTCTGAAACATCTATTGGTGTTATAGGGATCGTAAAATTATCTGAACTGTAAAAGCCAAGAAGCAGACCAATAGCTTGTCCCCAACCTAAAGGAGAAGCACCTTTTCTAAAACATCCACAATCATTTGCTGTTATATTTGCAGGTAATCTTTCAGGAATATATCCTATGTTATTATATGCATCTCTTTTTCTAATATAATTAACAATATTACCAATTTTAAATTTTCCTAGAGTATCTTGTTTATTCAATTCATTTAATATAGTATAGTACATATCTCCAATAAATAGAGTATCTTGGGTATTAAAAAGATAATCATAAGATTTTTGATAGTAATTTATTGCGTATTCTTCATTATTTAAGTCAAAAATATTTACGGGGAAAATAAAAGATGTATTAGAAAACTTATCATTACTAATTAAACCATTAAGTTGCTGTTTCCCATCATTTCTATCAAATTCTTGGACTAAACCCCATTTTAAAATTGAATTATTGTTTTTATCGAAGCCTATAAGATTATCTACTATACCTTTTTTAAGTTTTAAAGCATTTCTAAAATAAACACTATCTCCAGTTATTTTAAAAGCTGAATATAGTCCACCAACAGATAATGAATTACAATAAGTGTTTTGCCAAGATGAAAAGAATCTGTTCTCCCCATTTAAATCAGCAGATAAATTTTTATAAAATGTACCCCATTCTGGGTTGTCCCAACTTGAAGTCATAAGAAAATCTCTATCAAGTTCATTTTTTTTATGAGATTTATCAATGATAATATTATTCAAAATGAAATCTGATAATCGAATTATATCTGTTTGTATAATTCCGCAATAATCCCACAAAAAATTGTCAACATTATTTCCATAATCAGATTTATGATTTACATAATGGTTTTCATAAAGATTCCAAATAAACCAAAGCAATAATGACATCTGGTCAAATTCAACAAGACCTTTGAAATCTTGATTTTTTGGTTGTATATAATTCATAAATGGTATTCCATAAATTTGATCAGGTAACCCAGTGTAATTACCATCCAAAGAATAATTCTGTCTCCAATAAGAAGATAAATGATTTGAATTTGGATTTCCATTAGTTATATTCATCGTGTCTATAAAATTAGAACTAAATAATTTACTAATAGTACTTTTAATTTTTTGTTTATCACCTATTAATTCCCAAGCTAGCATTTGCCACATAGCATCTCTTGGCCACATCGGATAATATAATGGAATTAAATTAGGGCTTGCAATTATTCCTCCATTAATATCATACATTAAGGACATCGTCATTGCCCACAATTTCATTATCATTTTAAGTGAATCAGGTAAAATATTGATTTTTTGTTGGCTAAATTGTAAATTATTTATCTTATTTAAATAAAGTTGTTTGGTTGGATCTGTCCAATAATTTGTGGTTTCTTGATACAATTTATCAAATCCATCACTAAAAGCATTTTGAAGAACAGTTTTACTGCCATTTTCATTAAAACCAGCAGTAATATATATTGTTACATCATTATTGCTTGAAAAATTTGTTTCTATTATTCCACTTGTTTCTTGACTTGGAAGTGGAAACCACATACCACCGTTCTCTGTAAAATCAATATTCTTTATAGTATCATCATATATTTTATTATCTGAATTAATTAACCACTTATCAGAAGCAGTAATGTTCGATACTTTTATATTTTCAATTTTATTTGATGATGAAATATTAAAAGAAAAGGTTTTATTAGAATTAAAATTATCCCCCCCAATTACAGAAATATTAGGAATATAATCATTTTTATTAGGCCACATTTTAGTAGAATTATAAATAAATTTCCAACCAGTAAAGAAATCAGAAAATATTGTGTATGAATATAATTTTGAATTTTTTGGAACATCCGGATTTTTTATATTAGGTAGTTGATTTGAACCATTAGGATTGATATTTGTGTAATAATAAAATTTTAAATTTGTAATAGGTTGATTATATTTATTAGATGTACCTATAAATTTAAAATTTCTAACGAGAACTGAACCTCCCGGCGGAACAAATGCTTTTTCTATTACTTTCCAAGGATATATTTTGTGATAATATTTTATTATCAGAATGGGCGATGGATTATTATTCGAATCATATTCATATTCTTGTGTCACTATCCAATTATAGTCTTCATTCATTTGGTACTCACCATTTGATAACCAAGAATAGTAATCATCGATCTGAATACCTGCAAAAGAGCCTAACCAATGTGGAGCTCCGTAATTATCTAAAAAATGAAAATCCATTGAATCTGAAGTGGATGGTTCTGTTTGATACGGAATATGATCATAATAACCGGGGGAAGGATAAAATAAAGAAACAATTTTTCCATTTTTATTGAAACCCACTGTCATCTGACCATTGCCCACTATTACAGATGTAGGGCAGACACCCATTTGGTTTTGATGGTCATTATCTCCATTTTGCAAGTATTGTTTTATCAAATCATCTTTTGAGCAAGGATCTTCAGGAATACCATAATTTTTAACAATAGTAAAAATATTACTTATATCTTTTATATTATGGTTTTCAACAGCACTAATTTTTATTTTACATTGATTAGAAGGTTTAGAAGGAATTAACCAAGGGTATATACCATTATCAGCAGGAATTGAATCTTTTTCTGTAAACCAACTAGCACCATTATTTGTTGAATATTCAATTTTTATTTCTCTGACATTTGAAGAAGTCCAATAAATATTCTGAGTTGTTCCTAATTGCCATAATTCACCTCCAGATGGACTTGTTATGTGAATTGATGAATCCTGAAATTCATTAGGCTTAAGAATTGTAAAGAAATTTCTATCTGCGACAACTAATTTATCTTTGTAGTTGGCAATACTATATGCAAAATCAAATGATTTGAATTTGCATATTAATTGTGCCTGATTTAGGTCATGAATATTGAACTTAAACACACTATCACCACTTGCAATAGTTAGAGTATCACCAATGATAATACCATCATAAGGCATCGAATTTAATGAATAAAAATATTTTCTTTCTGGAGTTTGTGGATTACTTACATCAAAACAATAAAAACCGTTATTCCCAGGAATAATATAACCAGTAGAACTGATAGATTGAGTCAAGATAAAAAGAGTGTTATCCTTAGCTAAAATCATATAAGGTCTATTTGTATCAAGTTGCGTTGTTAATGATGATATTTTTGAAAGTATACCATTACTTGAATTAATTATTTCACAGTGCTTAGTGCCGTATGCTCCATCTCCTTGTAAAGGATCAAAAAAGTAGTTGCATTCAGGAGAAAATACAATATTATTGCTATTTATTGATAACAGGGATGGCAAGGTTGGTAAACCATAGGGTCTATCACCATTTGTTTTTAATACGCCGGGAGTGCTGTATAATGAGATAAATTGTGGTTGATTTATATTTGTTATATTGAATGTCGCAATTCCTTGTTTACCGTTTTGAAAAATTGTTTCACAGCATGGGGTTCTTAACCATACATATAAAATATTATCTTTTACAACAATAGAATAAGCGACTGATGGACTACCCCCAGTGCTGACTTCAGGAAAATTAAGATTTATTGTAGCAATTTTAGTTGGATTAATAGCATTTGAATTTAAATCGTAAATTGATATAGCATAATTTTTTTCCCCAATAAAAATCTTATTATTAAAGATATAATAACAAATTGCAGATGCAGAAAGGTTTGATGGGCTAAATAGAATTGGATTTGCTGAATCGCTAATGTCAATAACTTTAATACCCCCTTCATCATCTAGAATATAAGCATAGTCCCCATTTACTAATACTTTTAAAGCAGTGCCTTTAAAAACTTCAAAACTATCAACTTTCACCAAATTTGTATTAAAAGTATTAATAATATTTGGTTGACCAACAATAATGTTATTTCCATTCAAAGCTATAGCGGAATATCCAACACTACCAGCATTATACTTTAGATCAGATAATCTGGTAAAATTTGAAGGATTACTAATATCAAAAGCATCAATACCATCCATATGAACTGCAAAAATGGTATTGTCAAATATAACCATTGACTTTGGTATGCCTCTAGTAGTACTATACTTACCCCAAACAGGATTTCTTTTATCTTGTATGTTACAAACAGTTAAATCTCCATCTTCTTGCAACAGGAATAGCCATTTTTCTTTAGTAATTATTTCTACCGGTTTACTGTTAGTCGAATTATCTGATGTAATTCCAATACATTGTGGAGCATTAATATTAGAAATATCCCAAATAAATAGTCTAGGGTTACCTCCTTCATAATAAAATCCAAAAACATAATTATTTTGGTAGTTTATTCTGTAGTATCCTGTAAACTTATCATTTAATGTGTTATTCCCATAGCTAATAAAAACTGGATTTTCAGGAGATTTAATATTATAGATATTTATTCCACCAGGCCAACTTGCAGGTAAATTTGTTGCTCTGGGTACATCAGGGCTGCCAACAATTAGAATTGTATCATTTATTTTTAAATCTTTTATTCTTCCTTCATGCAACAAAGTTCTAACTTTTAATTTTGGGTCGTTACTCGTAATATCATATATGAATAAAGAATCATCACCTATGTAGGCATATCTTCCATCTGAAGAGATTGCTAATCTGGCTGAAGTATAACTTCTCTCAAGATTACTTCCAACGAAGGAAATTTTAGTTTCATTGATTTGAAATTTATAGAGACCATTCATCGCTAATACATAGACATAATTTCCATTGTTAGCGATTTGTAGAGCATTCACATTTCCAAAATGAAGACGAATTTTGGATTCTAATTCCATACAATTATTAGATTGGCAAAGTAAAATTGAACTTAGTAAGACAAAGATTAAATAAAAATTTAAAAACTTTTTCATAACAACTCTTAAAAAAATAGTAATAAATAATTTACTGATTATGTCGCAACAATTCCTATTTGTATCTTTAATTTTCCATTACTCACCTTTTTGAATCCCCAATGCACCAATTACATTTGTCATATCCTTGTATTTGAGCAATCAAAAGACTATGAAAAGGTTTATCATGTCCTGCATTAATAATCTCATCAATTTGACATGAAGTCTTTTCATTATCCAAATCGTTAACCTCCATCTTGTGAGTATTTCCACAATAGCGTTCGTCTTTCATATTGCCATTATTTCGTCTCATTTTATCCTCCGTATATCATTTACACCCATATTTTTCATCACATAAAAACATCAATAAAATTTGATATAATCTTATATCCTAATTTTTAGGAGAAAACATTACCTCGGCTACCTGGTAAATTTTATCCATAAAGCGAGTAAATGAAATCCCTACAATAAAAGCTAAAGAGCAAAAAAACATTAAACCTTTATCTTGTGAGAGGTCCGGACTGGTTGATATTATTAATAAGCCACCTGCTACTAAAAAATATGAAAAAGCACCCATAACAATGCTTGCAATAGGACGGATAATATACCACCAGAACCAATATGTATTGAATTCCTTCTTGCCAATTTGTTGGTAAAATCCCCTAAGACAGTAGATTGTTCCACCTAATCCACCTGATAGACTGATTAATATTATATTTTTAAGCCCATCTTCAATAAAGTTACGATATGTAAAATATGCAATCACAATTTGAATTATCATGATTAGTATTAGCCAAATTCCTATAGTATTAATTTTCCAAGTCAATTTGAATGGAATATTTTCATTATTTTCAGTACTCATGATTAGTTCTCCCTTCAATCATTAAAATTTATGAATAATAATTACTTCCTATGCCACCAGCAATACCCGCTTTGGTCAGTAGTTTTGTTTTTACATTGAGTACCTTTTTTTGTTATTCCCTTGCACTGTGTTGATTGAGCCAATATCTCTGGGTTACTATTTTCATAATTTACTTTCAATTGACCATCATTATAAATTTTGATGTCAATGGCATCATCGCCAACTGGGTCAGTACAATTTCCTCCTTCGGCAAAACCATCCCATTCTTCTTCATTATCACAGTCAGGATTGCCTTCTCCTTTGTCCGTTCTAAATATTTTGTCAATTGAAATTTGACAATAATTGCTGTATCTTTCAACTGTCCTTTTTCTTGGATGCTGATATGTTTTATCTGAACCTGCAGAAAATATCACATACTCAGGATTTACAGTCTGAATAAACTTCTTTGAACTGGCATTGTCAGCACCATGATGCGGAGCTATGATAACATTCGATTTCAGCTTACTCTTCTTGTTATCATATAAATATTTTTCAGTAGCAATTGGCTCAGCGTCATCACTGTTGCTTGGCTTTCCGACTGCATCACCACAAAATATAACCGATTTATTTGAATATTCAACTTTCATTACAATGCTAACTGAATTTATTTTCTTTGACTTCTCGGTCAGATCCCATGAGGATTTCGGTTTGCCAAATCCACAAAGAATATCAACTATTGCACCACCGAAATTCATTGTTGTGTCAAAGAATTTACTTGTACGATTATTAATATTTATAACATTGACATTTTCGTTTTCACAAGCATGAACGAAATTTAGGTATGATTGAGTAGGACCGTTCTCATCACCGGCAAGCCCTTTGTGATACCCGGTATGGATTGCTTTTTGAATATTATACTCTTTAACAAGCCATGCAGCAGAACCAATATGGTCTGCATCAGTATGGCTGAGGATTAGCAGGTCAACTGTCGTTTTATTTCCAAGAAACTTCGGTATTTCATCCTGAACTTCATCTCTCGATTCTTTCTTGTAATCACCTGCATCATAAATGATAATTTTACCATCCGGACATCGTATCAAGCAACATAATGCCTGTCCGCAATCCAGAACTTTTACATATAGTGAGTCTTTAGCATAGGAGAATAGGTTTAGAATAAGTAAACCAATTATGATGAGGAAAGAAGTTTTTGTTTTCATAAGATGCCTGTAGTTAGTATTATATTAAAATTACTAATATAAAATTATCAATTCTTATAAATTTCTCGTTTCAATAATTAAGTACACCTGTGCATTACAATATCCTTTAGGTATTTGTTTTGATGTTGTGACTCTATTTCCTTTTGAATCGAATTTATCTTTTTGAATTATGACTTCATTAGGACAATCGAGATTTACTGGGACTATGCCATCATCCAATTCCAAATTTATACTTAAATTACCTTCAGCTATTTTCAGTATTTTGTCTTTTGCTAATTCATCAAAATAATTTTCAATACTATCTTTTAATACATTGTTCACTACCTGTCCAACAACAGGTATAGATTCAATCCCAGTAATTGATAATGTTTTAAAAGCTCTTAAAAGTAATTTTTCCAAATTACTTATCTTAATTGCATTAGAAATTTCAATTGACAGTATACAAGCCCCAGAAATTACCTGCCTAAAAAGCATTTTTTCCTGCCATTCTTTATCAAATTCTGTTTCTTTATTATCCTCTAGATCCATATTGACAATTGTTGATACTTGTTTAATCCCAGATTCAGGATAATGTAAAGTGAATTTAATTGTATTTATTCCTTTTTCATCAAATGTACCATTTTCAATTACCTTAACACTTTTGAGTAAAATATCAAATTCTCGTACCATGTTATTTCTCCATAATTATTGAAACATATAATTGTAATTTTATCATATTTTATCAACAATACTTATAAATAATCTCTATATTAAATAATAGTGATAATTCCTATACACTAGATTTAGCAGAATCGACATTTGAATTTAATTGCTTTAAGTCAACTTTAGAAATAGAAAAGAATCTTACTTGTTGATCATCTTCTATTTCTTTTGTTCTCTTAACAAGTTGCTGATAAACATTTTGTAATTCAGTTTCTGATTTTGCTGATAACATTAATGCTTTCCCTTCGTTATGTAAATTCTGAAATTCAATACGTCCCTGTTCCCTAATCATCCAGAGATCATATATTCTAAATCGAATAATAATATTTGCTGAAGCAGAAGAAAATGCTGGTAGAATAACTAAATAAATCGTCAAATGATAATTTTTTATTACTTCATTCCCTAGTGCTACAGCTATACTACTAACTATTGCAAAAACAAAACCAGTCGCTGCCGTTAATATTTGCATTATATACCAAATCCAATAAATTTTCCTGACTGATTTCGCATACCATACTTCATAATCTGAATGCAATTCATTTACATACTTTTCAAGAGAGGCATAAATTTCTAATTCTTTAATATTTTCATTCATTTTAATTCCTTTCTAAAATTATTAAGTAATTATTTCGCTAATTATTAAATATTTCTATAAACTTCTAAAGATGGGAAAAAACATCTGAGAAATTCCCTTCACTAATCAATTAAAGAATTAATTCTCAAATCTGTTTAAAGTTGATACAGCATTATTATTAACAATTTCTTATTACTGAAAATCACTTCTCGATTATAAAACTCTATATTGCACTCATTCTTGAACAGAAAGGTTTATCATGTTTATAATTTAATTTATCTCAAAACTAATTTTTGTCATCCAAGAAATGAATTGACAAGTTTTATGCTCAACTATAATCACAAAGTTATTTCCGGAAAAATAATCCATATACTTTATAATTTTATTTTTGATTATCAATGCCCCTTGTACACAATAACTTTTCTTAATTCATTCTATCCTCAAATAAATATTTTAGTTATTTTATAAAAGGGCATGCAATGTAAAATCACATACCCTTTTTTAATTAACAAATCATACTATCTTATCAATTGCATTTTTCGTGTCTCAATTATTCCACCTGATTCTTGTTTATATATTATAAAATATACACCGGAAGATATATTACTTGAATTAAGTTCAAATTGGTATTCACCTGTATGTTTATATTCGTTTATAATACTTCGTTGATAATTACCTATTGTATTGCAAAGCATAATACTAACTTGAGTTGGTCTTGAGACATAATATTTTATAGTTGTAGTACCTGTTGTGGGATTAGGATAAATAAAGAATATTTCTTTCCCGTTCGGCTTCTCTGCAACCTCACTATGAGGCGAACCACCCTCATAAATCGGGAAAAATGTTTCTGAGAATTGTTCTAAAGCACTATCGGTTTGTTCAATCTTTACCCTGAAATTGAAACCGGTTGGATGGTCATCAGGTATTACCCAGTCGTATTCTCCGAGTGATGCCTGCACACTTGTATCAATTGTGGTGAAAGTAGCAGAAGTCATATTCCATAAATATAAATTAACAGTATTATGGAAATAGCTCGTGTCCCATTTAATTGTCCTGGTTGTGTTCTGTTGCCAGAACTCGCCGTTCTCACCTCCGTTGGGATTGAACTCTGCATATAATAGTCCTGTCATTAAAAATGAGAAGGAAAAAATAACGAGTAGTTTTGCAATTGAATTTTTCATTTTGACCTCACAATATAATTAAATTTTCAATTTTCAATTTTACAATTTTCAATTTAGTCTCTTAACTGTTTAGACTGTTAGTCTGTTAGCTCACCCAATCACCCTAACGACTAGCGACTAATAACTTCGGTCTTCCGGCTTCCAGCTTCCGACTTTTCCAATTCCTAATTCCTCATTCCTAATTTCTAATTTACTTAATTATCACCAGTGGAATTGTTTCTACAATTTCATTTATATTTATTTTAACATAATAATAGCCATGCGGCAGTTGTTCGCAATTTATATTTTTTTCGTTTGTACCTTCGTAAGCTTGTTCTGTTCTACTCAAAACCTTGTTGCCAAGCAAATCGAAAACGCTTAGCTGCACTGTCGTTTCTGTGGGAGCATAAAATCTCAATCTAAATTCATCCGAAGCAGGATTGGGATATATTTTAATTCCATTTGTTTGCTCTGGCTCTTTTACATCCGTAATACCAAGGTCGCTTAGTTTTGCTCTGTAAACTCCATCATCCCATATACCAGCAAAAATATATTCATTATTAATTACTAATGATGTAACACCTAAATTTGGCAATCCTGAATTTTTTTCTATCCAGCTAATTCCATTGTCAGTTGACAAATAAAGATTACTACCACTGGCAAATATATTATTTCCACTTATTAATAAAACATTAACAATAGTGTTTTTAAAACCAATAAATTTCCAATTGTCTCCATCAATCGTTGATATAAACATTCCACCATATTCTGAACCGGAATAAATATTACTACCCTTTATTGCTAATGAGTGAATACGCAAATTTTCAATCCCATTATTTTTTTCATACCAATTATCTCCATTGTTTGTTGTCATATAAACTCCAGAATCAGTACCGGCGTATAAATAATTATCACTTATTGCCATTGAATAAATAGGCATATTAAATGTATCTAAATGTGGTAAACCATTATTCTTTGGAAACCAATAATCACCTTTATTAGTGGATATATAAATCCCATTATCAGTACCTGCAAAAATATAATTACCATTTGTTATTATTATATTTACTTTCACATTAAAAACTGTATCTAAACCCCAAAACCAGAAGGGTAATCCATTACTCTTTCGTACCCAATTTTCACCTTTATCTATGGAAAGATATATTCCATCATCCCATGTACCGGCATAAATATTTTTGTCATTAGTTGCTATAGTTGTAACTTGTATAGGATAAAATTCTAATTCCAAACCAGAATTTTTAGTAATCCAATTGTTTCCATTGTTTGTTGTCATATATATACCACCATCTACACCTACATAAGTATTTTCACTAATTACATTGAAGCAATATATTAAATTACTTTCAATACCATTTTTACATCGTACCCATTGAGCATTTAGAATTGTATTATTTATATATAATAATAATAATAACGAAATAAATAATTTAATATATAAATAAAAGAAATAATATAATTCTTTTTTCATTAATACCATTAAATACTTTTTTATCATCTAAATTCCTTTAATTTTTTATATTTTTAATATTATTACATAAAATATATAATATCATAGCAAATATTATTAATAATATTTACACGTTAATATTTTGTTATCATTTTAAAATTATCTTATACTCAATCCCGTAGTTAGCTCTATATCCATTTAAAGAAGTATAATAAGTTCTCCAAAGATATAAATACCTATATTTATCGTAACAATTATAATCTTTTAAATATAAATTTTCATCGTTTCGATTTCCTGGAAAAGCCCAAATACCCCAATTACCATCAAACGCATATTTTTCTATCTGAAAATTAACTAATTGGTAATAATTCATAAAGGGTAAATTATAGTTACTAAATATACTTAACAAAAATCTGTCTAATAAATAACTTGTAGGATTTTTAGCAAAGTCTAATATTGATGCCTTATAATTAAATAAATTATCTATTAAACCATTCCAAAAAAAATCAATATATTCTAATTCAAAAGAATTTATATCAGCTAATATAGGTAATACTATAGTATACTGTCCATCTTCATAAAGTTTGCAATTTAAAATATAATTTTCAGGTATTTCAGGAATAATTAGATTATCTGGACTAATATTATTATAACAACCTGTTGGGGGAAATACAGCATGTTGGATAGTTGGATCCTCAAAAGTATACTTTTGAGTAATTACATAATCATATTGTTTTAATAAAACACCCATACATAAAATAATAGCGTGTTTATAATCAGCTAAATTTACGAAAAAACTGTTTCCTGAACCATAATGTACACTATAATTCTTAGAAATATATTTCAATAATTTAATTTGTATATTTGGATATTCAGTACCAAATTGTGCGGTACCTTTATTTGTTAGTGTTTTGCCAGATGTAGATTTTATGTAATTTCCTACATGAATATTAAAATAACTCATGTGAGGTAATCCAAATCCATTAGGAGAAATAAATTTCATTGTTACATAATTGCCGATAGTTGTACATGTTGCTGAATTATAATAATAATTCTTAAATATTTGTGCATCATATCTACGACCAATTAAATAATCCCATGGATAAAGTTCATCAATATCATAACCAAATTTAGGATACCAGTCCCATCCATGCAGACCTTCATTTTTATCATCTCCATAATCAGGTCGATACGTCTCACGGATTGGAAAATTAGGATCTACCAAAGTATTTTCCATGACATCACGTGAAAATCTAAATTTTATCTTTGCAGTTCTGAATAAATAGTTAGACTCTTCTGAATGACCATTATCATGTAGAGTTGGATTTGGATATGGATTGTTTCCTTGTGTAACACTTTTACCAGTATATTCTCTCATACCACATTTAATATTATTCTCTAAAAAATTACGTTTAGTGGCTTCTCCTGGTTTTCGAATAATATGCAATGGTGGTATGGTAGGATATCCCTTTGAAATATCAAATATTTTTTCTGTAGTCCAATCTGGATAAATATAAATTGCTTCAAGTTTAAAATCATTATCAAGAATATACTTTGTTTTTTCATTATCAGTCATTATTAATACTAATGAAGCATCTATAATTGGAGAATTTACATATCCATCTTCCCCATACCAGTATGCACTATCATATCCTCTATCGTTTAATAATAATTCGCCCTTCAGGTAAACAGTGTCACCATAAGGAATAATTTTATACCAGGTTACCTTCTTAAAATAAGTAGTTTGTAAAAAATTAGTATCATACTCAATCCATTCCTGTTCGTTTCTGCGGTTATTTCCAAGTTCTGTTTTTGCTATACTGCCGGTGCGAGTTCTATTGAAGAATATATTTATTACATTGTCATAAGGTAAATATGAAGTATCCTCCATCATTAATTCTGTCGAGAGATGACATCTTCTTCTGTATATTACAACTTTCAAATCAATATAACACCTGTCGGGGTCATCTAAAGTAACAAATTGAGAAAATTCAGTTCCTACTGAATCGCCATAAGGGTCTGCTAATCTGCCAAGCACAGTATCTCCGTTTTGATAATCGGGAAATTTTCTACCTTGTTGTATGTTAAATTTATTTCCGATGTCATAATAATATGCAATCTCATATTTTGATTCAGAAAGCATATTTAATTTTACAGATATTGTTTTGCTTAAAGGTAGATTAGGATTATAAATCGGCTTACATCCCTTGGCAGTCAGACCATCACCTGTTAAATCAAGTTCATCAGTGTCAACTTTAACATATTCGATTAAATCTTTCACATCTGTACTATCTTCATTTGAACTGGTACCTGTAAATATTTCACTGCCGTCTTCCAAAGATACAGTAACACATATTTCTGCCATCTGACAGCTACTTGTATCAGATTCAAAGACCGGGTATATATTCGTAACTATGTCAGGTATATCACTCCAGGTACCACTGGTACTTAGAACATTAACATTCGGATACGCATTGATTTCCAGATATGGCTCTGTATTGCCATCTAATAATGTATCGTCGCTTTCCCAATAAGAAAATTTGTATTCAGGATTAGGAATTGCAATTATTAACATTTTATCTCCTTCTTTGCGAGGCAAAGTGTAAACGCTATCATTTACAGCAACACCGGGTGTAAAGGCAGAATAACTTCCATTTGCTACACTGCTCAATTTTACAGTATCCTGATGAATTTTTGCATAGACTGCCGTTATATCCAAATCCTGTAATTGTTCCGGTTCAAAGCTAACAGTATGTGATGTTTCAGTATATCCATTTATACTAATATTATCCGGGCATTCCCATCCAACGAAGAAATAATTGCTGTCATATTTCGATACATCGAATGCTAAATTTTCATTCGGTTCGAGGAAATATGTTTTTGTATTCATCTTGGGACTGAATTCTATTGGCAATGTATCGAGCGCATTTAAACTTTTTACCAAAGTGTTTACCATTGCCTTTTCTTTGAGAGGTATCGTTGTAAAAATATTGTTGGAGCTATCTCCGGTTAAACCAAATAAATCAACCTTCAAAAAGTATTCATTGCCCAGAGTGTAATTTGTATCGGGTTTAATACAAATTGTAGTTGAAGTATCCCCTAAAAATGATGTGGAAGATACCTCATTAAAAATGTATCTTAAAGTATCGTCAATAGTCGTTGTATCAGATTTATAAATTGTGGCAATTGGACCTAATGGTGTATTTGCTGAATCCAAATCCCGGTTAAAATATATAAAAACAGTGTCACCGGTTCTTATAACATTCCCATTCGATGAAATATTTTCCACCCTGTACATCGGCTTTGTCGTTGTAAATTGTGGTACAAGCAATGTATCAAAAGTGAGTGTGTCGCTTGTCTGCGGGTCATATACTCTTATATCATCTATGTATATTCCATATTCAGTTTCATATCCTAATCGCCCAAAAAGTAAAATTTGAAATGTTGAATCATTTATTAAAATATTTTTTGTTCTTGTTCCAAACCATAGAGCCATTTGAAGAGTGGAATCATTACCCTCATAATAACTTGAAGGAAATACTGTCATTTCAGAAATGTAATGCCTGTTATTAACACTATCCCAATTATTATAAGGGATTGTATCTGATAAGTTCAAACAGGACTCATCAATTTTATAAGGAGAATTAACCATTATTTTAATTTGCGGAAGCAATGAAATATTTGTTGCTCCCTGAGAAGGAAATTCAATGCTGATAGTTGGTTGAGAAAAAAGATTCTGGTTTGCCAGACAAATTAAAAGACAAGAAACCAATAATGTTATGTGCTTTGCCATGTTACACCTATATTGTTATTTATGTTGACTATTAATTGTTTCTTTATTTGGTATTTGGGATAAATTAATAATAATAAAAACCTAATTTATCCTATCAATTTCACAACTATATTCCTATTTGGGACATTTACATATATGTAAATGCCTATTTAATAATATAATGCAAAGGAACAATACTGATTATTAGTTACTGAAAAAGAATAATATATCCAAATGTTTTTTTTCCAAAATGTAATATATATTTTTTTTTGTATTTCAAGTTTAGGTGATTGTGCCTCGGTTATTGTGAGCAGGACTATGTTCACGGTGATATTAATAAATAATTTGGGAAAAGAGATTTTTTATCACTTTAACAAATAATAAGAAGTTTTTATTAACAGACAATATACTGAGGAATTTTAGCATTCAAATTTTAATATATATTCCTACTTGGAATATTTACATATATGTAAATGGAATTTTAAGTAATTTTTTCCTCTTGCTTAATAAAATATAAATGAAGACAAGATTAGGGAAACAATATCTTATCTACATTGAATTGAAAACATTGAGCCAAAGCCAGTTTCTTTTTAATTTCAAACCGGCTTAATAAAAAGAATTGTGCAATCAAGGTTCAATTAATACTTCAACAAATTCTATTGGACCGTAAATATCCCAAGGACCACCTTTTCTAACTCTACCATGTAATGAATATATCCCAGGAGACTGCATAAAAGAACAAACAGTATCAATACCCCCTGAATATGCTAATTGCCAGCCACTCATCTGAGGATCGGTTGTAAATTCAATCTGATATTCCTCGGCACCATCTACGGCATCCCAATGCAGGGTTCTGTTTGATGCTTGATAACGATAATTTGAGGGGTACTCTGCCATAAAAAAATCCTTTCATTAATTTGAATTAAAATCTACATTATATTTAACCAATGTTTCCGTTATTATGTGCGATACATCATCATAAGAAGATTTAAGTTGTCTATAATTATTATTTTCTTTTGATTCAAGAATGAAATTACCAAGTACATACATTTTATCTTTTACTTCAGAAGAAAAGGATTCATGTAGGTTTTTATGTGTAACTTTTATATAGTCCAATTGTTGTTCCTTTTGATACAATTTAGAAACTATTCTTTTTCTAATTATGTAGAATAAAACTGTGATTATAGACAAAATTAATATTGAGAATATAATAAGTATTAATTTAGCAAATTTTTCTCTTTCAATCTTCAAGTCTGAATTTAATTTTTCTATTTTTGTGATTGCAGCAATTTTAGCATTTGTTATATTTAAGGATTTTGATTTTTCGACAATCAATAATGAGTCATTTACATTTTTATATTTTTGGAAAGTTTGAGATGCTAAGGATTTTTTGTTTAATAAAATGTATGATTCAGTCAGTAAATAATAAGCATTTCTCTGTTCATTAGTCAAATCAAGTTTTTGGGAAATACAAAGTGCTTTTAACAAATCCGGTCTTGACTTTTCAGGATACTTATTTCTTATAAAAATATTACATCTTAACAAATATGCAGAAACTAAATCACAAGGCGAATCTTTTCTTTTCAATAATTCGATTGACATATTTAATAGTTCTACTGCTTTATTATTATCACCCATTTGAGAGTATTCATTTCCAATATTTATGTTACAAACCGCTATTCCAATTGAATCCTGAATTTGTTCCAATAATGTTTTACTTTTAATATAATATTGTATAGCTGTTAGATGATTACCTTGTTCAGAATAGATCAATCCAATATTATTATAAATTTTTTCAAGTAAACTAATATTGTTATTTGTATCAATGTAATTAAGAGCTTCTTTGTATGATGAAAGTGATTTCTCGTAATATTTTATATTATAATATATAACACCAATTATATTTAATGTTTTAATTAAATCCTTTCTATTACCTATTTTTTTCTGAATATTTACTGAAATATTTAGATAATCTAAAGCCTTGTTATAATCACACATATCATCATAAATATACCCCAAACCAAGACTGGCAGATGCAAGTTCATTATTATAATTAAATTCTTTACTCATATTATAGGATTGTATCAGGTTAAATAGTGCATCTTTATAATTTCCGGATAAAGTTTGAACATGTCCTAAATCAATTTTTGATTTTATTATTCCTAATTTATCAGAATGATTTTTATAAATTTTTAATGCTTGATTAAAAGTTACTTCAGCTTTTTTGTTATCTCCTAAAACTGATTCAGTTACTCCAAGATTTAATAATGCTTGCCCTTCACCTTGAAAGTACCCGATTCCCTTACTTAATTTTAAAGATTCATAAATATATTTTCTTGCTTCTTGTGGCTTATCTTCCCTTATGATTTTGGATATTTTATTAAGACATTCTATTCTTTCTATTCCTTGCTTTTGAGGTAGAATATTGATTAATTCCTGTTCATTATCTTCAGCAGGTAACAACAGATAATTAAAAATTGCAAAAATTATTATTATATATATTGTTTTCATTCTTTTATCTCCTTTTGGAGTAGTATATTTTTTCATTTTTATTATTACACATTAAGATTTAATTGTAGACTGAAAATTTTTATTCTTCATTTTTAGTATTGTTCCGGCAGGATTATTTTCAAAACGTGAACCCTGACCTGTATGCAGCCATTTAATATTACATCCTGCCTCATTAAGTATCTCAAGATATTCTGAATCAGGCATCGCTGATTCATAAATTATACTATGACTTTTTTGTAAATCAATTTTAAAAATATTACAGAAATTTTCAAGATTATCATAATTTTCACTAATCCAACTTATCACTCTTTTATTTGTTGTATTTTGAGTAATATTACTGGAATCAGAAACCATATTCTTTAACTTCTCTCCTAGGGAATTAGTCGAATACATAGAACCACTCCCATTCAATAACCAATCAAGAGAAACACCTGCACTGTTGAATCTAGATAATATATCCACACCAGGATTTAGTCGGTTATTTATTATTCTATTCAAATAAGTAGGGTCTAAATTAACGAGCTTAGCAAAAAATAATTGAGACTGATAACAAGTCTGAATAAAGAGTTTAATTCTTATCCCAATATTCATTTTATACCAAAATATTTTCTAATAACAATCTATATTCCTTAATAGGACATTTACATATATGTAAATGTCCGAAATTGTATCTTTAACAACGATTCGTTACTAAGTGAAAACATACTAAATAATTTAATTATAACAAAATTATATTCATTTAATATTTTGCTATTTGTTTCCATCAACCATACTCCTCAACAAAACAACCAATTCTTCTGTTTTAAATGGTTTCGATATATAATGTGTACATCCGTTAGCTAGGAATCTTTCCTTGTCGCCTGCCATAGCATAAGCTGTAAGTGCAATTATTGGTGTTTTGTTGTATTCCGGTAGTTTCTTTATTTCCTGTGCCACATCCAATCCGCTCATTCCTCTTCCCAGATTAATATCCATTAAGATTGCATCATAATGCTTTTGAGTTATTAAGTCCAGTGCATCGGGTCCATTCGTTGCCAAATCAACATTGAAAATATCTCTCAAAATTCTTTTAACTAAATTTCTGCTTCCAAAATCATCTTCGACTGATAATATATATGGTTTCGCTATTTGTTCTGCTTCAGGTATTTGTTTTTGAATGATTGCTGTTTGTTCCTGAATCGGTATTTTGATTGTAAATGTCGAACCTTTGTCAACAATACTTTCGACTGTTATTTCTCCGCTCATTTTTTCAACGAACATTTTTGTTACTGTCAATCCCAAACCTGTACCTTCGTAAGAACGGTTTAATCCTTCACTTGCCTGGCGGAATTCTTCCCATATCAAATTCAATTTGGATTCGGGTATGCCTATACCCGTGTCATTTACTTTGATAATTGCAAATTCTTTGTCTTGCTCTTTTTCCTCGAAAATTTCAATAGTTATACCACCTGTGTTAGTGAATTTAATAGCATTACTGATTAAGTTATTTACTGACTGGTACAATAATCTCTCATCGTTAACAAATCTTATTGAACCGGTTTTAAATTTAGTATTAATGAATAAATTCTTTTCATTTGCCTCTTCTCTGTATCTTTCAATAACATCTTTTGTAGTGTTTATTATATCAAATTCACTGTATTCCTCATACAATTTGCCTGCTTCGATTCTAGATATATCGAGTATCAGATTAAGTGTTTCCATTAACCTCGAACCGCTCTGAAGTATTAAAGCAGCAAGTTCCTGCAGGTCGTCATCTTTATAATTATCCTTGATTATTCTTGTAAATCCAATTATTCCTCCCATCGGTGTTCTCAGTTCGTGGCTCATGTTTGCGAGGAAATTTGATTTCAATTTATTCATTTCCTCTGCCTTTTCTTTTGCTTCTATCAAATCTCTTTCTGCTTTATCACGTTTTTGCCTTAGTTCAATGGCATGAAGTGCAAAGGAAATATCACCTACTACTTCTTCAAATACTTTATAATTCTCTTCCGGCTCGATAAAGTCCGGCTTGACTGCGAGATTAATGAATCCATAAATTTTATCATCATTTTCTAATTTGCCTACTAAAAATTTTACAATATCTTCATTCGGGAATCCTGCAATGGCACAATCATTACAATGTGTCTTGGGATTATACACACTGATTTTATCAGAACTGTTCCATAATTCAACATAACAATTCGGAAATTTCCCACTTTTAATTTCAGCTATTAATTGAGCAAATTGACTATCGAGATTACATTCTGCGAATAATTCCAATTGTTTTGAACTGTCGACCAAAATGATGAAAGCATACCTATAACCGCCTGACTGAACAAGCATCTCGCATGCCTTCTTAATTAATAATCGTTTTTCAGTTTCTTTAACAATTAATTGATTTATACTACGAATTGCCATCAAAACACGGTTAAGATTTTTTATATAAATCTCAGTCTTTTTTCTTTCCGTTATATTTTCTATTAGTACTGCAAATTGTTTTGGTTTTGTCCTGTATGCAGAAACATAGAAATGTCTGTCTAAAGGTTTAGAAAAATCCTCGAATTGTGTAGGATTACCTGTAAGAACGACATCTGCATATCTTTGTATCCAGAATTCTTCTATTTCAGGGATTACTTCTTTGACTGTTTTACCAATAACCATTTCTCTTGAAAGCCCGGTCAATTCTGTGAATGAGTCATTAATATCGAGGAAAACATAATCAACAGGTTTACCATCATTATCAAATATTATCTCGTGGAGAGCCAATCCCTGATTCATTGATGAGTAAAGCTGGTGATATTTTTCTTCACTTTCCTGAATTTGATTTTCTATTATTTTTTTATCGGTAATATCCTCTACCGAACCCTCATAGTATAAGATTTCATCTTGTTTATTCTTTACGGATTTTGCACTTTCTCTGACAAACAAAACAGAACCATCTTTACGTTTCCATGCTGATTCAAGCCCTTTTACCTCTCCGTACTCTGAAATGGTTTTTTTGAAATGCTCTCTCGGATAAGAAGGTTCGAATCCGTTCTTTTCCAAATCACGCTGAGCAAGTTCATAAAATGAATTATATCCAAGCATTTTGACCATTGCATGATTTGCGAGGATGATTTTCCCATCAGGCGTAGTCCTGTATAGTCCGATAGTTGAGTTATCGAATAGTGCTTTGTATTGATAGTCGGTTGATGTATTGTTTTGTTCTTTTTTTGACATAACTTTAATTGGAAAAACAATAATAAAAAAACATCATTGATAATTAAATAATTATTCTAATTCATTTCCTTGATAAAACTGTTCCATCATACTTGAAAAATCTCTCAAAAACTTATGTCTTGTAAGAGTCAATTATATTCTCGATGTCCCTGACTGTTATTAAATTTAATATTTGAAAAATGGAACTGTCAAGCAAAGTAATAGTGTCGTTTGACACTGCAACTTTCCTGTTTTTACATCCTGGTTTAGAATTTGCATTGCATATCCTGTTGTAACAGCAATATCATAAAAATGTCTGTTGTTGAAATATTCATTGTTTGCCATCCCTGCCGGATCGCCACCCATGCTGATTTCCCTTCCTTTATTTTCCTTAAAGCCAAATGCAATTCTAATAAAAAATTCCCAATTTAATTTCAATTTTTCACCATAGTAAAATCATTATTTTTTCGGTAAAATGAATTCATATTTCTTAAATAAAAAATAACTATATTCCTTAACAGGATATTTACATATATGTAAATATCCTCTTTACTTGTAAATAAAAAGAAACAATTCACTTTTTTATTTACGAAAAATGTTGAATAATTCCAAATATTAATTTAATCACACATTTTTCTAATAGCATCTAATACTTCTGTTTGGGCTATATTGACATACTTTTGGAAAGCAGCTCTGCTTTAGTGTCCGGAGATTTGTTAAACGATAATATCTAATAATCTAAAATTTGAACTGGGTTTTATTTATTTTAAACAATCAGTTATAAAAGATTTCTAAAATTCTGAAACAAAATTTCGATTTATGGTACATTATCCTAATAAAACTTTTTAAATTGGGATATGAACAAAGGAAGTAATTATACTGACAATGAATTATTAAAGCTCATAACTGAAGATGAGAAATCATTTCGTTTTGCATTTGATGAGATTTATTCAAGATATTCAAAACTTGTTTATTCCTATTGTCAGGGAATATTGAAAAATAGATTTATAGCAGAAGATGTGTTCCAGGAAGTATTCATAGGATTTTTTTCCAAGGTTAGAAATGAATCAGATATAGAAAGTATCCCCGCATTTCTCATTTCAATTGCCCGTAATCTATGTCTGAAACAAATCAGAGACCGTAAAATAAATATTCCAATAGATAAAAATTATCTTATTGTTGATGAAAGAAATCAAGCTGAGAAAAACAATCTTTTTGAATTAATTCAAAAAGCATTATCCTTACTCGATTTAAAGTATAAAGAAGTATTTATACTGAGAGAATTTGATGGATTATCTTTTGAAGAAATATCTAAGATTTGCAATATAACACAGGAAGGTGTTAGAACAAGGCTTTTCAGGGCTCATAATGCTTTGAGGGAAATACTCGAACCTTATATAAACGATTTGGAACCTGAAAAGAAAATTAAAGAATAATAATCAAAAATAGGTAAATAGTATGAATAATGATTATAGAATTTTGGATTATATTAATGGTACATTACCAAGTGAAAATGAAGAAGAATTTTTCCTTGAGCTTGCTTCAAATGAAGCAATGAGGAATGATATAAGATACTACCTTATGGTTAGAACTACTTTAAATGAAAATGCATCAAATTTTGAACCTCCACAGCATTTGAGAGACAATATTTATAAGACAGTCTCAAATACAATTTTTCCTAAGAAAAAGGATGATATTTCAAAAGATAAGAAGAAAAATATTGGTTACTTCTCATTGGGAGTATTATGTACTGGATTAATTTTATCCCTTGTATATTTCTTAGTTCTTAAACCTGGTTATAACAAAGGTTTTGCAAGTCATTATACTAAAATTGAAAATACTAAACCTATTATTACCAATGTTGAAATAAAACAACCATCTAATAAACTAAAAACATCTGCCAATTATAACAGAAATGATAAATACTACAATAACCAAATTTCAAATAATATTGATACTGAATCTTCAATACTTTCAAGTGTGCAATCTATTAAGAATAATAAAAGTTATCCCACAAACAATGATTTGCTAAAACCAGTTGATTTACATTATTGCCTACTGCAACCAGTATCTATAAATTTAAATAGTATTTCAAATACTTCAATAATAGATAATAATCTATCTCATATAAAACAAAGCTACTCAAATTCTGATTACATAAAACTACCACTAAATTTGATTATTGGTATATCAGGTTCTCAAAGCTTGTTTTTCCCTTCCAGTCCTCCTTCAAACGATAACCCTAAATTTTTAAATAACGGTTCAGTTTCTATATATTATAAATTCTCAAAATATTTATCTATCGGAGCGGAAATACGAAAAGAAATATTTGTTCAAAGAATTTTTCTTCCCGATACAATTGATTATACTAATAATAATGATAAGATTATCAGTGATGTTCAGAAAGATTTTCTTACTCCCTCAATAACTCTTATGATTACATCAAAGGAAAATGAGGTTTTGCAACCTAATGGAAAACTAACATTCGGCTATAATCCATCTGGTTTGGTTTTACGAGTTATGAGCGGATTGATGTATCAGTTCAATCATAATTTCTTTTTGGAAGCGGGAGTTGAATATAATAACCTTTTCTATACGGCAGTAGATGGTAAAAAAGCTAATTCACAGAAATTGAATTTGGTGTATGGTATATATTATCAATTTTAAAATTAATGTTTAAACAAAATTTTATAGTTAAAAAATTAAAGGTATTACTATGAATATAAAAAAGTTGCTATTATTGTTTTTTTTACTAATGATTTTTGGTATTGACATTAGTATTGCAAAATCTTATTTCCCAGGTCAATGGAGTTTTATGTTGAGCGGGAATTTCGTGATGAATTATGGAATTTCAACTTCAATGCAGGGAACTTTGGATGAGTTTTATAAGGAATTTGAGACTAATTATGAAAACTCAAAATATCCCTTCGCCGAGGGTGATGTTTATAGCTCGAATTTCGGAGGACAGCTTGCTTATCGTTTTCCTGAATCTCCGTTAAGCTTATATTTCAACCTGACAGGCACATATTTCCATACACCAAAATATTCATTTTTTAAAGGAACAGAAAGAGTTGTATTGTTAGTCGGCTCATTTACTCCAGGTATTGAATATTGTTTCGGAGAATATGAAGATTTGTGGAACGTATTTGGTAGATTTGGTCTATGCTTTTCTAATATTGGTGGCAGTGTTTATTATTTAAGCAGGAAAATCGATATAAATTATTCATTAAGAGTCGGGTTTGAAATCGAGGCAGGTGGAAGGTTTAATATACCAGGTATTCCGGTTTCTGTTGAATTAATGTCTAATTATACTAATGCAAATTTATTGCTTAAGGATTACACGAATCCGGATAGAGTTCCCCCTCAGCTATTGAATGAGAGAAATTTGAACGATGGTGAGGGTGAAAATTTCAAGTCAAAAACAATAGATATTATTTCATTAAAGCTAGGATTCCGGCTTTGGCTTTAAATATAAAATAATTTTCTGTTATTAAAGAATTATAGAAATATGCTAACATTAATTTAGGTGAAAAAAATGAAATCAAAACTATTTTTCATGGTTACAATAAGTGTAATAATTGTTATAATAATTTCTTGTCAAACTGAAACTGAGCCACAATACTATAAATATGATTGGGAAAAGCAGCAATCAAGCACTTTACAGAACTTAAATGATATAACATTCAGTGATTCTTTGACCGGCTGGATTTGTGGAAATAAGGGCATATTATTGCGAACAACAGATAGAGGTGAAAATTGGGATTCTGAATTTTTCCCTTCAGAAATGAATTTAAAGAAAATAAAATTTATTGATTCAGATAAAGGATTTATTCTTGGAGAAAATATAGTATTCAAAACAACTGACAGGGGTAATACATGGAAGTCAATATTTACAAAAACTGAAGATAGCGACATTGATGATATGCAATTCATTGATGAAGATAATGGATGGATTTGCAGTTGGCATATATATGCGACAAAAGACGGAGGATTAACATGGAATATTATATCTCCTCAAATTGATACATTATTACAAGTTTTTTTGTCTGTATATTTTATAAATAATAATTATGGTTATGCTGCAGGCTATGCTATAGATACATCTAACTTTATATGGAAAGATATAGTGATAAAAACCGATGATGGAGGAAAAAATTGGCAAATAATAAAGGAAGGTAAAGATTTAAATGTCAAACGATTTAAGCAAATGATGTTTTTAACTCCTGAATTAGGATTTTTGGTTAGTGAATGGAATGAAATATATAAAACAACTGATGGAGGTAATAAATGGTATCAACCTAACGAAAATATACAGAGTACTTACCACGATAATGGTTATTATATCGGACATCAAAGCAAACTGATTTTAATTGACAGCTTGAATCTTGTACTAACGGGAAACGACAGGACATATACTGATAAATATGTTGGGTATATCTCAAGGAGTTCTGATGGAGGCAATTATTGGCAACCATATCAAACTGGGTTCTATGGTAAAATAAATTCAGGATATTATAAAACCACAAAAACGGGGTGGCTTGTCGGAGACGGTGGAATTATTTTGAAAACAACCAATAGTGGTGTTTATTATTATAATTAAAAAAGAGTAATCATAAATTTGATAGAGTTTGAAAATCAAGGACTGTACAAATAAATTTGACTCAGGTGATATAATATTGATGTAAAGAGATAGTTAAATAACTAAAAAATCAAAGAATTATTAACTTTTAAATAGGTAGTAGAATGAGACATTCAATAATATTTCTATGGTCATGCTTATTTCTGAATTTATTAATAATACCAAGATTTTGTTTTAGTAAAGATGAAAATGTAATGAAAGTGTTGGATAATATAAATTCGGATTCAATAATCTCATTTATCGGGGACTTGTACGGTGAATCCCAGATATATGTTGATAATCTTGCATATTTCATAAAATCAAGATATAAGTTGAGTGATGGAAATATTAAAGCTGCAGAATACCTTAGACAGAAACTTTTATCATATGGCTTGGAAACATATTTTCAAAATTATAGCTTAACCGGTACAAATATTTATGCATTTCAAACAGGCACTGATGATCCCGATAAAAAATATTATATGTCTGCTCATTATGATGACATGCCAAAAGTTGGGGATGCACCGGGAGCAGATGATAATGCAAGTGGTTGTGCAATTGTATTAGAAGCTGCCAGAATTATTTCTCAATGGAAATCAAAGTATACGATTATTTATGGATTTTTTGATGAGGAAGAGCAAGGTTATGTTGGAGAAAAATATTTTGCTTTTAATTCCGGTATATTAACTGAAGGCATTCTGGGAGTAATCGAGATTGATATGGTTGGGTGGGATAGCAATAACGACAATGTTTTATTAGTTCGGCCTACAGATCATGACGGTGCTATCAAACTTAAAAACAAGATAATTGAATTAGCAGATACTTACGATTTTGAAGTTAAACCAATAATTAAAAATATCGGATGTACCGACACCCTTTTAAATATGTACCCGATAATCGGATTCAATGAAGATAGTGAAGATTTTAATCCTTATTATCATACAGAGGAAGATAAACTTTCAAAAATTAACCGAAATTATCTATTCAACAATGCAAAATTAGAAATAGCTTTATTGGCTTCAATAGTTGAACTTGAAACTACTAATTTTGTGAATAATAATCAAAACTGGTTTAATGATACATCATGTCTTAACATATACCCTAATCCAGCTTCCAGTAAAATAGAATTAGGATTATTAAATTCTGAAAAATATGGGGAAGTCAAAATTTATTCTATTGAAGGATATAATGTACTCGTAACTGATTATAAGGATAAAATTGATGTAAATAGTCTGACTTCCGGATTATATTTTATAAAAATAGGAAAAAGAATTGGAAAGTTTATAAAGATATAAGAAAAACATTCAACATTTGAGTATTTGAAGATGTAGCTAATTTTTCAGGTATAGATTACATTCAAAATGATGAAAAGGTACAATAAATTAAGAGGACAATTTTGAACTTTCAAAGAATTATTTTTGTTTCTGTGATTTTTTCATTAGCCTTAGTTTTTGACTTATCTTCTGCACCATTAAGTAGAGCAAAACTTTCACCTCTAACTTGGAAATTAATTCATGACTTAAATAATGGAAGTTTAAGTAAAGACAAAGCATTTATTATGAATATTAAGCCTGTTTACTTTCTGAAATCAATTCAAAATAAAATATATGCAGGTGGTTTACTAAAAATTAATGATAAAATTAATCCTGATGAGTTGAATTCTTTAGATGTAAAAATCGGTACAAAAGCAGGAAACATCTGGTCAATAAATGTACCTCTCGAAAATGTCGAATCTTTAACAAAAATTAATGGGATTGATTATATCCAAATAGATGAGCCTATCAAAATAAAACTTGATAGTGCAATCAAAACAACACAAGTCAATAAAGTTCATCAAGGAATGGGATTACCCCAATCATTAAAAGGGAAGGGTGTGATTGTCGGAGTTGTAGATGGCGGTTTTGATTATACTAATCCTGTATTTTATGATACCTCCGGGAATACAAGAATAAAAAGAGTTTGGGAGCAAAATGCAAAAGGAATTCCACCTAAAGATTTCAGTTATGGTAATGAATTTTCTTCTCAATCCGACTTGGAAAATTTCAGAACGGATTCGGAAATAGAAAGTCATGGTACACATGTTGCAGCTATAGCTGGTGGAAGCGGAGAATTGTCTGACGGGAAATATGTTGGTATGGCACCTGAATGTGAATTTGTTTTTGTGTCAAGAAAAGATAGTGATAGCGATTCATCAGCATTTACCACAGGACAAAGTCAACTTATTGATGGAATAAGTTATGTTTTTAATTACGCCGAATCTGTTGGAAAACCCGCTGTTGTCAATTTAAGCCTTGGATATCATATTGGACCACATGACGGTACTTCATTATTCGATCTGGCTTGTGATGCCTTAGTTGGTCCAGGAAAAATTTTAATCGGAGCTGCAGGTAATGAGGGAAATTCAAATATTCATATTGGTTATGAATTTAATTCAAATGATACAATTGTAAAAACCTTTGCAGGTTTTTACTTCGGTGGTGTTGATATTTGGGGAGAGGAAGGTAAAAATTTCTGTTTTCAAATAAAACTCTTCGACCACAATTCTTTGGAATATATTGATAGTACAACCTTTTTTTGCAGTTCTGAAGTATCATTTGATACCACATTGCTTCATGGTACAAATAATGAAGAATGTTCAATTTTTTATTATTTAAGTCCTTCTGAATTTAATAATAAACCACGTATTTCTTTTAATTTTCTAAATTTGTCTTTTACAACCGATATAGCCCTAATAATAAAAAGCAATTACGGTAAAATTAATATGTGGAATACAGGAGATATGTGGTTTGACTCTTATGAAGTTCCAGGTTATTCTGATGGTGATAATAATTGCACTATGGGAGAAATAGGTGGTACAGGAAAGAACATAATCACAGTTGGTGCTTATACATCTAAAAATACATGGTATAATTATGATAATGAAATGAAAACTACCAATGCTGATTATTCTGATATAGCTAAATTTTCGAGTATGGGTCCTACAATAGATAGAAGAACAAAGCCTGACATTACTGCTCCAGGAAGTGCGGTTATTTCTGCAATTAATTCAAATGATATTATTTTTTCCCCTACAAACGATGGTTGGAAATATATAACCGACAGATTCAACAAGGATAATAAATTTTGGCCTTACGCTGCATTTGAAGGTACATCTATGGCAACACCTTGTGTAGTAGGTATTGTAGCACTTCTTCTTCAGGTAAAAAACGATTTAACACCAAGTCAAATAAAAGATATATTAAAAACTACTGCTATAAAAGATAGTTTAACCGGAACTATTTCTTCCGAAGGTTCAAACATTTGGGGTTGGGGCAAAGTCAATGCCTGGGATGCAGTTAAAGAGGTAATTAAACTTGTGATAGATGATGTTGAATTAAATGATAAGAATATAATTTATCCTAATCCAAATGATGGGAAATTTAATATTTCTATTGGCAAAATACAAAAATCCGATATTGAAATTTTTGATTATTTGGGGAATAGATATTTACCCTTAAATATTAATAAATTGAGTGATAATTTATATAATATTGATATTTCCTATTTGCCTCAAGGTGTATATTATATAGGTTTGAAAGGAAGTTTTGGTGATTATGAGCGAATATGTATTATCAAATAATATTTTATTTATTCAACTGTTGAAACGTTGAAATTACTTATAATTGTAGAATGTGATGTTGAAGACAGCGAATTAATATTGAAGACAAGCAATGGGAGTGCTTAATTATATGATAAATAAGGTTTGATGAAAAATCATTGTCGAGAAAAAAAATATTTTATTAATCCCACACCTTTCTCATAGCATCTAATGCTTCTGTTTGTGCTATTTTTACATACTTTTGGAAAGCTGAACGGCTCTTGTGACCAGAGATTTGCATTACCATTTCTGGTAATACATTTTTCTTTAAAGAGACAGTGATATTTGTCCGTCTTGCCGTATGACTTGAGATAAGCTGCCACTTCTCATAAGTTTCATTTACTCTTTTCTTACCATAATATTTAGTGATTTCAACTTTAGTGTTAATCCCAGCTAACTTGCAAACCTCTTTGATGTAATAATTGAATTTTTGATTTGAATATTGAGGAAGTTTATATCCATCGTATTTTTCAAGAACTCTTTTCAGCTTTTTTGAAATTGGAATTATTGTCGGATCTGCTGTTTTGATTTGATAAATCTTAATCATCCTATCATCCATCATAATATTTTCCGGTTTTAAATTTACAAGGTCTGAGTATCTCATGCACGTATAAATTTGAATAAGAAACAGGTCTCGAATGTGATTATATCTTTTTGTCGGTAATTTTACTTTCTCAAGTTTATTGATTTCTTCTATTGTCAGAGCCACACTTTGTGATTCGGTTTTCAACTTAAATGAACGTGAAGATTCACCGAATACCTTTTTAAAACGAATATTATTTGTCAAACCTTTTTCAACTGCATAATTCAGGAATATTTTTAGTGTTTTCAAAATACTATCAGCTGAATTATTTACTCTTCCGACAACTTGAGTTAAATATAGAATAAATTTATCTGCAAATTCTTCATTAAGGTTATCGAAAGTTACTTGATAACCGGAATCTTTACAAAAATTTTCTAAGTGTCTTTTTGTTGTTTCATAACTTTGTATGGTTCTAAAATTAAACTTTGGATTATTATTTCTTTCTTCAATGAAGTTGTTATAATGTATAAAGAAAGAGGTTGTTGTTTCAGAATTAGATGGATTTTCGGGTTTAATAATGGCTTTCAATTTGTTTTGAACCATTTCTTTTGTAACAATCTCATGGCTTGCTTTCAGGGTTGTATAATAATTTTTTAGTTCTACGGCTATATTTTCTAGATACTGATTAATCTCGAAAGCATTTGCTACACTTCTTTTCAATCCTCCTTTATTAAAGTCGAAATGAGATGTATTTACACTTAGTCCTGCAGACATCTGAATTCGATTACCTTCCCATGTTGCAGAGATTATAACAAGAGATTTTTTATTATTCTTGTTAAGCAGGTTAAATTTGACATTAATTTTATTCATATTTTAATAAAACAGAGTGAATAATTATAATAATTCAAAATTAACACTTAACAGAATACTTAACAAATTTATCTTAATTCAGGTTTATTTTCCTTTATATTAATTAATCAATAATTATTATAATATATAATAATTGTAATAATTTACAATAATTTATGAATAATAAAATTAAATAAGATAAATCAAGTTCGAATCTGCCCACGCCGACATTGATAATTAAAAAATTCTTTTGTATTATTTTTACATCTTCACAAACTTATAAACCGTATCTCCTGTTTTCAGGAAATACACACCTGCACTAAGCCGGCCGACATCTATCTTGTCTTTGTATTCAGTTTCGAGGATTTTAATTCCGAGAGCAGAGAAGATTTCGATTTTATCTAATGTATTGTTAGATTTTAATTGCAAAAAATCATTTGTTGGATTTGCGTAAATTATTACCTCTTCATTAACTTTTTCATAATCTTCTACGGAAACATTATCATCCAATTCATATCTTGCAACGAAATTGTCCCATCCTCCGGCAATAATAGTTTTGGGAGCTATAAACTTTACTACTTTAAACAGAAGTTTACCATAAACATTTACTCCTTTAGATAGTATTTCCCAAGTATTACCACCATCTTTAGTATATAATGCTTTTGTTGTTGAACCAACAACTATTGCTTCATCTTTACTTATTACATCCACATCATAAACTCCAGCTGGGATAACTATCTCATTTTTAAAAGCTGAATCAGCTACCTTTTGCCAGGACTTCCCGCCATCTATTGTTTTTAATATTACATCATTGCTTTGATCTCCTATACCATTTGGATAGCGTCCTATGACCCATCCAATATTATCATCAAAAAATTTGAAGGACATATAACGGCAGTAATAAGGAATAGTATTAATTTCCCAGTCTTTACCCCTATTTATTGTTTTACATAACCAAGCTTTTTTATTTGTTTGACTAACCATTAAAATGCTAAATTCATCTATTGAATTAAATCTTACCATTTCAGCTACTCCGTAGGCTTCAGGAATGGTTATATCGTGCACTTCCCATGAAGTACCGTTATCGCTAGAATAATATATTTTATCAAAACCGAATAAAACACCTTCATTCTTTTCAAATTTAATTCCACCACAAACAATATCTGTTTTCTTCAACTCCCAGCTTTCACCTTTGTTGAATGATGTTAAGAAATAAGCCTGCTTATCATTATTATCCCAGGACCAAATAAATATTTTATCCTCATCATAATAAACAGCATTTGGTCGTGTAAACTTTAGGCTAGTATCTTTCATATATTCTGAGATTGCAACATTCAATATATACTTCCATGTTTTACCAGCATCTTCGCTTATGATAACTCTTGGTATTCCATTGAAATCCGAACCAACTATAATACAATTTAAACTATCATAACTTGCTATAAGATTCCAATCATTACCATTATTGTTGGAATCTAATTGATTACTTACAACCCATTCGGTGCAATATATAGCACATGGAAATAAATATAATGTTATAACAATGAGATATAAATTGAGCTTTTTCATAAATAAACATCAAAATTTTTGGATTAACATATAATAATAAATAATCCAAAAAGTTCAAATTTGTTTCATTATTTTTTACTTACAACTTCAAAATCTGAACCACTTTGTCAGCTATTCTTAAGAAATAAACACCTGCACTAAGTCCGCTGACATCTATCTTGTCTTTGTGTTCTGCTTCGAGGACTTTTATACCAAGAATGTTATACACTTCAATTTTATCATTTGGATTTATAATAGCTTCGTGCAAATATGTGTCTTCAGTAACCAATATTACCTGTATGTTACATTTAGATAATCCCATGTACTCATTTCCAATTGCTACACCATGCAAAATCAGACTCAGATTAACGCATGTATCGGAAATAAAAAGAGTGTCGCTCTGTTCGCCTAATTTAACGGGAGAAAAGCATATTATTAGCTGCCTTGATTCACCCGGTGCAAAATCCATTGCAAATTGACTTTGAGGAATTGAAAAGACTGTGTTGTTTTTTAAAAACACATCACTCAGAGTATATGATTCATCGCTTTTATTGGAAATTGTAATAGTCAAACATTTATCATCAAGTATATTGACTTCTCCGAAGTCAAGTTTTCCACTGTCCGAGGGAGGATTTGAGAAAATTTCGAACTTATTGGTACTGAATTTAACTTCGATTGTATCAGAGTTAGCCCAGCAACCGGTCCAGGTGCCAGCACGCACATGGTAAGTCCCGCTTTTAAATATTCTAATTTTATTATTATTTGTCAAAGACATTAATCCTGTCGAATCGTACCACCAGAACTCATCGAATCTTGAGTCGGTTGTAAGTATTGCACTATCGCCTTCGCATGGATTACCCGAAATTGTGATTCTGATATTAGTATCAATCAATATCACTTTCACAGAATCATGCTGAATGCAACCTTCCGGAGAAACAGTTTCCACACTATATATGCCGGGAGTATTAACAATGATTTCCTTGTTTGTTGAGCCGGTATTCCATTTATAACTTATGAAACCTTCACCTGCATAAAGGCGGGCACTTCCCGAACCGCAAATATACTTGTCGGGACCAAGTGAAAGAACATTTGGTGTTACGAAAGAAACATGAATTGTATCCCTCACTTCGCAATTGCCGAGACGTGCTATGACCCAGTAAGTACCTGAATCTCTGACTAAGATAGACCTCCCGGTTGAACCGTTGCTCCATCTGTACGGTTCCTTACCGTACCCTGCATCGAGTTCAGCAGAATCACCGGGGCAGATTGATATATCTGAACCAAGGTTTAAACTATTGTAATCAGAAAAGAATCCATAAGAGCATCCGGTGCGAATATCGCCCTCAAGAACGCCAAGATGAAAAAAGTTTTTGTTGTTCTGTATGATGCAGGTTTGGTCAACCGGAATTGTCTTTGTGTCGAAAGATAACCTTGCAAAATACCAATTATTATATTTCCCGGGTATAAGTGAAAAATCTGATGACTTTATGATGCCTGGATTATCGTTCAACGTGAATCCGTCAATTGCATCCTCTGTTGTAAAAATCATCATAGATAGCTGTTGTTTTGTTGTACGTGTAAAAGCTACCTGGCGAGAGCCGGTGCATTCAACATGAGGAAGCAAAGCAGAACCAAGCTCACAACCAATGCCGGAGACCTGGTAAACATATACGGGTTTATCTGTTTCGATTTGACAGGAATTTCCTGTTATTATAAATTCGTAAATACCTCCCTTGTTAACAACACCGGATTTAAATCCTGAATTCCATACAGTGAAATTTGTATTATCTTCAGTTCCTGTTATGGTAACGGTTTCTTTTTCCCCGGTACCAAGAAATCCTGCGACAGCATTATAAACAGTTCCTATAATGTTTACAGGGACAATTTGGTCTCCAATCAAATCGGCGCATCCTATAATTCCATTCAGCATGTCGTCTTTTATTGTTATAGCAATCGGTTTATCAGACCACACTTCAGTTCCAACCAGATGGTAAATCGGGTCATCCCCTAATCCAGCCGCTGAATATGTTTGACCTTTGTTTAAAATTATATTAAAAGGAATATTTTCATTATGTCCTGCTATGTTGTTTTTAGGATTTATTGTAACAGTTGTGCTGTCCCTCGTTGCGACTATATCAAATGATGAATAAGGTCTTGGTGTGTAATTGTTATCATTATAAAACTGTACCTGACCTGGTATTATAAAATGTGTACCGAGCGCATTTTTTCCTTTCAAAGCAAAAAGCTCGGGATTGTAATTTGTTTCGAGGGATGCCACTTCGTAGTATGCCTGAATCGGTTTTGTGGCTTTAATGTATAAACCATAATTGAGAACGTTGTCAGGAGGTTTGTTTTCGATAATATCTATGAAAGGAGTCAGGTCAACGGTCTGAGAGCTGTTTGCGGCTATGGTTACAGTGATTGGTGCAAATGCAGGATTTGCCGACTGCGAGATAGTAACCACCGACGGATGGTCGAAAGATGACATTCGCAGGAAAATGGGTCTGTCCAAATCCTGAGAACCATTCTGAGATACTTCGGGAGCCACGAACCAGAATTCGGTGTCTGTCTGACAATAGGATGCAACAGAAAATACAGATAATAAAAATAAATTAACAAGAATATAATTAATACGATTCATATAATTCCTTTTTATGAGACAGAACAATGTTCTGTCCCTACAAAATATTTTCAATATCAAATTTTAACAAACTTATATATTTTATTATTCACGAACAAGAAATACACTCCTGCATCCAATCCGCTGACATCTATTCTATCTTTGTATTTTGTTTCGATTACTTTTATGCCGAGAACAGAGAAGATTTGAATACTGCATTTATCATTCCTATTGATTTGTATATAATCAACAACCGGATTTGGAAACATTGATGGAGTTTCGTTTGATTCATTTTCTACGACAGATGTCGGATAATTATAAAAAAGCAACACACCCTCGACATTTGTGCCAACCCATAATTTATTATCATCATCTATAGCTATTGCAGAAGGAGCGTATATATTGGGGTCAGATGAGTCGGTTGTTCCGATCGGGGGTAAATCAATATTACTCCACAGATTATTAATATTTATATTTTTATTAAGGACTAAAATTTTCGGTTTTTCTTTTTGATATACTCCTGCTACACCGATTAATAAATTACCAATTTTATCTTCTGATATAGAAAAAATATATTTTTTTCCGGGTTCATATTCAGGCAATCCGGTTATTTTTTCATGACTATATTCATACCATATACTACTCATATACTTTAAAACTTTTTCCTTACTTGTAATGATAACTAAAGAACTATCTTTTGTTATATAAAGTTTTCCAATTACTTCGCCTGTTGGTTCTAAAGGAACAAAATTTGAATCGGAAACAATCCATTGAATTCCATTATAATGCACTAATAACTTTCCTGAACTGTACCAAATATTGCCCTGATTATCAGCTTGTATAAAACTTCCTTGAATATACGGTAAGGGGATGTTTAATTCAATTAGGTCATATACCTGAATAGTAGTGTCCTTTATTTTGTAAATGAATTTGCCCATATCAGTACACCATATTGAATTATTATTATTGCATGTGATACCTGTTAAGCTGTTAGTTTTTAGTCCACTGTTAGAATTAGTAAAAAGTGTGAATTGACTTCCATCATATTTAAGTAATCCATAATTTGTGGCACACCATATATTATCATCTTTATCAATACACATGTCTAAAATATTCCATGTATTTTTATTTGTCAGACCTGTATTATTCCAATTGAACCACCCAATAACATCATTTTTAATGATTGCTAAACCATAAGCAGTAGCAACATAAACCTGATTTTTCGCAGTAATAATTTTTCTTATATTAAAAAGTGTATCATTCATTTGCAAATCGCCGTAAGTTGATTTGTATAATTTCCAATCTGATTGTGATTGGAGTTCGTTTATGAAGAATACAATGCAGAAAAAGACAATAATAAGTTTTAAATAATTCATAATTACTACCTATTAAATATTGGAGAAAAAATATATATTAAATAATCTCCAAAATTTATATTTGTTTCATAATTATTTTCTCACATTTTCACAAATTTATATATCATGTCTCCTGCTTTCACAAAATACACTCCTGCACTCAATTCGCTGACATCAATTCTGTCTTTGTATTCGGTTTCAATTACTTTATTACCAAGAATGGAATATATTTCTACTTTTTTTATTAGTGAATCATTATCATCATTGATAAAGATTATTGATTCAGCCGGATTGGGGGAAATCCCATAGTTGTTAATAAGATTATTATTAAAAACATTATTAACTTTTTCTGTAAAGAATATCCAATAAGTATAAGGTGAATTTTCTTTATCATCAGCACCTGCGACTACCCACCAGATATATTGTTGGTCACTTTTGAACTTAGTCAATGTATATATTGTATCTGTTAGATTTTCAATAATAAAATCATATAATCCAAATGCAAATCCATCGGGTGTAGTGACATTCAGTGTATAGTATGATGCGTCTTTTACTTTACTCCAGATGAAAGTTATGCTGTCATAACTGCATATTTCATTTAGGTTAGGTTTGAGCTGTTTACAAGTATCGAGATAAGCACTTTTAGCAGTGTCATGAGGTGTTTTAAAAAAGAGCATCTTAGACCAATCGCTTTCCATTTTGTCGTTATAAGTATTTACCCGAATGCGATATTCTTTATTAAATTTTATTTTTCCTGTGAGACTGAAGCTCGTATCTGTGAGATTCTCGTGGTTTAAGATTAATTTCTTATCATAATCGGGGATTGTATATTCAGGAAATTGCATTGGTTTAGATTCCGATATTTGCAGTTTGAATTTATTCCCGCCTTGAATTCTGTTCCAATATAATCTGTAATCGAGAAGACTACCGCTATCTTTTGTATATTGTACTTTCGGCGGCTTTAGATTATAATTGCCTGAATAAAGTAAGATTCTTTTTGAGCAGAGAACCAAAGCTTTTTCTTCGTCGAAAAACCTGATTTGGACAGGAGCGTCCATATAAGATTCATGAGGTGAGATTTCAGTTTCCCATGTTTTGGCTCCATCTGTAGTCCTGAAAAAATTGCTATAAGAAACACCGGAAGCTAAGCCGTTATTTTCATCAAAAAAATCAGTTCTGAATGATAAATTTGATTTCATAGTATCGGATAAGGTAATCCAGCTATGTCCCCCGTCAGTTGTCTTATAGATAAAACAAAAAAGCGTATCACCATGTCCGGGTTTATAACCTCTGGCTGACACAATCCATAAATTGCGATTAATATAAGAACAAAGTCCCAATGGTCCTTCCGGATTAGTGAGTTTAATCCAGGTTAACCCTCCATCATTCGTTTCAAAGAGTTTATTGTCATAGCCAACAACATAATCATTGACAGAAAAACATTTGAGCATTCCGGGATATTGCGAAGGGAATGGCTTGGCTGACCAAGTTAATCCTCCATCAGTCGTTTTGTATAAAGCAGCAGTGCTTGAATCTTCGGTAGTAGGATTTCTACCTGATATCATAATACCAAAATTATCGTCGAGCATAGAAATGCAGCTAAAATTGAATACTACATGCTCGGACGAAATCTCAATCCTTTCCCAATTTTTACCAAAATCGGTTGACCTATATATAAAAGGATACATTGATTTATTTACATCATGCTTCATTTGTTCAATTCCAATTATAATGATAAGGTTTTTTGATGGCATTTCAACTGTTTGAAAAAATCTTGTACTCCACTCCCCAGGTAATGAATCATAGTTTATCGCTTTTTCTTTCAATACATTTTGCCATGTTACTCCGCTATCCTGTGATAGCAGTACAATAGATGTATCGTTAGCAAGAGGGCGATAGCCAACAGCAGCAAGATATTTCCCATTTGCTATTGAGAGATTTCGTCTATAGTCTGTACCTGTAAAGTGACCTTCGGCAACTGTTTTCCATTCTCTTATTAATTGACCATGTAATAATAAATAAGGAAATAAAATGAGTATGACAAGGAGAAATATTTTTTTCATATAACACCTGTAATTTTTTTTTGGATTAACATATAATATAAGTAATCCAAAATATTCAAATTTGTTTCATTATAATTTTCACATCTTCACAAACTTATATACCTGAGCTCCTGCTTTCAGGAAATACACACCTGCACACAGTCGGCTGACATCAATCCTGTCTTTGTATTCGGTTTCGAGCATTTTAATGCCGAGTACATTATATATTTCAACATCAAATAATTTTATATCATCTGTAAAATGCAATTGAATGAAATCGTATGCAGGATTTGGAATTATTTGAATAATATTATCTTTTTCATAATAATCAAGAACATTTGTCGGTTGATTTGACATTTTAACTAAAATATTATTGAGAGGTTTCCATATATCTTTAGAGGTATCTTGTAATTGGCTTTCTGATTCTGCAACATAATAATTACTATCAGATAATTGAATAATACTATTTATTGAAGTTTTCATATTTGTATCAAGAAGATCTAATATTTTACTCCATTCACGATTTCCATATTGACCGATTTTAATTAATGCAGGATATCTATAGGAACAGCCCAATAAATATCCTTTATCATTGCATTTAACTATATTAGTAACACTCATATTTGATATTCCTGGATTTGGCTTATCTAAATCATATATTACCTGGTCTCCAAAAAAATTAATGGTTATAATATTCCCCGAGCTATCAAACTGTATAGTAGCTATTGTAGAATCACCTTGCGGATTTGAATTGTTAAGTATCCCAACAAATGAATCATCCTCATTTTGACTAATATATCTTATAAAAAATTTTTCCCATTCATTGCCCAATAACTTTGAATCATATTTCCGGATTTGTTGTATATTTAGATTTTTATCTGTTATAAAAAAATAAAAAAAATCAAAAGGATATATTTGATAATAAGAAAACAAATAACAACTATCATTAATATTATTCTGAACTACTAAATAATAAGCAGGATGAGCAATTGATGTATCTTCGTTTATAAAATTAATCCTTGATGAATCAGTAATTACAAAATTTGAATCATATTTTACAATTAATCCTTGAGCATTTGCCTGGTCAAAATATGTCGTAATGATATTATTATCATCACTTAATAAAAATGACCAAAATGAACCAATGCCGATTAAATCTGATTCCATAAAATGTTCAGATATTAATTCTCCTGATTTATTAATTGTTATATAATATAGTAAATTATTATTCCATAGTCCATATATATTATAATTATCATTAAAATTTTTTATTATTTTTATAGCTTTAATATTACGGCTCAAAATAATTTTTTTATTCCAAACAGTATCTCCATGTTTTGTTATACGGGAAATCAAAATCTTGTTATTACCAAAGATATCAGTACCATCATACAATCTGATGAAACTTACTAATAGAATATCTCCATCAATTTCGGTAATTAAGGGTAAATATAGTCTTTCTCCTTCATCAGGGTAATATCTTTTTTGCCATAAGAGCTCTTGTGAGTATAACATTGTCGAAATTATAGCTAAAAAGATAAAAATTAAAAGAAGTTTAAATATTTTCATTTTTAATCTCCGGGATTTTATTAATGAATTTTTATTTTCCTATATCTTCACAAATTTATAGACCTTATCTCCTGCTTTCAAAAAATACACACCTGCACTCAGCCCACTGACATCAATTCTGTCTTTGTATTCTGATTCTAATACTTTATTTCCGAGAATGGAATATATTTCAATACTACTTCTTAGGATGTTTGATTTTATATACAAATAATCTGTAGCGGGATTTGGCATCAGGAATATTTGTTCAGTATCTATAAAAGTATTATCTTCAATACCTGTTAATATGGTTTTGTTTGTCAGCAAGCCGATGTCTGTTCCAAGGTGAAGGTAATTGTTTGCATCAATTGAGAAGTCGTTTATTTGGAAATTAAGATACTCTCTTCCGTTTATTTGTAAATTGTATGGTTCGAATTTTCCTTTACCAATATACCTATACATATATCCAGTGTAGTCACAAGCCCAAATTCTGCCATCGAGAAGTTTTTTATGGCTTATGTACCAGCCGATAATACCACAATCGGATTTTGGAATGCTGTCCCATTTTTCGGTTGCGAGGTCGAAGAAGTAGAATGAGTCATAATAGGAAGAAGCAAAAATTTCATTTGATGCAGAATCGAAATATATTTTACTAAACACAATTGGGTCAAAAGTATCCTTTTTGGGGAGTTCATAAAATGTCATGTTCCCATTATTGAACTCAATAAGAGATTCGGTTGTTGTAATCCATATATTCATACCATTACCAACAGTAAGACAAATCGGAACAGTGTCCATCGAATATTTCATTATCCATTCGGTTCTGTAATAAAAATCAGGTAGTTGTGAATTGGTCTTATCATATTTAAGTAGTTCCCCGGTAGAAGTATTGTAAATAGAAAGAAAAGTGTTTAAAGAATCAGTATCATATTCATAATAACCCAGAGCAATCAATTTATCCTCATAAACATCAAAATCATAGATAAATGATGATATTTCATTCATAAATCCCAAATCTAATGTATCTATTTTATTTCCTTCCCATGTTAATAAATAAGAACCGTTTTTTGCAACAGGAGAATAATAGACTTTTCCATTAATTGAAGGTTTTATTATTCTTGTCTGGTATATTCCCGGAATTACAAAGCCAGTATCAGATTCAAATTTCAGCTGTTCATATTGACTATTTCTTCCTTCAAATATTCCTTTTCCAATTTTATCAATTCCAAATTGTAAAATTGTTGAATAGGGGAAGCCGGTTTTTATAGGAGGTATTGTACTTCTATCATCGAGGCAATAAAGAGTGCTTCGTTTATATAATTTTGTATCATTATAAATAATGATATATCTATGACCATTAAGAATTCTTACATTTGAAAAATTTACATCATCGGGTATTCCATAATCGCTTGAGATTATTCTTGTCCAACCGGTGTCATTATAGAAATAAAAATATTTGCCATTGGTAACAGCAACAGTACTATCGTCAAGTACTGAAATATTGGAAATTGTTTTATCTTCTTCATTTATTAAGTGTTCCTTTTTCAATCCGGTATTAATATTAAAACTTACAGGATGTGTAACTGAATTATTACTATTAGTTATAGCATACCAAATATTTCCTTTATTATCTGATTTCATTGCCGTCATCCAGGATGCTATTAATGTATCGTTAATATCCAACATATTTGTTTTAGTCCAATTTGTGTCATTAAATATATAAACACCATTCATATTTTTCAGTATGATGCTGTTATTATAGTTAATTAAATCTAATCTACCCCCTTCATAATATGGATAATCGTATTTTTCAAATATTTTAGTAATTCCCGTATCTGAAATTATAGCGATACTAATTTGCTCACGGTTCCATTCAGAATAATAATATACCGTTTCAAATTTTGTATTATCATTAAATAATGCCCAACATTTGTCTTTGTGTATAAATAATTTTAACAAATCGAATTTGTAACTAACAGTGTCGCTCAAATCATAAGTATTCCATACTCCATTGCTGTATTTATGTACTTTGTGTGATGAGAATGTCCAGATGTCGCCGCTTGAGTCTTTGTAAAGGTCTCTTGCATCATTATCCGGGTAGTTTGTGCAAATAGGTTTGTCTCTTGTGATTGTTCCATTCTCGATTACAGCTAAGCCACCGTTTGTGCTGACAAGAATTGTATTGTCAGGCATTGGCATTAGTGTGTTGATGTAATTACCCGGCAGTTCGGAATTGAGAGTATTTTTATTAACACTGTCTTTTGTGTTTAAATCATAAATGGTCATTCCGTTGTTTCTGCCGATATACATTTTATTACCGTCGCTGGCAAATTGCCTCACATTATCGGCATTGTACCTTAGCTCCCACTCTGATAGAGCAATGTTAGTAAGTAAGATAATAACGAATATCCTGATGAAAGTTTTCATTGTTGTTCCTTTCAAATATTTAATTTATGTATAGTTTATAATTTCCTACATCTTCACAAACTTATATACCTGAGCTCCTGCTTTCAAAAAATACACACCTGCACTCAGCCGGCTGACATCTATCTTGTCTTTGTATTCGGTTTCAATTACTTTATTACCAAGAATGGAAAATATTTCAATTCTACTTATTAGGATGTTTGAATTTATA
>SCSM01000028.1 GCA_004322215.1 Bacteroidota bacterium | reverse complement strand
TGATGCATTAAAGAGCAGTAGAGCGTTCTTTGCCGGTTTCTGTGGTGCTGTAACTGCACGTGTTCCCCACACGGTAACTGTTAGATAGTAAACCGGCACTATTTAAACACAAATATATATAGTATGATATTATTAACAATTATGGAGTAAAATTATGTTTATGATTTCTTATGTAGTATTGGATGAACTTTTCAATTATTATCCTATAGTCAAATTTTCTAACACAAGAGAAAAAGCAGAACAAGTTGAAGAAGATGTTCGTGAAGAATTGGAAAGGCAAACAAGCAGAATGGAAGAGTTATTTGAAGGTAAGATTGTAAGTGAACCTTATTTTCAGGAAATTGATTTCAAAATTTTAGTAGAGGATAATTAACATGAAAAATGATATTAAATGTTTTTGTCCAAAGTGTAATGAACCTGCAAATCAAATTGTCATCACACTGGAGCAAGATATAGTTCTAAGATGGGACAATATAGAAAAGATTTACGTTGTTGCTGATGATGATTTCGATTTTACAGATGTTAGTTCAATCATCTGTTCAAATTGTTTAACAGAATTGAATCAGGAAAACGAATAATATCATGCTTACATACTATTTGAAATATAAAACTACTAATTATTGTGGGCATGATTTACTTCATTCATAAAATGTTCAGTGTTAATACTTAATTACTCTTGAAAAATTCAATGGTGAACGTTTATCACAGTTTAAATTAGAATAGAATCATAATTAAGTAGAATTAACATGATAGAAACAAAGTATTTATACAAGATAGAAAGTAATGTTTACTATAAAATCGAACGATTTAATATGAATGTATAAAACGTATAAATAAACACTTATATACTGTAAACTTTTAGAATATAATACTGATTTGACGTTTTAATAACAAATATGAAATTTAGATTACTAAATTTATTCACAAATTGAAAGAAGTTATATGGCAAAAGTAATTGGCTACTGCCGCATTTCAACAACACTTCAAGACCTTGATATTCAAAAACAATTATTATTTGAATATGCACAAAAGAATAGAATAATTATTGATGAGTTTATTGAAAGTGAAAGCAGTTCAAGATTGAAACCGAATGAACGTAAAATAGATGAATTGATAAGTAAACTAAATGAGCATGATATTTTACTTGTAGCTGAACTTAGCCGTTTGGGGAGAAATATGCTTGAGACTTTGAATATCATAAATGAATTAACTGAAAAAGGAATTAAGATAATTTTCATACGGCAACCTGAACTATCAACTAACTCCCCTCATGGTAAACTGCTTATGGCGATATATTCTTACTTTGCTGAGACCGAGCGTGAATACATTTCAATAAGAACTAAACAGGGACTTGCAACAGCAAGAGCAAAAGGCGTTGTTTTGGGAAGACCACGAGGGGCTAAGAATGCTAGTGGAAGTCCTTTTGACCGATGTAAAAATGATATTAAAAAACATCTTAAACTGAAAGTTCCGGTTAATTCAATTCTTAAAATTATAAATAACCAAATGAATCAAAAGTTGAGCTATACAGCACTACGGTATTACATTGAGCATGATAAGGAGTTAAGTATGATTTGGTAGAAGATAAATCCTTAGTTAGACAACAAGGGGCAAAGAATGCCAGTGGGAGTCAGTTTAACAAATACAGGGAAGAAATTAAAAAGCACTTGAAACTTAAAGTACCGGTTAAATCAATTCTAAAAATTATAAATAAACAAATGGAGTATAAGCTGAGCTATTCATCACTAATGTATTATATCGAGCATGATTTGGAGCTAATTCTAATAAAATAAATTTTTAAAAAAATTAATTATATCAAATTAAATTTCAATACAATCCCAATGCACTAATTTTTTTTCACTACAAATTTTCCTAATGCTACAATATATCAGTTTGTAGAAACCGTTTAAACGAAAAAGCCAATGAATCCCAAAAGGAGAATATTCTTTTAGCTTAGTTTAATGAATCTGGACAGATTAATTGAAAAGCCCTTGCCCTTACTAAAAAAATGGACTAAAATTGTAATTAAGATTCCGGCACGGTCATATATCAAAGTGATTGAAGAGGTATATTTGGAAATAATTGAAAATAATTAATTCGATACATTAAATATTTGAAGGTTACTTTAATAATTTTAAATTATTATTTTATAATTGGTTAGAAAAAAAGATAAAAAATTATTGCTTTATACAAAAATAATCTGTACTAATTTTGTATTATTTGTATTTTTTTCTTGATATGATTATAAATTTTTTGTATCTTTGTACAAAAAATGAAACAAATTATGAAAGATAAACGACTCACAGTTAAAAAACGGATTGGTGGCGGTGCTTCTTCCGATGTTTATATAGTTAAGACAAATTTAAAGGAAGAGGATGTTGTAGGAATCCGCTTACGGGTTGAGGAGTTTGATTCTGAGGGCTCTCGCTCGGCTAGAATCAAAAGATTCTTTAATCAATACATAATTTCCAAACATCTCGGGATGCAGGAACCCAAATATTTTCCTTAGACTTATAATTACTTACCTTTCGGTAATTCTTATTGGTTTACCATGGAGAAATTCGATGGGAATATTAAGAAAAAGTATCGAAATAGCTTTGGAGTTGGATGGGAAAAAGCCTTAATTCCTTTGATCGGACCACTAAGAGCCATTCAAATTTGCCATAAGAATCGTATTTATCATCGTGACGTGAAGCCTGAAAATATCCTATATAAAGCTGATAGAGTTGTTCTTGCTGATTTGGGGCTAAGTTCTTTCAAAGGCTTATTTGGTAGACCAACTTTTGACGGGGAAGTTCATGGAACCTTAGAATTTATACACCCAATTCGTTATAATCACAATATTTCAGATAATGTACTAAAATATTCGGATATTTATAGTTGGTACCTATCGTGGTTTGACATAGCTCTAGGTTCTTTACCATTAAAAGTTCGAGGTAATCCCATTCAACCGAATTTTTATCGTGACGGTTCGTTTCTTTATGAGGTTTATGCAAATACACCAGAACCAATAAGGAATGAAATCGGATATTTGTTTTTAAATGAAAATTTCGCAGTCAATTTGAGTGTTAAACTTCTGATACATAAAATTCTTCAGATTTATCCATCATTGCTTGAAAATAATTTGATAAATAAGTGTATAAATGAAATTTTATCTGATGTTAGAGAATCGTAGGATAGAAACAATGAATCATTTACAAAAAATAACTGGAAATGATATTAAAATTATTATGGATGAAAATAAAATTTCAGTTGAAAGTCTTGCTGCCCAACTTGGTGTAAAAAAGTCAACTATTTATGCTTGGAGATCAAAAAGATTTAGTACAGCATCAATGTCGGATGAAATTTCAACGAAATTAATTAATTTAATAAGTATATCTAACTGGGAGACAGCATACAAATTCAGATTATTGGAATTTATCAATGATAGAGCAAAAAATGTTATTTCTTCAATCTTTTTAACAACAGAAACGTTTGTCACTCCTCGTTTTCGGAGAAGAGGCGCCGATATTGAAACATCACTTTTTGAAGTTCTAACAAACTGGGAAATACAATCTAATAGACTTAAGCTTATTCTTGCTCCTGCAGGCTTTGGAAAGACGACTTTTATAAGGATGGGAATAAAGGAAGTGGTTAAAAACAATACTAGGGAACTTCCAATTTTAATTCCCTTAGGAATTTATTCAATTTGGAGAAAAGAACCAAATAATCAAAATCCCGATTTCGAAGATTTTTTAAAATTTGTTTTCAAATCTCTAATGATAGAGCAATATTATTTACAAACGTTAGAAAAATTAATACAGGGCAAATCTATATTATTTTGTGACGGTATTGATGAAATTCCACCCGATTATCATCAAGATTTTGTTGAACTCATAAAAAATTTTTTAGGTAAAAATAAAAATGTTAAAAAAGTTATCCTAACATCCAGACAACTGTCTTTCTCAATAAATTCTATTTTATTGCCCTTTTGTCATACTTATGATTTGTTACCTTTTTCTTTTACTCAAATTGCCGAACTTGCCAAACAAAATTTAAAAAAAAATGATACTGTCTCATTTCTTCAAGCTATAAAAGATATTCCAGTGATAAGACGATTAGTTAGTATTCCACTTACTTTAGCTATATTACTAGCAATTTTTAAAAGTAGTGTAGCTCTAGATTTTACGGAAGCAGCTGTTATTGAATTTTTAATGGACTTTGCTTTAGGAAAATATAAAGGAGCTAGAAGTTTGGGTGGATATATTGAACGAGAAAACAGATTGAGGTATTTAGATAGTCCTGCTATAATTCGTAATACACTTTATAGAGCTTTTTATAAATTACGAATAGAGAAAGGTCTAGGTACGCATGTTAAATTGGAAGAATTTAGAAGTTGTGTTCTTGAAGCATGGCGTGAAACCAACATTGTACCTGAATTAGCTTTTAAAGATGAATTTGAAGCACTATTTGAATTCTTGATTCAGCTTGGATTTATCACACAACCGTTCAATGTAGAATATGTTACTTTTCCTTCCGAATTGATTGTTGATTGGTTTGCAGGAGCATATTTAGTACAAAACAAAGAAAGACTAGAAGAATTTACAAATATGTTAACAAAAGATCCTTTGATTATGACTTCAAGTAAAAAGAGACAAATTATTTATACCCTAGAACTATTATATTCAAATTTTGGTGATTATTTATCAATCAATAAAATAATCAAGAAATTATTTATGGCTTGCGAACCGGGTAATAGTAATATAGATAAATTGCTGAATTCGAGATTTTTACTTGTTGTAGATTGCCTTAATCGAGGATTAATTTCATCTTATGAGTTAAAAAGAGAAATAAGAAAACTTTTCAGACTAAGATTTGAATCAAACGATTATGCATTGATACAAAGAGAATTTCAATCAAGGAAACAAATATTGGATTCTGGCTATGAACAAAATTATCAAGATGAAATTGACTATATGAATCCTTTTGCTTTAGACACTACTAAATTACGTTTACCAGAGAGCGAATTGAAAAAGTTATCAGAGCAAATAATTAAAAAAAGATTTAATGAACTCCCCAATAAGAATGTTAAATATGAAGACATTGAACAATTCAAAAATGATATGATGTGGCGTTATAATCCAAGTATTGAGCATTTTATTAGTAATATAGCTCCTAAATTACATGACCTTGGTTCTCTTCATTTAATGGACGAACTCCAATTACGAAGACAAATCTTTGCTGTCAGATTTATACCGATTGAAGAAATTGATATTAATTTATTAGCAACAGGCTTAAACATATTACTGAATATTGCGGAAGAACAATCTAAAAGAAGTTTTAATAGTAAAATTTATAAATATATGGCTTTAGATTCATTTTGGTACTTATTTCGACAGGTTGAGGCAGTTAAAAATTTTTTTCACGACCACAGATTTTCTAAGATTAATACTATTCAATTGAAAAACAGATATTTTGCTCTAGCTGATGAACATGCTGCCTTTAGAAAAAAATATTGTGAATATCATGAATGGAACATTGAAACTTTGATAAACGATAACAATATACAGGCTCACTATTTAATTATAGATTATATTGATGTATCAGAAGGTTTAAAGAAAGTAATACCGAGTAAGTTAAATGATTATATAGAAGAGCTATACCAGTTTGCTAATTATATAAAGAAGATGGATGGAGCTACAGATTTGGAAACTTTAAAAAATAAGTTAAATAGGATGGCAAAACTCTGTATAATTTTGGCTTTAAATAACAAACAAAAAATAAACTTTGATAATTTAATAAATATTTTTTCAACATTAGCAGAAACTGAAAAGGAATTGAAACATAAATTAAATATTGGACCTAGACAACTTTATGACTATGCAATTTTTGGACTTTGGAGTATTTGTGAAATTGAGGAACAAGATTATGAAATCTTACCATTCTAAGAGAATTATTTCTCTAACAACTGACTTTAGTTGGTTAAGTGAGGGAATTGGAATAATGAAAGGAATTATCCTTGAACAAGCACCAGATTGCCAGATAATTGATTTATGTCATACAATTAGTTCATACTCTACAATAAATGGCTCCAGGCAATTCGAAACGATCCTTTATTTACCAGTTGGTATTCATCTAGCTATTGTTGATCCTGAAGTAGGTACACATAGAAAATGTTTAGCATTATCAGTGCATAGAGGTGATATATTACTGGGCCCAGATAATGGAATTTTAATGAATGCGGCTTCAGTATTAGGTGGAATAATAGAATCTTACGTAATAAATACCGATACATTTCACTCCACAGTTTTTGATGGTAGAGATATATTTGCTAAGGTTGCTGGGCTACTTGCAAGTGGTAATTATAATCTATCCGATATTGGTTATAAAATAGATCCCGAAAAATTGAAAACTAGTCCATTGAATGATTTCCTATATCTCGATGAAATAAATAATGCAAAAATAATTCATATAAATAGTTTCGGTAATATTGTTATTAATATTAAGTCCCTTCAAATAAATAATGTTATCAATAAATTTTTTAAGATACAAATTGAAAATAAATCAGTAATTTCTCAGGTAAAAGAAAATTTTGCTTCAGTGCCAATTGGTACATTTGTTATTACTGATGATGGTTATGGGAGATATTCAATTGCAATGAATAGAGGATCTGCAAAAGAGTTTTTCAATGCTAAAATAGGTAACAATGTTAATATAATTATGGTGAGGTCAATATGAATATTAAAAGAGCTATCTTGTTTACTCCTTTATTTCCTTCCCGATTTGAAGGTATGCCAATAGGTCTTTTAAAATTAGGTACTTATTTGAATAGTGCCGAAATTGAAACAAACATTATTGATTTGACATCTCAATCAGCTAACAGATTACCATCAAATGACAAATTAAATTCCATCATAGATGACGAACTTAAGGAAATAGTCAACCCAAACGAAACATTTATTGGTATCTCTATTACATCTCCGAGTTTACTTGAAGGACTTGATTTAGCGAATAAGATAAGAGAAAAAATTAAAGAATGTGTTATAGGTATTGGTGGTGTTCATTTACGTTATGAAAAGAATTTTTTAAACAATCCAATGACTAGTTCTATTGATTTTGCATATCACGGGAATGCGTTACCGTACGAAAAGATTTTTAGTTATTTAAAAGGAAATCTTGACCCTTTTAATATACCTAATTTTTCATTTAAAAGGGATGGTAAAATAACTTATACTTACGATTGTGTTATTAAAGATGACTTTTTATTACCAAACTTCAATTTATTAACTGAACCTTCAATTTATACTTATGGAATTCTGAAGGCACGTGTTGAATCTAGGAAGGTTACAACTGCTCAATTAAGTACATCTTATGGCTGTCATCATTCTTGTAGGTTCTGTACAATATGTAATTCAAAGCCGCCAAACATACAACCTTTTAATGAAATGATCAGTAATTTTGAAAAGTTAAAATATCAAGGAATTGACTTTATTTTCTTTGATGATCCGACCTTCACAGATGACGAAGAACACACAGAACTTTTATTAAATGCATTAACAAAAATTAAATTCAATTGGGCATGTCAAACAAGAATTGATAAGGTTAATCCTAAATTAATAGAAACTATGAAGAAAGCTGGATGTCAATATATTTATTATGGTATTGAATCCGGAGATAAAATAATCAAAGAATTTCTCAATAAACCACTTGAAAATAATTTGATTATAGAAAATATTAAAAGTACACTGCAAAATGGCATTACACCAAGTTTATCATTTATTTTTGGAGTTCCTATAGAGAATGAATCAAGTAGAATAAACAGCTATGAATTAATTAAAGAAATAGATAAAATTGGCATTTATAACAATGGAATTTCTCCACTAATTTCTCCTAGTTTTTATGCTGTATATCCTGGTTCAAATGCAGAGAAAGACTTGCTTTCATCAAATACTAATTTAGATTATTTTAATTCATATTCACGTGAAAAAATTTGGACAAGTTTTGATGATGGATATGGTGCATTTCATTACAAGGATGAAATGTATGCTAAGTTAGTACTGGATGAATTTAATGACGTTATAAATAAATGCAAATATGTAAAGGCTATAACTTGAAATTCAAATAGAATTAATTTGAACAATTAATAATAATTAACTTTCAATAAACGAATGGAGATTTTATATGAAAATAAATAAGAAATTTGCTTTATTGTTATTAAGTACTATAATAATTGCATTTATTATGATGTTTTATTTTAATGTAAATTTTAAGAATACAGACATTCATATTGCAGCACTTTTGCCATTCGACGGTCAAGTTAGCAACTTTGGCGAGATGATGCGAAATGGTCATATAATGGCTGAGGAAGAAATCAATGCTAAACTAATTCACGGTGAACCTAGAATCAAGATTGATTTTTATAATACTTCCCATAAAAAAGATTTAGCTTTAAACAGAATGGAAGAAGCAAGTAGAAATGGGATAAAGTTTTTTGTAGAAATCTTTGGTTCGGATCAAGCTGCACACTGTTTTGATTTTGCCAATCAAAATCAAATTTTTATACTCTCGGGTGTTGATACAAAGCCTGACCTAATAGAAAAAGGAAGAGGATGCTTTTACCGAATAATGCCAAATGATGCTGAAGCATCAAATGCTATCTTACAATGGGCTAAAGAAAAAGAATTAAAAAACTTAGCTATTCTTTATGCAAATGATGATTGGGGATTAGGATTGAAACAAGCAACAATAAGAAATTCAAGTGATTTAAATATCAATATTTTAGATAAAATCGAAGTCTTAAGGAATCAACTAAATTTTTCATCTATAGTTACTAAATTAAAAACTTATAAGCTTGATGCAATATTATTATTTATTTATCCGGATGATGGTGGTAGATTTTTAAAAGAAGCTACTAGACAAGATTTGAAAACTAGTTTTTTTGCAACAGAAAATTTTTGGGGAAATAAAATGACTGAAACAGCTAAAAATTCAGCTAACGATGTTATGATAGTAGTACCTAAAACATATGAGAATGAAAATTTACAAAAATTTAAAAATAACTATAAAGCTAAATTTGGAGAAGAACCAACAATATTTGCAATTAAAGCATATGACGCTGTGAAATTTATTTATCAAATAGTCCTTAGTTCTGGAAATAATACCAATAAAGCTAAAGAAATAACTAAAAAACTAACTTATAGTGGGATTAGTGGGAAAATTTCATTCGATAAATTTGGTGAATATATTCCATTAGGTTACGATAGATTAATTTTCAAAAAAATTTATGGAAATTATCAACCTATTAAAGTTATTCATTAATTTATGCTATTTGATTTATTAAAATATGGTTTTTTTAATGGTATTTATATAGCATTAGTATCAGTTGGATTTGCTTTAATCTTTAATATACTAAGAACTATAGATTTTTCTCTAACGGATCGAATGACTTTCAGTGGATATGTCTTTATTATTTCCGAGAAATACATTAAAGGTTTAATTTCTTCACACTTACAATTACCTTTTGTTGAGATAATTAGTATATTAGTAGGATGTTTGTTATCAATTTTAAGTTGTATTATTTTAACACTAATTATTGAAAAATATATTTTTACACCAATTAAGGAAAAAGGAACTTCGATTCTAATAATTACATCATTCGGAATTTCCGTTATTATGCAATCATTAATGAGTATTATTTTTACAAACTCTACAATTGTTTCATCAATACAAGAATACTCTATACCCGGAATTGGTTTATATCCAAGAGAAATTTTGGTACTTTCCTTTGCAGTAACAATAATGATAGTCCTTAATTTGATAATAAAAAAAACACTGTTTGGAAAGTCGATTAATGCTTTAGTATTCAATTACGAATTAGCCATTTTCCATAAAATTCCAGTCAAAAAAATATCTTCTTTAGTTTTTGGTATAAGTGCATTTATTATTGCAATATCAGGGATTTCATTGTCTGTAGGATTTGGAATATACCCCAATATTGGTAATAAATACATGATATATTCATTTTGTGCTTGTTTAATTGGGGGACTAAAAAATCTATATGGGACAGTAATTGCTTCAATATTATTAGGAGTATTTCTTCAATTTGGAGATTGCTTCACATCACCAATTGTATCAGAATCGCTAACATTAATAATTTTGTTAGTTCTACTATACATAAAACCTGAAGGGTTATTTTTTGAGAAAATTAGGGTTATTTAAAATCATAGGTGAGGAATGGATTTATTGTTAAGCTTATTGACAAAATTTTTTATTTACGCAATTTTTTTGTTTTCTCTGAATAATATCGTTATAGGAAAAACAGGTTATTGGGCAATTGGCCATATTGCTTATTTTGCAATAGGTGCTTTATTTACAGGCGTAATTACTGTAATTTTTCATTTTACAGGTTATTACATTTATTTAGCATTATTTGGTAGTATAATTATATCAATTATTTTTTCTTTAATACCAGCATTAAGCATACTTCGATTAAGAGGAGATTTTTTTATTTTTGTTTCCATAACAATTAATGAATTGATAAAATTGCTGGTTGAATTAATATCAGGACCTAGCGGTTTTTCAAATATCCCCAGACCGCCAGGTTTAACAACAGATTTGTCATTAATGTGCTTATCTTCAATTATTTTTTTAATTTTAGTACTTTATGCAAGTATTTTTAAATACCATAATTTAAATTATATTACTACTATTGTACGCCAGAATGAAGAATTAGCAAAAGTTATGGGTATTAATGTATATTATATCCGTTCTATTTTTATTATTTTGGGTTGTGCTACTGCTGGTGCAGCAGGGTCTTTATTTGCTTTCTATTCAAATAGTACTGACCCACAAAGATTTAATATAAATGAAGCAGTAATATTATTTGCTTTATGTGCCTTTGGTGGAATTGATTCGATTAGAGGAACTATAATAGCTTCAATGTTTTATGTTTTAATTCTATTTGTATTAGAAAGCATATTTAAGGGTCTCTTTCAAATTTATACAACAAATATAACTTCAATAATTTTTGGGCTAATACTTATTTTCTCAATTAATTTTTTCCCACAAGGTATTATGGGGAAGAGAGGCCTATAATTTTCTCAAGAATTTATGGATACAATAATAAAAATAGAATCAAATTTAACATTTGAATATAGTAATCAATTATTATTTAAAATTGATAATAATAACTTACCATTATTAGTTGAACAAGGTAAAATTTATGGTATTTATGGTCCTAATGGATCAGGGAAATCAACTTTTATTAATTTATTAAACGGTTTTGTATGCCAGTCAGAAGGAGAAATTATTTACTATTCACAAAATAAAGTAACATATATTTTAAACAAAACTAATTTTTCCAGCCTTTTTTCACCAATAATAATATCAAACCTAAATGGCGGTATTAGACGAATTTTTCAAAAACCTTCAATTGCAAGCGAACTAAATTTAATAGAAGCATTAATTTCTGTGAGAAGAAATGCAAAAAAAGATGGTCTTTTCGATTTTTTAAATCCTTTTAATTTAATAAAAGGAATAGTATTACAAAGTACTAAAGAGAAAAATGAAATTAATGAAGCAATAAATTTATTACTTGAATTTGGTTTTTTAAATACTAATAAAAAAATTTCGGAATTGTCTTTTGGTCAAATTAAATTAATTTCAGTTTTACAAATGCTTTTTTCTAAAGCCTCATTAATTCTTTTAGATGAACCTTTTTCAAATATCTATGAGGATACCATTAGACAATTAATTTTAAAATTAAAAAAATATACATCAGAATCTCAAGGTACAAATTCTATAATCATTATCGAACATAAGAGAGACTATCTTGAAGAATTAGCTGATGAAATATGGACTTTTAACGATAAAAAAATCATGATTGAGAACAAAAAAAATGGAAATGATAAAAATTAAAGATTTTTCGGCAGGTTATTTTAAAAATACTCCAATTATTGGTGGGGTAAGTATGGATGTACAACAAGGCACTATTGCTGGAATAAAAGGTAAAAATGGAAGTGGTAAATCTACTTTGGTTAAAGGAATACTAGGATTAACGCCTTATAAAAGTGGAACTGTTTTAATGAACAATGTAAATATTATCGATTGGGATTGTTATAAAATTGGATTTTCTGGTTTTGTGGGCTATTTACCTCAGAGAAATCGCATATTTACTAATTTAACTACTATAGATAATTTAAATTTGTCGTTGCATTATTCTGAATCAAAATACAAAAATGAAAAATTTAAATTTGTATTATCTTCAAATTTCTTTTCAAATCTTAAAGAATATTTAAATCACTCAGCAAGTGTTTTGAGCGGTGGTCAATCATTAATTTTAGCATTAAGTTGTCTTATTATCTATGATCCTCTAATTTTTATTTTAGATGAACCTAGTGATGGCTTAGACAATAAAAAAATCCAAGATTTTATAAGTATTTTAAAAATCCTTCGTGAGGAAAACAAAACAATAGTTTTAGTAGAACAGAATCAAGAATTATTATCAAATTTATCAAATATAATATATGACGTTAGAGGAATAACTAAATATAACCTCTAACTACGCATATTCATTACATACAAGTAGAATTTTAATTTTATTAAATAATCTTATTTAAGAAATTCCCAATATTTACTGAAATCCAATTTTGTTGTTCTATCTTATTCTTTATTGAATAGTAGCTTAAATGCGGAAGTCCTATTACCCTCATATTCTTATTTTGAATTGTAACATCAAATTTACCAATTCTCCAATTACTATATCCGCTATTTAAGTAATCTAAATTAGTTACCATCTGTTTATTTTTAATATACATAAAAGTTGATTTAATCCCAATACCGTTTGTAATAATAATCTTTGTATCTAACTCTATAAAAAAATTTAAGTGAAAGTCCCAGCACATATCAGCCCAATCTTTGAATTCTTTATCATTTAACATTCTTATAGTAGAACTTCTTTTAAAGATTAAATTAGTTGAAAAAGTATTTTCCAAATCAAGGTGTAAAACATCGAATAGTTCTTTTATATGCAATTGTAATGGACTCTGCCCTTTTTCTCTATTCCATATCCCATTTATGTATTCATTAAAATTATCATTTAATTCTTCAAGATGTTTATTAATAGTACTATCTTTCATAGATTGAGGATTACCACCTGGATTAGTACCCATAAAATATAAGCGCCCCGTTGGTCCAGAATTATATTCTGTTGTTTTAAGAGAACTATATAATACTGCTCCACTTTCTGATAAATAATTGTTACCGATTTTTTCTTCAACTATTATTTTAAATTCTTCTTTTTTCATGATGATAATTTTGATAATATTCATTAAAGACAGTATTAATTTTATACTACCTTCAATTATTTTAGTTCAAATTCTAAAAAAAAAAGATAAGTCAGGGTTTTAATACTACAACCAATTCATTCAATTAAATTTCAGTTTTTCCCGTTGCTCTTTTTCCCATACTAAATAATTTTGAGGATTATCAATAAATTTCATCCAAGCTGTATTTAACAAATTACAAACATCTTTATTATTACCTTGATTTACAATTTTACAATTAATTACTTTAGTAGCCTCCAATGCATTTACTGCACAATGTTCCAATATTGTTTTAGGATATGCAACTTTATAACACCAATCAACTGAAGCACCATTTAATAGTAGATATTTTCCCCAATAATTATCTATTATTTTATTTTCTTTATCTAATCCAATTAGACTTAAGCCATATAAAATCGTTTTCATTCGAGCATCATCAGATGGGTGAGAACTCATTGAATCTTCTGGTTTTTCATATGGATTACTTCCTCGTTTCACGCTTAAATGAAGATGTGCCCAAGCATAAGCAGTTCCAAGAGTATAAGTACCAAATAAGTCACAAAACAATTCAATTGACCATCCCTGAATCCATGAGTCTAAAATTATCTCAATATATTTTATCTGGTCTTCGCCATTATTTCTTTTTAAATTAATAATTTCATCTTCATAATGATGTCTGATGATTAGGTTAAACTGACCAAGTTTCTCCTGAAATTGTATTACATTTGGATGATTTTTTGTTGTAATAAGAGGATGAGCTAATTCATGATATATATCTGGTAAATGTAATAAAAATTCTGATTCAAGTAATGGGACTCGTAAGTGATTCAAAATTGGATCTATACAATAATAACTTTGAGACAGACTCGATCCAACAGGAGGTAATAAAGGATAATTAATTTCTTTACATATTTTCTGAACTAAATTTGTAATAATTCCATCATCTTCTGAATAACGGTTTAGAGCAGAAATTATATAATTTTCAAGATAGTCAAGATGATTTACAATTTTCTGAAATTCAATCATCTTAAAAGGAAGATTAGATTTAATTTGATACCTTGTGTCATCTCTCAGAAGAACTAATCCATTAAAAATTGATTCTAATGCACTCATCGCTTTTGTCGCTAATTGATGAAAACTTGTTGGTATTATAGGAATCGGGATCTTTGATTTAAGAACCTTTACTCTTTCCAACATTTCTAATATTGAGCCATTCAAGTAATCATTCATATTCTATCAGTCCCTTTCATTCTTGCAAAAGATATGGCACATTGAAATTTCAAAACATCAATAAGTTCAATGATTTCTTTAAGTATATCCTCATTAATTTCAGATTTTCCGACATTCAAAATGATAGTATTTAATGATTCTTTGAAGTCCTTCCTTTTTTCTTTGTAAAATCTATTAAAAAATGATCGTATCATTTGTAATTCAGGTTCAATATTTGAATCTACAGTTAATTTTCTAAAGAAATCAATTACTGCATCATTTGAATAAGCCTGGCCTAATTCTTTTGAATAATTTAGATCAATTAAAAAATTATTCAATAAATCAAGATAAGTTCTTGTTGAATGATAAATATTTGTGTTTAATCCTATACTACTCATGATAATATAATTTTATTATTGTTTAACAAAATTTCTAAATTATGGAATGAATCCTCATTGTATTCACTTGCTCCATCACTTAGCTTAATATCATTTATCTTAATTGTCAGTGGTAATCTCGAACAATCATCTGGCTTGGTAAAGGCCAAAGTTGTTAACTTGAAAAAGTCATTTAATACGTCATCTTTATTCATTTCTCCATAACGGAATCTCACATACAATGGATTTGTAGTCCCACTATGAGGGAATTCTTTACCAGTTGAGCATAAAAAAGCATCTTGATTATTTAGAAAAAAGTGTAAACCAATTGGTGGATTTTCTACTATATTTTTATTAGTCCCTTCATGCCATTTCATCCCAAATAATCTTACTGAATAAAATGATGTTTTTTGAATTTCAACAATATTTAAATTTGCTTCTGGACTTAATATACTTTCATCCTTGAGCCGCTGAAAACCTTTTAAAAGTCCATCTAATTCAGTATCGAATAATCTACCATCTCGATGAATTACGAGGTTTTTTAAAGAATCATTATACTTAATTTCTTCTCTAACGATTTTATATAGTTGTGCTTGTATTTGGTCATTAGAAAGCTTCTCTTTATTTTGAGAAGCATCAAGTACTGTTCTGATATTTTTACCATATTTATCAATTATTATAAATCCAGCTGTATGATGTTTAACATCAATTCCGATTGTAAGATCAGAAATTAAGGGTTCATTTAAAATAAAAGGCCATTTATTACAATTTAGTAAAATTTTATTTATTGCTACACCTCTAAGATAGCCATTAAATTTTCCCTTTTTTTCTGGCTTTAATTTGTATTGTATTTTACCCTCAGTATTTCTACAATAGTTGAAACAATCATTGATTGTATCATCATGAATTATCGAGCAATTTATTCTTAGGTTTGATAATTCTCGAATTATCATTGCTGCTAACATATCATGTCCCCTTTTTTTATTCTTAATTTGACGAGGTATCATTACAACACCAGAACTTGGAAATGGTATTTGTTGATTTTCCTTAATTGAATCTATTATCTTTTTACCAATTGTAAGGTAATCTGTTCCTTTAGGAAACTTATCCTCATAAGTGATAATTTCGGGCTGATAACAGTCATGTGGGTACATTTTCTCAACAGTTAACTTTATTTTTTCTAAAAAGTAAATTCCTTTTGTATCATGGATAGATCTTGGTAAAACAAAGAATTGGTTTGGTAATGGAGAATTAATGTAAAATCCAATTTTTGGGTCTAACAATTTGTCTAATCTTTCTTTTGCAATTTTACAAGGAATATTTTCTTCATCATGATTAAATTTATTTGAAGAAAGGATATAATTATTACCTAATTCGAAATCAGGAAACGAAAAGATTTTTTTTTGGATTTCAAATGTTCTTTCTGAAAATATCAATATTGAATTTCCATATTTTATATTGTCAAAATATCTCCTTTTATTATTCAATATTTCTTTGAATCTTTCATTTGCCGGTATTATTGACATTCGATTAATATTACTATTATTTGTATCCTGAAAATCAAAAACTTCATAACATAGTCCAGAAGCAACTGCTTTTGAATTAGCAGTACTTGTATAATAATTTATTACTGACCCATTAGGAGGTAAATTAGCTAATTGTGGTGAATGGGGTTTAGGAATTACATTTCTGATATAATCGATTAAAGAAACACCATCAATTTTATGTTCCGTAACATTTAAATCATCTAATTCCTCTGCCCGAATTTCGTACCAATCTTTATAATGATAAATTAAAGATTTCTTTTTGTACATATTATTAAACGTTTCTTTATCAAGATGGTATGGCAAAGGAAATGCTGAAGTAAATTTTCTTGTTGCATCTATTGTTACACCGAATCCACTTTGGGGTAATTCTACTACTCTAAAACTAAATCCTTTATAAACAGCAATGGAATCAAAAATATCAGGAGTTTTCTGAAAAAATGGTTCACCTGTATTAGGTTGCCATAACACAGATTTTAAACTTAATTCTTTATTCAAGTCAAATTGAAGAAACCTGATACAAATTTCTTTTGTAATAATATTTGGATTAACAAAATCAATATTAAAAATTTCTTGAGTAGGATCCAAGAGAATGTAAATCCGCCCAAAGTCATATTCGATTTCTATCTTTTTTAATATTTCATCATCATTTTTGATTATTAGTTTAGGCGCATCATTAATTTCAACTATTAGAACTGGGTGTTTAAATAAACTACTAAATTTTCTGATTAAGAATTGTTTATTAGACTGATAATCTTTATCCTTTTTTAAACCTTTAATGTCTATTACTCGATATTGAGATGAAATCTGATCCAGATTTACAATTGGAAATATGTTTGTTATGTATTTCATGATTTAGTTCTCCTTGCAAATTCTTTTAAAAGAGCATAATACACAATTATCCAAATTTTGTGTTTTTTCAAAATGTTCAATATTTAATTCTTCATATTTTTTTTCGCAGTTATTAAGCTTCATCTTTTCAATACCTTCAGCTAAATAATAATTAATATCTTCAATACACTCATCATTTATACTATATGAGCGAATTGTATTTTTTAATAATTGATATTCAGATAGTTTAATATCGTATATTGAATATTTAGTTATGTCATTTGGGAAATCCTTGTGAGGATTGCAATTAAACAAAGCGGAAGCATATATTAACAATTGTTCATTATAATTTTTTGTTCCGAAGTAATGTACCTTCCAATCAAAAATATGAGGTGGTCCATTTTTGAAAAAAGCTATTAAATCAGGCACGCCTTTAATATTAAAATCATGAATTTTAAATTGCAAAGTCCTCTGTTTGACAAGATAAAAAGCAGTTCTTAAATAATTGAGAATTTCTTCATTATTCAGGAAATTATTCAATGCAATTTTAATTTCATTCCATGCTTTAATCTTTTTAGATTGAAATTCCTCAGTACTTTCTAAATATTCAAAATAAAATAAAGCAGAATAATCATAGTCATGCTCTGTTTTTTTTAAATCTTTCTCTTTATATCGTTGTGCTTTAGCGAATTCAAATCTTGCTTTTGATAATTTATTTGCATATTCAATTACTTCTGATGAATTAATAGATTGCTTTTTTTGTAATTTAGGAACAATAAACTCACTTATTGTATAATCTACTATTTTCCCCCTCCAACCATCAATACTTTCCAACTCAGATAATAAATGTACTTCTCTTCTGAAAGTATCTTTTAAACTTCTACTTCCAACCTTATTATTAAAGAACCATTTTCTTTGGCACTTTAGAAACTCTCTATATGAAGAGATTGACCAAGTCATTTTTTTCTATTCCTGATAAATTTTAGATAATCTAATAATTCTATTTCTTCATCATAAGAAATATCTCCAAGACTTTTTGATAGTCCATATACTTCTTCCTTAATTTTTAAGTTATTGTTGTATTTAGGTACAGGGTAACCGACCTTTTCCATAAGTTTCTCATATTTGATTCCATATAACCCAGCTAATTTATATAAAGTCGTCGGAGATGGTTGCTTAATTTTGTTCGATTCAAGTTGGCTTAAATATGCATTTGAAACATTAGTTTCTTTTTCAACTTCTCTCAAAGTTAATCCCTTTGATTGTCTTAGAGCTTTTAAATATTCCCCATAATTAATCATAAAATCTTTCACAAAATTGCTAAATATACTATGCAAATATAACGAACTTTGCTAAGTATTGCAAGCAATTTTTTCAATAGTAAATAATATCATTAAAAAAAAGTACAAGGTTCTTGTAAGTATGATTACTTTGTTGAATAGATACATCAGGTTATGCTACATTATGTGTTATCAGTAAATTATAAGATTGGATATTCATTTTTGAACATTTGTTTTTAGGATTTTTCCCAATTCTTTCTTTCTTTCAATATCATGCTCAGTGATTTCAAGGTTTATTATATCAGCAACCTCGTCCCTTTTCTTATTTATCAAGTTCGCATATATTTCTGTTATAGCTACTGATAAATGTCCCATAATTTTTGAAACAGTATAAATATCAATGTCCGAAAACATATACCTATACAGGCTTCTTGAAATTTGTCAAAAAATCTGTCAAAACCGTAAAAAAAAAGTATTCATTAGTTATTGAAATTACTAATAAATACTTAAATATGTGTTGTACAGAAGGTGGGAGTCGAACCCACACGGGTTTTGAAGCCCACTGGATTTTGAGTCCAGCGCGTCTGCCAGTTCCGCCACTTCTGCTTCTGTGGGCAGAGAGGGAGTCGAACCCCCGACCTCCTGCTTGTAAGGCAGGCGTTCTATACCAGCTGAACTATCTGCCCGGGATAGAATTACAAAATTAATATAAATTTGCTTCTTAACAAAATCAGCTGACTGCTTCCACTCTTCTGATTTCGGGAATTCTCGCTAACAGGTAACGTTCGATGCCGGCTCTGAGAGTCATTATATTAAGGGGACAGGTTTTGCAATTACCGAGAAATCTAAGTTCAAGAACAGATGTATCATCTTCAAACCTGACATATTCTATATCACCTTCATCCTCATTTAAGAAGGGACGCAATGTCTGAAGATGTTCGTTAACCTTTTGTTCAATGTCAAGCATAAAAATTATATAGAAATTTGTGTATCGACAGATTCCATTTTTGAATAATTAAGCAGGCGAATTTCTGAAACGAGTTTTGTCGTGATGTTTCTGAAAACAGTTGACTGGGCATTGTTTTCGAAAACAATCGGCTTACCACTGTCGTTGCCTTCTCTCATAAGAATGTCCAAAGGCACTTCGCCGAGAAATTTTATATCGTTTTCTTTAGCAACGTTTTTACCGCCGCCCTGACCGAAAATGTGATACTTTTTATCAGGCATATCGGGAGGAGTGAAGTAGCTCATATTCTCGATGATACCCAGAATGTCAACGTTCACCCTTTTGAACATGGCTATACTGCGTCTTACATCTGCGAGTGAAATTTCCTGTGGAGTTGTAACAATTACCGCACCGGTCAAAGGGATTTTTTGTGTCAAAGTCAATTGGATATCGCCGGTACCCGGAGGCAGGTCGAATAAAAGGAAATCGAGAGGTCCCCATTCGATTTGTTCGAAAAGCATCGAGAAATAGCTTGCAAGCATAGGACCACGAACGATAGCTGCTTCATCCCTGTCAAGTATGAATCCCATAGAAGCAACTTTAATATCGTATTTTTCATTCGGGTAAGCTATGACTTTTCCGTCAGGTTGCTCAACTGCATTGAATGGCTGCTTCTCGATGCCGAACATAGTCGGCTGGCTGGGACCATATACATCCCCATCGAGAACGCCGACTTTTACACCCATTAGAGATAATGCAGCAGCGAGATTTGAAGTAACTGCCGATTTCCCTACCCCGCCTTTACCTGAGGCAACAGCGATGATATTTTTAACATTCTTTAAAATTTGCCTGTCAGAATTATTTGCAGGTTTTTCAGAAAAAGATATTTCACTGTCAAAACCGGGAGCAATACTGTTAATTACATTAACACAAGCATCATTAATTTTTTGGACAGACCATTGAATCGGCTGCACAAGTTCGAGAAATACTTCAATTAACTTACCATCAATTCTTACCTGTTTGATAGCATCCAAATCATACAAAGTATGACCCAAATCAGGGTCGGCAATACCACTTAATTCTTGTTTTACAATATCTTCCGTAACTTCAATACTCATCGTAAATCCAAATAAAATATAAAAATAAAACCAATTCAACGAATCTGTACACAAATCATTGTTATTATTAAAAATAATAATTTTTTTGTTAATTTTGTTTTCTTAGTTAAAATAAATTTAATGTTAATTTGTAACTTTTATTGAATTAAATAGTCTATATACATAAAATAAGAAAGTAAAAATACAATTAATTAGTTATTTACAATTATTGGAGTAAAAATATGAAGAAATTAATTTACGCATTATTAGCAATAATCTTATTTGCAACGAGCGGTTTGTATTCTCAGAAGAGGGTATATTTTAATACAATACATAAGCAAATTGTTTCTAATGAGAATTTAAACTTAAAAGACATACATTCATTAAGTGTATCCAAAGCACCAATTGAAAAAAGTATGACCGGAGATATTGATTATTCTTTGCCTGAATTTTTAGTATTGACTCCTGAAAGGACACTGGTTAATATGGTTAGAACAGGCGGATTCAGACAAGATGATGATTCGAGTTACGGATATCCTGCGTATGACCCGAATAATCCAAACAAACCAAGAACTTTAGCTGCATTATCATACTTTCCATTAACAATAAATCCTGATCCTAATGAACCAGGTGTAATACATGGAATCGCACAATTTATTCCACCATTACCAGGTACTTTTGATATTGATACAATATTTTTAGATTTCTTTGTGCCTAAGGATTGGAAACCATTTACAAAAGAACTATACGTAATGCCTATTACTTATGATAAAATTAATTTAAATGATACAAATGCTTTAAGGCAAGTGGAAAATAGAGGTGGAATGTTGTTTGATATAAACGATGACAAATCTTATACTCAATTACTTCCCCAACAACAGGTAGTAACTATATCCGTTGATTCAATAAATAATCGTTGGGTTGATGATAATAGATACAGATTTTTACAATTATACTTTATTCCACCACTTCATGTAGAACAAGGCAAAGCATTGGGTATATTAATTTTTAATCCGGAGGTTAATGTTAGTAAAGATTCCATAGTTTTTCCTGCGCATTTGGAATGGGGAATTTCATCAAAATATTATACTTATGGATATGTTATTTCAAGAAAAACCGGAAAGACAGATGATTCAGTATGGTTACCATACCGCTATGGTTATTACCCGCCACTTTGGGGCCCCGGAACTGAAAATACAAAAAAATGGCCAAGTTTGACAAATATGCCTTTGATGCAAGATTACGACTTTACATTTTTTGGGATTTATGATGCACCGGATAATGTAACCGAAGATTCAAATGTTCCTTCACAATTTAATTTGGAACAAAATTCACCTAATCCCGCGGAGGATAACACTGATATAAGATTTTCTACATTTAATCCTGAATTTGTTAATTTAAGTGTTTATAATTTATCTGGTGAATTAGTAATAGAATTAATCAATAAAACATTGAATCCCGGAACATATACAGCAACTTTGAATACAAGCACTTTGCCATCGGGTACATACATTTACAAACTACAGGCAGGTTCACAATTAATATCTAAGATGCTTAATGTGGTAAGATAATTAAATTAATTTAATAAGTTAAAGGCGGATAAATTTTTATCCGCCTTTTTTTTTATTTTTGTTATTTATTTATCACAAAAATGAGTAAATAATTTGCGAGCTTACGAATTTGATAAACTGCCGGGCTTTTCCAAGCTATTTTGTGATTACATCAATCATAATCCATTTTTCGATGAAAGATTCCCGTCAAATAAATTATTAAATGACAATTCAATTTATTTGAAATCCATATCGGATAATTACAAGAATAGAAATTCGATTAAATCCATCATTGAAAAGTCAACTAATAATATTGAGCTGAATAATAAGCAGAAGGAAAATCTTGAGAAGCTTGGTCAGCCAGACACATTGACGGTGGTAACAGGCCAACAGGTTGGGTTTCTGGGTGGTCCATTATACACGATAATAAAGATTTTCACAGCTATTAATCTTGCAAATAAGCTAAGTAATAAATATCAAGATTTGAATTTCATTCCTGTATTTTGGATTGAAGACAATGACCATGATAATCTGGAAGCATCACAAGCAACGATTTACAATGCCGAATATGAATTAAAACACTTATCATGTATGGAGGGCTTATCAAAAGAGGACAGGACTTGTGTCTCAGAAAGAAAATTCGACGATTCAATATTTAAAGCAATTAGTAATGCAATTGAATCACTTGCCGAATCACAGTTTAAGGAATCATTGATAAATAAATTGAACACGATTTATAAGCCGGAAATAAAATGGAACGATGCATTTATTTCGCTTCTGAATTCCTGGTTTGCTGACAAAGGTTTACTATATATCAAGGCATCGGAGGCAAGGCAGAGCAGACTTTTCAGGGAATTGATATTGAAAGAATTGGAGAATATCGGCAAAACGAAACAAATAATAAACGATGCAAATCAAAAAATCGAGAAAAGCGGTTATCATATACAGGCAAAAGCTTATGAGGTCAATGTATTCATCCATGAGAATGAAAAGCGATATAAAATAATTAAAACCAAATATGATAATTTGACTTTTGAATATGATTCGCGATTAATCAGTTTAGATGAATTGAAACAGAAAGCGGAGAAAGAGCCGGAATTATTTTCACCGGCAGTATTGATGCGTCCGGTTTTCCAGGATTATATTTTACCAACTGCTGTGTATATAGGAGGACCGAGTGAAATAGGATATTCGACACAGATAAAAGAATTATATGATTACTTTAATGTCTCAATGCCTGCTTTTTTACCAAGACATTCAAGCACATTTATCAATACACAAATTCAGAGTTTTCTCGAAAAACAGAAGATTGAGCCAATTTATTTTACTAAGCAATTCGATGAAATCGAAAAAGAACTTAACGATATTTTATTCGATAAAGAGGTGGAAAAGGTTTTTGAGAAGGCAAGGAAACAAATCAATGACAATTATGAAGAGATTCAGAATGTACTATCAAAAATAGATGCTACCTTGATAAGGACCGGTGCTTCTGCCTGTCACAAGAGCTTAGAAAATTTATTATGGTTAGAGAAAAAAGTGAATTCAGCACAAAAAAGAGTGAACCAGTTGATATATGATAAATTCAGGCAGATATCGAATTATTTTTTCCCGGAAGGGACAATGCAGGAGAGGATGTTTTCAGCAATAAATTTTATGAATGAGATTGGGGAAGAACAAATTTTAAAAATGATTGATGAGTTTACAAAAGCAGAGCCGGAAAGGCATTATTATTTGAAAATGGAATCATAAATTAATCATCTCATTAAAGTAAGGAAATTATAAAGGTAAATTATGAAATTCAGAGTAATAATTGAACAGGATGAGGATGGAATATTTGTTGCTCAATGTCCAAACCTACCTGGTTGTATCTCACAGGGTAATACACGGAATGATGCTTTAAATAATATAAAAGATGCTATTGACGGTTATATTTTCAGCCAAAAAAAGCACAATGAACCAATTCCTCCTCCCATAAGCGAATAAATCCTCGAGGTTGCTTTATGAGTAAATTACCTGTTCTATCAGGTAAGGAATTATGCAAAATTCTTTTAGTAATTGGCTATGAGTTTGACCATAAATCAGGTAGTCATATCATTTTAAGACAAAATATTTTCCATTTAGAAGATTAACAGTTCCTAACCATAAAGAAATAGCAAAAGGAACTTTAAGAAACATCATAAAAGAAGCAGGATTAACATGAGAGAATATTAATAAATTGTTAAAAAATTAAACGACTTCAGCAATTACAGAATTCAATTCTTGTCTTAACAATTTAACTTTAACCAATGAATTTTGATTGTGATTTTGGAAAAATGCTTTAACATAATTCTCTGTCATCCCTTGCCACAGTCCGGTTGATTCATCATATCTCTCCGGGATTACAGTTTTTATTTTACTGATTTGAGATGTGTAAAATTCATTTTTTTTAATATCTGATAATGCTCTCAATTTATGAGTGCGTTCAATTTTCACCGGATATGGTACTTCATTTGGATATTCTGATGCGGCTGTACCGTCTCTTTTTGAATATGTAAAGACATGTAGATAAGATACAGGTAATTCGTTTAGTAAATTGTATGTTTCCTGAAAATGCGAATCTGTCTCTCCGGGGAAACCGGTTATTATATCGACACCAATACAGCAATCGGGAATATTTGATTTTATATTTTGAACAAGATTGGTAAAGATTTCGAGTTTGTATCTGCGCTTCATTAATCTTAATATTTCGGGTGAACCGCTTTGGAGAGGGATATGGAAATGGGGACACATTTTTTTCGACCGGGAAACAACATCCAGTAATTCGGGTTTTACAAGGTTTGGTTCTATAGAAGAAATCCTGAATCTCAACTTTAAATCGAGGGAATCTATTAGTTTTATTACATCGGTGAAATTCTCACCTGTTGGGGCTTTGTATTCACCGAGATTCACTCCTGATAGAACAACTTCGTAAAAATCAGTTTGATTAAGAGCAAGTAGTTTATTTCTCAAATCATCGAATTTCATGCTTCGGCTTCCTCCACGAGCAGCAGGTATTGTACAGTAAGTACAGACATAATCGCAGCCGTCCTGAATCTTAAGCACCATTCTTGTGTGATTATGATTATCCGAAGAACTTGCCCCGTGAAATTCGATATGTTCGAGTTTGCCGACATAAATTCCAAGCTGATTTCTTTTTTTGAAGTTGCCGATAAGTTCGGGTATGTAATATTTTTCTTCGTTACCGAAAATAGCATCAACACCATCAATAGAGGAAATTTCATCGCTGCGAAGCTGTGCATAGCATCCCATTACGCCAATGAAAGCATCAGGTGAAATTTTTTGGGCTCTTCTTATAATTTTACGGCAATCGGCATCTGCTTCACGCGTAACTGTGCATGTATTTATAAGCACAGCATCTGTGATTTCACCGAAAGGGGTAATGGTATGTCCCAGTTTTTCGAATTGCTCCTGAAGCTCGGACATCTCGGCAAAATTAACTTTGCATCCAATATTGTAAAATGATACTTTCAAAAACAGATTGAATATTTTAAAAGAAGTTTATAACGGAATATCATTTAAAGTATTTGAAGTGAAAAATAATTAAATTAACAGAAAAAAATTATTCTCCGGTTTTGATTAAATTTTTCTTTCTTCCGGGTGATTCTTTGAATTCGTCCTTAATAAAAATCGAATGATACCCTATATGAGTTGAATCATCGAGCCACGGCTGAAATGTTAATCCAGGTGGAATAATAAATTCTCTGTTCCTTCGACTACCTTTACCTGAACTAATTGGTTGAAAATTCCCAAATTTTAGAAACTTAACATTATCGCCTTCCGTCAGACTGTCTAAATAAATATCGCCCAAATAATTATCCGAACTGTCATTAACATCAAAAGTATATGTAACTTTGTCGACCAATTTTTGAGAAATTAATTCAATAATTAATTCTGTTAGTATGTATTTACCTTTATCAATACAAAAACAAAATGGTTCATTAGCAATGACAGTGAATTTAATTGCTTTTGGTTCCGGAAATGTATCAATTATTTTACGCAACCAGAAATTTATTTTGGGTTCTAATTTGATGTAATCGGGAAATTTCCCATAAATGAGATTACCATTTGCGCCAAGTACATATTGAACATCATCGAATTCATATAAATTATTATGTGAATAATACTCACCCGGTCTTTTTGGCATAAAAATAATACCTTCACTTGTCTTTTCTATGAACTTACCTTTCACAAGTTTATCCTTTAATGTAAGATTCAGAAACATACATGTGTCCTTATTATTCGGTTTTAATTTATAATGGACACAACCTTCTATATTGGTCGGACAATCCGGATTTAATTTCTTAGATTTTAATGTCTGAAACAGCGTACAGGAGGAAAACAATAAACATAAAGTAAAAAATACTATTAACTTTATCATTAACGAACACACTAATTTATTTTGATAAAAAACAAATTCAAAATTATTTGATTAAAAAATTACTTTTAATAAAAAGGAAAATAATATTAAATAAAATACAAAAAAAAATAAAAGGATGAACTAAAAAGTAATATTTTCCTTATTTTTCGATTTTGTAGTATTATAATTAAATAGAATAAGGAAACATAAAAATTCAGATATGAAAATACTTCAGTTATGTTCAAAAGTAACTTTTCCTGCAAAAGACGGTTATAGTATTGCAGTAAATGCAATATCTACAGGAATGACTGATATAGGAAATGAAGTCAGAATTATATCATTCAATACTTTGCAGCATCATATAAAATCAAAAGATATAACAAAAGAATACGATGAAAAGTACAAGCCGGTATTTGTTGACATGGATACGTTTGTTAAACCAATACCTGCTTTCTTAAATCTATTTACTAATAAATCATATAATATCGTAAGATTTATATCTAAAGATTTTAAACAAAAGCTGATAGATTTGCTCGAAGAAGATGAATATGATATTGTCCAGTTTGAATCATTATTCACAACACCATACTTAGAAACAGTCAGAAAACATACAAAGGCAAAAGCGATATTGAGGGCACACAATGTTGAGAACACGATATGGAACCGAAGGTATAAAACAGAAAAAAATCCTTTAAGAAAATGGTATCTTGGCGTATTGACAAGGAGATTAAGGAATTATGAAGAAAACATAATAAATAAATTCGACGGAATAGCTGCTATCTCAAAAGTTGATAAACAATACTTCATAGAAATGGGTTGTGAGGTTCCATTAGAAACCATACCGATAGGGATTAATATAGAATTACCGGAAAATGAATTACCAATGCCGGAACCAAATAGTTTGTTTTTTATCGGAACGCTTGACTGGATGCCGAATGTTGACGGATTGACATGGTTTTTGAACGATGCATGGGAAACTATTAATAGCAAATTTCCGGAATTAAAATTATATATAGCAGGTAGATATTCTGAAAAATTCAAAAAAAAATTCAGTTATCCGAATGTAACTGTAATCGGTGAAGTAGAAGATTCATATAAATTTATAAATTCAAAAGAAATAATGGTCGTTCCCTTAAAATATGGAAGTGGAACGAGAGTAAAGATTATAGAGGCAATGGCACTTGGAAAAGTTATAATTACGACAAGCGTTGGTGTCGAAGGAATAGAGGCAAAACATGAGGAAAACATATTAATTGCCGATACAAAATCCGAATTGCTTGAGACACTCAGCAAATATTTAAATAGTAAGGACTTATTGAATAATATTTCAGAGAATGCAAAGAAATTTGCCAGAGAAAATTATAATAATCCTGAAATTATAAAGAAATTAGAAGGATTTTATAATTCATTATAACTATGTAAATTGATTGTAACATTTTAAAACAAATAACGTAAAACAGGAATTATAAACATTGGGAGATTGTTATGAAAAAAGTTTTTAGATACCTAATCATATTTTCAATGATTACATATTGTGCAATTATCACAAATGCACAGGAAACCGATTTAACGATAGAAAGAATGGAGAATCTAATCAATCTAATCGGTAAATACAATTCATCTCATTATTATATGGGACAGGGAAATAACTGGACATTATCGATAAAAAGAATTTTCGGTTATGATGAGAAACTTAGACCTACCGAATTTACAAGGCAACAATGGAATATAGATACCTTAAAAGATGATATTAGATATGTTTATTCTTATTATGATTACGACAGTGTCAGAAGTATAATATCAATGGAAAGCCAGTTTGGAAATTGGAAAGCTGCTGAAAGAGATTCGTTTACCTATAATCAAAACCTATTGCTGATTGAAGACCTTAAGCAGCAGTCATTGTTTCCCGACTGGAAAAATTTTCAAAAAATATCATACAGCTACAATGACAGTAATCGCATGACAGAAATACTTACATTAAGCTGGCAGGACAATGCATGGATTAATTACAGCCGGAACGTACTTGAATATCAAAACATGACAACTTTGACAATATTCACTATCCAAACATGGGACACAATCGGTTGGGTTAATCAGTCCAGAAATGTATCGAGTTATGATTCAACAACAAGGACAGCAGAAACCCTGGGTCAAAACTGGGAAGACAGCATTTGGGTTGACACCAGGAAAGACATAAGAAAATTCGATGAAAACGGTAGGTTAATCGAAACATCTAATGAAAGGGAAAGAAACGGTGAATGGTCACCCCAAAGAAAAACAGAATTTCAATACGATGAAAATAATCGGCTCGAGAGAACATTAAATTATAATTGGAGGGACAGCAGTTGGAGCTTAAATTCCCGAATAACAAATACCTATAATACCGATAACAAAGTAAGTGAATATTTGAATGAGGACTGGAATGACAGTACAAGTTCCTGGGTAAACAGGGCTAAAGCATCATATCAATATAGCCAGAATGGGTATTTATCAGAATTCAAGAGATTAACATGGGTTGGGGTGAACTGGTCAAACAATCAGTGGCTAACTTATAATAATGACTTGACTTCAGTTCATGATTATACAAATAATATTACATCAAGCAAGGTAATACCCAATCCATTTAATATATCGACAATAATTTCTTATGATTTGGAAATTCCGGGAGAGGTGAATATTAGAATTACCGATTTGCGCGGATTCGAAATAATCAATTACACAGATAAGAAAATTGCAGGAAGCTATGAATTTGTTTTTGATGGTAGTATTCTACCACCGGGAATGTATATTTGCAATATTAGAACGGGTAATGAATTAATATTAAATAAATTGATTTTGAATAAATAACATTGTTAAAAATAAATGCCCTGAAATAACAAATCAGGGCATTTTTTTTTCATTGATTCTTTTTTGAAACATTTCAACAATTTCCTGACTTTTGTTCAATTCGTAAACATTGACCGGGACAATTACAGATAACACTTTAAAATTCAAATTAATAAAACTTGTTCTTTGTTTAGGAATTGAATACTTAATGAAAATTAAAGGAGGATTTTCATTTAACATTTTTACTTCAATCAATTTCCCGTTCGCAACATTCCAGTTATAATGAATACCACCTACAATAACGGATGAATCGAAAATCTTAACATCTGCTTTGCTAAACTTTAAATTTAAAAATTCGAGCAGCGGTATAAATAATAAAATTAATAAACACGGGATTAAATCGGACAATGCTAAATATCTTTTACTCACTGAATCAGGAATTGTTAAAAATAAAATAACATTAATTATTATAATGACTACAAGGATAAAATAAAATAATTTTAAATATTGCCTGATTTTATATTTTAAATTCTGTTTACAATATTGATTCCATTCCTCCCTTGTGAAAGTCCATTCAACAATAGGTAAAGATTTAGGTTTATTCAGGTTTTGCTTTATAATCTTTACGGAATAATTAATTGTCATACCTAAACTTAAACCGGCAAGTGTTACACCTATTACAAACAATGCAATACTCGTTTCGACAGGTTGAACATCTAATGCCATAGACAGAATAAACATTACAGTTCCGATTACCATAATGATAATCCAGGCAATGAGTGAATTTTTCAATTGATTAGATTGATTACTCATAATTTCAAATAAGATTATTTTTTAACTGCTTTAATAGCTGCTTTAATTAGATTATCAATGTCATTTGCATTAGTTGAATCACTCGGGTCAAGCACGGAATTTCCGCTTTTGAGTAAATCCACCGGAGAAACCTGCAAATAAACATTTGTAGTAATATTTGCCTGTAAATTTAATGATGGTTCAAACTTCAGCGAGAGATTTGCCGTTGGTGTTCCTTTATATGTGAATGCAGCGGCAATTCCACTCTTGTAACTAATACCTTCGATAATAACTGAAAATCTTTCAGAAGTTGCAAAGTCTTTAAAAACAGCATCATTTTGGTATTGAACCAAATCGCCGGAATTGAAACGGTGAATTTCAAACTTGATTTTTTCGTAAATACCTGCAGGTATTTGCCCGTTAGCCAATTCGAAATAGGTTCCGGTCGAATCACCTATAAAAAGAAAGGGACCTGCTTTGAATAGTTTGTCCACACTGTCGTTTTGCTCGGCTTCCGAATGAAATTTGATTTCCGATAATAAAATTCTAATTCTACTGATTCTCAGAGAATCAACTTCGGATTTCAGAATTGAATTTTCTTTGTTCGATAATTCGGCAATACTGACAGTGCCTTGCGCCATTTCGGAACGAATATTAACGGTTGCATTGTTACCTGAATCTGTGGATTCTGAGCAGCCGGCAAGAAAAAACAGGATACAAATAACAATAAAAGATAACAATGATTGCATAATAATACTCCTTAAAAGTAATTAATAAAAACAATATTACCACTCACAGGTTAATAAAAACAGACGTTGATTAATCAAGCCCAGTGCCTCATATCGTTTGCTACGCCAATTATAAATCGGCTGTGAAACCTGGTCAACCATCATACCTGAATAGAGCATGTTCTTTTCAAGGTCTCTGACAACCATTGAAGTACCCGTAGCATAAGCAATGGTTCTACTGTCAGGTTTCATCGGGTAATAATTCATAAGGTCAATCTGCATATTTGTGGAATATTTCCTACCGTTGATGTTGACAAAGCAGTCAATATCGCAACCGAAAAAATACATCTCAGCACCATCATAAGTAAAATAAGGATAGCCCATAGTCTGCCCTCCATAATAATCGGTATTACTAAGAGCAATGAAATTATTTGTAGAAATAGTTGCACGAAATGCAGCTAAGGGCAAAGAAGGATGAAGCACAAGTGCATTTGCAAAGTCGTAGGGTTTGCTGACAAGAGGGTCGTAATACTCATCGGAAAAAATTGCACACAAATAATTCCCGCTCATCTGACGTGCAAGAATTGCTGCGACAGTACCATAAACATTAATTTTTGCTTCGGTTATTTCAGCGTAGGATTCCGATATAGCACTGAAATTTTTATAGACTTCCCATACCCCCCCATTCTTAGCAGCATAAACCATCTGCCCGTCGAGCCAGTAACCCATTGGAATTATAGATTGGAAGGGCTGAGATTCTGTTCCATTTATATTGATAACAGTATCTTCGCCCCTGATACCCAGAAAAGAAATCGTATTTCCACCAAATCCCGGATAGAAATGACCAATCCGGTTAATGACATTAAATCTCCTGTTGGGTAGTACAATAACTTCATTCTCGCCTTCAAAATAGGAATAGACAAAAGCTTTTGAATCGGGACTGAAAGCTAATTCTCCGGCATCGCTTGCAGGTAATTCGATTAAAGTGTCATTAGCAACGACAAACCAACGGACATTATCCTTTGCGAGACAAGCCCACCTGTTACCGTCGTTAGAAAAAGTAAGTGATTTTATTTCCCTGAAAACGCCAATCTCCTTACCGTCAACAATAAGCCGGTAATTCGTATTTGTGTTCGAAGCAAGTGCCCACCAATGCCCGGTGGTGTCAATACCGAAGGATGTTATGCTTTCAGGTGAAGCAAAGGCAAGATAATCTTTGCATTTATCTGCTTTAAGAAAATTATTTGAAAATATAATAATATAGAATACTAAAAATATTAAAAGAAGCTTTTTCACAAAATCCCTTGATTAATTCATAAATAAAATCATTAAAAAACCAATTAACTTTTTTATCTTTCAATTACAAATTGTCCAGATAATATTCCGGTTGAAGTAGACAATTTAATAAAATATTGCCCATTTGAAAGTAGTTGTATCGGAACAGAAATTAAATTTATTCCATCAACCGGTTTAACATTGAAGCAGTAAGCTAATTTCCCTTCCGAATCAAATAATTCTAATAGATTTCCATTTATTGAAATATTTGGGGGAATTGTAACAAATAAATAGTCTTTTGAAGGATTGGGATAAAACTTAAGTTCAATTTTTTCATCAACTTTTTCATCAACTGCGGATGGTTCATCGAAACAAGTCACATCACCATCAACAGCATTTACGGCACAAATCAGGGATTTTGCATTTGGAGCTTCAATTCTTGCCATCCAATACGCATTACCGATGGGCAAATATGGATAATCACCATTGTAACTAAGTGTAACAAACCTGATAGTGGCATCGGTATGTGCATTCAAATAATTTTTATAATCCTGTGAATTTCTTAGATTTTCTGCCATTACATCACTATCCATCCAATCAATGTCATTCAGACTGCCAGCCGGTTCATAAGGGAGACTGTCAATCATACTTGATAAAGGTATTTCAAACGATAATAAATTTATTAAATAATAGCACATCATTAATTTTTTATCGTTATGATTATCGGCAGACCTGAAAAGGTAAAACCATGCATTTGCCTCACCATAATTAATATAGAATTTAAAATCAGTAGGCAATCCCGTAATATAACCATTAACTGCTGCACACATCAAAAGTTCGGGATTTGAGATTCCGGAATTGCTGCTTGCTGTACTTAATCCATCTTTTGCCTTAAAGGGTTGGGAATATGATAATGATACTGATAATAATACAAGCAAAATAACAATAAAATAATTAATTTTTTTCATTTTTAACCCTTAATATTTGATACAAGTATTATCTAATTGTAATAAAATTAAATAATAAAAAAGTAAAAAGGAAATTTATGAACAGATTTAATTCTCTCGGTGCAATTAGTTAACTTTGTTATTTGTTTATTTATTATAGCCAATAAAAGTGAAAAAAATACAGCTAAAGAAGGTTACCGAGATAGAGCCAAGAAAGAGAATTGGCTATAAGATTGGCTATAACAATGAATTGAACCCTGCACAATACGAAGCAGTAATGCATAACAATGGTGCTGCACTCGTTATTGCAGGAGCAGGAACAGGCAAGACACGAACCCTCGTTTACCGTCTTGCCCGGCTTGTCGAAGACGGGGTTCAGCCGGATTCAATTCTGCTTCTTACATTCACAAGAAAAGCATCAACAGAAATGCTGAGAAGGGCTTCCACACTGCTCGATGGGCGATGCGAAAGAGTATCGGGAGGAACATTCCATTCATTCTCGCTGAATATTCTAAGGAAATATGCGAAGTTGCTGAGCATGGAGAGTAATTTTAATGTATTAGACCAAGGAGACAGCGAGGACACAATTAATCTCATCAGGACTCAAATGAGATTCGACAAAAGCAAAAAAAGGTTTCCCAAAAAAGAGACATTATTAAAGATTTTCAATTTGGCTGTTAATCGCTGCCTGAATGTCGAAGAAGTATTACTGAATGATTTCCCTTACTTTTTTGAGGAACTCGATAACATAATTCAAATTGGTAAAGCTTATATTGAATACAAGAAAAAATATAATGTACTCGATTACGATGACCTGCTTTTGTATTTATTTAAATTGCTGAATGAGTTTCCGGACGCGAAGAAGGAAATAAACAGGAGATACACTTATGTTATGGTTGATGAGTACCAGGATACAAATAAACTCCAGCACGAAATAGTGAAATTACTTGCAGGAGTAAATGAAAACGTTATGGCAGTGGGTGACGACGCACAAAGCATATATTCATTCCGCGGAGCAGAATTCAGGAATATTATTGAATTTCCTGAATCGTTCAAAGAATGTAAAATATATAAAATAGAAGAAAATTACAGGAGTAACGAACCTATTCTAAGTTTGACAAATGAGATTATCAAAGCAGCACCTTTTCAGTATCAGAAGGAATTATTTTCAAGAAAATTTGCAGAGGAAAAGCCGAAAATCATTACATCGGAAAATGAGAGACAGCAATCGCTATTTCTCGTTCAAGAAATCCTGGAATTGAGAGAACAGGGAATTCCCCTGGAGGAAATGTCTGTGCTTTTCCGTTCGGCATTTTTGTCATTCGATTTGGAAATTGAATTAAACAAAGCAAATATTCCATATAGAAAATTCGGCGGAATGAAGTTTGTAGAAACATCGCACATAAAAGATATGACCTCCTTCTTTAAAATATTATCGAACCCGAGGGATGCGGTAAGCTGGAACAGAGCTCTGCTATTACTTGAAGGAGTGGGTCCAAGAACTTCTACAAGGATAATCGAACAGCTAACGGAGAAGAATGTGGATTTATCTAAATCACCTGATTTGACATGGATTCCCAAAGGAAAAGATTCGATTAATAACATGTTCAAATTTATGAATGAGATAAGTACAGGGAAAATTAACATAGGAGAAAGGGCGAGTTTAATCGCAGATTATTACAAGCCATTGCTCCAAAATAAATATGATGACTGGCAGAAGAGATGGAAAGATATCGAGATGTTTATAACAATTGCCGAAAGATATAAATCTGTTAATGAATTTCTGAATGATATGGCAATCGAACCGCCGGTTGAATCAGTTGTGGATTTGGAAGAAGAATCGAAGGAGGATGAATATATTTCTCTCAGTACGATACATTCAGCTAAAGGACTGGAGTGGAAAGTTGTATTCCTGATTTGGGTATTGGATGGTCGATTTCCCTCGTCAAAAGCAGCAGATTCAGTGGATTCAATCGAAGAGGAGAGAAGGTTGTTCTATGTTGCCTGCACAAGGGCAAAAGATTATTTATACCTGACTTATCCGACAAATATATATGACAGGGAATCGGGAATTGTGCTTTCTAAACCTTCAAGATTTCTCGATGGGATAAATGAAGAATTAGCAGAAAGATTTGTTTTGCAGGATTTTGAAGTAAGTGAGAATTAAATAAAATTTACAATTTAGAATTTTCAATTTTTGTTGAATTTTTAAATTTATAATTTTTATAATAATAAAAACAAAGTATAATTTTAAAATGATAATTTTCAAATTTATTGAAATTTAATAATTACTAAAGAAAGAAAGATGGAATTCGGATATAGAATAAAAAAAGAATGGCTGCTGGATGATGAGGTAACATTTCTGAATCACGGCTCATTCGGAGCAACACCTATAAAGGTAATAGAAGCCAAAGAAGAAATCGAAAGGCGGCTTGAGAGGGAACCACTTTCATTTTTTGAGGGGGAATATCCTTACTTACTAAAAGATGCGATAACTAAACTTGCAAATTTCACCGGTGCAAAACCCGGGGACATTGTACTTGTTGAAAATGCAACTACAGGTATTAATACCGTTTTACATTCATTGGAAAAGGAATTAAAGCCGGGTGATGAGATAATTACACCTAATCATGTTTACCAGGGTGTCCGCAATACAATAAAGTACTTTGCAGAAAGAACCGGAGCAAAAGCCATTGAGATTGACATACCATTCCCCGTTGTTGATAATAAATTAATAATCGAAAAAATAACAGTGAAAATAAATGACAGAACGAAAATTCTAATAGTTGACCATGTATCTTCTCCAACGGCATTGGTTTTTCCAATAAAAGAGCTAATTGATTTGTGCCGTTCAAAAGGTATTATTACTATAATTGACGGAGCACACGCACCAGGAATGACGGATTTGAATCTCGATGAACTCGGAGCAGATTTTTATACGGGTAATTGTCATAAATGGATGTTTGCACCAAAAGGTTGCGCGTTTTTGTGGGTATCTGAGAAATGGCAGAATAAAATAAATCCTCTAACAATTTCATTATTTTACGGGAAGAGTTACCAGGAGGAATTTGCATGGACAGGCACAAAAAATCCTTCTCCATGGCTTGGTCTGTCATCTGCAATTGGTTTTTACAATTTGTTAAACTTTGTAAAAGTGAGAGAATACAATCATAAACTTGTGTGCGATGCGACAGAATTGATTTGCAGTGAATTGAAGATTCCTGTACATACAAATAACGAAATGCTCGGATTTATGTCGTCAATCAGTTTACCTGTAAGGTTGGAACCAAATGAGCATATAACAATTGATTTGAGAAATCATTTTATGAAAGAATATAAGATTGAACTCGCCTTTCATAATAATAACGGGAATCTGCTATTCAGGATTTCATCACAGGTATATAATGAAATTGAAGATTATAAAAAACTTGTTATTGCTATGAAAGATTTTAAAGAAAAAAATAAAAAATAATGATTGAACCGAAAGAAATAAATAAAAAGCTCAATATTCTGTTCCTGACAGCGCGGCTGCCCTACCCTGTGATAGGTGGTGACCGGCTGAAGCCATTTAATATATTATCATATTTAGCAAAAGAGCATAATGTAACGCTTGTTTCTTTTTACCAGGGGAAAAATGTACCTGATGAGTATGTAAATGAAATGAAAAAACTTGGGCTTGAAGTACATGTAATACTACTAAATCCTGTAACAGCTTCTATAAGACATTTTTTCAAATCATTTTTCAAATTACCACTTGAAATAGGATATTATACTCAATCTGAATTTAAGAGGATTGTTGATGATTTATTAAATAATAAGAAATATGATTTATCGTTTGCATTTTTTATGAGGACAGCCGAATATCTGAAGAATTATAAAATAAAGAAAATCCTTATGGCTGAGGATTGCAGGGTAGTATATCAGAAAAGGTCATATCAGAGCACAAAAAATATTATTCAAAAACTTACAAGATGGTGGGAATTCAACCGGCTTCTGAAATACGAGCCGAAAATCGTGGAACATTTTGACTTAACGACTTTCGTAACAGAGCATGATATTGATTCCATGCTGAACCAAAATCCAACAGCAAAATACAGATTGTTGACTAATGGAACTGATATAAACAAATTCACAACACCGCAAGATTTTAAACAGAGAAAGGATATTTTGTTTGCCGGTAAATTGGATATATGGGCAAATGTTCTGATGATTAGAGATATAGTTAATAATATTTTACCCGAGGTTAGAAGAGAAATCCCTGATATTAAATTGAATATTGTGGGGGCGAATCCATCAGGTGAAATAAAAGCATTGGAATCCGGTTCAATTAAAATTATACCTAATGTTCCCAATATGGTTCCATATTTGCAAAATGCAAGAGTGTTTCTGCATCCTCATGTTGGCGGTTCGGGAATACAGAATAAATTAATTGAAGCGATGGCTTGCGGATGCCCTGTGGTAACAACAAAAACCGGTATCCAGGGCATACCCGCAACAAATGGGAAAGATGTACTGATTGGAACATCGAGCGAAGAATTAGCGTATAACACATTAAGATTATTGAAAGATGATGAATTGGCAAAAACGATTTCTGAAAATGCAAGAAAATTAATCGTTGGAACACATCCCTGGGAATCGGTTTTTGAGCAATTGGATAAAATAATGATGGAAGTATTAAGTGGCAATAACAATGAAAAGTAAGGCGATTTTTTTTGACAGGGACGGAGTTGTTAATTTCCGTATTGTGAAAGAGTATATTAAAGCTCCAAAAGATTTTAAATTCTTACCCGATTTCATTCGATTTTTCACAAAAATTAAATCAGAAGAATATCTTACAATATTGATAACAAATCAGCAAGGTATAGGCAAAGGATTGATGAGCGTTGAAGAACTTGAATCGGTACATAATTATATGCAAATAGAATTAAAGGAATTGACCGGACAAAATTTTGATGATATATACTATTCTACCGAGCTTGCGGGGACAAACAGTTATAGACGAAAACCAAATCCGGGAATGCTAATAGAAGCAAAAGAAAAATGGGATATTGATATGGAAAATTCCTGGATGATTGGCGACAGAAATTCTGACGTTACGGCAGGTAAACGAGCCGGTTTAAAAACCATTCTTCTGAAATCGGTTAAGAATGGTGATTATCCCGATGCAGACTATGTTTTTCGCAATCTGGATGAAGTGTTTAATAATCTGTTTTCCAAATAAAATTGAACCGGCGTCAAGAGATACTCCTGACGCTGATTCAAAATTTAAGAAATTAACTGCGGCTTTTAATAATCATCGAAACATCGTTTGCGATTTTCAGATTGTATTCATACGTCAATTTCTTGTAATTCACAAGGTCAACGATTGTACCGATGCAGCATAATCCGCCGGTCAGAATATACAATATCCCCATGCCGATTTGTTCGAGTAAAAACCTGTGGATTCCTGCTATTCCGAGAAAACCAACGAGACAAGTAATCAAAATAACCTGCGGGTCTTTCCTTCTCGAAGAATAAATCATAGCAAATTGCTTTGCCTGGTCATCGGACATATCCTTGATTAAATGCTGGACGTACATCAATTCTTCGCCCTCAAGCATAGGTAAGAAGTTAAAAACATCAGCCATATTTCCTCCTTATTGATAAATAATTTTGTTTCTTAATATAATAATTTTCACTAATTGATATATTCTGTATAAAATAATAATAAAGGCAAGCGGTCCAAACCAATGCGACTGAAAAGACTGTTCAATATGTCCGTGTAAAAGATACGAAATTGACCTGCCTAAGCCACATCCCGGACACCATTCAATTCCAAAAAAATGAAAAGGGCAAAAACTGAAATACGAAAATGATTCTACATTCAGTAACGATAAATATAAGAGTGATATCAACCAAAACAGAAGTTCAGGATTGAAGTATTTATCAAAAATTTCATTATGTAGAATTTTCTTTATTTTTTTTCTCAAATTGATATTTAAAACTTATATAATTATACGGAGATTTCCATTAAAAGTTATGATTTTTTTTATAGTCCCAAATAGGAATCAATATCAAACACTACTTTGACTTCCGAAGACGCAAATTCTTCATTATATTTATCATTTGCCTTAGAAAGAATTTCCCTTAGATATTTCCCAGAAGGGTCTGTTCTTTTGTTGTTCTTTATGACAATCAATTTCCTGTAATTGTTCCGGACCTTGGATATAACCGGCTCAACCGGTCCAAGAGCCAAAATATGTTTCCTGTCCGTGGGTAATAATTCTTTAAAATTTTTGGAACATTCGCTGACTTTAATTAAATTTTTCCCGACAAATAAAATCAGGCAGAATCTTGTGAAGGGTGGATATAATGCTTCTTTTCTCGCCCTGATTTCATTTTCATAAAATAAATCATAAGAACCCTTAACTGCAGATTGAATCGAAGTATGTTCGGGATGGGAAGATTGAATAAGCACTTCCCCTTCCTTTTCACTGCTTCTCCCTGCCCTGCCTGAAACCTGGGTTAATAACTGGAAAGTTCTTTCCGAAGCTCGAAAATCCGGCAGGTAAAGCTGCAAATCTGCATTGACAACACCAACGAGTGTGACTCTTTCGAAATCCAATCCTTTTGCAACCATCTGGGTGCCAATGAGTATATCAGTAAGACCATTTGAAAATTGCTGAAGGATTTTCCTGTGTGCATTTTTTTTTGATGTAGTGTCCAAATCCATCCTTGCAATTACCGGTTTTATTTCTTTGTTCTTAAACCATTCATTAAGGTCATCTTCTATTCTTTGAGTTCCAAAACCAACTTCCTTCATGGGTGAATGTGAGCAAGCATTACATTTTTTTGTTGCATTAACAGTAAAACCACAATAATGGCATCTCAACTGGCTTTTTGCTTTGTGATAAGTAAGAGTAACCGAACAGTTTTTACACATTGGAATATGACCACATTCGGGACATTCGAGATAGACGGCAAATCCCCTTCTGTTCTGGAAAAGGATTACACCTTCCTTTTTTAAAACCCTTTTTTCAATTTCCGACAATAAAGAATTTGTCAGGATTCCTGTAACTTCTCCCTTTCTTTTTGATTCGATTATGTTCACAATTTCAATCTTGGGCAGATTAGCTCCATCGGCTCTCTGAGTAATATTCAGGAGTTTGTATTTACCGGTATTTGCATTATACATACTCTCGATTGATGGAGTGGCAGAGCCAAGAACTACTACAGCTTTGTCAATCTTTCCACGAACGAGTGCAACATCCCTTGCATTATACTTAGGGTCCGGTTCCTGTTGTTTGAAAGACGGCTCGTGTTCCTCGTCAACGATGATTAAACCCAAATTATCAAGAGGAGCAAATATAGCAGAACGGGCACCGATTACAATCCTTGAATCACCTTTTTTTATGGCTCTCCAGCCGTCGAATCTTTCACCTTCGGACATACGGCTGTGCAGAACTGCAATTTTTTCGCGAAAGACAGACTTGAATCTGTCAATAAGTTGAGGTGTTAATGAAATTTCCGGTACAATCAGAAGAGCCGTTTTCCCGCTTGAAATCATATTCTTAATTGCGTGGATATATACGAGTGTTTTACCGCTGCCAGTAACACCGTGAAGCAGGAAAACATCAAATTCTGATTTATCTGTAGCTCGTAATATCTCATTCAATGCATTCGATTGCTCATTATTTAAATCCAGCTTACTCTCATCTCTTTGGGAGAGTGATTCTATTTTCAACGGTTTTTCTGTTCTGTCTATTTCGATTTCAACAATTTGAATATAACTTTTTTTGGCTAAAGCAGTGATTGACTGGTAATTCGATTTAGATGCGGCAATTGCTTCGCTCACCAAAACCGGTTTTTGACTTTCAAGGTATTTGTGATTTATAAAATTCAAAAGGAGAGATTGTTTAATAGATTTTTTATCGAGTTCATTCAAGGCATTTTTGAATAACTCATAATCTTTTACCAATTCTTCAGATAGTATGACTGCTTTTTGGGTTTTGGGGGTCAAATCATCCTCTACCATCCTGTTAATTGTGAGCCAGCCGTTTTGTTCAAGTGCTTCAAGATGTGATGCCACAGAGCCGGATTTAATATTATCTTCGATATAATTAATTGATAGAAAATCATTGTGTTCAGATAAGAATTCGATTAAAGCTGCTTTCTTCGGAGATTTTTTCCTGATTTCGTGTAATTCTGCTTCAGTCGGATTATGTAAAAGCTGGACTTTGATAACACTTTTCGGTGACATACCTGACGGTATAGCAGATTTAAGAACAATTCCCCAGGAGCAAAAATAATAATCGGCGAGCCATTTAGTCAGTTCAAGCATTTCAGATGAGAATACAGGTTCTGAATCCAATAGCTCAAAGACAGGTTTCAAGCCGTCTGTTTTTTTGTTTATGCTCAACTCAACGATATATCCGGTCAATGCCCTTCTTCCGAAGGGAACAAGTGCTCTCCTGCCAATAAGCATACATTCGTCGAAATCATGTTCGATTATGTATGAAAACAGTTGCTTCCCGGGAATCGGTATCGCAATATTTACAATTGATTGCATTAAGGAAATAAAAGTATAATTATAATCAGGCAAAATTAATAATAATAGATTTCGATTAATAACGTTTATTGTTTTTAAATTTCCATTATTTTTGCACAGTTGATAACATTAATATATTAAAAATAATTACGGAGTCGGAATTGAAAGACAAATTCGAAACTTTTCTGAGTGTCTTAGTCGAAAGAACGACTAATAAGTTAATTAAATGGGAGCCAACTGAAGATGAGGGTATTTTTAAGCTGAATCTGAAGGAACATTACATTATATTGACTTTTCCCAGGAACCTTGCAAAGACTAATGATTTTCCAATCAGATTCGAAATTTATACAAATAGCGGAGACCTGGAGCAGGAAGTAACCCGAAAGCCCGATGAGGATTATTACAACCGGCTTCATCATCTTTGCAGAACGATTAAAGGCAAAAGCGAATCATTGAGCGACACTGTGGATAATTTAATGGATGAACTTAATTCACTCAATCTCTATTAACGATATTAAGGAAATCATGAATCAAAAAAATCTAAAATTATTGGCAATCAGCTTATTATTTGTCTTATCATTTCAATATTGTCATTCGGAAAATAATTCGGGAGAACAGAATTCTCAAATATATACAGAGGCAAAGAACACATATTCGATGTATTCGGGACAGGGAGATGATATTTCAAATTCCCGTCAGAATGCAATTACAAGAGCTGTGGAAGTTTGCAGTCCCGCAATTGTTGGCATTAATGTTACAGAAGTTTACCAGGTTGAATATCGCGAACCATTCGATATGTTCTATGATGACCCTTTATTCCAGCATTTTTTCGGTGGAAGACGTAGAAGCAGGACTCGCGAGTATTCTGTGCAGGGATTGGGCTCCGGTTTCCTGATTTCACCCGATGGATATATTTTGACTAATCATCACGTAGCCGGTAATGCATCAAAAATCATTGTTACTACCACTGAAGGAAAAAAGTACGATGCAGAAATAATAGGAGCCGATAAGACAAGCGATGTTGCCCTATTGAAAATCAAAGGCAATAATTTCCCATTTCTTAAAATGGCAAATTCCGATGGCGTTATTATAGGCGAGTGGGCAATTGCATTCGGTAATCCTTTCGGATTATTCGATATTAACACAAAGCCGACAGTAACAGTTGGGGTCATATCGAATAAAAATCTTAATTTCACTCAGGAGGACAGGGTTTATCGCGGAATGCTGCAGACTGATGCAGCAATCAGCTCTGGAAATTCAGGCGGTCCCCTTGTTAATTCAAACGGCGAAGTTATCGGTATCAATACAGTAATATTTTCAACAGCACAGAATTCAAGGGGTGCCGGAAGCATAGGCATCGGTTTTGCAATACCAATCAACAGGGTGAAAAAAGTTGTTGATATTATCAAAGATAATAAGAAAATAAACAGAAACTTTAACGTGGGTATGGATGTCCGTGATGTGGATGAATCCTTAGCTCCTTATATATCATCAAAAGTGAAAGAAGGAGTAGTTGTATTCAGCATAACGAGAAATTCACCAGCCGAGGATGCCGGAATAGAACCTGGAGATATAATTTTGGAAATAGACGGACAGCAAATAAATAAGGTTGATGATTATTTAGTAATTGTCAAAGACGGGACAGTCGGCCAAAAACTGAATTTCACATTAATGAGAGACGACAAAAAAATTACAAAAACATTAACATTAAAATCATTCGGGCATTAGAATTGGAAGAAAAGGGAATAAGCGTATTAAAAGCAAATAATCTTGTAAAAAGGTTTAAAAAGAGAACTGTCGTAAAGGAAGTGTCTCTGAACTTAGAGCAGGGAGAGGTTGTCGGCTTGCTCGGTCCGAACGGTGCAGGAAAAACAACTACTTTTTATATGATTGTCGGTATGATAAAACCGAATGACGGTGAGGTTGAACTCGACAATCTCAATATCACAACCAAAGCAATGTTTAAGCGTTCGCATCTGGGAATCAGCTATCTTCCGCAGGAAGCTTCAATATTCAGAAAATTATCCGTAGAAAATAACATAAAAGCTGTCCTGCAGTTACAACCCTTACCACGTAAAGAAAGAAAGGAAAAACTCGAAGAGCTTTTGGAAACATTTGGAATCCAGCACATAAGAAAGAGCAAGGGCTATACTTTATCAGGGGGAGAACGAAGAAGGTGCGAAATTGCAAGAACACTTGCTTCAAATCCAAAATTCATACTATTGGATGAACCCTTCGCAGGAATTGACCCACTTGCAGTCGAAGATATTATGCGAATGGTACGCAAGCTCAAGAAACAAGGAATCGGTGTGTTAATTACAGACCATAATGTCCACGAAACACTATCAATCACAGACAGGGCTTATATATTGATAGACGGACAAATCTACACATCAGGCAGTGCAGAAGAAATCGCCTCAAACGAAGAGGTTAAGCGGCTGTATCTTGGTGAAACTTTCACATTAGACCGCTATGGATTGAGGGATTTATAGGGCTTTTCTGAAAATCATTTCAAATATTTCTTTTAAATAATACTGAGATTATATAATTTGCTTGATTATATTTACTGAAAACGGTTTGCGTTTTATCTGGATATAATCTATTGATAGTAAGGAAGCAATAATTTGATTTAATGGAAGATGACAAGAAAATCAGAGTAATAATAATTGATGGTTCTTCCCATAACAGGAACACGATTACCCAGGAATTGTCGAAAGACCCCGAAATCGAGGTTGTCGGCTCTGCCGCTGATACCGGTTCGGTTCAGGATATGATTCAACGGCTAAAGCCGGACGTTGTTACGATTGACATTGAAACATCCCAGATGGATGCAATCGAATTTCTCAGGGAGTTGATGCCGAACAATCCTATTCCCGTTGTAGCCGTCAGTTACCTGACATTAAAAGGCAAGCACATAACTTTGCAGGCACTGGAATCCGGTGCCGTCGAATTTGTGCCGAAACCGATAGATACAATACTTCGGGCGCTTGATGATTTCATAAACGATTTATCTGCAAAAATAAAATTAGCTGCTACAGCGAATGTTTCTCATTGGAAAGGTAAGCAATTCGGATTCATAAGACGGTCTCCTAACCTCGAGCCGGATAAAGCGGTTTCAATTCAGAATAAAGTTATTATAATAGGCGGTTCCATCGGAGGTGTCGAGGGTTTAAGAAAAATAATAACACGTTTTCCTCAAAATATGCCATCCGTACTCGTAGTACAGCACATGCTTCCGGGTTATTCCAAAACACTTGCTTACCGGCTGGATGAGATTTCCGCAATGAATGTCAAGGAAGCAGAAATAGGAGACAGGGTTCAACCCGGTCTTGTATTGATAGCACCAGGGGATTTCCACATGAAGATAGTAAGAGCGGGCGGGAAACCGGAAGTCTCGATAGAAAGCGGTGAGAGGGTAAATGACCAAAGGCCCTCGATTGATGTACTTATGTTTTCTGCGGCTGAGTATTTGGGTTCGAATGCAATCGGAGTGCTTTTGGGAGGAGATACCGATGACGGTGCATTGGGCTTAAAGGCAATGAAAGGAGCAGGTGCAAAAACAATAGCACAGGACTTGCAAAGCTGTCTATTCCACGGAGCGATCAATCTTGCAAACGAATACAGAGCAATAGATTATCAGTTTGATGTTGATAATATCGCCCAGGGAATAATGGATATACTACTAAAGAAATGATTATAAATTTGCTTCAATCTTCGACATAGTGGTTTTTGCTCTTTTTCTTTTCAGATAACATCTAATCCAAATAATTGTTATAATTACAGCCGCGATTGCAGGTAAAATTATTCTACCGTAAAGAGTCATGTAATATTCTGCCTGGCGCCAATTTTCACCGAGAAGGTAACCGGAATAAATCAAAATTGCATTCCAAAATAATGCACTGACAGCAGATAGTAGAATTGTCCAATCGAAACGCATTTTATACATACCTGCCAGAAACGAAATAATGGCTCTCGTTCCTGATAAAAAACGATTTGCTACAATGACATAGTATCCCCATTTTTTAAGCCATAGCTCCGGCTTTTTCATAGATTCTTCATTTATAAATGTGAATTTCGGAGATTTGACAAGCCGAACTCCGAGAATTTCACCGAGCTTGAACATTATTGCAAAACCGATGGTAGAACCGAGAGTGGCAATGAGCACCAAAGGAATGAAACCGACGGCATTAAGCCCAACAAGTGTTCCGGTAAACACGAGAACAGTATCACAAGGTGCAGGTGGAAATATATTTTCGAGTGCGGTGATGAAAAGTGCTACAAGAAGCACCCAGTACCAAGGCACACTCGAAAGGAAAGTGACAATCGGTTCAAGCATATTATTCTAAAATTTATATAATTTAATTTTTTAAATTAAAATAAAAACCCACAACAGTGGTTTCAAAATTACTTATAATGTATTGGAAATCAAATTCTTATTTTTGTAATAAAAGAGAGGGTGATTATACTATGAAAAAGTAAAAAAGTATACTTAAGTTTAGAAGTGCACAAGATGAAAATATATTTTGGCAAAAAGCTGATTCATATTGATTATATAGATTGAAAAAAAGCATTAATAGCTTTTTCCCCGTGTTGGGAACCAAATTCATGGAGCATCTCAATATGCCTTCCAAATTTTTGCGAACGAAATTATGAAAAAAATTCCAGAGTAGTGATGAAAACCAAAGAAATATATAATAAATAAGATATTATTTATTTTTTATTATGTACAATTTTATTATCACGGAATCGTAAATATAAAAAAAAATTGACGAGTATATAGATGGATAAATATTTGCAAAACCCACTTATAAATAAGAGAGGACATCCATCAGAATCCTACCTCAACTTTTGTGATTTTAATATTCTTAATAAATATATAAAAGACCCTAAGAAATTTATTTTTATTTATAATAAATTGAAAAAATAATTTGTTATGAAATTTGTGATGGATTATATAACATAATTAGCAATAAAGTTTTTAATAAAACTAATTCCTTATTAAGAAAATTTATAAATACAATTAAATAAATTTTAGTTGAAAGGGAAATTGTAATGACAAAGAATTTACTACTAGTTTTCATTCTTTTATTTGTTTCTTTGAAAAGTTTATATTCCGATGAATGGGAAATACAATCATTTGGTCAAATAGGTAGTTTGTGGGATGTCCATTTTATTGACAATAATAAAGGATGGGCAGTCGGTTGCACAGGAACTATAGAAGGCGCACCGAGTACAATACTCTTCACTTCCGATGGTGGAGAAAATTGGGAGAAACAAAACCCAGGTACAAACGTTATGTTGTTCAGCGTTTTCTTCAACAGTGAAAACAATGGCTGGGCGGTAGGAAAAGAAGGAACAATTTTAAACACAACAAATTGTGGTCAAAAGTGGAATTATCAAAATTATGATAATGATATTTGGTTTAGAAGCGTTTACTTTATAAATGAAAATAAAGGTTGGATTGTAGGATACTACCATGAAAATAAAACACCGGTTTTACTTTATAGCTCCAATAAAGGAGAAAATTGGAATTTAACACCCATAAACTTTCAAAATTTAGATCTTCAACAAATTTTATTTGTTGATGAAAGTAACGGCTGGATGGCTGGAGGATATTCTAATTTAATACTTCACTCTACAAATGGAGGTAATAATTGGGAATTGCAAAATATCAATGGAGTGAAACCAATATTATCAATTTTCTTTACAGATTCTTTATCAGGTTGGGCTGTTGGTGGTAGCTATAACCGTCTAACTGGGTGTTCTAATATTATACTACAAACAAATGATGGGGGAAGAAACTGGTATATTCAGTCTGAAGGAAATAATTATCAATTATTCGACGTTCATTTTGTTGATAATAATAATGGTTGGGCTGTTGGTGGTTTCCCATCCTTGAGTTGCGGTTTATATACAAGTGTTATATTACATACTACAGATGGTGGAATTAATTGGAAGGAGGAGGGTGCAGTGACTGAAAGTCTTTTAGAAGGACTATTTTTTGTAAATAAAGATTATGGCTGGACTGTTGGTGTAACAAATCATGGGTACGAATCCATTTTGCACAAAAAATTAGATGAACCGATTTTTGTTCAGGATGAGAATTTAGAATATTCTAAGAATAATAATTCTTTATGTTATCCAAATCCATTTTCAAAAACAACTACTATTAAATATGAGACAGAAAAACCAGGCTTAATCAAAATAAGCTATTATGATAATTTGGGAAATATTTTAAAATATATTAATAAATTCCAAGATGCAGGAAATCATGCAGAAGTATTTAATGCTGATAATTATGCAACTGGAATATATTTTTATAAAATTCAAATAGGCAAAAAAATTGAATCCGGTAAATTATTTATTATAAACTAATATTCAATTGGTATCTATTCAAAGAATTTAAAAAATGATAATTTTCACATCATTTCAATTTCTTCTTCTAACTGCTGGAGTGAAAACATTTCAGCATATCTACCGTCCAATTGCACCAATTCGATATGATTGCCTTCTTCTATAATCTTACCAGAATCAAGAACAATGATTTTGTCGCACTTCATAACAGTTGAAATTCTATGAGATATGATAATCGTTGTCCTACCCTGCATAATTGAATCCAATTCTTTTAATAATTTGTCCTCGGTTTGTGTATCTACGGCTGAGAGAGCATCATCCAAAATCAAAATAGATGGATTTTTAATTAATGCTCTTGCTATTGCGAGACGCTGCTTTTGACCACCTGAAAGTGTTATTCCTCGTTCTCCTAATAAAGTATTGTATTTATCAGGAAAGGTTAGAACATCATCGTGAAGTTGTGCAATTTTGCTGTAATATTCAACTTCCTCTTCAGTAGCAATCGGATTACCGAACCTAATATTATCTGCTATACTCAATGAAAATAAAAATGGCTCCTGCGGTACAATGCCTATATTCTTTCTCAATAATTCGAGCGGGTATTGCTTAATTTTAATGTCATCAATGTAAATTTCACCAATGCTGACATCATAATATCTGGGAATCAGATTTATTAAAGAGCTTTTTCCAGAGCCGATTCCACCGACAATACCGAGTGAACTCCCTTTAGGAATTTCGAGATTGATATTTTCAATAGCATTATAATTATTCGAATCATATTTCAGTGAAACATTATCGAAACTAATATTACCATTTATATCTTTAATTGAAAAATCGGTATTGTCATCATTAATCAATTCCGGTACGGTATCGAATATTTTACCAAGTCTTCTTGTGGAAGCAGCAGCACGCTGAACGAGGTTCGTCACCCAGCCGATAGCAGCAACGGGCCAAATCAGCATATTTATATATATAAAAAACTGTGTTAACTTTCCGAGTGTAGCCCTGTCATGAAGTACTTCATACCCGCCATAAGCAAGGACAATGAGATTAGACAGACCTATCAGGGTAATAATTATCGGAACGAAATAAGACTGATATTTAGCCAGACGGACATTTTTCTTTAAATAATCAAAACTGAGAAATTCAAACTTCCCTCTTTCATATTCTTCCCTGTTATACGAACGAACAATTTTAGCACCTGAAAAGGACTCCTGTGCATGTGATGTCAGATTCGAGAATTGTTCCTGAACATCCCTGAAAGCAAAATGTACTCTTTTGCCGATATGATATACCGAATATGCAATGATTGGCAAAGGTACAAGCGATAACAATGTCAGATTGACATCCAAGCTGAGCATGAAATACATTACAAATGTAAATGCTGTTAAAGTATTTGCCGAATACATAATTGCCGGACCCAGGAATTCACGGGCTGCTCCTATATCGTTTGTTGCGTGTGCCATTAATGAGCCGGTTGGATTCTTTTGAAAGAAGGAAGATGACTGCTTTTCGATAGATAACAGGAAATCTTTCCTCAAGTCATATTCTATTAGTCTGGATGCAACAATAATCGTCTGCCTCGTTAAAAACATAAATAATCCGCTCCCTGCAGTCAATCCGAGAATGGCAATGATTAGAATGATTATTTCACCCGAGGTAAAATTTCCGCTTTTAATTAAATCAATTATATTACCCACAATTCTTGGAATTATCGAAGAGCAGATATTCGATATAGTAACGAAAATACCTCCCCAAATCAACTTGGTTCGATATCTCGACAAATATGGCAGTAATCTTTTTAATTCTTTCATAATCCGTTCAAATCAATTAGGTCAAATCGCATCAAACTATTATTTATTGTTAAAGAAAATAAAATTTATAATTTACACGTTTATTATTAACTGAATTATACAATTGTAAAAAAACGGAGTCAATAATGCAGGGATTTATCAGTAGTTTAAATTTTTCAGGAAAAATTCTTCTTTTTATTTTTATACTTTTATCAATATCCAATTTACAATCGCAGACAAAGCCAGAAATTCAAATAATTACACCTTCCGATATGGAAGCAATAAACTCTGCTAATATTTATTTCCAATGGATACCTATCAAAGAAAATAATATTAAATTTAAAATTACAATTGCAAGAATAGTTGATACTGGAATGAGCATAAAATTTTATCCTAAACTCGAAGATGCACCAAAATCATTTTTCCTGAAAGGGTTTAAAATTTACAGTGAAATGATTCAGACTAACGAATTTAAAATAACTGACATCGCTACCTTTTTAAATGATAAACCACAAAAAGGAAAAAAAGAAGAAGGAAAGAAAATAGAAGGTGTTGGCAATATTCCCGAGGCGTCCATATTATTTTATGCATGGCAGGTTGAGGAGTATACTGATAATAAATTTATTGCTTCAAGTCCTGTAAATATTTTTCTATGGAATAATATTGCACCTCCCACAGAAATCTATATACCGGAATTGCTCGAACCTGAAGATGATGCAATGATAAATCCTGATAGTGTTAGAATATGCTGGAAAGGTGGCGAAAAAGGTATCAAATACCAGGTTAACTTCATTTATACGGAAAAAGATACAAATAATCGTTCTTTTCAGCCGGGCCCTTTCGATTATATAACAATTACTCAGGAGAAAAAAACACTTGACAGTCTGATTTACACAATAGATACGGCCGAAACTGTTTTTTTTGAGCAACTATCCAAAAATCTTGAAGAAAACTCCGGTAATATTAAAACATATAATGATAAATTCTCTTCACTAAAATCCAAACTTACCAAAAGGGCAAAATCAGAAGGAATAACATTAATCGAAACATCATGCGAGATGCTTGATTCATGTGAATCAGAGCCGGTTTGCAGCAAATTAAAAACTAATGATTACCTGCACAGAGATTTATTCCTTAACCGGTATAAATGCCTTCTCGATAAAATTCAAATGCAGAACATCAGTATCCAAAATCTAATTTTGACTTATTCGAAATATCAAAAAGAATGGATTAATGCTGACAACAAATCAACTGATTTCGGCATTTACAATGATTTTGTAAATTTAATCAATGTAATGTGTGAAGGGAAATTAGATGAAATCGAAAAAGAAGTATTACCCTCTGCATTTTCTATCGTAAATTGTCTCGATAAAATTCAGAAGCAGCTTTCAGAACTAATTAAATGCAGGGATTATGTAAAAAATTGCGTTGTTGAACTGAAAGCCGAAAGTAACAAATATAAAGATGACTTGCTCAAACAAAAGAACGGTGTCGTGCAGCTTTGGAATAATGACAGCATGAAAATTGATTCCGATATTGGACTTGCAGTATGGGAGGCAATAGGACAATTGAAAACTAAATCAGCATGCTGTCCACCCAATACAAGTGAAATAAAATTATCGTTTCCACCTTATGAGGATATTAATTCCTGTTACAGGATTTTCATTTTAACTCTCAATAAATATCTCGGTGAACGACTTTGCTATTTAAAAATAAATGTGAATTATGATTGTAATACAAATAATGTTTTTTGGACATGGTCGGCACCCGAAAAGAAAAAGTTTCCCAATTGTTATCAATTATTTGATAATAAAGTAGCAATAGATACAATCACTGAAGATGGGAACGGTCTAATCAAATGTTACCCAAATAATGAAAACGAAAGAAAAAAAATTAAAAGCTTTTTTGACATGCATCCGAACTGTTCCTGGGAAATAGATGCATTTCAAAATGATATAACGATTTCAGCATCTACAAGGCGCGAAATAAATACCAAGTCAATTTTTATAAAAGATACTTTGAATAAACCGAAGGAAACATCTAATCCTGTAAAAAACTGTAACTGCGTAATGCGTCTTTTGCTCAACAGAGTCGGAGTTCCTCCTTTGAATCAAAAGAGCGGAGTTCAGATAGGTGTTCCTGCCGAAATTGCAATTGACGGCAAATGCAAAGGAGATTGCTTCGAACTGGAAAAAATAATAAGGATAATCAATCCCGAAATGTATTATGGCGGAATGAAATTTCCTGTTCCACCTGTGCTTGTTTACGGAAGTGTTTTGCAATACAATTTCCCGTATTGCGGGAATTATACAATTTACGGGACAACAATCTGTTCCGACAGTGTTATCGGTACAGATAAATTCTATGCAGAAACCAAGTGCACCATCACAAATCTCGAGCAGGCAGCCGATAATAACATGTCAGCTCCCGATTGCCCGAGTTGCGGCTGTATAAGTATGTATTACATGCATGATAAAGTCAAGGCAAGCATAATCAATAACTTTTTGTATTTGGGTAAGCCGCAGAACCTCGATTTGTTCTACGAAAGTCATTGTTTCAGTAATTGTTCTAAAAATAAAGAAATCGAATGGCAAATCGTTGACCCGGATGCTAAGAAAACAATTAAGAAGGGAAAAAATCATACAGAGCTGAAATACAATTTCTCAAAAAAAGGCAGGTACAAAATCTGCATTGTAGAACAAGCCAAGTGTGGAGCCGAAACAAAGGAATGTTCAATATTCCTGACTGTGGATACGGGACAGTAAATGAATTATAAATTTTGAATGTTGAATTTTGAATTGTGGTTAAATTTTCTGCGAAAATTTGGATTAATATAACCGTAGGTTTAAACCTACGGTTAACAAAAGAACTTACACCACCTTTATATCCTTACACAGATACACATCCTGTATTGTGTTAAGCAATTTCACTCCGTCTTTCATTGGGCGTTGGAATGCTTTACGACCTGAAATCAAACCCATACCCCCTGCACGTTTATTAATAACAGCAGTAGCTGTGGCTTCGGCGAAGTCGTTGGCACCAGATGCACCGCCGCTGTTGATTAAGCCGATTTTACCCATGTAGCAATTCGCCACCTGGTAGCGGCAGAGGTCAATCGGGTGGTCGGAAGTCAAATCGGTATAGACTTTCTTATCAATCTTACCATAACTCGAACCGCCAATATTAAGTGCAGTGTAGCCGCCATTGTTCTCAGGTAGTTTCTGTTTGATAATGTCCGCCTGAATCGTTACCCCGAGATGATTTGCCTGTCCTGTCAGGTCGGCTGAGACATGATAATCCTTGTCTTTCTTGAAGTCAGGATTACGCAGATAGCACCAGAGCACAGTCGCCATGCCGAGTTCATGTGCATAAGCGAATGATTCTGCAACTTCAACAATCTGCCTCCCACTTTCGGGTGAACCGAAGTAAATTGTCGCACCCACTGCAGCGGCACCCATGTTGTACGCCTGTTCAATATTCCCGAACATTATCTGGTCGAATTTATTCGGATAGGTAAGAAGTTCATTATGATTGATTTTAACAAGAAAAGGAATTTTGTGAGCGTATTTTCTCGAACAAAGCCCTAAGACACCGAAAGTGGAAGCAACAGCATTACATCCGCCTTCTATTGCTAATTCGATGATTTTTGCCGGGTCAAAATAAACCGGATTTTTCGCAAAGCTTGCACCTGCTGAGTGTTCAATTCCCTGGTCAACTGGAAGAATGGATAAGTAACCCGTTCCTGCAAGCCGCCCATGCATATAAATCCATTGCAGATTTCCCAACGTGCGGTTATTCCTGTCCGATTGGGCAAAAATCCTGTCAACGAAGTCAGGACCAGGCAATTCGAGTTGTTCTTTTTTGATTTTCGGCGAGTTGAATCCAAGTAAGTTTTTTGCGTCTTTACCAAGTAATTCTTTAATCTTTTCGAGCATGATATAATCCTTTTTTATAAATAATATTGTATTTTCTTAATATGTTCTCACTTCATAGAAATGAATATTACAAACAATTGAATATATTTCCAAAAAATATTTTTTTTCTACATCCAATGGTATTTGGTTTTATTAATGAATAGCCCCTATTTTTAAATAGGGGAAATAAATTTGAAATTCACCATTGGACTTTAGTCACTTATTTCATTAAGGGGATAAATCCTAATGTTTCTTCGATAACTCCTCCACTACTTAAAAGTAGTGGCTATTCAATTTATTAATACATTACCATTTTGCACATTAATTTCATAATATTTAGATTGCATGAATGTAATTGACAAAATTATATTTTGAAGGTAAATTATGTACGACATAGTAAAACAAACTGATACTGAATTGTACGAAGCTGTTGTTGGTGAATACAGGCGTCAAAAAGAAAAAATCGAATTAATCGCGAGCGAAAATTTTACATCTCCGTCAGTAATGCAGGCACAAGGGTCTGTACTGACTAATAAATATGCCGAAGGATACCCGGCTAAACGTTACTATGGCGGCTGTGAATGGGTTGATGTCGCCGAAAATCTTGCACGTGACCGTGTGAAAAAGCTCTTCGGAGCAGAATACGCAAACGTTCAGCCGCATAGCGGAAGCCAGGCAAATATGGCAGTTTATTTTTCATACTTAAAGCATGGCGATACTGTAATGGGATTAAGCTTGGCTCACGGGGGGCACCTTACACACGGCTCTCCCGTGAATTTTTCGGGTAGGTTTTTCAAATTTATTCCATATGAATTAAGCAAAGATACAGGCAGAATAGATTTCAATATGGTAGAGGATTTGGCAAAACAACACAAGCCGAAAATGATTACAGTAGGTGCTTCGGCTTATCCGAGAGACATTGACTTCAAGACATTCAGGGAAATAGCAGACAGACATGGTGCATTCTTGTTTGCAGATATTGCACATCCCGCAGGATTGATTGCTAAAGGACACCTGAATAATCCGTTACCTTACTGCCACGTTGTAGCAAGCACAACTCATAAAACACTGAGAGGTCCCAGGGGAGGTGTAATCCTGCTTGGCAAGGATTATGACAATCCATTCGGCTTGGTTGCTCCTAAATCGGGCAGGGTGAAAAAGATGGGTGAAATCATTGATTCATGGGTTATGCCAGGTATCCAAGGGGGACCCTTGATGCACGTTATAGCCGCTAAGGCAGTGGCTTTCGGCGAGTGTTTGACTGAAGAATTTAATCAATACATCAAGCAAGTCATGAAGAATGCAAAAGCATTTGCAGAAGCATTGACCAAAAAAGGATATAATCTCGTAAGCGGAGGAACTGATAATCACCTGATGCTCGTTGACCTGACTAATAAGAATCTGACAGGCAAGCAGGCAGAGGAAGCATTGGATGCCGCAGGAATAACATGCAACAAAAACGCAGTGCCTTATGACCAGAAGCCGCCTCTCGTTACTTCCGGCATCCGGCTCGGTACTCCCGCAATGACCACTCGCGGTATGAAAGAGGATGAAATGTTACAAATAGTTGAAATGCTCGATAAAGTCGTGATGAACTTCGAAAAGGAAGATGTAATCAAGCAAGTCAAACATGAAGTAAAGGAACTGACATCTCGGTTCCCATTATATAAAGAATTTGATGCGAAGTATTGCTCATAATAAAAAAAATCCCTGTCGGGTGTAACACCTGGCAGGGTTCTAATTATTCATTATTCAATTTTAATTATTTTTATCCCCCTTGGGTTGAAGTGCTTTCGATGATTCGACCAATGAATCAACGAAGCGTTTGTACAGCTCAGCATTGCGTCCGCTGAATTTTGCTCTTGCTAAAAAAGAAAGCATGTTCTGTGCCAATGGTAATGGAATTTCAGTCTGGTATTTATCCCCGGCTTGCTTTTTCGCTTCCTGGATAGTTTTAATATTTGTTTGTAAAAAGTTTCTTACTTCGAGAAAAGCGTCAACTTCCCCACCGGAAATATCTACAGCTTCGAGTGTTTGATATACAAAAACCAGGTCTTCAACAAAAAAAGTCGGTTTCAGCTTTGGAGGTGGCTGTTGTTGCTGCTGCAATTGTGAGAATGCCGAAGTAATCATCAGCATAAAAAGAAATAATGAAATTATAATTGTTCTTTTCATAATGTATCCAATAATTAATTTATAAAAAATCACATTAAAAGTCGAGACCTATAGTGAACCTGTGCAGCATCGCCGATTTGCCGTACTGTGCAGCACCGTAGTCAATGTTTATATCCCTGGTTTTCACTCCGACACCACCCGAAAAACCGGACAATCCCCTGTCGGTAGAAGGCGATGTTTCTTTCCTAATCTGATTATTATACCCGAGCCGTGCCTGCACATAGTTCCCAAAATAAATTTCTCCCCCGATTGAAAAATTCATGAATTTATCGAAGAAATTGTTTGTTTTGTCAGCAAGGTGATGGAATGAGAAATTAATGAGCAATGGCAATCCACGAAGCCGGTGATTGATGCCTGCCCTGATGTCAAGGGGAACTCCTTCATAATCACCGCCGATTGTTGTGATTTGAGTACCTGCGTGAAGGATTGAAATTCCGATGTTTGTTCTTTTCTCTGGCATCATGTAAAGCAATCCGGCATCTACAGCAAAAGCCGTGGTACTGAATTTTTCGAGCGTAACGAGAAAAAGTTTAGCACTCACCCCGTAATAAAGATTGGAGTCGAGTTCATTAGAATAAGTGCCTGAAAGCATCATGTCAATTGCGCCGAATGTGCCGTTCCTGTTGGCAAACTGGTCGGCATAATCGAATGAGCCGTAACTTGTAAAGCTGACTGCACCTGCGAAAGTTCCAACTTCATCATATTTCTTTATATATGAAACATTCCCGGAGTTAATATCGAGAATATGCTTCAGAAAAGTCGTTGAAAAATGCTTGTCATTGACCGTAGATATTGCTGCTGGATTGAAAAACACAGCAGAAGCATCGTCTGTCATAGACACGAAGCATCCTGCAAGAGCCGCAGCACGGGCACTTTCGTTAAACCGTAAAAATTGAAAAGGTGTAGTTGTACTTGAAAATAATACTGTCGTACCTGATAAAATCAAAGTGATTATGATAATCTTAAACGATTTCATTTTTTTCCCTTCATATGTGAAAATTTGTAAACCGGGTTCAATAATCACTCCTTATTATTTTTTTTATTTGCATTTTCGAGTGCCTCGATAAAAACCTTCGGCGGTTTAACGGGCTTTTTAGAAATTGCATTTATAAAACTATGTACAGTATAACCTATCGCAATTGTCGTATCAGCCCTTAAAATATTATATGTTATTTTCATCGTCGGTTTGTACTCGAATTTAAGCATTGCCTCGATAACAAGCTCATCTTCGAAATAAGCAGGGCTTTTGAAATCAACATGAGCGGAAATCAACGGGAGCTGGTATCCCTGTTTTTCAAATTCCGAATACGGGAGTCCAATACCTCTCATAAATTCCGTTCTTCCCACCTCGAAATAAGTAAGGTACATTCCATTGTAAACAAATCCCATTTTATCGGTTTCGGCATATCTCACCCGCACTTTTGCCTTAGAATATAATTCGATTACATTTTTTTCCATTTTCAAAAATAATAATCCCTGAATAAAACAAAAAGCCGCTTTTAAAATAGCGGCTTTTCAATAATTTTAATTTTTAATTTAACGATACGTGAATTTAACTCCTTTGCCGACAGGAATGTCGTCTTCGTCAAATTCTTCCTCAACCGATTCATCCTTTTTCGTACCGAATATATTGCCGACTTCACTTTCAATCTGCATATCCTGGTAAGCTCTCAATCCTGTCCCCGCCGGTATCAATTGGCCAAGGATAATATTCTCTTTCAAACCGACAAGTGTATCAATCTTAGCTGAAACAGAGGCATCGGACAGAACTCTTGTCGTTTCCTGGAATGAAGCTGCAGAAAGCCAGCTTTCGGTAGTCAGTGATGCCTGGGTAATACCGAGTAATATAGGTTCTGCAATAGCCGGTTCAGCATTTCGTATAACAGCAGGTTTCTTGTTTTTCTTCTTTATTTCCTGGTTTATACTTCTCATTACCCTTTTATCAACGAGTTGTCCGACTTTCATCTTGGAATCATGCGGTTCTGTAACGACAACCTGGTTTTTAAGCTCCATGTTTTCGTCGAGGAATTTAATCTTGTCGATGTTTTCATTTTCCAGCATGGATGAATCTCCGGAATCCACGATTTTCACCTTCTGGAGCATCTGCCTTACAATCACCTCGATATGCTTATCATTGATTTTCACACCCTGCATACGGTAAACTTCCTGGATTTCGTTCACAAGGTATTCCTGAACTGCATTAGCTCCCTTGATTCGTAAAATGTCATGTGGATTTATAGAACCTTCTGTCAACCTGTCACCGGCTCTGACAAAATCCTCTTCCTGAACGAGTATGTATTTACCGATTGGAACTGCATATTCAAGTTTTGTTTTCTCGTCGCTACTTGTAACGATTATAATTCTCTGACCTCTTTTCATCTTTTCAAAAGATACTATTCCGTCAATTTCAGAAACAATAGCGGGATTCTGAGGAGCCCTTGCTTCGAACAGCTCGGTTACCCTCGGCAAACCACCTGTAATATCGCGCATTCTTCCGAGGTCTCTCGGTATTTTGACGAGTGGTGTTCCGACACCGACAACATCATCATCCTCGACTCTTAATTGAGCTTTTGTCGGAATACTGTATGATTTCAAAACTTTTCCGGAATCATCGAGAATATCAATAGTCGGCGATTTTGTTCTATCGCGTGATTCGACCACCACCTTAGTGATATGTCCTGTCTGCTCATCATTTATTTCACGGAATGTTACGTTAGCAACAAGGTCCCTGTATCTGATTCTTCCGTCAACCTCAGTTATGATTGATGAATTGTATGGGTCCCATTCGTAAATCATCTGCCCTTTCTTCACCAAATCTTTATTCTTTACATGAAGTATTGCACCGTAAGTTGCATCATATTTTGTCAAAATCCTGTTACTGTCGGGGTCAACAATGTTAATTATACCGCTTCGGCTGACGACAAGCATTGTTTCACCCTCATCTCCTTCGTAACTAACTATTCTGACATTTTCAAACTGAATTTGTCCGTCGAATTTTGCAACTACCGATGATTGAGAAGCAACTAACAAGGCAGTACCACCTGTATGGAATGTTCTCAGAGTCAACTGTGTTCCGGGTTCACCGATTGACTGTGATGCGATTGTACCAACCGCTTCCCCTGTGTCAACCAGTTGTCCGGTTGCAAGGTTTCTTCCGTAGCATTTTGCACATACACCCTGTCTTGATTCGCAGGTAAGCACCGAGCGGATAGTAACAGTTTCAATCGAAGTCTGTTCAATCCTGTTAGCTATTTCCTCGTCGATGACGTCAGCAGCTTTTGCAATGACTTCACCTGTTAAAGGATTTTCAATATCTTTCAAAGTAACTCTTCCGAGAATACGTTCGAAGAGCGGCTCTTTGATTTCTTCGCCGTCTTTCAAAGCTGTCATTTCGACACCACGGATAGTTCCGCAGTCATTGTCTGAAATTATAACATCCTGTGCAACGTCATGCAGTCTTCTTGTAAGATAGCCGGCATCGGCTGTCTTCAAAGCAGTATCGGCAAGACCTTTTCTTGCACCGTGAGTCGAGATGAAATATTCGAGGATTGACAAACCCTCTTTGAAGTTTGCAATAATCGGGTTTTCAATCAATTCACCAGTCGAGCCGGACAATGATTTCTTTGGCTTTGCCATCAAACCGCGCATTCCTGCAAGCTGGCGAATTTGTTCCTTAGAACCCCTCGCCTGTGAATCGAGCATCATCCAGAATGTATTAAAGCCCTGCTGTGCTTGTGAAAGTTCGGTGTATAGTTTATCGGCTACCCTGTTAGTAGCTGTTGACCATGTGTCAATAATTTTATTATAACGCTCGCCACTGCTGATGACACCATTCTGGTAAGCAAATTCAATTTCGTCAATTTTTTTCTGTGCCTGGTTGATAATTACGGTTTTATCATCTGGAATAAGCACATCTGTTATACTTACAGACATACCACCCCTCGTAGCAAACTTAAATCCGATGTCCTTTAAAGCATCGAGAAATTCGACAGTTTTTGCAAGACCTGCTTTCCTGAAACAAATACCTATAATCTGTCTCAATCTTTTCTTAGCAAGCAGCTCATTTAGGAATCCGAGTTCATCTGGTACAATCTGATTGAACAATACCCTTCCGGTAGTCGTTTCAATCATCTCTCCGTTAATTCTTACCTTTATTCTTGCATGCAAGTCAATTATACCGGAATTATAAGCGATAATTACTTCGTCGGCAGATGTAAACAATTTATTTTCACCCTGAGCATTATGCCTCGCTTTAGTGAGATAATAAACGCCAAGAACCATATCCTGGGAAGGTACGGCAATCGGGTCTCCATTCTGAGTATGCATGATATTATGCGGGGCAAGGATAAGTAATAATGCTTCAAGCTGCGCTTCATAGCTTATTGGGACGTGGACAGCCATCTGGTCACCATCGAAGTCGGCGTTGAATGCCGTACACACTAACGGATGCAGTTGAATGGCTTTTCCTTCAATCAATCTCGGCTGGAATGCCTGGATACCAAGCCGGTGCAATGTTGGAGCGCGGTTCAGCAATACCGGATGTCCCTCAATCACCTTTTCAAGTATATCCCAAACCTCGTTGGTTTTTCTTTCGACCATTTTCTTTGCGCTCTTTACGGTTTTTACATGTCCCCTCTCAATCAGCTTCCTGATAATGAACGGCTTGAATAATTCAACTGCCATATCCTTCGGTAATCCGCATTCGTGGAGCTTAAGTTCAGGACCAACGACAATAACCGAACGGCCTGAATAATCAACTCTCTTACCAAGCAAATTCTGTCTGAATCTTCCGGTTTTACCTTTTAATGTATCAGCAAGGGATTTCAAAGCACGCTGTGATTCACTTCTAACAGCTCTACGGCTATTATCGAAAAGTGCATCGACAGATTCCTGCAACATTCTTTTTTCATTTCTTAAAATTACCTCAGGTGCTTTAATATCAATTAACCTCTTTAACCTGTTATTCCTGATAATAACCCTGCGGTATAAATCATTCAAATCCGAAGTAGCAAATCTTCCACCTTCAAGAGGAACAAGCGGTCTCAAATCAGGCGGTGTCACAGGTATAACATCGAGTACCATCCACTCGGGACGGTTGTTCAGGTTATTTCGCTGTGCCTGCCTGAAAGAATCGAGGGTCCTCAATCTTTTCAGCAAATCGGCTTTCTTTTGTTGCGATGTTTCCTCTCTTAATATAGCTTTCAATTCGGTATATAAAGAATCAGGTTCGACTCTCTTCAGCAATTCCTTGATTGCCTCGCCACCAATTAGAGCAATAAACTTATTCTCGTCATCATCATCCATATTTAATTCTTCTTCTGAAAGATTACTCAGAATATCGAGGTACTGGTCTTCAGTAAGAAGGTCTTTTTGCTGTAAACCAGTTTTACCGGGTTGAACAACAATATATGATTCATAATAAACAATTCTTTCAATGTCTTTTGTAGGCATTCCCAGTATTGCACTGATTTTGCTCGGCAAAGTTCTTAGAAACCAAATATGCACTACAGGCACAGCCAGCATAATGTGTCCCATACGTTCACGCCTGACAGACTTTTGAGTAACTTCAACTCCGCATCTGTCGCAAACGATGCCTTTATACCTGATTCGCTTGTATTTACCGCAGGCACATTCCCAATCTCTGATTGGTCCGAAAATTTTCTCACAGAACAACCCGTCTTTTTCAGGTCTGAAAGACCTGTAATTGATTGTCTCCGGTTTTGTTACTTCGCCGTTTGACCTGTTGAGTATATCATCAGGTGAAGCAATTTTAATAGATATGCGCGAAAATCCTTTTCTTGGAATTGATTTCGATTGCATTTTTGCTCCTTCTACTTAATTTATTTCTTTATATATTAATCAATATTTAAATCAAGGCACAAGCCCTGAAGCTCACGAATAAGAACATTGAACGACTCGGGAATATTCGGGTCAGGCATATTGTCGCCCTTTACGATTGCTTCATACATCTTAGCTCTACCCTGTACATCATCCGATTTCACTGTAATCATTTCCTGCAAAGTATGGGCTGCTCCATAAGCTTCGAGTGCCCAGACTTCCATTTCTCCCAATCTCTGGCCTCCAAACTGTGCTTTACCGCCCAACGGCTGTTGAGTGATAAGCGAGTATGGACCTATTGACCTTGCGTGGATTTTATCTTCGACAAGGTGCGAAAGCTTAAGCATATAAATAATACCGACAGTTATTTTTTCATCGAATGCATCTCCGGTTCTTCCATCATAAAGAACAGTCTTACCATCCGGTGGCAGACCTGCTTTTGCGAGATAGTTGCTCACATCGTTCCAGCTTGCTCCATCGAAAATCGGTGTTGCAAAATTCAACCCTAATTTTGTACCTGCCCAGCCAAGAGCAGTTTCATAAAGCTGTCCCAGGTTCATTCTTGACGGCACGCCCAACGGGTTTAGAACTATATCCACAGGTGTTCCGTCAGGCATGAAAGGCATATCCTCCTGGGGTACTATTTTTGATACGATACCTTTATTTCCATGTCTGCCTGCCATTTTATCGCCAATCTGGAGTTTTCTCTTCTTGGCAATATAAACTTTTGCCATCTGAAGAATGCCCGGCTGTAATTCGTCTCCTGCGGCTATCTTACTTCTTTCGGCTTTATATATTGCAATGATTTCATTTCTTCTTGCATGATAATTCTTTATCATTGATTTGACTAACCTGGAATCTTCTTTCCCGGAAATGATTTCATGTTCGACATCTATTAATTCAGGTTTAAGAGTACCGTTTTTATAATGATTTTCAACATCCTTGCCTGATATTTTTACACCGCTTCTGATTGCCACGGAACCGTTATCATGCCTTATGCCTAAAATCGTTTTGCCGCTCAAAACCAATATAAATCTTTTAATAAAATCATCATCCAATTCTTTTAAAACTTCTTTTTCTTTTTTATTCAGGTTTTCCTGACGTTTCTTCTCGTCGAGACGACCTTCTTTTTCCTGTTGAATCAATTTACGCGTAAATAATTTTGTATTAATCACAACACCCTTCAAACCCGGAGTGGCTTTCAGTGATACATCCTTAACATCGCCTGCTTTATCGCCGAAAATAGCTCTGAGTAATTTTTCTTCGGGTGTCGGGTCGGTTTCACCTTTAGGTGTAATCTTACCAATTAAAATATCGCCTTCCTGTACTTTTGCACCGGTTCTGATAATACCATCTTCATCCAGGTCCTTTGTAGCTTCTTCGCTGACATTCGGAATTTCTCTTGTGAATTCTTCCTCCCCGCGTTTTGTGTCACGTACCTGAAGTGTAAATTCTTCAATGTGTATCGAAGTAAATACATCCTCTGCAACGAGACGTTCGGAAACAATAATAGCATCCTCGAAGTTATAACCTCTCCATGGCATGAATGCAACCATAACATTTTGTCCCAATGCAAGTTCTCCCCTGTCTGTCGAAGCACCATCGGCAAGAGGCATACCTTTTACAACTTTTTGCCCCTGACGGACAATAGGTCTTTGATTGATACAAGTATCCTGATTTGTTCTGAAGAACTTCAGCATAGGATACGTTACTAATTTCCTAAACTCAAAACTCGTTAATTTTTCTTTTTCGCTTCTTTTATCGTCATACCTGATGCGAATATAATCGGAACAAACATATTCTACTTCTCCGTCGCCTTCGGCAAGCAATAATGTGCGTGAATCTTTAGCTACTTTTGCCTCCATGCCCGTTCCGACAATCGGTGCTGTTGGCTTTACGAGGGGAACTGCTTGTCTTTGCATATTAGAACCCATCAATGCACGGTTAGCATCATCATGTTCGAGAAATGGTATCAAAGATGAAGCAGCGCTTGTGATTTGGTCAGTCGAAATATCGACAAATTCAACCTCATTTGTAGAAACAACAACGAAGTCCCCAGATTTTCTTGCCTTTATTTTATCACCGAGCAACATTCCTTTATCATTGAACTGCGATGATGCAGGAGCAATTATATATCCGTCTTCCTTTTCCGCAGTCAGATATACAATCTCATCGGTAATCTTGCTTTTAACGACTTTTCTATATGGCGTTTCGATGAAACCCAGGTCGTTAATCCTTGCATGGATTGCAAGAGATGAAATCAAACCGATGTTAGGTCCTTCAGGAGTTTCAATCGGGCATAATCTTCCATAATGTGTATAGTGAACGTCACGAACCTCAAATCCCGCTCTTTCGCGTGTTAATCCGCCGGGTCCCAAAGCCGAAGTTCTTCTCTTGTGAGTAAGCTCGGCAAGTGGGTTCGTCTGGTCCATAAACTGCGATAACTGATTCGTACCGAAAAACTGATTGATTACCGAACTTATTGTTCTTGCATTAACAAGCTCGGATGGAGCCAGTTGTTCACCGTCATGAATTCCCATTCTTTCTTTAATCGTCCTAGCCATTCTGGCTAAACCGACATTGAATTGTGCAGTTAATTGCTCGCCTACTGTTCTGACACGTCGGTTGCCGAGATGGTCAATGTCATCTCCGCTCTGCTTATCATCATGCAGTTTAATCAAATGCTTTATGATTGCCACGATATCGTCTTTTTCAAGAGTAGTGATTGCAGGGTCAACTTTCAGTTTCAGTTTTTGATTTATCCTGAATCTTCCTACAACCCCCAAGTCATATCTTTTAGGATTGAAGAACAATTTTTCGAGCAATGCCTCTGCGGTTTCTATATCAGGCGGTTCGCTCGAGCGAAGCTGCCTGTAAATTGCTTCGAGTGCGTCTTCTCTTGTTCTTGAAGCATCCTTCGCTAATGTTCTCGCAATAACCGGCTCATCATTAGGGTCAGAATATTTATATACTTTCAAAGGACTGAGTTCTGCTTTTCCCATTGCTTCGAGCAATTCTTCTGTTATCACAGTATCGCGGATAGCGATAATTTCACCTGTTGACATATCAATCAGGTCTGAAGCAATTTTTTTGCCGACAAGTGTCCCATCGATATCATTAACTTCAATGAATTCTGATAATTCAAATAGATTAAGTAATTCTTCATCGGAGGAATAACCCAGTGCTCTCAATAAAGTTGTAACGGGAAATTTCTTTTTCCTGTCAATATAAGCAAACATTACATCATGTATATCAGTCGCAAATTCAATCCAGGAACCCCTGAACGGTATTATTCTTGCAGTATAAATTCTTGTTCCGTTCGGGTGCAATGTATCATCGAAAAATACTCCCGGAGAACGGTGTAGCTGCGAAACGATTACCCTTTCTGCACCATTGATTATAAATGTACCTCTCGAAGTCATAGCGGGTATATTGCCCAAATACACTTCCTGCTCGACTGATTCTATATAATCTTCAGAATTTTTTTCTGCTTTACTCGAAAGCCGGAGTTTGGCTTTCAATGGTTTCGCAAAAGTAAGTTCTCTTTCCCTGCACTCATCTTCACCGTACTTAGGCAATTCAACCGAAAAATTCAAAAATTCAAGCTGAAACACTCCGGATGAGTCTTCAATCGGGAAATTGTTATTGAATGCAAGTTGAAGACCTATGTTTCTTCTTTCAGAAGGTGCGATATTTTCCTGAAGGAAATCACTATATGATTTATTCTGGACATCGAGCAAGTCCGGGTAATCGGTAATTTTCTTTGTTGTCGAAAAATCAATCCTCTCCCTAAGCCGGACTATGTGGTCCTTACCAATATTATATTTCGGCTCATTTGTTTTTGTGGCACTCACAGAGAACCTCCAATTCTAAAATTTTATTTACAAAAATCAGGATATTTTGAAGCATTTTCCATTTTGAAAATTCTTCAAAACACCCTAAACATTAATATTATTAATTGGCATTTTTTTAATTTTTTCCCAATCAGTAAAATCGGTAACTAAAAAATTCACTTATACTATTATCAAATTAAAGCAGTTTTGGGAGTTGCGATTTTCTCAAACGCAATCTCCCAAAATCAATTTCTTATTTTACTATTTACTTTAATGTAACCTTAGCACCTTGTTCTTCAAGTTTTTTCTTCATTTCATTTGCCTCGTCTTTCGAAGCACTATCCTTAATAACGCTTGGCGCACCTTCTACCATATCCTTGGCTTCTTTCAGTCCAAGTCCGGTAATTTCACGAATCACCTTGATAACATTGAGTTTTTTGTCACCCATATCGGTTAATTCAACTGTAAATTCGGTTTGTTCTTCCTCTTTTGGAGCTTCAGCCGATGCCGCAGGCATTCCTGCACCTGCAACCATAACCGGTGCTGCTGCAGAAACACCAAATTTATCCTCTAATGCTTTTTTTAATTCCGCTGCTTCAAGTAATGTTAACGCTGAAATTTTCTCAACTAATTCTTCTACTATAGCTGACATTTTTTTCTCCTGAATATAAATTATTTAAAAAAAAATTATGCTGCCTGTTTTTTGGCAACTTCTTCGATAATACTTGCCAAATCACGCATCACGGCATTGATTGAACCGACTATGCCGCTTATTGGTGCATGAAGACTTCCGACAATAGACGCCATTATGTCTTGCTTGGTCGGTAATGATGCGACCGTCTTAAGCTGCTTGCCATCGAAGAATTGTCCTTCAATGTAAGCACCTTTGAAAACGGGCTTATTGAATTTATCAATATGCTCTTTCAGGGTTTTTGCAGGCGATACAGCATCAGAATAACTGAATATTATTGCTGTCTGCCCTATGAATATATCAGAGGGTATATTGAAATCGCCGACCTCATTTAAAGCACGAAGAACCAGGGTATTTTTTGCAACCAGGTAATCCACATTCATTTTCTTGAATTCCCTGCGGATTTTTATTGATTCTTCGACATTCATCCCGACAAAGTCAACAAGATAGAATCCACTCGCATTCCTGAACTTATCGGTAAGTTCGGAAACTATTTCCTGTTTTCTTTGTTTTGTAATCATATATAACCATTTATTTTATTCTTAACTCCGGCACACATCCCGTAAGATGTGAGAAGCTGCCTTATGTTAAGAGCGCGTAATAGTCTAACTTTTATTCCTTCGTCTGAAGCGACTGTTCGTTAACAACAACGCTGGGTCCCATCGTCGAGCTGAAATATATAGCTTTGATATATTTTCCCTTTGCAGTTGTCGGTTTCGAACGAATTATACTGGAATACAGTGTGGCAACATTATCGGCAAGTTTTGATTGTTCAAATGAGCATTTGCCGATTGATGCCTGTATGTTCCCTGTTTTGTCAACTCTGTATTCAATCTTTCCTGCTTTAACATCCTTAACGGCTTTATCTATATCAAATGTTACAGTACCGCTTTTCGGATTAGGCATCAAACCTCTCGGTCCTAAAATTCTTCCAAGCTTACCAACCTCACCCATAACATCAGGTGTAGCGATTATAACATCAATTTCCGTCCAGCCGTTTTTAATTTTCTCGATGTATTCATCCAAACCGGCATAATCGGCTCCTGCATCCAGTGCTTCCTTGTCCTTGGGTGCTTTTGCCATCACAAGAACCCTGACAGTTTTTCCAGTGCCATGGGGCAAAGAAACTGTCCCCCGAACAAGCTGGTCTGCCTTTCTCGGGTCAACACCAAGCCGTATCGCCACTTCAAACGATTCATCGAATTTTGCAGTCGCATTCTTTTTAACTATTGCTATTGCATCCTGGTATGTGAATGTTTGTGCCGCATCATAGCTTTTGACTGCTGACTTATATCTTTTTCCGGAATTTCTCATTTCTGATTAATATTATATTTTACAAATTTTATTATCCTTCGACAACGATACCAATGCTTCTCGCAGTTCCTTTAACCATCTCGATTCCGCTTTCGACAGAATCGCAGTTCAAATCTTCCATCTTAATTTTTGCTATTTCTTCGCACTGTTTCAAAGTAACGTTTCCGACTTTGGTTTTATTAGATTCGGCAGAACCTTTCTTAATTCCTGCTGCTTGTATCAAAAGTATGGAAGCAGGCGGCGATTTAACAATAAAAGTGAAAGATTTATCTGTAAAAAAAGTTACAAGAACAGGTAAAATTGTTCCCTTTTGTTTTGCGGTTTTAGCATTGAATTGCTTTACGAATTCCATTCCGTTTAAACCTCTTTGTCCGAATGCAGGTCCTACGGGCGGTGCCATTGTTGCCTCACCTGCATTTAACTGCAATTTGAACGTTCCCGCTAATTTCTTTGCCATTTCTCAACTAAAAAAAATATTACATAATTTATTTTCATTATCAATGATTTTCAAGCTCGACCTGGCTGAAGTCCAATTCAACAGGTGTTTTTCTACCGAGAATACCGACTTCAACTTTAAGCTTTTGCTTTTCATGATTCACTTCTTTTACAGTTCCGTTGAAATTCGTAAACGGACCGTCAATTACTTTGACCGGGTCTCCGGTTTCAAATGATGTAACTATTGTCGCAATACTCCTTCTTTCTTCAACTCTCCCGATTATTCTTTCAATCTCGTGCGGTTGCAGTGGTGTTGGATGTATTTTACTTCCCACAAAGCTGACAACTGATGGAACATTAGTTATTATTTCAATTATTTTTTTGTCCATCACAGCTTTCATGATAATATAGCCCGGAAGAAAATTTTTAATTTTAGTACGTCTTTTGCCTCCACGTACTTCAAAAACTGTTTCCTGGGGAATAATCACATCAAAAATTCTCTCCTGGAGTTTAAGCCGCTTTACTTCAGCTTCGATTGACATTTTTACTTTCGATTCATGCCCTGTATATGTACGGATGGCATACCATTTAGCATCGGGCCTGCTGCTGTCAATGATTGGTTTGGATTCATCAGGAACAGTTTCTTTAGAAGCTTCGGCAGTTATCCCTGATTCTGATACTTCAATTTCAGTTATTTCTGCCTGCCCGGCAACCTCCGTCTCAGCTATAACAGCATCTGCAACCGTCTCCTCATCGACGGAAACTGATTCGTCTGCTTCAGTTTCTACTGCGTTTTCTATTGCATCTTCGACTGCAATTTCAACATCGGATTCTTCCGGCTGAGTGCTTTCGATTTGTTCCATATTTTCAATATCATCTGCCATCAGATTCGAGCATGAAAAAAAAATTAAGAGAAAATTCCTTTAATAACCAAATCCATTACTTTGTCAATCCCGAGGACGATAAGAGTAATGATAATCGTGGTGATAATCACAACTATCGTAGATTCCTTCAATTGTTCTTTCGAGGGCCAGGAAACTTTCTTCATTTCCTTCACCACATCGTTTGCAAATTCTTTAATCTTACCAATCATAAAAAAAATCCAGTTAATTAAACAGCAGGGGCGGCAGGAATCGAACCCGCAGCCTACGGTTTTGGAGACCGTCGCTCTGCCAATTGAGCTACACCCCTAATCAACATCAATGGAGCTGATGACCGGGATTGAACCGGTGACCTCATCCTTACCAAGGATGTGCTCTACCAACTGAGCTACATCAGCTTTACTTCTCGAGCGGGAAACGGGGTTCGAACCCGCGGCCCTCAGCTTGGGAAGCTGATGCTCTACCAACTGAGCTATTCCCGCATCTAAAAAAATTATGCACGAACTTACTTTTTTTTATTCCCAGTGGTATTACCAAATTTCAACGAACTATTAAATTATTATTTTGAGCGGGAGACGAGGTTCGAACCCGCGACCCTCAGCTTGGAAGGCTGATGCTCTACCAACTGAGCTACTCCCGCATTATTACTTATCTTTTTCCTATCTGTGGGCAGGGAAGGATTCGAACCTCCGTAGGGCTGTGCCCAGCAGATTTACAGTCTGCCCCGTTTAACCGCTTCGGTACCTACCCAGTTAAAAGGACAACAAAATTAAGAAAAATTATTAACATAACCAATATGTTTTTTTCAACTATATGAAATTTTCAGCGATTTTTTTTGTCTGTATTCTTTTAGAGTAATTTAACCCGATTTCTTACTAATTGAAAAAACAAATTTTAATTTTTTTAATTATTTCATATTTTTATTTTCTTAGTTTACTGATATTTCCTATTTTCTTCTTCTGTTGATGAAATTTCAATGGAAGAATGGTTGGTTTTATTTTATTTATTTTGTATTTATGGAAAATTCACAGTACAATTCAACAGTAACCGGTAAAATTCTTATCACTCCCGATTTGATGGTGCTTAGAATCAGAACCGATGAACCGAGAGATACATTTAAAGCAGGTCAATTTACTGCCATTGGTTTACTTGCAAGTGAAAAGCGTTCACCTAATTCTGTTGTTGTGGAAGAAAATCTGAAACCCGAAGCTCTTATTAAAAGACCATATTCGGTTGCGTCGGCAAACCATGAGACTCAAGACTTTGAATTTTATATAAGCCAGGTTAAGTCCGGCACTCTGACACCAAGATTGTTTAATCTCATCCAAGGGGACAGGATTTGGGTTGACAAAAGAATTATCGGCTTTTTCGATTTAAGCATGACTCCCTCGGGATGCAATATTGTAATGATTGCAACTGGCACCGGATTGGCACCTTATATTTCTTTTTTGCGTTCCCATCTGAGAGACCATAAAGAAACTAAATTGGTTGTTATGCACGGAGCAGCCTATTTGTGGGATTTAGGATACAGAAGCGAACTTGAGTTCATTAACTTTAATTTCGATAATTTCTACTATTATCCGACTTTGTTACAGGCAGATGATTCATGGAAAGGTCTTAGGGGTTATATCGAAAATCACTTAGAAAATAAAATTCTGGAGGATATCGGTATTGAAATTAATCCCGAAAAAACACATTTTTTCTTATGTGGAAACCCTAAAATGATTAATTCTGTTTCGGATTTTCTTGCTAAAAGAAATTATACACGTCACTCTAAGAAAAATCCGGGTGCTTTACATATTGAGGAATATTAAAATTTAAATGATGATTATTAAAATTATATATTTTTTCCTGATATTTTCGATAATCTTCACAAGCGGATGTATTGTTGTGAAACACAGAACAGTCGCCGATGAAGTAACTTTAGTCAATCTCAGTCCGAAACCGGAAATCCCTATGTCCGACAAGCTTGTTCGTTCTAAGAAGGGCGACATTATTGCATTCCTTCCACAGGATTGGTTTTTTGTTGATGTCGAAGAAAAGGCATCCGCAGACGTATTTGCGGTGGCTGTCAATCCCGATTACACACTCAGTGCCGTATTTTCAACAATTAGAAAAAATGAAGTAACCGACAGTGTCGTAATCAAAGAAGGTTTGCTCGGTTTGGCAAGAACGAGCTTGAGTTATCACGAAAATAAAACAGCAGGGGCAGTCAAGCAGTTGGGTAGATATTCATTAATCCAATTAGGTACTATGTCCTTTGCAAAATATAATTTTTCCAACTCATCGGGGGCACTCGTAACTCAAACTGCCGTATTTAAATCATCAATAAACCAATACTATGAATTTTCGCTTATACCGATGAATATTTCGGGAAAACCTTTGCCCGCACAAAATGAAATCGATAAAATATTTAATTCAATTATCGCAACTATTCAATATTAAGCACTTCAATGATTATTTCTCAGGATACAAAGGAAGTTGTTAAATTTCTTCAGGATTTAACCGGAGGAAATTTAAGAAAACCGAATGACCTCGAGTTGTTTCTGGAAATTGGAGCAAGCTATGGTTTAGGTGAATTAATGAATGATTTCATCTTTAACGCTGCTTCTATTTGGAATATTTCACAATCATTAAAAAAAACTAACCAGAACGAAGAAATTATAAATAAGCTAAAATCGGAATTAAAAGATATAATGCATAAATTTTCAAAACAAATAAATGAATTTCTATCTAAAACAGATGATGATGCAATCGAAATTATTAAAAATAAATACTTACTGCAAACAATTGGCTCTCATCTCAATATCATTGATTTAGCCCATGATTTATCAGAACTGAAAATAGTTCAGAATACAATCAAATCGAAAAAATAGTTTATTTTTTGCGTACAACACAAGCAAATTGTAAATACTTCGAATCGGAGAAAAGACCGAGCGAAATAAAATTCAAGACATAAAATATGAATTTCTTAGTTGGATTTATACCGGATATTGATATAATCTCGAAATCGTTCTCTTCAAACATTCTTATTATGCTCTTTTTAGTAAAAAATCTGAAATGAGTATTGTCCAATATCCCCTCGTCCCTGTATCTCCAGTCTTTATCAATTAAAAGTTCCTTCAAATTGACAATAAACCGGACATTTGGAATAGAAGCGATTATCAAACCTCCGTTCACCAGCTTTTCTTTGATTTTGGAGAGTATTTCATAAGGATAAGTCAAATGCTCGAGTGAATCATTGAAGACAATGCAATCAAAATGATTATCAGGGATATTACCAATAACCGATTCAATATCTCCGCATACAACCTTATCGAGCAGCTTCGAAGCATTATTTGCCTGGTTTTGATTGACTTCAATACCCCATACTTCAGCACCATTCCTGCGTTTCAAATTAAATCCGAAATTTCCTGCTCCGCATCCCACTTCCAATATCAAATGACATTCTGCAGGAATATATTCGAGCATTTCTTCCCGCCCGGATTCATAATATTTTTTTGGCTTTTTTAAAATTCCGACCATAAATTTTTTGATTTGTAACAATAATAATTACTATATCGTAATCAAACATATTAAATTTTAACTTGTTAGAAAATTTAATTATTTATATTTTTATATAATATTTCATACCAAAAGGGTAATAATATAAAATGTATAAAGAATTACAGGCAGAAATCGAAAGCTTGGTTATTGACGAAAGGAACTTTGTCACAAATGCATCCAATTTTGCTGCTCTGCTATTCTCTAAATTAGAGGATGTCAGCTGGATTGGTTTTTATCTTCTTTCGTCAGATGTTTTACTGATTGGTCCTTACCAGGGAAAGCCGGCTTGCATTCGTCTTCATAAGAACAAAGGGGTTTGCTGGGCATCGGTCAATCAAAGAGATGTTATTAAGGTTGACAATGTGCATGAGTTTCCATCTCATATTGTTTGCGATGCAGAAGCAAATTCTGAAATTGTAATCCCCTTAATTAAAAATGGTGTAATTTATGGAGTTCTCGATTTAGACAGTCATTCCCTTAACAGATTCACCGATGATGACAGTACCCACCTGAAAAAACTTACGGATACTCTTGTTAATGCCTCAGATATGCAAGCGATTGGGAAATTCTACGGTAAAACATATTGAGTAAATCATTTATTACTTATCACAGCAATCTTACCGACAGAAGCACCATCTGTAGTAGCAGAAGACGCAATAATCATATAAATTCCGCTCGAAACATAATTCCCACTGTTATCAGTTCCATCCCAAATTGTTTTTCTTCCGGTAACTGATAGAGATTTGACTAATCCTCCGTCAATTGTTAAAATTTTTATTTCAGAATCCGGTGCCAATCCGTCTATCGTCAGATATCCGTCTTTAGCAGGGTTATAGGGCTGTGGATAACAGTTTATATTATAATCCTGTAAGGGTTTAACAGATAAGGTTCTTGCTGTGCATAATCCTTTTTTAGTTCCAAAATATGCCAATCCGGTTTCACCATCAATCACAATTGAATAAACCGCATTATCTACCAATGGACTATTACTTTTATTAATAGTCGTAATAGTTTCAGTACCGTCTGAATTCAATACCCAAATACCATTATTGGTTGCAATCCATTTATTATTGATAGCATCTACAAATATGTCATTTACCCTTTGTGAATTGAGCATATTTACTTTCCTGATGCTGAAAACAGGACTATTATTAAAAATTACAGATGGATTGAACAGCACTGACAATCCCGATTCATAACCAATCCATAATGAACCGAACCGGTCAACAGCAAGTGCAGTTTGAGCATTCTCAATCAATTTTGATGTAGCTGATGAAGTCGGAGTAGATACTGTGATAACACCGCATTTATCATCGCTTTTGTCATCTATTGTGTTTCTATCGTTAAAATATAATAATCCATGCGGTTCAAATGGGCTGGAACCGAACCATTTGGTTCCGGACAAATCGATTGCTACAGTGATAAATCCCCTTTTATTCGGAGAACTGCAATTTAAGAAATCAGAAAAAGTACCGTCTTTTTTATACGCTAAAAAAGAAGGTCCGTTGCTTATTCTTCCCCAGTTTGAAAACCAGACCACACCCTCGTTGTCTGCAATACATTCACCGGCAATAACCCAGTTCGTATCATCAGCAACCCCTTTCATCGGAGAATTTTTATTATTAACTATCGTGAAAACATATCCGGTGTCATTGTCTTCGACGATACACATACCCCGCCCCCAATTGCTTGCAAATATCTTTCCGTTTTTGTCCGATGCAATCAGGTAATAATCATTATTCAACATTTGAGGATATACATCATTAGTAAAATTTGTCCACTTACCGTTGGAAAATTTCATAAAACCCCTTCCTCTGCCTTCATAATCGGTAGCCGACCACAAATTCCCTTTTTCGTCAAGGTCCATGCTGAGAAATAAATTCGATGCTGGAGTATTCGGTTTGATTTCCTTTAAATTATTATTTTCAAATAATTTTATTCCATTGCCCTGATAATATATTATTAAAGTATTTCCTGAAAATATATGCCCGTTAATAATTTGATTTTCTCTGTACATATTCAGACTACCGTTTTCTAATATAAACACATCATACTTGGTACTAAAGTATAATTTATTGTCATTGGAACTCAATTTCCTAAAATCATCGTAGTCCGCAATCGGAAATTTAACAATAAACGAATCATTGACCATCTCGTATAATTTTTTTCCGGCAGCAGCATATAATGAACCATTATGGAAACATATCGAAACAACCGGTTGTTGTGATACCAAGCCGTTTGAGGAGCCATAATTTTTCCAGACCTGAGGGTCTATTATTTGAGTATTTAAATCTGCCGATGCAATACCGGCTTCTGTTGCAAGCCATATTTTATTATCTTTTATCAAAATTTGGTTAACGGGAGTTTTCTGTTGGAAAGAACCGAATTTTGTAATAGTCTCGACAAAAACCTTGCGTTTGGTATCGAACACAGCCAATCCGAAACCACCTCCTATATATGCAAGTGTATCGTATAAATAAATATCATTAATCATTGGATTGGTAAATCCAGCACTGACAATATCTGTTATATGAGAAATCCTGAAATTTTCATCGGCTATTTCAATGTAACCGTCGTTAGTGCCCATGTAAACGAGTTTATTATTTGTATCTGCACACATAGCTGTAAATACCATACTCAATAAACCTTCGGTATTGCGGAATTCGTGAAAAGGTTGTTCTGCAGTTGAATCATAAACAAACAGTCCCCCGGTAGTTCCTGCCCAGATACGATGCCTGGAATCAACAGCAGCAGTTCTGACGTCCTGCATTGATGAATAAATTTTCCAGTTATCAATATTGAATTGTGCGAGGGAATTACAATAACAAAATGAAATTCCAATAAGAACAATCATCAATTTTAATGAATTGATTTTTATCGAGTCCATTTGATACCCCAAAAAAATTTAATAAAAACTGAGTATCAAAAAATCATTTGATAGCCCGTAAAAGTGAAACCATTTCAAGTGCGGTCTGTGCTGCCTCGAATCCTTTATTGCCGTTCTTGCTGCCGGCTCTTTCGATTGCCTGCTCGATAGTGTCCGTCGTCAAAACACCAAGTATGCACGGTACACCTGTTTCAAGATTAATTCTTGAAATGCCTTTGGTAACCTCAGCAGCAATATAATCGAAATGCGGTGTTGCTCCCCTGATTACAGCACCTAAACAAATCACGGCATCGTATTTGTTTGTTTTGGCAAGTTTTTGTGCGACTACTGGTATTTCATAAGCACCTGGGCAATAAATTACTGTTAGATTTTCTTCTGCGGCATTATGACGTCTCAAAGCATCCAAAGCTCCATCTAAAAGTTTGTTTACTACAAATTGATTCCAGCGTGTTACTACAATTGCAAAGCTTTTGCCTTTAGCATCATAAATTCCTTCGACAATTTTTGCCATTTTAACCTCTGTGTTCACTTAAATTTATTAATTTTACAAATTTATGACATATTAGATGAAAATAATAATATCTTTTGACGGGTATTCGGATTTTTTGTTTTGTTGCTCTTTTTTTCTACGCTTGTGATTTTAAAATATTTGAAAATATTTTTCGTAATTTGGGAAACTTTTATTTTTCAAAATTTTTCGGAGTTTTTATGATTCATCGAATTTCAGTAATTCTTATACTACTTGTTTTCATTTTTACCTTTAATGCCTGTTCCGGTGAAGGTGACAATCTGAAAGATAAAAAAGTAGAATTTAAAACAAAAATGGATTCTGTTTCTTATTTCATCGGTGCATATAATCTTGGCAAACCGATGAGAAAAGATTCTGTAATGATTGACCCCATCGTACTTGCAAAAGGTATATACGACGCTCTCTATGGCGATACGGTTTTGATTTCCGAGGAACAAGGTCGTAAACTTATGATGTCTTTCCAGGAAGAAATGATGAAAAATCAGCAAAGAAGACAAAAAGAACTGAGTGAGTCTAATAAGAAAGATGGTGCTGCTTTCCTCGAAGCTAACAAGAAAAAGCCGGGTGTGATTTCGCTGCCCAGCGGATTGCAATACCAGGTCATCAAAGAAGGAACAGGCGTTCAGCCAAAGATGGGTGATACTGTTACTGTTCATTACAAAGGCATGAACATTAAAGGTAAAATTTTCGATAATTCCTATGACAGAAAAGAGCCCTTCAAAATTGCTTTAGACACAAATTTTGTTAAGGGTTGGGTTGAAGGTTTGTTATTAATGAAAGAAGGTGCCAAATACAAATTATTCATTCCTTCTAATTTAGGTTATGGCGAAAATCCCGGTCCACCCGAAGTCGGTCCCAATGGCGTGATGATTTTTGAATTAGAGTTATTGGCTGTTACCAAACCTAATCCGAATGCACCACAAAACAAGCCGTCTGTTCATGAAATGCAGGTAAAATAATATTGAATAAACTTTTTTTAAATATAAAAAATAGTTTTTATAAAAATTGAAGATGAATATTAATAATATCGCCGTTGTACTTATGGTAATAATATTGTTTATTATTCCCGGCTGCAGCGGCGATATTATTCCTCCGCCTCCACCTGAACCTGACATTTTTGCTGAGGTTTCAGGATATGACAACTTGCACTTTGAAACAGTTGTCAATCCAACATGGAATGATGCTGTGAAACAGTATAATTATAGCGGTTTTATGAATAAAAATGGTAAAAAATATTCCCTGATTATCGGAATATTTTACCACGATTCGGATTTATATGCTGGTACTTACAACTTTAGTCCAAATACTGTCCCGAACCAGGTTTATGCTATCGGCAGTTTAATTATTAACAATGGAAAAAGTGATAAAGTGTTTTTATCGGATTCTGGCACTATTAATATCACAAAAAAAATCGGTATGTCTATCGAAGCAACTTATGAGTTTTACGCAACTCTGAAGGACAGCACTGCACAAATTAGAGTTTACAATGGAATTCTCAAAAAGAATTGATTCAATTTGACCTTACAGTGAATAACAGAACAACTGCAACAATTGTCGAAGATATTAATATCACCGGTTGTACGATTTCCTCAAAAAAAGTTTTTTCCTCCATAGGAATTGCAGATGACGCAAAATCATATTGTTTGCTATTTACAGATTCGGCATCTTCTCTGCCAATTCTATCACTGAATTTACTTTTAAATTCTTCCAGAGGTTCAATTTTCCCGTCATTTCTTCTTACGCCGCTTATATCAACGTTTATTTCCCTCTCTAATGAATCTGTAAAATCTTTGCTGTTCAAATAATTAACAGTTACATTATTTATATTGATTTCATAAGTGTGATTTATATTTTTGGTTGTATCGTTAGAAATAAAGCAACTATCATTTATTATTATCCTGATTAGTTTGTCATATAGCAGCCATCTTGCAGGATGTGAAGTTATTTCCACTTTAACTGTTTCTCCCTTATGTAATACCTGATTACCGGAAAACAAATCAGTGTATGATTGAAATAATGAATCAATAATTTCATAATTGGATTTCGGCTTATTACTTTCAAAACCAAAAAGAAGATTAGGTAATAAAATGAATATTATAATCAATATTTTTTTTTCTTTTATCATTCAATTATATATTTTTATTCCCCTTCGACATTTTTCCTCAGTTCGAGCAAAGCATTTACAAATTCTTTCGAATTCCAGAATGATGACATCCTGATTCTGATAAATCTTTTCCTGTCCTTTATTTTAATCCTGATAATTCTTATTACACCTTTCCTCCTGCTTCTCGGAATTTTCTCTTTTACTATATTTATACTTATTATATCATTGATGTGAAAAAGCTTTCCGCTAAAGCGGTTGCTGAAAAGCAAATAATCCTTTCCTACAGTTATGCTCCTTTTCCTGAATATATTATATAACAGGGCTAATCCCGAACCTGTAATAAACAAAACAAGAAGTATGACAACAGGGTCTCTCGCTACTTTTGAGAATGTTGCATCGAAGAACAATCCCTTCAGAAAGAAATAAATAAACAGGGCAATGGCATAGACAGAAATAAATTGCCAGTAAAAATCCAGACGCTGTGTAAAGGTTTTTACATCACTTTCTTTAGAAATTTCTTTTAATCCGGAATCCATTTTAACAATATAATAACTAAAATATGAAAAATATTAAATTAAAACGACTTTGGCTTATGATTCATTTTTTGGGATAATTCTACAATCCTTTTTGCCGAATTTAAAGCTGCATCTGTTTTCGATAATCTTTTAGCGGCTTTACCCATAGATATTAAAATATCATTATTATCAATAAGGTTACTCAATGATTTATATAATTTGTCCCCGATTTCATCATTACTAATGATAATCGAAGCACCGTTATCTTCCATAACTTCTGCATTTATCAACTGTTCATTATTAGATGCGGATGGCAGCGGAATTAAAATGGATGGCTTGCCGGCTATGCAAATTTCGGCAATAGTCGTTGCTCCTGAACGCGAGCAAACGACATCCGCAGCAGCATAAGCTATGGACATATTTTCTATGTACTTAAACACTTTTACATTCTTGTTGATTTGCCCTTTGAATATATAATTTTCACCGGTCTGCCAAATTAATTGCCAACCTTCTCTTTCAAACGCAAATAAAATATTATTGACTGCCTGATTTATTGATTTAGCACCGAGACTTCCTCCGAATACAAGAATCGTTTTTTTATTAGGTTCCAATCCCAGTTCTTTTCTTGCTTCCTCTTTTGGTAGCAGTGAACATATATTTTTTCTTACAGGATTCCCAAGCATTACAATTTTACTCTTAATTCTATTCGGATAAAAACTCTCTGATTCCTCGAAAGATGTTATTATTAAATCTGCTTTTTGGGCAAGCATATTGATTGCCTTCCCGGGAGCAACGTTTGACTCCATCAACACGAGTGGAACATTTTCGTGATAAGCTGCAGCTCCCGCCGGATAGCTTATATAAGCGCCGGTACACAGTACGGCATCAGGATTTAAATTCCTGATAATTTTCCTGCAAATTCCAATTGAACGGGCTATTTTAAATGGTAAAATTAGTATATCAATCGAAAATAATCCTTTGAATCCCGATATCGGTATTGGATGAAATTTGAACCCTAATTGAGGAACTACGCTCGAGGCAATCCTCTTCGATGTTCCTACAAACTCTGCCCTTAATTTCTTACCGGTTACATTTTCAATATGTTCGAGTACTGCAAGTGCAGGATAAAGATGTCCTCCGGTTCCTCCTGCAGCAACGAGTATTCTGAATTCTTTTTCTTGTCCCAATTATTAAAATATTAATATTAATACTTCAAAACTGATTGCAAATTTAACTTAAATTCACCCATTATCGAGCATATTAAATCAAAATAAATTATTGTTAAAATTATGAATTTTCGGCTGATTTTTTCACTATTTATTGAATAATTCACCTATTTTTTGTTTATATTTACAGATTATAATAGAGCTTAAAATAATATTTGTTGGGGGACAAATGAAAACCAGACTCATCATCTTAACAGCAATGATGATGTTCATCTTTTGCTCATTAAACATCCAGGCACAAACACAAAAAGTCAGGGATTATCTGAAAATGGTCGCAATGGGTAAGGTTGCCGAAGTCAAGAGACAGATTCCCGATTTGATTGCCGAATACCCTAATGACCCGGGAGTTCAATTATTGCTGGCTGTAGTTATCGACGACGCATTTTTGGCAGTCGAGAAATATAAGAACATCGTGAAGACTTTCCCGGAAAGTGAATGGGCAGACGATGCTTACTGGCGAATAGTCCAATTTTATGCCGTTATAGGAGATACATCCACTGCAAAAACAGAATTGGAAAATTACAGGAGAAAATATCCCGGCTCCGAATTTCTGATTGCCGCTACCGATGTAGTCCGCTATGCAATCAATTATGCTAAAAGCGACAAGAATCCTAAAAATGCAGTTCAATCAACCGTTTCTAAAGTAACGAATCCACCGGAACAAGTGCAAAAATCGAAAACCGAACCCTTGAAAAAGGAAATTTCATCCCCCCAAGCTAATACTATCACAAGTAACAAAAAAGAACCTTTAAAAATAGAACAGGTAAAAGTTACGGAAGCCAAAACCAGGCAAGAAACTGTTAAAAAAGAGGAACCGAAAGTTACAGATTCAAAACCAAAACAGGAAACTGTAAAAAAAGAAGAACCGAAGTCAAAAACTGAAACTGTTAAGAAGGAAGAAATTAAACCGAAAGTTGAGCCAGTAAAAAAAGAAGAACCAAAATTTGTAGAAGCAAAACCAAAGCAGGAAGTGAAGAAAAATCATACGGAGGAACCCCAGAATTATGATAAATTCGGCTTACAGGTTGGAGTTTACAGCACTAAAGATGCAGCCGACAATGAAGTTGCCAAATTCAAACAGCAACGGCTCATATCTTATGTAATGAACAAAGAAATTGACGGAACACAAATGTTTGCGGTTGTAGTAGGCGAATACTCTTCAAAAGAATCTGCCGAACAAGCGAGAAAAATAGTTCAGGTACAATGCAAATGCCAGCCGATAATATTTAAAAAGTAAATTTAGTTCCAACTAAAATATTCAAAACCATTCAGCGTTTTAATTGAATGGTTTATTTTTTTTTGGAGGTATTATGAAATATATTTTTTTTATTTTTTCGTTCGTATCGGCTTTTGGTTTTTTCAATTCTTTTGCTAAGGATGGGGAGGGGACACAGATGAATCAATCATTATACAATTTCAAAGTAAAGACAATTGACGGAAAAGAAGTTTCACTTTCCGATTATAAAAACAAGGTGCTCCTGATTGTCAACGTTGCCAGCTTTTGTGGTAATACACCTCAATACAAAGGACTGGAAAATTTATACAAGAAATATCACAGCATGGGATTTGAAATTCTTGGTTTTCCATGCAATCAATTCGGTCAGCAGGAACCAGGAACGAACGAGGAAATCAAAGATTTTTGCAAAACAAATTATAATATAACATTTCCGCTTTTCGATAAAATTGATGTGAACGGCGATAATGCCCATCCTTTATATAAATACCTAAAATCAGCAAAACCGGAATTTCAGAATGAGGACATCAAATGGAATTTTGCAAAATTTCTTGTAGATAAGAATGGAAATATCGTTAACAAATATATGACAAAATTCCAACCGGAAAACATTGACCAGGATATAGCAAAACTTTTAAATCAATAATTATAAAATCGTGTCGGGATATTATCCCGACACGAATAAATCCTGTTTATGGGCAATCCCCCACTTTCAGAAATACCTTCTCTTTAGTCCATAAATTTCCCGAACCACCTTTTAGAGTTACGCCAAAGGCACCCAATGCCCAGCCGTAAGCTCCGTAGAATCCTGCCTGTGCTCGCCGGCATGCAGGAAATGATGTATAATCGCCACCAACAAGATATGCTGCGTGTATCCAGCCGACTGTTGTATTATAAAATTCCGGTAATCCGATATTTATCTCAAATCTCGGTACGGCAAGTCCCCAGGACAAAGCCATACCACCTGTAGCACCCGACTCCGGTTTATCTATTTCTGTAAATTCATTACTCCTGAGATTTGCCTTTTTATCACATTTCTGTGTTGCCTTGTTAAACTGTAAGCCGAGATCTGCATTATATTTGAATTTATAATCGAGCTGGCATGAAGCTACTTCTTCAGGTGGAACATGTGCATTCATAACTACCAAACATTTAATTTCAAACCATATAAAAGGTATCCCCGCTATTGGAAACTTCAAAAGTGGAAGTGGAACTTCTAATCCAATATCATCTCCTGAGCCGGCTGCTGTCGCTTTTAATTCGAATTCGCCTTCCTGGAAGTCATTGCTTGCATTAAAATCCTGAAGCACATGGTCCTGTATCATAATTTTTCCGGTGGTTTTAAATTTTCTAAGTTCGCCTGTAACAGTAAGTTTTGCAACTTTAGTATCTGCAACAATCTTTTCGGCTATAATTGTCAGATTGACCAAATCTGTATTGAATTTTATTCCAATGCTGTATTCAAATGAACCGTATTTAAATCCAAATCCGATACTATCGCTGGTAACTTTTTGTATTGTAGCTCCTTTTGACAGGAATGCCTGCATAAATGCTTCTTTATCGAAGCTAATTGTATGGTCCCAATTTATCTCTGCATCTTTTACAACATCTGTAAATGGTACAAATTCTCCTTCAACAACAATTTCATTACCATCGTTATTAATTGATTTTACTTTGAAGTAAGTATAATCTCCAATTACAACATTATCACCCACCTGTAATGATGCTGCTAAACTGTTACTTGATTTGAAATAAAATATATAATTTGTTGAATCAATCCGGTTTAAGTCGGACAAATCATTTCCTTTGAATACCTTTGTAGCATCGTCATACACAATTTTCACATTAGGTGATGCCGGTCCGGATGGTTCGTCTGATGAAGAGCAGCCGGAATTAATAATTACTCCTGCAATTGAAATTGACAGCAGGAATAAATATATAAAACGTAAATAATTTCTCATAATCTCCCCCATTGTTTAATTAACAAAATTGAAAAGTAATTTAGGTAAAGTTAAGAAAATCCGATTCAAAATTCAACATTTATCTTTGTGTTAATAAATATTAGTTCATTTATTATGAACACACATTGAGGCATAAACAGTTTCAGTTTGATGCTAACTATAATTCAACATTCAAAATTCAACATTCAAAATTCAACATTCAAAATTTATTTCTCTTCCCCTTTTTCCAGCTTTTCAAACTCTTTGAAGTTCATATCCTTCGATAGTTTCTTAATCTTATTTAGGTCGAGAGCTCCTGTTATCCAGATTAGTGTACCTTCTTTTTCTTCGCTTACAAGCATGAGAAATTCTGATATCTTGCCGGTTTTCCCTTCTTTTTTTATAAGGAATTTGACAGTTGTATTTTCTTCGTTGACATCCATAAGCGATGTGTAACTGCTTATCGGTATATTCTTAATAATTTCATTATAGAAATCGAATTTCTGCTTTGATTTACTGTGTTCCGGCGAATAAGTTAGGATTTTAATCCCTTCCAAGCCATCAACAACCTCACTCATTGATTTGTTGTTTTTTTCATCTTTTGATATATCCTTAAACATATCAAACATATCTTTTGATATGTTAACCGAAGTGAAACCTTCTTTCCCGGCATATTTTTCAAATATCTGGTTAATTGGATTATCAGCAGCTTTTGTAAAAACATATCCAATAACAAATATTATTATTGCGAGTGTTATACTGTTAGTTTTCATTTTCACTTTCTCCTTTGAAGAATTTTGATTGATATTTATTAAAATCTGATATTTTTTCCAATTCATTCATACTTTTGTCGAACTCTGAAAGTTTTTCAAGCTGCTCCATACCCTTATTCATTTCCTCAGAAACATAAAGCAATGTTTTCTTTGTTTCTTTATAAGCAATTTCAGGATTTTTATATGTATCATATTTGAGATAATCGAGACGGAGATTTTTATTAGGAATGCTCGAATACTGTATGTAAGCCATAATCAGAATAGCTGCAACAGCTGCAACGGCTGTAATTGTATAACCGATTTTATTAATTAATTCAGTTTTGTATATTTTCGGTTTATTAATTTCATCAAAAGATATTTCATAAAAATCAATATCTGATATTTCATCGGATTCAAGTGATAAAAATCTGAAATGTCCTGCATATTTTTCATACTGTTCAGGAATCACCGGTCGAGAGTAAAATTCCTTCAATAGTTTCTCTTCACCGAGTGAAGTTTCACCCTCGAAGTATTTATCGAGCAGTTCATCAATTTTCGATTCGTTCATAATCATATAACTCCATCAATTGTTCTCTTATTTTTTTTCTTGTTCTGCACAATGTTACTTTAATATCAATTATATTATAACCAAGTAAATTCGAGATTTCTTCATATTCAAAACCTTCAATATCCCTTAAATGAATAATCATTTTCTGTTTCAATGGAAGATTTTCTATCAGCAATTTTGCCTGTTCCACCGAATCCTTTATTTCAAAATCCCTTGCATAATTTTGATTGTAAGTTATTTCTTCATCCAGTTCAATAAACTTTCCTCTTCTTGCTCTCAATTTATCAATGCACAAATTCTTGGTAACAGTCATTGCAAAAGCATTGAAATTTCTCTTCTCATCCAATTTATCCATCTTTTGCCAGAGCTTAACGAATACCTCCTGAACAAGGTCTTCCGCATCCTCCCTGCTCCCGAGAAGCCGTCTGGCAAAACGGAATAATAAGTTCCTGCACTCTGAAATCTTTATTTTAAGCTCGTTAAGTTCCATTTATTAACATTGACGATATTTTCAGAAAAGCGTTACAGCTAAAAATATTAAAAAATTTCATACGTTATAGCATATTGATTATTAAGATATTCCTAAGGAGTAATAAAATGCCTGTATATGAATACAAATGCAGGAAATGTGAAAAAGAATTTGAAGTTACGCAGCGTATTACCGAAGAGCCGTTAAAAAAATGTATTTATGATGGTTGCGATGGTGAAGTATTTCGTAAAATCAGCAAAAATGTAGGATTAGTTTTCAACGGCAGCGGATTTTACCTGACTGATTATGTGCATAAGAACAACAATTTCAACACTTCCAAACCGAAAAAAGACAATGGCACTGCTAAAGAAACTAAAAAAGAAACTGTAAAGAAATCAGAAACAACAGAAGCAAAAACTTAATCAAATTGATTATTGATACAATTGGTTATAACCCCAGACTTAAGTTTGGGATTATTTCTATCGCATACTCTTCTTATATTTCTCATAAAATTCGGCGATTTTTTCAAATGCTTCCTTAAGAATATCTTCATTTGGTAATATCACTATCCTGAAATGATGTGTTTCAGGTTTCTGTCCGAAACCTTCCCCATGCACCACAACAACACCTGTTTCTTTTATAAGCTCAACAGTAAAATCCTTATCATCTTTGACATCAATCGAAGGAAACATATAAAATGCACCGCCGGGTTTAACGCAAGTAATTCCGGGAATATTCGGCAGCATATTCATTACAATATCCCTTCTGCTTTGAAGGATTTTATTCATCTCGACAATATGCTGCTGGCTTCCGTCGAGTGCAGTTGATACTGCAAATTGAATCGGGTGGTTGGCACATAATCTCGCCCTCAAAATTCTGTTCACTGCTTCAAGATATTCACTCATCACATTTTGCCTGCCGCTTGCAATACCCCATCCGAGCCGGAATCCGGGTGCTATATAATTTTTCGACAATCCTGAAAATGTCACACAGGAAACATCCTTATTCAACGATGCTATTGAAACATGTTTATTATCATCAAACAAGAGTTTATCATAAATTTCATCTGCTATAATCAATAGATTATGTTCCAATGCAATATCAATGATTTTCAATAAAGTTTCTATTTTACAAACAGAGCCAGTGGGATTATTCGGATTTATCAATACAATTGCCTTAGTCTTTTCATTGACTTTTGCCTTTATATCTTCCACATCCGGCTGCCAGTCATTATCTTCATCTAAGTAATAAGGATTGGGAACAAGTTCCAATTTCCCTTGTACGGCTGTATATAAGGGATAACCCGGGGTCGGCATCAGGAAATTATCCCCTGTATTCAATAAAGCCGTAAGGCATATTTCAATTGCTTCGCTTGCACCTGTTGTAACAAATATATCCAGGATATTATCTATTCCTTTTCTGTTTGCATCACGTTCAATTGCATCAATAGCACTTTTAATTCCCGATGAAGGAGAATACCCGTTATAGTTGTCGTTCATCGCCTTATAAACTGCATCAATTACGTGCTGCGGTGTTCGGTGGTCATAAGCATTCGGGTCACCTATATTCAGATAAAGCATTTTCTTTCCGGTCTTGGCAACTTCATTTGCGAGTACAACAATATCTCTTATAGCATAGTGAATATCATAAGTTCTGCGGGCTGGCTGAATTTCAAACATATTTAAATCTCAATTTTAATTATTAGTAACTATAAAGAATGCAATTTAATTAAAATCATTTTTATGGCAATTAACAAACAAAAAAACCCGCTCCAAGTCTTCTTGAGCGGGTTATATTATTTTTTCTTCAATTATTCACTATTCGTTATTCACTATTCACTAATTTAAGAGCATCCGCTTGTGCCTCCGCAATCCTCGCAAACTGTACAGCTCCCGTTTCGTTTAACACGAATTGAACCGCAGTATTCACACTGCTCTCCTGTATAGCCGATTTGCTTTGCAAGAGATGACTTCAACTGGGTTCCGCTTCCCCCTGTAACTTTGCTCGATGTCGTAACAGAATGAACATGCTCGAAATTATCATCTTCGGGAACATCAATAAAATTATTATTTAACTCGATTTCCTTCTTTGTGGATTTTTGTGATGCATCCAATTTCTTTACATTATTCTCCGGTGTAACCTCATCAACTGCCTGTATATGTACGAAATCCATCCTCTTCAGGTAATCATATCCGAGTGAACGGAATACATAATCGAGAATCGAAGTAGCTGACTTGATTGCCTCATGCCCCTGTACAGGACCAGCCGGCTCGAACCTTGTGAATGTAAACGAATCAACAAGCTCTTCGAGTGGAATTCCATATTGCAATGCTTTGGAAACAAGTACTGCAAATGTATTAAGCAATCCTTTGAATGAAGCACCTTCCTTGTACATATCAATAAAGATTTCGCCGAGCGAGCCGTCTTCGTACTCGCCTGTCCTGAGATACACCTTATGCCCACCGACATAAGCTTCCCTGATATACCCCGTACGCTTCTTCGGTAATTTCTTTCTTTCCGGCTGACGATATACGATTTTTTCAACAATTCGCTCCTGCACCTGCTTAGGTCCGATTGTTTCATCGAATGAATCCTCATCTCCAATCATTATGATTTCATCGAGGTCATTGTAATTAGAGCTGTTCAATGGCTGCGACAGCTTGGAGCCGTCCCTGTAAATAGCTATGGCTTTCAGCATCATTTTCCAGGACTGAACATACACGTCTCCAATTTCCTTTACAGTAGCTTCGGCAGGCATGTTCACCGTCTTCGAAATTGCACCTGTTATAAACGGCTGGGCTGCAGCCATCATTCTTACATGAGCCATGTATGCAATATATCTGGTGCCTTTTCTACCACATTTATTTGCAGTATCGAACACAGGCAAATGCTCATCCCTGAGGAATGGCGACCCTTCAATCATCATCGTTCCGCAAATATAATCGTTAGCTGCTTCGATTTCATCTTTTGTAAAACCAAGTTCAGCCAGGAGGTCAAAATCGGGCTTATTTATTTTTTCATTTGTTAATCCGATTTCCTTAAGAAAGTCTTCGCCAAGAGAATATTTATTAAATGCAAATCTTATATCGAATACATCAGCAAGCTGTTTTTCGATTTGTTCGATTTTCTTTTCTGTGAATCCTTTTGCTTTTAATGATTTTTTATTTATTACTGTACATCCTTCGAGTGTACCATGGCCGATTGTATATTTTTCGATTTCCTCGATTTGACTTTTTGTATAACCAAGTTTCTTTAATGCTTTTGGGACTGATTGGTTCACGATTTTAAAATAACCACCGCCCGCAAGTTTCTTGTATTTCACGATTGCAAAGTCCGGTTCGATCCCTGTCGTGTCGCAATCCATAATCAGGCCGATTGTTCCGGTTGGAGCAAGTACTGTTACCTGTGCATTCCGGTATCCGTATTTACTGCCAAGTTCATAAGCCCTGTCCCATGATTCTGTTGCAGACTTCAATAAATATTCAGGGCAAATATTATGATTAATCCCTTTCGGAATAATTGTTAATTCCTCGTACTCATCGTGTGAAGCATTATATGATGCCCTCCTGTGATTGCGAATCACTCTCAGCATTGCATCTTTATTCTCATCGTATCTTGGAAATGCTCCCAGTTCTTTTGCCATTTCAGCAGATGTAGCATAAGACTCGCTTGTCATCAATGATGTTATTACACCTGCAATTGCTAATGCTTCCTGCGAGTCGTATGGAATTCCGCTGACCATTATTAATGTACCGAGATTTGCATAACCTAATCCGAGAGTCCTGAAATCATAACTCTTTTGAGCAACTTCGCGAGATGGAAATTGTGCCATCAGCACTGATATTTCGAGCGTAATTGTCCAAAGCCGTACTGCGTGCTTGAAATCATCTATCTTAAAAGTGTAAGAATCTTCATCGAAAAATTTCATCAGGTTTAAACTTGCAAGATTGCATGCAGTGTCATCTAAAAACATATACTCACTGCATGGATTACTTGCATTAATCCTTCCTGATTCAGGACATGTATGCCATTCATTAATAGTTGTATCGAACTGCAAGCCGGGGTCTGCAGATTTCCATGCGGATAAATTTATTTTCTCCCATAAATCTCTTGCGCGAACAACTTTGCATACTTTATCCTTTGTCCTCCATCGAAGTTCCCACATTTCATCATTTTCGACAGCACGCATAAATTCATTTGTAACTCTGACCGAGTTATTAGAATTTTGACCACTGACAGTAATGTAACCTTCATGCTCATAATGAGTGTCATATACATCAAAATTCAGAGTTGTGTAACCCTGCTCGACGAGAGTCATTACCCTAAGAATATAATTCAAAGGAACACCCCGATGCAAAGCTTTTTTAATTAAATTATTAAGTTTTTGATTATCTTTTCTCTCAGCTCCATTCTCAATAGCGGTATTTAAAATTTCATGTAAAAACTTAGCATTGATTTTTGAGCCGGCAACCATTGCCGCAACCTTTTCCTCTTCTTTTGCTTTCCATTCAATAAATGTTTCGATGTCCGGGTGGTCAATATTAACAATAACCATCTTAGCTGCACGCCTTGTCGTACCACCAGATTTAATGGCTCCGGCAGCCCTGTCGAAAATTTTCAGGAAGCTCATCAATCCGGAGGATTTGCCTCCGCCTGACAGAAATTCGCCTTCTCCTCTGAGTGCTGAAAAATTAGTACCTGTACCACTTCCGAACTTAAAGATTCTTGCTTCTCTCAATGCAAGGTCGAATATACCTCCTTCATTCAGCAGGTCATCACGGACTGACTGAATAAAACAGGCATGCGGCTGGGGCCTCGTGTAGGCATCCTTTGATTGAACAAGCTTCTTCTTATCGGGGTCAACATAATAGTGTCCCTGCTTGTGCCCGGTAATACCATAAGCATATTGCAAACCAGTGTTGAACCATTGCGGAGAATTCGGTGCAGCCATCTGATTCAACAGCATGTACGAAATCTCATCGTAATATGATTTTGCATCCTCTTCAGAATTGAAATACCCATACTGCTGCCCCCAATTCCTCCAGCATCCTGCCAAACGGTGTACGACCTGCTTGACGGAATTTTCTCCTCCAAGCTTTTGTTTGCCGTTATTATCCGTTACCGGTTTCCCATCTTTTGTATATTGTGGTACTCCTGTTTTTCTGAAATACTTTTGTGCGAGGATGTCAGTGGCAACCTGTGACCACTGAGAAGGAACCTCGACTTCGTCCATTTTAAAAACGACTGAGCCGTCGGGATTCCTCAAAATAGAAGATTTCGTTGTATATTCGAATTGGTCGTAGGGACTCGTTCCTAAGCTTGTGAATCTTCTATCTATTCTCATCTCTACCTCAAGTTTATTTTTATTTAGTTAATTCAATCTTTTTGGAAAATTATCTTACTTCTCTTTGTAGTTTTGTCTTATGCTACAAAGTGAATATAATAAATTTTTTCTTATTTTTTTTAATTACCCTATTTGCTGCAAAGTAGCACGTTGCTACTTTGAAAAAATCAACAAAATATTTCATAAATCCAAAACAAAGTTTTCCACATAATTAATATCTTTTTCAGGACGAAAGCAATATATTACTTATTTTAGTGCTGAGGACATGATTTATTACCAAATTTTTTTAATTTTTACTGTTTGAATTTTTATCAAAATTAAATATGATTGAATTTTTGCAATCAATAGACACATGGCTGTTTCACCTGGTTAATTCAGGACTGTCAAATTCGGTTTTCGATAAAATCATGCCCTTCATCACAACCAATTCAAACTGGACATTGGTTTATGTTTTCCTTTTTTCCTGGCTGCTCTGGAAAGGCGGCAGAAACGGTAGAATTTGTGTTATTGTATTAATTGTAACAATTGTCATTGCCGACCAGGTAAATTCATCGCTGCTGAAAGAATGGATTGCACGTTCACGTCCCTGCCATACATTAAGCGATATTAATCTGCTTGTTCCATGTGGCGGAGGCAAATCCATGCCCTCATCCCATGCGGTTAATTCGTTTGCAGCTGCAATTGTCCTTGCACATTATTATAAGCATTATTTCTGGGTATGGTTCGGTATAGCCATCGCCGTATCTTTTTCGAGAGTTTATGTCGGTGTTCATTATCCATTCGATATTATAGCCGGTGCCGGTTTCGGCATCCTCGTCGGTTATCTGGTCATCAAACTGGAAACTTTAATCGAAAATCAATTCCTGAAAAGAAAAAAAGCCCTGATTAACTAACCCTGTTCTTTATAACACCAGACAAAGTTTATTAAACCCAAATTATTCGTTAGAGCTTAAGTAAATCCGAGAAATGTCATGCTGAGCGAAGTCGAAGCATCTCAAGTTTAGACATATCATCGTAATTCTATTATTCACTCTTTACAACCTTCAAACATTGTATCTCTGCTCCGCTTCGTATAACAAGCAAATAACATCCCGGACTGTAATCATCATTCAATTGTATTGTCGTGCTATGTTGTCCGCTACCCAGAAAGCCGAGATTTTTAGTATATATTTTATTTCCGAGAATGTCATACAAATCTATTGACACATTAGATGAATAATTGTTTGTAAAATCAATATTAAATGAGGAAGAAAAAGGATTAGGTGACAATAATATATTATTATCATTTGGAAAATTTTCTACAACGTCAGTTGTATCTTCTGAAGATATATAAATTATACCATCAAAATCTGCTATTATAGCTCTATCTTTTCTGATATAACAAACATTCATTGTGGCAGGAATATGACTCCAGATTAATTCACTTGAATCAAATACCCAGGACTTACCACCGTCATGAGTCCAGAAAACTGAACCAAATTGACCCACTGTTATTCCATTATCTTTATCATAAAAATCCAATTTTTGTAAACCGAATGAATAATATATAACAGTATCAAGTACATTAAACCATGAATGACCACCATCTGTTGTTTTAAATACAAGGTCATGTTTTTGATTACCGATTCCTGTACTTTTACCACCAACTTCATAACCAATAAGCGAGTCAACAAATTGTAACGACATAGGGATTGCATAATCAGGGTGTGGATATTCTGTCCATGTAACACCAAAATCATCAGAACGAAAAAATTTCTCATCATACTCTGGGCTGCCATCTATATATCTGGATAATACACAAATTGAATTTGGTCCAGCCATTTCTACTTTGAAAACATAATAACCTTCTGGGGCCAATAAGGTATCCCATGTTTGAAAACCATCTCTAGAAATTGCTAATTCATATTGAGTAGTCATTACACCATATTTTCCATCAAACATATCAACATCTTTAAATCCGAAATGCCGGTAAGGGACATCAATTATATATTCTTTCCATGTGCTACCCCCATCGGTTGTTTTCAGAAATGAATTTGAATCAAGTGAAACAATACATAGATCACGTGTTGGATATGAAATATCTTGGGGTAATTTTGGTAACTTCCCATTAATTATTAAATTCGTATCCTTTAAAATATAATTCCAGGTTAGCCCTCCATCTGTAGATTTTAAAATCACTTTTGAATATTCCCTTGATGACGCAAATGCTATACAATTTAATGAGTCTGAATTGTCAATACCTTTAAATAATAAACTATCATTCTCAAAGACTTTTGTCCAATTTATTCCTTTAGAATTACATATTGCCGTAGCTAATAATATTATATGCAAAATATTTATATAACTCATTTTCCTATTCCTCTTAAAAAATTAGGAA
>SCSM01000027.1 GCA_004322215.1 Bacteroidota bacterium | reverse complement strand
AAATATTCTCGGTGAAAAAGTATTGACTCTGCTTGATGGAACACCTGAATTAGGAAGGCAAAAAATTACATTCAATACAAATGAATTAACTCAGGGTAACTATTTTGTAATTCTCAAAACACCGACAATAATAAAAGTGTTAAGGTTAGATGTATTAAAATGATATAATAAAATTTGTGCTCCCTGTGGGACTCGAACCCACGGCCCATTGATTAAGAGTCAATTGCTCTGGCCAGCTGAGCTAAGGGAGCGTTGCAAAATTACTAACTTCTCCTAAAACAGCCAAGAATATTTTGTCTCTGTAATCCTGTTAATTAATGATTTTTTTATGATATAAAAACGGTGGATTGACGCTGATTATGTGAAAATTGCTGTTTGAAATGTCAATCTTCGGTATTATTATTCCGATTGAATCGTTTAGTATATCCCGGTATTCGATGTATGATGAAATCAAATTCGGATTGAAGTCTGCAAGTTGTTCAATTCCTCCCCGAACAGTAATATTAATCTTCTTTGGTGACAACAACTGACTCTTCGGAAGATTATCAACTCCGCGAATATCAATATTAACATCGTTTATAAGTAATTCTCCTGCTTGCTCTACTTTGAATTTCACGTTCACTGAACTTTGCGATAAACTGACTATGTTTCTCAATGTATCTTTTAAATTGACAGTTGATGATTGTACTTGATAAACATCGGAAAAAATAGTTGGAGCGGTTTCCCAGTATTCAATATTTCTGACAACCCTGCTGTTCCCGGTAATTATTACGCTGTCTGGATATGAGCTGAATCCTGCTACCTGGATGAAACCGTCTCTGGGATTTACTTTGATATTTACTCTGACTGGTACTTTCTTTCTTTCGATTGTTCCTGTTGTGATTTCCAGAACTTCTGGTAAAACATCTATTGCTTCGACATTAGAAAACGATTCCACACCTTTGATAAAATCATTTCTTGTAATCTGATAGTTGCCTTCAGTCAGATTTTTATCGCTGAGATTGACTGTGCAATTTGCAGATGTACTGAAAAAGTTCAGATAGAAAATATCCCATCCCTTACCTTTCACCTTAACTGAAATTTTTTCAGGCATTGCTGTTTCGATAGCTAAGTTCTTCGGAAGAAGTATTCTGAAAGGAACATCTATAAAAGTTTTATATTCACTGTTCAGTGCAGTATAAATCCACAACGCAGATGCGAAGAAAAACGAACCGAGAAATGCTCTCGAGAGCAAAACTCTCTTGATTCTTTTCAGATTAAAAATCCTTCCAAATTTTGTTTCGTGCCTGTGTTTCTTCATTATCTGCTATTGTATTTCATAAAACTTTTTTAATTTAATTAAATTTTCGTCAAGTTCCTTAATTTTTTTAACAAGTTCCAGTTGCTTTTCAACAGGTGCATTCAATTGCTGAACTCTGATTTTATCTTTTAAAATATCAATCTGTATCTGCTCGAGACGATAGAGCAAATCCTGTATTAATCGTATTAGGTCATTCTCGGGTAAATTGTTGCGGAATCTCGTCCATTGTGCACTTGGCTGCTCTTCGGTCATCGTGAGATGTGTGAAAAAATCTTTATCTTCGTTCGATATTTGAGTGTTATGCAAAAGTGTATTGAGCAGCATATCTGACGATTGAGATAAAACAAGCGACATTAGTCGTTTTCCTTCATCGCTGATGAATTTATCCTTGACAAATTCGAACCTGTCCTTCAGCAAATTATGTGCTACTGTATCAGTGAGTGCAATTCTAAGTAAAACAATTTCTTCGTTCAGCAATTCTTCGAATTTTGCTTTTGATTTTTTTATTTTGTTTTCGGAATTATTATTTTCATCAGTATCGGCTTTATTCTCTACATTAACAGTAGCAGTCCTGACATTTTGTTTTTGGCTTCTCTTTTTTTCCTGAACAAGTTTGTCATTATATACTTCTTTCAATTGTGTCTCGCTGATTTGCATCAATGAGGATAATTGCCTTATATATTCATCGTGCTGGAGCCGGTCGGGAATTGATGAAATTATCCTGATTATTTGTCTTACTGCATTTGACTTTCCTGATGGAGTAGCCAATGCACCTGATTTTTCGAGTAAATCAATTTTGAATTGCAGGAATGGCTGGGCATGGTCGAGGTATGTATTCATCAGCTTATTGCCGTGTTTTTGAACTAAGCTGTCAGGGTCTTCTCCTTCGGGAAGACGGACAATCATTACTTCAAATCCTTTTTCTTTGGCAAGTTCCAATGCACGTTCTGCTGCTGTTACTCCTGCACTGTCGCTGTCATAAGCAATGTATATTTTCTTGCAATAACGATACAGTAAATCAAGCTGTTCCTTTGTCAGTGCCGTACCGCTGGATGCAACTGTATTTTTAAATCCTGCAAAGTGCATAGAAATCACATCTGCATATCCCTCTACAAGAATAGCAAATTTTCGGGAACGTATTTCATTCTTTGCCTGAAACAAACCGTAGAGAGTCTGGCTTTTGTCATATACAATCGTTTGAGGAGAGTTTATGTATTTCCCCATCTTATCATCGGGATTAAGTTGTCTTGCACCGAATGCGATTACCTTGCCGAGATAATCCTGAATCGGAAACATTGCACGGTTCCGGAACCTGTCGTAGTATGTATTGCTTTGTTCATTACGGACAATTAATCCTGCATCATCCAATGCCAATTCTGTGAAACCCTGCTTTTTCAGTTCATTTATTGTGGAATCCCAGGAATCGGGAGAATAGCCAAGCATAAATTCTTTGATTAGAGAGTCATTGAAACCGCGTTTTGTATAGAATGAACGGGCAGTTGCACCAAGTGGTGTTTCAAGTATTCTCTGAAAAAATACTGATGCTGCAGACAGAACATTCAATACCTGTTCGATTTTTGATTCCTTTGTTTTATCTTTCTTTTCATAATATTCATCGGTTATTACAATGCCTGCTCTTTTAGCGAGCAATTGCATCGCTTCTACATAACTCAGACGATGATAATTAATCAGAAAAGAGATTACATCTCCCCCTGCGCCGCAGGCAAAACATTTGTAAATTCCCAGGTCCGGGTTCACATTCATCGATGGATGTGTGTCATTGTGGAAAGGGCACAGCCCGACGAAGCTCCTGCCTTTTCTCCTAAGGTCAATCGCCTCGCCGATTATTTCGACAATGTCAGTACGGCTCAGTATTTGTCTTTTTATATCTTCTGTAATATTCATTAATGAAAATTATCGAAATTTCGGAAGTTAGGCAAAGGAATTGTTTGATGGAATATTAAATAAAGGTAAATTTGCAATTGTTGAACACAAAAAATCAGGACTATAAAAAAAAATAAATTGAAATATTAAATTATGCTTTTCAATGATAATACATATTTTGAATATAAATTTCCGGAACCACAGTATCTCGGAGCTAAATATATCTGGCTGAGTTGGATTAATAAATTTATACCAAAGAACATTAATACTGCATTGGATGCCTTTGCCGGATCGCAGTCTGTATCATACCTCTTTAAGCAACTAGGAATTAAAACAATTACAAATGATTTTCTAAATTTTAATCATCAAATTGGACTTTCACTAATTGAAAATTCCAATGAAACTCTATCAAATGAAGATTTAAATTTTCTCTTTTCAAATGAAAACTCTGATAACTCAGAATTTACTCTATTTAAAGAAACATATACAAATGTTTTTTTTGAGAAGGAGCAAGCAAAATTTTTAGATAAAATAAGAGCTAATATAAAATTATTTGATAATAAATATAAAAAAGCACTCGCTTTTACTCTGGTTAATAGAAGTCTTACAAGAAAAGTTACCATGGGTCATTTCGCTCATACACAAGCTTTAAATTATGCTAATAGTCCAGATAGAGTCAAAAGGAATCCGAACTTAGCAAGGCACTTAAAAGAAATAATAAAAGATATAGTACCCATTTATAATCAAGCAGTCTTTGATAATGGTAAAGAGAATTTAAGCTTTAATGAAAATATATTAGATCTATTGTTAAAACTGGAAAAAATAGACTTAGTTTATTTTGATCCCCCTTACTGCGATAGTCATGCAGATTATCAGAGTTTTTATCATTTGCTTGAGACTTTTGTTGAATATTGGGAAGATAAAAATTTTATAAATAATATAAAAAGATATGATCCAAAAAAATATAGTGGTTTCGACAAAAAACAGGATGTAATAAAATCCCTACATCAACTATTTTCACTATCGAAAGAAATACCATTTTGGTTAATAAGTTGGAACAATAGAAGCTATCCAAGTGTAACTGAGTTAGAAAAAATTGTAAAGAATTATAAAGATGTTAGTATTGAATCTCAAACATATGTGAATGGTAGAGGTGGTAAGGGCAGTGTTGCTGGAAGTAATGAAATCTTATTTATTTGTAAAAATTTTTCGTTAATAAATGTAGGTTTTTCTATGAAAGAAATTGTTAAAGATTTTAACTATTGGAAAGAGCGTTATGATTCTGACAGACTTGAGGAATTTAATTTTAATTCGTCAGCATTGTTATGGCTTAAAATAAAATCAATTACCAGGAAGGAATTCCTTGAAGATTTTATTAAAAATATTAATGTACAAATTTCATCAAAGACTCTAAATACTCAATTTATAGAAATCTACAACATTCTTTCCAATGATTTGATAAATTCTCACACTATTTTAGATTCATATTTCAAACAGAAGAACAAAGAAGAACTATCACAAATAAATAAAGATGAGCTTGTTTCTGAACTTTATAAGTTAAAGCATTTTGATTGGGGTGGCGATTATAAAAATGCTCTCGATAGATATTTAGTTGATAGGTATGTAAAAATATATAAGAAATACGATGATTTAATCTCAAAGTTTGATAACGAAATAAACAGGGCAGTTTACGGTTACCTTCTTTGCAGCTGGTATAATCATTGGTCAAGTATTCTTATCGAATATATTTTTAAATCTCATCCTATTGTACTACCAACAGTTGGACAAATTAAAAAAGTTGATTTTTTTATTAATAATATTCCATTTGATTTAAAGGTTACTTATCTTCCTGCTAATTATATTGAGGAAAAAAGAAAAGAACGTGGTTTAAAACCTGAAATAACGGAATTGAAGCAGAAAGCAAAGCAAGCTATGATTACATATTCTAATCATAAAAAAGCTGACGATACCTATTATGAAATTGTGGAGAAAATGAAAAACAGAAATGATGATTTTTGTTTAGATACACTCAATGAAATTAAAAAAGTAAGAATTGATATTCTTAAAGAAGCAATGAATGAGCCCAAGCTACTTGTTCAAAATCTTTATGAAGAACAAGGAGAAATGAGATTTGATTCATCGAATAGATTATTCCTTGTTTTGGTTGATACTGAAGATTTTGACAATTCCTGGAAGTTGAAACGTAATTTAGATTTATTGACGCCAAGTATTATGAATTATCTTGACAATTTCTCAAATAAGAATATTGATGATATGAAAATATCCTTTAAATACAAAAACAGAAATAATATTTATAATGCAATTGGTGATATTGTTTTTGTTGTTAAATGATTTTTTAAATTTTGTTTAATAATAATATGAGATACTTTATAAAGGGGTATTGAAATTCTAGGTAATGCAGTTGGATTGAGTAATAAAATATTCTTGTTAATTTTCAGAAAAAATCAGATTTGTCATATCTTCATATTCATTATTCTTACTTGGTTTTCCATGCTTTGATATTATGTCTTTCATTTCGTCTTCATCTACCTCAGGTAATAATGAAAGATAGAGGTTCATTCTTTCCTCTTTAATTGCTTCGCTGACAGCCCGCTTAATCATTAAGTACATATCATTTTGAACAATTGTTTCCATATAACCTCTAAATATTTAATTGATTTTCTTTATTAACGCAATTTTTGAAAATTGATTGTATTAGCAATACTTATATTAATTTCATAAAAATAATATTCCGACAATTTAATCGTTTTATGCTTAAATTGTATTTCGATTATGGCATTATTTGTAAAATATATAGCGGCGATTATCAGCTCTTTCTCTCTGTTGTTCTCGACAACGGGTGTGAGCCTGCTGCATCATTTATGCCTTCATACCGGTAATCAGGAAGTTACCCTTCTTTATGAAAATATAAATAAAGATGAATGTGGAAATGATTATTCCTGTTGCTCGGATGAATGTGAAATACCGAATACAAATCAACCTTCATACACTGAGCTTGATTGCTGCAAGGATTTCTCCGATTACGCAGTTATATCCGTTGCTTATATTTCACAGCAAATAGAAAAGTTTTCTTCAGATATTGGGTTTAATCAGGAATTTTTTGCAAATAATGTTCAGAGATTATTAGATAATTCTGAAAATAATATATTAGTTAAACCGCCGGGAATTCTAAAACAACCGATTTCTTCTATTATAAGCTATATTTTACATTCGACAGACATCAGTTCCGATTCGGCTGCTTAATATTACTTCTATTTACACTTAAGAAAATTTTAAGTTTCAAATTCCTGTTTGAATAATTTATTTATTCAAATGGAATATTTACAAATTCTAAAATTATAATACCCAAATGGGATTTTAATAATTAATTTAAGGAATAAATAAATGAAAAAGTCAATTTTAATGCTGTGTTCATTAGTTATCTCAGCAATGTTAGTAATAACTTCATGCTCAATGAATGATAATCCGGCAAATTCTGTTTCTAACTGGTTTTTAAAATTCTCTCCGGCAAATAACGACGAGAGTGTACAAGTCAATGACAGGATTAAACTTACCTTTGCCAAATCCGTGGACCCTAAGATTATCGAGCAGAATTTCGTTCTAATCAGCCAAAAAGATATGAATGATACACTTTGTCCTATCAGTAAAGATATGGGACATTCTGATATGGAGAATGCTATGAATAACATTGGAATGATGGAACATCTTAAAGATGTTCACCATATTAAAGGTAAATTTAGTTGGAATTCTGATTCCACTATTTGTGAATTTATACCCGATTCCAGTTTAGATTATAATATGGAATATATGATGTTTGTTGACCAGAATATGGTTAAACACATGGAAGACATTATAAAAATGATGAGTGATGTAAACATGATGATATCAGAATGTCCTTGTCATAAGAACAAACAAAATAATACAATGTTGCTCCATTTCAAAACCGAGTCGGCAGCGAAGAACAACGATGAACATGAATCACATCATAATTGAAAGGGAAAAAAATGAACAAAATTAAGAAAAGAATCGCATCATATACATTGATAATACTTACATCAACAGTTATGCTGTTTGCACAAACTTCGAGAGTGGATGCACAATGTTGCAGAACAGGAGGACACAGTGGACATGGCGGTGGCAGCGGTCAAGGCCATGGCAATGTGAAGGAAGATGTAAAAAGCGAATTAATTAGGGAAGGTACAATTGACCTTCAGGCAATTGATGCTAATAAAGACGGAAAGGTTTTTCAATGCCAGATGAATTGGAACGTGATTTCTGACAGCAAAGGCGACTGTCCTGTCTGCAATATGGAACTCAAGGAAGTAACTCTGGCAGAGGCAAAGGATAACTTAATTAAAAATGGTTTTGAAGTTAAGTGAGTTTTATTATAAGGTAATGAAATTATTTTAAAGTCATTCCTGTGAAAGCATGAACCTGATTCAATTACGAAAGACATAAATGGTGATTAAAAAAGGCATCTGCTTTCCGGGAATGACTACTAATATGGAATGGTTTTTGTTAATTTAATATAAATCAATTTTTTAGAACAGAATATAACGAACAATGAAGACAATAAAATTATTAATTATAAATTTTATTATGCTTTGCATAATAATCAGTCCATCGCAACTGGAAGCACACGGCAAGGAAAAGCATGCTAAGAAAGCAGAAATTGTCAATGGCTCATCTATGCAGTCAAAAAATACAGACACTAATAATATTCAAATGGCTTCGAGTCATATTCACAATGAAAGCGAAAGCAATGAAGAAATTGTTTTTCCTGATGTGTTATTCGAGCATATACATAACAAATTAGTTCATTTCCCGATAGCATTATCAATATTGGCGTTTCTGTTTACTATTTTGAATTTTAAATGGAAGCAGTTCGAATTTTCAATAAAATATATAGTATTAATTGCAGCAATATTTACAATCCCTGTAATTATCACCGGGTTAAATCAGGCAGGTAATTTTGCAGGCGACCCAAAGGAAATGTATGTTAACACACACAAGTGGTTAGGGATTACATCATCATTTTTAATAATGCTCTGGTCAATATTTCTTTGGAAAAATTCATTGAGAAAATATGCCTGGTTCTTCGCAATTATCATTTTCATCTTAATAATATTAACAGCATTACAGGGTGGAATAATTGCTCATTAAATCAATTTTATGGAGTAAAAAAGAATAATAGAATATGATAGAAAAAATAATTGATTGGAGTTCTCAGAACAGGTTTATAGTATTACTGCTTTATATTGTATTGACAGGAATAGGAATTTATTCTGTTGCTACTTTGCCTGTAGATGCAATACCTGACTTATCCGAGAACCAGGTAATAATATTTACAGAATGGATGGGCAGGTCGCCCGATATAATCGAGCAGCAAATCACTTACCCGCTTGTTACAAATTTGCAGGGACTACCCGGAATAAAAGCAGTAAGGGCATCCTCGATGTTTGGCATGTCTTTCATATTTGTGATTTTTGAAGATAATGTTGACTTGTATTTTGCGAGAACAAGGGTACTCGAAAGGTTAGCAACAATAAGTTCTACACTTCCTCAGGGAGTATCACCTGTATTGGGACCTGACGGAACGGGAGTGGGGCATGTTTTTTGGTACACAGTCGAAGGCAAAGGGTATGATTTGGGCACACTTCGAGCCACACAGGACTGGTTTATAAGATATAAATTGGTTTCAGTTCCCGGAGTAGCCGAAGTGGCAAGCGTCGGTGGATTTGTTAGGCAGTACCAGGTTGATATTGACCCTGACAAATTGAGAAGCTATAATGTTACTACTTCTGATGTAGTCCAAACTATTCAAAGAAGTAATAATGAAGTCGGCGGGAAGTTGTTGGAATTGAGCGATGCTGAATATTTTGTGAGAGGGCAGGGCTATATTCAAAACAAAGAAGACCTTGAGAATGCCGCAATAAAAAGTACTCCGAACGGTATCCCTGTCTTACTAAAAGACGTTGCCAAAGTTCAACTTGGAGGAGATATTAGACGTGGTTCACTGGAAAAAAACGGTAAAGGACAGGTTGTCGGCGGAATAGTTGTCATGAGACAGGGAGCTAACGCCAGAGAGGTCATTGATAATGTTAAAAAACGTATTGAAGAAATAAAACCGGGATTACCCCCGGGTGTCGATATAGTTGTTTCTTACGACAGAACAACATTAATCAAAGAAGCTGTGGGAACTTTGGAACGGGCATTAATAGAAGCTGCAATTGTTGTATCGTTAATGGTCGCCATCTTTTTACTGCATTTCAGAAGCATAGTCAGAATAATAATTGAAATACCGATTTCTGTGCTTCTCGCATTTATTTTAATGCACCTGTTCGGGATTACCTCTAATATAATGAGTCTCGGAGGCATTATTCTTGCGATTGGAGTAATCGTTGACGCCTCAATTGTCCTGGTAGAAAATGCTTACCGTAATATAGCTCATGCTATGGAGGAAAAAGGAAAATTAACTTCAAAAGAGTATAAAAAGATATCAATAATGTCTGCCAAACAAGTTGGCAGGGCAATTTTTTTCTCAGAATTTATTATTCTGGTCTCTTTCATCCCTGTATTCCTTTTAACCGGTCAGGAAGGTAAGATGTTCCATCCACTTGCATATACAAAAACCTTTGTAGTTGCCGGTTCAGCTATTGTTCTTATAACTCTGATTCCGGTTTTGATGACTCTATTAATGAGGGGTAAATTCAGGCCTGAAATGAAGAATCCCATTACAAGAATATTTATAAGAATTTATGAGCCCGTCATTCATTGGGTGCTTAAGCACAGAAAAATAACAATGGGTATAAACGTATTAGCCCTGTTAATCACAATACCTTTGGTATTAAATACCGGCTCGGAGTTTATGCCTCCACTTGACGAAGGGTCTATTCTGTATATGCCTGTAACATTACCGAATGCCTCGATTACCGAAGTTAATCGAATAATGCAAATCCAGGACCAGATTATTATGACAGTTCCCGAAGTTCACCATGTTCTCGGTAAAGCAGGCAGAGCCGAGACCGCTACTGATAATGCCCCGCCCAGCATGATAGAAACAATCATTTTGTTAAAACCTAAAAGTGAATGGAGACCCGGCATAAAGAAAAGCGATATTGTTGCCGAGTTGGACAGAAAGCTGCAATTCCCCGGATTAAGAAATGGCTGGACACAACCAATTATAAATAGAATTAATATGCTCTCGACCGGTGTAAGAACCGATATTGGATTGAAAATATTCGGAGATAATCTTGATACTCTTGAATATTATGCGATTAAAGCCGAAGGCATTCTCAAAAATGTGAAAGGTGCGGCTGATGTCGTTGCAGAAAGAGTTCAAAGCGGATATTATCTTAACATAACGGTTAAAAAGGATGCTATTGCAAGATACGGACTCGATATAGCAGATGTGCAGAATATTATTGAAACTGCTATCGGTGGTGAAAATCTCGGAATGGTTTACCAAGGGAGAATGAAATTCCCTGTGAGGATGAGGTATGAAAGAGAAGTCCGAAACAGCATCGAAGATTTGAAAAGTCTGATTGTACCTGTTTCTTCGTCGGTTGGAATGTCAGGCGGAGGGATGAATACGATGGGTAGTTATTCAAGACAGGGAGGTACAGGTTCAATGACTTCGATGGCTGGAAGTAATAGTCAAGAATCTCAAATGACAAATTCAATCATATCATCTGCCAGTATATTAACTGCAAACACAAATTCAAAAATATTTTTGCCGCTATCGGAATTAGCTGATATATATGTATCTACCGGCGCTCCGATGATAAACAGTGAAGATGCTTCATTGCGCTCTCTTGTTTATATGAACACCCGTGGAAGAGATATGGGAAGTGTTATGGAAGATGCAAAGAAAGTTATTACTGACAGTTTACATCTGCCTTCCGGCTATACTTATCTTTGGAGCGGGCAGTATGAAAGTAAAATTCGTGCAGAGAGAACAATAGAAATAATAATGCCCGTTGTCTTTCTAATTATATTCGTTCTGCTTTTTTTCACACTCCATGATTATAAAGAAGCAGGGGTTGTAATGCTGTCTGTGCCATTTGCACTCATCGGCGGAATGTATATGATTTACATTTTAGGTTATAATTTCTCTGTTGCTGTATGGGTTGGTTTTATTGCTCTGTATGGCGTTGCAGTCGAAACAGGTGTTGTTATGGTTGTATATTTGCATGAAGCATTAGATAGAAGATTGAAAGCATTCCACGATGGTAAAAGAGGTGAAATAACTAAAAAGGACATATATGATGCCGCAGTCGAAGGTTCTGTATTACGCCTAAGACCAAAGCTGATGACTGTGTTCGTTGCCATGATTGGCTTAGTTCCGGTCATGTGGTCAACAGGAACGGGTTCGGATGTTATGAAACCGCTCACTGCACCTATGATTGGCGGACTACTGACTTCTGCGGTACATGTCCTTGTTGTTACTCCTATTCTTTTTGTAATTATGAAGGAGCGTGCTTTGAAAAAAGGCAAGTTGGAATTATCGAAAATGGCTGGCTGGATGAAGGAGGGCTGAAATGAAAAATTACGAATTACGAATTACGAATTACGAATTAAGGATTGCGCATTTATTCTTAATTATTCTGATGATGGGTTTTACTCAAAGCAAGGCACAGACATTGGATTCGTTGGTTAGTGAAGCAATGTTGAATAATCCGCTTTTGAAATCATTGAATTATAAAATCACTGCTTCTGAATACAAGGCAAATTCGGCAGATGCACTGCCACCGCCTTCTGTCGGGCTGGATATTTCTCAAATACCGTTTTCGAGTTTGGATTTAATTAATGAGCCATTTTCTCAGAGTCTTATTATTTCACAGATGTTTCCCTTAGGTGGAAAAATCTCAGCAATGGTTGATGCAGAAAAGAAGAATGTTATCATTCAACAGGATAATTATCAGACTTATAAACTGAATCTGATTACTCAGATTAAAATGGCATATTACAATATCTGGCTGGTTGACAGGAAGATTGAAATCGAACAGGGAGGTATTGATTTATTAAATGATTTGCAAAAATCGTTATCGAATCTGTATGAGATTAACCGTATTTCACAGGCAGATATTCTTACAATCAAGAGTGAAAGTGCGACTTATGAAACGCAGCTTCTGATTTACAGGAATCAGAGGGATGCTGAACTATTCAAAATCAACAAGCTGTTAGGCAGGAACCTGGATTCAAAAGAAATGAAGGTAACGAAAGACTTGAAAATCGAACCTATTAATTTGAACCGTGAAGAGCTTGAGCAAAAGCTCGTAAATAATAATCCGGAACTGAAGAGAATGAACTCTATGATAGAAATGAACAAATCCGAAATCATAGCAAATGATAAAGAAAAAATTCCGGATTTAATGCTTCAGGGAATGTTTATGAGAATGCCGAAGGGTATGCCGTTAACAACGAAGACTCCGCCAGATATGATTGACGGAATGGGAAAGACTGAGTATATGTATGGCTTGATGGCTTCATTCACTCTGCCCTTTATGCCCTGGTCCGTTGATAAATACAATTATAAGACACAGGAATTACAGACAAGTAATTTGAGTATCGAATCCGAAAGAAATGATATGCAAAGAGAAATGAATTCCCAGCTAAAGTTTGCTTATGTCAAAATGCAGACCTCGTACGATTTAATTAAGCTGTATTCTGATAATGTAATTCCGCTTTACGAGAAAGCAAGAAGTTCTCAAATATCGCAATACCAGAGCAATCAGACAAACATCAACACTGTGATTGATACCGGAAGGATGCTGCTTATGCAAACAATGAACTATTATATGGCACAGGCAGATTATCTCATGGCTATTGCCGAAATTGAGATGATTACCGGTGAATATATAACAAAATAATTACTAATTACGAATTATGAATTACGACTTAGAGGAATAGATGAAGAAGATAATATTTATAATGCTTGCAATTTTTATTGGTAGTTTATTTTTTATATCCTGCTCAAAAAGTGATAAAGAGCCGGCTGTCCATCAAAAAAGCCGGACAGAGAAAAAAGAGCTGTGGACTTGCACAATGCACCCGCAGGTTATTTCCGACAAGCCGGGTGTCTGCCCGATTTGCCAAATGGAACTGGTCAGGAAAGATGCCGGTGACAGCTCCGATACGACAGATATGAAAAATATGCTGAAGCTCTCCGATAGCAAACTTGTTCTCGGAAATGTCGGAACGATACATGTTCATAAGGAAGAATTGCGAAAACAGGTTATTGGATACAGCTATATGGATTTTGCCGAACAGAACAGGAAAGTCATTCCTGCAAAGTTCAACGGAAGAGTCGAAAAACTTTTTGTAGCAAAGACTGGCGATTATATTAAAAGGGGACAGCCACTGTTCGAGGTTTACAGTCCCGATTTGGTCCAGGCACAAAACGATTACTTGATTGCTTTTGGCAGTGATAGAAACTCTAACAATTTGCTCAATTCTGCAAAAAAGAAATTGCAGTTATTCGGCATCACCGATTCACAAATAAAGGAACTTGAGAATACTAAAGAAATCAAAATGATTGTCACTTACTTCTCACCTATAAGCGGGGTAGTAATAGAGAAAAAAGTTCAGGAAGGCATGTATTTTAATGAAGGCACCACACTTTATGATGTAGCCGACTTATCTTTACTTTGGAATATTTCTGAAATATTCGAGAGAGATATTAATATGGTCAGCGTTGGAAGTAAAGTAAAAATCACATTGCAGGCATTCCCCGGCGAAGTATTTGAAGGCAGGGTGTCATATATATATCCTGTAGTTAATTCTCAAACGAGGACAATCAAAATAAGAAGCGAGTTATCGAATGTAAGAGGAAAATTAAAACCGCAAATGTATGGCGAGACTGTATTTGAGAAAAGTTTCGGGAATGGCTTAGTTGTTCCATCCGATGCAATTTTGTTTACCGGTAAGAGAAATATAGTCTGGGTCAAAGCCGGAGAAGGAATGTTTGAGCCGCGTGAAGTAACGGTGGGAATGAAAATCTCCGATAAATACCAGTTACTTTCCGGCTTAAGCGAAGACGAAGAGATTGCTTCAACCGGCGGCTACCTCATTGATTCAGAAAGCCAGTTGAAAACAGGCATGGTAACAGGACAAGAACATGAAGGAATGGATATGGGAAAGGAAAGCAATCCTGAAATGAATAATCATAAGGAAAGCAATCCAAATCATGCAGAAATAAAGGAAAAAACGAAGAATGAATCTATCGTTCGTGAAGGAATTATTGATTTGTTGGGCATTGATAAAAATAAAGATGGAAAAGTTTTCCAGGACCTGATGGATTGGAATGTAATATCGGACAAAGGGGGCATTTGCCCTTTATGCAATATGGAACTAACGGAAGTATCACTGGAAAAGGCAAAGCAGAATTTAATAAAACACGGATATAAAGTGAAATAGATTGTAATTAATTTTGTGACAGAACGTGTATAATGAGATGAAAATAACATTAGCATATATATATTTGATATTTTTTGTACTGACATTCCTCCATTCTGAGTTAGGCATTATCAGTGTGGAGGGATGTAAACATAATGACCATGATATCTGCCAGATACTCGAGAAATCAAATATACCAACAACTCATGCACAAATTTCTGTAATTCTAATAATAGAAACCTATTTAAATTCAAATATATCGGATATTGATTATTCTGTTATGAATTACTTGCATCGAAATGATTTTATTTATAACCCCCTTTCGCAATTTTTGAAGGATGATTTAATACATCTATTCAATACACTTCTAATTTAATCCTTTTTATTAATTTTTTCATTTTCTGCTTTAATTGTTCGGATTAAAGTAAATTAACTGTATTTATAAAAATTAATTAAAAGAGATTTCTATGTTTGATAAAATTATAAAATATTCAATTAAAAACAAGCTGATAATTGGAATTTTTACTATTGCCCTAATTGCATTCGGTGTGAATTCCTTAGTCAATATTCCAATCGATGCTGTTCCCGATATAACAAATAATCAGGTGCAAGTAATAACTCTCGCACAAACATTAGCCTCACAGGAAGTTGAGCAATTTATCACATATCCCATAGAAAAGTCGGCTGCAACAATACCAAATGTAATTGAACTCCGTTCAATATCGAGATTTGGATTATCATTAGTAACGATAGTTTTTAAGGATGAAGTTGATATGTACTTAGCAAGACAACTTGTAGAGCAAAAGATAAAGGAAGCCGAAGAAAAGATTCCAAAGGGAATCGGCAAACCCGAATTAGCACCTATTTCCACTGGGCTTGGCGAAATATATCAATATATAATCAGAACCAAACCGGGATTTGAAAACAAATATTCTTTGACCGATTTGAGAACAGTTCAGGATTGGATTGTAAAAAGACAATTATTAGGCACACCCGGAGTGGCAGAAGTTAGTTCTTTGGGAGGATATACCAAGCAGTATGAAGTAGCTGTGAATCCAGATAGGTTAAGAGCTATGAATACAACAATTGGTGAAATTTTTAATGCTCTTGAGAAAAACAATGAAAATACGGGTGGTGCATATATAGACAAGAAGCCCAATGCTTATTTTATAAGGGGCATTGGTTTGGTTACTTCTTTAACCGACATTGAAAAAGTTGTAATAAAAAATGTTAATGGTGTTCCACTGCTAATCAAAGATGTAGCTAAAGTTCAATTTGGTAGCTCTATACGTTATGGTGCAGTAACCAATGACGGAAAGGGGGAAGTAGTCGGCGGTATGATAATGATGTTAAAGAATGAAAATTCAGGCGAAGTAATTGAAAGAGTAAAAGAAAAGATTCAAAATATAGAGAAGAATTTACCCGAAGGGTTGACTATTGAACCTTTTATAGATCGAACAAAATTAGTGGACAGAACAATAACGACCGTTACAACAAATTTAATCGAAGGCGGCCTTATTGTAATCTTTATTCTTGTTCTTTTTCTGGGTAATCTAAGAGCCGGATTCGTTGTTGCATCAGTTATACCCCTTTCCATGATGTTTGCGCTAACAATGATGTATTCCTTCGGAGTTTCGGGCAACCTAATGAGCTTAGGAGCAATTGATTTTGGATTAATAGTAGATACTGCAGTAATCATTGTAGAAAGCACTATTCACCATATTGTTAAGTTTACAAATAAAAATTTATTATCTCAAAAAGAGATGGATGAGCATGTATACGAATCAACGTCAAGGATGCTTCAATCGGCTGTTTTCGGAGGTATCATTATATTGATTGTTTATTTACCAATTCTAAGTTTAGTTGGTATTGAAGGAAAAATGTTCAGACCGATGGCAATTACCGTTAGTTTTGCAATTATTGGTGCATTTATTCTTTCTCTAACGTATGTCCCAATGATAAGTTCAATCGTTTTAAGTAAAAAGACTAACATTAAAAAAGGATTTTCATTTGAAATGATGTCATTCTTTCAAAAAATATATTCACTGGTTATCAACTTTGCTTTAAAAAATAAATTGCTTGTTGTTTCAACCAGTATAGTTATCCTAATTATCTCTTTTATTGGTTTTATAAAACTTGGAGGAGAATTTATACCAAGACTTGAAGAAGGTGATTTACTTATTCTCACGAAAATAAAAGCCGGCAGCTCATTATCACAAAATATAGAAACAACGACAAAAATTGAAAATATTCTTTTAAAAAAATTTCCGGAAGTAAAGGAAGTAGTAGCTAAGATGGGAGTAGGTGAAATACCGACAGACCCGACACCGATAGAATTAAGCGATATGATTGTTATGTTAAAAGAAAAGAAAGAATGGAAATCGGCTGAAACGTTGAATGAATTAATAAATAAAATGAAGAAAGAACTATCAGTGATACCGGGAGCAAGCTATGAGTTTTTGCAACCCATTGAAGGAAGATTTAATGAGCTTATGACCGGTGTTCGTTCAGATATTGCCGTAAAAATTTATGGCGAAGACCTGAATACATTAGCTGAAAAAGCAGATGAAGTTTCAAGAATAATACAAGGTACTGAAGGTATTGGTGATATTAAAGTGGAACAGATTACAGGCTTGCCTCAGGTTGCGGTTAAATTCAACCGTGATAAAATTGCTTTGTATGGATTGAATATTCAGGGCCTGAGCAATACATTGAAAACAGCGTTCGCAGGTCAGGTAGCTGGAGTCGTTTACGAAGGTGATAGAAGATTTGATTTGGTTGTCAGACTCGATTCAGCCTATAGAAAAGATATTGATAATGTCAGGTCTATTTTTATATCTTTGCCAACCGGTGAACAGATACCAATTCAACAAATCGCCGATGTTGATTTCGAAGAAGGACCTCAACAAATTGCAAGAGATGATGGAAAACGCAGAATAACGATTGGTATAAATGTTAGAAACCGGGATGTTCAATCATTGGTTAATGATATAAAAGTGAAACTTGACAGACAATTGAAATTGCCCCCGAACTATTATGTAACTTATGGTGGCCAATTCCAGAATCTTGTTGAAGCAAACAAGAGATTATCAATTGCTGTACCTGTTGCACTTATTCTTATACTCTTGATTCTTTATTTTACATTTAAATCGGTAAAAGAAACTCTTTTGATTTTTACTGCAGTTCCTTTATCTGCTGTCGGTGGTGTTGCTGCTTTGTATTTAAGAGGGTTGCCGTTTAGTATATCAGCCGGGGTAGGTTTTATTGCACTATTCGGTGTTGCAGTTTTAAACGGGATTGTACTAATAAGTTATATTAACAGTTTGGAGAAAGAAGGCGTTGCAGATATTAACGAAAGAGTAATCAAAGGAACAAGGAATAGGTTGAGGCCTGTGCTGATGACTGCTTGTGTAGCTTCATTCGGTTTTCTGCCTATGGCTATCTCGACATCAGCAGGAGCAGAAGTGCAAAAGCCATTGGCGACTGTGGTTATTGGAGGGTTAATAACATCAACAATTTTGACCTTGATTGTTCTCCCTGTACTTTATTCCATTTTTTCAAAGAAATTCAGGTTTAATTTTGGTAAAGGTAAAAAATGGTTTACAATAAGTATTTTGAACCTTTTCCTATTAATACCTTCAATAAATCTTTTTAGTCAGGAAATAAAGAGTGAAATTACTCTTGAAAAAGCTATCGAAATAGGATTGATGAATAATTTGAATGTCAAATCAAGTTTAGATGAAATTAAGGTTCAGGAAAAATTGAAAGGTTCAGCATTTGATTTGGGAAAAACAGAACTTACATTTAACTATGGACAAATCAATTCACCAATTAACGATAATGAAATAAATATTAGTCAAAATTTTGCATTTCCAACTGTTTATTTCAGCCAATCGAACTTTTATGAACAGAATAAATTAGCTTATTATCTGAAATCGGAAGTTGTGAAAAATAATTTGACTAAGGAAATCAAATCTGTTTACTACAAACTTTTGGTATCTAACAGTAAATTAAAACAAATACAACATCAGGACAGCATTTTTTCTGATTATATTAAATTCGCCGATTTAAAATTTCAGAAAGGTGAAACAAATATTCTGGAGAAATCAAATGCTGAAAGCCAATTTTATGAAATAAAAAATTTAGTTTCCTCGATTGAAAGCGAAATTGCTGTATTAGAAACCAGGCTCGATTATTTATTAAATTCTAATCAAAAATTCACAGTATTGCAAGACCTTGGAATTTTAAAAAGTATAGGTTCAATTGATACCAGTTTGATTTCAAATTTCCCGGAATTAAAACTGGCTGAACAAAATATGAGAGTGAATAGTTCGATAACATCAATCGAGAGGAATAAGTTATTACCTGAATTTTCAATTGGAGTTACAAATAAATCTATTATCGCTTCTTATGAAGCCAATGGGAGTACGATAAACTTTCCATCAAAAGATAGATTTTCTGTATATCAATTAGGTATTAATGTTCCGCTCTGGTTTTTTCCTCAAAATAATAGAATTGAAGCTTCTGAAATTGCGGAACAAGTAAGCAATACAATCTATCAACAATTGAAAAATACTGTTTATAATGAGTTAAGTTTAAATATCAATTTATGTAATCTGTATTTGAAGCAATTAGAAATCTATGATAAAATTAGACTGCCACAAGCCGAACTCATTGAAAGAAGCGCCCAGACAAGCTACAAAGCCGGAGATATTGGATATATAGAATATCTCCAGAATTTAAAGAAGTCTTACGAAGTTCGAGAAAGTTATTTTAATACTGTTGATAGTTTTAATCAAACAATAATTAATATTGAATATATTTTAGGAGTTAAATAAATGAAAAAGTTATTGTCATTAATTGCAATTTTATTCGCAATCGGATTTATAATTAATGCCTGCAATAAATCTGATGCAACAAAAACAACTGAAGAACTTGATACAAAAGAACAAGGAACGGTATCAATTGTAGAGTTAAACGAAGAACAATTTAAAAACGCAGGGATTACATTCGGAACGTTAGAAAACAGAGAACTTTCCGATGCTCTAACAGTTACCGGCATTCTTATTGTGCCTCCTCAAAATCAGGCTTCTGTTTCATCTTATATTGGCGGTATCATTAAAAGTATTAATGTTATTCAGGGTAATTATGTAAGCAAAGGTCAGACTCTCGCAACTATTGAACATCCTGACATAATTAAATTACAGCAGGATTATCTTGAAGCAAAAAGTAATTTTGATTTTATTAAGCAGGATTATGAAAGACAGGCAGAATTACAAAAAAGTAACGTTAATGCCGGGAAAACCTTCCAAGAGTCTGAATCCAGGTACAATGTAATTAAAGCAAGAATAGCATCCCTTGAAAGTCAGCTTTCTATGCTGTCAATTCCTGTTGATAGACTTGATGATGGGAATTTAACAAGAGCTATTAGAATTAAATCTCCTATTGCAGGTTACATTGGAAACATAAATATCAAAATGGGTTCTTATGCTGAACCTAATAAAGAGCTTTTTAGTGTTATTGACAACAGCAAACTTCATATTGATTTGAATGTATATGAAAAAGATTTAAATAATGTTCAAGTTGGGCAAAAAGTTGATATTGTCATAACAAATCAGCCTAACAAACATATAGAAGCTAAAATATTCAGCATTGACAAAGTATTTGCAAATGAATCTAAGTCTGTTATTGCTCATGCTGAAATAATAAATGGTGATAAAAGCGGATTAATATCAGGAATGTTTCTTAATGCTGTGGTTCATGTTGGTGAAAAGGCAACTTCAACTTTACCTGAAGATGCAATCGTCAAGCTTGAAGGGAAAGAATATATATTCATCGAAACTGATGATGAAGGTGAACATCATCACAATAAAGAAGGTAAAGCAAAGTCCATAGAATATAGGTTCAAACCTATTGAGATAAGAACAGGTATCAGAGAATCGGGTTATGTGGAAGTTGTTCCAATAAATAAAATACCTATAAATTCTAAAATTTCTATTAAAGGAGCATATTTTATTCTATCTCAAATGAAGCTTGGCGAAGGTGCCAGCTGTGTTGATTGATTTGTAAGACCAATGGTAATTTGAATATTTTCTTATGAAGAAAAAAACATGACAAATTATAAACAGGCAAATCCGATTATTACTTCGAATGACCAGTTCGGAAGACTTACGGGAACATCATATTTCGGCAGTTCGATAATTTGGTCACCTATTATCGGTGGAGTGATTTATTTTGGTGTGAGGTATGAATTGAAATATCCTCATGCTGAAACCCTATTCAATAAGTGATAGGCTTATATGAGAAAAGAATTCATTAATTTTGTATAATAGTAAAACATATAATTTTTTTATAATTAATTAGGAGAAAAAAAATGAAAAAGAAATTATTAGTCAGTGCAGTTATGTTTCTGCTTACAACATTTTTATTTACAACTGTTGCTTCGGCACAGGAACAGGATACTACAATCAAGGAAGCTAAGATTAAAACTTCAGCCGTTTGCGAACATTGTAAAGCCAGAATTGAAAAGGCAGTCAACAAACTCGACGGAATTGAATCTACAAACTTAGACACGGAGACCAAGGAATTATCAGTGAAGTATCATTCGGATATCCTTACTCTTGCAAGCATTAAGACTGCAATCAACAAAGCCGGCTACGATGCCGATGATATGGCAGCCGACAAGGGCGCTTTCGATAAGCTTCCGAATTGCTGCAAATCAAAGAAATGTGACCACGAAAATAAATAATTAATGTTTTATTTATATTAACCCCGTACAAAAGTGCGGGGTTAATTTATCATCTCAGCACAAACACTTTGAATATTTTATCAACACCATTACCCGAAATTCTTAGTAAATAAATACCATTCATTAATTCACCGACATTAATCTTTCTTGTTTGATTACCGCTTTCAATGAATTCGCCATCCAAACTATAAATTTTATTCCCAAGAATATCTAATAAAGAAATATCAACAACTGTTTTTTGCCCGAATGTAAAAGAAACATTAACATAATCATTTGCAGGATTAGGAAAGACAGATGCAGAGAATTCTTTGTTTATTTCATCAACTGATGTAGCAGTGTCGAGGACAATTACTGAATCTGATTTGTAATAATCGAAATATTTGTCATTAATACCTAATGTTATATAATAAATACCGCAGGTATAATAGGTATGACCGGGATTTTCTTCTTGACTGTATGAATTGTCTCCAAAATCCCAATAATGATAATGATTATCTCCAATTGATTTGTCATTAAAAAGTACATTTAGAGGGATATTCCCAATTTTTGGATTTACTGTGAAATCAACCCATAATGCTTCTTTCACTACAACATAATTTTCTTTTATAATAGAATCTACTTTATTTCCATCAGAAGTTATTAACTTAACATTGAATTCACCACTTTTTCTATAAGTATGAACCGGATTTTGTTCATCACTCCCCGTACTATCGCCAAAATCCCACACCCACCAAACAGGATTGCCATTGGATATGTCATAGAATTGGAGTGGTTCATTTTTAATAACGAAGGTAGAATCTGACGTAAAATTTGCTTTATATGATGGATTAAAAATTCTTGGTTTCAAGATTCTTAAGAGATGATTACTACCTCCTTCTGCAATATTTTTCGAAACCGGAGATAGAGCCATATTGACTGCAGATTCTGAGAAATTATATATTTCATCAACTTTACCACTTTCAAGATTAAAGAATTTGATAAAATAATCATCATTAATATCCTTTACATTGCTGAATAAATATTTGTAATCATCAGAAAAAAGCACAGACCTAGGTTGTGATCGCGAACATAATGTTCTAATTGGTATGGTTCCTATTTGCTCAAAAGAATCCATATCAAATAAAATTATTTCTTTATTGTTAACAGATAAATATAAAGTATTATCCGACCAATTTTTTATTATTTCAATATCAGAAATCAAAGGGTTATAACTACCTTTTTTAAATGCCTCTGAGTAAATTTCTCTTATTTTAAATAGATTAAAATCCGAAATAGAAATATGAAAAGTATCTATTTGATTTTGGTTGTTGATATCTTCAGTAACCGTTTTAATTGCAATTAAATCATCATCAATTTTTTGAATTTTAAATTGATTGTTGAAGTTAAGAAACTTTAAATTATTACCGGTTGTTAAATCCCAAAGACTGATTTGATTAAGTGATTCTGAATTAAATGAAGTAATTAATTTATTTTCCGGAACAAGTATAGCACTTATATTTCCCCTCTGATATAATTGTTTCCCTGTCATATTAATATCAATTTCCTTAACGAGAGAATCTTTATAAATGTTATATAAATAAACGTTCAATGCCGAACCTGTGTCTATATAGTAAAAATCATTCATCAGTACGATTGTATTATCATTTTCTGAGAAGTCTTTAAAATAGTAATAGGGATGATAAAAATCATGAATTATATCACCGGTTTCAACATTCCACTTATATAAATGAGAATAACCATCATCGGTGAATATAAATTTGCCATCTTTTGAATATCTTATACAATCAATATAGCCAAAACTTCTTTTCTGTTCAAGGTAATCACCTTTGTCAATCCAACCGGGTAATGTGATTGAAAATTCGGGGATACTATCAACATAACAAATATAGAAGTAGTAATACATAAAATATATTTTCCCATCTTTTGTTTGAAGAATTATTTTATTCATCTCATCTGATATTTCTGCCCAATAATCTCCGTTGATATTTGAATAATATAATTCATCATCAATATTTAATAAAATATCATCCTTCTGAGTTATCAACATTTTATCAATAGATAAATTAGGTAATCCTTTATTTAAAGGTATCCATTTATTGTTTGTGTATCTGAAAATTCCCTTACTTTTAGTACATACAAAAATTTCTTTTTTTGAATTTATTCCAATTTCAGTTATGCTGTCTTTAATATTTGTACTTTTTTCAAATAATCCCCATGAATTTCCTTTATCTTCAGATATATATAGTTCATTTTTATCAACAACTGCTAAGATAGTATCATTAGTAATTTGTAGTAACTTTGTGATACTTTTTGAAGTTAAAAAAGGATTGTTAATCCAATTCTTTCCTTCATCAGAACTTATATATAAACCGTTAGATGTCCCGACTAATAAACGATTAGTAGAATCTACAATTGAAGAATATACCCCTATATCGTTAAATGTTAAGCTATCAGTCCTTACCAAGGATTCTCCAAAATTTGTTGATGTATATAATCCGACACTGTCAATGAAAATATAGATTTTCCCATTTATATCTGAAGTAAAATATTGGGGAGTTCCACCCCATAATCTTGTTGGCTGGATTCCGGTTTTAACTTTTTTCCAATATTTTCTTCCAAAATAGGACCTGAAGAAATTACCATAATTTGATATAAACATTAATTCACCATTTCCTAATTCGCTGGTTCTGATATCTTCTCTCATATACATAGGATTATAAAAATTATAAGTTGCTGGGAAAATTGATTCAAAGTCTTTGCCATTTTTTGAAATATATACTCCTCTCGCATGTACGGCATATATCTCATTTTTTGAGTTTATAAAAACACCATTAATATCGCTGACATATTCTAACCAATCATTTAAATAAGTTGATTTAAATATTATTTCATCTGTTCTATCACTAATATTATATTTATATAATCCTTGTCTAGTAGCTAAATATAAATTCCCAATTGAATCTTTATCCATACTATATATTGCAGGGTAAATATTATCATAAACAACATCCATTGAATCATTTTGTAAGTTAATGAAATATATAGCACTATATTCGTAATTATCAAAACATTTACCATACAATGTATCCCCACCAAAATAAATTAGTCCATTGATTATATCATCATATTCATCTTTTTCATAAATGACTTCTATCCACGTTCTTCCTCTATCTTTTGAACACATTAAATGATATTTGTAATCAGTACCATACGACACACAGAAAAAAACATCTCTATCAGTTTCAATGAATGACCGGAATGATTTAGGTAATGATTCTTTACTTAAAAATAAATTCCAATTGTCTCCATTGTCTGAAGAAACATAAATATTGCTATCCAAAATTGAATAAAGAATATCTTTTTTAGCATTGTAATAGTAATTATTTATTCTTTTTAATCCAAAAAGTATTTCTTTCCAATTGGTTCCATTGTCATTCGAACGAAAGAGCCCTGAATCGGTCGAAGCAAGTATAGAACCGTTTTTTAGTAATTTTAATTTATATATTGTTGTATCCTTTTGGAAAAACTCCGATAAATCCCAGGTTTGTCCTTTGTCGGTTGATTTGAATAATCCGTGGTCAGCCGCAACAAGTAAAGAGCCATCCAGCAATTCGACTACACTTTGCAATGGCTCATCCCCGACTGTTTCAAGCGATTTAAACTCCAGGTTCTTTCCTAAAGAACCTGCAGTACAGATTATCAGAATAACAAGCAGTAATAATTTGTTCATTATATACTCACAATTTAATTAATTGTGCATTTTTATATTATAATGACACTTGAAAAGAGAAAAGGTCTCAAAATTAATTGGGATTAGACTTTTTTTTCAATCCTCTTTTCTGATTTTACTTCCCAATTCCCCTAAAATCACATCGCATTCAGCAGCTTCAATATAATGAGTATGAGGATTGTGAGTACTGCGAGAAGGATAGCGAATTTGACGAATCTTTTGATGAGCGAGATAATGATAATGACAGCAACGATGAATATCCCAATAGCCACTGCTGTCGGCAAACCTGCCAAAAATGATAATACATTTGCGTACATAATTAACTCACCTTAAATGTAAATGTGATGATTCCCTGCATCTCGGTATTCGAGTTCAACGGATTGAACCGCCATTGGCGAAGTGCATCCATTGCTGCTTTTTCAAGTATAGGGTCGCCTTTTTGCAATGGCACCATTCTCATTACAGTTCCGTCCGGATTGACTGTGAACATTATCCGTATTTTCGCACCGGTATTAACGCCCGGTGGATACTTGGGAATTTTCTTATGTAATACGATTCTGTTTCCGCCGCCTCCCCATTCGATGTCGCCGAGTCCCATGCCCGAGCCGGCTCCGATTCCCTTATCGCCAAGACCAAGTGCAAGGTCATCTCCGTCTTTGCTCCCGACATTTTCCGAACCGCTTGCTTTATCATTGACTGCTCCTTTTTCCTTTGAGCCAAGCTCTTTTACGGTAACAAATTTAGTTGCTTCTTCGGCATCTCTCGGAAGAATCACTTTTGGTGTATTTGCTTTAGCGGCTATCTCGGCATCGTTCAAATCAGTCTCAGGATTTTTTCCTTTATGCTTCATTCCTTCTTCTGTCAGATTACCCTTGCTGGCACCCGTACCATCACCATTGCCGAAGTTCAGAAATTCAATCGGCACTTTGTTGATTTCATATCTTGTGATGTAAAGAGTATCTACTTTGAACGCGGGTATGAGAAGCAAAATCAGGGCTATTATTGCAACAGCAATAGCAAAGCCCCTTGCTGTGTTTTTGTTCCACGGTAACTTTATATTAATCGGTCCGCTATCGTCTCTCAACGGAACGTACATTATAATTTCTCCTGTTTATCTTATCTGGTCAATCCAAACCTGGTCGAATCCGAGCTTTTCCGCTGCTGCACGCGCTTCTTCCCTCGTGTCGTAGAATCCGAATCTGACCCTGTACCAAACTTTGTCTCTCATCTTTTGAGTCGAAATAAACCCGTTAATATTTTTTCTCCTGAGAATTTTCATCCAATCCTCTGCATCATCTTTCGATGGACTCGTATAAACCTGCACAGTGAATACATTCTTCTTTTCATAAGGTATTACTGTCGCTTTTGTTTCAGGTTTCTTTTCATTCGATGCTATAACCGGTTTAGGTTTTTCTTCAACCGGCTTTGGTTTTTCTACGACAACCGGTTTCGGCTTTTCAACTATCACCGGTTTTGATTTTTCTACAATATTCGGTTTTGGTTTCTCGATGATAGCCGGTTTTGGCTTTTTCCTTTCTTTTTCAGCAATATCGAGTGCAGTTACGGATACGTCCGGCTCTCTCTTTGTTTCTTTGACTTCAGCCGTTGGAGTAACGGCACTATCCACTTTAGGAACAACTTTAGGAGGTACTGCTTTTTTAATTTCCTTTGGCTTTTGTTTTACTTCTGCTATTTCCGGTTTTTTTCCTTTTGCCGGGAAAATTTTATCCCACAATAAATAATAGCCGCCGATTCCAATAGCTGCGAGTAAAATAACTGCCGCAGCAGATAATCCGATTTTCTTCCACGGCAAAATTATTCTCTTTTTCTCTTTCTCCTCTTTCACTTCCTTCTTTTCCTCGACAGGTGGGGGAGGAATTTCTGCTGGCGGTGGCGTCGGGGCTTCTTCCACAACTTCTTCAACAGCTTTTGCATCTTCGATTTCGGAAATTGCCGGCTCGCCTGCACCAACCTTCATCAGGTCAATCATATCCGTGTCGCCTTTTTCCTCTACCGGTTTGAACTGTTCCAGCTTTTGCTGCATTTCTTCTTCTGTTGGCTGAATCGGTTGTTGTATCTCTTCTTTCGGTGCTTCTACTTTTTCTGCACGCTTCTTTGCTTTTTGTAAATCTTCTTGTATTAATGCGGCAAGGTCTTCGTCAATTTTTACCGGCTCTTCAGGTATTTGTTCAGGCTCTTCGCTTGATTCCTCTGATTTAAGCGGCAATTCTTCTTCACCTAATCCCTCATCGGAAGCAGGTGTAGTTATAGTTTTCTCCGGTTCGGATGTTAACTTATCTAATGAAACCGGCTCTTCTTCTTTTTCAAGTTCAATTCGTTCAGGTGCAGGCAATGATTCTTCGGTTTCTTCGGTTTCAGCGATTATTCCGATTGGCTTTTCATCGGGTGGCAACGTCCCTGCTATAACTTCTTCCTCACCCTCCGGCTTTTTACTATCGAATAAATCCCACACCGTGCCCTCTTTGGGAACTTCGATTTGTTCGGCTTCGGTAACTTTTATGCCTCCGATTTTGGTTTCTCCGGCTGAAGTAATTTCTTCTGCCGTTGATTTGTCGGTGCTGGTACCTTCAGGTAGTTCTCCGGGATATTCCTCCTTATCCTCAAGAAGGAAAGACTCATCATCAGGTGTCCCCGGCTGAAAACCCGACTGCTCTTCCTCGCGAAGATTGTTATCGTCTAATTCAGGCATCTTTACCCTCTAAAATTTGAACAAAACACCACCTGCTAAAAATAACCCGCGCTCTTTATACCCATTCCATATCCAAATATTGCTATTCATCAGGTTCTCAAGCCGTAGATATATATTTATATCTTCTGATGCATTATAATCGGCTTTAAACCGTAAATCAATATACGAATTTAACTTTTTCTGATTTTGTATATCAGAAAATCTTTCTCCTATATAAAAAATACCAATTTGTGTGCCAAAGTTTTTCAACCACTTACGGTTATAATCGAGTGCAAATTTCAAGGGTATGGAGTATGGCACAACTTTTCCGTTTTCGAGCTTGGATTGTTCCAATGTTGCATTTGCGATTAGCAAATCCTGGCTGCTTAAATTATAGTATAATTCTCCGAAAGCTTCAAGCTTTGTAACATCAGTATAATTGACTGCGAAAGCACCTCCGTTTGTGTCTGTGAATACAGGATTTCGTTGTATCATTGCAAGTGATATCCCCGCTTCTGCCGTAACCTCTTCATTCGGATGAATTACTATGCTCCCTCTTAATGAAGGAAGATAATATGCAAAATCAATCTCTGCATAATTGTCCGTGTATGGATTTTCCATGATTAAATCCCTCAACGAATTATTTCCCATTCCGATTAAAACATTCCCCCTGGCTGTAAACATATCGCTTAATCGAAACTCCATTACACCTTCTGCGAGTAAACCTAATCTTGCTATTTCATTTGAAGTATTAACACTCTGAACCCCTGCCTTTGCATTCAATGAAAAGTTTTCGTGAATATATGTTCCGAACAAATCTGCTTGAATAAAATGAGTGCCGTTCCCCCTGACTGAATGTAAATCAATAAGTAAATTTCCCCCAAGTTCGTAATCATTCGATAAATTTTTCACGGATATGAAACCGCATACAGCATTGTCGAACGACCTGGATGAATCCTGTTTAAGCTGCAACATTCGGAAATTAGCTCCGGTATTGAATGAAAAGCCCTCGTAATTCCCGTCGGTCTCTAATTTTAAATCTAAATTAATTGTGTTTCTTTTCTGAGGGTTTTGTACAGAATACAAATAATAATCCATGTTTTTAAAGAACAAATTTGTCCTCGTTTTACTTCCACCGAAAATCCAGTACTTTTCATCTGCAATATAATCTGCATTCAGACTCAAATATGCTTTGTCGTAACCGGCTTTGTCAATATGCCCTGAACTGTAATTGAATCCGGCATTGCCGAAGATGTCATAATCGCCGGCTTTCATTTCGTAACCGGCTTCGGCATTTGCCGAAGTGAAGCTCCCGAAATCTGCTGTCAAATAACCTTTCCTGTAAATTGAATGCATTATCCTTTCGGGAAGCGGCTCGGGTGGCAAAAGCAATGATTGTCTTTTCTCTAACGAATTTATCGAATCGAGTTCCGTTTTTGTTAGTAAACCGGGTTTATCGGGAAATTGCTTAATACCTGTACGTATGTTCAATTGCTCTTTACCTTCTATGATGAAATTAGGCAATTCAAGCGGCTTTGTATTGCTCTCCTGTGCAGGCAATTGCATTGTTGGTGTAAGTACAATTGAAATTATTAAAATTGTAAATAAAATGTCATTCCGAAATTTATTCGGGATCCATAGCAAACTTTTATCATAGATGCTTCTACTTCTCCCGGTATTACAATTTCTACTATTTATAATTTTAGTTGCCATAAATTGTTTATAAACTTCTACCTCAATCTCTTCAACCTGTTTTTTGCTGTCTTGCCAAAATCATCGTCGCCTCTAAGTGAAATAATCGACTGATACACTTCGGCAGCACTGTCGGTGTTGCCAAGCTGTTCATAACATTCTCCGAGATTTAATAAAGATTTTGTGAACCAATCCTCCTGTCCTGTGAATCTGTCTCTTACGAGTGCGAATGCCTCCGATGCCTTTTCATAATTTTTGCTAAGCATCCATATCTCGCCAATCCTGAACTGTGCTTCGGCTGCGAGCAAAGGATTATCCATATTCGATGCAAGTATTTCAAATTCTGCCATTGCAGAATCCATCATATTCTGCTGGCGAAAATACATTGCAATCTGGTAACGGCTCTGGTCGCCGTATTCCTGTCCTCTGAATTTTTCAGATATGTCTCTGAATATTTTCATCGCCTTCACCGTATCACCTATTGCAAGACGGATGACCGCACGTTCGAATCCTGCCTGTCCTGCGGCATCATGCTCAGGGAAAAGCTCTTGCAATTTCCTGAAAATAGAATCCGCACCTACTACCTGGTTCATCTGCTTTTTCAGCAAGCCGTGTTCCAGCATGCTCAACGGTGCAAATTCGCTCTTGGGATATTTGGTCATTATTTCGTCGAATGCCTGCTCTGCTTTGTCGAAGTCACCCTGGTTTACATAGCTCTTGCCCATCCAATACATCGCTTCTGCATTGCGTTCGCTTTCGGGATGACTCTTGATGAAATTCTGGTACTCGCTGATTGCATCAGCATAATTTTTTCCGGTATAAAACATCTCCGCTTTTTTGAACCTGAATTCTTCTGCAAAAGGTGATGTCGGATTTGTCTCGATAAATGTATCGGCTAACTTCATCGCCTCTTCATTCCTGCCCAATGCTGTCAGACAATACTGCATGCTCTTCATCGCCTCCGGTGCAAGAGGACTGCTCGGATAGGACTCGATTACAACTTTATAATATGCAATAGCCGATTCAAAATTTCCCATATTATAATAAGCATCGCCGATTGCATAATATGTTCTCGGCACTAATCCCGCCTGTGGATACGCTTGTAGCAAATACTTGTAATTGTCTATTGCCTCACCGTATTTCTGCTGCTGGAAACGAATCCACCCGTTAAGATACAGAGCATAAGGAGCGTATGACGACGAAGGATATTTCCTTACAAATCCTATCAGGTTAGTTACCGCTTCTTCCATTTCTCCCTGCCTGTAAAGTGCATGACACATCTGGTATGCACAGTACTGCCCGTCTTCGGTATTCGGATAAAGCGATGCTGCCTTCTCATAAGTTGCTGCCGCCTGCTTGAAATTCTTAGTTATATAATACCCGTCACCCTGCCTCGAAAGCACCTCCAGACCGAATTTCGTATCTTGAAATTCTTTGATTAATTTATCGAATATTGCCGATGATTTGTCGAATCTTTTCAAACGGAAATAAGACCAGCCCTGCCCATACAATGCTTCCTCACGCCTGACTGTATTCGGAAATTGTTCCAGCAAATTATCATACGTATCCGATGCATTCCTTAGCAAATCAGACCTGTAATATGCTTCTGCCAGCCAAAAAGTTGCTTCGTCCATCCTATTGTCTTTTTTGTTTTCTGCAATAAATGAATTTAATACTGGAATGGCTGCTGAATTTCTATGGCTTTTGACAAGCGATATTCCCTCTTTCAATCTTGATTCTGCAATATACCAATCCCGGTTTGGCATGAATACAGGGGAGCTTTTCAATGCAATCTGTCTTGCATCCTTGTACTCAGACGCTGCTTTATCCCACATGTTCAATTCGATATAAGTCGCTCCGAGCAGTAGATGAATCCTGACGGATGCAACCGCATCCCTCGATTCACGTTCTGCATGCTCCAGTATCTTTTGTGCTGATTCATAATCGCCTTCTTCATAATAAATCTGTCCCAATTCCAGTAGAACCTGTGCCAGGAAAGGATAATTCGGTTGTACCGAAAGTGCCAGCAAACCCTTCTTCGCACCTACCGGGTCACCGCTTCGCTTCAGTGCAACAAGCCGGTAAAGCATTGCTGTCGATTTTAAATTATTATCGCTCTCTACCTGGTCATTCAAAATATCATCGTAATATTTAATTGCTTCCAGGTTTCTGCCTTGATTTAGCAAAGCCCAGCCGGCTCCGAGCCGGACATAATTCGTAAGACGCGATTCTGCAAAAGTCTCCAGAAAGCTTTTTGCTATTACTACCGCATCATCGAAATTTCCCGATAAATTATCTGCTTCCACTCTCAGGTACTGTATATCCTCAGATGCGAGTTCCGAAAAGCTCTGTTCTTCATATAGCAAGCCGATTGAATCCTTGTCCCTGATGTGAGAAAGCTTATTCTCGACATTTTCGATTATTATTATCGATGAGGATGGATTTCTTAAAATCAATTTATTGTTTGCCTCACGAATTCTCGATGCAACGAATGTATTTGTGTAAGGATATTTTTTTGCAATCGTATTATAATAATTCGATGCAATCTCATGCCTGCCGTTTGTCTCGGCAATCAACCCGAGAGAGTAAAGTGCATCGTCTGCATAATCTTCATTGGGATATTTCTGGAAACATTCGGAATAAATCGGCTCTGCATCCTGGTATTTCCCCTGCTGTGAGAGCGAAGTTGCCTGCCAGTACAATGCAGAATGGGCATATCGGACATACACACTGTCATTTCTATGTGCAAACTCTTTCTCTGCAATTATTTTTGCTTCGTCGAACAGCTTTTCTGCCTTAGTATAATTTTTATTATCGAAAGCAAAGTAAGCTCTAAGCATTGCCGCCTGTGTTTTCAGAGGAGAATTGGAGCGGTCATTGATGAACTTTTCAAGCCGTGCATCTGCCAGCTTTATGTTATTTGTCATATATTCGTTATAAGCATACAGCAATTCGGCATTATCCTTAACGGGAGATGATTTGCTTTGCTTAATAATTTCAATTATTGATGTTTCCGATTTCCTGATTAAACCGATGTCCGCAAATTCTTTGCTTCGGGAATAAATAGAAGATGAATAATCATAGAGTGGCTCCACCGTCTGCGGGATTAGTGCTTGCGACTGAACCAGCATTGCGGCTATGAATATGAACAACTTTTTTGTCATCAAAATTTATATTTTTTTACTTATTAATTTTCAAATTATGCAAAAAGTATTACAGACACAATTATTGCATCTGTATTCTCATTACCAATATATCAATACGTAAAAATATCCGTTCACACTTACCAAAATAAGTTCACGAAAGTTATTTTTATGCTGCCATTAAAATTACGAAAAACTTATTTTAAATGCTAACAAAAAATGGAAATTAGGAAATGGGAATTGGTAAAATGGAATGACAGTCATTCTGAGCAAAGTCGAATCCTTTTCATAAATCACAAATCGTTAATTATTATTCTTGAGTCCTTACTGTCATTCCTGCGAAAGCAGGAATCCATTGGATTGTCATTCTGAGTAAAGCAAGAATCTCCAATTGTCATTCTGAATTTATTTCAGAATCCATAGCACATTACCCGCATAATTTTTCATTTGTAATTTATAAATCGTAAATCGTTTCCTTGAGGAAGGGTCAGGTTGTAGTGCAACGGAAATCCCGATCCATCGGGAGTAGGTGTACAAAAAAATCAGTGAACTTCAGTTCCATCAGTCTCATCTGTGTGCTATTCTCCGTCTCAGCGGCTCTGCGAGAAACAAAATTTTAAAATTAAAATATTGAAAATTCTTCTTCCCAATTATTAATTGTGAATTATAAGTAATTACTTCTTCCTCTTTCTCTGCGGTCTCTGCTGCTGCGGTTTCCCGTCTCTTCTCGGTTGAGAGTCTGTGTATTTGCTTGGTAGCGACTTCCCACGTGATTCGGCTATATCCTGTGCTTCCCTCATCTTCTTCTGAAGCCAGCCCTCTTTCTTAGGCATCTTCTTCAAATCGGCAAGTGTCAGCCGCTTCCTCGAATATTTATTAATATATACCTGCTGAAGTATGCTCAAAAGGTTAAACATGAAATAATAGAGATTCAATCCCGACGGGAAATTCGAGAACATAAGCGTAAACATAACCGGCATCATGTAAACGAGTGCTTTCTGCTTCGGGTCTGTAACCGTCATCTTTTGCTGAATGAACATCGTTATGCCCATCAACAATGCCAACCCCGACAGGTGCTTTATTCCGAGAAATACAAACGGTAAGGTGAAAATCGTATCCGGCAGCGATAAATCATTAATCCAAAAAATGAAGGGTGCCTGTCGCAGGTCGATTGCAACCCTCAGCACTGCCCACAATGCATAAAGTATCGGCATCTGCAGCAGCAATGGCAAACATCCTCCCATCGGATTAATCCCGTATTCGGAGTACATCTTCATCGTCTCCTTTTGCTGTGCGGAATTGTCGTCTGGAAATTTTTCTCTTATTTTTTGCATTTCCGGTTGCAGCAGCTTCATCTTCTGTGCGGAACGCAACTGCTGGATTGACAACGGATGAAGCAGTATCTTCATCAACACTGAAAATAAAATTAATGCGATTCCGAAATTGCCAACCAATCCGTAAATGAACCTGAATATCGGCAGCATGAAGTATTCTCCGATAGGTCGGACTAAAAATCTCCAACCGAAATTCATCATTTCCATTAGTCCGTACTCTTTCATCAAATCGTATTCGAGCGGACCTATGTATATCCTGAATGATTGCGTCTTCTGTTGTTCCTTGTATGGTATTCTCAATGATACATTGTATTTCTCTACCATACCCGAGTTTTTTGCATGGTACATGGTTCCGACCATGTCAACAGTGCCGTCGAATGAACCCTCCGGCTCAGGCATGATTGCAGCACCGAAATATTTTGTTTTGACGGCGGCATAATCAACGTTGCCATGCGGACTTGATATTACCGGCTCTGTTCCGCTTGCATTGATTTCTTCTATACCGTCATTGATTGATGCCATTGCCAGTGCTTCTCCCGACTCGTCAACACTACTCTTCTCCTGGTATCTCAATCCGTCCGACCAAATATAATTGTAGCCGCGTGTCGGAATTAGCCAATCCATGTTATTGAGCGACACATCGGCATCGAGCTGGTATTTGTTCCCGTAGAACCTGTATGTCTTGACTATGGATGTATCCCTCCCAAGGTCAATCCGTGCAGTCAGAGTCAATGTTTGCTTGCCATGGAGGCGGTAATATCCGCTTGTATTATTAACATTGAAATAAAAATCCCTCGTATCAATTTTCTTGTTCTCTTTGGATAGAAAGGTCATGTAAAGCTCCCCGCCTTTATTCCAGATAAGCTGTGTCGGTCTGCCATCCCATGTTTTATAATTTTTCAGTGTCCAGCCCCTGATTGTTGCACCTTTCTTGCTAAACACTATTTTAACAAGGTCATTTTCGATAGTAATGAATTCATCATTTCCTTTTGTGAATGGAGCAAATGTTCCGTATTTCTCGATTTTGTCTGCTGAATCTGGTACAATTGCAGTTTCTTTTACTATCGGTTCGGACGGCTTTTCTTCTTCAACCGGCTTTTGAGTGAAAGTGGTACTTTCCTTTGCTTTATCTTCTTCTTTGAGTGGTGGCGGTTGCTGGTTTACCGAACTGTATATCAGCCAGATTGTAACGACAACCATTATTAATGCAAAACCGAGAATACTTCTTTTATCCATTTTATTCTATTTAATTAATCATTCGACAAATGTAAATGTTTATGGTGTATGTGTTCGGGAACAGGGTCATAACCTCCCTTATGGAATGGATGGCATTTAGCAATCCTCTTGATTCCGAGCCAGCTCCCTCCAATTGCACCGTGCTTGTGAATTGCTTCCGATGTGTAATCCGAACACGAAGGATAGAACCTGCATGAAGATGGAAAAAAAGGTGATACTATCACCTTATAAATTCTGATTATGAATATTAATAAATATTTCAATTCTCTCTTCCTTCTGTCAAATTCAAATTTTGCTTGTAAGCTTTTTCCAATATGGATTTCACTTTTGGCTTAACATCTTTCAGTTTAATCAGCATCGGGTGTTCGGGGGCAGAATTCCATCCGACAACTATGTACTCGAATGAGTTCTTAAATTTTTCATCCTCCGATTCCAAAAATATTTTCCTCAGCGATTCTCTCAGCAATCGTTTGATACGGTTCCTGATAACGGCTTTCTTTGCAACTTTTTTCCTGGCTACGACTGCATAATTGATAACCGGATTTTCATTATCCGCCTTCCTGAAGCAAATCACTGCCCACACTTCATCGTTGTAAAACCTTTTGGCTGAAGCGAAAATTCTGTCAAATGTCTTTTTGCCTTTTACCGGCTGTAACTTTGGATTTATCATTCTAATAACCGGCGGAAAAATACACGAATCTTATTACTTCTATGCGACTCTATGCTAAAATTTATGCTTTTCGGCTTCAATTCAAAATCATATCACCCGGTGCGTAATCGAAGGTTAACACTCAACACTTAGCACTTAACACTTAGCACTTAACACTTAGCACTTAGCACTATTTTAATTACGCCTTCTTGCCTTCGTCGCTGACCGTGAGTTTATGCCTGCCTTTAGCCCTTCGGCTTGCCAGCACCTTGCGCCCGTTTTTGGTCGCCATTCTTGCCCTGAATCCATGCGCATTCAATCGCTTCCTTCTGCTTGGCTGAAATGTCCTTTTCATCTTTAATCAACCTGAATAATTATTATTATATTTTAAAATATTTATCTTCTTATTTAATTCAATTTTAAGGGAACTACAAAATTAATACTATTCCCCAAGTTATACAAGTTTTTTATGCCGGATGGTTATCTTGTTGTTATTCCATGTTTGGTTCGTAATCCATAAACACAAACCACATAAATTTTAATTTATAATTCGTAATTGATTCTCCTTTCATTAGATAGATGAAATCCATAACTTTGATATTACGAACATAGCCGACCATCTCCCTTTAATGTGAAAGGTCAAGCTGCAATAAAAAAACCAATTCCCGGTTCATCGGGACTATGTGGTAAATTTTACTTTATCAACAACAAATTTTCACTTATAGTTGTTTTTCCGCACTGAACTTTACAAATGTATGTACCTTGTGCAAGCGATGAAGCATCGAATAATATATTCTGGCTTCCCTGGGCTTTCCAACCTTTATCGAGTAAAAGAACAAAATTTCCTTTTAAGTCGTAAATCCCGGCTTCTACATATCCCGGCTTCTCCATCAAATAACTTAGTGTGGTTTGCTCTATGAATGGATTTGGATAGCTTGTTAATCCCGCTAAATTTATTTTATTCGGCTCCTCAACATCCGTATCGATATACTCATATTTAAGCATTATGTTATTAGCCCAATTCCCGTTTACCCACCTTTGTTTCCTGAATTCGGTCAGCCATCCGTCATTATCATATTGATAAAATGATTGAGTGTTATTTTCCCATAAACCTTCATTCATTGTTTTCCTGATTGAATATGTCTGGCGGTCATTTTCATTATATTCGATGCTAACATTTATGTTCGGAACCCAAATACTGTCTGCCCACTGGAAATTATTAATTTCAACGACTAAATCTTTATCGTTGATTGTAAATACATTCTTTCCGGTGTTTACCCAATTATCGCTTGTCCAGGTATCGTAAACAACTTCTTTCAGGTGTCCGTTCTCGTCGAATTCCCTTTTCTCCCTGTTATTATCCGTCCATGTACTGTCGGTCCAGGTACTGGTCCTTTGTTCAATCAAATTTCCGTTATTATCATAGCTGAGTAATACCTTGAAACTATTCGTCCAAACGCTGTCCGACCAATTATAAACCGATTGTTCGGCAATCAAAGTATCATGAAGGTAAGAGAAAACACTTTTTTGAACATTTACCCAGTTGTCTCCTGCCCGGTTTTGATAAACAGATTCTGTGATATTTCTCGCGGAATTGTACTTGTAACTGCTCCTCCCGAAATTTACCCAGGAATCCGAGTACCAGTTCTTATTAATTCTTTCTGTAACATTACCCATTTCGTCGTATGAATAGCTTGTCATACGAAAATTGTAAAAATCATTCAGATTTGCTTCCATTTCTGTTAAACTTTCGATGCTGTCGTTATTATTGTATGCATATACATACTTTAAATAATTTCTCCAGCCGTCTGTCGAGCTTGTCTGATGAACAAATTCAAGAGCTTTCATATTTTCCTTATATGTGAAGATTCTCTTGTTTGACGGTGACCATTCTTCATCGAATCCATTATAAAGATAGGATATTCGATAATTTCCGATTAAATTGATTAGATTTTCATTCTGTTCGGTCTCATTAATTGGTTGTGCATACATGCTGACAGAACTTAGAATAAATACAAAAGCAAATAGTAACGTGGTGAACATATACATAAATACCCCCTGAAAATTATTAATAATTAGTAAACAAACTTTTTTAATTATTTGGAGAAATTCAGGAGTCTCTTCGAAAGCAATCGCTGAATTTTATTAATAGATAAAATTCAGTAAAATGTCATACGCAAAATCAGGTATTTGGTTTCACTCAATTAAATTTATTTTGAGACTTTTTTTGGTCTTATGTGTCATTGTAGTAATAACTATTACTATTTATTAAAAATGAAAAAAATTCTGTTAATATTATCTCTAATTTTAATTGCATATCTAAACTGCAACAGTCAGGTTTGGCATAGAGCCAATGGAATGTCTGAAAACATTCTTTCCTTAGCTGTGAAAAATAATGTAATTTATGCTTTAGTAAGTAAAGATGGGCTTTTCTCTTCTTCGGATTATGGAAAAACATGGATTAACAATGGATTCGGATATATCATGGATATTCCTTATAGTCATTTTGATATTAAATCCAAGATAATTGTAAGCGGTAATATTATTTATGTTGGACTTCAATATACAGGATTATTCTATTCATCTGATGATGGGATTAATTGGAATGAAATCAATTTACCAAATAAAAAACTAAACCAATTTGATATTTATGAAAATAATATTGTTATTAATACAGACAGCGGATTATTTATTTCTAAAGATAATGGTTTGAGTTGGAATAAAATTAACATTGATTTGTTTGATGATATAAATTCACTAAAAATTAACGACTCAACAATTTTAATTGGCGGTAATTATCGTATTTATATATCAAATGATTATGGTTATACTTGGTCGAATTATTATAATGGATTAAATTGTTACAATATAATATCTTTGGCAATTATTGATGATACTATTTATATTGGCTCAGAAAATTCAGGTATATTCAAATCAACAGATAAAGGTCAAAACTGGTTTGATATTAATAATGGACTAACATATTTTAAAGTCAATTCTATTTTTATTGATGGAAATAATATTTTCGCTGGAACAGATGGCAAAGGAATATTTATGTCAACTGATTACGGGGAACATTGGGCACGACTGAATAATGATTATGATGAAGATTATGATGATATTAATTCTATTGCTGTTATCAACAATAATGTATTTGCTGGTGCTTTTAGAGAATTATTATTTAGTTCTGACCACGGAAAAAATTGGGATATTGTGAAAAATGGTGTTGGTGAACAGGTTGATTTCCTCTGTTCGGATAAAAGTAATGTCCTTGCATCAAGCGGTGAAGGTTTGTATTTATCAACTAATCATGGTTTGAGTTGGTCTCACATTAGTCAGAATTTTTATCAAAAAGAACCTTTCAGTACAAGAGTATCTGCAATTAGTTCTGTAGGAGATAAATTATTTGTTGGTGTTAGATTTCGTGGAATTTATTCTTCAACAAATAAAGGTACTACCTGGGAGGTTCAAAGCAATGGCATTCCAGAATCAGCTATTGTTGAGACATTTGCTGTGAATGATGGAAAAATTTATGCAGGTTTGGAAGGTGATGGTATTTATATGTCTTCTGATACTGGAAGAAATTGGTATTATGTCAACAATGTTTTTCCTTATGGTATTACGGTTTATTCAATAGCCATTAAAGATAGTCTCATATTTGTTGGAACTGTTGATGGAATGTATTTATCTACCGATAATGGTGTTAACTGGTCTCAATCAGGAAAAGAAATTTATGAAAAACAAGTTTATACCTGCTTAATACATGATAATACAATTTATGCAGGTACAAAAGATTTTGGTATTTTAAAATCAATAGATAAAGGTCAGAACTGGACCCAAACAACAATTGGGAAATTATCAATATCATCACTTACAGTTTGTGGGAATACTGTTTATGCAGGAACTCGTGGCGCTGGTGTTTTTTATTCTACCAATAATGGAAATATATGGGTACAAAAATTAAAAGGATTAAAGTCTTATGATATTCAAAACTTAATATCAATTGGTGATACTGTTATTGCTATGACTGATAAAAGTGGACTGTTTTTCACAACACACAAATCTGATAGTTGGACTTTTATTGATAAGATAGGTGGTTCTGCTTTATATGATAATAAAAATGAAATTTATTTAGGTTATTTTGATGGTGTAGTCAAATCATCTGATTTTGGTCAAACCTGGATAATACTAGATAGCGGATTATATAAAAAAGAATATTTATGTTTCTGGGATAATGTAGCTATTGAAGATAGCAATATAATTATTGTGGATGATAAGCATGACTTTCATCATTCTAGCAACCTTGGAAAAAGCTGGTCGCTAGGAAATAATGGAATAAAGGAATATGTTAGAACTTTAGAACTACACAAAAATATACTTTATGCTTCCACTGTAAAAGGATTTTACAAATCGTCAGATTTAGGACACACTTGGATTAAATCTGACAAGGGGTTAGTTGATTCTATGCTTTGGACTTTTTCTTTTGATAAAGGTAGAATTCTAATCCGCTCTGATGATAAATTTTATATATCCTTTGATAGTGCAGATACATGGACTCAATTAAGCGATTTTCCTCCTAATTTTAGTATTACTGATTATGAATTAAGTGATAATTATATCATTGTTAGTACTTATGGAGAAGGGATTATTTTATCCTCAGATTTAGGTAAAACCTGGATCTATGGCAGTGTTAATCCACTCTATACACTGCTTGTAACCGATATAGAAGCAAAAGATAATATTGTTTTTGCCGGTTGTTTGTTTGATAGTATGTATTATTCGACTGATAATGGACATAATTGGAGAGTGGCTAACTCGGGAATATGGGATTATAATTATAATGATGTTTGCGTTCTTACACTCGCTATTAGCGATGACAATTATGTTTATGCCAGTCCACATTCAAATGGTGTTTACATGCTGAATATTGATGACATTACCGGCGTTGATGAAAAACCGATTAAAGAAAACGAATCTTTTACCTTTTATCCAAATCCCTCCTCCGATCACATATTCATCAAATGCAGGGATGGATTAATAAATCAAAATATAAAAATATACAACATACTCGGAAACACAATCTGGCAGGGCGTTTTGATTAGTGAAACCATGCGGATTGATGTGTCGTCATTCCCCTCTTCTGTGTATTATATTAATGTAAATGGCAGTACTAAAATGTTTGTTAAAAATTGATTCTATTATTCTGTACAGCCAATTCCTCTTGTGAAAAATAATCAGTGAAAATCTGTTGCATCAGTGTTATCCGTGTTCTATTAATTTGTCTTAAATATATAACCACAATTCGTAATTAGTAATTGATATAAAACTTGCTCCGAATATTCAATTCTACCAAATATTGACTCAAAGGATACAAAATTGTTGAATCAATACAATATTTTGATTCTTGATGAAACAATAGTGTGGAATTTAGGTTTTTTAAAAATAATAAATATACATTCCCTGCCAGGACTGACTCCCGGCAGGGATTTGATTTCAGATTAAAAATATATGTTTGCTCCTGCTGCAGAACCACCCAGATTGAATGTATTCTGATTATTGGAAAGTGAGGAAAAGGACAGCATATTATACCCAAAACCCATTTGGATAAATAATGATACGGATTTGTTTGCATTGAGGAAACCCTCAGCTCCAAAACATCCGAATATCATTACAAGTGAACTGGTAATTTTGGTATTACCCAAAGTGAATTTCGGTAAATTTGTATAGCTGAATCCGGCTCCGAGATAAGTCATCACATCGCCATGACCCATATAGTATTTGCCGGAAGCGGTCAGCGAAAGTGTAGTTAGTGCATCGGGAGCCGGTCCTGATGGTGGTGTCTGTCCGGCACTTAAGAAACCTACTCCGAATTGAAGTGCGAATGATTGACTCAAAAGATAAACCAAATTTGCAGATGCTGTCGGTGTAAATGTTACGTTTGTAAAAGAACTGTTTGGTATTGCAACCGATTGAGTTACACCTGCCGGTAATGCTATTCCGGCATTCAATCCCCAGCCGCCCTGATGGAATTGTGCTTTTGCTGAAAAAGTTAGTGTGATTACGATAACAATGGACATCATTATCGCTGTGAATGAATTTTTTCTATTCATAATAATTCCTCGTTTATTGTGAAAAATTGAGTTAATTAAACCTCTTAACAATATCAATAGAATTAATCTTCATCTGATAACTTACTTATTCATGTCTCTTTATTTTAATTCAACCCAAAAATGTTATGATAAACTAATATATAATTTAGTTCAATCAAAATAATTATACAAATATATTAATTTGATTTAATATTTGGAAAAAAAGTGGCAATAAAAAAAGCCCATGAATAATCACGGGCTTTTAAAAATGTATTAATAAGGTATTATTTTTTTCTTACTACTCGGAATCCTCTGTCATTTGAAAAGTCTATTGGACTTCTGCCATCTCTTTTTGGGGAAGCACATTCGGCAGGTGTACTGCTGAATGTACCACCGCGAACTACTTTCTCTGGGAATTCTACTGATGGTCCTCTTGGGTCAACATCGGGATTAGGTCTCGATTTGTAATACTCCGGGTCATACCAGTCCCAGCACCATTCGAGAATGTTCCCGTGCATATCGTAAAGTCCGAAATCGTTTGGTTCCTTTGTTCCTACATTATGAACCATATAATCGGAATTGTTGCTTGTCCATCCGATTTCATCGATGTTGCCTGACCAATTGCCGGTTGTTCCTGCTCTGCAGGCATATTCCCATTCGGCTTCAGTGGGAAGGCGGAATCCGTTTGCATTCCAGTCGCAGGTTACGGTTTCACCATTAATTGTGTAGCATGAATCCAATCCGACTATTTTCGATAGACGGTTGCAAAATTCTATTACTTTGTACCAACTGACTTGTTCAACAGGATTTTTATCAATTTTAGTATAACTTGGGTCTGAGCCATCCATTACTGTTTTCCATTCTAGCACAGACACCTCATACTTACCCATTAGAAATGGATTTGAAATTGTTACCTGGTGCTTTGGGCTTTCTACTTCACTTGAATCCTTACCCATCATAAATTCGCCGGCAGGAATAAGTACAGTTTCAATAATATAATTTTTTGCCAATATGTTTAAATTTACTCCATTGCTGGTTTTAGAATCCACATGTACTTTAACAGGTCCTGAAGTCGTACCAATCGGAACTCTGACAATGATACGCTTATCTGACCAACTTACATAATCAGAGCTTGTTGCATTTATCCCATTGAATTCTACATAGCTTGTACCTTGTGTTGCTCCAAAATTTTTCCCGTTTATTCCAACTAATTGTCCTTCGTTTGCAGATTGAATATCCAAATAATCTATCACAGGGTCATCTGGAGGTGGTGGCTGGATTGTAAGATTGAAAGCATTACTTTCCTTATTATTCACAGTTACAATAACATCCCCGCTTGTTGCATTCAAGGGCACTGTTACTAAAATCTGTGTATTTGTCCAGGAAATATAATTGGTGCAGGTAACATCGTTAATTTTAATACTACTGTTATATTTAGAATCACCGAAATTATTACCTGTAATTGTTATACTCTGTCCATTAGTTGCCGGATTGGGATTTATATTCGTTATTGTCGGTGCGGGTAATTCAGGTGCAAGTATCTTAACATAATATTTGTTTGAACGCTTTCCATCTGAACGTCGTACTTCGATTGTATCTGTTGTTAAATTGAGAGGTACCTGGACTTTAATCGTACCATCAGACCATAACTGATAATTTTGACCCTGGTATCCCCCGAAATTCACATAGCTCGTTCCTTTGGAATTGCCGAAACCGGAACCGGATATCGTAAGTGTATCGCCTTTATGTACAGAATCGGGTGTTACATCTGATATAAAAGGAAAGCCGGTAATTTTATAATCAACCTCATTAGTTTTCTTTCCATTAACCATAACGAATAACTTTCCTGAAGCATCAATAGCTGAAGGTATGGTAATAACAATTTTAATATCTGACCAGGATTTATATTCATTATTAATTACAGATGGTCTTATACCCCTTGCAAATTCGACATAACTTGCCATCTGATTGGCTCCGAAATTTCTTCCGTTTATTTCTAACGTAGCACCTAATGAAAATGTTGTAGGATTAATATTATCTATATACGGGTCGCTCGATGCGACAGCATCTACAGTGAAATCTACTTGATTGCTGTTTTTGCCGTAAGAGTTTACAAACAGTTTTCCTGTTTTGGCATTAACAGGCACTTTCACGGTTAATTTTTTGTCTGACAAATTCAGGATATCATTCGATGAAGTGCGGGCACCGGAGAATTCTGCATAGACGTTTTCTTTTGATGAGCCAAAGTTCTTGCCGAAAATATCAATAATGGCTCCGATTTCGCCATGTGTCTTTGATAAGCTGTCTATTACCGGGTCCCCGGCAGGAGGTGTGACTGGATTATTATCTCCGCCGCAGCTTGTAAAAAATAAAATAAAATATGTAATCAATAAAAAAGAAAGTACTGCTCTCCTCATCTTCATCCCTTTGAGATAATATTTAAAAAATAATAAATATTGATTTTTTCCAACTAACACTTAAAAGTGATTAAAGTTGCAGAAATATTACTTGATTTATATTCTTGATTAAATAAATCCAAAATCAATCAATTTAATCGCTTGTCATAAATCCTATAGGTTTTATAATTTTCACCGTTCATTGTTGTCGTGAGACCTCGGTTCATCATCACATTATCTTCCAAAATCCATCCTGCTTCTCCTATTTTGTAGTATGAGTTTTTTCCCCTTTCGAGAAATTCATAATAAAGAATCGAATCAATACCGGTTCTCTGGTAATCGGGTAAAACACCGAGTACAATAATACGAACAGTATCTATTTTCTTTTTCTTTGTTATCAGATGCCACAATGCCGGTAGAAGTCTGCCTTTTTTATTATAAATTAAACTTTGGTTTATATCGGGTAAAGCCAGTGCAAAGCCGGCAATTTTCCCGTCGGATTCTGCTATGAGGGCAAGACGCGGGTCAGCAACCTGTTTAAGGTCATTTGCCATGAAATCAAATTCTTCGTCTGTCATTTTTACAAAACCCCAGTTTGGCTCCCATGCTTTATTATATATATCCTTAATAGTATTTACATCTTTGTTGAACTGTGCCTTGTTCTTAAAATTAACTTCCCTGATTGTAACCTTATATCTTTGTCGAAGCGAGTTTTGCAGTCTTGCCATTTTATCAGTAACAAAAGTATCGATAGTTAATTTATAAGCAAACAAATCTTTTGCCTTTTCGAAACCAGCTTTTTCAATCAACAGGTGATAATATTCAGGATTGTACGGCATCATAATTGTCGGAGGTAATTCATAGCCCTTTATCAAGCAACCAAGGTCATCATTTGTAGAAGGATTCATCGGGCCACGCATAATATTCATGCCCTGTTCCTTAATCCAACCGGCTGCTTCCTTGAACAGTGCATCGGCGACTTCCTGTTCATTAATGCATTCGAAAAATCCGAAAAATCCGACTTTATCGTTGTGGGTTTTGTTATGATTTTCATTAATGATAGCGGCTATCCTTCCGACAATTTCTTTTCCGGATTTTGCGAGAAATAGCCGGATTCTTGAATGTGTGAAGAAAGGATTTTTATTGACATCGAGAATCTTCATCCTTTCGGATATTAGTGGAGGCACCCATTTATCATGGTTATTATAAAAATTCCACTGGCTTTTTACAAATTTCAGCAGACCTTTCTTATCTTCAACAGCATTTATTTGAAAATTCATATTATACCACTTAATAAAAAAAAAAGTAAAAAATTTAAATAAAATTATTTTTTTCTACAGATTAGGAAATTAAAATTAAAAAATAAATCCAAAAGGAAAAAAGATTAATGATATTTAACCGATTAGATTGAATTAAAAATGCTATCGGAAAATATTTTTGTAACTAAATTCTTCGGAATGTACTCGAAACCGTCGCTAATCGGAATTTCACGGCATCTTTTAAAGGATTCGGCAATCACATAAGTCGGGTATTTATTTCTTTCCATTAATTCTGCTAAATTTAATGATGGTGTTCCATTTAATACATCCCCTTTATGGAGAACTGCATCGGCACCAATCAGTGCAAAATCTATTTTAGGTAATTTGCCATTCACTTCGATAATTTTACACTTTATTTTGTATTCCTCTAACTTATTCTGCCAGATTTTTCCAAAATCTATTGACCTCCATTTCGAGCTTAAAACATAAATCGAAGTTGATGTGCCGGACTTAATTATTATATCAAAAACATTTGAGCTGAAAGAACAAGTCATAACCGATAAATTACTTTCACCGAAGAGCCCGTCAAAACAGATTTTTTTGCTGTCTTCGGTTGCTGTAGATAAATCCGATTCGAGTTTATTTATAAGAAAAGTAATATCATTATTATTCGAAAATTTGGGGAATTCGCTCATGAATATTTTTAATATGTTAGTCGGTGCAGCCATTTGCGGCTTAGTTGTCAGCAGGTCTTGTGCTATTACAAGTACAGAGTATTTTTGCGAAAAATCATAATATTGGACCGCATCCGATAAAATTTTGAGAGCATTACGGGTAATGACAGAACTACCGTTTATGAAATCATTCCTGATTTCTTCGATTCTTTTTTGAAATACAAGTGGTATTGACATTTTATCCGGTATTAATTTCCAATTCCGTCTTTTTCGATATTAATATCGAGTTTCCACTCTTTTGCGAGCCAATCCAAAAGCTCAGATTCATTTTCTTCGAAGAAATCCGATTCGGCTATTTCAAACAAAGTGCCGTAAATAATTTCACGGGGTTCCTGCCTTTCGATGTTTTGAAGAAATTGTTTGAAACTGTCGAGATTATCAATAATAGGTCTGTAATCATGAATAAGGGAGCGGTAATCATGTTCGCCGATTTCGGCAACTACATTACGCAGAGCTTCGCTTTCCTCTAATGAAACTACATTGTCTGCCATGAGTAAATGCTCAATAAGCCCTACCAGAGCTATTTTTTCTTCTTTTGTGAATTGACTTAATTCCATAAATACTCCCTTATTTATTATTATTACAAATGCACTTGTCTTTGGACGAAAAAATAATTATATTATTAAATTAAAAATTAAATTAATACTCCTTGCCTTCCTTGGCAAGACTTTTTCTTTTATTTTCTATTTTAAACAGTTTTTCCTTGACAGCTTCTGTTAAATTTATCTGTCTTGAATTTGAGTAATTCATCAGTGCTATAAATACATCTGCCGCTTCGTCTTCAAGTTGACTTTTGTCCACAGATTTTCCTTTCCAAAGCTTTTTCTCTTCATTAGCCAATTCACCTGCTTCACCGTTCAGTTCGAGGCAGAAAAATTCAGGTTTCCTTTCAGGAAAGAAATTCTTTTGATATGAATCAAATTCGGATTGAATGTGATTCAATGCATCGAGTCTATTTAGTGCAAAATGTTCCATAAATTATTAATAGAATTAACATATTTGAATTTTAATTTACGATTAAGAGGATATTTGATTTTATGCAATTGAAGCTATTGATAGTTAAATTTCGCAATTATATAATAAAACACATCAATATTACAATTGACACTTTTAAAGACAAGTCTGATACTGTCTTTAGAGTAACCTCAATTTAAAATATTCCGTTATCTGAAGTTTGCGGCTATACAATAATTTATTTTTTCAATTAACATAAAATCCCTTAATTTTACATTTCAAATTTTTTAATAACAATTAACAAGATTAAATATTATGAAAGAAGCATCATTGATGCGTTTGAGCATTAAATCGGCTCAGTTTTATTCCTACCATGGTGTTAAGCAGGAAGAACAGACACTCGGTGGTAAATATGAAGTTGACCTCGACTTATATTATGACGCCACTCAGGCAATAGTTAACGATGATGTCAAATATGCACTCAATTACGAGGAAGCGTTTTATTGCATTGAAGAAGTAATTAATAGCGACGAGGGATATAACCTGGTCGAAACCATAGCAAACGAAATACTCCAGATGGCTATGGAAAAGTTTTCTAACTTAGAGAAGGCAAATGTTCGTGTGCGTAAAATGAGTGTACCGATTAGGAGAGTCGTTGACTATATTGAAGCAGAACAGACTTTGATAAGAAAAAAATAATCAGAGTAATAAATCTCATGCAGGAACCGGTATTAACACTTCTGTCCATCGGAGCAAATATAGGTGAACGTAACGAAAATATTAAGAAAGCAATTGATTTGCTTTCGTCTTCGGATGTATTAACTGATATTAAATCATCTTTTTTATATGAAACAGAACCGGTCGGATACAGGGAACAACCATGGTTTTTGAATGTTGTTGTATCAGGATATACTTTAATTCCCCCTGATATATTAATTGGAATAATAAAGAACATTGAAGAAATCATTGGCAGGAAATGCCGCGAAAAATGGCACGAGAGAGAAATTGATATTGATATACTGCTTTGTGGCAAATTAATTTATAATGATGTTAATATTACAATCCCTCATCCGAGAATGCACGAAAGGAGATTCGTTCTTATCCCTGCTGCGGAAATTGCCGGCGAAATTGTTCATCCTGAAAGTGGTAAAACTATAAAACAATTATTGGAGGAATGCACGGATAAATCTGAAGTGAATTTATTTCACAAATAATTTAGATATTGTATTATTATTGATAAAGGATTTAAGATAATACACACCACTAACCAATAAATATGTATTCATTAATAACTTATTTTCCCCTTTATCCATCATTCCACTGTAAAGCACAGATACTTCATTTCCCAATACATCATAAATTTTCAATGTAACATGGCTACGTTCATTCAAATAAAACCTAACAACAGTTGTTTCATCAATAGGATTTGGAAAGATTTCCATTTTAGTATAATCATTTTTATTTTCTTCAACTCTTGTTTCCGGTCTCGATGATGCAACAGTTAGTTCATCCACCCACATGGTTTGCTCGACAGGTGAGCCGTCGCCAATATAAGGTAAAACAAGAAACTGGTTGAATTTCATATCAGGAAATACACCTGTTCTGAGAGCCGCATTAGGTGCATCAATTATTAACTCTCCATCATACCAGTAACGGATAATTCCATCGGGTATAGATTTACCGTTTTGAATGCTATTCAATTTGAAATATGCTTCGATGAAGTGCCAGTCATTTTTGTAATATGGACCAATCGAATCAGAGAAATATTTTTTTGATGCTTTCCATTGTTTTCCATTCCAATGTTTGGCACCATTCAAATAGCAATCTCCTGCAGGATATTCATCGCTCGAGCCGTTACATCCGGCTACAGCCCTATTTTCGGATATACTCCTTAAATCAATACCAATATTATTCTCATCAACATTATCTCCATCCTGAATTGCGAGTATTGGCTTGCCGCTGTTATGCTCGATATAAGTAGTCAGGTGAGTATAAGCCGGTCCAACCCATTTATCATCTTCATTTGTAGTAAAGTTAAATTCATGGGGGTGGTAGGGTTTCTGTGAGCCAACCCAGTTTGTGCTGTACTTCACCTGGTAGCTGAGATATACCTCATCAGAAGGTGTGATAAGCACTCTGCCACCAGCCAAAGGAGTTGTCGCTCCTTGTTTAAATGTAAACCTCGCCGAGCTTCCTGAATTGCCGACGAAATCAGTTGTATCCAGTATAAATGGCCTGAGGTCATACCAGCCCCTCGCATTAAAGTTCTCATCGTTGAATGATTCATGAAAGAATATGGTTTGACTTTTTAATGGAATTATTAAAGTAAATAAAAATATGAAAACTAAAATGATTGTGTACGTATAATTCATTATCTCTCACCTATTCTTCCACTCTGGACTTCTCTTCTCACAGAAGGCATTTATGCCTTCGTTTGCATCATCGGTTTCCATTAATCCGGTTAAATACATTTGCTCAAGCTTCGGCAGAGATTTTTTTACAACTTTATTGAATCTGACTCTTGCTGCCCTTACTGAATATTGAAGTGATGAAGAACTTTTGGGAACAATATTTTTTTCAATCCATTCATTCAGTTTAGATTCCATAGTTTCTCTGTCATCAAACACATCATTAAGCAATCCTAATGCTTTTGCTTCCTCCGCTGTAATTGTTTTGCCTGTAATCAGCAATTCTTCTGCTCTTGCCCAGCCGATTTTTAAGGGTAAAAGCAGAGAAGCCGGAGGTGGGAACACACCGAGAATGATTTCCGGTTGTCCCAGCTTTGCAGTTTTATCTGCAAAGAGGAAATTGCAGATTAATGCAAGCTCCATACCACCGCCGAGGCATTGCCCCGAGATTTTTGCCATTGTTGGGATTGACATATCAATCAATTCATAAAACAATTTATGAAAGCTATCGAGCATTTTTCCTGCTTCCGATTTTGTATGCTCTGGAACACTTGCACCGAAAGAAAAATGTTTTCCTGCACCTTCAAAAGTAATCAGCTTGATGTTATTGTTATTTTTCAGTTCGGCAAAGACATTATGCAAATCCTTCATCATAACAGAATCCAGCACATTGCCTTTTCCGTCATTGAGAATAATTCTGGCGACAGATTCATTATGAGTAAATTCCAAAGATATTTTTTCCATTATTCCCCTATTTATATTTGTTAGACTTTATTCTTTAATGAATGGTATTGACTGACTGAAATTAGCGTTTTGCATTCTAAGAAAATACAATCCTGCACACAAATCAAATGTAAAATAATTGAACGGGTTACCTGAAAAATTTATTTCATCAACTTTATTTCCAAGAACATTGTAAACATTGATTATTGTTTTTTCCGAAGCATTATTTTCACCCAAAAATTTGATGGTTAAAATATCATTAGCAATTGTCGGATAAACCTGAAAAGAATTCAACTTATCTGTATAGTCTTTAGTACCACCAATTATCCCATAAGGATAACAGCCAATATCAGCCCTGCTGCCGTTAGTGTCATTGTAAAAAGGGTCAGGATTCCCTGTGTTTATACAGGGCGAATTAGCTTTTAAATGATAATCATCATTGTCAAAATCAATAAATTCAGGATTTTCATTTACTGCATTTTGGCCGCCGGTTCCGGATGGTCCATTGTAACCTGTGTTATTGAAAGTGCAGTTGTAATCAATTACTGAATTGTTATCTTTGAATATACCAAGTGTATAACCCCACACTATGTTGTTCATAATTTTTGATTCACTGCCGGATGCAAAAATTCCTCTCCCGGAAGGGGGGTCGATTTTGTTGACAACCGTATTATTATATATGTGGCTGATAGATGAACTATCGCTCGAAATACCTCCGCTTGCATTATTAACCAACAAATTGTGATGAACATTTGATGTTGTAGATTTAATCAGGATGCCCAATGCGGCATTGTCTTTCAGTGAATTATTGAAAATATTAATTGTCGAAGCAGTACTGTCAGCACGAATCCCTGATTGTTTACATGAGAAGATTTCATTATCGTGGACTTCGCTATGGCTGTCAACTCCAATCATAATTCCTGCCAAATCAACATTTGATATATTGTTTTCCCAAACGTTAGCAGAACTTCCTCTAATAACAACAACACCTCCTCCATTGTATTTGCTTGTATCTTCAAGATAAATAACATTTGAATGAACAGATGATTGTGATGAATCGTTCACCGAAACCTGGAAATTTGAATTATTAAATACCCTGTTTTCGGTGATTAATGTGATGGCATTGTTTCTCGTCATTATTCCGCCTGAGGGATTATCATAAACGTAATTATTATCAATTATTGCCGGACCGGGAGTATCACCTGGCTTAACCATCCAACCGGTGGAATCGGCTCCGATTCCTGCTCCGGCTCCTTCCGGCATCTCGTCACCTGTTAATTCAATTCCATTTGAATAAACTATATTATTCCGTATTATTGGCTTTGAACCTTCGCGTGCTGAAATCCCATTCCATCCGTTACTGTAAACAAAGTTGTTATCAACAAGAGGAGCGGCTCCGTTCTGAATGCCTATACCGACTTCGCGGTTTTCATATACAACATTACGCTTAGCTTCCCCTTTTGCGAAATGATTGAATCCGATTCCTATTCCAAAATTCCTGTAAACTTTGTTATGAATTATTGTCGGAACAGCAGGACGTCCGTCTTTTTCGTGTGAACCAATACCGGTTGAACCGTTATTGTGAACAATACAATTTTTTATTGTGGATGATGTACCTCTATTCTGCACAGCGTGGCTATGTCCGGGCAGGTGGTGATTAACAGTATCCATTCCGGTGATTTCAAATCCATCCAATACAGCACCATCGGCACAGTTGACAACAGGAGGTACACCACCAAGTGAATCTCTCAATCCTTCCGAGTGAATTATCGTAACCGAAGCACGGTTCCAATTGCCGTCGTCTTCTCCATCGGACATAAGAACAACAGAATCTTTTAATACTAGAAATTCATGGTAACTTCCCGGTTTGACAAGCACTGTATCGTGTCCTCTTGCGGAATTTATTGCTATTTGAATTGATATGAAATCATCGGGAACAACAATAACTTTACTTTGAATTGAATCATTACTAATACCAAAAATTATAATTGCAACTAAAATAAACAACCAAAAATTACTTTTACTCATAACTATCCTTATATAAAATATATTACCTCAAACTAATTGAATTCACTAGTATAATATTATTCATCGAAGCACCGCAGTTGTCAGTCATTTTTTTCCAGCTTAATCGAACTTCAACCGGCATTTCCTTCTCACTGAGAATTTTATTAAATTCCTCGGGCATGTTCCAAATCCTCAGTGTATCCTTTTCAATTTCTACAAACCAACCCCCGCAACAGACACATTCAGCTAAATCATATCCTGTAATTACTCCGTCCGAGGTTATGTAATTGTCGTTTGTATTTGTTGAATCGCTACAAGATGAAAGAAAAAGTATGATTGACAAGAGAAATATTGTAAAAATTTTCATAGCTTAATCCATAATAATAAATAAACACATACTCATTCATAACTTTGTGAAAATGTGAATTTGTTAATTCTTCGACAAAATTATGAGTGATAAGGTTTAAATTACCAAAAAAATTTTTTTAATACCTATTTATATTGAGGCGAAATCGCCTTTATAAGTTCATCATTCCATTCATGTCCTTCGGCTAACATTTGGCGCAGCTTAACGAAGTCACATTCCCTGTTGTCTTTCGGTCCTTCATTGAATGCCCTGAAACCGGCTTTTCCTTCTGTCATCATATTTAATGCAAGCCAGTCGCGGTTACTTTCCTTATTTTTATCCCAATGTTCGAGTTTGTGCTTACGTACTGAATTCAGAGTTTTACTAAGGCAGTTTGGCATTGTGAGCATCAACCGGGTACAAAAATCTTCAACAGTTTTGTCAAGTAGTGCTAGGTCAACAACGCCGCTTTTTAGAATTTCTTTTCCTTTGGCAAGGTCATCGCCGGTTTTAGCTTTACCATAAATCATTTCACCCTGAGCATTCACCCATCGGTCTGTGTAAACAAGAGGATTAGGGATATACTCACCGTTTACTTTTAAAGCCGGAACAATTTTCGTTATTAATCCATATCTCATTGCTTCGTGAGCTGACCAGGGTTCACAAACCGTGCAAGAATACATTGCATTTTCTATTCCTACAAACAAAGGAAGAAAGTCAGTAGAGCCGCCATCGGGAGCGCTACCGTGCTTGGGACCGGCTTGTCCGAAACGGGCAAGGTCAGATGCAATCGTAAAATCACAAGCCATTCCGATTTCCTGTCCTCCTGCGATTCTCATTCCGTTAACCCTGCAAATCACTGGTTTGTCATTCATAAGAATTGACGAAACCATATCATTGAATAATCGCATATATTGCTTGTACTCTTGAGGATTTCCAGAATAGTACTCAGCATATTCTTTTGTGTTTCCACCCGTACAGAATGCCTTATCACCGACAGCAGTGAACACAACCGCAACAACACTCCTGTCATTCGATGCCTGGCGCATTAATAGAATAACTTCCTTGACCATATCTGTTGTGTAAGAGTTAAATTGGGAAGGATTATTAAGAATAATCCAAGCATTGTATATGCCTTCACATGGCTTTCCCTTTGCGTCGAGACAGGGACGCTTTTCATAAATAACTCCACCTTTTAAATCAATTTTTTCTACCAAGTCATGAGATGCTAACATTTTATATCCTAATATTTATTAAAAATCATTTTTTTATCTTTTTTTAAACAAAATATACATGTGACAATACAAGTACTAAAAAAAAGATTACTATTAATGATGCCACAAGTGCTTCTTTACTTATAAAAAGTTTTGAGAAATTTCTTAAATAACCGGTCAACAATTTTCGATTATAAATAATATGAAGTATCAAAAAAACCGTAAAGAATAGTCCTAAGATATTATGAGCTGACATCCATTCATGTCTTTCAATTGTCATATTATCGAATGCAAAGTAATGATTCATTAGACCAGACAAGGGTAAACCTATAACCGAGATTATCATTCCCGAAGATATGAAAGCTCTCATATTAAATTTTTTTGCAGCTTTGATTTTTTCATTATTCATACTTAACCATTCAATATTTTTTTGGCAAAACCTATATAAGCAATTTTTGTATTATTACCGATTTTTGTTTTAATTCCATGCTTGTTGATGCCTCCGAATTGGATACCTTTAAGTTCGGAATTTTTTAATCCATACTTTTCCATTACTTGAAAAAGATATTCCGGTTTTATGAATTTTTTCCATTCATGAACAGAATAATCTTTTTCGCTGACATTTAATTTTTTGTACTGATGTCTTAGAATTTTATCCATTACCCAAACGACTGAAATTCTTGAAATAAAGTTTTTATTTATTGTATCGTAACAAAAAATTCCGCCGGCATTCAATACTCTTGAAATCTCTGATATAACCTTTTCCAAATTATTCACATGCTCCAGGCAATCGGCACAAATAACGATATCAAATTTATCATTTGAAACGGGGATTTCTTCAGCACTGCCGATTTTATATTCTATATTTAAATTATTCAATAAAGCATGTTTTCTGGCAATTATCAAAGCTGGCTCTGAAATATCAATCCCTGTTACCATAGCACCCTGCCTTGCAAATTCTTCGGATAAAAGCCCTCCTCCACATCCGACATCTAAAATTTTTAAACCTTTTAAATTTACAATCTTATCTTTAAAATAATTGTATTTGACAGGCACCATTTGAAGAAGCGAATGTTTCGGATTCCACCAATCCATTTGATTATATATTTCTAGACTATTTTTCATTGTTCTTTTTATTCGAAATTTTGTAAAATCAATTTACCAAAGTTTGATATTATTCACAACAATCAAAAATCAAAATAATAATAATTATTGATAATCTTGATGAGTGTCTTTTCAAACTTATAAAAATCAATAACAGTGTAATTGATTATACTACAACAACACAAATATTACAGTTTTTAGTACCCTTTTTGAATAGTTATTTGTTGTTTTAAAGAAAATAATTTATTAACTTGAAAATTGTACGTTCATTGAAAAATATTAAGGAAATTTAAATGAATCTTGAAGGTAAATCTGCAATCGTTACAGGAGGAAGCATTGGAATCGGAAATGCGATTTCTCTGAAACTGGCAGAATACGGTGCTAATGTAGCTTTGAATTATCGGAAGCATAAAGATGAAGCCGATGAGACAATAAAGAAAATAGAAGCTATTGGCAGACAGGGTATTGCAGTCCAGTCAGATGTTTCTAATTTTAACGATGCAGACAAAATGGTTAGTGAAGTGATTTCCCGTTTCGGAAGAATTGACATTTTGGTCAATAATGCGGGGATAAATTGGGATGGAGTGATTTGGAAGATGACGGAAGAGCAGTGGGATAAGGTGTTGGATATTAATCTGAAGGGCTACTTTAACTACATACGTGCGGTTTCTCCTCACTTTCGCGAACAGCAATCAGGCAAAATTGTTAATGTTACTTCAATTAACGGACTGAGAGGTAAGTTCGGGCAATCGAATTACTCTGCCTCAAAAGCGGGAATCATTGGCTTAACAAAAGCAGTAGCAAAAGAATTAGGAAAATATTCTGTAAATGTAAATGCAGTTGCACCGGGTTTAATCGAAACGGATATGATGAAAGATGCACCCGAAAATGTGCGTTCTGCGGCATTACAGGAAATTGTTTTAAACAGGATGGGCCAGCCGGATGAAGTCGCTGATGTCGTATGTTTTCTTTGTTGTGAATTATCGAGGCATATTACAGGCGAAGTCATTAAGGTTGATGGTGGACAGTATATATAAATATAGATTTGGGATAAATTCCCATGAAAATATACCATGCTGAAAAAAGCCGAACGTAAGTGAGGAAAATTTTGGCATCCATTTATAAAAAAATATATTTCATAATATATAACAGAGGTTGTTTAGAAGGAAATATCATTTCAATTGGATGTAATAGAAGTTGAAGTTTAATATAAACTTTGATTTAATGAGTTTGTAATCTTACAAACAGAGCATGGCATATCGGATAGCAATTCCAAATCTATAAAGAGTTTACTTTATAGAAAGGACACCATGGAACTTAATGACATCGTTGCCGTTTCGGCAGTGAGAACGCCGATGGGAAAATTCGGCGGTAGTTTGAAATCTATTGCATCTTATGATTTGGGTGCAGTATCAATTCGTGAAGCGCTGAGCCGCGCAAATCTAAAAGGTAATCAAATTGACGAAGTAATCCTCGGAAGCTGCCGCCAGGCAGGTAATGGTCCGAATCCCGCAAGGTCTGCATCCGTTCGTGGAGGAGTGGATATTTCTGTTCCGGTAGTTACACTCAATATGGCTTGCCCGTCTGGTATGAAAGCTTTGGTTTTTGCTTCCCAGGCAATCCGTCTTGGTGAAGCTGATACGGTTCTCATCGGCGGATTCGACAGCATGAGTACAATACCTTATTTATTAAAAGGAGCCAGATGGGACGGCTTCAAGATGGGTAACAAAACTCTCGAAGACGGTTGGAGCGACAGCATTGACCCGCTTATCGGGCAGGGAATGGGCGAAACCGCTGAAAACCTTTACGACAAATATAAAATTCCGAGAGAAGAGCAGGATGAATTTGCAGTAAGCAGTCACCTGAAAGCCGCTGCAGCTCAAAAGAACGGCTGGTTCAATGATGAGATTACACATGTCGAAATACCAGCCATTGGTAAAAACCCTCCTGTAATATTCGACAAAGATGAAACGATTAGATATGAAATAGATAAAGGAAAAATGGCAAAGATACCACCTGCATTTCGTAAGGACGGGACAGTCTCTGCCGGTAATTCATGTGGACTGAGCGACGGTTCAACTGCCCTGGTAATCACTCACAGGAAACATGCTGAAGAAATAGGAGCAAAGCCATTGTTCTCGATTGTATCGTATGGACAGATAGCTGTGGCTCCATCAGTAATGGGAGAGGGACCTGCATTTTCGATTCCCGCAGCATTGAAAAATGCAAAAATGAATCTCGATGATATGGATTTAATTGAAGTGAATGAAGCATTTGCCATTCAGGTTCTGGCAAATGAAAGAGAACTGAAATGGGATAGGACAAAGTTGAATGTACATGGTGGTGCTATTGCTCTTGGTCATCCGACAGGTATAAGCGGAGCAAGGATTATTGTTACGCTATATCATGCATTAAAAAGATTGGATAAGACCTTCGGCATTGCAGCTATATGCGGCGGTGGAGGTGTTAGTATTGCAACAGTTATTAAGAGAGAATTATAAAATATGATACAAAATGATTGTTTATGTTAGAGGTAAATTTTCAATGACCGATTTTAAATTAATTTTAAACAGGAAAGAGATAATAATATTTATTAAATATTTTACATTGAACATTTAAAATTTATTGAAAATTGAAAATTATAAATTTTATATATCATACTAATTACGTAAACTCTCATAACCCGGATATAAATTGAATTTGAATAATTAAAGTAAGAATAGTTCAATAACTGCTATATATTTTTTGGAAAGGAGATTTCATGATTTCTCAGTTTCGGGATTGGGAAGAAAACAGACACGCATACGCTAAAAATTGGAAGGAAAAAACAGGAGGAAAAGTTTTAGGATACTTCTGCACTTATGTACCTGAAGAGATTTTGTATGCTGCCGATATTCTTCCTATAAGGATTTTAGGGAGCCACGAACCACAGGATGTAACTGAACCACATATATTCGGAATGTTTTGTCCGTTCTGCAGGGATTGTCTTGCACAGGGTTTGAAAGGAAGATATGATTATCTGGACGGAGTGATGATTTCGCAATCCTGTCTTCATATACGACAGGCATACACAAGCTGGGTGAAGCATATTCCACAAAGTTTCTCATATTATCTTCCCATGCCTAATAATGTACAAAGCAAGCATGCAGTGCCATATCTGACTGCAGAATTAAAGCAATTCAAAAGTGCGGTTGAAAAATGGACAGGCAGGGAAATAACTAACGATGATTTGAAAAAAGGGATAGAAATAATGAACGAAAACAGAAGTTTGATGCATAAACTTTATTCGTTCAGAAAAAATGATACACCTCCTGTATCAGGTGAAGAAGCAATGCAGGTTGCCATGTCTCAGCAGATGGTTGACAAAAGAGAACATTCACCATTGCTGAAAAGTCTTGTCGAGCAGCTTGAAGGAGGAGCTATCAATTCTGTCAATAAAGGAACCCGTTTAATGATACTTGGCAGTGAAGATGACGACATTCCTTTTGTCCGCATGGTGGAATCTGTTGGCGGAACGGTTGTGATTGACGACCATTGTGTAGGTACAAGATACTTCTGGAATAACGTAAATGTTAACAGGGGAGATTTGCTTGAATCAATAGCTAAACGGTATATTGAGCGTCCTGCCTGTCCGAGCAAGGACTGGATTGAAAGGAACAGGATTCCGCATTTGTTAAAACTTGCGAAGGATTTCGATGCAAAGGGTGCTATAGTAATTCAGCAAAAATTCTGTGACCCTCACGAACTCGATATTCCGGCTATAATTAAAACATTCAATGAAAATGACATAAAAACATTGTTCCTGGAATTTGACGTGACGGTTCCTATAGGGCAGTTCAAGATACGCGTTGAGGCATTTCTGGAAATGCTCCAGGAAGAAGATTTATTTTAAATGAAGGAGAAAATAATGGCAATACCAACATATAAAACCGAACAATTGAAATGCTGGAATAAAGCAAAAGAGCTAAGAGCGAATTTTTATAAAAGATATGCAAATGCCCACGATAATGGAGGACTTCGCTGGGCTGGCGGTGCGTGGAGCTTCGGCGCCATACCTGCCGGATTGGGAAACGACATCTTCCCGATTACCGGAGAACCTTATGCCGCTGGAATTGCATTCAATAAAGAATTTTCTTTGCGTTGTCTCGAAGCAACGGAAAAGAAAGGTTATGCAAGGGATTTATGTTCCTATATGCGTACCTATTGGGGTTCTATAATTCTCGATGAATTTTTATACGGCGGTAAATTTCCAAAGCCCGATTTTATGTGGCAGGACCATATATGCTGCAGTCATGCCAAATGGTACCAGGTCGCAAATGAACTCGAAGGTGGAGGTGTCCCTACTTACAGCATTGATGTAGCTGTCGGTCCCTATCAGGACGTAACAGAAAGCAGGATTGATTATTTAGTCAGTCAAATGCATGAGGGAATTGAATGGCTCGAGAAAGTTACAGGCAGAAGATACAATGATGATTTGTTGATTGAGGCCGTGAATAACGAGTGCAGAGCGACTTCAGTCTGGGCTGAAGTTTGCCGGTTGAACAAAGGTATTCCTGCACCACTCGATGAAAAATCCATGTACTCGCTTTACGTTCTCGGAACATTGGAGAAACATGCTAAAACCACTGCCGACTTTTACGAGGAATTGCGTGATGAGGTCAAATACAGGGCAGAAAACCAAATAGCAGCAACAGCCCACGAAAGGTGCAGATTGATGTCCGACACACAACCACCCTGGGGATTTCTGAATGTATTCAGGTACCTCGAAAATTTCGGGGCAGTTTCAATCGGCTCACTTTATACATTCGGATTGATTGGTGTTTGGGAAGATAAACCCGATGGCACCTGGGGACCAAGAACAACTCCTCAACAGAATGGAATAAAGATTGAAACCCGTGACCAGGCTTTGAGAATACTTGCAGACTGGAATCTGAGCAAACCCGAGTGGCAGCATTTCTATTCACCGCATATCAAGAGTGATATGATGATTAGAATTGCTAAGGAATGGAAGCTCGACGGAATAATGCTCCACTACAACCGTGGCTGCGAAGGTCTTTCGCTTGGTATTGCAGAAAACCGTTTAGCACTGATTGATGCCGGTTACCCGGTAATGACTTTTGAAGGAAATATGGGTGACGAGAGAGAATTCGACGAAGCAAAAACTATGGGCAGAATAGATTCTTTTATGGAAACCTTAGGTATGAACCAAATTCATTAAAAGTATAATAAAATTTATGAGGTATATATGATAAATGTAGGAATAGATGTAGGTGCAAAAAATATAAAAATCGTTGTTTTGAAGGATGGTGAAATTCTTGCAAAGGGGCTGACTCTTGCCGGTTTTGAAACGCAAATAACTACAAAGCAACTTTTTGATGATGTTGTAAAGCAAGCCGGAATAACGCCGGAACAGATTAATTCAATAACATCAACCGGAAGCGGAAGAAAAGCCGCAGATTTTGCAAATAAAAGTGTAACTGAAGTAACAGCGGCATCAAAAGGTGCAGCAGCATTGCTCCCTTCGGTAAGATGTGTGATTGACGTAGGTGCCGAAGAAGGCAGAACAATAAGATGCGATGCCGATGGAAAGATTATAGATTTTGCTCTGAACGAAAAATGTGCAGCCGGTGCAGGGGCTTTTATCGAAGCAATGTCGAGGGCATTGGAAATTCCCGTTGAAGATTTCGGTTCTATATCACTGCAATCCGATAAGGAAATTCCATTAAATGCACAGTGTGCAGTATTTGCAGAATCGGAAGTTGTATCGCTTCTTCACGCAAAAACTGAAAAGAAAGATATTGCAAAAGCAGTGAATGATGCAGTTGCATCCCGTATAACTTCGATGGCAAGAAAAGTCGGCTTTGAAAAGGATATTGAGTTAATTGGTGGAATGGCGAAAAATATCGGCTTTGTGCAATCATTGAAAAAAGCACTCGAATCCGAAATAATAATACCCGATAATCCTGAATATATCTCGGCTTACGGGGCAGCTCTTATTAGTGAATAATGAATAACTAACAGTGAATAATGAAAATATTAATAATATAAATGGAGAAGTAAATGGCACAGGAGTTCTGGCGTTGGAAAGAATATAACTGGAAGAATGAAAATATTGACTGGAAGGGCGGTTCAATTATCAGCAGTGGCGTTGATGTCGGCTCTGTGAGCTCACAGGCAGTGATCCTTGTCGATGGAGAATTATATGCTTATTCAAGCATGAGAACCGGCTCCGACAGCCCGCAGAGTGCAGTCAATGCAATGAACTGGGCTCTGGATGGCTCAGGAATGAAACTTGAGAATATACACTATGTAATCGGAACAGGTTATGGCAGAGTAAATGTTCCGTTTGCCAATAAAACAATAACAGAAATTGCCTGCCACGCAAGAGGAGCAAACCTGATGTATGGCGGCTCGGTAAGAACAATTCTCGATATGGGCGGACAGGACTGCAAGGCAATCCGCTGTGATGAAAAAGGAAAAGTTGCTAATTTTCTGATGAATGATAAATGCGCTGCCGGAACCGGCAGAGGCATGGAAGTTTTTGCTGATTTATTATCTGTTCCGATTGAAGAAATCGGTGATTTATCTTTTGGTGTCGAGGAGGAACCTCCACCTGTCAGCAGCACTTGTGTCGTGTTCGCAAAAACAGAAGCTACCGGATTGCTGAGAGAAGGTTGGCCCAAGAATAAGGTTATTGCTGCCTATTGTTCAGCGATGGCTCACAGAGTTGTAACTTTACTCGACAGAATCGGAGTTGAAAAAGATTTTGTTATTACAGGCGGCATTGCAAAAAATTCGGGTGTTGTAAGAAGACTGCTCAAAGAACTTGGAATTGAAACTTTGCAGACAAACTACGATTCGCAGATTGCAGGTGCTTTGGGTGCGGCATTATTTGCAAAAGCACTCGTTGAAAAAGAAAGAAAATAATTAATAAGGAAAAGTATGATTGCAAATTTCGGATATAAAGATGGCTCGGGTGATTACTTCATTAGTATTGACACCGACAAATGCAATGGTTGCGGCGATTGTGTGCCTGTTTGTCCTGCCGGTGTGCTTGAAATCAGGGATAATGATTTCGACCCGATGGCTGATGACAAAATGGCTGCAGTTAAAGAATCTGAAAGGAAAAAAATTAAATATTCCTGTTCACCCTGCAAACCGGAAGCGAATATGAAAAATATTCCCTGCATAATGGCTTGCAAGCTGGATGCTATCGTACATTCGTGGTGAGATTTAGAAAGTTGTTAGGCTGGTAATAAATTATGAATCAGATAAGTTTAACAATTAACAATATAGAGATTAATGTCCCGGAAGGCATGACTGTACTGGATGCAGCAGCTTCCGTAGGTATATATATTCCCGTATTGTGCAGTCATCCCGATTTAGGGCATTTTAATACCGTCGAATTATCACCTTTCATTTACCAGGGTGAAAATAAAATAGAGAATGATGCCGGAGCTACGATTGATTCCATAAGGGGCTGTGGTGTTTGTCTTGTTATGGATGAAGATAAATCTGAAATGTTACCATCATGCAAAATACCTGTGCGGCAAGGAATGAAAATCATTACGGAAAATGAATCAATCATAACAAGACGGAGAGAAAATCTTTCGAAAATACTTGCAACACATCCTCATTCCTGCCTGACCTGCGCCCAGAGAGAAGGATGTATCCCGATGACCGATGTATGCCCCGGAAATGTTGTATTCAATGAAAGATGTTGTGCATTATTGAACAATTGCGAAATTCAGAGAGTTTCAGATTATGTCGGAATAGCTCCTGAAACACCGAGATACCAGTTCAGAAATTTACCGAGAATTACAGAAGACCCGCTATTCAATCGTGATTATAATTTATGTATTGGATGTGGCAGATGTGTAAGAGTTTGCCAGCAGGTAAAAGGAGTATATGCTCTCGGCGCTGTTATTAACAATGGGAAATTAGTTGTAGGGACTGTTGATGGTTCTTTACTCGATAATGCGGCATGCCGGTTCTGCGGCTCATGCGTTGAGGTTTGCCCGACAGGTGCAATTATGGATAAGGTGAGTCCAAGATTGAAGGAATACAAAGATTTTGTTCCCTGCAAAGCAAGTTGTCCCGGTGAAGTTGATATTCCACAGTATGTACGGCTGGTTCGGGAAGGAAAGCCACAGGATGCTGCGGATGTGATTTCAGCAAGTCTTCCACTTCCTTCGGTTCTGGGTAAGGTATGCTTCCATCCTTGCGAAACTGCCTGCAAGAAGAATGATTTGCTGTCAGTGCCTAATACAAATAAAAATGCAATGAGCATAAGATTGATTAAAGATTATGCCATGACAAACAGTGTATTGAAACCTCCAAAAAAATTAAAAGAGAACACCGGGAAGAATGTTACAGTAATAGGAGCAGGTCCTGCCGGTCTTTCAGCCGCACATTTTCTTTCACTGAAAGGACATAATGTTATCCTTTATGAAAAAGAAAGCGAAATAGGTGGCATGCTAAGATATGGTATTCCCCGATACAGATTATCAGAAGATGTGTTAAATAGAGATACAAATTGGATTTTAAGTTCCGGTATTAATGTTAAAACCAATACAATATTTGGAAAAGATATAACACTCGATGCATTGCTCGGTAATGGCACGGATTCTGTATTTATAAGTGTCGGACTATCAAAAAGCAGACGATTGCCAATTCAAATATCCGATGATGTTTCTGTCAATTATGGTGTGGAGTTTTTAAATTCACTGGCAAAGAAAAGCTTACCGGATGATTATTTTGAAGGGAAATCCGTTGTTGTTATTGGTGGTGGTAATGTGGCTACCGATGCCGCACGATGTGCAGTCAGATTGAAAGCAAAAGATGTAACTATTGTCTGCCTCGAACAATTCAACGAAATGCCTGCATACGAGGATGAAATAAGAGAAGCACAGGAAGAAGGTATCAAAATTCTCAATGGTTGGGGAATTTCAACGATTTGCAATACAGAAAATAAAACCGGAATAATATTAAAGAAATGCACGAGAGTATTTGATGAGAAGCTAGAATTCTCTCCTGTTTATGATGAATCAATTACTGATAAATTAATTACGGATTCGGTAATTATTTGTGTTGGACAGGAAGCAGACATTTCCGATGAAACTGAATTATCAAAATTATTAAACAAAGGTTTGATAAAAGCAAATTCAGATTCTCTCGAAACAGGTATAAAAGGAGTTTATGCAGGCGGTGATATTGTCTATGGACCAAAGTCTGTAATAGAGGCAGTTGGGGCTGGAAGAAAAGCCGCCCGTTCTATTGACTTATACCTCGGGGGCGATGGTATTATCGAAACCGAAGACGGTTTGAATAAAGAATATAATATGTTCATAGGCAGAAATGATGGCTTCAATACCCTGCAAAGAACAGAAGCAAAGGTGAATGTTTCTGAATATAGAATTCAAAATTTCGAACCTTATGAAAGAACTTATACTTCTGTCGAAGCATTGGTTGAATCTACAAGATGTCTTCAGTGTGACCTACGGCTCCATTTGGGACATAATCCTATGCCACCGGAAAAATATCTTACTTTCAACAAGGAAATAATTGATGGATTACCCGAAGCAGAAGGTGTAATTCAGATTTTAAATAATGATAAAGAAGTTGATATTATAAAAGGTACTGATAATATCAGGAAGACTATGCTTGAGTGGGTAAAAGAAAAAAAAGATTATCCATATTTCATTTACGAGCTTGACCCTATGTTCACAAAGCGTGAAAGCGAATTGCTTCAACAGTATTTGCAGAAGCATGGTAAAATGCCTGATGCAGGGGACGAGTTGGATGATTTGTTTTAATTAATAGTGTTATGGGGATATTGTTTTTAATTTAAAATTTGAAATTTATAAATAAATTTAAAAATAAATAAATTTTAAAATGATTAAAACACAGATATATGAGAGATAATGTTAAAATAATTACCATAACAATTAAAAATATGATATTTAATATTGAAAATTAATTGAAAATTAAAAATTTTAATTATTTATAATATAATAAATGATGAATGAGAATACTGAAAATACAGAATGGACAAAAAGGAATGTAGTTGAAGAACCACGTTTAAGTGAGTTGAAAGAATTATACGAGGAACTGGGTTTTGAGGTTAGGCTGGAAGACTGTACAGAAGGCGATTTTCAGGAAGACGGATGTAATGAGTGTATAAAAGGATTTGCAGGAAGATATAAAGTTATATATACTAAACCAAAATAAATTTAAGTTTTTTTATTTGATACTTGAGAGATAGAAATATGCTTGATTCCTTGTTTAAACCGAGAGCCGTTGCACTGATTGGTGCATCAACGAAAGAATTGTCAATCGGAAATGTTATTATAAAGAATTTGCAAAGATATAATTTTACAGGTCCGATTTATCCGATAAATCCTAAAGCACCGGACATAAGGGGCATTAAGGCATATCCGACAATCTTTGATGTTCCCGGTGAAGTAGATGTAGCTCACATAGTAATTCCACCGCAAATGGTTCCTCAGGCAGTTGAAGATTGCGGTAAGAAAGGTGTGAAGAATGTAATCATCAATACAGCAGGTTTCAAAGAAATGGGAGTTGAAGGCGAAGCACTTCAAAATGATTTTGTGGCAAGAGGGAAAAAATATGGTGTTAGAATTTTCGGTCCCAACTGTCAGGGTATAATCAACTCTGACCCTGAGTATAATGCTTATTGCGATTTTACATTCACTTATCCCAAGCCCGGACATATTTCGATAGTTGCTCAAAGCGGCGGTGTCGGTGCGGTTATAATGCAGAACCTTTTTGACCTGGATGTCGGAATGAGAATGTATGCATCTAACGGAAATGCCTGCGATATATCAATACCCGAAATAATTCAGTATTGGGGAAATGATGATGAGACTCGTGTTATTTTGTTATATGTCGAAAGTCTCGATGACCCGAAATACTTTATGGATGTTGCTTATGAAGTTGCCTCAAAAAAGCCGCTCCTTGCAATGAATGCAGGGAGGACTGAAGAAGGTGCTAAAGCCGCTACTTCCCACACAGGTGGTCTCGCTGGCGGAAAAGCAACTGATTTGATTTTCAAAAAAACAGGAATTCTTGCTTTCAATGATGCACAGGAAATGTGCCAGGCGGCAGTTGCATTTGCATCACAGCCAATACCGAAAGGCAACCGTGTCGGTATGATTACAAACACGGGTGGTCCCGCAATCATTGCAACCGATGAACTTGTTGGCGGTGGATGTGAAATGCCGCCACTTTCAGAGAAAGCAATTGCTGGATTAAAAGAGACTATGTTTGAAGCTGCATCAATAAATAATCCGATTGATGTAGTAGCAACCGCAGGAGCTCCCCAGTTCCGCAGTGCTGTTGAAGTAATGATGGATGAGGAGCAAATAGACAGTGTGTATATTAATTTCGTTACACCACCTTTCGTAGATTGTGAAGCGGTTGCCCGGGAATTTGCCCAAATCAGCAAACAAAGAAGAAAGCCGATTGTCTGCAATTATATGACTGACAAGGCACAGTGGACAGGTACAACAAAAATCCTGAAAGAAGGTGGAATTCCCTGTTACGATTTCCCCGGTACGGCAGCTAAAGCACTCGTCTCACTTTGCAGATACAATGCACTTCGTACAAGAGAGAAAGGTATAGTGAAACATTTCGATGATTGCAGCAAGAGGGAAGTTGAAAATATTATATCAGTAGTAAAATCATCAGGTCGAATTATTTTGTCTGCCAGGGAAGTTTATAGCATTCTCGATTCGTATAAAATTCCATCAGCCGGATGGAAGATTGCAAATGAAGTACAGGATGCGGTCTCAGCAGCAGAAGAAATCGGATTTCCTGTTGTGATTAAAGCGGATTCCTCAGAAATAATTCACAAAAGCGATGTTGGTGGAGTTGCTGTTAATCTGAAAAATAAAGATGATGTTTTTGCGAAGGCAAGTGAAATGCAAAATAAATTTTCTGTGAAAGATTTGAAATTCTTTGTTCAGAAATTTCATTCGGGTGGAAAAGAACTAATAATCGGAGCTAAGCAGGAAGCCGGTCTCGGGCATTTGCTGATGTTCGGTATGGGTGGAATCTATGTTGAAATATTGAAGGATGTTTCATTTGAATTAGCTCCTGTTTCTAATGACGAGGCAAAAGAAATGTTGTCATCAATCAAGATGGCAAAATTGTTAAAAGGATTTCGTGGAGAAAAAGGTATTTATCAGGATGGTGTGGTTGAAATCATTGAACGGCTTTCACAACTTGTAACTGAAAATCCTTCAATAAAAGAGCTGGACTTTAATCCTTTGCTTGCTTATGAAGACAGAATCGTTGTCGTTGATGCCAGAATCAGTATTTGAATTTAATTGAACAGAGGTGTTATGCACAAGATAGAATCAGCAAAATTGTTAAAAGAAGTGATGACAAATTATTTTGTTGGAATGGGTGATGAAAGCAAAAAAATTGCCTGGTGTACGAGTGTGGGACCGGCTGAGCTTTTACGCAGTTTCGGGTTTGAGGTATATTTTCCCGAAAATCACGGGGCTTTACTCGGTACTACCCGTACATCCGGTGATTACATCCCGGTCGCATCCAAGCTTGGATATTCCAGTGACATTTGCTCATACCTGACAAGTGATATCGGCTCTTATCTCAGTAAAGATACACCAATGATGAAGCATTATGGATTAAAGGGTGTACCCAAACCATCTGTGCTTGTTTACAATACGAATCAATGCCGTGAAGTTCAGGACTGGCTGATGTTTTTTGCAAAAGAATTTAATGCTCCGATTGTTGGAGTTCAATCTCCGCGTCATCTGGATGAAGTAAAAAAGGAAGATATTGAAAATGTAACTGCTCAGTTCAAATCTATGCTTCCCGTTTTTGAAAAAGCATCGGGAATAAAGTTTGATATTGACAAATTCCGTGAAACATTAAAACTGAGCAAGGAAGCGACATTTCTTTGGAAACGTTCGCTTGAGACAGCCAAAAATATACCTGCTCCGATTAGCTTTTTCGACAGCACAATCCACATGGGTCCCATAGTTGTTTTAAGAGGGACTGAAATTGCAAAACATTATTACGAAGTTCTGCTGAATGAACTCGAAGGACATGTGAAGCAAAGTTCGGGTATAATCGAAAATGAGAAGACAAGGATATACTGGGAAGGTATGCCGATTTGGGGAAAACTGAGATATATGTCGGAATTATTTGCAAAGCATAATGCTGCAGTAGTTGCTTCGACATATTGCAATAGCTGGATATTCGATGACTTCGATGAGAATAAACCATTCGAATCAACCGCTCTGGCATATTCTACAATCTTCATTAACAGGAGCGAGAAAGTAAAACAAAAAGTTATGGAGAACCTTATTAATGAATACAAAATTAATGGTGTAGTTTTCCACGACTCGAAAACCTGCTTCAATAATTCAAATTCAAGGTTTGGTATGCCACAACGGTTAAAAGAAAAGACCGGGGTGGAGACACTTGTTATTGAAGGGGATTTGTGCGATTTGAGATTTTTCTCTGAGGCACAAACAACGACAAAAATAGAGGCATTCATCGAGCAGATGAATTGATAATAATAATTAATTATTAATGCCGGTAATAAAATGGAAGAAAAAAAATTAAAAATCGGAATAATCGGCTTGGGTCCTGTCGGACTTATTTTAGCCGTTCATTTCAAGCAGGCGGGTTGTGAAGTTGCAATCTGCGATACCGACAAAGAAAAGATGAATTTGATTCGCAATCACGGTGTGGAGCTTATCGGCTCATTCAAGAAATCGTCTTTTTTCGGTTACAATTATTCTTCGGTCAGGGAACTTCTCACTCATGATATTGATGTATTAATCAGCTGCGTAAAATCATACAGGATTGATACTATATTAGACCAGGTCGAAAAGTATTCTCACAGTAATCTTTATCTTCTTTGTGCTCAAAATGGAATTGAAATCGGATTGAAATACACGAGTCATTTCGATGAATCGCAAATTCTAAGAATGGTAATCAACTTTGCGGGGGTTCTTCATTCCCCAAATGTTGTTAATGTCAGTTTCTTCGAGCCGCCGAATTACATTGCCTCGATTAATGACACTCATCCCGAAATAGCTAAGATTATTGCCGATACTTTATCGGGTGTCGATATGTTCACTGAAAACACCGATTCTTTCTTAATAAATGAACAAGTATGGAAAAAAACAATTTTGATTGCCTCTATATCACCGATTTGCGGATTATCAAATCTTTCTATGTGCGAGGCAATGTCTAATCCCGATACAGTGGAAATCATAGAACAGTCAATAGTGGAATCAATGGAGGTAGCCAAAGCTGAAGGTATAAGATTCAACGAAAATTTTGTGAAATTATCACTGAGAAAACTGAAAAATTACGGAGACCACATACCTTCACTTGCTGTTGACATTGCAAATAACAGGCAGACTGAAATTGATTATTTCAATGGCAAGATTGTGGAATACGGAAGGAAGCATTACAAGCAGACTCCCTTGAATCTGACTTTTACTAATCTTGTGAAAGCTATAACGAAGAAATGTTGTTTGAACGGAAATATTATATAAAAAGGAATAATAATTTACATGGCATTAGTAGCAGAATATATAAAAAACCTTGAGCCGTACAGACCCGGGAAACCGATTGACGATGTCAAGCGTGAGTTTGGATTGGAAAAAATTGTCAAGCTGGCTTCGAATGAAAACCCGCTTGGCGTATCTCCTCTTGCAATACAGGCAATGATTGGCTCTATTCACCAGATAAACAGGTATCCCGATATTGCAAGTCTGCTCTTGCGTTCTAAGTTAGCAGAAATGTTCGACGTAGGATTCGATTGCATTGTTACAGGCCACGGTTCGGAAGCAATAATGCAAACTGCCGTCAGAACCTTTCTGATGAACGGAGATGAGGTCATTACTGCAGAAGGTACTTTTGTCGGATTCTATGTAATGGTAAAAGCTTGCGGTATTAAAATGAATTTAGTCCCGTTGAAGGATTACAGGTTTGACTTGAAAGCAATAGCTGCGTCGATTACTCCAAGGACAAAAATGATATATCTTGTAAACCCCAACAGTCCGACTGGTACAATTTATACAACATCCGAATTCGAAGAATTTATGAAGTCAGTACCGCCAGAAGTAATAGTAATGGTTGACGAGGCATATATTGAATTTGTTATGGACCATCCTGATTTCCCTGACTCGATGGATTACAGGTTTGATAATGTAATCACAACGAGAACCTTCTCCAAAGCTTATGGTTTGGCAGGAATCCGAATTGGTTATGGTTTTGCTCACCCCGAACTGATAAAGCAAATGCATAAGGTTCGGTTGCCGTTTGAACCGGGTATCCCATCGCAGGCAGCAGGCGTAGCCGCATTGACCGATAAACAATTTCTCGATTATTACCTGAATCTGAATAAATGCGGAAAGCAATTCATTTATGATGTTTATGACCGGCTCGGTATCGAATATGTAAATACCGAGGCAAATTTTGTTATGAGTATTTTCGATTCAGAAATGCGTGTGAATGATATAACGGATAAGCTTTTGAGGAAGGGTGTTATTGTGAGAGCACTGAAGCCGTTTTTACTCCCTCATTGCATAAGAGTTACTATCGGATTGCCCGAGGAAAATGAGATTTATGCTGATACTTTGAAATCTGTATTATAAATAATATTTATTGTGTTATGGACACTAAAAAATATAAAATAGGAGTTGTTGGATTAGGTCCCGTCGGGCTTATACTTTCTACTTTTCTGAAAGAGGCGGATTGTGATATCGCAATCTGTGATATGCTTAAAGAAAAAATGAACCTGATACACAATGAAGGTATTACGCTTGTCGGTAAGATGGAAAAGCATTGTTTTTTTAATTACGCTTTTTCCTCACTGGATGAAATTCTAAGTCACGGAATTGACATTTTAATTTGTTCGGTTAAAGCATATCACGTTGATTATATATTAGACCAGATTGTTAAGCACAATAAAAACGACAATCTCCTTATCATAAGTGCCCAGAATGGAATAGGTGTTGCTACAAAATATGCCGAAAGGTTTGCTGAATCACGTGTGTTCAGAATGGTAGTTAATTTCGCCGGAAATCTTTTTGCACCTAATACGGTTAATGTTACCTTCTTCAATCCTCCGAATTATATTGCATCGAAAGATGATTCACGCAATGATGTCAGCCAATGGTATGCCGATGTACTTAATTCTGTCGGGCTATCTACCGAAAGCACTGATTCATTCACCCAAACTAATAAAGTGTGGGAAAAAACTATTCTGAATGCGGCTCTCAGCCCATTATGCGCCATTTCAAAGTTAACAATGAAAGAGGCAATGTCGGACAAGGATACTAATGAAATTGTCGAGAAATTGATACTGGAGGCAATGGAAGTTGCGAAAGCCGAAGAAATAAAATTACCGGATAATTTCGTTAAGCTTTGTATCAGGTACCTGAAAAACGCGGGTGACCATTTCCCGTCACTTGCAGTTGACCTTATGAATAAACACGAAACAGAGATAGAATATATGAATGGTAAAATTGTCGAATTTGGTAGAAAGCATTATGTCAGAACTCCTCTGAATTTGACATTTACTAATCTTGTGAGAGCTATTACAAATAAAAATTTGGTGAAATGATATGTTGGAATTGAAGAATTTTGGTGTGGTGATTTTGGCTGCAGGCGAATCGAGTAGGATGAATGTGCCGAAGCCGTTTCTCAGGTATAATTCAAATTTTAGGTTTATTGATAAAATTATTGATGAATACATGGATTTTGGAATCAATAATATCGTTGTCGTTGGAAATAATAATATAAATTCCAAATTGAATTTAAATGGAAATGTTTCGGTTGTAGTGAATGAGCATTTGGATTACGAAAGATTTTATTCCATAAAATTGGGTATTGAAAAAATTCGGAATTGTGAATTTTGTTATATACAGAATATTGATAATCCTTTTGTCAATGAAGTTATTCTCAGAAAATTATACTTTAAAAGAATTGTTGAAGGAAGCACAATTCCGGTGTTTAATGAGCAGGGTGGACATCCTGTTCTCTTAGGAAAGGATGTCATAAAAAGTATTTCTGAAAAAAAAGAGTTAAATCTTAATTTCAGGGATATTGTAAGTGAATTTCCGGATAAAAAAGTTGAAATTGACGACGAATCAATTTTAATTAACATTAATACGCCGGAAGAATATCAGAAATATTTTAATTGATGTGCGATGGAAAATATCTATGATAAAATAGTTGAACTCCGTCAAAGCAGCCAGAAAGCGGTGCTTTGCACTATTGTTTCGACTAAGGGATCTGTGCCGAGAAAAATCGGCGCCAAGATGCTCGTCATGGATGATTCAAAAATCTTCGGAACAATTGGCGGGGGTTCTCTCGAAAAGGATGTTATTGAAAAATCATTGGAAATTATTAAATCACCGAAAACTGATTTAATAAGCTATAATCTGACAAAAGACCTCGGGATGAAATGCGGCGGCTCAGTTGATATTTTTATCGAGACATTATTCAGCCAATATAAATTATATATATTCGGTGCAGGACACATCGGTAAAGCATTAGCAAAATATACTGAAAATCTCGATTTTGATGTTATTATTATTGATGAGAGAGAAAACATTTTTGATGGTTGGCTGGAAGGGAGATTCACAAAATTAAATATTACATTTACTGATTTCTTTTCTCAATTTAAGATTGATGAAAATACTTTCATTGTGATTGTAACTAAGGGTCACGACACTGATAGTGAAGTGCTTGAGAATTGTATTAAATCTAATGCTGCGTATATCGGAATGATTGGCAGTAAAAGAAAAGCATCAGAAATAAGAAAAGAATTTGTATTGGGTGGAATTGTTACAGATAACGAATTTGACAGGATTGATATTCCCATTGGTCTGGAAATAAAAGCAGAAGGACCTGATGAAATTGCAATAAGCATTGCTTCCAAATTGGTGCTTGAAAAAAATAAATTAGCAGAGAAAGAAAATATTAAAGAATAATATGGGTAAATCAGAAAGCAAAATTGAAATATATATTGACAATGAACTTTGTAAGGGTTGTGATATTTGTATAGAACTTTGCAGACCGAATGTATTTATGAAATCAGGTAAAATAAATTCAAGGGGATATTATGTGCCGGTTCCGGCTTCGATGAATAAATGCACCGGCTGTATGATATGTGAGTTGATATGCCCTGAGTTAGCAGTAATCATTAATAAAACGGGAATAGTGAAGGAAGCAGTCTGAATATGACAAGGGAAAACTATCTGAATAAATTGAAAAACCAAACCCGTTTCATACAGGGTGATGAGGCGGCGGCTTATGGTGCTTTATATGCAGGGTGTAATTTCTTTGCAGGTTATCCTATAACTCCCGCATCCGAAGTTGCAGAACTGATGGCAAGAGAATTACCTAAATCCGGCGGTTATTATATTCAGATGGAAGACGAAATAGCAAGTATGGGGGCTCTAATCGGAGCCGCATGGTCAGGCGGAAAATCTATGACTGCTACCTCTGGTCCCGGCTTTTCTCTTATGCAGGAAAATATCGGCTATAGCTGTATGACTGAAACCCCCTGTGTGATTGTTAATGTTCAGCGTTCGGGTCCCTCTACCGGACAGGCAACAATGGGAGCACAGGGTGATATGCTCCAGGCAAGATGGGGAACACATGGCGACCACGAGATGATTGCACTGTCTCCAAGCTCTGTGCAGGAATCTTTCGATTTAATGATTGAAGCATTCAACTTATCCGAAAAATACAGAAGCCCTGTCATATTCCTGCTTGATGGGGAAGTCGGACATATTCGCGAGAAAGTTGTTTTTCCTGATATTAGTGAATTAAATATTTATCCTCGTAATATCAGCAAAGTAAAAACAGATGTTTTCGGTGGAACAAGAATTCCTCCCATGATTGAGTTCGGACAGGGACATAAAATCCATGTTACCGGCTCAACACATAAAAGCAACGGAATGCGTGATGTCGTATCGCAGGAAGCACATGATACTCTCATCAGACGGCTCAACGACAAGATCGAGTCTAACCGCAATGAAATTTCAAAATTTGAATTGCAATTTACCGATGTACTGGATTATCTTGTAGTTTCTTATGGTGCATCCGCAAGACCTTCAATGGGAGCTGTCCTTAATCTGAGAGAAAAAGGATATAAAGTTGGATTTTTAAGATTAATAACCATTTGGCCCTTTCCAAATTCAATAGTCAAAGAACTCGGGAAAAAAGTTAAAAAGATTTTTGTCCCTGAAATGAACTTAGGACAAATGTCGAGGGAAATAGAGAGGTTTGTTAGTTGTGATGTACATTCTATATCCAAAATTGGTGGTGTACCACATACGATTAGTGAGATAATAAATGAAATTGAAAGTAGAGTAAATAAGATTTAATTTTATTCAAAACTGTCATGCTGAACTTGGTTCAGCATCCAAATGGGATAACGACTATGGGTTCTGTATCAGGTACGGAATGACAAAATGGAAAAATGAGATAAATGAAAAATAATCTTCTAAAATATCTTCGTACTGAAATACTGCCGACAGAATTTTGCGCAGGTTGCGGCTGTGGTACTGTCCTGAATATCTTCTGCCATGTGGTTGATGAAATGAAAATAAATCCTGATGATATTATTATGGTTACAGGAATTGGCTGCTCTTCATGGATACCATCACCATATTTTTCAGCAGATACTTTGCATACAACACATGGGAGAGCAATTGCGTTTGCCACAGGAGTAAAAGTGATGAAACCGGAGAAGCACGTTATCGTAATTGCAGGTGATGGTGATTTGGCAGGTATTGGTGGGAATCACCTGATACATGCAGCACGCAGAAATATCGGCTTGACTGTGTTTCTTGTTAACAATTATATATATGGAATGACGGGTGGGCAGGTAAGTCCAACAACTCCATCATCAGTCCCAACATCAACTACTCCTTATGGAAATTCGGAACAACCGTTCAAAATCGCTGAACTTGTCGCTGCTGCAGGAGCATCTTATGTATCAAGATGGACAACTTATCATGTCTTCCATCTGAAAAAAGCAATGAAGGATGCAATTCAGAATAAAGGATTTTCATTTGTAGAAATATGTTCCCAATGCCCAACGAGCTATGGCAAACGGGTTGGAATGCGTGAAGGAATTGACCAGCTAAAAGATTTCAGGGATAATTCGATTGATATTCGCAAGGCAGCCGAATATGAAGGCGATGATATTGATAGTAAACTTATAATAGGAAAACTTGCAGAAAGAACCAGACCCGAGTTTACAGAAATGCTCAGAAAAATAAACATGAAGTTTGATGAGGCGATAGCATGAATATAAGGTTCACAGGATTCGGGGGGCAGGGAATTATTCTTTCCGGGGTAATTTACGGATGGGCAGCTATTCTTGACAATAAGAATGCCATTCAGACACAATCCTACGGCAGTTCTGCAAGAGGAGGTGCATGCAAGTGTGATGTCATTATCCAGGATTCCTATATATATGAACTTGTACCAAGCGGCAATGATATTCTTGTTGCTTTTTCTCAGCCGGCATTCGAGAAATATAAAAAATCATTATTGAAAACCGGGATATTATTTTTTGATTCTGACCTGGTGAATATTAATTCCTTTGAAGCGGTGTCTCATTCAATTCCTGCTACAGACTTTGCCTTTAAAGAATTTGGTCAGAAGTTATTTGCTAATATTATAATGCTCGGTTTTTTTAATGCAAAAACAGGATTGATAAATCCCGAAGCAGTTGAAAAGAGTATTAAGCAATATGTACCGGCTAAATATGCCGATACAAATATTAATGCATTCAGACTGGGAGCGGGTTTGATATAAGAGTTATTTTATATTTATACGTGTAATAAATTTATAATTTTCAATTTTAAATTAAAAAAAGAGTATTAAAATATTAAATTTATAAACAAAAAGTGAAATTACAATTAAGGGATAATTTTGGTGGAATATTTTTAACATTAAAAATTAAACATTAAAAAATATATAGAAAATTAAAAATTCTAAATTTAAAATTATATTTATGTAATGTATATATCAGATTTCAAATATCATAAACCGGTTTCTTTAGAGGAAGCATCCAAAATATTGGAGCATAGTTATAATGCTGTCCCATTGGCCGGCGGGACTGATTTGCTTGTCGAAGTGAAAAAAGGTTTAAGAAAATTCAACGACCTTGTTTCTCTTTCTGGTATTCCCGGATTAAAAAATATTGAAGAGGACTCTCAGAATATTTACATTGGTGCCTGTCTGACTCACAACGGTTTAGTTTATTCAGAACTAATCAAAAATAAAATTCCTGCTCTCTCGGGAGCTGCATCTAAAATAGGTTCGGAGCAAATTCGCAATACTGGTACAGTCGGTGGTAATCTTTGCACAGGTGCATCCTGTGCCGACACAGCACCTATCCTGTTGGCGTATGATTCACAAGTTGAATTAGCTTCGCACAAAGGTAAAAGAATAATTCCTTTGAGAAAATTTATCATTTCACATCATAAAACAGACATAAAGAAAAATGAAATAATGACGCGGATTATTGTTCCTAAACTACAAAAATCTTCCGGTGCTTCATTTGTTAAATTCGGATTGAGAGAAGCTTCATCAATTTCTGTTGCCTCAGTGGCTGTAAAGATTGAATTTGTTTCAGGAGTATGTAATAATGTTAATATTGTAATTGGTGCATGTGCACCAACACCGGTAATCAGCGAAAATGCAAATTACTTTACTCTTGGAAAAACTATTGATGAACTGACAAATAATGCCCTGTTAATCGAATCAGTTGTTTCTGCAGCTTCAAATGATACAATACCGATTGATGATATTCGCGGCAGTGCCGCTTACCGCCGCCAGCTTGTAAAAGTATTGACAAAACAGGCATTGGCTCTGGCTATTGAAAGAACAAAAATTGTTAATTAATTATTGTTGCTATGAAACAAATAATAAACATAAATGTAAACGGAACGGATTACGAAGTAGCAGTAAAACCCGGAACAACGCTATTGGATTTGCTCCGTGAAGAATTGCGAATGACAGGAACAAAAAAAGGATGTGAGCAGGGAGACTGTGGTGCCTGCACGGTTATCATGAATGGCAAAGCCGTAAACTCCTGCTTAGTACTTGCTTTGGAAGTTGATGGGAAAAATATTCAGACCATAGAAGGTCTTGCTAATGAGAATGAGATGCATCCCCTGCAAAGAGCATTTGTTGAGAAAGGCGGAATACAATGCGGTTACTGCACTCCCGGAATGATTATGAGAACAAAAGCATTCCTCGATGAAAATCCGAATCCAAATACTGAAGAAATAAAACATGCCATAAGCGGTAACCTGTGCCGTTGTACTGGCTACACAAAAATTGTTGAGGCTATTGAAACTGCTGTCGAATATCTTAACGGTAGAACTCCAAAGGAAATTGAATATGCACCTCAGAAATCTGCTATTGATTTATCAGTTGTCGGAAAGCGGCTGCCAAAGAAAGACGCCCCCAATAAAGCAACAGGCAGAGCCATTTATACAGATGATATTGTTCTTCCCGATATGCTCTATGGGAAACTGCTTTATAGTCCTTATCCTCACGCAAAGATTTTATCTGTTGATACTTCAAAAGCCGAAGCTTTGCAGGGTGTAAAAACAGTACTTACAGGAAAAGATGTTACAGATATTACATGGGGAACTTCACCTCCGAGATATGATGAAAACGTTCTTGCAAAAGATAAAGTACGCTATGTCGGTGACGTTGTAGCGGCTGTAGCTGCTATTGATGAGGAGACTTGCTACAAAGCACTTGAACTCATCAAAGTTGAATATGAACAACTTCCTGCCGTATTTGACCCTCTTGAAGCAATGAAAGATGGTGCGCCAAGATTATTTGATGATAAATATGAAAACAATATTAATACGCGCGTTGACCATCATTTTGGAGACATTGAAAAGGGCTTTTCAGAAGCAGACTTTATAAAGGAAGCTACTTTTGTCGGAAACAGGGTTTATCAGAATCCTATGGAGCCCCACTGTGCTATCGCTGAATGGGACAGGCACGGCAAGGTTACTTTGCATACTTCAACCCAGGTAGTTCATTACGTTCATCATCAGCTTTCGAGAATTTTGAATACGGCTCTCGGTAATATCAGAATCATTATGACTAATTGCGGTGGTGGATTTGGTTCAAAAGCCGCGACAAATTATCTTGAAATTCTATCAATCCTTCTTGCTAAGAAAACAGGCAAACCGGTGAAGATGAGGTATAGCAGGGAGGAAATGTATTTGTATGGAAGAGGCAGGCATAAGCAATATATAACATTGAAAATCGGTGTGAAAAAGGATGGAACAATAACTGCAGTTAAACAGAAAGCTATTCTCGAAGGTGGAGCATATTCAAGTTTCGGAATTGTATCAACATATTATGCAGGTTCGATGATAGCAACACTGTACAAATTTCCTAACTATAAATATGATGGGTATCGTGTTAATACCAACCTTCCTCCTTGCGGTGCGATGCGTGGACACGGAACTCCATTCCCGCGGTTTGCATTTGAATCATTGCTTTCGATGATTGCCGATGAAATAGGGATGGACCATATAGATATACGTTTAAAAAATGCAATGACTCCGGAATATCATACTTGCAACGACCTTGATATTCACTCATGCGAGTTCAAAGCATGTCTTGAATTAGTTCGCAAGAAATCCGGATGGGACAGGAAGAAAGGTAAAATGCCAATAGGAAGAGGAATCGGAATCGGTTGCGGTGGATTTGTTTCCGGTGCAGGTTATCCGATTTACCGTTCGCAATTCCCACATTCTAATGCTACCATTAAAGTAGAAGAGGACGGTTCAAAGGCAGTCCTTTTTGTCGGAGATGCTGACATAGGACAAGGTTCGGATACTGTCCTTGCACAAGCCGCAGCAGAAGCAATGGGGATTTCATTCGATAGAATCAGTGTGATTTCTGCTGACAGTGATATTACTCCGCTGGGTTTCGGTGCTTATTCGAGCCGTGTTACTTTGATGGGTGGCAATGCCTCCAAAATGGCAGGTGATGAAGTGAGAATGAAAGTGTTTTCTATCGCAGCTGAATTATTAAATACAGACGTTGAAAATTTGGTAGCTAAAAATAATATAATATCGGTGAGAAATAATCACGGCGCATCGGTTCCTTGGGAAACCGCCGCTACTGCGTATTTCTCGAAGAATGGACCATTAACCGGCAAAGGACATTACTCTCCACCTGAAGGATTAGGTGGAAAATACAAAGGTGCTGCTGTTGGAACATCACCGGCTTATTCATACTCAGCTACAGTCTGTGAAGTTGATGTTGACATGGAAACCGGCAAAGTGAAAGTCCTTAATTTCTGGGATGCACACGATTGCGGCACTGCAATCAATCCGATGGCAGTGGAAGGACAGGTCGAAGGTGCTATTGTAATGGGAATGGGTGAAGTTCTGTTTGAAGATGAAGTATTCGATAAAAATGGAAAGATGTTGAATGCCGACCTTCATAATTACATTATTGCTACTTCCGCCGATATGCCGAATATTGATTCTTCTATAGTTGATAGTTATGAACCCGAAGGACCATTCGGTGCTAAGGAAGTCGGCGAAGGTGCAACACTGCCCGTGTTCGGAGCATTGGCAAATGCAATTGCTGATGCGATTGGAGTCAGAATTTATAATTTACCGATTACTCCCGGTAAAATTCTTGAAGCAATTAATTTAAAAAAAGTGAAAGAAAAGAATTAATGAGTAAACACTATTTAGGTATAGATGCCGGTTCATCGTTCACAAAATTTGTTGTGCTCGATGAATCGAATTCTATTGTCTTTCAAAATTTAGTTAAGACTCTCACAAGAAATAAGGATGAAGAAAATGGAATCCTAAAATCAATAAATGATAATTATTCAATTGCCGGAATCGGAGCAACTGGATATGGGCGGAATTATTATAAGAATGCTAATGTGATTAAAACCGAGCTTTACTGTGCTTCTACCGGGTTAACTGAACTGTATCCTTTTGAAAAAAATATTATTGACATAGGAGGCGAAGATATTAAAATCATCAAGAGTGCATCTAATGGAAAAGTTATTGATTTTTATATGAACACACGTTGTGCCGCAGGTACCGGTGCTTTTATTACAGAAGTTGCTGATAAAGCAGAAATTGAATTGTCGGAAATGAGTGCATTAGCTGAGAAATCAAGTTTCAACAAAGAGCTGAACAGCTTCTGCACAGTATTTGCAAAAACAGAAGTCATGCAGTGGATTTTTGATAATGTACCTGCCGAAGATATTGCAAAAGGTATTTATATTTCTGTCGTGAATCGAATCAAAAAAATTCCAATGGATAAGACACTGCCTATAATCTTAGTCGGAGGTGTGGCAAAATATCACCCATATATTAAAGTTATAATGGAAGAATATTTAATGCAAAAAGTAACTGTGGCTGATAATCCGCAGTATATAAATGCATTTGGGGCGTCACTTTTTGCAAAGAACAATAAATAGGAAATTGATATAATTGTATACATTAAAAATTCATTGAAAATTAAAAATTAAAAATTATAAATTATTCCTTACAAATAATGAATTCTGAAAATATTATATATTTTAATTAGAGGAAAACAATGGGAAATAATTTTTATTCATGGCAAATGACTGAACTGAAATCTGATTTTCAGCTTGTTGAAAAACCTATGGCTGAACTTAATGAAAACGAAGTATTGGTGAAGGTTGCCGGATGCGGTGTTTGCCACACAGATTTGAGTTTTTGGTATTTCGGTGTTCCGACAAAACATCCGCTTCCTTTAACACTCGGTCATGAAATCAGCGGTACAGTAGTAAAGGGTCCTTCGGAATGGTTAAACAAAAATGTAATCATTCCTGCAGTTCTTCCATGCGGAGAATGTGAACTATGCAAAAACGGAAGAAGCAATATCTGTCAGAAACAGTTAATGCCCGGCAATGACTTCGATGGCGGATTTGCATCACACATCAAAGTGCCGTATAAAAATTTATGTTTGGTGCATGATGACGTGCTTTCAAAATATTCGCTGGAACAACTGGCTGTTATAGCAGATGCAGTTTCTACTCCATACCAGGTGATTGTTAAATCGGGCTTGAAACAAAATGATTTTGCGATTGTAATAGGTGTCGGAGGAGTTGGAATTTACGCCGCATTAATTGCTAAAATTTTCGGAGCGAAAGTTCTTGCATTGGATATTGATGACAATAAACTTGCAATTGCAAAGCAGAATGGCATAGATGCAACACTAAACATTAAAGAGCTTGGTATAAAAGATATTAAGAATTCTGTAAAAGGAATTACAAAAGAATTGGGAACATCGCCATATATGTGGAAGATTTTTGAAATGTCAGGTACAAAACCCGGTCAGGAACTTGGCTTCGCATTATTAAGCTTTGCATCAACATTATCAATCGTTGGTTTTACTCTCGATAAACTCGAAGTGCGGCTCAGCAACCTTATGGCATTCGATGCGACAATGCTTGGGACATGGGGTTGTAAACCTGAGTTGTATCCCGATGTTCTGAATTTAGTAGCATCAGGAAAATTAAAAATTGAGAATTTCATCGAAACATTTCAGATGTCGAAAATAAATGAAGTGTTCAGGAATACGCTTGAACATAAATACACAAAGCGTTCTATTTTAATTCCTGATTGAAAATTAATGGAAATAATTTGATTGTTCTTTTTATATGATGAATAGCCACTATCTTTAGATAGTGGGACTCTTGTAACACCACATACCGACTTTAGTCTCTAATTATAAGAGGGTAAATCCTATATTGTGGCTCGCTATAAGTCCACGATTTAAAAATCGTGGCTATTCAATAAAAAAAATGGAGTAAGTAAATGAAAAAAATTGAGTCAATTTATCCTAATGCACGAATCCCTTACGGCACATGGGGGAGCAGTTATTTCCCTGCCTGGCAAATGTCTCCTCTTGCAGAAGTAAACATAGGGCAGTTCGCAGGTGAGGCAATGAGTAAAATAATGAGCAAGAGAAAGGTTCAAATGAAAAATCTTGATTATCTCGTCACCGGTTCTACAATCCCCTGGCACTGGAAATTCTGGACATCACCCTTTGTTTCATCATGTGCGGGATTCAGGTTACCCGGATATCATGTTGAGCAGGCATGTGCCACAGGATTGAAAGCAATACTTCTTGCTGCAGCAGAAGTTCAATCGGGTTCTTCTGATACAGTTGGTGTTCTGACATTCGACCGCACAAGCGATTCTCCTGTCGGTGTTTTTCCTGAACGCCGTTCTTATGAACGAACTATTGCACTGAGCGATGTCTGGGATAATTTCGGTTTTGACCCTGCTACCGGAAATGCAATGTTGGCAACTGCAGGACTCGCCGCCCGAAAATATAAAATTGACAAAAAAGAAGTTGATGAATTGACTTTTTACAGGTATGAACAATATTTCAAATCATTGGAATCGGGTTTCCTTAATCGCGTTCTTGTTCCTTTGGAAGTTTTAAATCTTCAGGGAAAAGTGATGGGTGTAATTGATTCAGATGCAGGAGTAAGAAAAATAACACTTGATGGCTTACGGGCAATGCGTGAGCTTGATTCCTGTGTCACTTCGGGTACGCAAACTCATGCTTCAGACGGCATGGCAACTTTACTCGTTACTAATAAAGATAAGGCGAAAGAATTAAGTTCCCGTCCCGAAATTGATATTCAAATTGTCGGAAGGGCAGAAGTCAGAACATTGCCAAGTCTCATGCCCGAAGCACCTGTATTAACAATTAAAAAACTATTAAATCAAACCAGCTTGACTTTGGATGATATTGCAGTTGTGAAAAATCACAATCCATTTGCAGTTAATGATGCGATTTTTGCAAAGGAATTTAAATATGACTGGCACAAGATGAATAATACCGGCTGTCCTCTTGTCTGGGGACATCCGCAGGGACCTACACTTACACGTGTCTCGATGGAAGCAATCGAAGAAGCAGTTGATTTGGGTGGCGGTTATGTACTGATTTTCGGTTGTGCCGCTGGTGATGTTGGCATTGCTGCAATATACAAAGTGTCGGAAGGAGGGAAAAAGTGATGACAAAATCAATGAGACAATCAACACTCGATACCCTGGGACTGGGATATGTTATTGACATATTTAAGAATGGTATACTACCCGTACAAGCTAGTGAACTTGTCGAGCAGGTTTTTGGTAAAGAAAGCGAACGCGGTGCGTTAGTTATATCAGGTGCAAATGGTATTGTCGGTGCTGGAAAAATGATGCAGCTTGGTTCACGACTTCAACCTTATGGAATACCTTTGATAGGGATTGACTTCCCCGGTGTTCCCGATGGCATTGGCTTTCAATATGCCGGACTGGCTTCCTCATTCGGGAAAAAGCAGGCTGACGATATAATGAGCAGTGTAATAAGGTTTAATTATGATGGCTCAAAATTACCCGGACAATTAAGTAAATTCAAGCCCAAACTCCTAATCGAAGCTATTCCGGAGATTCTTGAAGTGAAAAAATCGCATTATAAAATTTTCAGGGAAACATTCCCCGGAATCGAGATTAAATCGGTTACATCTGGCTTTCCTTCATCAGAGTTGGGGGTTGATATCTATCATCCTGCATTCCCTCATCAGATTAATAAAATTTGGGAAGTGGTGGAAAGCAAACCGTCAAAAGTAACACAACTGTTTTGGGCTTTGGGTATGCTTCCAATGCCAGTTAGTGACAACTGGGCTTTTGTGCTCGATGTTCTGTTCTGCGGATTAACTTTATCAGCACTTCGTTTCCACGAAGCTACAAACATGCCCTTCTGGAAAATTGATAAATATGTGAGAAAATTATTTGGACCTAATCCTTTCAGGGCACATGATGTAATAGGAGCAAAGGGTGCAAACTTTCTTACATGGTCTTGCCTCCATCATTTAAGTTTACATTATGGTAAAGTGTTCGAGCCGACTGCCTCACTTGTTGAACATAAGGACGGAGGTCAAAACTGGTATCCCTTAAATCATCTTAGGCCTATGGTTAATTGGACAGCAGATGAAAATGAATTGAAAGAATTTGAGACATGGATTCTCGGCTCTCTTATTCAAATGACTTCTTTAATGCTTCATGAAAACAGGTCTCACCTTACTTATATGAATTCAATCGGTGAACTCTGTGCACAATTCAGGAGCGGAATAATTGCTCAAATTCGCAGATTAGGCATAGATAATTCAATTAAAATTGTCGAATCTTTTCATAAATTATTTCCTGATGCTTCTGCTAAAACATGGCATCCCGATGTATTCAATAATCTTAATAAACCTGAATGGCAGCAGCTTTATGTCAATGCAGAGCATGACGGAAAAGTCGGAGTGATTTCAATTGCACGCGAAAGCTATAACTGGGATGTCAATGAAGAAATGAATAGAGCAATTGACTGGCTCAAATCAGAAAAGATTGAACGAGTAATAGTTACTGGTGATTTTCATTTATCCACTCAGCTTGTCGGTGCAGATACAAATGAGTTTTTCCCGGCATTGAATGATGAAAAAGAAGGATTTCGTGTTTCTTATGAATGGTCAAAGACAGCACGCCGTCTTCATAATGAATTTAAAACATCAGTGGGATTTATAAACGGTAAACGTTGCCTCGGCGGTATGCTTGAATTAATGGTACACTGCCATTATTTAGTATCTGTTGATGATGCACAACTCGGTGCTCCCGAAGTAACTCTGCCTGTCGTTCCCGGAATGGAAATGTGCCACTGGACATTCAGAAAAGCAAAATCTCAGGATTGGGAAAAACTCCTCAAATTGTTACTATCAGGAAAATCTGTTAAAGCATCCGAAACTGTCGGTTGGCTCACTGACTATGCGGGACCTGTGGAGAATGCAATTAAAATTGCTTATGACATTGCCTTGAATGATGAAAAAGTTTTACCAAAAAGGATTCTCAACGAAGGTAAATTAACAGGAATAACAACTGATATCTCTGGTTTAGCTTCTCCATCAAATCCGGCTGTAAAAGCAATATTGGATTGTGTCCTTAACTCTTGCAATGTCGATTTGAATGAAGCAATCACAATTCAATCAAAACATTCCGGGGCATTTATGACAACAAAACATTGTCAGCACGGTTTCATAGGAAGTGAATACACAAAAACAATGGTGGTATAAAAATCGAACCCTGTCAGGTGTAACACCTGACAGGGTTTCATTAACTTTGCAATAGAAATTCCTCTACATTATCAAAATTTACCAATCTCTTTTCCTTAACAAGGTAATTACCCGTAAATGATTTTGAAAACTTAGCTCTTGCTGAAGGACTCCATTTAAATTTAAAAATATCAAAAGTGCCTCCTGTTTCTTCAATGTAATCTATCTCTTGTTGAAGAGCAGTTCTCCAGAAATATTTGAAAACATCCTTTTTATTATACATCAGATATTTCATTCTTTCGCTCATCAAATAATTTTCCCACAATGCTCCTTTATCTTCTCTTGACGACAAATTTCTGAAATTTCCAATCACAGCATTCCTAATTCCATTATCAAAAAAATATATTTTCTTACCCTTCTTAATTTCATTTCTAATATTTCGGTTCAGAGCAGGCAATCGAAATAAAACATAAGCTTTTTCCAATAAATCAATATACTTTTCTACTGTTAATGGGTCTGCACTTACAATCTGCCCAACCTCATGAAATTTGACTTCACTCCCCACCTGAAGAGCAAGTGCTTTCACAATTTTTTCAAGCAAAATAGGTTTGTTAATCTGTTCAAGCGACAGAAGGTCTTTGTAAAGATAGCTTTCAGCCATCGTTTTCAGCAAATCTTCTGATTCCTCCGGCTTCGTTACAATTTCAGGAAAAGAACCGAAAACCATTCGATATTCAATTTGTCTTTTTTCTTCAAGCAATCCGTGTTCATCACACATTTCCTGAAAGCTCAACGGGTAAAGCATAAATACATATTTTCTTCCTGTCAGTGGTTCATTGATTTTAGCTGTCAATTCAAATGCTGATGAACCTGTTGCTATAAGCTGAACATCTTTCAGTTTGTCAACAATGATTTTAATAGTCAACCCGATATTTGTTATTCGCTGTGCCTCGTCAATAAATACAATTTTATAACCCGATGTTATATTTTTCAACTTTGTTGAATTAGTTTCCGAAAGCAATGTTCTTGTATCTGAATCATCCCCATTAAGCCACAGGATTTTTTCCTTTCTTTTATTTAATATACTTTCAATCAGTGTTGATTTTCCAGATTGCCTCGGACCAAGCAAAATAATTGCCTTTCCTTTAAAAAACTTAGTCACAATCTGCTTTTCGATAACCCTTTTTATCATTTTTCTCACCTTATACCATTAATTTTATATAAATTTACGAATCAAATCGGAAATTATTATAATATTTTCCGAATCAAATCGAAAAAATATATATATTTTGGCGATTCCAATCGTAAATTATGATAAAAACACCAACTCCATAGGAGTTGAACGTCTGTAACATTCAGTAAATTATACTCAATTACAACTCCATAGGAGTTGAACGTCAGTAAATCTCAGTAACATACAATAATCTTAATATATCTATGTCAATAAAAAAGTAAAACCGAGAAATTAATATCCCTTTGAGATTGAATATAAATAAATCGGGAAAACAAAAATGAAAAATCTTTTTTCTCTTTTATTGTTATTTGCTATTCAATTCTCTGCTTATGCCGAATGGTTCAATGTAAATCATCCTGACACTGCCAATATAGAAGTATTCGGAAACAGAGGCGATACAATATTTAGTTTCCAAAAAAATTATTCAAATTATTTATCAACAAATTTTGGTATTAATTGGATTAATTATAATTCTCCATATATTCCTTTTGTTAATAGTTCATTTGTTACAAGAGATGGGAATCTTGTAATCAGTCTTTATCCAATGGGAATTATTTTAAAAACATCGACGGATTTTGGAAATACTTTTATTGATAAATCAATTATTAGTCAACCAGAATATAATTCAGATGATTTTAGTAGAATTAATTCACGATATTTTGGTATATCAGCAACATTTGATTGGGCATATGCATTTTATATTTCTAAGAATGGAATAGATTTCACATCAATGTATAGTGAAGAACATCATTTTGGAAGATTCATAGTATTTTATGATTATAATTTCATTTATAAATTTAATGATTCACTTTTCATAACTAATGATACAAATAAGACATTTTCTTTACTTGAAAATCCCGGCATCTCCGAGCTCGGTCTTTGCGAAGAAAACAGCAAAGGAAAACTATATATGCTTGTTCATGACACTGTCTTTATCTCAATTGATTCAGGCTGGACCTGGCAGAGGATGAACCTGAATCTTACCGGATTAGGATATTTGAATATTGATTACCATGACAATTTTTATTTGAGGACATCTAACAAAATTTTCTGTTCTTATGATGATGGAGTGAATTGGACTGATATTACAGAGAACCTGCCTCTTACAACATGTAAATATCAGGAACTGCGTTTTTCCGACACCAAGATTTTTGTCCGTGCTGATGATGGAAATATATATTATCGTGATATTTATACAGGTGTCGAGGATAATTCTGACGAAAATATATTAACATTATATCCGAATCCGGTGAACAGCTATTTAAAAATTAAATTTGATGTTGATGAAATTTATCCGGCTAAAATCAAAATATATTCAGTATTTGGAGAAAATGTGATTGAAACTGATTACAAGGATAAGATTGATATTGGCTGTTTATCACCCGGCATTTATTTTCTTAGAATTGGAAATGTTTGCAAGAAATTCATTGTTAACAGATAAATCTGATTTGAAAAGTCTCTCGCCCTCCGGGAGTGGGATTTAGGGTGAGGGAATACAACCCAACTACTTCTCAAAACACCTTCTCAATAAAATACTCTACACTCTGAGGAATTAATATAATCGTTACGAGCAATCCCGTCAATGCACCCCATAAATGTGCCTCGTGATTGATTTCATCCATAGACCTCTTCGATGCAAAGTAGCAGTATGCAAGATAGAGAAGTGCAAATATCGGCGAAGGTATGCCAATCGGAAAAGGAAACATCATCATCTTGCTTGTCGGGTCGAATAAAATATAGCTGAACAAAACACCGGCAATCGCACCGGATGCCCCCACAGCCCTGTATCCGCTATTGTCTTTATTCTTAATTATCGTTGAAATATCGCTCAGAACCAGACTCGCAAAATATATTATTAGAAAACTGGCAGAACCGACAATGGATTCTAATCTGAAAGCAAAGAAGTAGTATGTGAGCATATTGAATATGAGATGCATAAAATCTGCATGTATGAATCCTTTTGTAATAGTCAGATACCATTTGTTCTCATGCACCAGCCGCCACGGAGACAGTGCCCACGAATCATAAATATTCGACCTCCCTGACATTGCATACAGACTAATTGCAATAGTTACCAAAAATACAATAATCGAAGCCGGTGATGTTGCTATATCCATATAAAAAATTATATTGTTTTATTCTATTTGGAAGTTTTGACTGATGTAAATAATAGTTTTATCAATTCATCAATTTCAGATTTTAAACTATTGTATTCTTTATCTTTTAAATATTTAGTGCCCTTCAAAACTGCTATCAGGTAATCAGTTTCATTCGCTTCCTTCAATGCTATACTCATCTTAGATGTAAAATCTGCTTTACTCTGCCCGAATTCCGCTTCCCGTACAAATGCACAAATTCCCGTTCCACTCCTCAACACTTGTTTGCTCAAAACAAATTCCTTTTTATTCTTTATCAAATATTGATTCAACTTCACAACTCTTATCGCAAAATCATAACTCTTATTTTTCAGAACACTTTCCATAACTTTCCACTATTCACTGATTTCGGCACCGTTCTCACATTCTGTCCCCAATGCAACTGCTCTTCCATCCGGCATGACCAAATAAGTTGGTCATTCCAAACCGTAATGTCAGGACATCCGTCACACATATTCTGGTCTCCGTTAGCCATAACATCAGCAGGTTGAATAATCATCACTGACTGATAATGAACCTTGCTGAAAAATGCTTTCGGATTCTCTAAAAATGATTTAAAGTAATTTTTTGCGATACTTCTTATACCCCTATCGAATGGTGCCATCAGGAAATACAATCTGCCCATTCTGTTGTATTTCGATTTTGCATAAGCAAGATAGCTTCCGGAAAAAAGATGCTTAATTGTCTGAACGAACTCCATGAATTTTGGACCAAGATAACCGAATATCTCGTGCTTGTTTCCCATTCTTCCCGTCAGAAGCCACTTGTATGAATCCGGCTTTACTGTACCATTCAGGTATGCACACGGCATGAAGTCGGGATAAACTTTCCTGATTTCATCTACCACCTCCTGCGACTTAATGTCAATTCTACGCTGGTCTTCAAATTTAGAATAAGTTATGTTGTCGAAAGTTAGCTTTTTATCGCCTAAGTAATAATCGTAATCCTTATCGAGCACTGCCATCCTATAAATAATGAACACCATGATATGCACTTTATCTATATGTTCCTGGGCCCATTTCACAAGGTCGGGTATGTATTTCAGATTTTCAGGATATACAGTCGCATTGAAAGAACAAGTCAATCCCCCTTCTTCTGCAAGCATATTTGCAAGTTGCAAACGCAGTTCATTCAATTCGAGTTCATTTTTCCCTTTCCAGTGTGGTCTTTGCTGTCCGCTGTCAACGTGAAATGTAAATCCGAAAACACCTGCCTGCTTCAATTCATGAAGCAATTCTTTAGTCAGCAAAGCTCCATTAGTATTAATCACCGGCTTCCAGTTTTTCATTTTAGCTAATCTTACAATCTCCTTGATTTGAGGATGAGTCAGAGGGTCTCCGCCTGTAATCGAAACGCTGTCGCATTTCCTCAGCTTTTCGAAAACATCTAATTCATGCTTGATTTCCTCGATTGATTTGTGTGAGCCATCCCTGTTTTCACGATAACATCCGTCGCAGTAAAGATTGCATTTGCTTGTCGGCTCCAGCCATGAAATTGCATTATCCGCAAGATTCCATGGCAGCCGGTAAATTGTTTGAGGTGAATAATCCAAATTCTTATCCATTATATAATTGTGATTATTGAAAAAATAATAGAGCAAAAATAAAAAAACTTTGGATTATAATAGCTGAATTAGTTAAGAAAGTCAAAACATAATCTCTATTGTTCAGTACTTAATTCCGAATCAATTAACCCGCTTTACCGAAAAGGTTTTTTTTAAATAAATTTTTTCAGAAATTATTCATTATTCACTATTCACTATTCACTGATTTTCACTTTCTCGGTACTCCCTTCTCGTAATCCTTATCTCTCATCTTCTGTAAATCATCGAGTGCCTTGCTCTTACAGCCACGTTCTACTGTCCCGATTCGCACTTCCCATGTACCATCAGACCTCGGTGTCCAGATAACCTGCTCTAAATTCAGATTACCGGGTATGTCAACATTAGTCAGGGATGGTGAGGCAACTACATAAATCTGGCACAGCTTCCAGAAGTGTATTATAACCGGCTCGTTTCTCCAGGCAAGCTCGAGATTATATCCGTCATCTGTGGATTCATAAATGATATATGTTTTTTCCGGGTCAATCCCGTCATAGATGAAATTAACTGACTCTCCTGTTTTGACGTGAACTTTCTGACCTATTCCGTTGAATGTAACGACTTGCCCCGGGCTCGGCAATTCTGCCACACCTGCAATCGGAGCAGCCCCCTCGTCCTTTGGTACAATCACGCTTTTCGATACCTTTATATTTTCCGTTCCTGTTGCTTCCCTTTCGGTCTCACGGTATGTACTGCATGACCATAGTGTTAAAGCAATTAATAATACCCATAATATTTTTATCCTTTTCATAACTCTATCCTTTCTGAAATTTAATATTCTCATTTTACAATAACAGGCATCTTACTCAGGTCCAACTCCCTGTAAACCCAATTCTGTGATTTCATTGCATTCACTGCTTCTTCTGCAGTCGGATAGCATTGAGAACGAAGCCGAAAACTCTCATAACCGAACGCATCGAAATATGATGTAATCTGCGATTCGAGCAAACCTCTCGATTTCAGTATATTCAGTGCATTCTGGGCATCAACTTCATTGTCATAAGTATTATAGTGAATCATATAACATGGTTTTGCCGCTTGTGTCTCCTGCGGTTTAACAGGTTCTGTCATCTTCGGCGGTGTTTTGTCAACTTCTTTTTTTGTGACAATTACATCTTTTGTTTTATCTGCCGGCTTGACTGTTTCATCTTTTTTTATTTCTTTAATTTCCGGCTTTTCGGTTACAGCTTCATCCTTTATAATAACTTTTTCTACCGGCTTTTCTTCTTCCTTTGGTTTCACTTCTGGTTTATTTTCTTTTTGAACTCCTGCAAGTGAACCGCCCATTTGCCTTTTGTGATATGCAAGTTCCTCCGGACGAAGAATGTCAATGTATATCTCTATTCTCCTGCTCATCGGGTCATCACGAAGATTCCTCTCTTTTAATCCTGCTTTATCAACTCCGAATCCCTCGGCATCCAATACTACTCTGTTATTATATTTCATTTGCTTATATATTGGCGAACGCTTTTGCATAATTTTATCGAATGTAACGAATGTAAAATACGAACGCAATTTTGAAAGCAGGACATTCCCGTTTTCTCCTTCATCCGGTAATTTAATCCATGGTCCATCGGGATTATTCTGGTCTTTGGGCCATCCCTGCTTCCACATATCCTGACCTGATGGAATTGTCACAGGGCTCCCTCTTTCATCAACGCCAATTGTAACTGTATCATCGGGATAATTCCTCTTGTATTTTGATTTTTGTCTGTATGGATGTTCCTCCCCCGACGATAGTCCTCTTGGGTCTGTGTATCCGTGTATTGTAATTTTAAGTATCAATGTGTCGCGGCAAAACTCCTGGAATGATGGTAATAATTTTTCAAGCGGTTTGTATATTTGGTCATCAAATATACCATCAATCTTTTTCGAAAGCATTTCGTAATCATGCCCTGTCGAATCAACAAATCCGGTATTATCGAAAAATCCGTTCTGTTCCCGTTGCCTGTACTCTTTCATATTCTCTGTTGTAATCGGGTACCAGTATCCCGTAATAAAATAGGGGAGTGTATCTGTCGAATGGAAAATAATAGGTGGAATCTCCACTTTTTTTCTCGAAATCAATGCGTCCCTCACATAAAGAGTATCGAAGCCAAACGGCTTTTTGGAAAATACTTTTAATTCCTGCGGTCCCTCTATTTTATTTTGATAACACTCCTCCTCGACAAATTTTGTGAATCTGATTAAATATGTTCTGTCTGCATCAATCTCATATTTATTTCCTGAACTAATTTCCTGCGTAACTCCTGTTATACTGTCAACGAGTGAGAGTGGCAATCCTATTTTTAATGTAGGTGGAACAACGAGATTGTTATTTGCATCGAATATTTGCTCTGTAACATTCACCAATAATTTGATTTTTGACTTTGGCAATGCAAATGCATATAAATTTCTTTTTCCAAAATCTGCTTTGCGGTTTGATGTTATGAAAATAAATTTTCTGTCAGGGCTGATAAACGGGAATTCGTCATCATTTTCTGAATTGAACTGAATATTTTCAGGAATTTCAATCCCATAAGTTTCAGCGTCCTTCTTCATCGCTTCATCGAAATTAACAGGATTGACAGGAACCGGAATCCCATTCTCGTCCTGGTAATCTGCCCTGTAAATATCTTTACCTGTCGTTCCCTTTTCATTTTTTAAATAATTCCATTCACTCGAAAAATAGAATTTACCGTCTGCTCCGCAATGCGGCGATACTTCATTTCCGGGTGTATTAATATTCGGAACCGGCTTCGGCTTCGACCAGGCACCGGTTACATCCATTATGGAATACCAGATATCAAGTCCTCCCTTACCACCAGCTCTGTTCGTTACAAAGTAAAGAATTTTGCCGTCTGAAGATAATGCCGGTTGTGAATCCCATCCATCTGCGTCATTAACAAGAGTCAATGGCTCTGGCGATGTAAAACCCTTTGATGTCCTGGTCATCTGCCATAAATCGAAGAGATAACTTGAACCTGATGCCATCGATGTTGACAGGTCTCTTTCTGCCGCAAAAATAATTCTTTCCGGGCTTATTGCTTGCGAGCCGCGTGTGAACTGTGCTATCCTCGATGCTTCCGCTACAATCTGTTTTGCTTGTGACCACCCCTCATTAATCGGCTTTCCTGCTTTCCTGAATTCAGCAGGACGCGTACAGTAAAAGATTTCTGCTGCGAGTGCAATTGGTCTCCTGTTTGGAACAGGTCTTGAACTCGTGAAAAATAAAGTATCGGTAACATCTCCAAATACTAAATACGAGCCGTAATCCTCATCGCCTGAATTGACATTCCTGTCTAATATTCCACCTTTAATATCCTCTTTTGCCTCTAAAGGAACAAATAGAATGAGTATTAAGGATAACAATAAGAAAAACTTTTTTAATATCAATTTAAATGTTTGTTCCATTTTCATCCCCTGCCGATTAATTAACATAAATGCCGGAAATTGCCCGGAATTCTATTCCTGACTGCTTGCTCGATGTTTGTTCTGTACCATTGTCAACCCGCCTGATGTATATCAGTGTATATGAATCGGGTCCAAGCTGGAATGCTATGACATCTCCTACCTGTATTCCCCTCAATTCTGTACTTGTATATCCGGATGAATGTGTAGGGTCATTCTGAAAATTTGCAATCAACTGAACTACATTATAGAAATCGTTTTCGGGGAAACCGCTCCTCCACACTTTCATTCCTATTATCCCGGTATTTGGCACAATTTTCAATATCGGCTCCAATGGAGGAATTGCTGTCGGATTATTGTCATCCACATCTACCCAAATATTCCCTTTCAGTGGGGGATATTCCCCTGTATTATTAATTGTTCTCGATGCATTCCCGAAGAAATATACCTCGTGTTCAGGTGTCGGTTTTTGCGGTGTCTTCTGATTATATGCCCTTAGATTTATAATCGGACTTAAATCCGGAACAGCAGTTACAATCGAATATAAATCCAAATCCTGGGTGCAATTTACTGATGTAGAAATTCTCAACCTTACTGCAAACATACTGTCTATCTTCGATTGTGTATTTCTTCTTAAAACAACTCTGTCTAAAGTATCCTTAATTGGTGCCCTGAATGTTATTGTCAATTGCTTGTGTTGACCGGGCTGTATCACAAAATTCATTGGGTCTATAGTATAATATTGAGTTGGGTTTTCATAAATCACTCCCGCTGCTGATTCTATCGTAACATTGAAAGAAATCGCCGAACATGATGTGTCAGGATTGAAAATGTCATAAGTTATGATTGCTGTTGAAGGATTCTGTAATGAAGGAGATATGTAAACCCTGTTGTCACCTCTGTTCGAAATCGTATCGCTTATCATTCCTCCTGAACCGAAATCATTATTGTTAATCCTCGGGCAAACATTTAAGCATCCTGTTTTCAAAAATACAAAATCAACTCCGCGGTCATCACATATCACGATTGTTGAATCCTGTGAAAGTGAATTATACTCTGCTACTACACGGTATGTTCTCCCGATAAGTGGAATCTGCAGATTAAATCCTGCGATTCCCATGTTGTCTGTTGTTGCTTCTTGTATCGGAACATTTGGATTTGCATCAAGGTCATACACTCTCACAGTGACACCGCTTAACGGAGCTCTGTCAGATGGGTTTGCAGAATCTGCTACGTATGTATTAACTGCAAGAATTCGTTTATTCGCCTCGCCTGGCATTGTCGTATCCATACATCCTGCTAACAGATAAAACATTGTTCCTATAACAAGCAATAACAAATAAATTCTCTTGAATTCCAAAATATGGTTTATTATTTTTTTCATTTTATATTCTTTTTTATGTTATACAATATCATTAAAAAGTCAATCCGAATCTGAACAATAATGCTCTTGAATACCTGTATGGGTATCTTTCATCAATCGGTGTTGTTGGACAGCTTTCGCATGCTGGCAGTGGCAGATTCATTGCTCTGAATCCTAAATCAAATGACAAATCCATATTGCATGTAATTGCCCAGTCATATCCAATTCCCAAGCCATAAAAATATCTTTGGAATTCTATTTTGCTTGCGAATAATGGCGCTTTTGTCTGAAAATCCAAAGGCAATCCGAGATTCCCGTATAGATACCATGAATTACAATTGTCGGAACTTGGCTTAGGATGTGGATTGAATGTGTATCTGCCATGCAATCCGAGCGGAACAAACATTGAACCATCCCAGGGCCAGAGACCTGTTATGAATCCGAGTTGAAATTTTTCGCTTTTATCAATGAATGGCACATTCCATAAGCCGGCAAATTCCAATCCTATAATCATTGTCGAACCCCCCTCATCGAACCCGAAGAATGTAGATTTAAATGGTGTTAATACTCCCGGCTTATAATATTCCTCCTGAATACCTCTGTATCCCAATACACCCCGCAATTCGAACTTGTCAAACATTACAATTCCGTCTCTCTCGCTGCAACAACCTAATAACGGTTGTAGCTCATTAAATTCTACCTGTGACGGTGGTTCGAGCGGGTCGCTTACATAAGTAATTCTTTTCACCCTCGATATTGGGACATCATAAGTTTGAGCGTCAGCATCAGGAGAACATGGTACTCCCAAAACTCTTACTCTCGACTCAGTTTCCTCATCTGCCGGAATCAGCATCGGTTTCTCAGCCGATTTGATAGATTGCATCTTCGTTCCCGGGTTGCATTTGTCGGTAATTGGCATTTCCGAATCCTTCAACTCGACATTCCATGTAATTACATTTTTTGATGTTCCGCAAGAGGACAATAATACTATCGCTGTTAATGCAATACATCCTTTAAAAATATTTAAAATATTGCATTCCCATTTTCTTAAATTTTGGCTTTTGATAATACTCATAACCCTTCTTCTCTATAGTTTATAAATACTATTTTTCTTTAGGAGGCGGCTCACTGAAAAAAACCTGCGATGGATTATCCGATACCACCCTCAGCGATTTTCTTACCTGCTTGTTTGTTACCTTCACGTCTTCAATCGTTTCGTTCAGGCCGTACATCAATGATTCGGTCCTGAATCCCAAACCGTCAATCACTTTTCTCGCTTCGATTATTGCCGAATCGAGCTGGACAAATACATTATCAACCTTGTGCGCCATATCAAGATTATCAATTTGGTTATTCAGATTATTCGTAAAATACTCAAGTTCTACCGCAATCTGCAAAAGTTTTTGACTTGTCAGCTGTACATTATCTATTATATCGGATGTATCCGCTCCTTTCATAAGTCGGTGCAAGCTTATTGCTGAGCTGTCAATCTTCGCTACTATATTGTAAAGTTCCGGGTTATTGAAAAACTTAGATGATGACTCTAAAAAAGCAATCGTCTGGTTCGATATGTCGTAAAACCTGATTCTGCGTAGATTATCCAGCACATCCTTCATTGCAAGTTCGATTTCCTGTATCCCCGATGGTGATGATTTAATCAGCGGGTAAGACGGCTGGAAGCTTAATTTTGGATACATCTCTGCCATCTGTGTATTTTCAGGAAAATACATCTGCAAAAACTTTCCTCCTGCTAATCCCGATAATTCCGCTTTAACCCTAAGACTATCGCTCAGCGATACTCCTTTCTCCACCTGCATTATTACTTCAATCAACTTGCCGTCCGGTGCTACTCTTATTTCCTTAACTGTACCAATCGGGACACCAAGATACTTTACTGCTGAACCTGTATTCAATCCTTCCACCGAAGAATCGAAATATGTTACATATAACACATTTTCTTTGAGAAACTGACTTGCACCAAGCCAGATGATGACGAATATTAAAATTGCCGAGCCGGCAAGTACGAATAATCCTATTAAAAATGTACTCGACAATTTTCTTGTATGTATCTTTCCCATTGCCTCACCTTTATTTTATTGATTAATTTTTTTAATCATTTTATATACTATCATTTAAATTTCATCATTTCAAATTCATTGAAAATTGATAATTTTAAAATTGAAAATTTCTTAATTAGCTATTCTATTAAAAAAATTATAAACCTTTTCATTTTCTCTGTTTCTCTTCATTTCTTCTGCTGTACCGGTTGCTATTATCCCTTTTGCTTCTTTATCCAGTAATATCACCCTGTGTGCTATATTACCTATGCTTGCAAGGTCATGTGATACAACCACCATTGTCATTCCAAGCGATTCATTCAGGTTCTTAATCAGGTTGTCGAGCGATGCTGCGGTTACCGGGTCAAGTCCCGATGACGGCTCATCGAAAAATAATATATCAGGGTCGAGTGCCAATGCTCTTGCAAGTGCAGCTCTTTTCTTCATTCCTCCGCTTATTTCAGATGGCAGGTAATTCCTGTACCCATCCAATCCGACTGCACTTAGTTTTATATCGATGATATCGGAAATCTCATCTTCTGTTAAATCTGTGAATGATTCCAATAGTAATGCTATGTTTTCAGCAAGCGTCATCGAAGCAAACAGGCCGCTCGATTGAAAAAGTATCCCGAATTTCTTTTGTATTTTTCTTTTGATTTCATCGTTAGCGTTTGTCAGATTCTCCCCATGGATTTTCACATCACCTGATGTCGGCATTTCCAGTCCCGTGATTTGCTTTAATAATACACTCTTTCCGCATCCGCTTCCTCCCACTATTACAAGTATCTCGCCTTCATAAACATCGAATGTTATATTTTCAAGTATAGTGTTTTCACTATACTTTACACATACATCTTTCACCTCTATAATCGGCTTTTTCATCATCAAATCCCAAGAGACTGAAAAATCAATGTAAAAATCGCATCTGCAACTATTATTGTCAATACGCCTGTCACGACTGCCGCAGTTGTGTATTTTCCTACGCTTTCCGCTCCTCCATGTACCTGCAGCCCCCTGAAGCATCCGATTGACGATACAAGAAATCCGAATACTATACTTTTGATTAATCCTGAAAAAACATCTCCGAAGCTCAAGGCAGTCTGCATCTCATTCAAATATCCTACCATCGTTAATTCCAATGTTGATAGTGCCGCCAGCATACCTCCTAAAATCCCTGCAAAATTTGCGAGCATCACGAGAAAAGGCATTGCAAACATAACTGCTATTATTCTCGGTAATATCAGGAAATGTATATGGTCGAATCCCATTGACTTCAATGCATCTATTTCATCCGATACTTTCATCGTTCCAAGTTCCGCTGCAAAAGCGGAGCCGGACCTTCCTGCCACTAATATTGCTGTCATTAGTGGTGCCAATTCCCTTGTAATTGATATTCCTATTAAATCCGCTATGTATATATCCGCTCCCACCTGTCTCAACTGCATCGCTCCCTGGTATCCCGAAATCATTCCAATCAGGAAAACTATAAGGAATACAATCGGCACTGCATTTACCCCCGATTTTGTCAGGTGAAATGGGAATTCCTTCCATCTCATTTTCCCGGGATGAATGAACAATGAAAAGAATTTCGATATAATCTCACCGAGAAACTCGATAAATAGTTTTACATCTGTCAAACCGGTAAGTGTTAATTGACCTATATGTGAAAAGTAATTTTCCCAAAAACCTGTTGATATTATATTGTTGATTTCTGCTGATTGTTCCTTGCCGAAAAGCTCTATGAACTTTGCCATTTTCGGAGTTACACCTATCAGGTTTATCGCTAATCTTTTTGATTTGCTTAGCTCCTTCAAATTATTAATCAGGAGAATCAGATAGGAATCATAATGTTTTATGTTTGAAAAATCGCAGGTCAGGATTTCAATTTTATCATTTATTAATTTTATTAGTGCATCTATCCCATAATATTCAGAATTGTCGAGAGTAATCGGTTCGGCAAATGTCAAAACTATCTCTCTTTCTGAAAAAGAGATATTAAAATATGTCCCTGCTCTTTGCGATTTGCTACTCAAGATTTCATCTTTGATTAGTGAAAGATGTTTATTTGAAATCAACAAAAGTAATATAACACAACCTGCTCAGGTTTAAAATAAAAAAACTTAAGTATAATAAAAATAAAAAATTGCAAATTTTTTGCTTAGTTTAGCATTTATTAGTTTATTATGTTTAAATAATCGTTCTTTTTTAATATGGACATTGAGAAACAAGATATTTTCCCTTTGAGCAGGACAAAGAATGCTAAAGGTACCCGGCGGCTTGCCCGGGAAAAAGTTCTGCAAATTATTTCTGCTATCGAAGTGTCCGACATTCCTTTTGACCAGATTTTCAATCATATTTTCTTTCGTAAATTTAATTTCGGTGATTTCGAACAAACCTCCGATAAACTTTTAACACCTGACGAAATCTATGAGCTCGAATCGGATATCCCGATTATTTGGGATGATTCTGAAGTTGAATTTGCCAAATCATTAATTCATCATACTATGGCATTAAAGTCCTTTGCCAACGAATTAATTGAAAAATATGCCGACAATTGGGAACTCGAGCGAATTATCAATGTTGAAAGAATCCTGATTAGTATCGCTGTTGCAGAACTGCTTTACTGTGAAGAAATTCCTATTAAAGTCAGTATTAATGAAGCAATCGAACTGGGGAAAAAATATTCAACCGTCAAAAGTGGCGGCTTCATCAATGGTATATTAGACCAAATTGCAATTCAATTAAAAAATGAGGATAAAATCCATAAAACCGGCAGAGGCCTGCAAGAAGAATAGAATCATATTATCAATTAAAAAGATTCACGTTGTGTTAACTGATAATTTGATTGAATTATTAAAAAAACTATTCAATATAATATATACCGTTATACGAAAACGACAATATGAATATCAATATCGCTATCCATCCGATTATCATCCTTTTTGTATCTAATTTCTCGTCACCGGCAACCTGCGGATGATTTATTTTGATGAAAAATTTACCGATAATAACCCAAAACAGCCAGCCGCCCCAACCCGCCATATACCATGGTGTATATGTTTTCAGCCATTTCAATATGGGTATCATTGTACTCTGTAAAAATATATAAAAACTTCCAGGGCTATCAACTTTTAATATATCATATAGAAAATTTAATGCCGCTCCGCTGCTGATGACAATCAGCAGCCACCATACCGTTTTCCCTATTTTACCCTGTGCCTTGCTTCCGAACATTGCGTATATTATATGCCCCCCGTCAAGCTGTCCCATCGGCAGCATATTGATTGATGTTACAAATAGTCCGAACCAGCCCACATTAAGGAACGGGTAATGATATATCTCATTCATAGGCGGTAAAAATCCGGTTGGATTCTTGAATATTTCTGCAAGGAAACTGAATAATAATGTATCTCCGAAAAACAAACTTGTGTGTGGTATCTTTCCTCCATACTCTGTCAGGTAATGCGGATGCAGGTGATAAATAAAATCAATTCCCGGCAATGTCATCAAACCGTAAATCAAAAATCCCAAACTGACAATGAATCCTGCTATCGGTCCCGCTGCACCAATATCAAATAATGCTCTTCTCGTTAGAATCGGTGTCCTTGTTTTTATTACTGCTCCAAATGTCCCGAATGGACTCAGGTAAACCACCGGCATAGGCAGAAAATAGGGCAGTGTTGCATCTACTTTGTGTATCTTCGAAGCAAAATAATGTCCGAATTCATGTGCCGATAAGAATGTCATTATTAATATGGCATAAGTCAATCCATAATGCCAGTTCAATAAATTCAGGAAATCTACATTTGCCCATTGCGCTCCGGCTATTGCCGTGGAAAAAAAAGTCCCGATGAAAAGTACTATATATACCCAAAGTCCGGGTTTCTTTTTTGGCTTTTGAATATTTGTAAAAATTATTTCGTCATTTAATTGCGATTGTTCACTCATCTATTTCTTATTTGCATTATACTTACTAATTATTATATGTCCGCTGTCGCTGAAGCTCAGGATGCCTTCCGTAATTTTCTTTCTCGTTCCGATATATTCGGCTGCCTGGTCAACTCTTATATTCATTTTATTTGCAAATTCACTTATATGCATCTTGTATTTATTTTTTATCATCAGCTTATAAAATGAACGGCTGCATAACTTGTGTATCTTCTTTTTATTTTCATTCATTCCGGTCTTTATAAAATATATCCCGGCAACAAAAAATATTCCGATTATTATATATGAAATATTCCTTAGTGTCATCAGGTGTGTCGGTGCAGATACCACGCTTGCACTCAATGCAAGGAATCCCAAACCATACACTATCCATAATAACCCGCAAAGAATAAATATTATTTTCATTTCTCTAAAATTCTCAAATTAATTGTGAATTATTAATTTTTATTATTGTTTTTCCGGTTTCATCTGCGGAAAGAAAATTACATCCCTTATGGATTTCTCTCCTGTCAAAAGCATTACCAGGCGGTCAATTCCGATACCCAATCCGGCTGTCGGAGGCATCCCGATTTCTATTGAATAAAGGAAATCCTCATCGAGTGTCATCGCTTCGTCATCGCCGGCTGCACGAATTCTCGATTGTTCTTCTAACCTCGCCCTTTGGTCTCTTGGGTCATTCAACTCCGAAAAAGCATTCGCAATTTCTGAACCATATATGAAAAGTTCAAATCTTTCCACCAAACCTTCTTCGCTTCTGTGTTTCTTTGCCAATGGAGACATTTCGACAGGATAATCAATCACAAAAGTCGGCTGTATCAAATTCGGCTGCACTTTAACGCTGAATATTTCATCCAGGATTTTCATCGCACTCGCCTTCGGGTCAATCTCCACACCTATTTCACCGGTTATTTTTTGTAATTCATCTCTTGATAGTCCTTTTAGTTCCTTACCTACATACTCCCTGAACAAATCGAACATCTTTGCTCTTCGGAACGGCTTTCCGAAATTTATTTTTGCTCCGTTATATTCTATTTCTGACTTATTATGGATAAGATTTACTAAGTTCCATACCAGGTCTTCGGTCATGTCCATCATCCAGTTATAATCCTTGTATGCAACGTAAATTTCGAGTGCAGTGTATTCGGGGTTATGCATCTTGTCCATTCCCTCGTTTCTGAAATTCTTGCTGATTTCATACACCCCTTCGAATCCTCCTACAATCAATCTCTTAAGATACAGCTCATCAGCAATCCGCATGTACAAATCTATATCGAGTGCATTATGATGAGTGGTGAACGGTCTTGCAGTAGCTCCTCCGTACAATGGCTGAAGTATAGGTGTTTCCACCTCGAGCCAGCCCTTCTCGTCATAATATTTTCTGATATAAGAAATTATCTTTGCTCTTTTTATAAATGTATCTCTTATATGGGAATTGACTATCAGGTCTAAATATCGTCTCCTGTATCTTTGTTCCTTATCAGCAAATGCGTCATGTACTATTTTGTTTCCGGTTTCATCGGTTTCTTCTTTTGGTGTCGGAAGCATTTTCACCGATTTGCATAATACGATTGCATCTTTTGCATGAACTGATATTTCTCCCATTCTTGTCCTGAAAACATAACCCTGCACACCTATTATATCCCCGATGTCGAGGTTTTTTAATTGTTCATAAAATTCATTCAGGTCATCCTTCTTAAAATAAACCTGTATTTTCCCGGATTCATCCTGTATATGTGCAAAAGTTGCTTTTCCCATTTTGCGAATGCTCATCAATCTACCCGCAACTGATACATTTGACAGCAGTCCCGGGTTTTCATCCAGGAATTCCGTCAGAATTGCATTTGCGTTATGTGTCTTGTCGTATGAGTATGGATAAGGATTTATTCCCGCTTTCTCGAGTATTTCAAGTTCCTCGAGCCGTCTTTGTTCCTGGTCGTTTAATGTCAGTTCTTCCATCACTAAAATTTATGTTATTGAATAATTTTTCTTCTCATCGGTTAAATGATTTTATTTTAAGATTGTTTTTGTAAAATATTTTTTCTTTTTTATAAGAATTTTTCAAATTTATATTTATTGAAAATTTAACTAAGGCACCACAATTCTTTTTCTGAAAAATTTATATTTACCCATTCTCACCTCGGCAATATAATCACCTGATTGCATCTTCTTGCCTTTATCATCTCTTCCGTTCCATACATATTTATAATTCCCAGGCATCAGGTTCCCTTTGAAAATTGTCGAGACAGCGATTGCCTGTATGGAATAAATTGTGATTTCAATTTCATCGGCATATTCCACAGTAAATTTTATTGTTGCTGACACATCCTCGGCAAATCCGAGAAACGTGGCAATATCATTTACGGAAGCCAATCCCTGTCCGGGATTAAGAGGTCTAATTCCCGGCACATACTGCGACATCACAAGATTAGTAACATATTGCATTTTTTCCACACCCGTCGGTATGAATAGCGAAGTTGGTATATTATTTATATTCCTGACTGCTATCTGCCATGGCAGACCTTTAGCTATCTCCTGCTTTAATCTCCAGCCATCTGCAAAATTATTCAAGTCAGTGGATAATCTCACTTCAGTAGGCAACCTTAATCTCATAGCCCGAAAATATGCACTATCCTGCTTCGCCGAATAATCTCTCTCGAAATATCCCGGCTTCACATTATCTGCATCAGGTACATTTTTTATTACTGTGTCTCCGTATATCTTTTGAAGTGTTGTGGGATTTGTATTCTTTTGTATTATTGTCTTATTGACTGTGTCATTGTCTGCACTGTGAACAGGTAATGATGCTATTATTGTATATAATAATATTATTAAACCAATAATGAATCTGTTTCTTATTTGCAATATTTCGAAGGTGTATATCAACTCTTAATATTTTTATTTTCTATATTTCATTTTACAAACTTACACAAGCCGCATTTTTAACTAAAAAAAATAACCGATATTATTGAAACAATATCGGTTAGAAAATACTTATATTGTATTTGTCTTTATTTTGACATATTGTTTAATCTTTCTTTTTCCTTGTCTGAAAGCAAATCCTCTAAAGAAAAAGAGCCGTTACCCGAGGGTTTCTGTTTTGAATCGTCACGTCTCGGTTGCTGTCTTCTTTCGTTTCTTGGCGGCATTGTCGATGCAAGCAGTTCCTCTGTTACAACCGGTGCCAGAATCAGCGATTCCTCATCTGGATTTACATCTGCTATAATTACATCCATCTTATCCCCCGATTTGAAAGGTATTTTCCTCCCTCTCATCAGTTGTCTCATCTTGCTTCGTGGCATGAATCCGTCAACATCATCCGATATGCTTACAATTGCACCTTGCGGCATTACCTGTACTACCACTCCCGGAACTTCCACTCCTACCGGAAATCTGTCAGTCATTGTTAACCAGGTATTCGGCTGTGTTCTCTTGTAACTCAGCGATATGTTTTGCTTCTCCTCATTCACTGAAAGAACCTCAACCATGATTTCCATTCCCGGCTGAAGCAAATCTGACGGCTGTTTGATTCTCTTTGTCCAGGATAATTCGGATGACCTTATCAATCCGTCAACTCCCGGTTTCAATTCTACATAAACACCAAAATCTGTCGTTCTTCTTACTCTGCCCTTATACTGAGTACCGGCTTTAAATAGTTCTTCCGCATTTTTCCATGGTGAATCTTCGAGTTCTTTGCGGCTTAGGGCTATCTTGTTTTTTTCTTTATCTATTTCTATTATAGCAGACCTTACAATGTCTCCCTTCTTGAAATACTTGGACGGGTCGTCCATTTTAATCTTTGAAAGTCTCGATATATGTATTAAACCTTCCACCCCGCCTATGTCGACGAATACTCCAAAACTTGCTACTGATGTAACTCTGCCTTCAACAATATCACCGACATTAATTTTATTCCAGAACTCGTCTAATAATATTTTCTTTCTGCTTACTATTACAGCTTTTTTTCCTTCTTCATATTCCTGTATCTCGTGAATCATCGCCTTGACTCTTTGTCCTACGGATGATTGCATCTCCTGTTCGCTCGGTGTTCTTTTCAATGCAAAATGTGATGTTGGCAGAAACATAGGTACGTCTTTGTATAATACCCTCATACCACCCTTAATGCGCGCATTTAGAATAATATCAATTGAACCCTTTTTCTCTTTAACATCCATTATTTCAGCCATGACACGTTCATAATGCTGCTGCCTTTGACTTAATCTTTTCTGCTCCCTAATCTCTTCGGCTGTTGCTTCCTCGTTTGTTACTGTTTCACTGGCGGGGTGCACTGATTCTGCAGCCGTTTCAATAGGTGCTATTTGTTCCGGTTCAATTGGTTTAACTTCTTCAATAACATCTGCAGGTGTTTCTGTTATTTCATTTTTTGGTTCTTCTGTTGTCGCTTCGGGAATTTCTTCCGTTTGTAAACTGATTTCACCTGATGTTTGTACGATTGTTTCTGTTAATTCTGTTGTCTCTGAAGCATTTCCTGCTTCGCTGATTTGCAATGTTTCATCATTATTCATACTGATTCACCGATAAAGTTGACGCTCAGGAATATTTTCATATTCCAACCATTAATTATTAAATAAGATTATTATAGAAAACAAAATTACATATATTTTATTAATAGTTAAAATTTTTTAAAATTTTGGTTCAATTTTTTTTAATGTTGAATTTCTTCTTTTACTTCACTTTATATTTGAATTCATCACCAGCAAAGCAAATGATACCTGTTTTGTTAATTCAAACCAAACTATTATCACTGAATTCGCAGTTGTTGCGCATCTGTAACTCAACATTTCATCCCTTTGGTTTATAACACGACTGAGGTTAAATATTTACAACAAATTCATTATCACACTTTTTTCAATATAATATGTGTTGAAAGCTGCCTGTTAAGGTATTCCTAAAATTCATACATTTTCTAACCACTCTTCGATTAACTCAGAGTGACAACCTGCTTGTCATACTGTGGCTGTCGAAGTATGACTTTAATATGATTAAACTTCAATTTGAATGTTTTGAATTACAAATTAGCAATACCCCTTTTAAAAAATTTTGACATATTAAAAAAAAGTTTTAATTTTGAAGTTCTCTAAACTGTATTATTTATAAATACTATTATTGATTTCATTTTAAGTTAGCCGGAGAAATTATGAGCGTTCGAAGAGTTTATGAAACGACATTTATTATAAATGCTGCCCTCGAAGACCCCGATGTTGAATCGGTAATCCAGAAGGTTTCTTCATACATTGAAAACCATGGCGGTACAATTAAAGAAATTAACAAGTGGGGCAGGCGCCGCCTTGCCTATGCTATTAATAAAAAGTATAACGGCTTCTATGCTCATATTGTTTTCGAGGCAACTTCCAACACGGTTCCTATTCTCGAACGATTTCTCGTTCTCGAAGACACTGTCCTACGCCATCTTACTTTGGTATTGCCGAAGAAATTGGCTGACTACAGGGTAAAAAGAGCTTTGGAACGCGGCATCTCTATTCACGATACTTTATCCGGCAAAGTCCCTGAGAAATTACCCGAAAAGGAAGAAATTCCCGTACCTGTTATTGAAGATGAATTAGAAGATGAACCGGTTGCAACTATTGTATAATTATTTGAAATCAAGATACTTTTTAATTAAGGATATATAAAATGAAAGTAATTCTTCGTAAAGATGTAGATAACTTAGGTTTGATGGGCGATGTTGTTAATGTAAAAAACGGCTATGCGAGAAATTTCCTCGTCCCGCGTGATATTGCTTACATCGCCTCACCCGGTGCAATCAAAGCCCTCGAAGTCGAGAAAAAGCAATTTGCTAAACGCCGATTAAAAGAAAAAGGTGATGCTGAAATATTGGCAACCTCTCTTTCCGAGCTTCAAATCTCCATCGCCATGAAAGTCGGTGAAGAAGGAAAACTCTATGGTTCGGTTACCAACCAAATGATTTCTGACGAACTTGCTCTCAAAGGTTATAAAATCGATAAAAAACACATTAGTATTGATGAGCCGATTAAATCTCTCGGTGTATTTTCCGTAAAAGTAAAACTCTTTACCGATGTAACTGCCAATCTCAAGGTTTGGGTTATTAGCGAAGAATAAGTTATCAAAATTATTATTAAATTAGCATAGGAATTTTAATTAATTCTTGTGCTTTTTTTTATTATAATTTCCCCCCTCTTAAATGAGGTGGAAGTAGCTAAGTAAAAATCATTATGCAAAGCAGAATCATCATTCTCGGCGGCTCCGGCTTAATCGGTAAACGGCTTGCCCGTCAACTGAAACACAATGGGTCTGATGTTATCATTTTTTCACGTAATCCAGAAAAATATTCAAAACTTAATCCGGAATACATCCACATTAAATGGGATGTCGGAAATCACGAATCATGGAAAGATTATATCATTGATGCTTTTGGCATTATCAATCTCGCCGGTGTTTCAATAGGTGGTAAACGCTGGACTAAAAAATATAAACAGGAAATCCTGGATAGCCGGCTTACTTCAACAAATGCTCTTGTAGAAGAAATAATAAAATCCGGAAGTCCACCCCGTGTACTTATCAATGCTTCAGGTGTAGATTATTATGGTAATACAGGTGATATCAAAGTTGATGAATCTTCTCCCGCAGGCGATGGCTTTCTTGCTTCGGTCTGCCGCCGATGGGAAGAAGCAGCATTCAAAGCATTACCAAAGACAAGAGTTGTTGCTGCACGTATGGGTCTTGTACTTGCACCCGATGCACTCGCTATAAAGCGATTGTTACTGCCCTTCAAATTATTCATCGGCGGTCCTCTCGGCAATGGCAGACAGTGGTTCCCATGGATTCACATAGATGATGTCGTAGAAATGTGCAAATGGATAATTGAAAATCCTGATATTAATGGTCCAATTAATTTTGTCTCACCCTATCAGGTAACAATGAAACAATTTGCAAAAACACTTGGGTATACTATGCATCGCCCTTCAATACTCCCACTACCGGAATTTTTGCTCCGTATTGCTGTTGGCGAATCAGCCGGTATGATTGTTAATTCTAAAAGGGTAGTGCCGGGAGTAGCCCTGGATAATAATTTCCATTTTAAATACGAAGTATTAGAAAAAGCATTATCAAATATTATTTCTTAAATCTTATGTCAACCTTTATATTTTAGAAATAATACATATACAACTTCTCCTGTACTATTCATTTACCTTAGTTGTTGTATAATAAGTAGAAAAAAAAATGAAGGACCCGCAAATCTTATGCGAATCCTTCACTCCCTTTGAATAATTTAATTTATTTTATTTTTATAACGGCTCTTGTGTATGAACTACCATTATAAAACACATTGATATAATATGTCCCTGTTGCCAGGTTTGAATTTTCAGTTATTACAAAATCATTTTCTCCCTTGCCCGCAAATCCATTATATATATCCAGTACTTTCCTTCCTGATTCATTATATAATGCACATTCGATATTACCGTCATTCGGAACAATTAGCTTCAAGGTTGTAGCATCGCTGAACGGATTCGGCTCATTGACGAGTTCAATCATTGCTGAAACATCAGATGTTACATCCGATACTCCTGCCTGCAAAACATCTATTCTGCTTGCATACAATTGATTATTCTTTATGTCCTCATATATGTAAACCTTCATGCTTTGCTTCAATTCGCTGTATGCTATTTGATTCCCATATTGGTCAAATACCTGTGTAGCCCCATCAACAGCAAAGGTCTTGTTATTTGCAGTAAAATTTGTTTCCGTTACAATATCAATGCTGGAAACTTCATCGCTGTCTGAATGGCTGCTATGGTTTTCCTTAACTTTTACCTCGAGTGCAAAATTGCTGCTATCAACAATATTCAGCTTTACCTTAACAAAATTTCCAACTGATAAATCTGCAAAAGAAAGTGTATTTCTGTCTTTATCGTATATCATTGTTTCGGCAGTTACTGTTATTACAGTGTTATTCACAGTGAATGTACTGTCCTGGATTGCAGTTATTTCCCCCTTGATTTCAGTGTCCTCTGACATATCCGATGACACTTCAATCTTGCTTGCTATATATACATCGTTAACTATCGTACCGTGTACTTCTACATTCATTCCAATAGTTAAATCGCTGAGTAGAATCAATCCGGTACCTTCCATTTTTATCATGGTGTTTGAATCAACTAAAAAAGTTGTCCCGTCAACTGTTACTGAATCATTATTTATTGATTCGATTGCACCCTTCAATTCAAATGTTATTAAACTGTCATTATGATTATCATCATTCTGAATTTTAATTTCAATTGCTATGAGATTGCTGTCTGTCATCATTCCTTTAACATGTACCTGTTCTCCGACTGTCAATGCAGTTTTATCAACAGTTGAATCACCTTTCCTTATTCTTGTGTCTGCAGTAATCACAAATGTACTGATATTAACAGTTATCGTACTGTCTGTAACATCGCTGATTAATCCTTCCTCCTCGACTTTTAACTGCTCATTAACAATAACTTTTACTTTTTCTGCAGTGTATAATCCATTGCTGTCAATTGTTCCCTTTACCCTGACTGAATCTCCTACAGCCAGGTCTGCGAAACTGATGACTCCTGCATGTTCTTTCACAACTCCCGTATTTGAATCAACATATATAGTTAAAGTATCTATGGTAAAATTATCAGCACCGATTGCAGACACTGTACCGCTGATTTCAAATTCCTGCCCATTATGATGCTCACCCTCTGACTCGATTTTAATTTTCTGAGCATAATATGTGCTGTCAACTATATTACCTTCAACCTCGACCATTAAACCTACTGAAAGGTCGGATTTTGATGCACTGTCCTGTCCTTCTATCCTTATAACCGTAGAATCTGTCATTAAGATGTTTTGACCGTTTACAGTAAGAGCAGAATCGGATAAATCAGTTATCAATCCTTTGACTTCAAATTCGGTATCTTCTCCGTCTTCGTCGCCATTGTCATCACCGTTAGTCAACAATTTAATTTCTGTGGCTGTTAGAACACTGTCAATATAATTTCCTTCAACCTTGACAGTATCTCCTAACTGTAATAAGTCAAATCCTATATTTCCATCTGCTTTTATCTTTGTATCGCTGTTAACAGCAAACTCTGTACTGTCAACTGTAATTGAAAATAATGTAATCGCAGTAATTGTTCCGGTAACCTTTACATCAACGTTACCGTGACCATGACCGTCCCCGCCATCGCCATGGTCACAGTATAGATTGTAATTCATTATTGGTAACACAAGCATTACCATTAATAATGACATCAAGTATTTTATTTTATAATTTTTCATAATAACCTTCCCAAATCATCATTGTTATTAAATCCCATTTATAAATAATAACACAAAAATTAAGGAAAAGTTGCAAAAAAATTTAGCAGCCACTAATAAATTTGAATATAATTCCGAAATGCATATTGAATCTTTTTTATATGAATTGCTTTTGTCATGCCGGTGTAATTGAGAAATCAGCCCCCTTTTTCTCAAAATGTGTTAGGGGATTTTCTTTTTAAATATAATAACAAACCTTATCACATCCTCCTAACCTTAGTAACAAACCCTTATCCCGTCCATCCAACCTTATTTTAGAATAACAATTTTATAAAATTACAACATTATAAATTCATTGAAAATTGAAAATTAGAAATTGAAAATTTCTTCTTAAATTGATAATCAATACTGGACTTAAAAAGATGATAAGTTGTGAATTGGAATACATAGATATCTACTCATAATGTGTCCACATCTTAAGTATTTTTATTACTTTACTTTTTTCATAAACCTGGTAAACTAATCTGTGTTGTTTATTAATCCTTCTCGATACAAATCCTTTCATTTTACCTTTTAATATTTCATATTTTGGAGGATACGCTAATGGGTCTTCTTTTATTATATCGAGCAATCTCTCAACCTTGTATTTTAGATTTGATTCAGCAATTTTTTTTGCATCCTGCTGTGCCTGATGAGTAAAATAAATATCCCACATTTACCAGCCCGGAGTTTTTGAGCAATCTTTTAAATCTTCCTTTGAAGCTTTGACTATTGAATCAACCATTCCCGGGATACTCTCCAAATATTCAGTATCACTATCTTTTTTGGATTTCTCTTTTAGGAAATTGGCATAATCCAATAAATCCTGAAGGTAATAATAAGGTATATCATTTGCAATTTTTACTAAATCAGATTGTAAGACGTTCATTTTTCTTCCAAAAAATAATTTTAAAACAATTCATAATATCTTAAACGAAATAGATAATTTTTATTTTTATAATACATATAGAATGATTTAATCTTTGAATTATTTTCATTATTAGCTTGTCGAAGCATCTCAGCTCCCTTTCTCAAAGTTGGATTCAGGAGGGGTGCCATTCCTCAAATCACAAATCGTTAATCATTATTCTTAAATCATATTCCCCCTTTTTCAAAGGAGATTCGGGGGTTTTTCTTTTAATATTATAACAAACCTTATTTTTCACTCTGAACCTTAATAACAAAACCTCATCCCGTTCAACGAAACTTATTAGCTTATCCCAATCACAGAGGAATATAAAATTAATTGTTTTTCTTTATACAGAGTATATTTTACAGTCTCATTTCAGTTGAGAATTAATAATGATACTTACAAGAAACAATTATTATTTCCTCATCTGTTACTTTATAAACCAATCGGTGTTCTTGTGTGATACGCCTGGACCAAAAACCCTGATAATCATGTTTTAACGGTTCAGGTTTTCCTAATCCTTCGAAAGGTTGATTTTGAATGTCCTCAATGAGTTTAGCGATTTTTCGGTAAATTTTTGTGTCTGTATTTGCCCATTCTTTGTAATCTTCTAAAGCTTCCTGCCAAAATTTAATCTTTTTCATTAGCAGTCTTTAGTATATCTTCGTACGGAACTTCGATTAAATTAGAATGATTCCTGGCATCATTTATACCTCTCATCAAATGCTCATGATTCTTTCCGGATTTCATCAAATATTCGGTTTCGTCAAGATGCTCGATTGTTAATCGAATTTCTCCTTCGTCCAGCATTTTTTTTAAATTATCCAGAAACTCATAATTGAGTTCATCCTTTGTAAGTGTATAAGTAGCAAACATTTTTTATAAAAATAATTATGAGAAAAAATACATTAAAAAAAACGATTGATATACAAATATAGTTTATAATTTGAATTTCTATTGAATTAAAAATTTTTTAAAACCTTATCAAATCCTCCAAACCTTAATAACAAAACCTCATCCCGCCCAACCAACCTTATTACTTTATTTTCTCAATACCAATCTGAAGAAAATATCATTTTTCACACTGCTAAGTTTATTCCATTCTATATATCTCTTAAACCAATGATTCCCGCTCATCCCGGTTGCGCTCCAATATTCATAATCATTTTCAAATTCTTTTAAAACACTTTTGTAATCACTGGCTATTACTTCTGCAAGTATGGTACCATCATTTAAATAATTATATGCTATATTAATAAATGTAAAATTGTATGATTCATCTAAATCCTCACTAAAATAATTTGAACAATGATGATTTAAATAGTAATTAAGTTTTAATTCACTAATTATATTACTGTTTGTATCAATATTAAAATAAAATATTATTTTAATATATATATCACCTGATTCTTGGATATTAAAACAAAAATTGCAGTTATATTTTAATCTTATTGTATCATCATCATTACATTCATCTGAAATAATGTCACTATTCTTATAATTAATTTCTCTGGATTCATTACTACCTATGTATATATTTGAATCCACACCCATATTTGGCGGGTTACCTGTACTCCAGTATTCTTTTATTGTAGATGGAAAACTCATCGAACTCAAATAAATACTCCAGTCATTAAACTCCCAATCTCCCAATTTCACCAACTGAAACTCATACATCTTTCCATCTTCAGCAATTGCATTAATCGTATCCCTCCTGAATCCTTTCGCATATCCGATAAAAGTATAAGAATCATTACTCAAAACTATTTTTGTTTCTTGAGGCTTGTCATTCCCTAAACCATAGTTGCCAAACAACCCGTCAGTTTTGAGTACCTTTATAGTTTGTGTCGTTCTGCCGTCACAGAACGAGGCAAAGTAAATCCCTGGAATAAGAAATTCATTGATTTTAAAATTTTGATTACCTTCAGGAAAGTTCCGGTCGTGAGAAAGAATTGTTCTACCAACGATGTTATATAAATTGATACACAAATTAACATCTTTATTCGCTTTTACCCTGAATGATAATGCATCACTCCCTGATTCGGAAATATTTTCGACTAAAAAGTCCGAATTGATGACATTCTCAGTTTCCATTACTGCGGTCAGTACCGACAAATCAATTGAATCACCGATTATTGTAGTATCACGCTGAAGTGTATTATTAATAATCTTAATACTATCCAATTTAACAGATTCACTTGTCTGCTTATCCTTTCCGCTGAAATAAATCACCTGCGAATTTAGAGACGAGAAGACAAAAATTATCAACAGGTTGATGAGAATCAATCTTTTCGTGTGTGATTTCATAAATCTCCCTTTTATGGAATAAACAGGTAATCGTTTAAACGTTATTATTGCATATAAAGTGTAATATAATAAAACCTTATATATTACTTAATAAACTTAATAACAAAACTAATCCGGTCCAACCAACCTTATTAATTTAAATACTTAATTTCTCATTCCTTAATACATCTTATACTAAATCCGGTATTCCTGTTCCATGCCGCTGATGATTGTACTGTATTGTAGTTATATCCTAATCCAAAACCATAAACATGGTCTTCATCTCCTCCCAATGTAGAAGTCCACCAACCACAATAACTCCAGTCGAAAAAAGAACCCGCCGGTAATCGCATACCTCCGGGTAGGGCTGTAAACCCCGATTCATTTGTACTGAAAACCGTACTATCATAATATACCCAATTGGCATGTCCGGCTTCTTTCATCACTATACCTGCATTATATCCATTTTCTCTTCCTAGGAAAGACCGCAAAGTATCTGCTTCAGCCATAGTCGGAACTCTCCATCCCTCAGGTGCCAAGCCACGGGGGTCACTCACTGCATACCAATTATATAATTTTCCGTATAGCTTTCCGTATTCAGGTTTGTTATCTAAGTAACTCCATGCACCCGTCGTAAGTGTATCCCAAATATTTGCTTCCTTCACCTCGGGAATTATATCACCATTTCTATATGTAGTTACGTCAAGATTCTTTGTCATCCAAATTTGATTGCCGATTTTTATTTCTTTAAAATCCTCCATCAATATCAATTTTATTGTATCCAGATTATTGAGTGAAAAACTGAATTTTATACCAACCGGATAAATATTAATCTTTGGTACACTATCAAAAGAATAATTTATACTATCTAAAGTTGATGTCGGATAATATCCCAATGCACTATCCTGATTATAGACAATCATCATGGAAGAACTTTCACCCTTGATTATCTCCATTCTGATTAGGTCTGATATTTTAACAGGAACTGTACTCCCGGAATTTAAGTAGATGTTCATATATTCTGGTTCGTCCACAGCATAAAGACATAATACATTAAAAATCATAATTATAATAATTTCATTCCATTTCATAAATATTACCCCCCTACTTCACTAAAAGCATTTTCTTTGTCTGAACTTCTTGTTCAAATTGAACTTCATAATAATATATGCCGCTTTCCACACGACAATTATTCTTATCATAGCAATTCCATGTCAATACATTTTTGCCTGACCGACAATTTAAGCATTCAAGTTTTTGAATTTGCTCACCGGTATTATTATAAATGATAACACTAACATTTCCCTGCGAAGGTATTTCAAATTCTATCCCTGTATGTTCATTAAAAGGATTTGGACTATTCCCGATGATAGAAAAACCGTTTGCTTCATTATCCCGGACACTAATAACCGCTTCCTTCCCGAAACTAATTTTTTCTATTTGAGAAAAATCGATTTTTACAGTTTTGTCTTTTAATTTAACAACAAGAGTATCGCTCTGGGCATAAATGCCTGACACATAGAATAAACAAATAACAATAATAATAAAAGGTAATCTCATATTTCCTCCAATTTTGAATTCTTAAAATTTAAACAATATATAACTGATTTCAAAAATTATTTATGATATAATTGAAATGAGTAAATGCATCATAAAAAATAATAGTAAAATAATATTCATTTGATAAAATAAAAGTATAATTCCAAAATACAGACCAGAAGCAGATTCCAACACATTACACCAGGTCGGCTTTATTATAAGCATCAAAAAATATCCAAATAATTTCAAAAAACAGAAAATATAATTTGTACGGTTTCCGAAAAAACCGTATTTTTGAAGTCCCTTAAGATAAGCGTTCTTTGAAAATAGGGAGTACAAGAAGATAAGAAAGACAAAAATCAGCCAAGAGTTAACAAGCCTTGTGGTCATACTCACGATAATAAATAAATAAAATAAATAAAACGGAGAGTTTGATCCTGGCTCAGGACGAACGCTGGCGGCGTGCCTAACACATGCAAGTCAAGGGGAATTCTTCCTTCGGGAAGTTAGTACACTGGCGCACGGGTGAGTAACGCGTAGGTCATCTGCCCCAATCTCTGACATAACATCGAGAAATCGGTGCTAATATCAGATGAGGTGCCGCAAGGCATCAAAGGTTTCGGCTGGATTGGGATGAGCCTGCGTCTGATTAGCTTGTTGGTGAGGTAACGGCTCACCAAGGCGACGATCAGTAGCTGGTCTGAGAGGACGATCAGCCACACTGGAACTGAGACACGGTCCAGACTCCTACGGGAGGCAGCAGTGAGGAATATTGGTCAATGGGGGAAACCCTGAACCAGCGACGCCGCGTGAAGGATGAAGGGGCTTTGCCCTGTAAACTTCTGTCGGGAGGGAAGAAATGCCCCTTATGGGGGCTGGGACTGTACCTCCAAAGGAAGGATCGGCTAACTACGTGCCAGCAGCCGCGGTAATACGTAGGATCCAAGCGTTGTCCGGATTTACTGGGTGTAAAGGGTGCGTAGGCGGATATGTGCGTCAGAGGTTAAATGTCACGGCTCAACTGTGAACCTGCCTTTGATACGGCATATCTGGAGTGCGAGAGAGGATGGTAGAATTCCTGGTGTAGCGGTGAAATGCGTAGATATCAGGAGGAATACCAGTGGCGAAGGCGGCCATCTGGCTCGCAACTGACGCTGAGGCACGAAAGCGTGGGGAGCAAACAGGATTAGATACCCTGGTAGTCCACGCCCTAAACGATGTATGCTTGGTGTTGGGGGGTCTTCCCTCAGTGCCGTAGGAAACCCGTTAAGCATACCACCTGGGGAGTACGATCGCAAGTTTGAAACTCAAAGGAATTGACGGGGGCCCGCACAAGCGGTGGATCATGTGGTTCAATTCGATGCAACGCGAAGAACCTTACCTGGGCTTGAAGTACAGGAAGTAGAGAGATGAAAGTCGAACGACCCGTTAAGTCGGTATTCTGTAGAGGTGCTGCATGGCTGTCGTCAGCTCGTGCCGTGAGGTGTTGGGTTAAGTCCCGCAACGAGCGCAACCCTTATCCTTAGTTGCCATCGGGTTATGCCGGGCACTCTAAGGAGACTGCCTACGCAAGTAGAGAGGAAGGTGGGGATGACGTCAAGTCATCATGGCCCTTATGTCCAGGGCTACACACGTGATACAATGGTCGGTACAGTGGGCGAAGCCGCGAGGTGGAGGAAATCCCCAAAACCGATCTCAGTTCGGATTGTAGTCTGCAACTCGACTGCATGAAGTTGGAATCGCTAGTAATCGTAGATCAGCTCGCTACGGTGAATACGTTCCCGGGCCTTGTACACACCGCCCGTCAAGCCATGGAAGCTGGGGGTGCCCAAAGCCGCATTACATGCGTCTAAGGCAAACTCAGTGACTGGGGCTAAGTCGTAACAAGGTAGCCGTATCGGAAGGTGCGGCTGGATCACCTCCTTTCTGGAGATTATCCATTATTTGAATTAAAACAACAAGGCTTCTTGGCTGACTTCGGTGCTCCCTTTTTTCTGAGAACGCATTATTATGTTCTTTTAAAATTATAAATTATCGGAAGGGCCTGTAGCTCAGCTGGTTAGAGCGCACGCCTGATAAGCGTGAGGTCGGTTGTTCAAGTCAACTCAGGCCCACATTATGCCCATAGGCGTTACTAAACTCGCAAAAAGCTGTTACAGGGGCCTTTAGCTCAACTGGGAGAGCGCCAGATTTGCATTCTGGAGGTTAGGAGTTCGAGCCTCCTAAGGTCCACAAAATTGTTCTTTAAAATTGGACAGCAGGAAAGCGTCCCGATGCAATCGGGAAGATTAGGAGTTCGTTGCTCCTAAGGTCCACAAAATTGTTCTTTAAAATTGGACAGCAGGAAAGCGTCCCGATGCAATCGGGAAGATTAGGAGATCGTTGCTCCTAAGGTCCACAAAATTGTTCTTTAAAATTGGACAGCAGGAAAGCGTCCCGATGCAATCGGGAAGGTTAGGAGTTCAAATCTCCTAAGGTCCACAAAAGATTTGTTCATTGAAAATTCAGGTGAGAAGCATCTTTAGAATGCTTCTGGGAAGAGCCACAATTATAATTTAATATAAGTTGTAATACCGAGTCATGAAGAAGAAACTCGTGACGGGCATGGTATAACAACCCAAAAGAATTCGGTAAGTTAGTAAGGGCATACGGTGGATGCCTTGGCACAGAGAGGCGATGAAGGACGCGACTACCTGCGATAAGCCTCGGGTAGCTGGAAATGAGCTTTAATCCGAGGATTTCCGAATGGGATAACCCGGTGCGATTAATATCGCATCATCAGAAATGAGGCCAACCCGGGGAAGTGAAACATCTCAGTACCCGGTGGAAAAGAAATCGAACGAGATTCCCGGAGTAGCGGCGAGCGAAATGGGAACAGCCCAAACCCCGATGCATGCATCGGGGGGTTGTAGGACCTTTCACAAACTTACTTATGAATAGCAGAATGTTCTGGAAAGTTCAACCATAGAAGGTGACAGTCCTGTAAGCGAAATTCAGAAGTAAGCGAGAGGTATCCTGAGTACTGCGGAGCAAGTGGAATTCTGCAGGAATCCGGGCCGACCACGGTCTAAGGCTAAATACTCCTCTGTGACCGATAGTGTACCAGTACCGTGAGGGAAAGGTGAAAAGAACCCTTCAGAAGGGAGTGAAAAGAACCTGAAACCGTATGCTTACAAACGGTGGGAGCAAACTATGAGTCTTCGGACTCATAATGAGTGACCTCGTGCCTTTTGCTTAATGAGCCAACGAGTTGCTCGTAACGTGCAAGGGTAAGACTCTTTGAGTCGCACCCGCAGCGAAAGCAAGTCTGAATAGGGCGACCTCAGTACGTTGCGGCAGACGCGAAACTGTGTGATCTATCCATGGTCAGGATGAAGCGTAGGTAACACTACGTGGAGGTCCGAACTAGTGTGGGTTGAAAACCGCTTGGATGAACTGTGGATAGGGGTGAAAGGCCAATCAAACTCAGTTATAGCTCGTACTCCCCGAAATGTTTTTAGGAACAGCCTTGCAATAGTGTACCGGAGGTAGGGCGCTGATTGGGCTAGGGCCGTTACAGCGGTACCAACCCCAGATAAACTACAAATTCCGGCTACATGGTTTGCAGGAGTGAGGCGGTGAGGGATAAGCTTCATTGCCGAGAGGGAAATAACCCAGACCTACAACTAAGGTCCCCAAGTAAATGCTAACAGATAAAGGTTGTTGTGTTGCTGAGACAGCCAGGATGTTGGCTTAGAAGCAGCCATTCATTCAAAGAGTGCGTAATAGCTCACTGGTCGAGCGACACAGCGCCGATAATACTCGGGACTAAGCATTTCACCGAAGTTTAGGATTCCCAGCAATGGGAGTGGTAGGGGAGCATTCCGTAGGCGTCGAAGGTGCGATGTGAATCGAGCTGGAGCGTACGGAAGAGCAAATGTTGGCATAAGTAACGATAATTCAGATGAGAATTCTGAACGCCGAAAACCTAAGGTTTCCTTGAGCTCTGTTCGTCATCTCAGGGTTAGTCGGCCCCTAAGGCGAGGCTGAAAAGCGTAGTCGATGGAAATCAGGCAAATTAAAACATTCCTGAACCACCAAAAGCGTTAACCACAGGGACGCAGGAGCGTAGTTGCACCGGTTTAATGGCTATACCGGCGTAGCGAAGCACCTGCCGAGAAAAGCTGTGGGAATTGCTCAGGTGACCGTACCGTAAACCGACACAGGTAGGTGGGTTGAATATACTAAGGCGCGCGAGTGAGTCGTGGTTAAGGAACTCGGCAAATTAACCCCGTAACTTCGGGAGAAGGGGTGCTCCGGGCAACCGGAGCCGCAGTGAAATGGCCCAGGCGACTGTTTAACAAAAACACAGCACTCTGCTAACACGTGAAGTGGATGTATAGGGTGTGACACCTGCCCGGTGCCGGAAGGTTAAAAGGAGGAGTCATCCCGATTCGTCGGGAGAAGCCCTGAATTGAAGCCCCGGTAAACGGCGGCCGTAACTATAGAATTTGGACACTGTAGTTACGTTAATAAATTTAGCTATATGCTGGAAAATCCGGTGTATCCGCTGCTACTCATTGCTAAATCTCTCACGAGATTGATAACGGCAATAGTGAAAATGCATGCGGTGCGGACAATCAGCAGGAAAGGAGTGAATAAATGCTAAATCTGAAAAAAATTCCTATCGAAACCGGCTACTACTTAGCAGGTTTTACAGATGGTGAAGGAAGTTTTAACGTTAGCTTTCGTCCTCGAAACGAATATTCCGTTAATTGGAAAATATCACTGTGTTTCAATATATCTCAAAAAGATGCCGTAATATTATCTGTATTCAAGCGAACTCTCCAATGCGGAACCATGAGACAAAGAAAAGACGGAGTTTGGTATTACGAAGTGAATAATTTAGTATCCATTCGTAATAACATAATACCTTTTTTCAATAAATTTCGGTTTCGCTCTGCAAAAAAGAAAAGAGATTTCGGCAAATTCAAAGAAATTGCAGAATTAATGCACGATAATAAACACTTAACTCTTGATGGTATAAAAGAAATACTGAAAATCAGACATGATATGAATGACGGAGGCAAACGCAGATACAGTGACGAAGAAATTCTGTCACATTACACTAATCCTCAGAGACTACACGCTAAACACTGACACCAGTCGGTGATGATATAGTCCGAACTGTATGGCGACATACAGAGGCAGGCAGAAATGCCATGCCCTCTTTTAAATAATCAAACGATAATTAAAAGACGTAACATATTGAACGGTCCTAAGGTAGCGAAATTCCTTGTCGGGTAAGTTCCGACCTGCACGAATGGTGTAACGATCTGGGCACTGTCTCAACCACGAGCTCGGTGAACTTGTGGTACCGGTGAAGACGCCGGTTACCCGCACATGGACGGAAAGACCCCGTGCACCTTTACTGCAGCTTAATATTGGGTTTGGCTGCAGCTTGCGTAGGATAGGTGGGAGGCTTCGAAGCGGGATTCGCGGATTCCGCAGAGCCAACGGTGAAATACCACCCTTGCTGCAATTGGATCCTAACCCGGAGGAGTGCATCCTCGGGGACAGTGTTAGGTGGGCAGTTTGACTGGGGCGGTCGCCTCCTAAATCGTAACGGAGGCTTACAAAGGTTACCTCAGCACGGTTGGTAATCGTGCTTAGAGCGCAAGGGCATAAGGTAGCTTAACTGCGAGACATACAGGTCGAGCAGGTGCGAAAGCAGGTCTTAGTGATCCGGCGGCACTGTGTGGAAGGGCCGTCGCTCAAAGGATAAAAGGTACGCCGGGGATAACAGGCTGATCTTCCCCAAGAGTTCATATCGACGGGAAGGTTTGGCACCTCGATGTCGGCTCATCGCATCCTGGGGCTGGAGAAGGTCCCAAGGGTTTGGCTGTTCGCCAATTAAAGCGGTACGTGAGCTGGGTTCAGAACGTCGTGAGACAGTTCGGTCCCTATCCTGTGCGGGCGTAGGACAATTGAGGGACCCCGTCATTAGTACGAGAGGACCGTGACGCCAGGACCTACGGTGTATCTGTTGTTGCGCCAGCAGCATTGCAGAGTAGCCATGTCCTGAAAGGATAAGCGCTGAAAGCATCTCAAGCGCGAAACCTATCCCAAGATTAGTTGTCCCAATTAGTAAGGACCCAGGTAGATGACCTGGTTGATAGGCTTTACGTGGAAGTGTAGTAATACACGCAGCGGAGAAGTACTAATAGTCCGAGGACTTACCGTTTAATTTTTTTAGGTTGTTCTACCGACGCCCATTAAAGTCGCGTGACTTCTTCATGACTTAGCATTACAACAATTGAAAATTGAGAATTGATAATTCATTCAACATTCAACATTCAAAATTTATAGTGTCGCTTTTCCCATTAATACCTGATAAACAGAAAATAATTGAAAATTGAGAATTGAAAAATTCATTATTAATTATTAATTGTGAATTGTGAATTATGAATTATCAAATTTCATTCAAAATTCAAAACTCAACATTCAAAACTTTATAAAAGAATTACCCGGTGACAATTGCGCAAGGGAAACACCTCTTCCCATTCCGAACAGAGAAGTTAAGCCTTGTTGCGTCGATGGTACTGCTCGGATTCCCGTGTGGGAGAGTAGATAGTTGCCGGGTTTTTTTATTAGTGAATAACAAATAGTGAATAGTGGATAATTTCGGATATAATTATTAAATTATAAACTATGGAAAGTGCACTGAAAAATAAAAGCTATGAATTTGCCAAAAGAATCGTTAATCTTCAACAATACCTTTATAAAGAGAAAAAAGAAATGGTACTTAGTAAGCAGATTTTAAGATGTGGGACGGCAATCGGTGCATTAAACAGGGAAGCAGAATACGCACAGAGCAAAGCAGATTTCACCTCAAAAATGAGCATTGCATTAAAAGAAGCAAACGAAACTGATTACTGGCTCTCACTTCTGAAAGACACTCAATACCTGAAAGAAAAAGAATATAACAGCTTAAAAGAAGATATTGATGAACTAATAAAACTATTGATTAGCACAGTAAAAACATCAAAAAAGAATCAAACCAAATAATTATTCCTTTACAAACATCCTTGTTTGAGCACCCATTCTTATATAATATACACCTTCAGGTAGAGATTCTATATATAGATTGTTTATTACTTGCTGAACTTCTTTTTCCAAAACCTTTATACCAAATATATTATAGATTTGAATAATCTTGTTATTAACGTCAGGTGGAGTGTTTATCACAACGAAATCATTTGCCGGATTTGGATAAATTGCCAATAAATTATTTTGGGTATTAATATCATTTACATTAGTAATGATAATGTCGTTTATTTTTGCTCTATACATTCCACCACCGACGGTACCAACAAAAAAATAATCGTCATTATTCGATATAGACAAGATATCTGTATTAACCAATCCGATATTTTTGGGGAACCAGGTATTGGCATCATCATTAGAAACATAAAATCCTTTTTCAGTTCCGGCAATAATATAATCTTTATAAGTATAAAAACAATTAATAATAGAAAGATAATCGTAAACAAAATCACTATTTATAAAAATCCAATTTTTTCCATTATCATTCGAACTGAAAATACCATCATAAGTTTCAACTACGATTATATTATTTCCTGTTATGGCTATGTTCTTGATAAGCCCTGCATCCATTCCCGAGCTTGGACTTGTCCATCTATCCTTATTGACTGAGTAAATTAATAAACCTACTCCATATACACCGAGAAAAACATTACTGTCACTGACAGCTAAACAATCAATCCAATTTTGGGGTACTCTTGAATTTTGCAGAATCCAGCTTTCGCCGTTATTAGTTGACAAAAATAAGTTACTATCCGTAGCGGCATAAATTTTATTTCCGGTTACAGCTATGAAATGAGTAGAATAACCTGTAAAACCGGAATCCTTTTCGAGCCAGCTATTGCCGTTATCTGTTGACATAAATAATCCATTTCCTGTACCAATTAATACCTCATTACCAATATTTGCAGTGCACCAAATATTAGGACTTGTCAATCCTGAATTTTTTTTAGCCCAGCTATTTCCGTTATCCGTTGACACGAACATACCATTATCATTCGTTCCTGCAAATAAATTTTTACCGATAGCAGTAATACCATAAATAGTGCTGCATTCTAAATCATTATTCATTTGAGTCCAGCTATCACCATTATCTGTTGTGAGGAAAACACCTCCTCCGAGGGTTCCGACATAAAGTTTATCTCCGTATGAAGCAAAACATAGTGGAGAATTACTTGTCAATCCTGAATTTTTCTCTAACCATGTATTACCATTATCTGTAGAGACAATAATTCCTCCACCATTGATACCGGCATAAATATTTTTATTGAATATACATATAGATATAAAACAATTTTTTGTTAATCCCGAATTATGTTGCACCCAGGTTTTGCCGTAATCATTGGAAATAAATATGCCATTATAATACGAACTCAAATACACATTATTACTATCCGCGGCAATACATCCACTGTTTGAAATATTCTTAGATTGCTTAATCCAATTATCGCCATTGTCAGTTGATAAATATATTGCATCCGAAGTCGCTGTATAAATATTATTGCCTGAAACAGTTATATATTCACAATATTTATTTGTTATTCCTGAATCTTTTTCTTGCCAATTATCACCGTTATCTGATGATACAAATAAACCTTTTCTGGTACCTACAAAAATATAATTTCCATATCCGGCTAAAGCGTAAATTGGCTGAGATATGATACCAGATTCCTTTTCAACCCAAGTATTGCCATAGTCAGTAGTTAAATAAATAATTTTATCCACGCCAACAAAAAGTTTATTGCCGTTTAAATACATTACATCTTCACTACACCCGGTCCATTTATCACTATATGAAAAACTTGTATTCATTTTTGTCCAGTTAGAACCGGAATTAGAGGAATAATAAATACCAGCGTCAAATAACCAGGCAAAAACATAATTTCCATCGGCAACCATTATTTCAATTGAACCACCATAAAATCCATTATTGCATGGCTCCCACTGAGAGTAAGCAATCCGGGAAAAGACAATCAATAGAAAAAGTACTATTTTTTTCATGCTTTCACCAATTTTATTTTTTTATGAACTAATTCTTAATTATTTTAAAATCATCACCGGCTTTGCTTCTACTTTGCCGTTTTGCTTAAGCCGGATTATATAATATCCTGTTTCGAGATTGTAGCAGTCAATTAATTTTTCATTCATTCCGATATTACAATCTTCAATGGTTTTGAATACTTCATTACCAAGCATATCAAAAATTGAGATCTGTATTTTTGAATAGCTCTTTGATTCATACTTCAACCTGAAAGAGGAAGAAGCAGGATTAGGATAGATTTCAAAATCGGCATTTTCCAAATCACTTTTATCATCAACACCGGCATAAGTGTTCTCCCAGATAATTACCGAACCGTCGTAGTTGCCTCCTAAGACATATTTCCCATCATGTGAAAATGTAAGTGCATCCAATGGCGCCCATATAGTATCTTGATAGGATTGTTCATATAATCTAAGAAACGGGTCGTAATCATACCTTGCAACTTCTTTTTTATTTTGAAAATCCCATATCTTGATATAATTCTCATTCTTATAGGAAGTAGCTAAATATTTATTGTCATCGGAAAAGGCAACCATCAGCACTTCACCTGTGTCAAACAAACCCAAAGTATCATTTGAAATTGTATTATAAACATTCACACCATTTTTTGCATAGCCGTAAGCACAATAGTTACCGTCATTAGAATAGCTAACAGGAAAATTGGAATATCCATAGTAGTCAAATTTTGATAAATTAAGATATAAAGGGTTAGTAAATTTATTAATTTGTTTCCCTGTAGAAATGCTATAAACTTGCTCGCCATCTGCAGTAACAATCCTGATTTCATCATCGCCTGTAAATTTTATAATAAATATCTCTTCGAGATTTGTTGCAATGTTTTGCACAATATTTTTTTTCTCTATATCCCAAACAAAAATTATTCCTTTTGTGTTTCCACTTGCAAGGTATTTTTCATCATCCGAAAAAGCAAGACAGGTTATTGGAGCGTTATTATCTGTAAAACCTATAAATTCATCATTATTAGAGTATTCTAAAGGTGGAATTAAATAAATTGCATAATAATCTGTGGATATAGCAATATATTTGTCATTCGATGACATCGCAAAGGGATAATAAATCTTCTCATATTGGTTGTAATCATAACTTATAAGAGGAGATAACCAAATACGCTTTTTTAAAGTTACATCGTATGTCTGAATCCTGGTACCTCCATCAGTTAACTCATATACAAACAAAGTTTTATTATCATGTGAAAATGCTGTTTTAAGAATTTCTCCCGAATTGCAAATTACAGGGTGCTCTTCTTGTTTTTCAAGGTCATAAAAATCATAAATTTTTTCATCAGTACCGGTAATATAAAGGTACCTGTTATCGTGACTTATACCTGCAATATATTGCCTTCCGAATCCTCCAAACCCAACAGGAGGCAAGTATGTGATAGATTTAATTATTTTAACGGTATCTCCTGTTTTCATACTTATGAATAGTACAGGAGATTCAATTTGATTTTTCCCGGTGGTAAGCCAATTAATAATACATGATTCATCTAAGGAAAATGCAAAATTATTACTGACACGTTCACCATAGTCTGTTGAATCTTTATAATTATAATCAAATATTACTTTATTAACTCTTAAATCATAAACTTTTAAATTATTAACAAGATAATTATTTACTAACAGAAAATTTTCACTGTTAGACAATTCCCAATCACCACTGAAATAAGAACTGTCCCCGCTATATGGGTTTATAACTGCATCGGGATACAAAACAGTATCTATATATTTTTCCCCATTTACTAAATTGTATTTCTGAAACCTGCCGTAATCATCAATTGTACATCGATTGGCATTTGAATCAATCTTATTTGCCATATCATCACTAAAAGCTGTCAGCATCATTATATAATTACCATTTTGAAGTTCATACATATAAGTGGTATCTAAGGAAAGCTCTTCAAAAATATATTTTTCATTTGATGATATTGCAAAATTAAACGGTTCGTGATTGTAATTTTTACTTACACTAAAAAAATTATAAAGGGAATCCCCTGTATCAATATCGTAAACATTCCCATTCCCCAACATATAATATTTTCCACCCGGTGATAATATAAAAAATTGATGGTAAATGTCATTATATGCTTCAATAAAATTTTGAGTTTGTAAATCAAATACCCTTGTAATTACTGTATTTGAATTAGCATCCCGACTAGAAGTATATATTCTATTTTTTTCACCATAAATTTGAATGCCATAATTAAATACAAAAGCATTTGTTTGATTCCCTCCCATATACCAATAGATGTTATCCGAAGCGAGGCATGGAAATACAGAAAGTATTATTATCATAATGGTTAAAATGATAATTTTTGTTCTCATGTTTTTTTCCTTTTGTATATTTTCTTGAAATTAATCTATTTTATAATTTCACCTTTTTGCGATATTAGTCTCTTAGAACAAGATTAGGAAAAGAACAAATAGTTTTTTTGATATAATTTAAATACAGTTGAATTAATTGAATTATTTGCATATTTCTTTATTGATAAATTGACATATATTTCAATAAAAATATGTTAATTCATTTTCTAACAATAAATTCTGCAAAAACTTAATATATTATTGTCTAATTACCAAATATTATTTTGAGGCAACTGGCTCTGCCTTTATGCGTAAGAGTAATCCCATGCTATAACATGGGGAGGAAATCAAGACCCATAGCCATATCCCAACCCCCACATTTAAATGGAGGATTAATCAAAATCATCTCAATCATATTAATCACACAAATCATAGTTCTGACATATATGCCAAACCATTTTAAAATCCTTTTCTTGACATATCACTCCCACATCCTTATCTTTGTCCCGCTTGTTCTTTGATTATCTCATAATGGGTAAATGTAGGGGCAATTCACGAATTGCCCGGTAGGGATTATTAATTAAATATATACACAATTCAGCATTCAAAACTCAACATTCAAAATTAATTTCCCGTATGAGCTATGACAAACTGTACACAAACAAAACCTTGTGAAAAATGTCGGAAATGAACAAAAATGTCCACTTTTGACTCCATATAACCAAAATTTTCCCCTCTAAGAATAGGGGATTATGGGGTGTGTAACTTGTGTTCTTTGTGAATTAACTCAGTGTACTTTGAGGTCTCCTTGCGTCTTTGCTTCATTACAAAATTCCATTTTAATAAAAACAAATATTTTATTAAGTTATTAATAAATTCAGATGAATTATTATGAAAAAAGAACTAATATCTGAGCTTTTCAATAAATTCGAAAATGCCTGCTATACTTTTGGTAATGTCGAATGTTGGAGCGGCCGTGAACTTCAGGTAATACTTTCATATACTGATAGAAGAAATTTTCTTAAAGTAATTGATAAAGCTAAATCTGCCTGTGCAAATGCCGGTGAATCTGTTAATGACCATTTTGTTGAAGTCAACAAAATGGTTGAAATCGGCTCCGGTGCTCAAAGACAGTTGGACGACATTGCTCTGACAAGATATGCTTGCTATCTGATTGCTCAAAATGGAGATTCATCCAAAAATGAAATTGCATTTGCTCAGACTTATTTTGCTGTTCAAACACGTAAACAAGAAATTATTGAAAAACGTTTGCTTGATGTTGCAAGAGTCTCAGCAAGGGAAAAGTTATCCAGGTCAGAAAAAAAACTTTCCGGAATCATTTACGAACGTGGTGTAGATGATAAAGGTTTTGCAAAAATCAGGTCAAAAGGAGATGAAACTTTATTTAGAGGTAATACAACCTCTGATATGAAAAGAAAACTCGGGATACCTGACAAAAGGCCGCTTGCAGATTTCCTCCCGATATTATCTATAAAAGCAAAAGATTTTGCAACTGAACTAACCAGTCATAATGTAGTCGAAAAAGATTTACATTATGAAGCTTCAATTTCTAAAGAACATATTGAAAATAATTTAGCTGTAAGAAAAATACTCCTCGAAAGAGGAGTCCATCCGGAAGCTTTACCACCTTCTGAAGATATAAAGAAAGTTCAAAGAAGACTCGATTTAGATGAAAAACAAATAATTAAAAAGGTTAAAAAGTAATACTAAAATTTTCCAATCCATTTTAAAATCCTTTTAAAATCCTTTTCTTGACATATCACTCCCACATCCTTATCTTTGCTTTCCATGTAGTAAGTCCCTCGCCTATTGGAGAGGGATTTAGGGTGAGGTTATATATGTTCTTTGCCAAACAATGTCGGGCTGCATAAGTCGCCGCTGGGACAACTGAAAATTGAAAATTGAAAATTGAAAATTTTAATTATATATCCACAATTCAGAATTCAGTATTAATTTATACTGTCCATTTTGTCTCATCCAACAGGACATCAATAGGACAGAATGAGACAAAAACGGACAGAATAGGACAAATATTCCGTATTCGTAATATATAACTCCTTGCAAATCAATCACATTTCTAATAAGCAATCTAAAAATTAAAAAAAATAGGACAAAACCGGACAAAACAGGACATTTTCCCTATTTGTATACTTTTTCATACTGCCTGTTCCGTGCTGTCGAATTGGGATGCATGTATTTTAACAATCTTTATAATTTCAAATTTGAACATTGATAATTCATTTTAAAATTTCAAATTTCAAATTTTAAATTCATCTTCTACAGACTAAAGACAATATTTCCATTATATTTGCAATGATTCGATAAACAAGGAAAAAGAAAAATGTACTACGTCCTAAACTATAAAACAGTTGACAACTATGTTGCAATGCGAGCTCAGTTCCGCGACCAGCATCTCAACTATGCCGCTGAATTTGTCAAAAGAGGAGAGCTTGTCTTAGGAGGTGCCTTAGAGGAGCCCGTTGATTCAGCAGTCCTCATCTTCAAAGGCGAAAGCCCTGCAGTAGCAAAAGAATTCGCAAAGAATGACCCTTACGTAAAAAACGGATTGATAGTTGAATGGACTGTCAGAAAGTGGAATGTGGTGCTAGGGAGTAAGCTCTGATTTTTTCAATAATTTTAAATAAAATAATAGTAATTTACAGTTGAAATGAATGAGCAATCAAAAATGGACAAAATATCAGTAAAGGCATACTCTTTGGGCAAAGAGCCCAAGGACAATGAATACTGGCTCGCCCAGCCGGCAATAAAAAGAATCGAAGCAGTTGAAATATTACGTCAACAAGTGATTAGCGAAGATGAATCTAAACAAGGATTTCAGAGAGTTTGCCGAATTGTTGAACTTTCACAAAGTTGAATATCTCGTAGTAGGTGGCTATGCTTTAGCATTTCATGGTTCGCCACGCTACACCGGGGATATTGACTTTTGGATTAATCCGACAATTGATAATTCTAAAAAGATGATAAAGGTTCTAAATGATTTTGGTTTTTCTTCGCTCCAATTAACCGAAAAGGATTTTCAGGAAAAAGATAAAGTTTTTCAATTTGGTTTTCCTCCATACCGAATTGATGTATTGACTTCTGTCACTGGCTTGGAATTTGACGAATGCTATTCCAAAAGAAATGAAATTTCAGATGATGATGTAAAAATATCATTTATTGATATCGAGAGTTTTAAAATAAATAAAAAAGCAATGGGACGAACAAAAGACCTTGCAGACCTTGAGAGTTTAACTTAGATTTCAATCACCCTCTCTGAGTCAGTACCACACCACCGATAATCAGCACACCGCCTGCGAGGAAGGGGATAGTCAACTGATGATGAAGAAAAATCATCGCCAGGATTGTAGTGAAAACCGGCTGAAGATTATTGAATATTGCGAGCTTGCTGGCTTCCATTTTCTTGAGTGCATAGAACCAAATCAAATACCCAACGCCTGAGGTTAGTAACCCGAGATAAAGGATTCCTGCCCAGTCCATTGCTCCTAATTGTATTATATGAATGGGCTCTTCTGTAAAAAGAAATATCGGGAAATAGAAAATGAAACCGGAAAACATAGTAACTGCAGTTGAATAAACAGCTCCGTACTTACGGGAGAAATTACGTCCGATAACAGTGTACAATGCCCACGAAAAGCTCGCAAGAAGTAGAAAAATATTACCGATGAAATGTTCGGAAGATAGCTCTAATCCTTTTTCCAGCAGGATGATGGCGGCACCTATGAAAGCGATGACAACCCCTGATATTTTCTTCCAGTTACTGCTCTCCTTGAGAAAAATTATTGCAATGACAAGGACGAATGCCGGAGTCAAAGCATAAGCCAGTCCCGCATTTGGTGCAGTTGAAAAATGTACGCCGACAAAGAAGAAGTATTGATTTATCGGTATGTTCAATATCCCAAGTAACATTGCGAGCCAGATATCTTTTTTCTCGAGTCTGATAACATTCTTTTCACGAAAGAAAATCCATATCACATAAAACAACGCAGCTATGAATGACCTGAGTAAAAGAATGACAGTAGGTGATATTGTTTCGGTCAGTCCTTTAACAACGATGTGTGTACCCGAAGCTATTAGCTGTTGAATGAAAATCCAGAAATACATCAGCCGCTCACCAGTGATAATATTTTGTCTTTCTGTGCTTCGAAGTTTAGTGTGTGGCAGGCAGATTCACAATTTTTTGAGTATATCTCTTTGTTAGCACCATCACATAGTATTTTTAATGCTTCAGCTATTTGTTCAGAAGAAGAATCAGGTGAAATAGCAATTCCAATTTGATATTCATCCATAATTTTTTTCATTGCAGGTAAATCGCTGACTAATGATGGAATACGAGCCATGCAGTATTCAAAAAGTTTGTTCGGTAAAGCAAGCTGATAGGAAAATGAAATAGGTTCGATGAATGAAACACCGATATCTGCAGAGGATGTCCAATCATGCAGTTCATCATAAGGAACTGAACCGCATAAGATCACTCTTTCATTTACTTTGCATTTAATAGATTCATTAATAATTTCTTCGCGTAATGGACCTTGTCCAAGAATACAAAAAACTGCTTCTTCGAAATATTTTAATGTTTTAATTACTGGAATTATACCCCTTCCCCGAAGAAGTTCACCCTGATAAATCAGAATTTTTTTATCAGCAGTGAATGAATATTTTTCTCTTAATAAATTCGATTGAATTCTATCCCTGTAAGGTGGAAGATTCATTATAATTGAAAAAGGTTTTTCCTTTTTGAAATGTTTTCTCAAATACTCCTCATCGAGCGAACCGGTTACAATGAATTTGTTAACATGTTTGATATGATGTCTTTCGAAGGTAGTTATTAAATGTTGCTTAATTGGTTTTCCCGATAGTGGTCCCAATGCCGAGTAAATTTCACGTGAATCGTATAATAGTTTTCCACCGATAATTTTTTTTAATTTTACAGCTATTCTAAGTGAATATAAATCCTCTGCTATATAATTTTTTGCCGATGCTATATCAAAGTAATACTTTGCTTCTTTGTTAAAATTTGTTATTCTATTCAGAGCTCTTGCGAAGTTTTTATTTTCAACAGGAAATAAAATTATATTTTCATTTGATAATTTTTCCGAATCATTCTGATTACCGTATGCAATAATACAAACGGAATAACCATTTTTTACAAGTGTGCGAGCCATATTCAGTGTTCTCGCATCATTGCTGATTTCTGTTATTGAAATGAAACAGACATCAAATATTTTATTTCCTTCGAGCATAATCCTAATCACGTAATTTGAAATGATAAGTACTGCGGAGTATCCCGCGTGCATTGAAACGTTCCTTGAAATAAATCAGCGTTTGAGCGGGAGTCATCGGGTCTTCTGCAGTTGTATCCTGGGATACACCTATATCGAACCATTCATAACCATTGTCCTGTGCCCAACGGATTGATTCGTTCTGAACAATGAATGCAGGATGAAGATGATTGTATTCATAAAGTAGCATAATATAAAAACAAAGGGCTACTTTTTTATTTGCTAAGAATAAAAGTGAACCTGCTATTGGCTTATCTTCATAATATGCTAAAAATAATTTTAGGTTTTGAGGCATCAATTCCTGAAGTTTATATAAATCCTTAAGTGAATGAGTTGGCTTTACTCCAAACTTTGCTTTATTCTTTACGAGTATAGGATAGAATTCTTCATAGTCGGTACTTTCGACGACTCTGATATTATCTTCGCGAATAATTTTTCTTATAATTCTCCTGGCTTTAGCATCTATGTTTAGAAAATAGTTCCCTTTCGTAAGAGCCACAGCGTGAGAGATATAATGCAATTCGAAATCTGCTTTACGATATAACATCGCATATTCGATGTGCTGATTGTATACATGGCTGTAAATCAAAGGTGGCGGGATAAGATATAGTTCACGGTAATTTTGTTCCCGTCCATAATCGAGAAAACAGTCAACAATTTCCAATGCAAGAGAAAATGGAATATCTTTTGTTACGAACGAACCATAACTTGCACCTGTCGGCGACCAGTAAATAGTTCCGTTTTCCTGCAGACCTCCCGGTAAGACAGCAATAAGTTCATCACCGTGGCGAAACATAAGGTGATGGAAATTGAATTTTCCGGATTCGTGGTAATCAAGGAAAGCTTGATTGTGGAACATAGTTCCATTGTTGGATTTCAAGACGAAATCCTCCCATTCATCCCTGTTATTTTCTTTATATTCGTGAACCGTGATTTTCGGCATTAATAATTTATTTATTATAATAATTTTGAAAAACAAAATTAGTTATTAGAAGTTTAATAAAGAAAAATGTTGGATATTTTAATTAATATTTATGGAAAACGAAAAACAAATAAAGGAAATACTTAGAAATAAGAAGTTGATAAAATAAATTAAAAATGGCTAATAAGAAATAGAAAAGGGTGAAGTTTTCGATTGGGATAAAGTAAAAACAAAGAAAGTAAAAAGAAATTATTCATATCTGATGGCTGAAAGTTCACTTGCCGAAGATTGGAACAGCGAAGCAGATAAAGTATGGGATAAATATTAGAATAAAATACTTTGCATTTGAAATTGTCATATCATATTAAGGCATTGTTAAGAAGAAAAAAATTGTTTTGATATAAATAATTTAATCAAGAATTCAAGGGATTATTTTAAGAGGATTATTGCAATATTTACACCACATTAATTAAAAAATCAGGACAAAAAAACTTCCTGATGAATTTCTTAACAATGTGTGGAGTGCCTAATGAAAAAGAAATCATTTCTGAAAAGCGAACAAATTCTTTTTGTTTTCTTTTCAATTTTATTCATATCAATTTCAAATCTGAATGCTCAAGGCGTTGAAGCTGATTTTCTTTTGTACAGCCCATCTCCAGTAGTAACAGGAATGGGAGGCGCCGGAACTGCAATTCCAATTGATGACCCGTATAATTTTTTCTACAATCCCGCTCAATTGGGTTTGAGAGATACAAACACGAATATTTCGTTTGGGATTTATCCTTCATCGGTTAATTTATCAGCAACTAATACAAAAATATTATTTGATAATTATGCAATAAACGGAGGATATGATTTTTCAAAATTGTTAGGTGGCTTTCCGCTAAGTGTGGGAGTGGGGTTTTTGTATCAGGGGATAGATTATGGGGAATTTACAAGAACACATGAAAGTGGACAAGTATCAGGTACCGTACATCCTTATGAAAAATCTGCCACATTTTCTCTTGGTTTCGGATTTAATTATTTAATAAAATTATCAGGTGGTATTTCTTATAAATTAATATGGTCTGAGGTGCCAAAAATTCCTGGACTATATCCTTATGATAGTGAATCAATGAAAGGGAATGCTGACGCTTTTGACCTTGGAATTTTGGCAGAGGTACCAATAATAACAAAAATGAATTTGGGAGAAAATTTGAATTTTTCTTTTTCAGCATCTGCAGGTTATACCTTTGCAAACTGGGGAGGCGATATGGTTTATAAAACAAGTAATACGATACATGGTGATCCGATAGCAAGAACAGCAAGACTTGGATATGGATTAAGAGCCGGAATTGATTACAAATATAAAGAAACTGATTTTAAACTTATCCAGATTGACTGGACTTCCGAGGCGAATGACTTATTAGTTGAAAATGTCGAAAAGATTAATCAAGCGGATACAATTTATATGTCAGATTACAAATCTTCACCACTTGGTAACATAAATTTTTTGGATAATGTCATATTACTCAAGAATACATCGACGAGTGCAATCAACAGGCATGGCGTCAAGTTCTCAGTATTTGAAACTGCCGATATTTCTTTCGGAAGATATGCAATGCCTCGCTCATTTAATAAATCCATTGGTTCTACCCTTGGATTTAGCATAAGCACAAAAGGTGTGTTCAAGTTTTTAGCACAAGAAATAAAAAATGAAATAATTGATTTTATTGCAAAGCATATCAGTATTCAATATTCATACAGCCGGATTAAATTCGATAAATCATATTATTTAAATAATATTATTATTCAATATCTGGACCAAAAATATAATGCTATTTATCTTGATATTTCAGATTTGTAATAACAGAAATAAATACTTTTTTTTCGTAAATTGAAATAAACAAGAATATTATATTATTTTAAAAATTCACACTGCCGGTTTTTGAGCAGTTTTCTTAATAATATTTATCTGTTTTAGAGGTAATATAAATAAATCACTTCCGGTTATGATAGTTTAATATTTATTTATATAATAATTTTTTTTAATAGTTACTTGTAGCGATTAATAATGAACAGAATCCTTGAAATCTTCCTGCTCTGCATTGTACTTCCGATAACAATGAATGTTATTATTTATTTTTGTTTTTCTACTCATTACACTCATTATGTATTTTCGGAAAGCAGCTTCTCGAGGCAATATGACCATGGTATATACAAATACAGGATACTGAGTAAGTATATGCTTCTTGAATTGCATAAAATTATAAATAAAAATATTGCAGAATCAGAACCGAAGGATTTTTTAAAGGTTTTGGATACCGAAGGAACTAATAATTTTTATGCTGCCTATTTCGTTCTGAATACTTTTTTTTCCATTATGTTTGCTCTGTTGGTATATATGCTGCTATTTAATTTCAAATTCCTGGAATACTTAAATAATTATGATAAATTAATAAGTTTCCTGAATATTAATTTATTAATGTATATCTCCCAGTATGTATTTGTTCCTTATGATATTTCCGGCTACACATTTTTAATTTTATCGGTAATTCTCACTTTGTTCTTTTTAGAACAAAAAAAGAACATATATTTATTAATATTTTGTTTTGTCTTGATTTTATCGACATTGAACAGGGAAGTTTCTTATGTCTCATTAGCTTTTTATGCTGCTTTTTTCATTACAGTCGGAAATTTAAAGGATAATATAAAAAATCTAATCGTACCCATCTTATGCTTTATACTTACATACCTATTATTAAGAATATATTTCGGATTTGAACACGGATGGATTGAAGGAATTCAAAATAATTTTACTCCGAAGGTTGTATATAAGAGTTTACCTGTCCTGATTTTTGGAACCGGATTTATCTATTTGTTAATTAAAAATACTGTCGGTAGTATTAATCAAAAGCTTATGAGAACTTTTTTAATATTAAATACTCCTTATTTTATAACGTTTTTAATTGGAGGAAGATGGATTGAACTAAGATTGTTCATTCCTATTTTTTTTGGATTAATTATTTTATCAAAGATGAATCCGGATTTTATTGGAAATATATCTGAATCAAAAGCAAAATAAAAGAATTGATTATTGCAATGTATCTGATTAATAATATTTACACAAAATTGACAAATATTCTATTTGTGATTTTTATAATTGTTTTATATTATGGAAGAGAATAAAAATCCTGTTCCTTATTTTAGGTTAAGTGTCGGATTGGTTTCTAATTCATCAAAATTAATAGTTTTAAATCAGGATTGACTGAATTCACAATCACTTTTATTATTTTCTAATGAACCCATGGAATGAGTACTATTTTTTCAATTTAACAAGTTAGTGATAGCATTGTAATTTCATATTATAACTACCTTCTTAAGCAAATAAATTCGGACAAACATGAACTAAGGATACCTTTTGACTGTAATACTGAATAATCGCTTAATACCAATTAATAGATATAATATTTTTCCAATATTTTTTAATTGAACAAATATTAAGAATTAATCTAATCTTATTATTGGGAAGTAATTATTTTTGAAACATTCTTTGGTTTTATGTGTCACTATATTATTCGGTTTTGCAAATCGGAAAAATCATTTTTATTTAAAACAGGAGCGTTTGGTGAAGTATAGCATAATTTTATTTGTACTGATATTTTTTATAACAACTTCATTATTGAGGGCAGAGCAAGTTCAGATGCTGCTCCATCCTTATAATCTCGATTTCGAGGAAGGGTCACCCGGGACTTTACCTCTTGGCTGGGTAATCCCCGGATTTTCAGTTAAAAGCGGATATGATGCTGAGATTTCTGATGAAATGCCGAAAAGCGGGAACAAATGCTTTTTGCTTAAGCATTTCAGTGATTCACTCGATGTTCTCGGGTCTGTCATGCAGACAATTGATGCAAGACCGTATAGAGGTAAAATGATTAGGTTCAGAGCGGCGGTTAGGGCGGAAATTGCTGGTCCAAGGGGTTCGGCTCAACTTTGGATGAGAGCCCACCTCCCTGACAATTGCCCCGGATTCGAAGATTTGGGAGAGCTTCATCCTGTCGTAATCAACAATTGGGATTATTATGAAATTACCGGTAGAATTGATAAAAACGCCGAAGTTATCAATTATGGATTGATGTTGATTGGAAACGGCAAAGCGTGGATTGACGATTGTTCTCTCGAAATTATTGATTCTGTCAACCAGGTTAATTTGCCTCCCTCGCCTTTGAGCGAAAAAGGATTGGAAAATATAATGGCTTTTGTCAAGATGTACGGTTATATAAGGTATTTTTATCCAGGTGAATTGGCTCTGACAACCGATTGGGAGGAATTCCTTTTGAACGGGATCGATTACATTGAAAATGAATCATCCGAAGCTAAATTGATTGAAAAACTTAATAGCATTTACTCTTCTATTGCACCAGATTTGGAAATAAATTATTCATCGAAGATAAAACCCAAAAAAGACCTGACTGCGCCGAAGAATGCCATACCTAAACTGGCAATTGCAAGGAGACACAAGGGACCCGACATAGAATCGAACGCTACTATTTTGGGGAGTGATGTTGTCAATGTGTATGCTCCGATGAGAGAAAAGGAAGGTTCGGTTTTCCAGGTTGTGAATGCTGAGCCGTACAAAGGTAAGCGTGTAAGCTTTAATGCGTATGTGAAAGCAGATGTTTTACCGCCATCTGGTCAAGTCCATCTTGCAATCAGAATAGACAAGGGGGAAAATGATGTTCTGTATGTTGGTACGATGTACGACAATCCTATAACAAAAAACAGTTGGGATAAGTACAGCATTGAAGCGGATGTCCCTCAGAATGCTGAAGCAATACGCATTGGCTTGGTATTGATTGGTGAAGGCAAAGCATGGTTCGACGATGCAAGGATTTCTATTATTGATAAAGACAAAGTCCTAAAAGAAACAGAACCGCGTAACAGTGGTTTCGAGGATTCGGATACGGGAAGAATTGTAAACGGTTGGTTTTTTAATTTACCTTCGGAAGATGCAGGGTACGAGGCAATAGTTGTTAAAAATGAAAAAAAATCAGGTGTAAAATCTCTTTTAATTTATTCGGATGAAATTACAAGAATCAAATTGCCGAGACCGGGAGAAGTATTGAACGGGAAGCTCACGGATAAAATCGGGTTTGCGATGCCATTAACTTGTTTTGCGGATACATTAGGTTCGTTACCTCACCCAAAAAATGTTCTGAAAATAAAAACAACGAAAAAAGCGAATTTCGTATATAATGGCGATGACAGAACATCGAGATTGGCTATCGTTTCGATGCTTTGGAATACTTTCAGGCATTTTTCTGTTTATGACGGGACGAATGAAGTCAGCGACAAAACACTTGAAAAATTTCTGAAGAAAGCTGCAATTGATAAGAACAAAGATGAGTTTCTTACAACATTGAAAATGATGACTACCGAAATGAATGATGACCAAACAAGGGTTTGGGTTGATTTTGAAAAAACTGATTACGGATTGCCATTCCTTTGGAAATATATCGACAGTAAGCTTGTTATTTATAAGGTTTTCGGAAATAAACCTTATGTGTTTCCCGGTGATATTGTTACTGACATTGATGGGAAACCTGTGGAACAAGTTATCAGGGATATGGACCTTTTGTATTGCGGAGAAAATAAAGAATGGAGAATAAGCAGAGGACTGGCTGAATTGAGGGCTGGAACAAAAAATTCAAAAGTACTTTTAAAAATCAAATCTCAATCAGGTCCTCCTTTTGAACAGGAATTTATAAGAGATATGTTATTGTCTGAAACAATAGAAACGAAGCTGCCTGCAATTGCAGAACTGAAAAAGGATGTTTTTTATATTGACCTTACAAGAATAAATGACGATTTATTCACTAAAAATATAAACAATTTGTTAAAAGGTAAAGGAGTGATATTCGATATTAGAGGATTCTCATCTCTTTCACCTGCATTTCTGGGAAGGTTTCTAAATCAATCAGTAAATGCAATTAGCTGGCATCTGCCTGTTTTCACGAAACCTGACCATGATGTGGTTTCATACCAGGTTATCGAGAAAAAGATTTCTCCTAAGGGTTATGGCAATAAATATAATATAACATTCGTAGCGGATGGAAGAACTTATGGTAACTCCGAAGCATTACTCGTATTAGCAAGGCATTATGGCATAGGAAATATCATCGGTAATCCAACTGCAGGGATGGCTTCCGAGGTAATTGGTTTCCGTCTTCCGGGAGATTATTACTTTACGATGACAGGGCTAATCGGTATTGCTCCCAATGGAAAGGAAATTAACAGGAAACAGATTATTCCTGATATTGAGGCAAATCAAAAAATAGAATCACTTATTAATGGCAAAGATGATATACTCGACAGAGCTGTAAAATTCATCGAAACAGGTAATTGAAATTATTTCTTATTACCTACAGGTAAAAGATATATAGGTTCTTCTTCTGATGGCAGTTTTAAAACTTTGAAAACATCAGAATCAGAGTATGCACCGACTGTGCAGGTGCCAAGTCCAAGTGAAACACATTGCAGGCAGATATTTTGTGCCGAATGTCCTGCTTCGAGCCAGACATAATGCTCCCTGCCTCTTGCTCCGTATTTACCTGTTGTTCTTGAGAACACTGCTGTTATAACAATTGTAACCGGTGCCTTTTCGAACATTTCCTGCAATTGAGCAGCATGACATAAATCATCTCTTTTGTCGCCCTTGAGACAAAGGGATAATTCATGTTTTTCAGAATTGTATTTGTAAATTCCAGGTTCAATTTCCTCGACATTTCCAACGATAATGTAGAACTCAAGCGGATATAATGCACCCGCAGATGGTGTTGTGCGGAAACCGCCGCGGATAAAATCGGGTCCATTAACAGCATGTCGGGTGATGCCGTAAGCTGCCCATAATAGTTGTGATATTTGCTGAAGTGTCAGTGGTTCATCCGAATACTCTCTAACGGAACGTCTTTGCTGCAATGCCTCCTCGATTGAGACATTGCTTTTTAAATTTGGTGCAGGTAAATTTAATATTGTTTTATCCATAAAGTCAATTTGTTTTTTTTCACTACTGCAATTTAAAATATTCATCAGTAATATTAATGTTATGACAAGTAAATAACCGGAAGATTTCATAATAATTCTCCTGAAATTTAATTAAAACTTATAGCATACTCTGAGTAAATTCTTGGCTTTGTGTTAACACTTTTTATTTCACAATTGATAAAGAAATAAATTTATATAAATTCATCACTCAGTATATTCTGTGATGAACCACGCATCATCTATTTTATATGTTGTAAACTGCATCTTGTGAATGTAATCGAATTCTACCGACACTTTATAACTTGATTGAGTTAATGAATCTGCCTTGATATAAGTAATCGGTTTGTTTGAGAGCAATCTTCCGAGACGTTCGACTTCATCGTATAAATCCAGCTTTTCGATTGCGAGGTATTGAGTTCCTTTGGGTGTAGCAAGAATTTTTGTTGCAGCAGGAATGTTATTACTGTCCAATTCAAGCTTGAATAAATAAATAGTTCCGATTGGAGATTTCTGATTGACTTCGACCGGCTTGATTTTCTTCGGTGCTGTTCCTATTACGAATAACTCACATCCGACTAAAAATATTAATGTACCAATATATAAAAATGTATTTTTCATTTTAATCCAAAAAAAATAATTGTTTTTTCCAATGCTTGTTCCAATGCATTGGTTGTTTTGACGAAAGGATGAGTGACCCCGAATGTATGACCTGTTTTTTCAATCAAATGAAATTCACTCATACCGTAAGGAGAAGCTTCGACGAGCATTTCAGCTTCTTTCAAGGGAACACTTACATCCTTAGCCCCATGCAAAATTAAAACAGGAATTCTCAATTCGGAAATTGCATCGGTCAAAGAAAATTCATTTCCATGTTTTATTATGTCATCGATATATGAATAATTCAGTTTCATTACCTGTTTTGTAACAGAATTTGTAAATTCGATAAATCCCTTACTTTCCCATTCTTTCTTTTGACGAATAGTATATCTGTCAAATTTTGAAATAGAAGCCCATAATGCAATTTTATTTATATTTTTATTCTGTTTTGCCGTTAAAATTGAGATACCTCCGCCGAGAGACATCCCTAATAAATAAATTTCTCCATTCCAGATATTATTGACAAACTCAGTATCTAAAATTTCACCTTCAACAAAACTTTTGATTACTAAATGAGCATCATCGAGTTCCCGGGTAACAGTCATACGTGCAAATTTATCCGGAAATTCGGCAATATCTGTTCTTATTCCCATGCCGTTAAGAGAAAAATTTATGCACATCGTAACAGCACCTGATTCGGCGAGCTTTTCTGATATATAAGGCAGAAAGCCCCAGTCCTTGAATCCCTGGAATCCGTGCAATAATACAATGCATGGTATTTTTTCCTTTTCATCAGGAAACCGTATATCACCCCTGATAATTTCATTAATTGAATTTACGATTTGAAACGACTCTTTTACTATTTTCACAATTCTTCTTGTATTTATTTTCGCGATTCAAGTGTGCACTTTAATTTCATTTCTTTATCATTGCGTATTATATAAATATCAACAACATCCCCGGGATTATATTCTTTCAGGCAGTAAGTAAGGTCATATAAATTCTTTACGGTTTTATCACCGAATCTGGTGATTATATCTCCGTTCTGCAAACCTGCTTTTTGTGCAGGACTTCCGCCTGCAGTTCCTGTGATTTTCAATCCTTTTGGATTCTCCTCGAAATCAGGAACAACTCCAAACCACACTTTACCATATCCTCTCTCCTTTGGAGCAGCTGATGTATCTGCTGATTTGATTACCTGGTAATCTGGCTTTGTATCATAAGAATCAACTGCACGAAGCACATGCTCAGCAAATAGCGTCAGTCGGGCAAGACCTTCGAAATTAATTTTGTCAACTTCATCAGTAGGTCTGTGATAATCGAGATGAAGGTCCGTGAACATCATCATAACAGGAATGTTTTTTGAATAAAACGAAGCGTGGTCGCTTGGTCCGTAAGCTTCGGTTACTTTTATAATTTTAATAGAATCAGTAATTGCAAGTGAATCTGCAATGTTTGAAAATCTTGTGGATGAGCCGGTCCCCATCAGGTTCAGGCGATTATCCTTCATCCTGCCAATCATATCCATATTCAGCATGAAATCTGTCTTTTCAAGTGGGATGATAGGATTTTTTACATAATATGCCGAACCCTGCAGCCCCAATTCTTCTGCATTAAATGAAATAAACAAGACACTTCTTCTCAACGGGTGTTCTTTAATAATTGATGATAATTCAAGCAAAGCAGATACACCTGATGCATTGTCATCTGCACCATGATGGATTTGAGGTGTCTTACCTTTGTAAAAAGAATTTATTTCACCCCAACCGAGATGGTCGAAGTGGGCACCGACTATAAAGAATTCATCCGATAAATTAGGGTCTGTGCCTTTCACCATTCCGAGTACATTGTTTATCTGTTTTATATCTTCCGAAATATTCACTGTAATCGAAAGTGTAACTTTTGGTAATATGAAACTCTGTGGAATTTTCTCTTTATTAATTTTCTTTTCGAGGTCTAACATCGGTTTTTCGTGTGGAAATAGCTTTGCTATTTGTGTGCGATTACCCTGGATGGCGATAACACCTGAATTTTTAAACATTTTGTCCGGGTAGAATTTATAATAAGTGTTTGCAGAATCGCTCAGTGTTTTTATGAAAATTATTCCTGAGGCACCATGCTCCCGTGCATTATTAACTTTATAGCTCAATTCAGCATAAGGTTTGAATTCTTTGATTAAGCACTGACCTTCTGCAGAATCGGATAAAATTATTACTATTTTATTCTTGACATCGATTCCGGCATAATCATCATAATTCAATTCTTTGGATGTAATCCCATAGCCGACGAATGCAATCTCACCCGCAACTGTTCCGTTTTGGCTGAATCTCATCGGTTTCCAGTCTTTGTAAAGCTCCCATTTCCTTTTTGTCGGTTTCAGCATTTCTGTTGGGATACCCATCTTTTCGACGAGAATCGATACTTCCATACTGTTATTGTTGTCATCGAGTTTTAAACCTGCTACAAAAGGGAAGCTTTGAAAATATGAACCGGCAACTACAGTTGCGCCATATTCCTTGAAATGTTCCTTTATATAGTTCATAGCAAGCTCGTTGCCGGGTTTTCCTGCAAACCTCCCCTGGAGCGAATCGGATGCAAGATATGTAATGTGATTCTTCAATCTTGTTTCTAATTGTGTTAAGTCAGTTTGAGCAAATGATACATAAATAAATGCAAAAAGAATAATAATAAATAGCAAAGGTGATATGCATTCTTGCTTTTTTATCGTAATAACTCTTTTCATAAAATCACCATAATAAATATCGAATAATAATTAATATTGAGTTTAACTAAATTCAAATTTATTACTATTGTAATTGAAAAAAAAGAAAGAGGAGATTATTTTAATTCCGAAAGGAATTGACGCTTCGCAAGCATCTCTGCAATTTATATCCTAAACACTTGCAATTCTTTCCGGATTCTTTTTAATGAATTCTTCCCAGCTTGCTGATTGTTTTGTGGGTAATTCCGATTTCAGGCAATGGCATATTGCAACTGCAAGTGCATCCGTTACATCATAAAATTCAGGAGTCTCTTTTATATTGAGCAGCGTTTTAACCATGAACTGAACCTGCTCTTTTGATGCGGAGCCCTTTCCTGTAACGGATTTCTTGATTTCTCGGGGACTATATTCGGAAATTTTAGTATCATTCATAGCGACTGCGAGCATTGCCGATGCTCTCGCATGTGCAAGTTTCAGAAGTGATTGTACATTTTTTGAATAAAAAGTTGATTCGAATGCAGCGACTTCCGGTTTAGTCCTTTCGATAACTTTCAGAAGCCGCTGGTAAATTTCTTTCAGGCGATTAGGTAATTCATTGTGGGCTTTCTTGGCTTTTATAACACCATACTCTATGACATGCAAAGAATTTTTCTTCTTTTCGATTACGCCATAGCCGCAAATTACAGACCCCGGGTCAATGCCTAATACTATCAATATTTATATAATTGTCTTGTAACAGAAATTTAATTTCTCTTTTAACGATTAGTTATTTTCCTGAATTATTGAAAATCGGTGATTCCGCAACAGGCCCATATCCGCTGATAATTAATTCCTTAAAATCCGGATGTGATGTTTTCATTTTCAGTGTAGATGAAAAATATCCTTTTTGAGTCGGCTTGGCTCTTTCGATTATTTCCATTTCCTCGTTTGGCTTCAAAACAAAGCTCTTGCTGATATTATATGAGACATAGTCAGGTGTACTGTTAAAATCTGAAAAAGTGACATTTTCTTTAGAATGATTTATGATTTTAACTTTAGTTACTGATTCCTGTCCTACTTTCATGTCGTTAAATGTGAAATATTGAGGACTGACTTCAATGTCAACCTGTACTTCAGCTTTGAGAAACAGGGTTGAATTAGGAGTTTTTGGGTCATTGGAACTAATGGATATTGTTTTAGTGACTGCTCCGGGTCTGTTGGAAATATTTAATTTAACATCTAACGTACCAACTTCATTTGGTCCCAGTTTCGACTTGTCCAATGGTGCAGTTGTGCATCCGCAACCCGGCTTTACGTTTGAAATTACCAATGTGTCTGTGCCTGCATTTTTAAGCTGGATTTTGGCATTCAATGGTGATTCTTTAGGTTTTACTTTATTCCAATTGTAAGTGTCTCCACCTACAATTTCAAGTTTGGGTTGTGCATTTGTACTGTTTGACAAAATGAAACTCAAAAGCAAAATGCTCAGTATTAAGTATTTCATAAAAAAATCCTCCGATTTAAAATTTTTTAATTGTAGTAGCACTTTTGACGCAAATTATACAATTATAGTGTTATATAGGGCAGAAATTGTGATTTTTTATATTTATAGAACCGCAAATAAGTATTTGAATAAATCGTATGTTTCCTTAATTTAAATATTTATAATGTAAATAAATAATACTGAATGTTAAAAATTAGACTATTTTTGATTTTTGCTGGCATCTCAATTATTTTAATGATGCCTTGCAAATTGCCGGCTGAATTGAGGGGAGAAATTAGACCTCCTGAATTTATTCAAGACAGCATTGTTGATTATGGTATTTGTCTTGTCGGTGATTCTTTATCCGAAACTTTTATTTTAAGGAATACAGGCGATTCTGTTTTAAAAATTGGTACTTCTGACCCATCATATTATAGAGGAAAAGACCCGTTTTATCTAAATCATCAAAATGATTATACTGAGTTTAAATCCCCCTTTGAATCCCAGCTTCCATATTTATTAGATGTAGGAAAAGAACAAGAAATAAAAATGACATTTACTCCATCCGACACAAGCCCATCCGGCAAAAAATATGTTTTATTAAAGCTCGGATTGTTTGATGCAAGGATACAGGAAAACCCGGATTCATCACAATTAACTGTTTTTAAAGTTTTCCTTCTAATTGCACGAAAAACCACTCACTACATTGATGGATATGAGAATGACTGGGATTTCGATTCGGTTTATATTAACCCACCGGTTGAGGTGTCATGGACATGGCAGGTAAAAAATGTTTGGAGTGATTCTCTTCGGATTGATACTCAGGAATTGAGATATTTAAGTCCAAATCCGGAATTTGAGATTAAAGGCGATATACTACCTTATGAAATTTATAGCAAAAATGTGAGGAATTGGGAAATATCATATAATCCAAAAGATTTGGGTGGAGACAGTGCGATTTATACATTAAGCTATCACCCCCATCCTATTCAATATCCTAACACTATTGATTCTGCAGTTATAAAGTTACATGGAATCGGTGTAAAACAGCACATGGCACTCTATTCTTCAAATGTAAATATTCATAGAGACACCCTGGATAATGGTGACACACTTGATATCGGTGAAGTTTGGGTCGATAGCACAAAAGATGCCTATGCTGTTTTGAAAAACAATGGCAATCTCAAATTCGGCACTGTATCGCAAACAGTATGGAACAATAAAAATGTAGAGGATTCTGTTTTTACGTTGACTCAAAAAATCAAAGAACTTCCTTTTCATCTCGATACAAATAAAACTGATACATTTAGAATTAAATTCAGTCCGAAACAAAGAGGAACTTTTATATCCAGGTATATTCTGAACAGCGACATTGCAAGCAGAAAAATTAAGGGTATTCCGGCAGAAGGTTTGAATGAAGTAATTTATCTCAGAGGGAAAGGTATTGAACCCGAGATTTCTGTTGCACAAGAAACACTTAATTTCGGAAATGTAGTATGGTGTTTTGATTTCCCGACATCCGGAACATTTTCATTACAATTGAATAATTTAGGCAATACAACTTTACATATACAAGACCCGATAATTGACCCGCCTTTTACTGTTCCGAACCCGATTGACACAATAGCTGCATATTCTCAAAGAACTATGCAGATTGTTTTTAATGCTACTGAACTTGGGGATTATTCAGATACATTATTTATCATATCAAAAGATGTCCGTTCTCCAAAGGATACACTAAAATTAATTGTTAAAGCATCGAGTGTTAGACCACAAGCAACACGATTATTCATTCCAAATGTTACAGCAAAACCAGGGCGTTTGATTTCAATTCCTATAATTGTTGATAAGAGAAATATTAATACAGCAAGGACATTCAACGATACTCTTACTTATGATGCTTCATTACTTCGGTATTATGATTATGAGAAAACCGGAACTGCATCTGAAAGTGCAGCTCTAATTATTATTAAACCTGATAGTTCTTCATCAAGGTTGAGCATATATATTGAAAAGACCGGATTAGGTTTCTTTGAGCAAAGTGATACTCTGATACTTCTAAAATTCAATACTTATTTAGGGGATAAAGTATCAACACCGATTGCTTTTGCTGACCCCAGGTTTGGAAATGGACCATGCTCAAAGGTGCTAACACCAAATACAACCAATGGGAAATTCACTCTTGATTCAATCTGTGGATTAAGCTTGAAAGCGATTCCATACACAACAAAGAAATTCAGATTTGAAGATATTTATCCCAATCCTGCATTTGATAAAATTCAATTTGAATATGAAATGGCTTTTTCGACTGAAATAAAAATTAATCTGTATGATTCTTATGGGGAACTTGTTGAAAAGCTGATTGATTCTAAACTTCCGGAGGGGACATATCAATTGACTTATCCCACAAATGAAATGTCACCGGGTGTCTATTATTTCGAAATGCAAGCTGGATTATTCAGGCAGATTAAGAAGGTGGTGCTGACAAAATAGGATGAAAATAATATTTTATATATTGACTTTTATTTCTTCCTGTGCATTAATTAATGCACAAGGATTTGACTGGCAGTACTCTGCACGAATGCCATTTGAATCACCTGTATTGTTCTTTGGTTTGACCGGTGAGTTCAATCACCTGATACACAATGGAAGTCTGGATTTGGAAGAAGATACTTGTCATTGCGGAGCTTATAAAACAGGTCAGGGGGAAGGTTACACTGCAGGTTTAGCAGGAGAGTACTGGTTGGATGGGTTGACAGCAATTACCTTTTCAGCCATTTATAATTATTCACCGGGAAAATTCACTGTTAAGGCAGACCCATTGCCAAGAGAAAATGGGGGAGTGTTATTAACTGAATATGAGTTCACTTCAAAGATTGCCTATCTTTTGATTGAACCGGGAATAAAATACCGTTTGGTTGATTCACATTTTCATATTGGTGGCAGTATTCAATTCGGATTTCTTCTTGATAATAATGCTGTGCATAAAGAGAAAATTGTCGGTGATAAAGATGCACCACAATTTCCTACAAATCCTCCATCTTATGAGAGAATCCTATCAACCGGTAGAATATCGGAACTCAACAGTATTTTTCTTCAGCCCAAAATCCGGTTAGGATATGATTTAACTTACGGTTTGGGCTTGTATGCCACACCAAACATCAGCATCGGGATACCGATATTCAATCTCGCAAAATCTTCCGAATGGAGGAGGTGGTCTTTTTCTGCAGGGCTAACAGTTTATTGGGGGATTTAGTTAAATCACTCCTGCTTCAATAATATTCAGAGTTCGCTCATCTGCATCTATCTCCGCATCAACACCTACCGGTAATGTAATCTGGTCGCTCGTGTGACCGAATGTCAAGCCATAGAATACCGGGATATTAAGATTTTTAAAAATATTATCGAGGACTTCACCGAGAGAATAATCCCAAATGTGAGATGGATTAAGTCCATCGGAATTACATTCATTACATTCCCCGAAAATTATCCCTGCGGCAGTATTTAATTTTCCTGCTAATCTAAGCTGGGTCAGCATCCTGTCAATTCTGTACGGCTCTTCGCCTACATCTTCGATGAAGAGAATTTTATCTTTTGTATCTATTTCGTAAGGTGTACCCATCAAAGAGCAAATGATTGAGAGATTACCTCCGATAAGCTTTCCCGTTGCTTTACCCGGTTTGATTGTCCGTGTGGGATGGACAAGACGGATCCCGCTTTTTGATTCGGGATTCACAATTTTTCCGATTGGATTTGTATTAAACAATGCTTTACTGAAATAATCGGCAGTATAGTTGGAAAAACCTGAAAGAAGAACCGGACCGTGGAATGTAATTAATCCTGAAAATTTATTAATTGCGAGATGCATTGCTGTGATATCGCTGTATCCAATGAAAACTTTCGGATTTTTTTTTATTAAATCATAATCAATTTTATCCAGTAGCTGTGCTGAGCCATAACCGCCACGCAGGCAGAACACACCGGATATTTCTTTGTCTTCGAACATAAAATGAAGGTCGTCGAGACGTTTTTCTGTTGTTCGGGTTTTATATCCTTCTCCCTTCAAAACATTTTTTTCGATTTTATAATTCAATCCGAAATAATTAAGTGCCTCGATTGCTTTGCCTATTTGGTCAGGGTCTGTGACTGCCGTAGCCGGAGCGATAATCCCGATTGTATCTCCTCGTTTCAATGCTTTAGGACGGATGAAATCACTCTTGCTTAAAGCGTTCACAAATACCGGTTTGAATAGCGGAATTGTTGATGCAACTGCCACTGTTGATATAAAAGACCTTCGTTTCATAATTAATAATAAATTGTGAATATAATTTTTTTTGTTTAAATTAATAATATTATTTGAAAAAATAACAGGTTTATTCGGGTTTTGGAAATAATATGGTAAGCACACTTCGGTTGACTCAGTGTGATATATTTTTATTATTATGAATGACAAAAATAAAATAGCAGCGGAAGAAATTCCGATAGAAAAGGTTTACGCTTTGCCTCTCGAAGACGCACAGCCGTTTGGAATTGACAAATGCAATGACCTGAATATACTGTTGACAAATTGTATAAAATATATCGAAAATCCTGATATTGAACTAATTACACGTGGTTTCTACTTCTGTTTCGACAAACATAAAAATGTTACAAGGGAATCAGGTGAACCCTACTACACTCATCCTCTGAAAGTAGCTTTGATGTTAATAAAGGATTTCGGAATCAGGGAAACCGAAGCAACCATTGCATCATTACTTCATGATACTGTCGAGGATGTCGAAGAAGTAACGACTGAATTAATAAGAGAAAAATTCGGTGTTGAGATTGCACGAATCGTTGACGGCTTGACGAAAATAAAAGGCACAAAAACACGCCAAATGGATAAAACGGCAACTTACAGCAAGCTCTTCCTTGCACTTGTCGAAGATGTGAGAGCCATTATAATTAAGCTGGCTGACAGATTGGATAATATGAAAACATTAAGTTCGCTTGATGAAAAAAAGAGGAAAGCAATCGCTTATGAAACACTGAATTTTTATACTCCCTTTGCTCAGCGATTGGGACTAACCAAAATAAGACGTGACCTCGAAGACCTTTCCCTTTATTTCATCGACCCTGCATATTTCGATATTATAAGGAAATCTCTCGAGCTCAAAGGCAAACAATTTGTTGATTATATAAGAAATTTCCTCAAGCAAATAACACTCAAGCTCAGCGAGAACAGAATCAATCATATTGTTACAATCGAACATAAGCATGTTTACGAAATTTATAAAATGATCGAGGAAGGCAGGCAATTAAAAGACATTGACAATTTTTATTCGATTGTGGTAACCCTCAATACAAATGATTACAGCCAGTGCTACCGTACCTATGGTATAATAGCGAATGTTTTCGGTCCTGTCAGTTCATTAGATGATTTCATCGCAAGACCTAAAATCAATTTATACAGGGCACTACATTCCACTCATCTCGGTCCGGGAAGAAAGCTTGTCGAGGTGGTTATTAGAACCGAAGAAATGGATAAAATCGCAGTAGAGGGAATTGCTGCTGATTTTAATACATTGAGACACAGGAAACCGCTAAATCTCGAAAAGCAGGATGTTGCAGAATGGGTAAAGTGGATGCAGGATATTATCGTGGAAAATGATGAGGATGCAATACAAAAAATCTGGGGTTCGATTCGAATGAATCTCTATGTTGATGAGATTGTCGTTCACATCAAAGACGGCGAATCATATATTCTTCCAATCGGTTCATGTCCAATTGACCTTGCCTTTGCTGTATCGGATGATATTGCCATCAAATGCATTTCTGCTAAGGTTAACGGTGAAATAAAAAATCTTGATTATGAATTGAGCAACAATGACCAGATTGAACTTCTTTCCTCTCCTAATACTGTGCCGAGTCCCGAATGGCAGAATTACGTTGTTACACATAAAGCAATCGTTAAGCTTCATCAGTATTTCAAAGACCATCCCGTTGAGATTATTACTGAACCACAAGAGGAAATTTCAAAATACGACGTGAAGCTGAGAATTACTGCAGAAGACAGGCCGCAGATGCTTCACGACATAACAAAAGTAATCGGACAAATAAATATACAAAGAATAAATATTTCGACTGAAAATTCTGTTTTCGAAGGCATTTTCCTGCTGAATCTGCCTGACAAAACTTACCTCGATTCTCTTTTCACAAATTTATTTACAGTGAAAGGAATCAGGGGAATTGAGAAGCTGGACGTCGTCAATTGATAATTCACAATTCTGAAAAGGAATTGGAAATTGGATAGATATTTTGAATTATAAAATTTGAATTTTAAATTGTGGTTATATATTTATATAAATCTCAACCCTGGCACTCCTCCTACCGGGAGAAGGGATGAATAGATGTTGATTAAATTTTCAAATTATAATTTTTGTATAATGAATTTATGTTTACATTAACTGAATCGGATGAATGGGGCGCTCTGCAGGAGCATTATGACAGCATTTCTAATGTTCATCTGAAAACCCTTTTCGAAAAAGACAAAGAAAGATTTGATAAGTTTCACATTAAATTTAATGACATTCTTTTTGACTTCTCAAAAAACCGGCTTGATAACATTGCTTTTAAACTACTTGTCCGCCTTGCAGAACACAGAAAGCTTAAGGAAAAAATCAAGGCAATGTTCACAGGTGAGAAAATCAATACTACTGAAAACAGGGCTGTGCTCCATACGGCACTGAGAAACCGTTCAATAGATGAAGTTATTATTGAAGGTAGAGATATTATGACTGATATAAAAGCAGTCCTGAAAAAGATGAAAAAATTTGTGGGTGATGTGCATACCGGGAAATGGAAGGGTTGTACCGGGATGCCAATTTCACATATCGTAAATATTGGCATTGGTGGCTCACATCTGGGTCCGGCAATGATATGCGAGGCATTGAAACCGTACGCAAAACCCGGAATCTCAGTTCATTTTGTTTCCAATATTGATGGATGCGATATTGCAGAAACACTGAAACAACTAAATCCTGAAACAACCTTATTTTTGATTGCTTCCAAGACATTCACAACACAGGAGACTATGACAAATGCAAATACTGCAAAGAAGTGGTTTTTGAGTACAGATGGAAAAAAAGAAAGTGATATTGCCTTGCATTTTATTGCACTTTCGACAAACACAGAAGCAGTGAAGCAATTCGGAATTAATCCGAAAAATATGTTTGAATTCTGGGACTGGGTTGGTGGAAGGTATTCGTTATGGTCGGCAATCGGTTTGTCAATTGCATTATATATCGGCTTCGATAATTTTGAAATGCTCCTTCAAGGTGCTTACGAGATGGACATGCATTTTCGCAATGCTCCCTATGAGGAAAATATACCTGTCATCATGGCTTTGCTCGGAATCTGGTATGTCAATTTCTTCAATGCAAAAACCCATGCAGTAATTCCGTATTATCAAAACCTGAGAATGTTCCCGGAATTTTTACAGCAACTCGATATGGAAAGCAACGGTAAAAGAGTAGATAAGTTTGGGGAATTAGTTGAATATTCAACGGGACCTGTAGTTTGGGGTGTGCCCGGAACAAATGCACAACACTCGTTTTTCCAGCTTATTCATCAAGGGACGCAAATAATCCCGGTTGATTTCATTGCTCCTCTATTTACCGATTGCGGAAATGAAGAACAGCGTAGAATTCTCCTTTCAAATTTGTTTGCTCAAAGCGAAGCATTGATGAAAGGCAAAACGGAAGTTGAAGTCAAAGCTGAATTGACCATGAGCGGAATCAAAGAAAGAGATATAAATAAAATAATTGGACATAAAATTTTTCCCGGAAATATTCCTTCAAATACGATTTTGTTAAAAAAGCTGAATCCCGAAACACTCGGTTCGCTAATCGCTATGTATGAACATAAGGTTTTTGTCCAGGGAGCTATTTGGGATATTAATTCATTCGACCAGTGGGGAGTTGAACTTGGTAAACAGCTTGCGAAAAAGATATTACCTGAGCTTGATTCTGATAATGAGATTACAATACACGACAGTTCGACAAACGGATTAATAAATTATTATAAGGAAAATAAAAATAAATAATACTATTTTCTTAAATTGATTTGGTATTTTATATTATACTTTCTCCGACGTTGTAGATTTACTCATGGCTTTTAAACCGTGACTTTTAAATATTGAGAAATGAGTTGTTTAAAAATAAATTCATTCATTCATTTTTCTCACAAATTTTGGAGTTTGTTATGAAGAAGTTTCTTGTACTTGTCCTTTGCTTTTTTCTTGTTTCCTCCTTCAGAATATTTTCTGAAGATGTAACAATACTGTTTCTGACAGACACACACAATAATATGAGCCCGGGCGGGCCGCGTACACCTGATTTGAAAGGCTCAAATGGAGGTATTGCAAGAGTTGCGACCTTTGTAAAACAAGTAAGAGATGAAGACCCGTCAAGGATGACATTGCTTTTGCATGGCGGGGACTCATTTATCGGTGATATTATGTTCAACACCACAAACGGATTAAGAGAACTGAATGCTTTGCAGATGCTCGGAGTTGACGCTATGGTACTCGGCAATCATGAGTTTGATTTGAAGTCAGTAGCATTAAATAGCATTTTAAGTGTATCCACTCAGCTTGGTTGGAGAGACTTCCCTGTTTTATGTGCAAACATTAATGGAGCAAGTGAAGATATTGCTGGATTAGACAGTATAGTAGGTTTAGTTGGAACATTTGTAAACGGGGCAGTAAATATTGGTGTTTTTGGTTTAACTACTCCGAAAACGAATTTCTATTCGCAGAAAAATTTAGTAATGGAAAATGTTGATTCTGTTGCAACTGAAATGGTCTCCTACCTCAAATCTTTAAACTGCAATATAATTATCTGCCTTTCACATTGCGGTAAATTTTATGATAGTCAAATTGCACAAAACGTCGAAGGTATTGACCTGATAATCGGCGGACATGACCATGAGTTGCTTACAAATCCCAAAATGTTCGACCATTCGGGAAAAGTCACTTATTACGTTCAATCCGGAGCATTTTACAGGACTATGGGTAGAGTTGATATTACTTTTGATAGTAATAAAGTAGAGAAATTGGTTTATGATTATGTTAATATTGATGAAAATATCGAAGAAGACCCTGATATGAAGCACTTTATTGATAGTCTCGAAGAAGATGCAAACAATTCATTCCAGATGAATTGCTTCTCACAACAAGTTGCATCAGCAGAAGATGTTTTATGGGAAAAAAGTGGCAGCTTATCGGATGAGGGATTCAAGGATACACCGGTTGGTAATCTTGTAACTGATGCCTTTCTCGCCACAATACCGGGTGCCGATATTGCAATCGAACCATGTGGTTCGACTGCACAACAACTGTATACTGGTCCCATTGTGGCTAATGATGTTTTCAGGATGATTGGCTATGGATTTAGCGGAGAGAACATTGCTCAGCATTATATGCTTGTAACATTCGATCTGACGGGAGTTCAACTGCTCGTGGGCTTGCAAATAGTTTTGAAAGACATCGCCCTTGATGATGAATTGCTTGTGCAGTGTTCAGGATTAGAATATGCTTATTATACCAATCATGATTCTACTGACCGGCTGATTATTGATTCGGTAAAGGTTAAAGGAGAGCCCGTACAATCAAGTGCTACCTATAAAATAGTAACGAACGAGTATGTCGCAGCCCTGTTTTCAGGTATGTTGAAATCGCCATTGACAAACCTTGTTACTCATGATACCTCAGAATTCAAGGCAGTTTTAGATTATGTTACCCTATTATCAACTTTGACACCCGTATCGGAAGGAAGAGTAAAGGCATACATTGACCCGAATATCGGAGTAGATGAATTCACAGCTAATAAAACTGATTTCAGAATTAATCCGAATCCTGCAAAAGGAATTGTTAATATTTCATTTGACATTACCGAATCCGGGTTTTATTCGATGAAAATTTTCAATTCAATGGGACATGAAATTTATGAGGTATTCAATCAATCTCTCGAATCCGGCTATCATACTAAAATCCTGGATGCATCGAAATTTCCCACGGGATTATATTTTATCAAATTGACAAACGGCAGAATTATTAAATCTGTTAAATTGCTCGTGAATTAAACTTTTATCGAATAATGTTGGGGGTTCAAATTTTTGAACCCCTACAATTTTTTCCCATTTTTTCTTATTACCTTCACATCATTCTTAAGCAAATCATATTCATCGAAAGCAAACCGTTCGGATAAGTTCAAGCTGACTGCTACAGTCAAAACACTTCCGACAAATATTGCAATGATGATTACAATCTGGTATTTTATTGAAATAATCGGATTTGTTCCGCCGAGTATTTGTCCCGTCATCATCCCCGGGAGCCATATCAACCCTATTGTAGCTGTAGAAGCAATCGTCGGACTGAATGCGTCCTTCATTGCCTCTGTCATGAAAGGGAACAATGCCTCATTTCTCGTTGCACCGCACATAAGATAATATTTATATTTCTCTTCATTTTTTGATAAACTTCCGTAAAATGAGCGAATACCTATTATCCCGCTGTTCAAACAGTTGCCTATAATCATACCCGAAAGCGGAATGAAATACCGCGCATTGAAAAAGTTTTCTTTACCTGATATGATGAAAATAAATACTGCGAAATTAACTACGACATCCGCAAGAACACCCATCAACACAGGGACAAAAAACCTGCTTATGCTGATTTCACTCCTCTTTATTATCGACAAAGAAGCCGCAAAAATCATCAGCATAAGCCACAGAAAATTGATTATGAGAGAATTTAATTTGAATATGTACATCAAATACAAGCCGACAAGAAATAGCTGCAATGCCATTCTTCCGAAAGCGAGCAACATTGCTTTCGTCAGACCTGTTTTGTAATAGAGCAGAACTCCGACCGGAATCAACAGTATCAATGACCCCAATAACAAATTCAGCCAGCTTATGTCAGATGCACCCATAACATTAAAGAATTTTAAATTTTTAATTTTAAATTTTCAATGAATTTTCTATTTTAAAATATTTTCAAAATATATATTTACTGTAATTATACCCCTAAATAAATAATTAGCAATAAGATACAAACCTCTTATTCGTTTGAAATTGGAAATTTTCAATATATTATTATAACTCACTTTAATATTAATTTACAATTCAATTATATTATTACAATATTTCAGCCATTCTTCATCGTGGGATGCCGAAAGAACCGTCAGTTCAGGAACTTTCATAATATATTCTACTACCAGATTAAGAGATTCCTTATCCAATGCAGATGTCGGTTCATCGAGCAAAATAATTTTCCTTTTTAACATCTTGCAAATGATTATTCCCAATCTTTGTTTCTCTCCGCCCGAAACTTTATCAAGGGATTGATTTAATAAATCCTTATCAAGCCCTAAAGTGATAAGAGAGTTCCTGATTTCATATTCTCCGGGTTGCTCCCTTTTATTATAATGGAAAGAAAATGGATGTTGCAGCATTGCTGAAACAGATTCGGAATTGAACCCAGCAATGCTTTGAGGAAGCCAGCACATCTGCTTTCTGAGTATTTTTATATTAAGACCGTTTATTTCTTTACCGTCAATTACTATTTTCCCGCTGTCGGGTTTTAAAAAACCCATTGCCATGCTTAACAGAGAAGTCTTTCCACTTCCTGAACGTCCTTTGAGTGCGGCTTTCTGACCTTTTACAACTTCAAAACTTAAGTTACTAAAAATCTGTCTGCCCTCAAAATTCAACGATATATTTTGATATGAAATCATATTGAATGCAAAAATCGGAAATGCTTTCTTAACAATTTTAAAAAAGTTTTAAAATAACAGTTAATATTATTTGTTTTAGTTCTTATTTTTTGTTAATTCTGTAAAATACGACAACTAATTAAATCCTGTTTAATTCAACGGAGCATATATGAAAAAAATCGGATTACTTTTCGGAATCGAACAGACCTTTTCACCGGCTGTGATTGATAGTATAAACAATCGTAAAATCCCGAATTTGAGCGCAGAAATTCTCAAAGTCGGAGCAACGAGAATCGACGATGCAACAAATTGCAATGTCATTTTCGACCGCGTATCAAATGAAGTGCCTTTTTACCGTTCAATCCTGAAGCTTGCGGTACTGAACGGAGTAAAAGTCATTAATCCGCCATTTTGGGATTGCTTTGACGATAAATTCTTTTTGTTCTCGCTTTCAGCATCCATCGGTATAAAAGTTCCAAATACAGCCGTTCTGCCCTGCAAGGAACATCCTCCCGGAACAAATTCAGAGACGATGAGAAACCTTGAGTATCCTATTGATTGGGATAAGGTGTTTTATTATGTCGGATTCCCGTCTTACATTAAGCCAAATCACCAGAATTCATTTCAAAATATGTTCAAGGTGTATAATTCCCAGGAATTCTTTTCGGCTTACGACCTCACAGGGAATAAACATACGCTGCTGCAGGAGAGCATAGAATACGATGAATACTACAGGTGTTTTGTCATTGGTGATAGAGCCAGGGTAATGTTTTACAATCCCGAAAAGCCGCTCAATCAAAGATATATCTCGGGGGAATGGAAAATCAATCCGGAAATGGAAAGTAAAATTGCAGAAACCGGAATTAAATTTTCCAGTGTCTTGAATCTCGATTTCAACGTAATGGATTTTGCCGTGAGAGACAACGAAATATATGCTGTTGAGTTGTTCAATCCAATGGCAAATTCAGATAAGGAAATTTTACACGCTGATAATTTTAAATGGGTAGTGGAAAACACTGCAGATTTACTTGTGTCGAAGGCATTGGAACGCAAAAAGCCGTCAAATATTAATTCAATTGCCGATTTGTTTCAATCGGCTGAATCGAAGCCCTTGCTTATTCCAAAGCCACCGGGTAAGAAGCGAGGAAGACCGAAGAAAATCAATTAACAATTCACAATTAATAATTGTAGACAATAGATTTTTTAAGAAGAAATTCTTACTCGAACTTTATCATGACTTTTGTACCTGGTGAATTTTGGAGTTTGACAAAATAAACGCCTGGAGGCAAGTTCTCAGTGTTGAGTGTTAAATGCTGAGTTTTGAGTGATTCAAGAAATTCTGTTTGTTTTGTTTGAACAATTCTTCCGAATAAATCATATATGATTATTGTTTCAGGTTTGTTATTTCCAATAATATCTAATGTGATAATATCATTAAAAGGATTTGGATAGGCATTTACTATTAATTCCTTATATTCATTTTGCTTTGGATAATCTTCAACAAGTGTGTAATTTCTTTTTCTTGTTGATAGAATCATACCATTATTTCCAACTATCCATCCATTTTTTGAATCAGGGAAAAATATTGATGATAAAATGCTATATGTCCCAACCGAATATTCATTCCAAATTTCTCCACCATTCGTTGTTTCCCATATATGTGAATTATATGCTGCAACTAACCAACCAGTATTTGAATCAGAAAAAAATATTTTTAAAAAATTAGATGTTGAATTAGATGATTTTAAATTCCAATTGATACCCCCATCTTCAGTTTTTAACAAAACACCATTATCTCCTGCTACCCAACCTGTTTTATCATCTAAAAAATATATTGAATATAACCAAGATGATATTCCGCTGTTTATTTGATTCCATGTTAAGCCACCATCTGCTGTTTTTAAAATTATTCCATCTTCTCCACAAATAAAACCGGTAGTTGAATTAATAAATTTGATTTCTAATAGTACTGTATCCTTATCTATTGATTGGTTTATCCAACTATTTCCACCATCTGTTGTTTTCAATATCGTACCATAATCACCTACTGTCCAACCTTGATAGTCATTAATAAAAAATATATCATATAGCCATTTTGATGTTCCACTATTTTTTTTAATCCAATTTAATCCTGAATCAGTTGTTTTACTGATAGTGCCATATTCACCTATACACCAACCAATTGGTTTATCTTTAAGAAAATAAATTGATTCTAATTCTGCATTATTTAATACATCAATAAATTGCTCATTCCAATTACTCCCTCCATCAGTTGTATGAACTATTATACCATTTTCACCTGCAGCCCAGCCGTTTAATGAATCAGTAAAAAATACTGAATAAAGACTTTTTCTGGTTCCTCTGGATTTTTCTGTCCAGTTCAGTCCACCATCTGAGCTATTGTATATATATCCATAATCACCGACAATCCAGCCATTATTTTTATCTCCAAATCTTACTCTATTACTATAAATATAGTCTGATATTTTTTCCCAGGTTTTTCCACCATCTGTAGTTCGAATTTGAAAATAACCAGAAGCCCATCCATGTAACGAATCAGAAAAAAATATAGAAGATAGGTTTTTTTCATAAGGTTGATACTCCCAGTTCTCACCTCCATCCCTAGTGTGAAGCATTATACCATGGTCTGGATTAAATGAATCATGTCCAACTGCCCAACCGTTTCTTTCATCTGTAAAATAAACTTCCTCCAGATTGCCACTAACCCCACTCTCCTGTTTTGTCCAAATATCACCTCCATTTGTCGTATGAAGTATTGAGCCAAATTCGCCAACAACCCAACCATTATTCTTATCAATAAAAAATATAGACATGTAAAAACCATCAAACCATTTGGATTGAGTTGCCCAATTTTTACCTCCATCTTTTGTATGCAATATAGTGTAGTCAGATCCGCAAGCCCAACCATCTTCTTCGTCTATAAAAAAGATTGAAACTAACACTGTACTGTCTTTATCAGGAGCATGTTGTTCCCAATTGTTCCCTCCATCATTTGTAATTAAAATTGTGCCTCTATTACCACAAATCCATCCTTTCTCTTTGCTTAGGAAGAATACTGAAGTTAATGCTTCATAAGTGTTACTTTTTTGATAAGACCAACTTATTCCTTCATCTAAAGATTTAATTATTGTTCCTTCACCACCGATAGCAAATATTGTTAACGAATCTATAACTTCAATACTAAATAAATTATTACCTTGGGGCCAGGGATTTTGCCAAAACCACTCTTGCTCTTGGGCAAAAGCGGATATTGTGAAAAGAATAAAAATTATTAACTTTTTCATTTTGTGCCTTTATGTTTCCTTAAATGACACATAAAATAGTATTTGGTCTTGAAATTTATTTAAAGATACTTTTTGAATTCATCAATGCTTAATCCGGTTCCTTTTATAATCTGGTAAAGTGTACCTTTCTTAATATCTTTGTTATGAAAAGGGACAATTACCTGCAAATTATCTTTAACATATATTCTGTGACTTCCCGTTTGGCGATAAAATTCAAAGCCAATACTTTGAAGTATCTTTATTAATTCTTTTGAGGTCAGGGATGGCAGAAGTCCGCTCATATACTTACACAGACCTCAGAAATATGAATATCATCGGCATATATTGTGATATTTCTTTCCCTGGCTGTCTGTATATATAGTTCTAATGCTTCTTGAATGTTATCGTGAGCTTCCTGAAAAGTTTCACCTTCGCTCACACATCCCGGTAGTTTGGGTACGTAAGCAGTGAAGCCGCCTTCCTGTTGTGGTTCAATTATTACTTTGTAGAATGTATTATTCATTTCAAATTATGTAATCATTAATCAATGATAATGTCGAATTTAAGTTTTAAATGTTTTAAATACAAGCAAATTGAATTTAAAATTTATTGTTTTATGTGAAAATCTACTTAATTCCCTTATAAAAACGGGTAATCACTACAATCACATTAATCATTGTTCAGACATTTAGGCAATGGATTCTGAACCAAGTTCAGAATTACAATTATCCGAAAGGCAAAATATTTAATAACTTTCATTTCTATTTTGTATTTTTGATTGATTGAAATCAGGGTAATCGAAAACAAATTGAGAATGAAATTTGGCGAATCAAACCGAAATCCGATATGAACTTTCCATCGTTTTGCCATGCCTGAACGAAGCTGAAACTGTTGGCGGCTGTGTCGAAAAAGCATTAATGTTTTTGAAACAAAATAATATAACGGGTGAAGTAATTGTTGCAGACAACGGCAGTACAGACGGTTCTCCGCAGATTGCTTCGGAAAAAGGTGCGAGGGTAGTTTTCGTGCAGGAAAAAGGTTATGGTTCGGCATTGATGGGGGGAATTAATGCTGCACAGGGTAAATATATCATAATGGGTGATTCCGACGGGAGTCACGATTTATACAATCTTATGCCATTCCTGGATAAACTGAGAGAAGGATTTCAATTAGTAGTAGGTAATAGATTCAAGGGTGGAATTGAACCGAATGCTATGTCATTTTTAAATAAAAGAATCGGCAATCCATTCCTGTCCGGCTTGGGAAGGTTGATTTTCAAAAGCAAAGTAAAAGACTTTCATTGCGGACTTCGCGGTTTTACAAAAAAAGCATACAAGAGGATAGATATGCGAACTACCGGTATGGAGTTTGCAAGTGAGATGATTGTTAAAGCTACACTATTCGATTTGAAGACAATCGAGGTCCCGACAAAGATGCTTCCATCGGGTAGAACGAGAGCACCACATCTCAAACCATTCAGAGATGGGTGGCGTCATTTAAGGTTTTTGCTTCTTTACAGTCCGAAATGGCTCTTTCTTTACCCGGGATTTACTCTGATTCTTCTCGGATTTATTATTGGAATACTACTTATTCCGGGTTCCCTGCTGTCACTCGACATACATACAATGCTGTATGCTGCCGGAGGAGTGATAATCGGATTGCAGGCGGTATCCTTTGCGATATTGACGAAAGTATATGCAATGCAGGAGAAACTTCTTCCACAACATCCCCAGTTAAACCGGCTTTTACATTTAGCTAAAGTTGAATATATGCTTGGATTCGGTGGCTTGCTTGTAATTTTTGGTTTAGCAGGTACCATCTATGCAATATCATTAATGGGGGAAGGAAATTTCTCAAGTCTTGGAATTACAAGGACAATGAGAATCATCATACCATCAATAACATTGTTATCAGTCGGATTCCAGGTAATATTTTCGAGTTTCTTCCTTAGTATATTGAAATTAAAAATTAAATAATTCAATTTTTATTCTTATTTTGTATAACACTTAAATTAATGAATTATGAATTTTTGATTACTAATTGTGATGGTTAAGAGGATTGAATCAAATAGTGTTTTAAAGGTCAAATTCGAATATCTTTTTCTGCTTTTAGGTCTGATATTCGGGATACTTTTTGTATTCATAAATCCACCTTACCAGACCAATGATGAAGACAGGCATTTTTATGCATGCTATTCGATTTCGGAAGGACAATTCAACCCTGTTAACAAGAATAATATGAGCGGTACGGCACTGCCTAAGAATCTTGTAGCAATAACACAAAGTTTCCAGGGATTGCCATTTTACCAGGGTGCGAAAATCAGCTCGAACAAAGTAAAGGAAGCGTCAAAACTGCCGCTTTATCCCAAAGATACAATGTTCTATCCTAATCCACAGCTTGTCGGAAATCCATTGCCATATATCCCCCAGGTTACAGGTATTTTAATAGGTAAGGTTATCAATTCCAACCCGATTTGGCTGATGAGGTTCGGTAGATTGGGGAGCTTATTGGCTTATTTACTAATTATTTTCTTTGCGATTAGAATTACCCCGATTTTCAAATCTGTATTTTTCATTTATGCTTTGACACCGATGGCATTGTACCAGGGTGCTTCGATAACTTATGATTCGCTAAATATCGCGACTTCTTTTTTGTTAATCGCACTTGCATTATACTATGCTTTTGAGAAAAGTGAAATTACGATTAAAGATTTGATAATATTCGGTGTGATAGCTTTAATTCACCGTTTTGCAAAAGACGGTTATATTTTATTTCCGTTGTTGATTTTCCTCGTACCTCCTGCAAAATTCGGCAGTATAAAAAAGCTGGCTTATGTGTATCCGTCATTTGCTGTATTTTTTATTGTAATTTACTTTTTGCCGGGATGGACATGGGGAAAATATATCGGCGGCTTAAACCTGTTGCCTCCTCCGGGCGGAATAAAGGATTTTGTATATGGCAGTGCAACTGATTTCGGGAGATTGCTCGACAGCCCGGTTCATCATATTAAAAACATCATGAACAGTTTCCTATTCCAAAGGAAAGACTGGGTGGGAGGAGTAATAGGAAGATTCGGATACAGTTATACCTTGCTTCCTACTTTTTTTATGATTATTCATGGATTGGTACTATTAACGGTTGCATTTTTAGACAGCAGGAAAGATGTTGTTATGAGCTTGACACAAAAAATCATCATTTTTTGTGCAGGATTCGGTACAATCGGACTGATAATAACCGGATTTTATCTAAGCAGTCCGCTTGGTGCCTCAAACATATTCGGATTGCAGGGCAGATATTTTGTTCCTGCAATTCCACTCGTTTTACTTGTACTTTACAACAGTGTATTTGAATTGAAATTCTGGACAAGATGGAAGAGTACGATTCTGTCGCTGTATATGATTGGAGCATTGACATACACAGTAATATTTATGAATGGTTATTTTTACGGACCATAACTGAAATAAAATTAATAAGTGGAAATTCAACAAATTAAAAAACCGGATTCTGGTATTATTGCAATAATCATTTCACTTATTGCATTAGCAGTGTTTCTCTTCGATACAAAAATAGTAAACAATCCACTGTTCTTTATTTTATTGTCTGTGTTCGTGCTTTTTCCATTCAGAAAAGAATCACAGTTTATTCGAAGATTAATTCTAATCATCGCCTTGATTTTTGTCGGTTGGCTAATTGCAGAACTCGGATTTGCAATACTACCTTTCGCAATTTCATTTTTGATGGCATATTTGTTGAATCCTTTAATTAATAAGTTGAAAGAGAAAAAGATACCGCGTTGGCTCTCTGCTCTTGTAATTGATTTGCTTTTCATCGGTCTAATATCTGCACTTGCAATCTATATTTTTCCAATCATATTTGCACAGCTCGACGATGCCCTAAAAAAAATATCAACACTTGTGACAAGTGTATCAAAAGATTTGGATGAGAGAAGCATTTACAAGTTTTTCTCCAAATTCGGTTTTGACAAAAGAGCATTCAAAGGAATCGTATCTACAGAGTTTATGCCCCGGCTCGAAGGAATATTGACGGGAATTCTCCATTCATTCCTTGAGTTTCTTACTAATCTTTCAATTGTTGCCACCAAGTTGGTCAATGTAGTTCTTGTACCGATTCTCTTATTCTATTTTCTTAAGGATTTCCAGAAAATCCGCGACACAGTGAAAAAAATCCTCGAGCAGAGGAATTTAAAGATGCTGAATGACCTTGGGCGAATTGACATTATGCTGAGAAAATACATTAGCTGGCAAATTACTGCTGCTTTAATAGTAGGGACTGTTTGTTCGGTATTTTTCTCAATCTTCAATGTGCCATATTCAATCGTTCTCGGAATGTTATGCGGGGTTTTAAATCCAATTCCATACCTGGGACTATTTGCGAGCATGGTAATCAGCATTATTACAATCCTCATAGTTGACCCGCCGAATATGTTTGAATTGATACTTGTCGTCTTGATTGTGATAAATTCGATGCACTTCATAAATGCATATCTTCTCGAGCCAAACATAACAGGCAGGCAGGTTGGCCTTCACCCTGTAATTCTCATTGCTTCCTTATTCGTTTTCGGCGGCTTGTTCGGATTTTTCGGATTATTGATAGCGGTACCATTGACAGCGACCTTGATGATGTTTTACAAGGACTGGGTTGTGAAATACACAAATCCTGATTATTCAGCATCAGAAGGAAATCAAATCATTCGGGAATAATACTATTTTTTTATTTTCATTCCTTCATCCAGAAGTTCGTTGACCGTGCCGAGAGAATCGGATTCTGCATAGAACCTGATTAATGGCTCTGTTCCTGATGCCCTGATTAAAAGCCAGCCGTTGTCAGTAAAGAATTTATATCCGTCTTTTGTATCAATTTTCAGGACATTGAATCTACCGAGTTTCTTCGGCATTTTTTCACATCCGGCAAGAATCGCATCTTTTTGCTGCTGACTAACCTTTGTGTCACGTCTTAAATACCTGTGAATACCGAATTCTTCATCGAGTTCGTCGCAAAGCTGCTTGAGTGATTTTTTCTTTGCTGCCATTATTTCGAGTAATAACATACCGTTGAAAATTCCATCGCGTTCCGGAATGTGAAGAATTGTTCCCAAACCACCTGATTCCTCTCCACCTATTATAATTTTGTCTTCCGTCATCAATTTAGCTATATGCTTGAATCCAACCGGAGTCTCATATAATTTGATTGAATGTTTTTCGCAGTATTTGTTGACCATGGAAGTAAGCGAAACAGTTTTGGCAACTGCTCCCCGTTTCTTTTTATTTTCATACAGATATTTTAATAGAATCATAAATACTTTGTGAGAATCAACAAAATTACCTTCATTGTCAACAGCACCAAGACGGTCAGCATCGCCATCAGTAGCAAGTCCAATGTCATAGCCGCCGCCTTTGACAGCTTCCATCAAATCATAAAGGTTTTCCGGCATAGGTTCCGGGTGGTGTATATTCCCAAATGATGGATTGTAATAATCGTGTAATTCTCTAACATTGGGCAGAATCATTTTCATTGTATTTATTCCTGCACCATGCATTGGGTCGTAGATTATTTTGAACTTCGAATCTAATATAGCAGCAATATCAATTTTCTTTTTTATATACCTGACATAAGGTTCTTTTGCATCGAAAAATCTAATCATCCTTGTCTTGAAATAAAACTCATATGGTTTCATATTGAGTTTAGGTGCTTTCCCGTTAATTTTTTTCACCTCGGCTTCGAGCTTGGCAACAGTTTCGGGAGTAGCGGGACCTCCGAAGTTAGCTTTGATTTTATATCCGTTGTATTGTGGTGGATTATGACTCGCAGTGATAATAATACCGAGGTCCGTTCCTTTTTGCTTAGTATGGAATGAAACCTGTGGAGTCGAAGAAAAAGTTTCGCTTAAATGCACAGTAATGTCATGATAAGCCAAAATCTGTGCAGTTTCTTCGGCAAATTCCTTAGATAAGAATCTAGTATCGTATCCGATAACAACAGATTGATTTTTTGCTCCAATCCTTTTAAGAAGGCGAGCAGTAGCAACTGCAACAATTTCCAGATTTGAAAAAGTGAAATCACGGGCAATTAATCCTCTCCACCCGTCAGTACCGAATGTAATCATTTTTTGATTTATTTATTGTGAATAAAATTATATCAAATTTAATTATGCTTTAAAAGATAAACCTAAACCCATTAAAATTATTTTTCAAATTAAGAATTTCTTAGTTCTAATAATAAAATGAAAATTCAGCTTTTCCCGAATAAACAGCTTCCTCGTCAAGTAATTCTTCAATTCTCATTAGTTGATTATATTTAGCAACCCTGTCTGTTCTGCTCGGCGCTCCTGTTTTAATTTGACCTGAATTGGTTGCAACGGCAATATCTGCTATTGTTGTGTCTTCTGTTTCACCCGAACGGTGCGAGATTATAGTGCTGTATGCATTTCTTTGTGCAAGCTGAATTGCTTCGAGTGTTTCGGTCAACGTCCCAATCTGATTTACTTTAATCAGGATGGAATTGCCTACTCTCTCTCTTATTCCCCTGGCAAGAAATTCCGGATTGGTAACAAAAATGTCATCACCTACGAGTTGTACTTTCTGTCCCAACGCTTCTGTCAGCTTCACCCAACCGGACCAGTCATTTTCTCCAAGTCCATCTTCTATTGAGGCAATCGGGTATTTGTTACATAAATCCACATACCAGTTAATCATCTCATCGGCTGTCTTTAACTTTCCTGAAGATTTAAACATCTTGTATTTGCCATCTTCAAACATTTCACTCGAGGCAGTGTCAATTGCAAGCAATATGTCATCTTTCGGTTTGTATCCTGCTGCATTGACTGCTTCGAGAATCACATCGAATGCTTCTTCATTTGACTTTAATGAAGGAGCAAAGCCACCTTCGTCGCCCACTGAAGTTGAATAACCTTTCGATTTCAAAACCTTTTTAAGATTATGGAATACTTCTGCACCCATACGCAATGCTTCTTTAAAATTAGGAGCACCCACAGGAATAATCATAAATTCCTGGATGTCAACAGTATTATCTGCATGCTTGCCTCCGTTGAGTATGTTCATCATTGGTGAAGGCAGCACCCTTGCATTAACACCTCCGATATATTTGAATAGCGGAAGCATAAAAGATTCTGCCGATGCTTTTGCACAGGCGAGTGATACACCGAGAATAGCATTTGCTCCGAGATTTGATTTGTTTTTTGTACCGTCGAGCTGGCAAAGTATTTTGTCAATTTGAACCTGCTCTGAAGCATCAAGTCCCTCGAGAGAATCTGCAATCAGGTTATTTACATTATCAACAGCTTTCGAAACCCCGTTGCCAAGGTATCTTGATTTGTCTCCGTCTCTGAGTTCGCATGCTTCATTCTCTCCGGTGCTTGCTCCGGAAGGAACTGCAGCAACCCCAATAGAGCCATCCTCGAGGGCAACTTCAACCTCGACTGTAGGATTGCCGCGTGAATCGAGAATTTCCCTTGCATGAATATCAATAATTAAAGTGCTCATTATCAAACCTTATATTGTAAAATTATTTTTTTCAAAAATTCAAATTATCTATCTTTTTTGCCAGCTCAAAATCTTGCAAAGTTAAACCACCTGCAGAATGTGTAGATAGTTTTATTCTTAGCTTATTCCAACCGTATAAAAGTATATCGGGATGGTGGTCGCACGCTTCGGCAATTACTGCAATCGCATTGAAAATGCCAACAGCAGCAGGGAAATTCGATGCAGCAAATTCCCTGATAATCGTTTTTCCATCCTGATTCCATAATGGAATTTCTTCCATATTTTCCTTTATTTCTTCATCAGTCAATAGAATATATCTACTCATAATACATCCTTAATTACAATTCAAAGAAAAAAACTCACTCCTATAAATTAAAACAGGAAACAGGAAAAAAATTTAAAATTAATAATTAACTTAACCAGAAAAATCTAAAGCAAAGCTTTCAGATGTTCCTCGATTTGCGACTTGGGCATATTGCCTATAATAGTATCAACAACCTCTCCTTTATTGAAAAAAAGCAGCGTTGGAATCGAGCGTATTCCATACTGCATTGCTATCTGTTGATTATTATCAACATCTACTTTGCACATTTTAGCTATATTTTCATATTCACCTGATAATTCTTCTATAACAGGTGCAATCAACCGGCATGGACCGCACCAGGTAGCCCAAAAATCCACGAGGACGGGCACTTGGGATTCTAATACTTCCGCCTGAAATGTGCTGTCAGTTACGTGCACAGGATGTGCCATATTTCTCCTATATATTTAATTCGATTTAGTAATTTGCAAAAATATAAAACTTTACAGATTGAAAAAATTTTTTTTAAATTTTCTGGAATTTATAAAATATTTTCCCGATTTAATAACAAAGATTTGTATTTTTATGAATGTGATTTTACCAAATTGTTAATCAAGAATATTAATTTTCAATATTTTTCTTATGTATTCTCATTTTTTCAGGAAGTTTTTTATTGATTTGATTAATAAAATGCTTAAGGGCATATTATTTTTTATTTTATTCTTGTTATGCAATTATAATAATTATATGATATCGCAAACATCCGAACCACATGAGATTACTGCATATAAAATAGAAAATAATATTAAAATAGACGGAATTCTCGATGAATCGTTTTGGAACAATCCGCAGAGAATAACAAATTTCACACAAAGAGAATTGCATAATGGCGAACCGGTTACCGAAAGAACTGAAGTTGCGATTGTTTACACATCAGAGACTATGTATATAGGTGTTTGGTGCTATGAATCGGATGTTAAGGGAATCATTGCAAAGAATATGAAACGCGATTTCGAATATTGGAATGATGATAATTTCGAGATAATATTCGACACATACCTCGATAGGAAAAACGGTTATGTTTTTGTTATAAATCCGAATGGCGCCAGGAGCGATGTGATGGTTACAGATGAAGGGCATGGTTTCAATATTGATTGGAACGGAGTATGGGGCGCAGCCGTTGTGATAAATGAGAAAGGATGGTTTGCTGAAATCGAAATTCCGTTTTCGACTTTAAAATTCCCGGATGTAAAATCACATGTTTGGGGTGTAAATTTCGAAAGGAATATAAGACGCAAAAAAGAACAGGTCTTTTGGCAGGGCTGGTCGAGGGATTATGATTTCGAACTTGTGTCTCATGCGGGATTATTAAAGGGATTAGAGGATATAAGGGGAAAAGAGACATTCGAATTAAAGCCATTCGTAACGGGAGGATATGAAAGAATAGATACAAGTACAAAGGACGTTGCTAAAATCGGCGGAGATGTGAATTATCTGATAACACCGACAATGAAACTCAATCTAACACTTAATACAGACTTTGCTCAAATTGAATCGGACAGGGCGCAAATTAACCTCACAAGATTTTCAGTCTATTTTCCTGAAAAGAGAGAATTTTTCCTCGAAGGATATGATAATTTTAAAATGGATTTCGGAGAAAGCATCAAGTTATTTCACACAAGAACGATTGGTATTAATAACGGGGAGGAGATACCAATAATTGGCGGGGTACGACTGATGGGAAAACTCAATAGTACAAATATCGGCTTTCTGACAATGCAAACACAAAAAAAAGACGGAATTCCTTCGACAAATTATACGGTATTCAGAATGAAACAGGATGTTTTTGAGAAGTCTTATATTGGTATGATACTGACTGCGAAAAATGATGCCGAGCATTTTAATTATGTCTATGGTGCCGATTTTGCTTATAATACTTCAAGTCTTTTCGGCAATCGTAATTTTCTTTTTTATGGTGGGGTAGCTCAATCATTGACAAAAGGATTGGAATCTAAGGACAATCTTTCAATTGAGCTTTATACAGAATTGCCAAGCGATGAATTTTTTGTTAATATGGAATATAAAAACCTACAGGAGAATTTCAAACCCGAAATGGGTTTTCTCAAACGCGGGAATTTTAGATATAAACTTTTTACGACGCAAATGCTTTTACGCCCCAGAACCGAATTTATGTCTTTGCTCAGACAATTCGATTTCAAACCTTATGAAATTACTGCTTATTGGACTGAATCAACTAATGAATTAGAAACTGCATACTTCGAGTTCCGTCCCTTAGGATTTGTAACTAATAGTGTAGAATATTTCACTTTCAACATAGTCAGGGTGTTCGAACGGCTCGATAATCCATACCCGATTTTTGAAAACATAAAGGTTCCAACAGGACGTTACTGGTTCACAGTATATGAACTTGCTTTACAGACTTACCAGGGGCGAAATATTTCCATGCTGAATCAACTATCGTGGGGGAGCCGTTGGACCGGAACGAGCATTAGTTATTACGGCTCATTGAGTATGAATTTGAATAAGCATATCAATGTTTCGGCAGATTATGAATACAATAATTTTGATTTGCAGCAAGGTCATTTCATTACAAACAATATTGGCGGCAGAATTGATTATGCATTCAATCCAAAAATGAATTCAAGTATTTTCGGACAATGGAATAACGAAACTGATGATATTATTCTGAACTTCAGATTCAGTTGGATTCCTATTATCGGCAGCGATGTCTATTTTGTTATCAACCAGAGATACAGCACTGTTAATGACAAGATTGTCGCAACAAACACCACATTACTTGCAAAAGTAATTTGGAGGTTTTCGCTGTAAAGAATATAAATGAAAATAGAATTGATATATATCGTTTATATAGTTAAAATTGTGAAAAATAATTACAAGTTATAAAATGAAATTTAATATTTTTTTGGAAAAAGTAGAAGAAGCCGGATTCAATGTATCTGTACATGCTCTCGATGGATTCTTTACGCAAGGTGATACCGAAGAAGATACAATCAATAATCCACATGAGGCTATACTTTGTTATCTAGAATACTTGTAGAAATTAAATCACCAAAACATATAAACCATTCAATTAACAAGTCAAATTTATCAAGGAATATTCACAATATTTCCTTATTCCCTTCTTCAATACCACAGTAAAATATTAATTATAAAATGTATGAAATCAAATGTTTATCATAGATATATTAAAAGAATCGGTCTCACTGTTTCTGGAGATGGCACCTTATTTGATGCTTGGACTGGTGTTTGTTGCACTACTGAACTTCTTTTTTACAAAGGAAATCATTGCAAAGCACGTAGGTAAGGATAATTTTTGGTCAATTTTCAAAGCTGCAATATTCGGAGTACCACTGCCACTTTGCTCCTGCGGTGTAATACCTTCGACAGTTTATATGGCAAAGAACGGTGCCTCGAAAGGAGCGACCATATCTTTTTTAATTTCAACTCCTCAAACAGGAATTGACAGCATTATCGCAACTTATGGAATGATGGGCTGGGTGTTCGCTATTTACAGACCAATTGTTGCCTTGATTATGGGTATCCTTGGCGGTTCCGTAGTCAAGCTGGTTAATTCAAAGGATAAGATTGATACACTCAAGCCAATACCCGTTAAGGAACTTGAACTTAATGCACAAAGTGAATCTGCTGGGAAAAGATTAGCAAATAAACTCAAAGATACTTTGAGGTATGCTTTCATTGAATTTCCTGAAGATATTGTCACACAATTCATCGTTGGTGTTTTCATTGCCGGATTGATTGCATTCCTGATACCTGATAATTTCTTTTCATCTTCGGGGATTTCCGATGGCATACTGGGAATGATTATTATGATGGCAATCGGAATACCGATGTATGTATGTGCAACGGCATCAATTCCGATTGCAGTAACATTGATGATTAAGGGATTATCTCCGGGTGTTGCATTTGTGTTTCTTGTAACTGGACCTGCTACCAATGCAGCTTCGCTGGCAATTATCACAAATACGCTCGGGAAAAAAGTTGCGGCGACGTATCTGACTGTAATTGCTTTGTCATCAATTGCATTTGGTTATCTCCTCAATTTCTTTTTTGGTGTTTTAAAAATAGAACCGGCCGCATATATAAATGCTATGCACATGAACCATAATCACGGAGATGCAGATGATTATTGGCTTAAACTGACGACGGGGATAATTTTACTTGGATTGTTATTAATTGCATTTTACAGAAAATATTTGATGAATAAAATAGGAAAGAAAATTATGTTAATACCTGAATCAACAAAGGTACAAATCGAAGGAATGACCTGCAATCATTGTGTGATGAATGTTAAAAAAGCTATCACAAGTGTTAATGGAGTTACTGAGGTAGATGTGAGCTTAAGCGACAATGCCGCATTCGTCAAAGGGGATTTCAAAATGGATGATATAAAATCTGCTGTAGCAGAGGTTGGATATAGAGTTGCGTGATAAACTTTTAGAATAACTGCTGCTTGAAAGCATCGGTTATTCACTTATTATTTTGATTGATAATTTTATAAAACAATTCCTAACAATTAAACTGAAATTTATTTGTTCAGAATCTGTACTTTAATCCAACCATTGGAATATACGGCTGATATAAACTTTTGGAATTATTATATAATTTAGATACAGCATAACTTCCCGGATTAAATTCAAATTCAAGTGAAGTTCTGTTTTCAGGTACTCTTGCTTTATCTTTAAATGATTCATACATCACCGTAAAACCACCAATTGCACCTAATGCGCTAAATAACATAACCATTTTACCATCCGAATTTAAGTCATTACCTTCAAATAGAAATCCGATAGAGCCACCAAGCAACCCGCCAGCAAGAGTCCCAATTGAAATAAAAGTACCCTGGCTTTTAGTGAAATCTTTTCCAAGAACAAGTCGGTCACCGATAAATATACCTGAAGCAGCACCTAATAATACAGTAGCTACAACGGATTCTCCGTCTTTGGTTTCTGCAATTGCATTAATCATTAGTGGTAAATATGCCCCCAACATACCACAATTTGCAAGTATCGAGGCATCACCAACAGTATAATTCTGAGAGTTACTAATAAGATTACCGGCAAAATATCCAACACCGCTTCCTAATAATCCGCCTAACATATATGATTCCTTTTCTTCAGCACCAAAGATGAAGGGGAGTCCAATTCCATAACCTATTCCGATGGCAGTCATCGTTGAAAGAACACTTGCTTTACCTTCAGTCATATTTGTGTTAGTTGCCAAATAATATCCTCCTATCAACTCAGCTATACTCATTGAGAACATAAGACCGTAAGAACCGGATGTGAAGTCGTCTGAAAATAAATAATTAAGCATAAGACCGTGAGCAATTCCCAATGCACCTCCGAAAATGCTTAATGAGGCAGCTCCTTCGGTAACGGGTGAATTTTCAGTAATTAAATAAGGAACAAAAAAGCTAAGAGCAGCTGTTGACAAATAAAGTGCCATATAAGTGGAATTGTCTTCCACATCAAGCATTGATGGCACCATCCAATCCCATGCACCTAACCCAAGCATTGTGGTTCCTGCTAAAAAAGTAGAGCGACCTTCCTGGTTAATAAGAATAACCGGGCATTTTTCCTGGATACATTGAGAGACCTGATTTCGAAGTTCCTTTACTTGGTTTGTATTCATGTTTTTTCTTTGGCGCATTGTTCTTTCATCAACTTTATAAGAAATCTCAAGAACAAAATTCTCATCAGAAATTTGATAAAGCCGTGCATCAATAAATCCCGGATATTCTTTAAAAAGTAGGAGCTTCGATTCCATTTCAGAATCAATTAAATACAACTTATTATCATTGTCAATCGCTACCTGTGTTTCCTGAGAGTAAACCTGCAGATGTGAAACAATTAGAATTGCGATAAAGGTTAATGATACTGCTATTCTTTTCATTGATAACACCTATTTTAAATTGTTGATATATATTTAAGAGTGATTGTATCATAATTGAAAGAATCTATTTATAATTTTTTTTTCAGTATTTAAACCTTTTATAATATTTGACGCAGATATAAACAAAATGTTATTTTAAATAGTAACTTTAAATATTACTTTAGTTATTACCAAAATATTTTACATGCTACCCATTTGCCTATTCTGTAATTGTAAAATTACATTTAAATATTTGTAATTATTTTATAGAATATATCATTTTGCAAATTGAATAAAAATGAATAATTATGAATAAATTATATGTCAATTATATTCAAATATTAAATATGTCTAAAACAATTACATTACGGCTTGAAGATAATGTTTATGAATTATTGAAGAGAGCTTCTGAAGGAGAACACAGAACAATCTCCGATTATATAGAAAATGCTGCGCTAAATTATGATTGGAATGATATATTCGTTTCAGATGATGAAATGGAAGAGCTGAAATATTTATTTCCTACTTTACGCAAAGGATTGAAGCAGGCAATAGAATGGAATTATACATTAATAAATAATTTCAGCTAAAATAAATACTGCTGGCCGTCCTTTTTCAGTTTCCATTTGCCATCTCCAATATGTTCACCAATATCCTCAAGAACATTCAGAATTGTCTGATTCTCAGGCGTGTCACCATTTTTTAATAAGGGTAAAATATTAAAAACAATTTCCTCGAAAGCAGGATTTTTATTTTCCCTTTCCATTCTCCGTAAATAACTAATTAAATAATATTTTATTCTCAGTCTTACATCAACCTTGGTTTTAAATGATGTATTATGTGGTATTGTAAAAAGATCTGTTTCAGAGTTATATGCAAAATTACTTAGGAGTATTGGAGTTAAATCGCTGTATTCTTTTTTTAGTAAATCAAGAAAGCCAAGTTCAAGACCTTTGATAATTAATTCGTCATTTATTTGTTCAAGTGTTGCTCCGTTATTTTTTGCAATTATACCTTCAATTGTTTGCATAACAATATCAGAAATATCCATACCCAAATGTGCTTTCATTATTGTTTTGGGATTAGAAACTTTCCTGAAATTAATAATTAATTGTCCCGATAGAACCGTAAAAGGATGTTGTCTCTTCTTAAAACTGGATTGTCCATTTTTTTGAGGGACAGCACCAACATATTCAAAACCGCATTTTTCAGCAGTATTAATAATTAGATGCCAGAATTCAGGGTCTTTATGTGCAAATACAAATGACATCCATCTGTCGAATTTCAAAACTCTGAACATTTCTTCTATTGATTTCGAAATCAAATGATTATAATCTGATTTTGTTTTATTATGTTCTCCGCCTTCGATTGCTTCGAGTTTATAATCCTCATCAGTAACATCTAAATCAAGCCAAGAGTTCCACATGGTTGACAAGTCCAAATATGGAATTTTACTACCATAAGGCGGGTCTGTATATATATAATCAACACTTTCGGAAGGTATCCAGCTTAAATCAGTAGCTGTTCCTTTAACAACTTTAATATTTTCAATGGTATGTTTATTTATCTTAATTTTAACATCTTTTTTTGCAAAAAATATTTTATTAAATTTAATTTTAAAAATTCGCTCTAATTCTAATTTTCCAGGATTTGGAGCTATTCTATACCTGTAATATCTAAAAGGACCGCTATCTCCACCACCTTCGCTCCTAGTATAATGAAAAGTTTTATTGTACTTATTTAAACTGCTTGAAAAAGCCAACAATAAAGTGTTTCTGATACTTTTATTTTTTTCTTTTTTAATTATAGCTTTCAATAATGCTAAATGTGCTAATTGTTTTGTTGTAAATAAAAATTCTAATTTGTCAACATCTGAACTTTTTGGCAAAGTTATGTTTTGAGGATATTTATATTTTCTTAATATTTCATAATAATCTGTTTTATTTTTTGGCTTTTGTTTTTCAAAGGCTTTAATTACTTTATCGAATGCAATACCTAATTCCTCAAAATCAACCGGTGAAATCAAAGAATTTATAATAAACTCTGTTAATGGATTAATATCAATATGAATAGCTTTCCTGTCATTCATCATCGCTTCGATAGCAGTTATGCCGCTTCCGCCGAATGGGTCCAATACCAAATCTCCCGGTTTTGAAAAGTTCCTGATATATGTTGCAACAACATTCCAACTTTGTTTTGTAAAATACCCATGAACTCCAAAGTGTCTTTTTGCCGCTTGTTTTCTTACCGGAATTTCTTCGAGTAGAGGCCTTGTGCCGTAATCAAAACCTATCGGTTTTGCTGTTGCAGATGTAGTATCATAAGTAATTAATTTTCCAACCTGAAAACTCTCAGGTGATAAAAATTGTTTTAATTTTTCCCAGTAATGTTCAATTTCAACCATCGAAAAATGCAAAACAGGTTCATTTGAATAACCAATTCGATATAGTGCAAATTCTATCCCATTACATAATGCAAAATAAGTGCTTCTGACTTCAGGATGCATGGCATAAGAAAAAACCTGTTCGATATTATCAGGTTCGGTAACACTTTCACGTGGTGATTTTGCATCTAATACCCAGGCATAGCTATTCTCAACTTTTATTAGGTAATCAGGGACTTGTGTAATCGGTATTTTCTTTGTTCCTACTTTTAAGAAAGGGTGTTTCAATGTTTTGCTTCTGGTTATATCCTTTTGATGATATCCTAACTCTTTCAATATTGGCAATACAAAAACCTCTCTGACACTGTCTTCCTTGAAATCCGGGTCGTTAATGATTTTATCTATATCTACACCATTAAAGAGGTCTTTTGGATTCATTACCATAAAAAATAATAATTGGAAATTAAATAATACAAATTATTGCAAAATTAATTCAAATTATCTTTATATTTAAAATAAAAAAAGGCTGCCTAAAAGACAGCCTCTTAATCATTAATTATTCCAACTCTTATCTCGCTATATTCAGTAATGCATGCTTCGGTGTTCCGTTACCATTGATGGTAATGAAATACGCACCGGAAGCAAGTGTGGAAACATCGAGATTTAATTTCGAATTTCCTCCTTCAACCCTGAATTGTTTACTCATTGTCAATCCACCGAGAACATTGGTTATTGTAACGGTTGCATTGCCCTCCGTAGCACTGAACCTGAGTTCAACTCTGTCGGTTGCCGGCTGAGGATATACTTCGATATCCCACGGATTAACTATAACATCATAAACACCTGTCGTGGTTTTAGGCATCAGCGTAATGTTCTTGTTTTGGCGTGAATTTTCTTTTGCATCAAAGTTCAATTCTGTCTCATAAGTGCCATAGCCGACTTTGCTGTAAATAATCTTGTATGCACCGACACCGATTTTATCTAAACTGTAATAACCGTTTTGGTCCGATAATGAATTGTCCAGGCTCTTTCCGCTATTGTCCACAACAGTTATAGACACCCCGGAGAGCGGTTTGGAACCCTGAATCTGACCATTTCTCTTTGCTCCAGTAACTTCCTCATACACATATCCATCGAGTTTTGCAGCACCAAAAACAAGGTAATCCATATTCTGAAGCATTATTACATGCTCATAATCGAGCATACCATCTGCTGGAACATTAATCTTGGTTGCTTTCTCCCAATCCCAGGTAGCAAAATCACCATCTAAATAGAATCCGGGGGCTACCTTTTTCTCCATTGGTATGGCGAATAGTACATAACGCCCGGGAACAAGATTGGTAATTGTGAATTTACCGGGGTTGCTTGAATCAGTAATAACCGACCTTGGCATAAGATTCGACGGGTCGAGATTGTCAAACGGATAAGCAGTAACCATTGCAGTTACGGCATCACCGGCAGAATCCCTCACAAATCCGTGTAAACCGTTATTGAACACAGGTCTTGCAGGTAATGTAAAGTCTATGGCTGTCAGGTTATCTGTCAATTCGAGCTTAGTTGCATCGGTTATGCTTCTTACATTGTTATAGAATTCGGGCAGATACTCATCGCTGATTGCTGCCGCCATTGCATAGTATTTCATATTGTCGGGAAGCTGAATTTGATACTTGCCTTCAGAGTCCGTATAGGTTTCAAACTTATATCCGTTCGGGCACCACAATGAATCCCTGTATGATTCATCTTCGGGAATGAACTGTACGATTGCATCAACAGGGGAACCGTCTTTTTCAGAAGTAACAGTTCCTTCAACTGTATAGTATGTCGGTTGTCTGTATTTTTCTACTTCAAAATTGACTGTATAAGTATTGTTACATTCTACCGTGAGAATTTTTGCCTGGTTATAATCCTGTGTGTTTTCATAGTAAACAGGACTGAAATCATATCCCTGTGCTACTACATAATAGTCGCCACTGACAAGATTAATTGAATAATTCCCATCTTTATCTGTAAAGCCCTCGAAGAATGAGTTAAATTTACCATTACGCTCCCAGGTAGAATCATAAGCAGCATAAGCATAAACAAAAGCACCTTCGATAGGATTGTCGTCTTTGTCTTTAACTGTGCCATTAATATAAGCACATGGCTTTTCGAGTGAATCAACGACATAAATCGTCCACATCTGGTTTGCATTCACTTCCTCATTGTCAACAGCATAAGCAGTGATGGAAACACTGAATTCACCCTTTTCAGTAGGAGTCCATTCAAGTAAACCGGTTGTGTTGTCTATTGTCATGCCTTGCGGACCATCGTCCAGCTTATAACGCATTTCTTTTCCCATCATCGATACGGCTTCTGCTTTATAAGTATATTTTTCATTTAGAAAACCGATATAATCGGGATAAGTCATAAAATAAACATAATCGAAAAGCTCTTCATCAATTGTAAAGGTTATGGTTTCCGTTTGTTCACATTCGAGAGTAATGATAGTTGCCTGGTTAAAGTCCTGAGTCCCGGGATACCAAATATATGAGCCGTTCATTCCCCCGACACCAAGATAATAACTCCCCTTGGGCAGATTTAATTCGAAATAACCGTTGTCGTCAGTTGTTGTTCCGGGATAGTATCCATAGTTAGACGAATCCTTTACCGGCATAACAGAAACATAAGCACCGACGTAAGGGTCACCGTTTTTGAGCAGCACCGTACCTTTGATATAGGCACATGGTTCCGCTCCCTTTTCCATTATAATAATAACCATGCTCAGGTAAGCTTCTTCCTCTGGATGATTCAGGAGTTTTGCCTTTATTGCTACCCTGTACAAGCCAGGTTGGGTATTGAGCCAACTGAACTCGCCGGTAACCTCATCAATAGTCATTCCTTTGTCACCAAACTCAATTGAGTACCTGATTTCGTCGTTATAATCTGTCATTGCTTCTGCTTTGTAGAAGAGAGAATCTCCTGCTACTGCTTTTAGTTCAACATACGGCTCTTTGAAGTAAATATGCTGACCGTTTTGTGCAGATGCAATTAGCGGCAGAATAAACATGAACAGCACTAAACCTATTACTGCTCTTGTTTTGTTAGTAAAATGCTTCATTTCTTCCTCCTTAATAAATCGTTATTAAATTATACAAAATTTTTACTAATTGTTATAAATATATTTATAAATCCGGATTCAATTTTTTAAAATCAATAATTATTATATTTTTTTAAGAATTTTATAGTCCGTCATTTCCCAAACTTCCTTAGAAATATATTTGCGATAATTATCGTCCCAAAATTCATTTTCAATTTTTATGAAACCTATATAAGGAACAAAGTACAAATTCTCCCTGGTATAGTATGGTGCTGTACCTTGCCTTTCGTAGGTTATTGTTGTTACTGCCTTGTATGCCTTAAATCTTCCCGCCTTAACAAATATACTATCATAACTTTCGACAGTCATCTGAATGGTAATGTTTTCAGTATTATATGTAGTATCATTAAATGTTTCGACGATATTTTGCCCGAGATTAAAAGGGAGCAACAAGAATGACTTATAAGGAATACTGGGATTATTATATCTTATAACAGAATCTTTCTTTAATGTTTCATAAGTTGAATAAATATCACCGAACTTGAAATGATAATAATTATATGTAAGAAACTTGCCGCTATCCGGAAGAGTTTCATTTTTAACAAGTCTTACTTCGACAGAATCAATTACTAATGGAATTGAATCGGAGAGTATTATATTATATCTCCAGTAACATCCCGGAACATTTGGATAATAACCCGAATCAATTATGCTATTTGTCGCCTCTTTGGGGATATATGGGTTTAATATTCCCTTTTCACATGATTGTATCATATATGATAGGGCAACCAGTACAAATATTTCCGTTAGAATTACTATTTTTTTCATTTTTTTCTTTCTTATTTCAGAAGTTATAACCGAAACTATAAACCAATGCCATTTTCCCTGTCCATCTTGTATTTCCGGGTGTATCATATATATATAGTAATGTACCTTCGACACCTAAACCAAAAGTAAATCTATCTTCCGGATTATAATATGTGCCAATGAAAACCTTTCCGACAGGTCCCCATTGTGAATATGCTCCTGAAAATTCACCAAAGAGCTGAAGATTACCAAGGAAATCCAACTTGTCAGAAATTTTCTTGTAATTTATACCATAACAAACGAGGTTAGGATTACTCAGGAAATTTGTTCCTGCCGAATCAGAAATGACTTTATACATTTGGAAAGTTTCATTACTGAGAAAGAATCCAAGATAATCATTATCAGATAATTTGTAATATAAGTCCATCGCAGCATTATTAAGGAATACCTTCGATTCATCCATTTTCCTGGGATGCATAAAAGCAATATTATTAATTCCTTTTGCTTCTATTAGAAACCCAAGATTTGAAGGAATGGACAAATCACCAAAACCTTCATTTGGCGGAACATTTAATTGAGTGAAATCATTCGTTTGGTATTTCAGTTCCGGTTTTTCTTTCATTTGAACCAAATCTGAGGGATGTATTTCCGGTATAATTATTAAAGGTATATTTTCTTGCTGTTCAATGGTATTTTCTGAAACGGATTCTACTTTATTTATTTGCTCTTTCTGTGTATTGACAGCAAAAACTGGAATAACATTTCTTCTTACTACATTTGCCGGATGACTTGACTTATTGATGCTTTGAACTGATTCTGATTTAACGATAGGTACCTGACTTTCTATACGTGTAACTGCTTGTTTTTGTAATCCTCCCTGATTCAACGCCGCATCCCTTTCTGAATGGAAATCAATATCCAGTAGATACATCCCTGTAGTCAGCAAAGCTGCTGTAATGATAGAGCCAATTGACGCAGGAATGATGGAGGTCTTGATTTTACCGATTAATCCGGTAAGGAAAGTGTTCCTTGCCTGTTCAGCAACTAAACCGGCTCCGCCCGAGCCGGCTGCTCCTGATTCAAATCCTGCTCTTACCATAAGATTATTAGTAAGGTCATTTGACGGTACGAGATTCTTAGAATCAACCGACAAGGATTTATTAAGAGTTACCGCATCCTGAAACTCCGACTGCAGCTCGGGATTATCGGCAAGCGATTTGAAAAGCACCTGCTGTTGTGTGCTGTCGGCTTCTCCATCGAGGAAAAGGTATATCAGGTCCGAGAGTGAATTATTGCTTATTGTTTCCATTTTATCATCCTCCATTGCTTTCTTAATTCTTATTATCAGCCAAATAGGGCTGTACTATCTCTCTGAGCTTTTGTTTTGCCCTGACAATCCGGTTTCTGACAGTCGTAAGAGGGACACCCTGAATCTCTGCAATTTCATTGTATGAAAGCTCGTTGTATATTTGCAGAACGAGTGCTTCCCTGTATTCATCGCCCAAAAGCTCGAGAGCCATAGTGATAACATTTGTAATTTCGGTTCTTTCGAGCGTATTATCTTCTACTTTTATCTCAAAATCTTCCAGCGAAACAAATTCTTCCTGGCTGGATTTGTGTTTAAGGCAAAGATTTCTTGCAATTTTTATTATATATCCCGAAAGATTAACCATTTCCTTATTTGCATCGGCACTTTGCAGGAGCCGCAGAAAAGTTTCCTGGAACAAATCCTCAGCTACATCTTTGTTCCCGACCACTCTTCTGCAATAAGCGTAAACATTTTGGGAATGACGCTTATAAATTTCCCTGAATGACATTTCCTTTTCCTGATTGCTGCCGCTGAGTAATCTGTACAATTCAGAGTCAGGTGTATTTTGATAGCTGTTAATCATTAAATTTATTCAATATATCAATCAAAATTACAAATAGCTCCTGCTACTAAAGATAATAAATGCAAATTTTTCAATTTTGTTTCAAATTAAGTAAAAAAATATGGGATAATAAAGCCAGAACTGCAGATTAAACTGTTTTAACCATATTACAAAGATTTCTTAATAATAAAATATTTGTTGTCATTATGTGATTGATGAGGAATTCATTGCCAATACCAACAAAACGAATTATCTTTCTTGAGGATAATTTTGGATGTCGTATTAAATAATGAAGAAAACTAAAAAAAGGTTAATAACTAAAAAAGACCTTCTGTAATTTTAATCTTCGATTCAATGAATCTCTTTAGTTCTTCAATAACAACTAATGCACCTTCTAGAAACTTTCTGTCAACATCTTCTAATTCATCATATCTTATTAATACACTGCAATCGGTAAGTGCAAGGAAATCGCTTTCATAATATTTCTGAAAACTACTGTCTAATGATGCACAATCGTTAAGTAAAATTTCAATACTATGCACTTTTTTGGGTTCGATATTGTTATAAATTAGAAATGCTTTAAGGTATTTTTCTATAAATTGTTGTAAGTGGAAACAAATGATATCAAAGTCTGGATCAACATCATATAATAATTTCTTAGAAGTTCTAAGGTCAGCATTTGCTTTTTTCATCAATAACTCAAAGGCAAACATTTTTCTCATACTAATATGCCTTCATTGCTTACAGTATAGGATAAGAAGCCGAGATTTTGTGATTCCCATTCAAAAAATTCTTTAGGTTTTATTACAATGTCAATATTCAAATTAGAATTATTTGCAATCAAAAATTTATAAATATTGCTTAATAATTTTCGTTTTTCGCCATTTTTAAAATCTTTATCTATAACAATCAAGATATCGTAATCACTATCGGGTTTGTTATCACCTCTTGCTCTTGAACCAAACAGGTAAAACCGTGAAATATTTATACCCTCCCCGGTCAAATATTGTTTGATTAGTTTGATTGATTCAATATAATCTTTGTCTTCCATAGCCAATGACAAAAATACTAAATACATAGATTATAAAATATATTATTATCCATAAATTACAATTTTATAAATTTAATATAATCGTTTCCTATTCTCAGAAAATAAACACCACTAATTAAATTGCTAACATCAATTTCAGGTTTGTAATCGTTTTCTAATACTTTCAATCCAAGTAAATTATAGATTTCAATATTTACATAATTTGAATTTATTGTTTTATTTGTTTTAATAATTAATTTATCATTTATTGGATTAGGGTATATAGTAAAATTATTGGAATCATTATCATTGTCATTGAATGAAAGTGGAAACTGCCCGAAAATCATTCTCTTGAATTGCCAGTTATTGAACATATCCCATTGGTCAGTATTGTGAACATCTGGATTGCCGTTAATATCCGTGAAATATGATTCACCGGGGGGTAGTATATTTTCGCTGATAACACTATCGCCAGTAAACTTTAATGCCTGTTGGTAAGTGCCATGGTCATTGATTTCTCTCGGAACCATTTTTAAATTGTCGAATGTAAATGGAGAAGCCGGGTTTACATAGTTTTCTATATCGAGAACAACTGTTCCAAAATGGTTCGTTGTTGTCCATGGAATATTATCACCATTGTTCCACCACTTGACGGGCTTGTTATTCCAATTAACATAATAGTTTTGCGCAGGATTGGCATCCTGGGGTAAATCATCGAAGTGAATAAAGCCCTGCCATTCCTGGGTGCCGTCACCTTTGTGAGGCAGCCGGGGGTCAACACCATCTTTTCTATCCTGGTATTTACCGCAATGCCAGAATTTTATATTATTGGATTTACCTGTATAAAATATATTGAATGACATTGTATTCAGTTTTAAGGCATTTTCAAACTCCTGAATGTCTTTTGCTTTGTATATTTTCAAAAGCATAGATAACATTCCCAATTCCTCATTCCAGAAAGTCATTTTTTCTGAGTAAACATAATGGTCATTCAGTTGCTGACTTGTAACCGGACCATGAACTGTGCGGTAATGAGTAAATGGGATATAATTATACCCGCTCATAGTTAATTCTTTGATTGTATCATTAATGACAGTGAAATCATTCCAGTTGCCATTATACCAATATTGAGAAAAAGAATTATCTTTGGTAGAGTCGATGAAAATATCGGTGTTATCGCTCATTCCGCTTGTAAATGTCCAGCAAAAATCTTCTGTTCTGCCGATAATGATTCCTGGTAAACCGGGTGTAATCATTCCGCCTACATGCAAGGTCGGGCAGTAAAGCTCAACCTCCCATACTATTGAATAATCATCGATGCCCGGAGCTCCCATTTGCGGGCATCCGAGAAGCATCGAGCAGTTTTCACCGGTTTTTTCATTTCTTGCCAATACAGCAAAACTTCCGAATGTTTTCGGGATACCCAATTCGTCTTTGAATTTGTTTAATTCTTCTTTACGGAGTTTTATGTCATCGAGAATTTTCTTATCAATTTTAATATTATAATAATTTGTTCCGGTTTCAATCTTTTTAATTAATGTTATATCGGGTGGTATTGTCGTAAATGCAAGTGTATCATTAATGGGATTTATAATGTCAAACAAGTCCTGACCATAATTCTGGAGTTCGTACAAATTGTTTAATTCATAGCCACCAAACTGCCCGAACTGACGAATAAGGTATTGTGCAATAGCTATGCTGTGTTCCGGTTTCCAGTGTTCAAGCTGCATACCGATTGATTCAAATTGAGCAATTATCTGGTCCTTATATTTAGTGGGATTAGCTTCCATAGAATCGAGAAATCTGTTAATACCGTCAGAATAAGATTGGAAGAAGGTTTTTGCCTCCTGGCTCAAATTATTGTATATATCAGTTCTTTCGGCGGCAGTATAAAAATTCTGAAGTGTATTTTTATCCTGGTTCGTATAATCTCTCCCAAGTAATAAACCTATTTCCGACATAGTGCCTGTGCAGGTACGGCGGTAAATTTCGAGCTGAATGATTCTGTCCTGAGCCACAGCAAATCCTTCGCCGAAGAAAAGTGCCGATTCGTTATCCGCCTTTATATGCGGAACACCGTAATCATCCCTTTCAATAATTACCTGTGAATCATCAGGTGCAGTCAAGATTAACTGTTCATATGCATATAAGGAAGGAATGGTACAAGTAATAGATAAGAAAAAAAGAAATTTTACAAACATACTTTTCATTTTAACAACCCTTTAAATCTTATTTCATAATCCGAAATTATATATAACATTCCCTACTTTTACCCTTTAGCTTATGAGGGAATTCTTTATGTCGCGTTGTATTATGTAAAATAATTTATTTTATATTTAATTAGTTTCTGCTGTAAAAAACGCTTTGCCGATGCTCGGGTCGTAAGTAACGGCTAATCCGAGTGATTCTTTGATTTTTTCGAGAAGTTTTTCCTGTGTAATCGGCTTGGATATGAATGCTGAAGCACCGTCCTTCAATGCTACTCCGAATATTTCGCGGCTTATTGCTCCTGACATTATTATAGTAGGTATCTGACTTGTATTATCGAGTTTCTTCAGCACTTTCAGTAAAACATCTCCGTTCATCATTGGCATCAAAATGTCGAGAATGATTATTAAAGGAGGGCTTTGAATGGCTGCTGCCAATCCTTCGACCGGGTCGTAAGCCGATATCGGATTGAATCCCCAGCTCTTCAGGCAACTGCTGACGATGCGGTGAATCCACTTGTCATCATCTATAATAAGAACATCCTTAGCATTAGGAGACCTGCCAATTGAATTGAGCAATTGCTGAGCTATGTTTTGAGTGTCTGTATTTTTTTTCTGTTCCGGCAAATTTGCACACTATATTTATGATTAATTCTAAACAAAATTATATCAATTTATTGCCTCTTTAAAAATATAATGATAACGAAATTTAGTAAATTTTATTATTTTATCAAAGAATTATTAAATAATTCGGCATTTTGGGAGAGGGGAATTGGGAAAAGGTTGATTTTAGTCAATTTTTAATGTTGAATTATTAATTTTGAATTTTGGATATATTTTGAATTGATTATAATATATATTTTAAAGATTGCTAAAGAATAATTCTTACTGTTTTTACTATATTATTATCTATTTTCCTAATATTTTACCTTAATTCAAAATTCAAAAATCAAAATTTAAAATTACTTCTAATTATTTCCCGATACAAAAACGGGAGAATATGTTGTTGAGTACGTCTTCATTCCATGTGTCGCCGGTTATATCCCCGAGTGTTTTGGCAGCACTTCGGATGTCAATTGCAATAATTTCATTTTCAAGATTTGAATCGAGTGATGAGAATGCATTATCAAGTTCAGAGGATGCTTGCCGAAGAAGTAGAGCATGACGCTGATTGACCAGGATATCTTTTGTTCTGTCAATGCTTTGTGACGCTTCATTTTCGAGAATGGTTTTCAGGGAATCAATACCATTCCCTTTCTTTGCCGAAATTCTTATTTCATTTTCGTATTCTTTCGGAATTGATTCAAATTTGGCGGAATCTATCTTGTCAATTTTATTCTGTAATAGATATACTTTCGAATTGGGATATTTTAATTTAATTCTGTTAAGCAGCTTATCGGAATGGTCGGGTGATATTGACATATCATTGATTATAAGAATCAAATCGGATTGTTCGAGAACGGTTTCAACAAGCTTAATACCTTCGATTTCAATTATATTTTCAGTTGGTCGCAAACCGGCTGTGTCAGTCAGGCGTATCGCAATACCGTTAATATAAATCATTTCTTCGAGGTAATCCCTCGTTGTACCGGGAATTTCGCTTACGATAGCCCTCTTCCTTTGCAAAAGTGTGTTGAACAATGTAGATTTTCCTGAATTCGGATATCCTGCAATAGCAACAAAATAACCCGAACGAAGAATCTCTGCCGATTTGAATGAGTCAGCCAATTCATTGCAGTAATCTTTTGCCTCAATTATTAAAGATTTGATATTTTCACGGTTTGTAAATTCAATGTCTTCCTCTGAAAAGTCTAGCTCGAGTTCGAGAAGTGATGCAATATCAAGCAGTTTTTGTCTCAATCCTTTTAATCTTGCAGTAAATTCTCCTGCCAATTGCCTTGCTGCAGTCATACATCCCGGGACAGATAGAGAATGGATAATATCTGCGACTGCTTCGACCTGTGTCAAATCAAGCTTACCATTTAAAAATGCACGTTTAGTAAATTCACCTGCCTCTGCCTGAACCGCACCCAATGAAATCAGTACTTCAATTATTTCGGATGCCACCACCATTCCCCCATGGCAGGAGATTTCTACAACATCCTCACCCGTGTATGATTTTGGTGAACGAAATATTGTGGCAGTAACAGTATCAATTATTCTGTTATTAAATTGAATATTTCCAAAATGAACAGTGTGGGATTTCGCATCTTTCAAACGTATTTTACCGATGAAGCATGAATCGGCAATAGAAATTGCCTCATCGCCGGAAACCCTTAAGACTGCTATTCCTCCTACACCCGGTGGTGTTGCCAATGCTGTAATTGTTTTATTCATCCAAACTATCAAAAATATTCAAATAGCTTTCATATCTCTGTGAATCAATTAATTCATTCTCATACGCATCCTTAACGGCACAATCCGGTTCGTGAGTATGAGTGCATGGTGTATAACGGCAATGGGGACTTAATGAATCAAATTCATGGAAATAAAGTGCAACTTCGTTTTTTGTCAATCCCCACAAAGCAAACTCTCTCAAGCCGGGAGTATCAATAATTTTAGCTCCACTTTCATATTCGAGCATTCTTGTTGCACTGGTTGTGTGTTTACCTTTACTGGTTTTGTCGCTGATATCGGTTACTTTCTGAATAATGTTTCCTGATAATCTGTTTATCAATGTTGATTTCCCGGTTCCGGATGCACCGCATAAAAGCGTTATACCATCCTTTATAAAATCCTTAATTTGCTCAAGTCCTTTTTCTTTCAATGCAGAAATAAAAAATACTTTTATTCCAAGATTATTATAAACTTCAAAATCATTTTTTAACATATCATCATATAAGAGGTCTATTTTATTAATGCAAATTGCTGGTTCTACAAGATTAAGTTCGGCTGTTATCAAGAGCCGGTCAATGAATCTTCTGTTGTATTGTGGGTCGGCAGTAGCGGAAAAAATAAGTATTCTATCAATGTTTGCTGCAAGAATATCTTCGCGGCTCTGCTTATAAACAGTAGTTCGCGAAAAGCAATTTGTCCTGGGATAAACATGAACAATTTTACCGGTACTTAAATCATTTGCTTTTTTGGTTATAACAGCACCGACTCTGTCTCCGACTGCTACCATGGATGAGTTATCATTTTCAGATATGATTTTTCCCGCTGTAACACATTCAACGATTTGATTAACGTTCTCATCACTTACTAATTTCACAATAAAGTCCTTGCCGATGGATTGGACTACAATACCTTCTACTGTATCTTCGGGCAATTTTCCGCTCTGTCTGACGAGCTTCGATTGGCTTTGCTTGTCATACCTGAAAGACTGCTTCTTAGCATGATGTTCTAATTCTTCTGTTATTCTCGGCATAGTTAATTAAATTATATTAATAAGAATTCAAAATTATAAATTTTCAAATTATAAAATGAAATTTTTTTAAGTTTGCATTTTGTTGTGCCAATCTAAAAAAGGTACAATTTTAATAAACATAATCTATCTATTGAAATAAATGAAATTAATTATCATAATAAGTTTTGCTATGCTTTTATTGTCATTCTCATGTAACGGCACTAAAAGAGATGGTGAACAAACATTAGAAAAGAAAGATACAACAATGAATGTATCAACCGATTCATCCCGTAATATTACTTTTGCTCATTACTTAGACAGAACAAAAATTTATGAGCCGGTGCTGATAGGAAAAATCAATCACGAGGAAGGTTCTTTTACACAAGGTTTGTACTATTATAAAGGGTACTTGTACGAAAGCACCGGATTGAGAGGTGAATCTTCATTAAGGAAACTCGATACAGCAACAGGAAAAGTTTTGAAGAGAATTTCAGTAGCACCTGAACATTTTGCAGAAGGTATGACAATCCTCAATAATAAGATTTATCAGTTAACATGGCTATCGAATTTGTGCTTTGTATATGATTTGGAATCATTCAATATGGTAGGCAGTTTCAATTACAATGGCGAGGGTTGGGGATTGACTAATTTTAATTCCCTCCTTGTGATGTCCGATGGCTCTAATGTTCTGAAATTCATAAACCCGGATGACTTTCAGATTGTTCGCCAGGTCAGTGTTTATGATGGCAATACACCTGTGGAAAACCTGAATGAACTCGAAATGATAAATGGAGAATTGTTCGCCAATATCTGGACTGAGGACAGGATAGTTCGAATTGACCCAATAACAGGAAATGTAATCGGATACCTGGACTTCTCTTTTTTGAGGAAATTTATAATAAATGAAAATGTCGATGTATTCAACGGGATAGCTTATAATCCGGAAAAAGATGTTTATTATGTAACAGGGAAATACTGGCTCTACATTTTCATTATTAAGCTCCAGAAAAAAACAAAATAATCAGAATAATGATTTTTAAGACAATTGAATTGAGAAATCAATCTTTAAATACCAATTTATGTTTATCTTTGGAATAAGTAATAATTCTCACTAACTCTTCCACCATACCATCAATGGTATGAACCTTTGAAATACAAACTTTTTTAACTCCTCTGCGATTCAATTCTTCTGCTGTAACAGGTCCAATCGCAAGTGTAATGGAATTATTTAATAACGCAAGTGATTTATTATTTCCGAGTATATCAAAAAAGTTTGTTACAGTTGACATACTCGTAAACAATACTGCATCGGCTTTCTTATTAAGCAGGTCTTTGATTGTATGCTTGTCAGGTTTTGCTTTGAATGTTTTATATACTTCATAAGTAGTTACTTTAGCTCCACAACTTGATAAACCTTCTGTCAAAGGGTCATTCAGGAAATTACCTTTAACACGAAGAATATTTTTTCCTTTCAGGTTTACTTTTTTTGATAATTCTTTTACAAGCGATTCCGAAGTAAAATTCTTTGGTACAAAATCGGGTTGAATTCCATGTTCATTCAGCTTTTTACCTGTACCAGAGCCAATAGCCGCTACTTTTATTCCGCTCAGTAATCGGGAATCCAGTATTTCATTCCTTAATAACTCATAGAAATATCTTACACCATTTTCACTTGAAAATACAATCCAGTCGAATTTATGTTTTAAAAATAAAGTTTTAATTTTCATTTTTGGAATTGATAGTTTTGTTTTAATAGTACTGAACGGCACTACCACAGTCCCTTTTTCATTAAGAAGGTTGAAAAGTGATTGGCTCTGGTCTTCTGCTCTCGTGCAAACAATTCTTTTTCCGTGAAGAGGTTTGTTTTCAAACCAACCCATCTGTTTATAGCTATCACCCGTTGGTCCTATAATGAATATAGCGGGTGGTTTTACGTTATTCGATTCTACTGTCTTTGACAGTTCTTTAATTGTTGTAACAAAAGTTCTCTGTGAATTGAGAGTGGCGTTCTCGATTACAGATGCAGAAGTGTTTTCTGACATACCTGCTGTTATAAGCTTTTCGGTAACGGATTGAATCTGAGAAACACCCATATAAATGACGAGTGTAGTGTTTTTCATTTTAGCAAGTGAATGCCAATCAACCTTGGGTGCGGTTTTATCCGACTGTTCATGTGCTGTAACGAATACGGTTTGAGCAACCAGATTCCTGTGAGTTAGAGGTATTCCTGCATAAGCCGAAGCTCCGGATGCGGCAGTAACACCGGGAATGATTTCAAAATCAATACCTGCTTTTTGAAGAGCAATTGCTTCCTCAGAACCTCTGCCGAATATAAGAGGGTCGCCACCTTTGAGACGTACAACTTTTTTCCCCTTTTTTGCTTTATTGATTAACAGCTCTGTTGTTTTGTCCTGAGTAACATGGTGAAGTCCTGCTTCCTTTCCGACAAATATTTTTTCACAATCTGATTTACATTCAGTCAGTAAAATTGAATTAGCGAGATTATCATGCAATACAACATCAGCTTCTCTAAGCCGGTTCAACCCTTTGACTGTAATCAATCCGGCGTCACCGGGACCTGCACCTACTAAATATACAATACCTTTTTTTTTCATCTATCTTTCCATCAGAATTTCATTCATAGTCTGCCGAGCCGCTTCAATCCCATTCTCATTTATTATCGAATCCCAATCAGTTTTGAGAAATTTGTCAATTAATTTATTTCTTAATTGCTCATTCGAATATAGATTCTCCTTCATTAGCCGGTTTCTGAATTCTGAAGCAAGTTCAGTAATTTGCTCAATATTTTCAGGAAGAGAAGCTTCAATCTTTTTCTTCATCGCCTTAACGAAAAAAGGGGATTTTCCCTGCGAACTGACTGCAACAGTGAAATCTCCTTTTTTGATGAATGAAGGCATAATGAAATTGCAGAGTTCGGGAACATCAGCAACATTTAGCAAAGCATCTTCCTCTATGCACTCATCATATATTTGTTTATCAACCCCCTCATCTCCTGTAGCTGCGAAAACCAGTTTGCATCCTTTTATATCACCTTTCTCATATTTCCTTTTTATAACATCAATTTTCATTTCATTGAGGAGATTAATTAATTCATCGCAAAATTCCGGAGCTATTACTGTCATATTGCCATTGAATTCGAGCAGATTCTTTACTTTTCGATACGCTATAGTACCACCACCGATAACCAGTGCTGGATAGCGGCTCAAATCAATAAGCACAGGGAAATATTTTGCAGATTTCTCTTTCATATATTTAAAATTAAGGATTTATATAATAAATACAAGAAGGCAATAATAAATCTGTAATCATAAATAGTCGTAATATTACAATTCATATAAAATTAAGATTACTATCTGACGTCAAATAAAATTAATAAATTAAGTAGAAAAAATAATGCAAATAAAATATTTTCAGGATAGCGATACTTTATTGTTTAATTTTAATGATAATGAGATTGCTGAATCCAAAAACCTGAATGAGAACAAACTGAATGAGCCTGATAAAAGCGGTAACATAATCTCTATGACTTTAGAGCATGCAAAAAAATTGCAAATGTTTCCGATTTGTCTTTTCAACAAGTAACTATTGCCTGATTATTTTTGATATGATATGAAAAAAGAATATGATTTTTCGAAAGGTGAAAGGGGTAAATTTTATAGAAAGGATGCCGTCTTTAACATTCCCATTTACCTCGAACCCGATATAAAGAGTTTTGTTGAAAAGCTCGCAGAAAAAAAGAATAAAGATGTTCAGGATGTTGTAAATTCAATAATAAAAGAAAATATCAAATTATCTAAAACCTTGTCAGTATAGTTCATTAAAATGCCAACAGAATTGCCCCATTTTTCAAAGGGGGATACAGGGGGTTTTATTTATTAAAAATTTTACCTCACCACCAGCATCTTCTTCACTGTCGTTCTTCCATTCATCTGAAGTTTGATGAAGTAAATGCCTGACTGCATATCGCTGATGTCGAGGTCGAGATTGTGTTCACCTTCCGAAAGATAATCCTTATATATTTCTTTGACTTTATTCCCCTGCAAATCATATAATTCAAGAGTGACATAATCATCGGAAATAAGATTCAGCTTCAACTTTACGAGTTGGTCGTTGCTGCTGATGAGGTTTAAGTCAAAATTATTGTCTGAAAAATTAACACTACCAATTATTATCTCGAGTTTATATACACCTTCGTTTTGAGTACCCGCAAAGAATATTCCTTGAAATCTATCAGAATTTGCTACAATAGATGTCGTACTTTTATTTTTAATACTATCATTAGCATCTAACCAATACTTTTCAAATTGCCTTTCACTATATAATTTTATACCTTTATCAATAGAGCTTACAAATAAGTTATTACCAGAAGGTATTGGAAAATCCTCCGGTTTATAATTATTTAATTTTTCTTTAATGATACCGCACAATATAACATGTTGAAATGATAGTATAGTATTCATCAACTTTGGTTGCGAATCAATTGATTCAACTTGCCAGGTACTATTATCATCATATTTATATAGTACACTATCAGAAATTGCATAATATATATTATTTTCATTATCAACGCTTATGGAATTTATTTTCTCTTTTTCATTTACAGAAAAATTAGTTTTCTCAAATTTAAAATTCATATCATTAGTAACATATACCTCCGATTCATTAGTAGATATAAAAACACACATTTCACTCACATAATTAATATCATCAAAGGTAAAAATTTTATATATATCTTTACCATTTAATTCATTATCCATTTTATTCCACTGATTTGAATTATCATAAGAGACAAATAAGTCATTTTTGGTTCCGACCAAAATATATTTCATGATATTATTTGGATAACTATAATGTTTATTTACTGAGATAGAAGATATATATTCATCTCCAATATTCTGTTTAATATTGTTCCAGGAATTACCCATATCCGAACTGTAATAAATACCATTTTTGTTTGTACCTAAATAGATAGTCGAATCCAAAGCAGCAATAGATGTGTATTCAATTGAATCTATTGAAGGATTTAACTCCTCGGCATTTTGGTTAGGAATACCGTTGCCATATCTCAAACGATAAATTTTATTATCAATTGTTATGGCTATTAAAGCATTATTGCTCATATAAGAGTCATTATCACAAAGAGCTAATGCTTTAATTCCGACTGATGGGATACTTGTTTTTTCCCAATATTCTGAGAATGCAGTCTGAAGAGAGACTATGATAAAAATCACAAACACAAGTACCGATGCCTTTTTCATTTTGCACCTTTATTGTTTATTAAAGGAGTATTTTCGTTCTTAATTTAAAGAAATAAATTTAAATATGAAAAATATATTTCTATTTCAAACCGGCATCTTTCATAATCCCATGAAGTGTGCCGGATGGTATATCTCGATTATGGATAGGTACAACAACCATTGTGCCGTCACTTTTCTTATAAATGGCATGACTGCCGGATTGACGGATAAAGATAAAACCAGCTTTCTCTAAAAGCTTTATCAGTTCCTTAGGTTTCATCAGGCAAATTCGAGGGCTTGTTCGGCAATGTTTTTTTCTAATTCGACTTCTAAGTAAAGCCGCATAGCATCTTTTAAATTTTGCGTTGCTTCCGCTACAGTTTTGCCATGAGTGTGACAGCCGGGAAGCTCGGGAATCCAGGCATGAAATTCTCCTTCATCCGGTTCAATCTTGAATGTAAATATATTTTGCATAAATTTTGAAATAGCATATTAATTTCACTTGCCAAAAAATTAAACGAAATTACTTTTTTAATATTGCTTTTTGTATTTTTTCAATCAAAGCACTTTTATAAATATTTAATAAATAACTTATTATCCTTATTTTTGTACTCTTTTTTAATTATAAAACATTAAAACATGGAAGAAAAGCTTAAAGCAATATTAGATAAATTCAATAACCTGACTGAAATGCTCAATGACCCCGAGGTCGTGAGCGATATGAACCGCTATACACAGATTTCACGTGAGCAAAAACACCTTATTCCTATTGCTGAAAAAGCAAAGGAATACATGACAATCTGCTCCTCGATTGAGGCAAATAAGGAAATAATCAATTCACCCGATACAGAGCCGGAACTTCGAGACATGGCTTACGAGGATAATAACCAATTGAATGTTGTTAAAGAAAGATTAGATGACGAGTTAAGGATTTTGCTCATACCCAAAGACCCGAATGATTTGAAGAACTGTATTGTTGAAATCCGTGCAGGAACAGGAGGAGATGAAGCAGGACTCTTCTCCGGCGATTTGTTCCGTATGTACCAGAGATATGCAGAAAGGAATAATTTCAAAATCGAAGTGCTGGACTTCAACGAGAGCGAACGCGGTGGCTTCAAAGAAATAACTTTCTCGATGGCTGGCGATGAGGTATTCGGCACGATGAAATTCGAAAGCGGTGTTCATCGAGTCCAGCGTGTACCGGAAACCGAAGCAAGCGGAAGATTGCATACATCTGCCTCAACTGTTGCTGTACTTCCTGAAGCCGAGGAAGTTGATATTGCCATTAATGAAAATGATTTGCGAATTGATATTTTCCGTTCAGGCGGCAAGGGAGGGCAAAACGTTAATAAAGTGGAAACTGCTGTTCGAATTGTCCATATTCCCACGGGTATTGTCGTAAAATGCCAGGAGGAACGTTCCCAGTTGAAAAACAGGGACAAAGCTATGAAGGTACTTCGCTCACGTCTCTATGAACTTGAACTTTCCAAACAGCAGGAAAAGATTTCTTCTGCGCGCAAATCTATGGTGAAATCGGGTGACCGTTCCGAAAAAATCCGTACCTACAACTTCCCTCAAAACCGTGTAACAGACCACCGGCTCGAAGGCGATGCAAAAAATTATACTTTGAAAGAAGTAATTGAAGGGAACCTGGAACCGGTTATAGAAAACCTCAAACTTGCTGAAAGAGCAGAAATTCTCAGGCAGGATTTGGTTGTGTGATATTGAATGAATAACCACAACTTTTTAGTAGTGGACTTAATGTAACGACACAAATCAGGATTTATCCACTAATATTAAATGACTAAAGTCTTTATTTGGTAAGTGGGACAAGCACCATCATCTAAAGATAGTCGCTATTCAATTTTGTTTAAAAAACACACTAACAATTCAAATTAATAATTCCATTTCCTATTCTCATTTATTTATTTTATTATTACACAAAATGTAAATAAACTATTTACAAATTATTGGGACGGCATTATGAAAAAGCAGGTATTAAGCGAAGACTGGCTTTCATTCTGGCTCGGACTGGTCATATTCCTGTTTGCCCTCGGAGTTTTAGTCGGTCTCGACCTTCTCGGATGGGGCATTAAGACAAGCGTCTGGACTGACATTTCCAAATCTCTTTCTCCTGTCTCAAAAAATTATTCGGGTATTTCAGGAATACTCTCTGTTTTAATTACATATCTTTTCATGCTGGTCATTGTCGGAATCGGTAACAAGCTTCTTGGTGGAGATTTAAAAAAATTCTTCATAGGATTCACATTTGTATTTTTCATTTCTTTTCTTTGCTGGCTGGCAGGCCACTGGGCTTGGATTGCCGCCACGAAGGACGAATGGGCAAAATTCGGATTGAGTTGGTCATTGAACCTGACAGGTGAAGCCGGGTTTATCATTGCCTTAATTGTTGGATTGATTGTAGGCAACTTTTTCCCGAAATTTTCTGATTTAATCAAAGAAGCCATCAAGCCGGAGCTTTACATTAAAACTGCGATTGTAATTATGGGAGCGGGACTTGGCTTGAAGGCAGCAGAGAAAGCCGGTCTGGCATCAACGATTATGTTTGTCGGTTTGTGTGCTATTGTTTGTGCATATCTAATTTATTGGGCTTTGGTTTATTTCATAGCGAGACGGTTTTTCCGCTTCAGCAGGGAGTGGGCGGCACCACTTGCATCGGGGATTTCGATTTGCGGTGTTTCGGCGGCAATAGCCACAGGAGGTGCAATCAGGGCGAGACCTATAATACCGATTATGGTATCATCACTCGTTGTGGTTTTTGCCGTAGTGGAATTGCTTGTGCTACCGTTCCTGGCTCAGACATTTTTATGGAATGAACCGCTCGTTGCCGGTGCATGGATGGGACTCGTTGTCAAGACTGACGGAGCCGCAATAGCAAGTGGAGCAATTACAGACGGATTAATCAGGGCGAAAGCAATGGCTATGGAAGGTGTAAAATACCAGGAGGGCTGGATACTGATGACTTCGACAACAGTAAAAGTGTTTATTGATGTCTTCATCGGCATCTGGGCATTCATTCTTGCAATCGTCTGGGCTGCAAAAATCGAGAAAAGAAAAGCAGTGGATAAGCTTCGTGCTTCTGAGATTTGGCAGAGATTCCCGAAATTTGTGATTGGGTATATGCTGACTTTCATCCTCTTCCTTGCAGTTTGCTTGAGCGAACCAAAAATCATTGATTCGGCAAAAAAAGTAACCGATGAAGCGGATATTTTCAGGAAGCTGTTTTTTGTATTTACTTTTTTCACAATCGGTGTTGTGTCGAATTTCAAAAAGCTGTGGGAAGAAGGAATTGGAAAGCTCGCATTAATCTATATTCTCTGCTTATTCGGTTTTATAATCTGGATCGGATTGTTTATATCGTGGCTGTTTTTCAGCGGAGCAAAACCCCCTCTGATGCCATAATTGAATATTAAAATGAAAGGATAATTAAATGGAAGAAAAACCAAAACTCGCTGATGAAATGCAAAAGATGGAATACGAACCTCTTTTGCCGATTGAAAAAAAGCTTATCATATACAGCATATCGCTTGGAGTGCTCTTATTAGCTGTGCTTGTGATTCTGAGCAGGACATTGTTCCCTGTAGTGAAGTGAAATTTAATTTAATTACTTAGTAGTATATTGTTTAAATTTTATAATAATCACAATTTTTATTATTATTGTTTGTCTATTTGATAAATTAACTAGGTTGAATTTTATATGAAGACAGAAAATAGCATAACAATTGATTTAAATCTACTCCCTGATTCTGCCAGAGAGAAGCTTGTTGATTATTATCTATATTTATTCGATAAATATGGATTAAAGAAGAAAAAGCAACAAAATGGGAAAATTCTAAACCGGCTTCTTCCTAAACCTGTAAAGGCTTTTAAACCTTTCATAAGAGAAGAGATTTATGGCAGATAAAACTTTCGTTGACTCAAATATTTGGCTTTATGCTTTTATATCGGACAAAAGTTCGAAGCATAATATTTCAGCTGATATTATTAACAATAAAGAAATTGTTCTGAGTACACAAGTAGTTAATGAAGTATGTTACAATTTGTATAAAAAAGCAGACTATAATAATCTCGATATAAAAAATTTAATCAATAATTTTTACGATATTTATACTATTTATAATATTAATTTTTCAACTCTTAGTATAGCTTGTAATATTAGGGATAAATATAATTCTTCATTTTGGGATAGCCTGATTATTGCTTCAGCACTTGAAAATGAATGCAAATTATTATTAACTGAAGACATAAGCGGTGCTGAACTTTTTGAGAAAAAACTTAAAGTTTTAAATCCATTTAAATAATTTAATTTTTCTTGTAACCTTTTTCTCATTCTTACGTAAAAGTGTATGAGTCCTCTAAGCAATCATCAAATAATTAGCCGCAGGTTCGTTTGGGAGAGCAAACTTGCGGCTAAGATTTTCTTAATATCTAATTTCATTTAACTTCGGAGTATTTCTTCTTTATCGGATTTAATAATAAAATTCGGATTAAATTGTCCTGATTCAAAATTATAACGAATAATTTGATAAGTATTTATAAATGGAATTAAATCCAATACAAAATAGATTAATATACGAGAGCAGTCCTTACTTACTTCAGCATGCAAACAATCCTGTGGATTGGTTCCCATGGTGCGATGAGGCATTTGATAAGGCGATGTCAGAAGATAAGCCGGTGTTTCTTTCAATCGGATACTCGACTTGTCATTGGTGCCATGTGATGGCTCATGAATCATTCGAGGATAAAAATATTGCACAAATGATGAATGTCAGCTTTGTGAATATCAAAGTTGACAGGGAGGAAAGACCAGACATTGATTCGATTTATATGCAGGTCTGCCAGATGTACACAGGCGGCGGCGGCTGGCCCCTGACAATTATTATGACACCGGACAAAAAACCGTTCTTTGCCGGAACATACTTCCCGAAATATTCAATTCATAATCGAATCGGAATGGACGAACTTATTAACCGTATTAACGATTACTGGCATAATAAAAGAGAACAAGTCGTTGAATCAACCGATGAGATATTAGCATTACTGAATAATAGAAATAAAATATATAGTTATGAACCTGTCAATATCAGCATTTTCGAAAGAGCTTTTAAGGAATTAGCATTTACTTATGATAAAGTACACGGTGGATTCGGCGGCAAACCGAAATTCCCTATGCCTTCCAATCTTTTATTTCTTCTAAGGTACTGGAATAGAAAAGATGACAATGAATCATTAAGAATGGTAGAAAAAACTCTGATGGAGATGAGAAAAGGAGGTATTTTCGACCACATCGGATTCGGTTTCCACCGCTATTCGACTGATGAACATTGGCTCGTGCCCCATTTTGAGAAAATGCTTTACGACCAGGCATTACTTTCGATTGTTTATACTGAAGCTTATCAGGCAACAAAAAAAATTGAGTATAAGAAAATAACTGTCGAAATTCTCGATTACGTTAGCCGTGTTCTGATGTCAACTGAAGGTGTTTTTTATTCTGCCGAAGATGCGGACAGCGAAGGAGAAGAAGGTAAATTTTATTTATGGACGAGTAAAGAAATAGATGAAGTTCTTGGAACTGATAGTATAATTTTCAAAACGATTTATAATATTAAAGAAGAAGGTATTTTTTTCGAGGAAACAAATTCTTCCGATAAAATTATGAATATTCCTCATTTAAAGCCATCGACCGAATTGCTTGAGGGGTATAATGGAATTGATAAATTGGAGCTATTGAATGTTATTGAAAAGGATTTGAAAAAATTATTTGAAGCAAGAGAGAAAAGAGTTCATCCTCATCTCGATGATAAAATTTTAACTGACTGGAACGGATTGATGCTCGCTGCTTTTGCAAGAGCCGGTGCCGTATTTGGGGATGAAATGTATATTAAAATAGCAAAAACCACTGCCGCATTTTTTCTTAATAAGATGAGAACTTCCGAAGGAAAGTTGTTGCATAGATACAGACAAGCCATTGCAGGAATTTATGGATTGCTGGATGATTATGCTTTTTTTATTTGGGGGTTGCTCGAATTATACCAGTCATCATTCGAACTAAGTTATTTGAAAACTGCTATTGAATTAATGAACAAATGCATTGAATTGTTTTGGTCGGAAGAAAACAATTGCTTTTATCATACTGCGAGTGATTCGGAAAATCTGATTACCAGGAAGATTGAATTTTTTGATGGTGCTATTCCTTCAGGCAATTCGGTTCAATTACAGAATCTAATTGTACTTGGAAGAATGACTGCGGAAGAAAAATATTTTACAAGAGCAGAATTGCTTACAAAAGCTTTCTCTGAATCACTCAACAAAGCACCGACTGCATATTCACAATTTCTGTGCGGTTATGATTGCTTTGTCAATTCTACTGTCGAAATCGTCATCGTTGGTGGTTTGGCGGATGAAAGAACCAAAGCTCTTATCGGCACTGTCAGGGAGTTTTACCTGCCGGAAGCTGTGATTTTGCATAAGCCGTCAGATGAATCGGAGATTGATGAAATTTCAGAACTGACAAGAAACAAAACAATGCGCGATAATAAACCGGCAGTCTATTTATGTAGGAATAATGTCTGTCTTGAACCTGTAGATAATGTTGAAAAACTTAAAAATCAATTTTCTTAAAATATAAATTTTTGATTTACGTTTAATTAATATAATATTAAAACAATTAAAATTTATTTATTATTTTCCTGATATAGTATGATACAAAATAGATTCCACACAAATTAAATTCATTAATAAACACATAAATATAAAATTATATGCTCCCTTTCGAAAACATATTTGTCAAACATAAATCAGAGGTTTAAAATGTTAAGGTGGTTATTTGTATTTACAGTTTTAATTAATTTTTTTTCAATCAATTCAAATGCACAGTGGGAGAAAGCAAACGGCGGTAAAGAATTACCTGATTCAACTTCAATATTAGCAATTTTAACTAACGGTAACACAATATTAGCAGCAACTCCAAAAGGTATATATATATCATCCAACAATGGAGAAAACTGGTCTAAGAAAAATAGTGGATTGGAAGACCAATTAGAAATTAATACATTGGGTCTTAAGGGTAATATCTATTTTGTCGGTACTATGGATGGTATTTATTCATCATCAGATAATGGAAATTCATGGATAGAAAGTGATAATGGAATTAATAGTGAATCGGTTTACAGCTTTTTAGTAATCGGTAATAATATTTATGCAGGTACTACAGGTGGTGTGTTTGTATCATCGAATAATGGAAATAATTGGACTCCAAAAAATCAGGGATTACCCGAATATGAGCCGGTAAATGCATTAACTATTAACGGCAATACAATATTTGCAGGTACTACTGCCGGAGTTTATGCTTCTTCAAATAACGGTGATAGCTGGTCATCAAAAAATTTCCATGAGATTGTATCTTCAATTGCTGTTAATAATAATAATGTATATATTAGTGGTGACGGCGTTAATACCGGTTTGCATATTTCTACAGATAACGGCATTAGCTGGGATAAAATTAATTCAGGTCTGGATATTTCACATTCGACAAAATATTTCCTGCTTTCAGTAGGAGATAGTGTCTTTGCCGCAGGTATAACAACCGGTGTATATGTAACTAATAATAATGGCAATACCTGGATGCAAACTGATGACGGATTGTCTGCTTATGTACAGGGTAATGAACTTATGCTTGCATCTAATTATAAATATCTCTTTGTTGGCTCTAAAGGTGCATCGGGTTATTGCAACCTTTGGCGGCTGCCTTTAATTCCAAAAGATACAACAGGTGTTAATGATTTAAATGCTGATTTGGAATTGATGCAGGTTAATCCTAATCCGGCGAATGAAATTTTACACTTAACAGTCAATCTACCTTATGTAGATTTAATTTCTTTATCTATTTCCGATGTTTTAGGAAACAGTAAATTTATTTTCAATAATGAAATGAAATCCGGAGGAATCAATAATATATCGATTCCCGTATCAAATTATTCTGCAGGAACTTATTATATAAGATTAACTACATCGAATTGCACGTTAGTCAGAGCAGTTATAATATATTAAAGAATTTTACATAATATGAAAAAGGGAATCAAATCGATTCCCTTATTTTTTACCTAATTCAAAATTCATTATATAAAATTCTTTTTAAAATAGCTTCATCAGTTCACGTAATATGACTATTTGCTGAACTTCGGATGTGCCTTCGTAAATTTCTGTAACCTTTGCATCCCGCATCATTCTTTCGACATGATATTCCCGAACATAACCGTAACCGCCGTGAATCTGCACTGCGTCGCGTGTAACTTCATTTGCTATTGCCGATGCAAAAAGCTTGGCTTCTGAAGAAGCGAGAACGTAATCCTTGTTGCTGTCCTTCAGGTAAGCTGCTTTGTGAGTCAGCAGCCGGGCAGCATCGATTTTAGTAACCATTTGTGCAAGCTTTTGCTGAATCATCTGATGCTCGAAAATCGGTTTTCCGAAAGCAAATCTCTGCCTTGCATATTTCATCGAAAGCTCGAAAGCACCCTGTGCAATTCCAACCGCCTGTGCTGCAATTCCGATTCTTCCGCCGTTAAGACTTTTCATTGCTATATTAAATCCCATTCCGGGTGTGCCAATCATTTGCGACTCCGGCACCTTGACGTTTGTTAAGCCGATAGAACAGGTATCGCTCGAACGCATTCCCATCTTGTTTTCAGGTTTTCCCGGTTCAAATCCGGGTGTACCTTTCTCAATGAGAAAGCAGCTAATACCTTTATGGCGGAGTTCCATATTGGTTTGGGCAAAAACGATGAAATAATCTGCGTTTATGCCGGTAGAAATCCAGTTTTTCATACCGTTTAAAATCCAGAAATCTCCTTGCTTTTGAGCTAATGTATGCTGTTTTGTCGCATCGGAGCCGGCTTCCGGTTCGCTTAGGCAGAAGGCACCTATTTTCTTTCCTTCGGCTAATGGTCTCAGGTATTTATCTTTTTGCTCGTCTGACCCATAATGTTCAAGAAGCCAATTAACAAGTGAATTTTGCACTGATAGTACAATTGTAACCGCTGCTTCAACTTTTGCAATTTCCTCGATAGCAAGTGCATAACTGATTGTATCGAGTCCTGCGCCTCCCCAATCAGGGGATACCATCATCCCAAGAAATCCCAGTTCACCAAGCTTTGTAAGTATTTCGCGGGGGAATTCTGCTTTAATATCTCTCTCAATAACGCCGGGAAGTATTTCTTCTTCGGCGAATATTTTTGCTGCATCCTTTATCTGGAGCTGCATCTCATCATAATCAAAAGATAACATTTATTTCCTCATTTATATTTCAAATTTTATTCCTGCAAAAGTTTAATTATAAATCGGTGTATGTAATAAAAACTCCATTTAATAGTTATTATACCTTGTACAATTTAAAAAATGAAATTTGTTTATCGTTTTATTATTAATGCAAAATATTTTCAAATACAAAATACGAATTGGAATTGACATATTTGGAGGGAAAAATGAAAAGTAACGCAATATTAATTATTACCTTTTTTCTATTAACCGGAATTCTGCTTTCACAACCAAAGCTCAAAATAGAAGGCGGCGACACTTACAACTGGGGAAACGTAAAAGTAAAAGATTCACCCTTGAAAGCGAAGGTTAAATTATATAATGTCGGAACCGATTCATTAAAGATTTTAACAGTTAAGCCGACTTGCGGATGCACTACAGCTCCACTCGATAAAAATGTTCTGCTTCCCGGCGACTCGGCTACACTCGATATAAAACTGAATATTGGGGATGTCGCTGGACCCATGCATAAAGCAATAAATATTAATACGAACGATCCATCAAAACCTAATTCGGTTCTTAATCTCAGGGCAGAAGTAGATGTTCCCATTACTTTTTATCCAAGCAAATTTTTTGCTTTCGGCCAAATGTATGTTGGGGAAGAAGCAAAACGCTCGGTAAAAATGATTAACAAAACAAATCAGAAAATAATGCTCAAAGATATTGATGTACAACCCAAAGATATCAAAGTCAATATTGAAGACGGGGACATTCTTCCTCCAAACGGTGAAATTGAAATTATTGCAACTACTACACCTGAAAAAGTCGGGACATTTTCTTGCCGGCTTACATTTAAAACCGACCACCCGGATATGCCCGAAGTCAATCTTTCCGGCTGGGGTACAATCAATCTGGAAAAACCAAAGAATCCGGCTGCCACAGAACAGGTAAAACCTAAATAAATTTTATTCTAAATGAAAAAAACCGGGGATAGTATTGATTCTACCCTCGGTTTTTTTATTAATATTTGAAATTACCTAAATAAGGAATAATTTTCAATTTCTAATTTTCAATAAATTTATAATATTAAAATATATAATTTTTTTTAAATAATTGGGCTGAACAATGTTCAGCCCCTACATATTGCCTTTTCAATTTAAATTCAAAACTTAAAACTCAAAACTTATCACTTAACGACCACCACTCCCTTAGTCATTGCCACCGCCGGCGAACGCAGCGAAACAAAATACAATCCGCTGGAAAAACTGCTTATGTCTATTGTATGTTTTTGCTCGTATGAAGCATTCATATAATTAACATTTGCATTATATACCTGCTGTCCGTAAGAGTTTGTTATTATTATTTGTGCAGTGCCTACATGCTGAATCTTAAACATAACATCAATCGAAGAAGAAGCGGGATTAGGAAAAGCATCGAGTTTATTTTCTATTTCAATTGGTTTCTCAGGTACATCAGTAGGGGGACACTTGCCAAAAGCTCTCAGCTTTGGGTAGTCTTTGCCTTCGTCTATGCACCAGACATTGTCGAAGTCCCAGCCCGCATTTATGTATGTTGCCTTTTTCTTCATTTCTGAAGAAGGTAATCCCTTTGCTTGATGCCCTCCTGTGTCTATTATGCCAGTGGTTTCGATATCCCAAAAGCAATTAGAAGCATATTCAAGTATACCAAAATTTGACTCTTTTTTTTGGCTAATTGCCGTGCCGGATGTATAACATTTATTTGCATACCAAAATGAATTAAATCCATTACAAAATGTTGCAATAGAAAAATCTGATGAATTATCTGTAGAAATAGTACAAGATGTAAAACAATTTATTATTCCATCCAAACTACCATTCCAACCACAAAAACCACCACTATTATTATTTGCAAAAATTATCCCGTTAGAGTAACTTTCTTGAATTAGACCGATGAGAGAAAAATAACCACAAATACTTCCTACATAATTTCTTCCTTTGATATAACATTTTTCTATACCTAACTGATATATAATACCTTTCTTAATAGTAAAATAATCTCCTTTGAGTTGACCTATTAAACCAACATAATCTTCTGATGGACGATTAATAAATAAATTAAAAATAATATGACCATTACCATCAATTTGACCTGAAAAGTATAATGGCTTGAAACCCATTGGTTCATCCGGTGTATTTGGATTTCTATCATGGTCACCGACATTCCAATTTCTGGTGTCAGAAGCATCAATATCATTTATGAGCCTATAATATAGCAAAGTATCACCTTCTATTATCTCTTGCATTTCATATATATTAGTTATTAAAAATGGGTTATCCTTTGTCCCTTGTCCATCAATTGCTTTTATTATTGTATTTGATGATAATAACAAAATAATAATTTTTAAATAAATAAATTTCATGGGTAACCTCGTATTTATTTTTCAATTACTATTAATTTTGAATTGGTGACATTGATTATTTTACCGGCAGTGTCTGTTTTTGAAGACTCTGCTGCAATCAAGTAAGTACCGGAACTTTTACCTGAAAAAGATAAAGATATTGTATAAAAAATAAATAAAAATAATATATATAATATTGATTTCATAAACATCTCCATAAAAGGGCGAAGAAAATAATTTAATTTTCATATTTTTACCTTTGATAATTTTATAAAAAATATATTATAGTAAAAAATATTCCTTGCTCATAACTATGATGCGAATGCCCTACATTGCCCTATACGTCTTACTAAACAGCTATTAACGAATTGCCTACTTTACTAAATTAATTCTAATATGCACAATTCATATATACAATGACACTTGAAACCGAAAAAAGTCTCAGGAAATTTAACTATTATTAATTGTAATAACCAAAATAATCGGAAAATGTTACAGCGGGTGTAAAAATATTTTTTCTATTTAAAGAGTAATTTATCTGTTTATGACAAATAAACAAAATTGAAAATTTATAATTATAATATTATAAATTCAATGAAAATTATAAAATTGATAATTGAAAATTCTTCTCAGGTTCCTGCATTATAATTCTTGATATATGCTTCCTGTTCTTTAGTGAGCTTATCAATTTTTATTCCCATCATCTTCAGCTTGGTGTTCGCAATGAATTCGTCCTGTTCGACCGGTAAATCCATCACTTCGAGTGGAAGTTTCTTCCCTTTCTTGTGTGCTTCGACCAATTTCAGATGAGACATAAACTGATTTGCGAACGACATATCCATTACCTCAGACGGATGCCCTTCGGCAGCAGCTAAATTCACAAGCCGCCCTTCTGCAAGCAGGTAAATTTTCCTTCCATTCTTTAAAGTATATTCCTCGCAGTTGTCCCTGATTGTTCGCTTCGATTTTGAAACTTCCTCAAGCTCTGGAATATTGATTTCTGCGTCATAATGCCCGGTGTTGCATACCACTGCACCATTCTTCATTGACAAGTAATGCTTCTTGCGGATAATATCGCACACTCCTGTTGCCGTAACAAATATATCCCCGACTTTTGCTGCCTCATCCATTGTCATAACTTCATGACCTTCGAGCAGTGCTTTCAGCGAAGCAGTTGCTTTGATTTCGGTACATATTGTATTTGCACCCAATCCTTTTGCCCTTTTCGCCACACCCGATCCGCAATGCCCATGTCCTGCAACTACGAAATTCTTTCCGGCAAGAAGTACTGAAGTTGCTCTGATTATACCGTCAATTGTGGATTGCCCTGTGCCATAAACATTGTCGAAATCCCATTTTGTTTCGGTGTCATTAACAGCAAAAACAGGGTAGTACAGCTTTCCTGCTTCGGCTCTGGCTCTCAATCTCTGGATACCTGTCGTTGTTTCTTCGGTCCCACCGACAATATAATTCTTTGCCATGTCTGTGTGCTTTTCGTGGACAGTGTTAATAAGGTCGCATCCGTCATCCAATGTGAGATGTGGAGGAACATCAATCGTCCTTTCGATGCACCAGTAAAAATCCGGACCGTTTCCATGCCATGCATAAATTGATAATCCATCTTTAGCAAGAGCAGCAGCGACAGCATCGTTAGTTGACAAAGGATTGCATCCCGACCACGATAATTCCGCTCCGGCTTGCTGGAAGGTTTTGATAAGCACTGCAGTCTCTTTTGTAACGTGTAAACATCCTGCAATTTTATACCCTTTGAATGGCTTCGTCTTGCTGTAAATCTCACGCAGGTGCATTAATACAGGCATTCTCGATTCTGCCCATTCTATCAGCTTACGCCCTTCATCTGCTAATTTTATATCTCTTACACAATATTTACCCTTAACTTCGCTAAATTTCCCTTTTGCCTTTTTTGAAGGCAGATTTGTTTTATTTGTTGTCTTTGCCATATTTCTCCAATAATTATTTCATTTTCTTAAACATATTCACTAAGTCCAATTGCTCCCATGGCAGATTCGGTTTGCCGAAATGCCCGTAAGCTGCTGTCTGCCTGTAAATCGGTCGTCTCAAATCGAATTTCTTTATTATCCCATCAGGCGTCAAATCCACATTTTTCAAAATGAATTTTTCCAGTTCGCTCCTTCCGACGGTTTTTGAACCATGAAGATTTACGAAAATGGAAATTGGCTTTCTCACACCGATAGCGTACGAAACCTGAATCGTACATTCATTAGTTAAACCCGCAGCAACGATGTTTTTAGCAAGATGACGTGCAGCATAAGCACCTGACCTGTCAACCTTCGTTGGGTCCTTGCCTGAGAAGCATCCTCCCCCATGAGGAGCTCTTCCGCCGTAAGTATCAACGATGATTTTCCTGCCTGTCAAACCTGTATCTCCGTGAGGTCCTCCAATCACAAAGCTGCCCGTCGGATTCACATGGTATTTTGTATTCTTATCAATCAGGTTTTTCGGAAATATTTTTTTCACGACATGATTTATCAAATCTTCTTTTATTTTATCTTGTTTAACATCCGGTTCATGCTGTGTGGAAATCACGATAGTATGAATTCTCAAAATCTCATTATTATCGGAATATTCAACTGTAACCTGCGACTTTGAATCCGGTCTTAAATAAGCCATTAACTTCGGTTGTTTCTTGCGAATATCGGCAAGCTTCTTTACAATGCTGTGAGCATACATTATCGGAGCAGGCATCAGTTCGGGAGTTTCATTGCAGGCATATCCGAACATCATCCCTTGGTCACCCGCACCGCCTTTGTCCACACCTTGTGATATATCGGGAGATTGAGGATTAATCACGTTTATGACACTGCATGATTCTGCATCGAACCTGTATTCTGCTTTGTTATAACCGATTTCGGCAATGACATTTCTTGCCAATCTATGTAAATCAACATAAGTTTTCGTTTTGATTTCGCCCCCGATAATTACCATTCCTGTAGCGACAAAACATTCGCATGCTACACGGCTGTAAGGGTCCTTCTCGAGCATAGCATCGAGAACAGTATCGGATATTTGGTCGCAAATTTTATCCGGATGTCCCTCGGAGACTGATTCTGATGTAAATAAATATGTTTTATTATTATTACCCATAAATATAATTCAATTAAAAAATCCACAAACTTATTTTCATTATCCGTAATTTATTTCACTTGAGTTGCCTACATTTAGACGGTTGAAGTTGCCCCTCACGTAAGCATTATTTCCGATTATTGACGATTCAAGCAAAGAACTCGTTACTGTTGCTCCATCGCTTATGATAGAATCCCTGACAACGCTGTCAATAACTGTGGCTCCATCTGCAACGGTTGCATATGGTCCGATCACCGACCTTTCAATAATTGCATTTTTCGCAATGTAAACTGGAGGTACGACTACCGCCTCTTTTAAAGAAATATTTGATGAATACTTGTCGAGTAAATACCTGTTTGTATTTAACAATGTTTCAGGTTTTCCGCAATCGAACCATCCCTCGACCGGAAAAGTAGAAAACTCCTCGCCTTTGTCCTTCATAAGTTGCAATGCATCTGTAAGCTGGTATTCACCCTGCGTTTTGATGTTTTTCTTTAATAATTCCTCCAGGCATCCTCTCAATAATTCAGGATGGGATATATAATACAATCCGACAATTGCGAGATTCGATACGTGGTCCTGCGGCTTTTCGACGAACTTTTCGATTCTCCCTTTTTTATTCATAACTACAACGCCAAACCTTCGCGGGTCTTCAACTTCCTTTACACCAATTGTCGAAATAGAGGATTTCTTCAAAACAGAAAGGTCAACATCAAATATCGTGTCCCCCAAAATAATTAGTAGTGGTTCTGAATCGAAAGTTTTCCTTGCAACCCAGATAGCGTGTCCAAGTCCGAGAGACTCATCCTGTTTCGTGAAGGATACTTCAATCTTATAATGAGAGCGGACATATTCTTCCACCAATTTCCGCATATAACCGGTAACAATCGTAGCTTTTTCTATACCCTGAGCAATCAGTGCATCGAGGATATGCCCGAGAATCGGCTTACCACCGACGTTCAGCAGAACCTTCGGAAGCGTATATGTATGCGGACGCAATCTTGTGCCGACACCTGCAACAGGAATTATAGCTCTCATCAGTTTACTAATATATTTTTTAACAATTTAGAGAACTTCAAAAATACGATTATTTTTTTAAATGAAAAATTTGGGGTAGTGTTGAAAATTATCCCTTTGGAGTATGCTATCTTATTGTGATTTTTGAAATAAAAATAAACTATATTTTAGAATTATATAAATTTGCAGAAAAAATATGAAAGAATATGAAGAAAATATATTTAATCTAATTTTTTAGTATTGAAATTTATGGATAATGACTACAAAATAATTGAAACAAAGATTTTAAAAGGTAGGATACCGGATTTTCATGAAAAGAGAAAAGTAAGAATATCAGAAGCAATTCTGTTTAAGTTAGGTACAAAGAATAAACCAAAGAAAACACATATTACAACTCTATTTGATAGTAAGGAAGTTTGCTTTTATAAACCTGGAAAAGAATATTTTCGAAAAGCTAATCCAAATATTCATGATATGTTTCCTGGAATATGGAATAATGGAATAAATGAAGTTGATGGTTGGACTTTCGAAAATTTATGGGAGTATCTTATTAAAATTTCTATCATAAATCAAATAACCTTTAAGAAAGTATTAGTCATTTTATATAGAAATTGTTTTCTTTTAGACCATTTGGAAATCAAACCCGGAAAGTATAGATATCATCCTTCAAAATCTATATTGGATTATATTGAAAAAATAGAATTTGGATTGAAAGATGGTTTTTTAGATAAATTTAATACAAAAGAAATTGGATTATTAGAATTTCTACATTTTGTTGATTTACTTGGCTGGAATGAAGATGTCAAATATCATACTATTAATGGGAAACCATATTTTGATTCTAAGAATAAAAAAACAGGAAGAATCAATACTATTATGAACATAATAATGAAATCAATTATGGTTAATGAATTTATATTAAAAATTAATATTAATAAGTTTAATCTAAATCTTATTTTATCAACTTTACGAAAGTTAATAAATAACAATTTAATTTATAAACCAACAAACAGAGAATTTATTAACTATTTGAATCCTTTTTTAATTAAATAATTAGTAAAGAAATCTTTTTTACAATTTTTTCATTTAAAAACAATGCAGTTATTATGGCAAATATTTTCACAAGAAATGTTATTACTTCTTTAGAAGAAAAGCATGGAAAATTAAAAAGACTTGGTGATGGATACTCTTTGTATTTGATTCCATCAATTGATACTATAGTATATTTCAGATATTCTAAAATTTCAAAAGTGAGTAAAAATGTTTTAAGAACGTTTTATGGCCTTCGAAATGAAGATATAAAATTAATGCAGAGTAAGAAATCTTTTATTTGTTTAGTTACTGATGATGAAACAAAAAATCTATTTATACCTTATCAACAATTCGAAACTTATTTCTTAGAAACATCACCTTCAAATGATGGTCAATATAAAACCCAAACTTTATTTAAACCGACAGGCTCTGAAATTTATTTTGCTGGAATAGGAAAATTTAATGCAGAAAATTATTTTAGTCTAGAGGATATATTAAATATTACTAAAACAAAAATATCTATTCCTGAATTATCACATACTCAAATTCAATCAATTATAGGTTCAATAGGAATAAAAAAAGGATATAATATTTGGTATCCAGAAAGTGATAAACAAAAAATTGACTCAGCTATTGTTGATTATACAAAAGTTATTGAAAAATTACCTACTTTTAGCAAAGAAGTTGACCATATAATTTCTGAAATTGATGTTATCTGGCTTGACAAATCAAAACCAATATCTTTCTATGAAGTTGAGCATTCTACACCAATTTATTCTGGTTTGTTAAGATTTAATGATGTTTTATTGACAATATCAGGTTCTGATAATTTTAATATAGTTGCAAATAATGAAAGAGAGAGTAAGTTTGGTAAGGAAATTAATAGACCAACTTTCAAACAAAACAAATTAATTGACAAAGTAACTTTTCTGGATTATACTAATGTTTATAATTGGTATCATAATTTAACAGGCAAATATTATGGAATATGAAAACAATGTTTGCAATAATTGTGGTAACCTTATAAAAACCACTTTTTTGAAACGAAGTGATTTAAGAAGCAATTTTTGATTTTATATAAATGGACATTCAAACACAAGGAAATTTAATAGATAGATATCTTCATTACACTACCGAACCATTCGATGACTGGTATTGGGACGGAGAGGAATTAACAATTATGTTAGAAAATAATGTAATTGAGAAATATACTTACAAAGACATAAAAGAAATTATTGAAGATTTTGATTAAATCTTTTTTTCACCTCACCTTAAACTTTGCCATTGCTATAATCTCAAGCATGTCAAAGTCCTATAATCCTCAAATCCTAATTCAGACATTTTTTTAAAACCATTTTAAAACCCTTTTCTTTTTATATCAATCTCCCGGTATTATCTTTGCCCTGCTTTGTTCTTTGATAAACCAGATTCGCTAAATGTAGGGGCAATTCACGAATTGCCCCAAGAGGGATTATAAATCAAGAGGGATTATAAATCAAGAGGGATTATTAATATAGAATATCCATAATTCAACACTCAACATTCAACATTCAAAATTTCTTAAAACTGTCACCTTTTTTCACTCAAAAAGTGACATCACTATGACAAACAGTGACAAACGTGACAAAAATTCCATATCCGTAATATTCTAACCCCTTACAAATCAATTTTATTTCTGAAGAGCAATGCAAAAATAAAAAAAAGTGAGGCAAACTGTGACAAAATGTGACATTTCCCATTTTCCTTACTTTTTTAAAATGAGTATTTAGTGGATTTATACATACTTAACCACAATTCAGTATAATATTACACCGAGCTTGTCGAAGTGTCATTCCTAAATTTATTCATTGAATATTCATTGAAAATTGCAAATTAATAATTGAAAATTTCAATTATATATCCTCAATTCAAAATTCAAAACTCAAAATTCAAAATTTAGTAAAACCTGCTCCGGATGCACGAAAAGCACGTTTTGGCTTCATATAACCTATTTTCAACTTGTAAATCACCTCACCTTAAACGTGGTCATTGCTATTATCGCAAGCATAACCGCCATTATGTAGAATCGGACAACGATTTTGGATTCGTGCCAGCCGGATTTCTCGAAATGATGGTGCAAAGGAGCAATTTTAAATAAACGGCGCGGCTCGCCATAGCGTTTGCGTGTGTATTTGAAATAAGATACTTGTAGTATAACTGAAACAGTTTCAGCGAAGAAAATACCACCAAGTATCGGTAATAGAAATTCCTTTTTTAATAATACACATAAGCATCCGACTGCTCCACCCAATGCAAGAGAACCGGTGTCTCCCATGAATACCTGGGCAGGATAGGCATTAAACCATAAAAATCCCAGCGATGCCCCGACTAATGCTGAACAGAAAATTACGAGCTCATCAGTTCCTCTCAGATACATTATATTCAGGTAATCTGAAAAAACTGCATTCCCTGTGACGTAACTTATTATTCCAAGAGCAAGTATTACTATTCCCACAGTTCCCATTGCAAGTCCGTCCAATCCATCAGTGAGATTAACTGCATTGGATGTTGCTGTTATAATGAATATAACAATCGGAATGTAAAACCATCCGAAATCAAAGTTGAAGTCTTTGGCAAATGGTATTGTTGTTAGAGTATTGAATTTTTCAAAATTCTTTGAAAATAGTTCAGGAAAGAAGAATATCACTGAACCGACTATTAATCCGATTGCTATCTGCCCAACCAGCTTATACTTCCCAATTAATCCGTTTGGTAATTTCTTAATCACTTTTAAATAATCGTCGAGAAAACCGACTGCTCCGAGCCAGGCAGTTGTGAGAATAATAAGTATTACGAACATATTCAATAAATCAGCCCATAGTAATGTCGGTAATAAAAGTGCGAGAAGGACAATTAAGCCGCCCATTGTAGGGGTTCCCGCTTTGAGAGAATGGCTGCCAATGTCTGTTAATTCGGTTTTTGCCTGCTCACCGATTTGACGTTTTTTCAAAGCTCGGATGATTTTCGGTCCAAAGATAAAGCTGATGAGCAGTGCAGTAATCGCTGCTGCTGCGGCTCTGAAAGTAATGTATTGAAATACGCCGAATCCCGGCAGATGCCAGGTTTGTCTAATCCATAAAGCAAGATAATAAAACATTTATAAATCCAATTAGCTTTTTTTAATTTTATAACTCTGATGTTAATTATGCAATATTTATACCATTAATATATGAGTAGAGGACCTATATCGTAATTTCGATGACTTAAATTCTTATTTCTTTAATTCCTCGATAATTTTTTCCATTGCCATGCCGCGTGAACCTTTTACCAGTATTACATCTCCTTCGTTAATCCGACTTTTTAATTCTGCAGATAAATCATCTTTAGATAAAAAGTACTTTGCTGCACTTGTTTTTACAGAATCTATTGCTTTCTTCATCTCGTTACCCGTAACCATTATTACATCTGCAACATTTTCTGCCGATTCAAGCAAATTGCAATGTTCAGTAAATGAAGAATCACCGAGTTCCCGCATATCTCCAAGAATAGCATACTTTTTCCCTCTTGAACTGTACCTATCCAATGTTTTCAGAGCTGCAGCCATGGAATCAGGATTGGCATTATAACAATCATTAATAATTGTATATTTTCCTGCTTGCTCGAGGAACATTCTTCCATAACCATGCCCAGGAGGTTGTATGTAAGTTTGTAGTCCTGTTATGATTTCCTCATCGTTTAATCCGAAACCAACTGCAATAGATGTTGCAGCCAAAGCGTTTAATCCTGTTGTATATCCGATAGTATTGAGCTTCGCTTCAAATCTCCTTTCTCCAATCGAAAATTTCATAAAGGGATTTAATTCGGAATCAAGTTCGAAAATTGCTTTTACATCGGCATCTTCACTTGTACCGTATGAAATTACATTCTCAAATAGCCGGTAATAATTTTTTAATCTATGGTCATCAAAATTTATGAATGCAGTATTATTTCTTTTAGCGAGAAAACCGAACAGTGAAGTTTCTTCTTGTTCGACTCCGTCAATGTCAATCAACTTCTCAAGATGCTCTCTGCCAATATTTGTCAATAATCCGTGTGTCGGTTCCATTATTGAGGATAAAATCGAAATTTCACCTGGTTCGTTTGTTCCCATCTCGAGCAAAGTCAACTCATGCCATTGAGTAATTTGCAACAACATAAGTGGTACACCTATTTGATTATTGTAATTCTCATGCGTGCTGAGAAGCCGGAATTTCTGAGAAAGCAGATGGGCAGTAATATTTTTTGTAGTAGTCTTCCCATTCGAACCGCCAATTGCAATTACCGGAATATTAAACCTTTTACGGTGATAATTAGCAAGTTTACCAAGGGCAATCAAAGTATTCGGAACTACTATTAATGGATAGGAAATACTTTTATTTTTATTAAACCAATCTTTACTTGCTATTGCAGCAGAAGCACCTTGTGAGATAGCGTCGTTTATTCTCGTGTGCCCATCACTTGATTCACCGATTAAAGCTATAAAGATTTCACCTTTTTTCATTGTTCTCGTATCTGTCGAGACTCCGGAGCATTGGAAATTATCGGGAAAATTCACAAATAAGTCATTGCCGAATAATGTCAGTAAATCAGATTTATCAAATCCTGCATTGTTTGGAAGCATTTTGTTTATAAAAATGTGAATAATACAAATTCCAAAATAAAAAATTTCGTTGGTTTTATTTATTAAATTCAATTAAAATGTGGAAAAGTTAAATTATTGATTTTGTAATTTTGCCTTGTATGGATAATAATAAGAAGAATTGATGCTATATAAGACGAAAACATCAAAATTTTTACTGACATTGATTACGATGGGCTATTTCATCTGGTTCGGTGGGTCAATCATAAGGTCAGCGGTGGCGTATGACCTGTTCGTGCCGGCAACTGAGCTAACGCAGAAAAATTATTATTCTGAAGAACAGAAAATCAATACTGTAAGATTATTTGATATTGGTGCTATTTATACGGATATTTCATATTGTGCTGCATTATTATCAACAATTCTCTTATTTATTTATTGGAGAAAAAACCTAAAACAACGCGGCTGGCTTTTTATGGCGTTCATACTCATTTTCATTTCGGCACCTGTTGAGCTGATATTGATATACCTCGATATAAAACTTAGTATGGGACTGTATTATGGCAATGAAATAATAAAATTCAGCGATAAAATAATTAATGATTACTTCATATTCAGATATTCAAAAATGGTTATACCTTCCACAATGTCATTCCTTGCCTATGTTACAGCAATTATTTTCGTTATCTGGCGTCCATTGGACAAGCCAAAAGTTGATGCAGCAGAAAATTTCAACGATTTGGAGGGAGGAAAATGAAACTTAAAGAAATATTTGATGAACTGATTAATGTTGCCCAGGAAGCTGGAATTACTGTAAAAAAAGAAAAAGGGAATTTCCGTGGTGGTTATTGTGTAATAAATGGCAAGGAAATGATTGTACTTAATAAGGCAACAACTCTTGAAACGATGTCCAGCTTGGTTGCAAAAAGTCTTGCCGAAAGAGCTATTGATAACGTCTATATTAAACCTGTCGTTAGAGATTTCATAGAGAAGGAGAAAAACGGCTTGACTCAACTTAGTATTGAATTCAATCTGGATTTACTTAAGTAATCTAAATATTTTTAATTACTGTTTTTACTACACCGCATATTTCAAAATTATCATCAGGTTTTATCCTGATTATTTCATAAGCCGGATTTTCAGGGATTAATATAATCCCCATACCATTTGATTTGTGTAACCGCTTTATCACAAGATGCTCGTTGACTGAAGCCATTATTATATCCCCATTTTCAGCTTCGGTTGTTTTATTCACGAGTACTATATCACCTGAAGAAATGCCCGCATTGACCATGGAATCTCCTTTGACTCTAATCAGGAATGATTTGTCAGCACTGTAACTGAACATCTTTTTATAATCAGCGTGGTTTTTATTCAAATTAATTTTCAGTGGTTCTAAAACTGATTCGTTTTTATTAGAATTATTACCGTTCAAACTTCTTAATTTTATCTTATCCAACAGAAATATCCTCATTCATAAAAATAATTTATATAAAAAGCATTTTTTGTGCCAGCTTATAATATTATGATTTACGAATTATGAATGGGGGAAAGGTGAGGATTATGAAGAATGTCATTCTACTCTTGATACTGAATCTATAGTTTATAGCACGCATCAATAAAATTCACTTTGCGTAAAGTTTGCAATGAGCAGCAAAGTCCACGGAGCTAATTAATTCTTAACACCAAAAACATAAAACTTAAAACTTAAATCTTAGAATTTAATACTTTAACTAGTTGTTCCCGTTCTCTTTTTTTGAGATTCCGTTTAGGAATAAAGCAGGGTCAATAAGGGATTCGGGAAGATGTTCACCGAAGAAACTTCCGGCTAAATAGGGATGTACAGCAGTAACCGGTGCTTTATACACTTCGAGGTGGAGCATGCACATGGAACCCTTTTCAGCCAGCTCACGCACATAATACGGGTCTTTGTATGTTACGTCCTTCTCGGATATAACAGTTCCCACTTTTCCGATTGGTTGACCGGTTTCAACAAATTCACCTACATGTATAAACACTTCTTTAAGTTCACCGTATTTGAATAGAATGTTCTGTGATGTCTTGATTATAATATAATAAGTTTTCCTCCAATAAGGATGCATTTCGGGAGATGTGAAAACTCCGTAATCTATTACTTTACCACCGTCAATAGCGAGAACTTCGGCACCATCAGGTGCGTGAATGTCAACGCCGCAATGACGGCGGTCTCCACGGTCTTCCCAAAACGAACCAATTTGCCCGTTTTTCGGGATTTCCTTAGAAAAACTTTCCGGTACTGGCCAAACTTTCATTTATTTTTATAAATTTTGTTTTCTTCAAAAGTAATAACACAAAAAAATTAAAATTGTTTCATTAATTTTTTTTCTTTTTTTAATTCATTTACAATTTATCATAAATGATATTTTCCTAAAGTAGAGATTTCATTGTTTTTTTTGTAGTTATATTTATTTTTATCGTGTCAAAATTTTTACTACAATATTGTAATTAAAACAACTAATTCAACTTTATCAATTTTATAAATAGTATATTATTTCCTTTTCTTAAACTTTTTCGACTGCCCGATAAAATATTTACCAATGGGCATGGACATCGGATTATTATCCTCCAGCCGTTCAGGATGCCATTGGACAGCCAATAAGAATGATTTACCTTCCGGCTTTGACCACTCATAAGCTTCAATCAAACCATCCCGGGTTCTTGCTGTAACAAGAAGTCCATCGGCAATTTTATCAACTGCCTGGTGATGGTTAGTGTTTACCATAGCAATTGATGTACCAGTTAATTTTTTCAATAAACTGCCATCCAAAACCTTAACTTCATGAAAGCATGTATCGGGATTGCCGCACCTGTGTACAATCATTGTATCATAATCCTGTGGTATATCTACTATTAGAGTTCCTCCTAAAGCAACATTCAATATCTGTTCTCCGCGGCAAATTCCAAGGATGGGAATTTTCTTTTCCATTGCTTTTTTAATTAATAAAAACTCAAGTGTGTCTCTTCGCTTATCTATCTCACATCTCAGGGTGTCCCAACCCTTGCCATATCTTGCCGGATGAACATCGGGACCACCAGTAAGTAAAAGTCCGTCGCAATCGTCGAGTTCATCGAGTGCATCTTTTAAACTAAGGTTGTATAAATCTGTGCAATCAACATCGCTGTCAATCTTTTTAAGCCATTCTGCATATTTTTCATATCCTTTATGTTCGCTTCCTTTTGAAAGTGCTATCTTTACATCACGTCCAAAAATATTGCAACCGAAAAGAAGGAAGCTTATATAAAATAGTAATAATAAAAACAGACTATGCTTTTTGAATTTAATTAAATTAAATGTTTTCATGTTTTCTTAGTTCCTGAATCTTTGACTTAATATAATTTCTGAATTCATTAAAATTTTCCGTTATTTCTATTTCTATCGGATAAATATAACACCCGACATTATTATTTTCAAAAATACTTTTAAACTTAGTTAATTTTACCGCATCTTTTTCAGTCACTATTATATTATTAATATTTACTTTTTTGCACTCGGTAAGTATTAAATCAATGTCAGGTTGAGAATATCTTTTATGGTCGCGGAATGTGATATGTTTAATTATTTCAAAACCATCATTTGTCAATGATTGAAGAAATCTCTCAGGATTGGCTATTCCTGAAACTGCAATTGAATTTTGTTTTATTTTATCGATATTATCATTATTTACTTTTACACCATTCAAATTCTTTATGTTATCCGATACAATATTTGCTTTGAATATTTTCGGTTTACCTTGTAAATAAATTCTTAATTCGGTATCATCATCAATAGTACCTATTTCAATGATAACATCTGCTCTTGATGCAGAACTCAGGGGTTCGCGAAGGTGTCCGGCAGGCAGGAGATTTTGCTCTGTTAATGTTTTATTATTAATTAATAGAATATCAATATCACGGAGAAGTCTGCGATGCTGAAAACCATCGTCAATTAATATTACATCCGGACTGATATGTCTTTCAGCAATTTGTGCTGCTTCACTTTTACTTTCATGAGCCACGACAGGAGCATTGACTTTTTTTGCTATTAAAAACATTTCATCACCGGCGAGGTCAGGGTTGTCAATAACATATTTCCCATCAGAAACGAGAACGTATCCTTTCCTTTTCTTTTTATAACCCCTGCCAATGATAACAGGCCTGATACCGGATTCGAGTAACATGTTTGCCAAGAAGATTACAAATGGTGTTTTGCCTGTTCCACCTGTTGTGAGATTGCCGACGCTGATGACAGGGACATTACATTTCACAATTTCAGAAGTATGTTCATCAAACTTCTTATTCCTGGCATTAACTATACTGCCATATATTTTTGATAATAATTGAAGCATAATTCTATTTTTTTTGAATAGCCACTACTTTTAAGTAGTAGGAAATTATATCCCCAAAGACAGGGATTTATCCACTTAAAGTAAGAGACTAAAGTCTAGGCCAAAATTTAAATCACCCACTATCTAAAGATAGTGGCTATTCATTAATATTCGATAATTCTTTTAGTTTTAATTCACAATATTTAAGCAATTTATCAATTTCTCCCTTATCTGATTCTTTTTCGAATTTCATTGGCTCGAAAAAATTTAATATTATTTTTGAAAAAGGGCAGGGTAGTTCAAACCTATCCCAGCTTTTCTTAAATAATATTTTTGATTTTATTTTCACACCACACAAAACTAAGGGTACTGAACTTCTCTGAGATGCAATAATCGCTCCGGCTTTAAATTCATATATTGGTCCCTGAGGACCATCTGGTGTAATAAGTGTAAATCCTCTGTTCGCAATATCAACAATTGATTCCAAGACCTCTTTACCACCCTTTGATGAGGAACCTCTTATCAGTTCATAATTCCATTTTTCTAAAATCTCAGATAAAACTTCACCATCCTTGCTTAAGCTGACTACTGCTGTGGGCTCATGCTTGCTGAAATATTTCCATACAGGTAGCATCAAACCATGCCAGAAAGCAATGATTAATGGTTTTTCAGGAATTCTGCCAATAATTTCATATCTCCAGGTTGTACTGAATAATCTTAAAAGAAAAATTCCGAATCTATGTGATAATTTCAGTCCCATTACCATTTCAATTCTTTAATGATATGTTCTGCGGCTCTTTTTGAAGCACCCTTTTCACCAAGTAAATGTCTTATTACAGAAAAATCCATTTGCATATCATCATACCTGTTTTTGTTATTGTGCAATGAAATAATTTCATTTGATATTATTTCAGGTTTTGCATCTGATTGGATAAATTCATTTATTACTTTTTTTCCTGCGAGTATATTAACAAGTGAAATATTATCGAGCTTTACAAGCCGTTTACCGAGAGAATAAGAAATCGGAGATGTTTTTAATATCATAGCAAAAGGCATATTGCACAAGGCAGCCTCAAGTGTTGATGTGCCTGTTTTGACAACACCTGCATAAGATTTCTTCATTAATGACTTTGAATCATCCCATAATTGCCACATATTTAAATCATTCAAATATGGCTCATATTCTTTTTTATCAATTGTTGATGATAATGATAATCCAAATTCCAGTTCAGGTTTCGTTCGTCTCAAAATATTAGCAATTGAATTTAATAAAGGCAAATGCCTCTGTATCTCCTGCTTTCTGCTCCCAGGTAGAAAAGCAATAAGGTTTCTATTCCTGTCTGTATTATTAGGAATAACTGAAAAGTCAGTATTATCGAGCAGTGGATGACCGACGAAGTCAGTCCTAATGCCAAACTTCCTGAAAAAATCAGTTTCAAAAGGGAAAACGGATAAAAGTATATCTGTAACTTCTGCAAGCTTTTTTGCCCTGTTTTCACCCCATGCCCAAAGCTGAGGAGCTATGTAATAAATGACAGGTATTGAGATTTGCTTTGCATGTGAAGCAAGACGTATATTGAAACCGGGATAATCTATCGGTATGAATGCATCTATTTTTTCATCTTTCAAAATGTTGAAGCACCTTTTTAGCAATTTTTTAAAAAAGAAATACTTCTTTGCAACCTCCCAGAAACCTACGACAGAGACCTGCTGCAAGCTGACTATTGGCTTCAGTCCTTCATTGCACATGGCATTGCCACCGATACCGATAAACTCAATATTGGGTACTAATGACTTCATCTCAGCCATCAGCCGAGCTCCATGAGCATCACCCGAAGGGTCACCTGCCGATATGAATATTTTTTTCAATGTTTATGTTTTATTCCTAAAAAACTCCACCAAATTTCTTATTGCCTTACCCCTGTGACTCAGGTTGTTCTTTTCCTCTGCTGTCATTTCGGCAAATGTCTTGTCGAAACCATCGGGAGCAAAAATTGAATCATAACCAAAACCTTTTTTGCCTCGCTCTTCATTAATTATTCTGCCACTACATATACCTTCTATATACTCAGTTCTTCCCTCTTCAACATAGCAGATTACAGTTCTGAACCGGGCTTTTCGTTTTTCTTCAGGAACACCATTCAACAGATTCAACACCTTCTTCCTGTTTTCTGCATCATTGCCATGCTCACCGGAATACCTCGCAGAATTCACACCCGGCTCACCATTCAGTGCCTCTATTTCTAATCCAGTATCATCAGATATTGAGGGAATCTTAGTTAACGAATAAAACTCCGATGATTTCAGATAGGCATTTTCTTCAAGTGTTTCCCCTGTTTCCTCAATATCTATCGAATTATCTAACACATCGGCTGGTGTCACAATTTCAAATTTACCCGGAAATTCCCTTTCAAGGATTTCTTTAATCTCTCTCACTTTATACTGATTATTTGTTCCGATTAATAATTTCATTTTTAATTAAATTTCAAAAGTAATCTAATATTTTATAAGTATGAATAGCCACTACTTTTAAGTAGTGGTGAGGATAAAAATACATCCTATTTGGATTTATCCCCTTGTAGTGAGTGATTAAAGTCTAAAACTGGCATCAAAACTCCAATATCAAAAGATAGTGGCTATTCAAAATATTATTAAAGAACGATTATATTTTATTCAAAATACATTTTCATAAGTTCATTCACTGCGTTAGTCGGAGTAATTTTTCCTTCAAGCAATTTCTTATCAATCTCAATTCTCTTTTTCTCGACTTTTGTATTACCGTAAAATTGGTTTTTCAGGGATTCCTCGACCATAGCATATACCCAGTCGAGTGTCTGTTCTTTACGCCTTGCCTCAAATACACCTGATTTCTTCGTATCTTTTTCAAAATCAATTATCAAATTCCAGAATTCTTTAATTCCCTGCTCATTTAATCCCGAACAGGTGAAAACCTTTGTCTCCCAGCCCTCGGTTGCTGGAAGTAGATAATGAACTGCTTGTTTGTACTGTTCTTTTGTAAAATTTGCGGTTTTTAAATTATCGCCATCAGCTTTATTGATAGCGATAGCATCGGCAAGCTCGACAGCACCTTTTTTCAAGCCCTGCAACTCATCGCCACCACCGGGTAAAATTAGAAGCATATAAAAGTCAACCATTGAACGGACTGTGATTTCGCTTTGTCCAACGCCTATTGTTTCAACTATGATTATATCAAAACCAGCCGCCTCGCAAAGCATTATTGATTCACGTGTCTTGTGTGCAACTCCACCCAGTGTTCCGCCTGAAGGTGAAGGTCTAATGAATGCATTCGGTTCACGTGATAGCTTTTCCATTCTCGTTTTATCACCAAGAATGGAGCCGCGGGAACGGCTGCTGCTTGGGTCTATTGCCAGAACTGCAACTTTATGCCCCTTGTTGCAGAGATAAGTTCCGAATGATTCTATGAATGTGCTTTTGCCGACACCGGGAGCACCTGTGATACCTATTCTAATTGATTTCCCTGTTTTGTGTAGAATTTTACCAAGCACTTCCTGAGCTTTTTCAATATGTTTTGATGAATTGCTTTCGATTAGAGTAATAGCCTGAGCGAGAACTGTCCTGTTATCATTAAGCACACCCTTAACAAAATCATTAATAGATAATTTGTTTGAAGTGGTTTTCTTCAATATGGATTTTTTCTTTGTTTGTAATACACCATCAACAACAGTGGAGTTAAATCCCTTGGATTTGGTTCCGGATGCCCATTCAGGTTTGCGAGATTTTATTTTTTGCTTTTTTGACATTTAATATTCTTACCTGCTAATCAAAACCTTTGATACTTCAACAATATTGTTTTGATGTGTTATGAAAAAATACAATCCGTTCAACAAACTACTAACATCAACATCCAAATAACTATTTTCTACAATCACATTTTCTTTTTTTGAAATAATATTTCCGAATATATCAAAAAATTGATAATCAAATTTACCAAGACCGTTAAATTTTATTTTCAATTTAATATTGTCAGTAATAATGTATGATTTTGAGTAATCCTTTGAGGTTAAAATTTCTTCGTCTTTTTTATCATTCGGTTGATATGTAAAAAGCCAAGAGTCGTTATGCCATCTGTATTCAGTATTATTGTATCCACCAAAGAGTAAAATTCTATTATTACCAAAATTCACAATATTGTGTGAAAATCTTCCATCTGGTTTTATGCTAGTCTGAATGATTCTCCATGATGAATCAATTAAATTAAATAACCATAATTCGTCATAATTTCCACTACCTTTTGAATCCCTTGAATCTCCACCACAATAAACAACTTCATTATTTGTGATTCTTGCCATAGATGAATTAACAATTGGAATGGAGTTATTTTTAGGTATTATTTGAAACCAACTATTTAAATTATCATCATATAACCACGTTTCATCTAATAGAATAAATCGCCATCCTCCATATAATATTACTTTACCAGTATCAATTTGAGACATTAATACTCCTTCACAAGGTGAAGGTATTGAATAATAATCGGAATTTATTAATGTCCAACTACTGTCTTCAAGATTGAAAATCCAAGTATCATTAACATAACCCAATGCATCCCCCCCAAACAACAATATTTTATTTTCTTTTAATTGAGCAAATCCAAAATTTCTTCTCACCGTAGGAATATTATTAAGTTTTAATTCTGTCCATGATAGACTATCTAAATCAAATATCCATGTATCATTTAGTAACATTGGAGGATTCCAGCCACCAAATAATAAAACTTTATTTTTTATAATTTTAGACAACCTATGGCCAAATCTTTTGCTTGGGTGTATGTTGGTATTAACTTTATCCCATGAATTTGTTTGATAGTCATATATCCATGTATCATCTAATAAATTTGTTCCATCATCACCACCAAAAATAATAACTTTATCTTCAGCAATTTCTGCCATGCCAAAAGCTAATCTTGGAGATGGTGGATTTGTTGGTTTTAATTCTTTCCAAATACCTGTTTGAGCAGAGCTGAAGTAATTTGAGCAAAGCAAAATGAAGATTGATAAGTAAGTGAATTTCTTTGTGGTAAATAACATTTTAATATATATCACCTCTCAAAGCGATTTCGTGAACTGTAATGATTTGGTTTTCTTTATCAAAACTCAAAATTATTCTCATATTTCCATGTCTTAATCTGTAAAATCCTTCCCATTCTCCCTTTAATTTCTTTATATCTATATTTACAGATTCATTCTTAACTATCCATTGTTTAAGGTTATTCAGCTTTTCTTTAATCTGGAATGATAATTTATTATCAAGCTTGTTAAAGAATTTAAGAGCATCCAGGTTGAAATGTATTTCCCACATTAAATATCAACCTTTACATATTCCTGTTCCTTGTATTTATCAGGCGAATTGAACAAGTTTCTTACTTCTTCCATATCCTCATCATCGGCAAGTGGTATTAAACTTAGTTTTAAATCGAGCATTTTCTCATCAAATACTTCCGATACTGCTTTTTTTATTAAGCCATAGAACTTTTTTTCTTCTACTTCGACTAACATATACTCACCATATAATTAATTGATTTTCTTATGTTATTATAACGTATTCTATTGAATATTTATTATTCACTATTCGTTATTCATTATTCACTTTGTTAAACAACTCTTCCATCACCTTCTCTGCTGCAACGGGAATAACAGTTCCCGGACCGAATATGGCTGAGACACCTGTATTGTAAAGATAATCATAATCTTGAGGAGGTATCACGCCACCAACAACAACCATAATATCGTCCCTTCCAAGCTTTTTCAGTTCAGTGATTAGTTGAGGCACAAGCGTTTTGTGTCCTCCGGCAAGAGAGCTTGCACCTACAATATGTACGTCATTCTCGATTGCCTGTCGTGCCGTCTCATCCGGTGTCTGGAACAGAGGACCAATATCAACATCAAATCCGAGGTCGGCAAATGCAGTTGAAATCACCTTAGAACCTCTGTCATGTCCATCCTGTCCCATCTTTGCAACGAGAATGCGCGGGCGTCTTCCTTCAGCTTTCTCAAATTCGTCTGTCAGTTTCCTGACTTTTTGAATTTCTTCTTTACCTGAAAATTCTGAACTGTAAACTCCGGATATTGAGCGAATCACTGCTTTGTGCCTTCCGAAAACTTTTTCAAGCGAGTATGATATTTCACCGAGAGTTGCTCTTGCTCTTGCGGCTTTGATTGACAAATCAAGAAGATTGCCTTTGCCCGTTTTTGCTGATATTGTTAATGTATCAAGTGATTCTTTCACTTTATTTTCGTCTCTTGAATCTCTCAATTCTTTCAATCTTTTTAATTGCTGTTCACGAACAGCTGTATTATCAACTTCGAGAATTTCAATCGGGTCTTCAGTTTCAAGCTGATATTTATTGACACCAATAATTACTTCCTTACCAGAATCAATCCTTGCCTGTCGGCGTGCAGATGCCTCTTCAATCCTCATTTTCGGCAGTCCTGTCTCGATTGCTTTTGTCATACCACCTAGGGACTCGACTTCCTGAATATGCCCCCAGCCCTTGTGCATCAGTTCGTATGTGAGCCACTCCACATAGTATGAGCCAGCCCATGGGTCAATAACATTGCATATTCCTGTTTCCTTCTGAAGATATAATTGAGTATTGCGTGCAATCCTTGCTGAAAAATCAGTCGGCAGAGCTATTGCTTCATCTAATGAATTTGTGTGCAGTGATTGAGTATGTCCCATCACTGCCGCCATTGCTTCAATGCAGGTTCTGATTACATTATTATACGGGTCTTGCTCAGTAAGACTCCAGCCGGAAGTTTGGCAATGAGCCCTGAGAGCCATCGAACGAGTGTCTTTGGGATTGAATTGTTTTATTAATTTTGCCCATAACATACGTGCAGCCCTGAGCTTTGCTATTTCCATGAAATAATTTTTACCGATTCCCCAGAAAAAGGAAATTCGGGGAGCAAAATCATCAATGCTAAGTCCTGCTTTCAATCCTGTTCTGACGTATTCCAATCCGTCTGCAAGTGTATATCCCATTTCGAGGTCGGCAGTAGCTCCGGCTTCCTGCATGTGGTATCCCGAAACAGAGATACAATTGAATTTAGGCATATTCTTGGAAGTATATGCAAATATATCAGCAATTATTCTCATTGATGGCTCAGGAGGATAAATATATGTATTCCTCACCATATATTCTTTAAGGATGTCATTCTGTATTGTACCTTGAAGCTGTTTTTGATTAACTCCCTGCTCTTCAGCAGAAACGATATAAAATGCCATAATCGGTAAAACGGCTCCGTTCATTGTCATCGAAACGGACATTTCGCCAAGCGGAATTTCATTGAAAAGGATGTTCATATCGAGTATGGAATCAATTGCAACACCGGCTTTGCCGACGTCTCCGACAACACGCGGATGGTCTGAATCATATCCCCTGTGAGTAGCAAGGTCAAATGCAACAGACAATCCCTTCTGACCTGCAGCTATATTTCTTCTGTAAAAAGCATTGCTTTCTTCGGCAGTTGAAAAACCTGCATATTGTCTTATTGTCCAGGGATTAGTGATGTACATTGTCGGATAGGGTCCCCTCAGAAACGGAGGAATACCCGCACCAAAATCAAGATGTTCCAACCCTTCAAGGTCTTCTTGTGTATATAAAGGTTTAATAAGAATATTTTCGAGGGACATTTGGGAAAGCTCCTTGATTGACTTACCCGATTTCTTTTCAAGTTCTTTTTTCCACTTTTTCAAATCGGAAACAGGTAAATCATCTTCATATTTGATTTTTGTGAAATCAGGGAATTTATTTTTAATTTTTTCAGTCAATTCTCAACCGAACGATTATGTTAAACATAGTTTACAAAAATAGTTAAATAATATAATAATATGGAAAAGTTTTAGAATTTGATGTATTTAAATAACTTAAAGTTTCTCTTATTTTGAGAAACTGTTTCTATAAAGTTTCTCTTTAAAGAAGAAACTTATTGTAAAAAGCTTCTCTTTTATTAAGAAACTTTATGAAATAAATTTAGTTATTCCAATGATTTTAATGAAATATTTTGGTTAAAATATTAAAAAGCAGTATTTTTGAAGTTCTATAAATTTGAAGGATTAAAAATGAACCAGATGACATTAATAGAATCAATGGTAAAAGAGCGTGCCGTTGACATCAGAAAGCAAAAAGACGGAGAAAATTACGTTGAAGTACCTGACTTTCGCCCTGGGGACACTGTGAATGTTGCCGTAAGAGTTGTCGAAGGAGAAAAAGAAAGAATTCAGAACTTCAAAGGAATTGTTATCGGCAGGCACGGAAGTGGTGTAAGTGCTACTTTCCGCGTGAGAAAAGTATCTAATGGTGTCGGAGTTGAAAGAGTATTTCCTTTATATTCTCCTATGCTCCAAGGTATCGAACTTGTCCGTAAGGGTGATGTGCGAAGGGCTAAGCTTTATTATCTCCGTGGAATGTCAGAACGCAAAATCAGGCAGAAACTTAGCTAATAAATATTTAATATTTTAAAACGGCGGCAGTAAGTTGTACGCCGTTTTTTTTGTCTTTAACCGGGCGGTGTAATGTGAAAATATCGGGATTTACTTTTGTCAGAAATGCTCTTTTATTCGGTTACCCGATTTATGAATCCTTACATTCACTCCTTCCTTTATGTGATGAGTTGATTATCGCTGCCGGTAAATCCGATGACGATACTATTTCTTATCTCAAAAGTATCAACAACAAAAAAATCAAATTAATTGAAACCGAGTGGGACCAATCTATGAGAGAAGGAGGATTGATTTATTCTCAACAGACTAACATTGCATTAAACGAGTGCAAGGGGGAATGGTGCATTTACTTACAGGCGGATGAAGTGTTGAATGAAGAGGATTATGAACTGATTACTGAAGAAATAAATTCGGCAGACTCAAGTCCTGAATTAGATGGATTGCTATTCCGATATTTGCATTTCTACGGTTCGTATGATTATATTGGAACAGGAAGGCAATGGTATCGCAGGGAAATTCGTGCTTTCAAAAATTCAGGCAAAGTGATTTCCTGGGGAGATGCTCAAGGTTTCAGAATTAATGAAAACGGTAAAATCAGGAAATTGAGAGCCAGGCAAACAAACGCAAGAGTGTATCATTATGGATGGGTGAAGCCACCTCAAACACAATATATCAAGAATAAATACACGGGTATGTATTACAATATACATGTAAAATTCGATTTGAACTCAAAAGAAGCTGAGAAATTGTTTGATTATAACTCAGCTTATGAACTAAATGAATTTAAATTAAAACATCCCAATATAATGCTCGCAAGGATTGAAAATGACAGAGAATGGACAAAATTATTCGACCAGACAAGACTAAAAAAGAAACCTTTTCTAATGAAATTGACTGATAAAATAGAAAAGGCAACCGGTTGGAGAATTGGTGAATTCAGGGATTTTGTCGAAGTTAAATAAAGATTATCGATTTGTTTAAAATTTAGATTTGTGATATAACAGAACTTTTTTTCAATTTCCAAAAATTAAAATTTCAACAGTTGCATTAATTATAGTTTTTCGAGGAATCTCATATATGAACCGTCATAAACAGTTGATATAATATCGTTCTCTTTATATTTCTCTTTTAGATATGCCAACGATAAATAAAAATTACTGTTAAAGTTACCTGAACTATAATGCGTAGATTTAATATTAATAATTCTTGAATATATATTGTGTTTAGTTTTTGCAAATAAACATAAATCTTCAGAATACAAATGCCAGTCTAATTTTTCATCAAACAGGAAATTCATTTTTTTTATCGTGGATGAATGTACAATAAAACAACAGCAATCGAGAGTATCAACTATTTCAAGGTCCTTTGCTGGATGACCGGCAATAATATGTTTATTATTTCCTTTCTCGATAATTTGACCTTTTATAACAGTCTTTTTTACTGAACCAATTCTGCTTTTTGCAATTTTTAATCCATTTAATCTCAAGAAAAAAACAAAATTCTTTGTTGTCGCTGCTCCGACAGGTCCATAAATGCAATTTTTATCTAATAATTCTAATTTTTGGTCAACGTTTTCCTGTATTTCAAAATCCTGATGGCAAAAAACCACCCAGGTATTTTCCTGCATTTTATTATTAATGTAATCATTGTACCTTTCAGTTATTGTAATATTATTTTTATTATTATCATACATTACAAGATTATTATTATTTATATTTATATTATTAAGAAAATTATTTTCATAAATTTCCGGCTCATTTACCACTGTTACAAAATCAATTATAGCCATATAATTAGTCCAAACTGATTTTTTGTTTAAATCTTAAACTGTCCTTCATGGGTGCACCTTTAATTACAAATATTCCGATTTTAAAAAAATCCCAGCTTTTATAGAATTTTCTCAGATTCTTTATGGCAAAATATACCTTTAATAAAAATAGTCTGGGGAAACCGTAAAATTTCCTGTAAAAATAAAATAATGAAATATAAAATTCCTTTAAAACATTGATGTTGTAATCAGTACTACCTCCATTAATATGAACAAATTTTGCAGAAGGCACGAGATATATTTTATATCCTTTCAATGAAAATCTCATACCCAGGTCTTCTTCTTCCGAATAAAGAAAATAGTTCGTGTCGAATCCGCCTATTTCAATGAAATGCTTTACCCGAACAAACATTGCACTACCTGTTATGACCGGTACATCAACCGGAGTATCATATTCTTTTCTTCTCAACGGATATTTTGACGGGGAAAAAAATCTTACAGCCAAATGCCCGAATATTTTTACAGATAATTTAGGCAAATACGTAAAAGATGGTCTGAATTCCATTTCAGGTGAAAACATTTGAGCTGTGCACATACATGCATCCCGATTTCCTTCCATGAAATTATAAAGAATCGTAATTACATCATTGATAAATAAACAATCGTTATTCAAAAATAAAATATATCTCGAATTTTTATTTGCAAACTGGAATCCATACATATTGCCGCCTGAAAATCCAAGATTAATTCTGCTTCTTACAATTTTGACATTATTATTATAATCAAGAGAACTTATTTTTTCAAATTCATCTAAACGAGAATTGTTGTCAACAATAATGATTTCATAATTGTCATTTGAGCTTGTATCAAAAATTGATTTTATACAGCTTAATGTATAATCACTCGAATTATAATTAAGTATAATTAATGATATATCACATTTTTTATTATCTGTACCGTTCATAGTATTGTTTTAATTTCGTAATGCATTGTCGGAAAATAAATTTAGAAAAGTTTTATTAATTTAAAAAATATTTTAAATTGTATGAATGTTGTAAGGTGATTAAGCAAATGGTAGAAAATATAGCAAAACACTTGTAATTATTAATAGGGTTTAATTAATTCATAATTTCGTCAACTTTTATCATTTTAATGATGCTAAAGAAAATAAAAATTTTCCTGAGTAACAATCCTCTTTTGGGAATAACCCTGATTGCACTGATTATTCGGCTTGTTGCCGTTGTATTTTCAAAAGGTTATGGAATGCATGATGACCAGTTCATTGCCGTCGAATTCCCACAGGAGGTTGTCAACAATTATTTAGTTTGGGAGAAAGCTGGTTCACCGCAGCAAATTATCTATCCTTCTGTTCAATATTTTACATTTTATTCACTCGAATCGGTTGGAATTTATGACCCGCAAACAAAAATGTTCTTTGTCCGGCTATTTCACGCATTGTATTCCTTGCTTATAGTTTATTTCGGATATAAAATAACATTACGATTTGCCGGAGTTCAAACTGCAAATAAAGTAGGGATTATTCTGGCTTTATTTTGGATATTACCTTTTTTGAGTGTAAGGAATTTGGTGGAAATTGTTTGCATTCCTCCTTTGATGGCAGGATTTTATCTTTCAATAAAAGAAAATAAAAAATTACTTCACTATTTTTTTATCGGATGCTTATTTGCAGTTTCTTTTTCGATAAGACTCCAGGTTGCAATGTTCATGGCAGGATTTGGAATATCCTTGATAATTGAAGCAATAATCAAAAAAGATAATAAAATAGTTCTTAATTTATTTTACTTGTTTTTTGGTTTTGTTATTACGGTATTTTTATTGTTGGGGATACCTGACTGGATTAAATGGGGTAAACCGTTTGCATATTTTATTGACTATGTAAAATACAATGCATCCCACGGATATGATTATGTTGTAGGACCCTGGTATAATTATATTTTATTAATAATCGGTTTGTTGATTCCTCCAATTAGCTTTTTCCTGATATTCGGATTCTTTAGAACCTGGAAAAAATATTACATTATATTCTTACCAACACTATTATTTTTTATCTTTCATTCATATTTCCCGAACAAACAGGAAAGATTTATTATTCCTGCGTTGCCATTTATAATTATTCTTGGTGTAACCGGATGGAAGAATTATGTTGAAAATTCAAAATTCTGGTCTAATAAAAAAAGATTATTAAAAGGACTTAGAATATGGTTCTGGCTGATAAACTCTGTTTTGCTAATATTATTCTCTACATCTTATTCTAAAAGAACAAGAGTTGAAACAATGACTTATCTTCATAACAGGAATGTTAACGGATTATTTGTAGTCTGTGGCAGATTCGGTCATATTTTGATGCCCAGATACTATATGAATTACGACTCTCCTATTTACACTTTACTTGAGAATTATAATTCTGATAGTTTAAAAACAGTAATAAATAATGCAGGGACGAAATATCCGAATTATGCAGTATTTTTTGACGATTACAATTTTAATGCGAGATTAACTAATTTTGAAAAAGATTTTGGAGTATCACTTAGATATGTTCAGCAAATATCACCCGGACTATTGGATGATTTGCTGTTTAAATTAAACCCGAAAGGTAATAAAAATCAAACGGCATATATTTTCAATGTTATAAAAAAACAGCTATGACAAAAAAAGAAAACTTTATCAGAAGGAAAATAAAAAAATTTGTATCCTTAAACAGAATACCAATTGTTATAACAAAGCCGGAAGATGTCTTTCATTTACCTGATAACAGTAAGATTCTTATTCTAAGGCAGGATAGGATTGGAGATTTGCTAATAAGTATACCAACAATCAGAAGTTTGAGGACTAAATTCCCAAATGCAAAAATTGATTTAGTCCTTAGCAGAAGGAATCATGGAATTTCAAACTCTGTAAGAAAATATGTTGATAAAATTTGGATTTATGATAAGGAAATAATTTCGATGTGCCGGCTTGTCAGGCAAATAAGAAAAGAGAATTATTCTGTTATTGTTGATTTCTTAACCAAACCATCTCTTTCTTCATCATATTTGATTAAGTATTCACAATGCCCAATAGTTCTTGGTTTTGATAAAGAAAACCGTAACTCTTACACTCATGTTATTGAAACAGCAAATAAAGGGAATCTGCATATCGTACAAAAAACAGCAGAATTAATGAATGCTTTCGGAATTGAAACATCGAATTTGAATTTATCACTTGAATATCAAATTACCGATGACGATAGGCGAAAAGTTGAATCAGAACTCGGCGAAAAATTAAAGAAGAGGATTGGAATCAATCTTTCCGGTTCATCGAAATCAAAATACTGGGGTATTAATAATTACATTGACTGCATCAAAAGAATAAAATTACAATTTAATGACATCGAAGTGTATATCTTCACAACACTCATCTACAAGCCGGTCGCATTAAAAATAATGAAAGAGACAGGAGCTAAATTAGCAAAAATAACAAATAGTATTCATGAATATGCCTGCCAGCTTTCAACCTGTGATATCATTATTACTCCTTATAAATCTGCTGTTCATTTCGCAGCTGCTTGCGGAATTCCATGTATAATACTTTACAATAGGAAATCTGAAGATGATGCCACAAACTTTTGGTCTTCATACAAATCACCATATATTGAATTGACAACAGCAAGCGGTAATCTATCAAATATAAGTGTAGATGATGTTGTCAATGCTTTCAATAAATTGATAAATAAATAATTCCAAATGAAACTTCTTTTTATTCAACTTGGAAGAATCGGCGATATGGTGCTTCTTACACCGCTTTTCAAGGCAGTTAAAGAGAAGTTTCCTGATGTTGAAATTAATGTTATTGCAAGCAGAAGAAATTATAGTGTTATACAGAATAATCCACATCTGAACAATATTATTGTATATGAGAAAACACCTTTGAAATTCATTAATACTATTAGGGAAATAAGGAAGACTTTTTACAATTATTATATTGACCCCAAAGACCATTATTCCCGTGAAAGCAGACTTTTCTCAAAAATCGTGAAAGCTGAAAAGAAAATAGGATTCAATGGCGATGAATATAAATCATTTGACATTTCAATACCATCTGACAAGGAAAACGTAGATTTACACTGTACCCAAAGGTTCTTCAATTCACTTAAGCCATTGTCAATTTCAATTGAATTAAAAATTCCGAATCCGGAACTTTATACCTATAAGGAATCCGATGATTATGTTCAATATTATTTGCATGCAAATAATTTGCAAAGTGTTAATCTGGTAAATATTTCTGCAACAAAGAGCGGAAGAATGTTCAGTTCATTAAAATGGATAGAAATTCTGCAAAACTATGATTCATTTAAAAATATCGTTTTATTATTTGCACCAACTGAGAATAATCAGGCAAAGGTATTAAAAACAGCATTACCTTTTCTAAATTTATTCCCCTCGCGTTCGATACACGACGTGATTTCAATTGTAAAAATAGCAAAAGCAATAATAACTGTTGATACTGCACTTGTTCACATTGCATCGGCTTTTAATCTCCCAATCGTTTGCTTTTTTATAAACAATGAAGAACAGATAAAAAAATATTATCCGTTAAGCGATATAGCTTATGTTATCAAATCTTCTACACCAAATTCAGATATCGAAACGATAAGTAATAATGTAATAAAAAACATATTGAACGAATTTCTTAAATAATAGAATTCAATTCAAAGTACAAATTTTCTTATTTTTGTAAATCATTATTTATTTTAAATGAATCGAGTAAGTTTATGTTATTCTGAGTAAAGTGGAGTTATTATTTTAATAAAATGGACAGACTTCGACTATGCTCTTTGTTACTATATTTATAATTATATTATCCGAAATATTATTAAATGAAATTTCAGAAAAGAACAAATACATGCGGCGAGCTGCGTAAGGAAGATGCCGGCAAAAAAGTTATTCTTAACGGATGGGTTGCTACTGTCAGAGACCTCGGGGGATTAATTTTCATTGACCTGCGGGACAGGTATGGCATCACACAACTTGTCATTCATCCCGATACACAATCAGAACTCGCGGAAAGGTCTAAGGAAATAAAATCTGAATTTGTGATTTGGGCAAAGGGTGATGTCAGAATGAGGGAAAATCCGAATCCTAACATTCCGACCGGATTAATCGAGGTTCATCTCGAAGATTTCGGAATAATCAATAAAGCGGAACTTCCTCCTTTTGAAATCATTGATGAAATCGGAACTAACGAGGAAATCAAACTTAAATACAGATACCTCGATTTACGCCGCCACTCGATGCAAAGGTATTTTATCGTGAGGAACCAGGTTTACCAGGTTGTGCATAAATATTTCAATGAAAATAATTTTCTCGAAGTGGAAACTCCGTTCCTGATGAAGTCCACACCCGAAGGTGCAAGGGATTATCTCGTTCCGAGCAGGATTTATAAGGGAAGGTTTTACGCACTTCCCCAGTCACCACAATTATATAAACAAATCCTGATGATGTCCGGCTTCGACCGTTATGTACAGATTGTAAAATGTTTCCGTGATGAAGATTTGCGTTCAGACCGTCAGCCGGAATTCACTCAAATTGACCTCGAAATGTCTTTCATCGAGAGAGAAGATATAATCGCAATAACAGAAGGATTTTATTCCAGGTTGTGGAAAGAAGTACTCGCAATAGATGTGCCGGCACCATTCCTTAGAATGAGCTACAATGATGCAATGAACAGCTACGGAAGCGATAAGCCCGATTTGAGATTCGGTCTCGAATTAACTGATGTTTCTGACATCGTTAAAAATTCCGGCTTTAAAGTTTTTTCCGATACTGTGAATGGTGGCGGGGTAGTTAAGGTTCTCAATGCAAAAGATTGTGCAGAATTTTCACGTAAAAAAATTGACGAATTAACAGAACTCGCTAAGAAGTACGGAGCAAAAGGAATTGCCTGGCTCAAATTAATTGATGGTGAAATCAACTCACCGATAGTGAAATTTCTGAATGAAAATGAAATAAGTGAAATTAAAAAGATAACAAACCTGGAAAATGGCGATTTATTACTCTTCTCTTCTGACAAGTGGAGCAGAGCTTGTACCATACTCGGTGCATTACGGCTCGAAATTGCAAAGCAAACCGGAATAATGGATTCTGTAAAAGATAAATACTCATTCAGTTGGGTGCTTGATTTTCCCTTGCTCGATTTCGATGAAGAATCAGGCAGGTATGTTGCAATGCACCATCCTTTTACATCTCCGATGGATGAGGATATACATTTACTCGATACTGAGCCGGCTAAAGCAAGAGCTAAAGCGTATGATATTGTCATTAACGGTGCAGAAGTCGGTGGAGGGAGCATAAGAATTCATAGCAGGGAAATACAAGAGAAAATGTTTAAGCTTCTTGGTATGAGTAATGAAGAAGCTGAGTTGAAGTTCGGATTTCTGCTCGAAGCATTGAAATACGGCGCACCCCCTCATGGCGGAATTGCACTTGGTTTGGACAGAACTATAATGACCTTAACCGGTACTGAAAACATTCGCGATGTGATAGCATTTCCGAAAACAACAAGCGGTCTTTCCCTTATGGATGGTGCTCCGTCGAATGTGGATGAATTGCAACTTAAGGAATTGGGTTTGAGAATTGTCGAATGAACCTAACGAAAATTTCAACTTAATAAGTTAAACATAAATATTAGTTTAAAGTATAATTTATTAATATTAATTGGTGAATTATGAGAATTTTTCAGGTTCTTATCCGAATATTCAATTTAATTCCATTTTTCATGTTTATAATTTCAACTCTATTTAATCCTAAAGTTTTTGCTCAAGAATTACAATCTCCATTTAATATAAATGAAATCTCGGGTAATGTATTTACAAATTTCGATAGAAATAATTACGGATTATTCCCATTTGCAATAAACATGAACTATACTCAGCTATTTAATAATCAGAGTGGAAAAATAGATGCAAAAATTATAATAAATGATAGCACAACATACTATGTTGAAACAAATTATACACCTGAAATGTTCTCGAACTATTTGGCATTTATTGATAGATATTATAATTCGAAAAACGGAGATTTGTTCTCTGAACAAGGTTCCCAGGTTGTAATAAATTTTAATAATGGGGATGAATTATTATCTCAAATTATCTCAGTAAGAGACAGTTCAATATTAATATCAAAAAATAATTTTAAAACCGAAAAGGATTTATTAACAAACACTAAGGATTTTAACAATGTTCTATTAAAAGATATAAATACTATAGTAATAAAGAAAAATAACAAAATTTGGTATAACGTGATTTCAGGTTTAGTTGTAGGGAGCTTGTTCGGATATATATTTAATGCCATGTTATTTAAAATGACACCGGAAGACCTGCAAAATTTATTAAATTCTAAAACAAAAATACAGCCGGCAGTATTCTTCACTTTAACTTTCGGAACAATAGGAGCAATTATCGGAGCTCTGACTTATGCAAATGAAAACACAATGCATGTTAAAGAACTCGGTACAATTCCCGTAAGGGCTTATGCAATTTATCCTCATCAAATGCTTGAACCGGATATAATAAAAAATATACCATAGAAAAATTCGGATATTGAGTACATTAGCAAATAATTATCCTTCCTGTAAAATTTGATATTTAAACAAAGCTTTGTGGTAATTATACATAGTTACAACACCAATAAATTATCAATTTTATATCTGTAAACAATAATGTTAATATGATTTAGTCCGAAGACTAACTAATATACTTCCTTTTAAAATAATTTATTAGATAAATAAAAAAATTGCTTGTTTTTTTATCCGAATTTTTATTATTTTACGTTTCGGAATATACTATTTATTAGTTTTATATCTTTTTCTGAGGCACAGAAAGGGGCAAAAGGCAATTCAGTAAGCCAAATTATTATTTCAACTCGAAAAAAAAATAATTTTTTTTGAGACTTTTTCTATTCTCAAGTGTCATTTAATTAAGGGAAAGTGCGCTTTTTCCGAAATTAAGTGTAAAAATACCTGAAACACAGGGATAGAAGCGGAATTTTGAAGATAATAGTATTTTTACATAATAAATTATCAATCACAAATTATGGAGGTTTAATTATGTTTAAGAAATTTACTTATTTTGCAATTTCTATTGCTATGCTTCTGATGATGTCATATTCAGGAGCAAATTCACAGGGTACTCCCATGCCTGTTGGTCCTTACAATTGGGGTACAGGCAGCTATAATTACATTTATGGCGTTGAGATTTTAACGGCACCCCGAGACTTTTGGATTGTAAGAGTAAATGCTCTTGGCGGTTATGGTAGCGGTAATCAAAGCGTTGAAATTTACAGAATGAATGGTGTACCTGCGTATGCCGGTCAATTTTGGTATGATAACCCTATTTATGGACCGTATAGTCCCTGGTATACACCTCTTTGGTCATGTAGAAACTGGAGTGGTGGCACCGGACCAATTCAAATTAGTCAAGGGACTGCATATCCAAGCGGTACTGTACAGGATATCTTTTGTACCGCCGGTACTACTTACATGCTAACAGGAAATATCGGTAATTATTATCATGCTTGTTATTACGGTTATGGTTATAATTCAAACATAGGAGGTACTCCTGTTACATTGTGGGGTGGCTATGTATATAATCCATTTCAGATGTATTATGGCTGGAGCTATTATGGCTGGATGTATCGTTATGGTAATTTTCCAATTGGCAGAATCCAAATTTACTATATGCTTCCCTGCTATATTTATGTAACTCAAACTACGGGTGGTACAATTGCTCCCGGAACAACTTATGGACCTTTCAAACCTGGTCTCGATGTTAATAGAGATTATACAGTTACACCCGACCCGGGCAAGCATATTGTTGATGTTACTATTAATGGGGCAACAGTTGGCTCAATTACAAGGCCAGTACATACTCAGCACTTCGGAGTTGTGAATACTACACAGACATTAAGTGCTACTTATGGCAACAGGATTATAGCTACCGGCTATGGGGCATCATTAACTCCAACAGGAGCTTCATATTATGTAGTCGGGTCAAATCCGAGCTATGTGATTGTTCCTTTCCCCGGTGCTTTTGTTTCATCAATAACAGCCACAGGAGATATTACCGGAGTTGTTAATATCCCGGTACTTAATTCAGGAGCCGGTCAGACAATAGCACTCGGTCAGCCCGGCTATCCATTTGCAAATCTAAACGAGGACTGGACATTGGATGTCGTATGTATGATGAACCTGTTTACATCGGCAGAACAGCACGGGACAG
>SCSM01000026.1 GCA_004322215.1 Bacteroidota bacterium | reverse complement strand
GTATCTTCGGGATATGCAGGTAAATCAATTACATAGTATTTAAATTCAACAGCAAACCAACGATATGCATATATTACCGGAGGGTCTTGGCAGGAATCGACAAGTACTGAATCCGGATTATTCGAGCCGTGGTCATTATAATGATCTAACCATTTGTCTTTGCATATTAATTTTTTACAATTGAACCACATATATTTTATGCTATCTATATTGTGATACTCTATTGTACTATCCTTAACCACAAAAATTTTATTATTTTCGTGGTCGAATCCTATTGAATCCAAACCGATGCAGGAATAAATAAAGTGCTGATGATTATTTTTGTAGAATATATGAACCCACGTTAGCGAATCGATAAGCCGGATTTTGAGAGAATTGATTTCATCAAAATTGTATGATAATTCATTGCCTTCATTCATATAAATAATTACACTTTTTTTTGTCTCTTGCGAAGAAAGAAACAATGTTATCAGCAAAATCAACAATAAAATGGAAAAGAATTTTTTCATTTCACACCTTATATTTTTTGGATTAATTTATATTTTACCTGGCTTCCTGCTTGGATAACAATCAGATAATTACCCGGCTGAACAATATAGCCAAATTGATTTTTTCCATCCCACTGAATTATTTTCTCTCCGTTTTCACATTCTTTCAATTGATGGTGATAGACTTCAAGTCCGATAATATCGTATATTCTTATTTTGACATCTGACGGTTCCTCAATATTGAATTTTATGTATAATGAAGACTCAAATGGATTAGGGTATATGCTAAATAGGTCTGATTGATTTTGAGAATTTATTATTTCAACATCAGTTGATAAAGTGAACTCCAATTTTATTATCTCAGAGACAGGTAGAGATTTCGGAATATCAGTAATAAAGTTGATAATTAATGAATCACTTTGAGCAATTATATTATTTGAAAAACTAACTGAAAGAGTTAATGAAACTAAACATAAAATAACAATCTTTTTCATTTTGGCATCTCCTTTTTCTAATAATGACACATCAAATAAGAAAAAGTCTCAAAATATTTTTAAAATTGTTCTAAAAAACAAATATTCGATTTTGAGTATAGAAACTTAAAATAAAATTTAATAAAGCAATAGAAAAAAATTCAATTAATATTAATTACCATTCACTATCATTCCGTCTTTCAAAATGAATAGTTTCTTTGCCCTGTCAATTACTTTTTTATCGTGGGATGAAAATACGAATGTAATGTTTTTTTCTTCGTTCATTTTCTGCATCAAATCCAGCAGCCCGTTTGCTGTTTTTGTATCGAGATTAGCCGTCGGTTCATCGGCAAGTACGAGCAGAGGGTCATTTACTATAGCACGGGCAACGGCAACTCTCTGCTGCTGTCCGCCGCTCATTTTATTCGGTTTTTTATTAGCAAGTTCTGCAATATCTAATTCTTCCATTATTTTCATTGCTTTTTTGTGACGTTCCTTATCCGGTAAACCGAGAAGCATCATTGAAAATTCTATATTTTCGAGTGCAGTCAATACCGGAAGTAAATTATATGCCTGGAAGATGAATCCGATTTTTCTTAAACGAATTGCAGACAGTTCTCTTTTCTTTTTATGTGTGAGATTATCTCTTTCAAGGAATACATGCCCCTCGGTTGGTATATCGAGTGAACCGATTATATTCAATAGTGTAGTTTTGCCTGAACCCGATGGACCTGCGATAACAACAAAATCTCCTTTGTCAATTTCCAGGTTCACATCCTTCAGTGCTTGCACGGGAATTCCATGGTCTTGATAAATTTTACTAATGTTTTCTAATCTTATTATTTCCATTTAAAACCTCTAATCATTTTTTTATTTTTTCCAACCTTGTTAAAAGGTGATTCAGGAGGATTTTTGCTCCCTCTCAATTTACACATACCTCATTGCATCAGTCGGCTGAAGCTTTATTGCCTTTCTTGCAGGATAAAATGCACCTACGGCTGTGGCAAGAGGCATTACAACTAAAGAATTTATAATTACCATTAAATTTAATTCCGGGTATATTATATTATTCAATCCCATAGATGACATACTTTCGGAGTATATTCCAAGATTAATCCCATTATGCGATAACGGTAGATAAATTAAAATACCCACAATAAAACCAACTACGGTTCCCACCAAGCCGAGCATGAATGCCTCGAGTACAATCATTCGGAAAATTGCAGAATTTTTCATTCCGATTGACATCAAAACACCGATTTCGTTCACTCTTTCAAACACAGACATAAGCATTGTGTTGATTACCCCGAAAAGCACTGCAAGTGCGATAATCAGGTAGATTATTATTGATGTTTGCTTCCAGATGTCAATAAGGTACATAATCATTGCAAGAGACTCCTGGTATGTAAGGACTTCGGTATCAGCCGTCTTGTATCCTGAATCTTTCAAAGCATTCGTTAATTGTTTTTTATATGAAAATGTGCTGTCGGCGCTTGATGTTATAACGGCTATTTCCGAAACATTATCACCGATGCCGAGTATTGTTCTTGCATTTTCAATCGGAACATAAACGAATACCTTATCGAATTCACCTGTGTGTGAGCGGTATATGCCTACTATCCTAAATAATTCCGAATTTACTTTCCCATTAATATCTGCAGCCATTGCAACGACTTTATCTCCGAGTGTAACTTCGAGTTTTTCAGACATCCTTTTACTTATCAATATTTCATTTAATTTCCCGCTTGGGTAACGTCCTTCGATAACCATTTTGTGAATATCGCTTACTCTTTTCTCTCTTTCCGGCTCTATTCCAATCATTGAAATTCCCGCTGAACTGTTTGCACTGCTCAACATTCCAAATGCAATCACTCTATTGCTGTAGGCAGTAATATACTTCTGCTTTTTTAGTACATCCTCGACTTTTTTGTATTCTGGAATATAGCTTGTAACCAGCCGGTTGTCATTGAATCCTTTTTTATGAATCTGTATGTGTGAATAATATGTATTAATTTGATTAACGAGCATCTGGTCAATCATACCTGCATTTATGCTGTCATAAATTAGGGTAGCAGCGACACCGATGATAATCGAAGAAAGAATTATCAGTGTCCTTCTTTTATTTCTCAGCAGATTCCGTATTGCAATTTTAAAAAACATTTAAATTTATCTCCGATTAATCAGGTATATCTGATCCCCTTCAATGCTTCCAGCTTCATAACTCTGAATGCAGGATATAAAAAAACTATTAAACAGATTATAAATGTATTTATGCTTGTTGAAATAAAAATCTTCGGTAAAACGGAAGAATAAATTGCCGGTTCAAAACCATACTCTTCATAAAATTTACCCATTTCTCCGCTTAATGGAATAGGATGAATCATCAGGTAATAATTTGTTATATAACCTGTAACATTTCCTAATAATAATCCGAAAAAAATTATAATTAATAATTCTATGAAAACTATGCTCATCAAATTTACATTTCTCATTCCTATTGCAAGCATAACACCGAACTGTCTGAATCTCTCTGTGATTGACATCAATACAGTGTTCATTATCCCAAATGAAATGATTATTATAATAAGTGCATAATATATCATATTGCTCGATGCATCCATATCCATCATCTGCTTTAATTCTGGATTTACTTCAGCCCAATCGAGTGCCACAAGGTCATTCGGCAGGACTGAAGCTACCTGTTTTTTTGCTTGTGGTATATCATCGAGTTTATCTAATGATATCACCACAGAACAAACTCTGTCGTTCATTGCGAGTAACTCTTTTGCCGCATCTATGTGCATGAAAAGTGACATCGCATCCATATCTGGCGAGCCGAGTTTAGATGTTCCCGCAATTCTGAATTTCAGATTTCCCATCGAACCGTCATAAGCAGAAGTTAATACAACTATTGTATCTCCGATTTTTGCTTTCAGATTATCGAGCATTTTGTATCCAACTACAATATCATATATTGATTCATCATTTATAAACTTTCCTTTTCTTACTCTTTCTTTTAATTTGGAAACCTTTTTCTCACCTTCTGGACTCAATCCTATAATTGATGCCGCAGTTGTTTTATCTTTGAAGCTGACCAAACCTTCTGTTAAAATTCTTGTTGTAAATCCTTTAAGATTAGGAATTGATTTTAATTTATCTTCTAATTCTTTCGTGAAAGAGAATGTCTTGGTTAATGTCGGATTTTCAATGTATCCTTTCTTCTGAATTTGAATGTAGCCGGTGAACAAATCGCATGTCAATCTAATGTTTGCTCCGTAAGTGCCGTCATTTACACCACTGAATATTATCGTCAGGAAGCTGGCGAATCCGATTGCAGCTATTGTAATAACCGTTCGTCGCCAGTTACCCCAAACACTTCGCCATGCCATTTTAATTTTAAGAAACAATTTTAATCCTTTTTTTTTATTATTTAAGTTGATTGATGATTATGATTCCATTTATTTAATTTATTTAAAATATATATCTACAATTCATAATTCAGAATTCATTATTCAGCACTATTTTTCCAGTTCCCTGAATGAGAATATCTTATCTGGAATCTGGACATCGAATTTCACTTCATTATATATAAACTCTGTATAATGTCCTTTTTTCTTATTGCTTTCTATTATCCATTTTGAAGGGATAAACCTTCCTCCCATATTCTTAAAGTCCGAAAATTTCATCGTTCGCACCAATTCGCCTTTTTCGCTGTAGTATTGGATTAAAGCAGGCAGGTAATCCTTTTGCCTGACCCAGTAATAAATATGTCCCCATACAACTGCCGCTTGCGGATTGGGCATCATATCAATTTTCCAGCAGTTCTCTCCGCCAATTTCCTCTTCTTTTTGAATTGTGGAATTATAATCCTTTGCAAGGTTTGACTCTCGCACCAAATCGTCGTTTGTGAGGTCGGAACCGTTCCATGATTGGAGCATCATCGAAGCTGGAAGTTTCATTGTTGTTTCAGTATTTTTCAGATAGCTCCACAACTCGTTTTTTATTTTTAATGTCTTATTTCCTTTGTCTTTATTCGGTGCGATAATTACTATTAACGATTTCTCATTTCCAATCCACCAGCTTTGCATTGTCATCGTGCGTTGGTACTCAGGTGTAACGATATTCATGGTAAATTTACCGTAGCTGGATTCGCCTTTAATCGCATCTTCCGCTTTCTGTATTATTTCCACTGCTTTTTGTCCAAATGCCTCATGCATATTCAAAATCGAAATAACAAATACTAAAATTAATTTTTTCATCTTTCACTCCTTTTTATTGATAATATACGAAAATCAGCCGAAGTTGTTCACAGGATTATTGTTCTATCAAAATGATATGTCTAACAAAACCACTGCCCGCTTATGTAAACTGCAGACGGATAATACCAGAACTTATCTAATCATATCTAAGTTATAAAACTTAATATACGTCATCATGTGAGCCAAATGAATGCAGTATAATTTTGGACACTTTATTTTCAGTTGTCTTGATTTCAAAAATAATTCGGTAATCATATCCGACAGAGCAAGCCCAGCAATCGCTTAATCCACCTTTTAATTAATGTGTGTGTAATTTTGAATTGAACGGATCATTCTCTAAAAGTTTGAGTGAATTTGTAATCTTTAATTTAAGATATTGGTCGTGCTCGGCAGATTTTCTAACCTGTTTTTTGAATCAGTTTGTTAAGACTAATATCAATCAAATATCTCCCGGACTATATCATCAGCATTGCCTTCAATAACATTACCTTCCTCATAATCTTTTCTTCCTGCTTCGACATCCTTTATAATTTCGAGTCGTCTGGCAGCATGGTAATTCTTTTGAAGAATATCTAAAAAGATTTCCTGTGATTCCAAGGGTAAACTTGTTGCTTTTTCAACCAGTAAATCAAATTCATTTCTCATTTTATCCTCCATTTTACAAATTTACGTGATATAAGAAAAAATATTGTCTAATAAAACCACTGTCCGCTTATGTAAACTGCAGACGGATAATACCAGAATTCATCCTTCTTTTCACTTCCGGGAAAATACATTCCTCCGAGTGATAAATTCAGACTTTCAAGAATTGAGTATGTAACTCCTGCATTTAAATATCCGCTCAGGTCATTTAAATTTATCATTACTCCCGCATTGATTGTTACAAGCGGATGAATCAGATAGTTACTTTGTACAGTAATGTAATTCAATCCGACATTTTGTATCTCACCTCTCATTAATCTGTCTATGTCATAACACTCTTTACATGCTGTCCCTCTCCCGTTGAATTGGTATTCTACCAATGCATACAATTCTGAAGTAAATTGATAATCCAATCCGAGAATAGCTCTTACGTAATTTGAATCCGGTGAGTCACTGTTATATGAAAAAATTCCTTCGCCTCTTAGTCCTGCATTAAAAAAGTTACCTGCGAAATCCCCGCCAACTATTATTTTCCTGTCAAAATATCCCGTCATAACTGAAACATCATACTCGCTGAAATTTGTGCGAAATCTTGCACCGTAATTATAATCCTTAATGTTTTCTCTGAAATTGCATACCATCTCCAAATCGGTGAAATCGCTGATGAAAAATTTAGCTGAAAGTGCATCGGCACCATCCTTTTCTAATTTGCTGAAATTTGCCGGGTTTATTGGATTAAACAAATCTGTCGGCTGCCAGATTCTTCCTACTCCCCATGATATGACTTGCCTGCCGAATACTATTTCTCCAAAATCGAAAATATGCTTATAATATAATACATCGATGAAATGTTGTGCTGTTAAATTGTTCTTGTTGTATAATCGCCAATGTAGGTCTATTGACTGGCGGTTTGTCATACCTGTGCCTTCCACCAAAGGCATCGGGAATTTTGAATAAAGCAAATCTGCCTCATACTGCATTGTGATCCTTGAATTTTCGCTGAAATTTAAAGTAGGCCTGATACGAAGCCGCGTTAAATTCATAGGATAAATATCTTCGTTACCTTCAAATCCAAAAAAATCAGCCGATGCCGGCTTCATATAAAATGTCGGTACATCATAAATGTATCCGCTGAAATCGAATGTTTCCTGTCCCGAAACCGGTATAATTATAATTAACATAAATAGAATTTTTAATTTCATATTTTTCATTATTTTTTTCCGGTAAAATTACTGATTTTTCAGCTATAATACGAAGGATTAAGAACTTAGTTCCATTGTCATACCGGAATGTTAAAGCTTCAGTTCCGAAATAAAATATTATTTTCTTAAAATTGTCTAATATTTAGGTGTAACTAATAATTTTAATAATCTATATTAAAATTATGAATTATTGAATTTTTGAATATAAAGGTTAATAAAAAATTATTGAAGGAATAATATATCTGTCTGGGTTTGGCTGGAGGCAGTTATAAATTAAATAAATAAAAGTCATGGTTCAGCCAAAACCCGCCATGACATTTAATATAAAAATATAATCCCAATCTTTCGATTGGGATTTTTATTATCTAACTATTCTTCTTATTTAGCTTTTTCTCGATGAAGTAAGACAGCACAAGTGATATTCCAACGAATAAAAATATCATTGAAGGAAAAGCCACACCTTCTTCCATTTGAAAATATACTTTCAACAAATTCCCTAATAATAAACCGACAGCAGCACCTATGGAGAGTAAACCTAATTTCATAAGTATATAAATCGGTTTTCTTTCTGTCATGAATATTTTAGCATCAATTCCTTTCTCTATTAATGCCAGTCTTTCCTTATGTCTCGTTGATAAATAGATATAAGAAATACCGAAAATCAAACCGAACATAGCAATCGGAACAAAAATATCTCCCATTTCAAACCTCCAATATGAATAACTCAACTTTTTATGATTTGACGCAGAAAAATGAAAAGCGGTTACAAAAAATAATTATAATTTGAAATAGAACATTTAATAGTTTGGAGACATAAACTTATTATCCTTGTTGATTATAAATACCTTGATAATGAAAGTGGTTTTCAATTAAAAAAATGGTGATTGGAGTGATGAAATGATATTTGAAGAACAATACAACTTATTAATTCTTTTAAAGTATGCTAAAAGATATATTTAACATTTTGGCGACTCTTGATTTGACTTTATTAACTAAACATCAAAATCAAATTAATTACACAAATCCCCATTCCGACAATTTACCCCCCGCGTCCCCTCGCCTCTGCGAGAAAAAATGGTTTTTAAATTGAAAATTATATCATTAAAAATTCATTTTAAATTTCAAATTTTAAATTCCTCCGCGTCCCTGAATCTCTGCGAGAAACAAAATATCTTGTCCATCCTTTAATCAATTAAATCCTGTTCAGACAACTTGCGTCCATTAAGTTAATTTTTTTTTTGCTAAACCGCTAAACTTCTAAACTGCTAAATACCTACTGTCTATATTTTAAAAACCATTTTAAAATCCTTTTATTTTTATATCATTCCTTCTCTCTTATCTTTGCCACGTTCGTTCTTTGTTAATTAATGTCGGGCTTGAATTTTCAATGCCGGAATTCAAAGGGAATTTCTCCCTTCTCAAAATAAAGACCAAGTGGGAATTATTTATACCATGTCCATATTGACCAAAAATTTCAGAACCAATAGGACATCAACAGGATAAAATGAGACAAAACAGGACAAAACTGGACAAATATTCTATTTTCGCAATATATCAATTCCTTATAAATCAATAATTATTCCTCAAGGGTTATCCAAAATTTAAAAAAAATCGGACAAAACAGGACAAAACAGGACAAAAATTCCCTCTCGGTAATAATTAATTAGTAATTATTTTGTAACCACTTTTGGCTCTGAAACGTCAAACCTATTATGAAAGATGGAATTTCGGATAATATATATATTCAGAAAATTCTGAAAGGGGATACAAATGCTTATGTTATGCTTGTTAACAAGTATAAGCAGATGGTTTTTTCAATTTCAATGAGAGTTTTGAGGAATAAGGAAGATGCTGAAGAATCTGCTCAGGATACTTTTTTAAAAGCATATTCCTATCTGAATGAATATAACGGAAAGGCAAGTTTTTCGACTTGGCTTTATCGAATTGGCTATACATCGGCTATTTCTAAACTCCGAAAAAGGAAAACGAGTATTAGAACCGAACCGATTGATGATGATTATCTTGAAAACGAAGAACCGGCTATGGTAAATGATTCATTGAACGCACTCGAAACAGAAGAGCAGAGAAAATACATTGACATGGCTTTAAACATGATGGATGAAAATGAGTGCTTGCTTTTGACATTATTTTATCTCGATGGTATGTCGGTTGCTGAAATAAGCGAAATGACAGGTTTGAGCCATTCTAACATAAAAATCATTCTTTTTCGTTCAAGAAAGAAGCTATTTATTATTTTGAAAAAATTATTAAAACAAGAAATAAATATCCTGGTATGAACTATGGAAAATGAAAATATAAATTTTGAAAGAATTGTGAAAAATGTTCTGAAAAAATCTACTGTTCCGGAACCATCAGATGATTTCACAATGAATGTAATGTCTAATATATCGCAAATCAATCCCGGATGGATAAAAACAGAACAGTCATTAATCAGCCGAAAGGGATGGTTCATTATTGGAATCACTGTTGCATTGGTGATTACATTTATAATTATCGTATCAAACATTTATAACGTGGAAAGTGCAAGACAAATCACTTATTTGCAGAATTACAATCAAATAATTAATTCTATTAACATGCAATTAAGCAAAATGCTGTCTCAAATCAAGCTGCCATTCTGGCTCCCGCTGGGACTCTTATTTATAATACTTGCATTATTTATCGAATCCGTTTTTAGGAAGATTTTCAGAATAAATTAGATGAAGTAAATCATATTTCCTTCATCTATACGTTAATGCTTCCTGTGTTTTGTAAAAAAAGGAAGTTATTTTGAAGTATTTATTTAGTTCATGGGCAGTCAGATTTTTTATTGCTTTTTTATTTTTCACTATTTACTTTTCACTGCTCACTTACTCCCAGGTAATGTTCCCGGGGGAGGAATTATACTATGAAGTATCTTATCTGGGTATAAAGCTCGGCTCGATTAAAGTAATAAATGAAGGCAAGCAAAATTATAATGGCATAGAAGTATGGAAAGCCAAATGCTATATGGACTCTTACCGCGGTATCCCGTTTGTTGATTTGCATACAATTTATCAGAGTTGGATTGACCCATCGGTTTCATTCTCCCGAAAATTTGAAGGAAGCACTAAGAAATCAGATGATATATGGGAATTCCAAAAAATTTATTTCAATCAATCTGAAGGTATTGTCAGATTTGAAATGTGGAACAATGGGAAAATGTTTGATACCGGCACACTTTCCACTAACAAAAAGTTGAACGACGGATTATCATTATTTTTTACTGCAAGACAGTATTTAAAGGTAAACCGTAGCGTGAAAATTCCTACATTTATGGAGCATGACACTTGCAATACTTATATAAATTTTTCTGGTAAAATTGAAAATGTTGAAATCGATGCAGTCAGTTATCCTGTCAGAACCGTTTATTTTAATGGCAAGGCGGACTGGACAGGTGTATATGGCGTTACAGGGCAATTCGAGGGCTGGTTCAGCGATGACAATGCCCGTGTACCGATTCAGGCAAAAATGAAACTTTACATTGGCAATGCGGATATACATTTAATAAAATGGAAACGTAGCGGCTGGCAACCCCCGCAATAATTATTTAAAATGTAATCTTTGACGGAAATCCTCAATCGTGGCTTTCAGTCCTTCTTTTCTATTTACTTTCGGTTTCCATTTTAATATTCTCTTTGCTTTACTTATGTCGGGTTGTCTAACTTTAGGGTCATCTTCAGGAAGCTTTTTATAGATGATTTTGCTCTTTGACTTTGTCAATTCTATAATTTCTTTTGCAAGTCCAAGCATCGTAATTTCATCCGGATTGCCTATGTTCACCGGCTCAATTTCATTTGACATCAGTAGCTGGTAAATTCCTTCTACGAGGTCATCAACATAGCAGACCGAACGAGTTTGGCTGCCATCCCCGAAAACAGTAACGGATTTATTTTCCAATGCCTGAGTGATGAATGCAGGGATAGCTCTGCCATCCATTAATCTCATTCTCGGTCCGTATGTATTGAATATGCGTACTATTCTCGTATCAACTTTATGATACCTGTGATATGCCATCGTCATTGCCTCGGCAAATCGTTTTGCTTCGTCATATACACCCCTGTATCCTACAGGATTAACATTGCCCCAATAAGATTCCGGCTGCGGGTGAACAGCGGGGTCTCCATAAGTTTCACTCGTGCTTGCGAGTAAATATCTTGATTTCTTAGCCAATGCCAATCCAAGTGTTTTATGAGTTCCGAGTGAACCTACTTTCAAAGTTTGGATTGGAAGTTTGAGATAATCAATCGGAGATGCAGGCGATGCGAAATGAAGGATGTAATCAACTTTACCGTCAACATATATATAATTTGTAACATCATGCTGTATGAATTTGAAATTCTTATTGTCGAACATGTGTGCAATATTATCGGGAGAACCGGTAATGAAATTATCAATGCATATAACTTTGTCGCCTTCTGCAAGAAATCTGTCGCATAAATGCGAACCAAGAAATCCCGCTCCGCCAGTTATTAAAACACGAGCCATAATAATTATATTCCTAAAATAATTCTGAAATCAGTTTACAAAAATCCTAAATTTTTTCGATATTGGTACTATTTATATTAAAAATGAAGCGGGAAATATTTTTGACGAGTTATTAATAATCTAATTTTATTTATACTTTGCCGTGAGTTGAACCTAAAATTTTATCAAATTCATAATTCTTTACAAACAGTGTCGGTTATTACTCCCGACACTTAGTGTAAATCAAACGGTTCTTTCTTTCCATTTTCCTTTATTGAATATGATTGCCGCTGTCAATGTCATTGCTGCTTCGGCAATCACTATTGCCCAAAAAACACCCTGCTCTCCCAAATTCAAAATCATTGCAAGTATGTATGCAAGTGGTATTTCGAGCAGCCAATAACAGAATATATTTATCTTTGTAGGTGTGTTTGTATCTCCCGCTCCGTTAATTGAATGAATAAGAACCATCCCGGGACCATAAGCTATGAAACCATAACTTATTATTCTGAGTGCTTCTCCTCCTCTGCTTATTACTTCGACATCAGCAGTTAATAAACTCACCCAGAATTCAGGGAAAATAATGAATACAAATCCGAGAACAGCCATTAATAATGCATTTGCTTTAGCTGTAATCCAAACTGATTTTTCTGCTCTGTCTGGTTTTTTTGCTCCCAGATTTTGACCAACCAATGTTGATGCTGCATTGCTTATTCCTAATGATGGCAATAATGAAAAAATAATTATTCTGATTGCAATAGTGTATCCCGCAACTACCTCACTTCCGAATGTTGAAACTATTCTCACCAATCCTATCCAGCTCGAAGTTGCTATTATATTTTGTCCGACAGTTCCTAATGATAATTTTATTATTTCTTTTATCACTATAAAGTCTGGCTTCAGTTCCGAGTGTTTTAATTTTACTCTTTTATTTCCACGAAACAGAATGTAAAATTGAAGTAGTACAGCGAATGCCCTTCCGGATGTAGTTGCAATTGCAGCACCTTCTATCCCAAGTTCAGGGAAAGGTCCCCAACCGAATATCAGGCAAGGGTCGAGAATTATATTAATAATATTTGCAATCCACAAAACTTTCATAGATACCGAAGCATCACCCGCACTTCTGAATACGGCATTCATCACAAATAGAAGCATTATAATAACATTAGCTCCGAGCATTATTGCAGTATAGCCGGAATATTCTGCAGCAATTATTGCTGATAATCCCATTAGTTTCAATAATTCCGGTGCGAAAATGAATCCGGGTATTGCAATGAAAAGTGAAATCGTAAATCCTGTTATTATCGCCTGGAATGCGGCATTCGAAGCACCTTCTATATTTTTTTCTCCGATTCTCCTCGATACAATTGCCGAAGTCGCTGTGCTTAATCCCCATGCAAGTGAATATATAATTGTCAGCATGGATTCTGTTATCCCGACTACTGCGACGGCATTTGAGTTTATTTTTGAAACGAAATAAATATCTACGATTGCGAATACCGATTCCATCAGCATTTCAAGGACCATTGGTATTGAGAGAAGCAATATTGCCTTCTTCAGATTTCCGCTTGTATAATCTCTTTCCGTACCTTTGACGGCTTCGATAATATCAATTCTTAAATCGCTAAAATTCATTTTGTAAAATAACTTTTTTATCGCAGTTAAAGTATTTTCAGTTTTTTCCATTTCCTTTCCTTTTTAGATTTGATTAGTAATTTTAATTTGATTAAATAAATCTCGACCGGTAAAACTGTTACTGCGACAATAATTATAAATGCAAAAAAAGATAATGATGTTTTCATCATTCACCTCAAATAAAAGTTTATAAAAAATTATTTAATTAAAGGTGCAGTATTTATAAATTAAATACTGCCGGCAAAAAGTTGTTTACTTTTGCTTCTGGTGTTAATGTGATTATATTTCTGAAATTTGTTTTCATAATTTCTGATTTAACGAATAGAACTGTGAAATATTACACAAAGTAGAAAATATATCACACACATTGAATACATTATTATTATATATATCTGAAATAATTGATAATTTATTGATTATAAAGCATTTTTTTTATATTTTCTAAATTAGTGATGTTAAATATTTTTTTTAATTTAGTTTTACTCTATAAATTATAAGCAGTTACAAAATGTTTTTTTTATATGTAAATAATGAATTATATTGAAAGTTCAAATTAGATAACACTATTGTGTAATAATTAAAAGAAGGTTTAAATTATGTCATTGTTAAAAGAAAAATTAGCGAAGCAATTCCCCCAACTGAAAGCCGAAATAGGAGCTTTTGTAAAAGAAAACGGGGACAAGGAAGTTTCAAAAGTTACACTCGCTCAGGCATACGGTGGTTTGAGAGGAGTTAAAGGTCTTGTTTGTGATACTTCAGAAGTTCCACCAGACAAAGGATTGATTATTCGCGGTATCGAGTTAAAACATTTAACAGAAAAAATACCGGAAGAGATTTTTTGGTTATTGTTAACGGGTGAACTTCCGAACGAAGCGGAATTAAAAGACCTGCAAAAAGATTTAAGAGCTCGTGAAGATGTTCCACAATATGTATGGGACGTACTGAATGCTATGCCTGCAGATTCGCATCCGATGGCTATGTTCAATACTGCAATCCTTGTCATGCAGAAAGAGTCAAAGTATGCAAAGCGTTATAATGAGGGTATGAAGAAAGATGATTATTGGGACCCGACTTATGAGGATTCTCTCGATATTATCGCAAAACTTCCTGCAATCGGTGCTTTTGTATATCGTAAAAGATTCAATAAAGGACCGAGGATTGAATCTGACAAGACCGCAGATTGGGCAAAGAATTATGTCCACATGCTCGGCTTGCCCGACCCGAATGGAGAATTTTCATTACTTATGAGATTGTATCTGACATTGCATTGCGACCATGAAGGCGGTAACGTGAGTGCTTATACATCGGCAACAGTAAGTTCGGCACTTTCTGATTTATATTATTCATTATCAGCCGGATTAAATGGACTTGCTGGTCCACTTCATGGATTAGCCAACCAGGAATGTCTTGGGTGGATACTTGATACAATGAAGAAATTCGGCGGCTCTCCATCAGAAGAACAATTGGAAAAATATGCAGAAGAAACATTAGCATCCGGAAAAGTTGTGCCTGGTTATGGTCATGCAGTCCTTAGAATCACTGACCCGCGTTTCGATGCATTCCTCGCTTTCGGTAAAAAATATATGGCTAATGACCCGGTATTCCAGACCGTTGCGAGAGTATTCGATGTTGTACCGAAAGTACTTTCTAAAGTGCAGAAAATTAAAGACCCCTGGCCAAATGTCGATGCCGGTTCCGGTGGATTACTCTACCATTACGGATTAACCGAGTTCAGTTATTATACAGTTTTGTTCAGCATTTCGAGGGCACTCGGTATTTGCTCACAAGGTGTTGTTGCACGTGCAATGGGTTATCCTATAACAAGACCGAAATCTCTTCCGACATCTGCTTATAAAAAGCTTGTCGGTGCTTAGTATTTTTTTCAACCTCCATTCCTTGTAATTTTTCGGAATGGAGGTTGAACCTCATAAAATTAATTTATCTATAATAATGGAGTGATAATATGAAAATTACAGTTATTGGTGCCGGTAATGTAGGTGCTACTGTTGCTCAACTTATAGCAAATGCCGAGCTTGCAAATGAAATTTATCTCGTCGATATTCTCGAAGGTATTCCGGAAGGCAAGGGGCTCGATATGTATGAATCCATGCCCGTTTTGGAATCAGATTCGAAAATTTTTGGAACAAGCAATTATGAATTAACCAAAAACTCCGACATCGTCATTCAAACTGCGGGATTAGCCCGCAAGCCCGGAATGAGCAGAGATGACCTTCTTGTTAAAAATGCGGAGATAGTCAGTTCTTGTATTGAAAATGCTTTCAAATATTCACCTAATGCATATTATATTATAGTTTCGAATCCACTGGATGTCATGACTTATGTTGCTTTGAAAGTTACCGGGCTTCCGAAACACAAAGTAATAGGTATGGCAGGAATTCTGGATACTGCGCGTTACCGCTCATTCATTTCGATGGAACTCGGTGTATCAATGCAGGATATTCAGGGATTGATTCTCGGCGGACATGGTGATACAATGGTTCCTCTTACAAGATATACCACTGTAGCGGGTATTCCTGTTACTGACCTTATTCCTGCCGACAAGTTGGATGAAATAGTCAAAAGGACAGCCGGTGGCGGTGGTGAAATAGTTAAATACCTGAAAACCGGTAGTGCTTATTATGCACCTGCCGCAGCCGTTACTCAGATGGTCGAATCAATCGTTAAAGACCAGAAAAGGATTCTTCCTTGTTCAGTTTTATTAACGGGTGAATATGGATATAATGATGTTGTGGTTGGTGTTCCTGCAGTACTTGGTAAGGGCTGCATGGAAAAAGTTATTGAACTTAAACTTAATGATGCAGAAAAAGCATTATTGAAAACATCATGCGACCATGTAACGACAACAATCAAAGAAGCGATGGAATTGATTAAAAAGTAATTTTTTTTTCAAGTTATATGAAAGCCACTCTTTTCAAGTGTGGCTTTTTTTATTTTGGATATTTGATTACGAAACTTAGATTAATAAATGTTTTATTATCCGGATTGCTTGGATTAGGTATTTCTCCTAATACTAGAGCTGTTATATGATGCTTGAAATCAAATACAAATCGTATATCGAATTTTGAAAGCGAGCCGTCAAAAAATGCACTATCATTTTTATCTATATATCTTACCCCAAGTTCAGACCAATATCCGCTGTTAGGCGGGTAGATAAGTTTATAAGGTCCCCCGGGACCTTGCAATGAATCAACTTTAATTCTAATTGATTGAGTGTATTCATGTCTTCCGAGCGCACTATATATATCATCCCCGTATTGATTTTTAATATCGAGATTAATCCATACAAAAACGGGATATGTAGATGTATCAACATAAGCTTCCTTGAGAATTACTTTTTCGTCAATTGGAAACTCATAAGGATAGTTATTGAATAAAAATTCTTCTTTACAATGAAGAGAATCAATTGAAGCTTCAATTTTTTGTATGGTATCCTTACCTGTAGTGTCATTACCAGAAGTATCAATTGTTGTGATTAGTACATTTTTCTCAATTCCGAGAGAATCTTTGCAGGAATTGAGAAGAATAACAGTAATAATGAATAATGATATTATAACTATGTACTTCAAATGCTCACCAATAAATTATAATTCAATTTACGTTTATGTTAATTAAAAATTGACCATCACTCCGTAATTCAAGCCGAATTTGCCCGTGTTGAACCAATTATTTTTATGATAATAGCTCAATCCGCTGTACTCTCCACCTATAATAAATGTAATATCCCGATACGGTGAATATATTAAACCAACCATACCTCTGTATATAACACCGGCATTATTACCGCCTATACTACTTTGTAAGAATGGATATATACCGCCATATTCAAAGGGTAATGTATATCTCAAATTTAATCCTAATGAATTAAAGTTGGGTTGTTGCTGGAATAAAGTATCCTTTTCATTACTTTCAAATTTCTGGTAGAAATTTTCTCTTCTATATTCCGCACCAACTGCAAAATTATCAGAAATATTATAATATAAAGCTATTGCGGTATTATTAAATTCTTGATATTTGAAAGGATTTATATATACATTATCAAAATTCCAATATTGAGAACCACGAAATTCAAATGACAATCCCAGTTGTTCATTAGGCATTATAAGATTATTAAAGTAATTGCTTTTTACTCCATAACTTAAATTCTCAGGAAATTCTTTTTGATTATCTGCAAGTGCAGATACGGGATTTATATGTGAATCCAAATCGGCAGATGTTAAATCTGTATTTGCGGTCTCATTATTCGATGTTAAAGTACCGGTATTTTCTGTATTATTTTGAGCCGGAGACCTGTCAACATACCTCGGCACATCAACATATCTAACTTTTGTTATATATCTTATTTTAGTTTTCGATTCATCATTACTGAAGCTCTGAACATTCGGAATATTTCCCGGTATTGTCTGTGTCTGTGCTACAGATGGATTGACATTATTTGATTGTGTCACGTTTCCATTACCGAAAGGATTCATTAGCAATAGAAATACTGCCGCAGTAGCTGCAATTGAAAATGCTGCACTTATTAATCCCTGCCTGTATTTTGTAAAGAATCCGGTCTTACCACCTTTATTGGGAGGCATTACGGATTCAAAAACCGTCGAAGGCGGACTGAAGCCGAGAGTTGAAAATACACCTACTGTCGAACTTGCAGCCGGTGTGAAAGCTCTTGTATCATTTCTGATTGCTTCCCTGATGGCAATCTGTTGTTTTAATTCGGCACGTAATTCATCGTTCGATGAGAATTGGAAGAACATTTGTTCTTCTTCCGTTCCATCGAGTGTGCCGTCCATAAAATCGTGAATAAGCTTTGTGTAATCCATAATTAATCACCATATTTATATTTATTTTTCAATTTTCATTATTAGCCATATCTTTCAAATAGGGCTGTAAAATTTCTTTAATTTTTTGTTTTGCCCTGAACACCCTCGATTTTGCATTTGTTACTGTTGTATTAGTTACTTCTGCTATTTCGTTGTACGATAATCCGTCGTATTCACGCATTACAAATGCTTCTTTGTATTCAAAATCCAGCAATTCCAACGCCGTTGTTATCAAGTCTAACAATTCCGAGTTTTCAAAAGATTTACCCGGCTCGAAATAAATATCATTCTCCTGAATATTTATTGTGTTTACTTTATCCCTTTTATAATTCAAACATAAATTTCGTGCAATCTTAATTAAATAGCCGGATACATTGGTTTCAGGATAATTTGATTTAATCTTCTGAAAAAACCTTATGAAAACCTCCTGGAAAATGTCTTCCGCCTGTTCATAATCATTAAGAACACGTAAACAGTAAGCATGAACTCTTGATGAATACCTGTTATACACCTCAGTAAATGCAATCTCTGATTCTTCTTTGTTATCGCTACGAAGAAGAAACACAAGCTTTTCATCGGTATATGTAGAAAAATTTTGTCTCATTTTTACCAAAAAGTTCAACTTAACTTATATATAATAACACATAAATATTGAAAAGGATGCAAAAAAAGTTAAAAAAATTTAATTTTTTTGCAACTATTTTGCAATTAATGTGTTATTAGTTATATGTAAATGTGTAAGAAGTATTAATTATGTTTTTTATTTTTTATAAATTTCATAATTTGATACCATAAGAAAATAATGATGAACAGAAGTCTTTTAAAATATAGTATCTTAATTCTGTCGCTAATAATTTTTGGCGATGGATTTTGTCTTTATGCAAATGATGATAAACCGGAACATCCTTCAAATCTTCAAGTGATTCCCAACGTTGGCGGTTTTGCTAAAATCAGGTGGAAAGTTCAACAAAACGGTGCTGAAATTAAGGGCTTTAAAATTTATTATGCCAAAGGTAATACCGACAATTTGTTAAAATTTGAGCTATTGGATTCAATTTCTAGAACTGACACGAATCTGCATAAAGATGATGATAACTTCCACTGGATTTTTGAACATGTGGGAAAAGGGGTTTTTTCATTTTATATTACAGCTTTTAATCAGAATGGTGAAAGCGAACCTTCAGATATAGTAAATCAAACCATAGGTGAACCAGTAGTAGATATAAAATTTCATTCAACTCCGGATACCGATGGAACTGTTGGGGAAAATTATACATACACTGCAATTGCAAATGCCTCAAATCTTGGTTTAATAAAATACGATTTGGAAAAAAGTCCTGTTGGAATGACGATTAACGAATCAAGCGGTGAAATAAACTGGATTCCTCACGAAAAAGGTAAATATTCTGTAATAGTAAAAGCATATTTAGTCGTAAATGAAGAAATTTGCAATTATCAGCCGTTTACGATTAATGTTAAAAGTTGCAATAAAACATCAACAATTTCAGGAACAATTTCATATACAGAAGGCGGATTGGTTGAATCCGGATTTGTAAAATTGTATAAAAAGGTTGAACAACAACCTAATGACCCTGTTTTAATTACTAATCTTACAATTTCGAATGGATTTTTCACTGTCAATGTTGACGAGGGCTATTATTTATTAAAATTTGAAAGCGATAAATTTATTCCCGAATGGTATGAAAATGCAGGCACATTAAATGAAGCAAATCTAATCCGAGTCAAATGCGGAGATAATATACAGATTGTTGCCGATGTTAATAAAGTTGTACAGATAAAAAAATATATTGTTACAGGAAGAGTAACAAGAGAAAGTGATGGGGCACCTGTACCATCATCAGTCGTGCATTTTGATGGTAAGAATATCCAGAGTGGCGAGACTAAGGGCAAGCCGGCAGTAACAGGTCCGCAGGGGTATTACGAAATCGAGCTTGAAAGTAATTACCGTTATACTGCTTATATCCCAGGTTTCCAAAATTACCTGACTCAATATTATGATAAAGTGGATAATCCTTCAGAAGCTACTCAAATAGTATTAAATGCTAACATGGATAATGTAGATTTTATTTTGAAGGAAAAACCGAGTTTTACTAATAGTATAACAGGTACTGTAACAGGTGAAGGTGGAAATGGAATTGCCCATGTTAGAGTAATTGCTTTTTTGATTGACCCTGCCCCGGATAATTACAGGCAGTATTCCAGTAGGGAATCGGATAATACTGATGAAAGTGGTATTTTCAAAATAAAAAATTTGATTGCAGGTAAATATATTTTGATGTTTTATATTAAAGATACAAGAAATATACCCGGTTATTTTAAATCAAATTCTAATGCCTTGGGAAGGTCATGGCGTGAGGCAACAAAATTTGAAATTGGAGAAACAACAAATAAAAGTGGGATAGTACTTAAAGTTCAAAGTCTACCGATACAAGAAAGCGGAAGAGGAAAAATTAGTGGTGTTGCTATTGATGCTAAAACTCAAAGTATTATTCCTGGTGCTGTTGTTTATGTTCAAGACCAATATTTAAATATAAAATACTTTACTACTACTGATGATGCGGGTTATTATGAAATTAGGGGAATGAAGGGTGGTAATTATAAAATAACTGCAGATAAAATCGGTTTTAATCCATGTAATGACGCTGTTGAATTGGTTGACGATAGTTCTGCAGTTGATGAACAATTGAAATTATATCCTATTGTATATGATGTTTCGGATGATTATAATTTACATAATATTGTCATATATCCGAATCCGGCAGATTTTGAACTAAAAATTTCAACTACCGGAATGAATTCAAATTTTAATTTTAAGGTTTATAATTCACTCGGAATCCTAATATTATCCGATTCATATTACGCTAACGGCACAAATTCCACTTATATGCTCGATGTCTCAACTTTGACAAACGGTGTCTATTATCTTGAAGTGGGAAATGGTATAAATTCGAAAATTTATCCATTTGTGATTGCGAGATAACTCTAACAAGTCAATAATAAATTTTAAATAATTTCATTTTGTCTCAATTGCATTTTTGCAAACCATTAATCCTTTCGTAAATTTGAAAGTTTATACAAGTATATATTTAAACAATAATTTATGGAAAATATTCGCAATTTTTGCATAATTGCACATATTGACCACGGAAAATCTACGCTTGCAGATAGATTGCTGGAAAAAACCGGCACTGTGACTCAAAGAGAGATGATTTATAACCAGATTCTCGATGATAATCCTTTGGAGCAGGAAAGGGGTATTACTATCAAGCTTCATGCGATTCAGATGGACTATAAGGCAAAGGATGGCAAAAATTATATATTAAATTTGATTGATACACCCGGCCATGTTGATTTCACTTATGAAGTATCCCGTTCGCTTGCTGCTTGCGAGGGTGCATTGCTTATTGTTGATGCCACACAAGGCGTTGAGGCACAAACCATAAGTAATCTTTATTTAGCGGTTGATGCCAATATTGAAATAATTCCTGTCATTAATAAAATTGATTTACCAAGTGCTTCGACTACAATCGAAAGCGTAAAGAAACAAATCATAGAATTAATCGGTTGCAAAGAAGAAGAAATTTTATTGACTTCTGCAAAACAGGGTACAGGTGTTGATGAAATATTAGAATCAATTGTCAATAAAATTCCTGCTCCGAAAGGTGATGAGAATGCTCCGCTGAGGGCTTTAATTTATGATTCAATTTTTGATTCATATCGTGGTGTTGTGGTAAATGTAAGAGTTTTCGAGGGGAAACTTTCGGAAAAAGATAAGATTCTTTTCATGGCAACCAATCAGACTTATGATGTGGAAGAAGTAGGAATCCTGCTAATGAAAAGACATCGCACCCAGGAATTAGTTGCGGGAAACGTCGGATATTTTACAGCTAATATTAGAAATTTGCAGGATACTAAAGTTGGCGACACTGTAACTCATATTCATAATAAGTGTGGGGCACAAATAAGGGGGTTCAAAATAATGAAGCCGATGGTATTCAGCGGAATTTATCCTGCCGAGGCAGACGATTTCGAAAGTTTGAGAGAATCGCTTTCAAAGTTGGTATTAAATGATTCTGCAATAACTTTTGAGCCGGAAACTTCAGCAGCACTCGGTTTCGGGTTCAGGTGCGGTTTTCTCGGATTGCTGCACATGGAAATCGTTCAGGAACGGCTCGAGAGGGAATTTAATCAGAATATTGTAACAACAGTCCCTAACGTTGAATACAAAGTAATAAAGACTAATGACGAAGAAATTTATATTGATAATCCGGCTCAACTGCCTTCGCCGGGAGTAACAAAGGAAATTCAGGAGCCGTTTATAAAGGCATCAATTCTGTCTCCCCCTGAATTTATGGGTAATATTATGAAGCTTTGTATGGATAGGCGAGGTACATTAACTAATACAACATATTTAACTCAGGAACGTGTTGAGTTAAAATTTGAATTGCCGCTTTCTGAAGTTGTTTTTGATTTTTATGATAAGCTAAAATCATTATCAAAAGGATATGCATCGCTGGATTATGAATTTTACGAATACAGGGCAGAAGACCTTGTTAAGCTGGACATTTTATTGAATGGCGAACAGGTAGATGCTCTTTCATCAATCGTACACAGGTCAAAATCCTTTAACTGGGGACAAAAACTTTGTTCGCGTCTTAAAGATTTAATTCCGAGGCAGATGTTTGAAGTTGCAATTCAGGCGGCAATTGGCTCAAAAGTTATATCACGTTCAAATGTAAAGCCATTAAGAAAAAATGTTACAGCTAAATGTTATGGCGGTGATATTACAAGGAAAAGGAAATTACTTGAGAAACAAAAAGAAGGCAAAAAGCGTATGAAACAAGTGGGAAAAGTCGAAATTCCACAGGAAGCTTTTCTCGCTGTTCTAAGTATTGAAGAATAAATTTTTTTTTATTAATTAATTAAAATAATATGAGTACACTGTCAAAAGAAAAGGGAAAAGTTAAAAGGGATTCGAGGAAAAAAGTTGAAGAGCAAGGTGCAGGTGCCAAGCTATGGTCCTGGATAAAAACTCTTGTTGGTGCAATCATTGTTGTTACCATTATTAACGGATTGGCAATCGCCTCATTTGTCGTGCCTACTCCATCTATGGAAAAGACAGTTATGACCGGTGATTTCCTTTTTGTTAATAAGTTTATCTTCGGCCCCTCGACACCCCAGGTTATTCCGTTTTTTAATATTCCACTTCCATTTTTCAAATTCCCTGCATTTCGGGAACCACAAAAAGGAGATGTAATTGTATTTATTTTTCCAGGAAACCGCGATGAAGTGGAAGCTACTGAATTTCAGTATTATCTCAAACGATGTGTCGCTACGGCAGGAGACACGCTTGAAATAAGGGACAATCATTTATTTGTTAATAATAAGGAATATAAATTAGCAAAAAATGGTTTCTACGACCCTTCGGTATCTGATATTCCCTCGGAAAAATTTCAAACATTTCCTTATGGAAAAAATTATACACGAGATAATTACGGACCAATTAGAATACCTAAAGAGGGCGACATAATACCAATCTCGATGAGCAACCTCCATGAGTGGGCTGTATTCATCCAGCGTGAAGGACATAAAATTTCATCTGACGGTTATTCGATTTATATTGACGGGAATAAAGCTGCTTCTTACAAAGTTCAAAGAGATTACTGCTTCGGTATGGGTGACAATCGCGACCACAGTCTCGATAGCCGGTATTGGGGATTTATACCAAAGGAAAATATTGTCGGGACGCCGGTTATTGTTTATTGGTCATGGGACACTAATATGGCTTTAGCTAAATTTTTTGATAAGATTGCTTCAACAAGATGGTCAAGAATCGGAACTTTAATTAGATAATTTTATCAAGTTATCAATATATCAAACAATGTGCGGAATAGCCGGAATTGTTGCTAAAAATGCTGAAAACTACACTGCCGAGGTAAACCGGATGCTAAAGTGTATCCATCATCGTGGTCCTGATGGAGATGGTATTTTTGCTTCTGATAATTGTATTCTTGGACATGTACGGCTAAGTATTGTTGACCTTGAAACAGGCGCACAACCAATGACATCTCCACTTACAAATACGTCTATAACTTTCAATGGCGAAATATATGGTTATTTGAAAATCAGGGAGGTGTTTAAAGATTATCCATTCAGGACAACTTCTGATACCGAAGTTATATTAGCGTTGTATGAAAAGTATGGTGATAAAGGTTTACTAAAAAAATTACCGGGCATGTTCTCTTTTGCAATTTGGGATAATGATAATCAGAAACTTTTAGCCGCCAGAGACCGTTTCGGAGAAAAACCGTTTTATTATGCTTATGGAAAAAACGGAGAATTTATTTTTGCTTCGGAAATTAAAGCAATTCTTTCAACAGGGCTTGTTGACCCGATTCTCGATATGGAATCGCTTGTTCATTACCTGCAATATCTTTACATTTTCCCGGATAAAACCATTTATAAAAACATTTACTGCCTTCCACCTGCGCAATTTCTGACTTATTATAATGATAATTTGCAAATAGATAAATATTGGGAATTACAAGAGATTAATGAAAAGATTGAACTCGATGATGCTGTGGAACAATTTAAATATTTATTAGAAAAATCAGTTGAAAACCAATTAGTTGCAGATGTCCCGGTTGGTGCTTTTCTTAGTGGGGGGCTGGATTCCAGCACCATTGTTGCGCTTGCAAGTAAATACAAAGAAACATTAAAAACTTATTCATTTAAATTTGGAAATCTTATCAATGAACTTCCTTATGCCAGAGGAATAGCAAAACGATACAGAACCGAACATTACGAATTATCTCAGGAAGAGAATAATCTTGCAGATTTACTTATTAAAATGCAGGATATTTATGATGAGCCGTTTGCAGACTCATCAAACATACCGACCTATCTCATATCCAAACTTGCGAGAGAACATCTGAAAGTTATTCTGACGGGTGACGGTGCTGATGAGTTATTGGGGGGGTATGACTACTGGTATAAACAACTTTATAAAATGGAACTAAATAAGGATAAGGTAAAATTTGCTTCAAAGTGGATTCAGGATTTATCTAAATTTCCAAGTGTGCATGGACACAGTATGTCACAGGTTGTCAAATATATAGCACCCGATACTTATCATAATTCAGCATTTAAAACAATACTTGATGCCCATAACGAACAAAAAAAATATTTTAAAAATGATGAATTAGGAAAAATACTGAATTTTAATCTAAACTTCAATCCTGAAGAAACGAATCAAAAGTTGCAAGGCAATTCACTCGACGAAGTATTGCTTAGCGATTTAACTGATTATATGCCTGGTGATATTCTTGTCAAGACTGACAGGGCATCAATGGCACATGGACTTGAACTCAGGTCTCCTTTCCTCGATTGGGAATTTGCAGAATTTTGCATTACGCTTCCCTCGAGACTGAAAATAACTCAAAGTGAACATAAGTACATACTGAGACAAGCTTACCAGAATTTATGGACTGATGAAATCAAAGTAAGAGGTAAACAAGGATTTGGCGCTCCCGTTCATGAATGGCTCAGGGAAGACCAATTCACGCAATTAAAAAATATTTATCTAAATGACTCCCGGAAAAAAATATTTAAATTATTTTCATTTCCTAATACAAGAGAATATGTTCAGAGGAACAATTATCTTACCTGGATACTCCTCACATTATCCATCTGGATGGAAAAGCACGATTATGATTTTGAACTTACATAATGTTAGTTTAAAAATTTACATTATTTTAGAGGTATAGATTTTGCTAATTAACTTGAATTGTTGATTAAATGGGAATTATATGCAAACAATACTTCTGACAGGCAGTGCCGGATTTATCGGTTCAAAAACGACTGAACTTTTACTTAAACAGGGTATGGCTGTAGTGGGTGTCGATAATTTGAATGATTATTACGATACAAAACTTAAAGAATATCGCAACAATCATCTTCTAAAATTTGATAACTATAATTTTAAATTAGCCGACATTGAAAATTTACCGGCTTTGAGAAAGATTTTTAACGAATACAAGTTTGATGCTATAATAAATCTGGCTGCCCGTGCAGGTGTGAGGTATAGTCTGGAAAATCCGCATGTATATATAACGACAAATATTCACGGTTCACTAAATTTACTCGAATTGATGAAAGAATTCAATGTAAAAAAATATGTCATTGCTTCATCTTCATCAGCTTATGCAGGCGAAGAAATGCCCTTCAATGAGGATTTACCTGTTAATAAACCAATTTCTACTTATGCTGCAACAAAAAAATCTGCAGAATTAATTGCCTATACATATCACTATTTGTTTGGAATTGATATCAGCATCCTTCGCTATTTTACTGTATATGGACCTGCAGGAAGACCTGATATGAGTTATTTCAGGTTTATCAAATGGATTGACGATGGAATTCCTGTTGAGCTTTTCGGAGATGGTTCGCAAAGCCGCGATTTTACTTATATTGATGATATTGCCGATGGAACAGTAAAAGCATTAAAAAATGTCGGATACGAAATAATAAATCTTGGGGGAGGAAAAAATCCGGTATCAATTAATTATATGATTACGAAGATTGAAGAATATATTGGTAAAAAAGCAATATTTAATAGAAAGGAATTCCAGAAAACGGATATGGATGTAACCTGGGCAGATATTTCAAAAGCCAAAAAAATACTTGACTGGGAGCCGATAATCAGTTTCGATAAAGGTTTAAAAAGAACGGTGGATTGGTATATCGAAAATAAATCATGGCTGAAGGATATTAAATTATAATTATGAGTACACCAAGAATATCAGTAATAATGCCTGTTTATAACGCTGAGAAGCATTTAAAAGAAGCTATACAAAGCATTCTAAATCAGACTTACACTGATTTTGAATTTATAATTGTTGATGATGGTTGCACAGATAAAAGTCAGAAAATAATAAAGTCAATAAAAGATATAAGAATAAATTTGGTTGTCAATGAACAAAATATAGGTTTGACAAAATCACTTTTGAATGGATACACATTTTGTAAGGGTGAATTTATTGCCAGGATGGATGCGGATGATATAAGTGTACCATTAAGATTTGAGAAACAATTGGATTTTTTGGATAAACATCCAGAAGTAGGTGTCCTTGGAACAAACGCTTTAGCTATCAAAGAAAATACCAAACCATTATATAAGATAAAATATCCTGAGTTTCATTCATTGATTAAATGGGCACTCATTTTTTCAAATCCTATGTGTCACCCTTCTGTAATGATGCGCAGAAGTGTGATTGAGAAGTTTGGATTTTATGAAAGTAATACTTTGTGGTCTCAGGATTATCAGTACTGGAGCAGGATTATCGATCATACAAAATTTTATAACATTCAGGAATATCTTATATTAATAAGAACAAGCGGGGAAAAGGTATCTTTATCACATTATGAAGGGCAAATTCAAAATGCTATAAAAATATGTAAAAATAATTTATCATATTATACTGATGAGAATTTGAATGAAAATATTATTAAAGGATTATGGACTTGGAAATATTTCTTTGTTTCTCATGCTAAAATAATGATTGAATTATTAATTAAAACATTGGATAAATTTACATCAATAAATAAATTGACAGAAAAAGAAATTATATTAATAAAGCGTGATGTAGTAAGACGTATACAATTGATTGCAATTACAAAAATTTATTCCCCACTCATGATTTTATACATCATAAGGACTTTGAAGCTAGATAAAATTGGTATTTTCAGGACACTTTGGTGGGGTTTAACAGCTATCATAAATAAGTATATGAAATAAAATAATGAAGCTGAAAATTCTACATACAGTTGAATCATATCTTCCTGCCAGAACAGGTATGTCAGAAGTAGCAAGGCAAATATCAGAACGTCTTGTTGAAAAAGGACATGATGTAACTATCGCAACATCAGAATTAGCAGAAAGAAAAGATTTAAATATTAATGGAGTTAAGATCGAAGAGTTTGGGATTAAAGGCAATATTGTCAGAGGATTAAAAGGGGATAAAGAAAAATATATTGATTATATTTTGAAAAGTGATTTTGATATTATTTCAAATTTTGCCGCTCAACAATGGGCTACTGACTTAGTTTTGCCTCTGCTGTCTCAATTAAACTCAAAAAAAGTTTTTATTCCTACCGGTTTTTCGGGATTGTACTTGAGAAAATATAAAAATTATTATAATAAAATGGCAGAATGGATGAAACTTTACGATATGAATGTATTTTTATCTGAAAAGTACAGGGATATTGAATTTGCCAGGCACAATGGATTAAAAAATATTAAAGTAATACCAAATGGTGCGGATGAAAAAGAGTTTTTAGAGGATACAGGAATTGATTTTAGATATAATTATGGTATTGATAAAGATGATTTCATGATTTTGCATGTTGGCTCGAGAACGGGATTCAAGGGACATTCTGAGGCACTAAGCATTTTCAGCAGAGCAAATATTAATAATTCAATTCTTATTATGATTGGAAATGAAGGGGTTGGTTTATATAAATCCTTAATGAAGATATTTGATGTTAAGCTCGTATTGTTTAATAAAAGTTTATCACAAAAAGTCTTAAATAAAAAAGTTATTGTTTTGAATCTCAGTCGTGAAGAAACTGTTCAGGCGTTTAAAGAAGCCGACCTGTTTCTTTTTCCTTCCAATATTGAATGTTCTCCTCTTGTTTTATTTGAATGTTTGGCTTCAAAAACTCCATTTTTGGTAACGGATGTCGGTAATTCTTCTGAAATTATCGAATGGTCTGATTCAGGATTTTTAATGCCAACCAAAATATTCAGGGGATTGAGTAAAGCAAAAATTAAGGAAAGTGTAACTATTTTGGAACAATTTTATCATAACCGTGAAATGCGAGTAAAAATGGCTGAATCCGGCTTTAATGAATGGCAGAAAAGATTTACCTGGGAGAAAATTGCTGATGATTATGAAAAATTATATCTAAGTTTAATGGAGAATAGTGATTGAATAAATCTCCTTTATTATCTGTTGTTATGCCTGCTTATAATGAAGAACAAAAAGTTCTAAATAGGTCAATTGTATCAATACTAAATCAAACTTTTCAGGATTATGAATTTATTATTGTACTCGATAATCCTCAGAATTATGATGCTATTGCATTGATTAATGATTTTAAAAATGATGATGACAGAATAAAATTAATAATAAATGATAAAAATCTTGGAGTTGCACCGACATTAAACATCGGTGTAAATGCTTCTTTTGGTGATTTTATTGCAAGGCAGGATGCCGATGATGAATCCACGTCACACCGATTTGAAAAGCAAATTAAATTTTTAAATTCTAATCCTGATATTAATGTTCTCGGAACTGCTATGGATTATGTTGATGAACATGGTAAAATAATTTTCTGCAGGAAGTATCAAAATAGACCTGATAAATTTATAAGAAAATACAATCCGCTAGGGCATCCTACATTAATGATTAGAAAAGAAATATTTGAGAAATTCGGATATTATAGTGAAAACGAACAATTCAAATTTGTCGAGGATTATGAATTATGGTTCAGATGGTATCTTAGCGGAGTTAGGTTTTTTAACCTGGATGAGTCATTATATAAATATTATCAGAATAGAACAAATATCAAAAGTAGAAATACAAAACTTCAGCTTAGAAATACAATTAAATTAAAAAATAAATATCGGTTAGATTTAAAATTTAGAATTTCGGATTATTTAAGATTATTTGGAGAAAAGATACTTACATTACTACCCTCAGGATTAATATCCTGGCTTTTCTATAAATTATCAAAGATATAAAATTATATTACAGTTATTGGATTAGTAAAATTGGGAAACTTTGAGAAAATGACGTATTATTAATTATCAGTTTGCATCTTAATATGTAATATCCGTTTGATAAATAATTTTTTAAATAACCGCTGATTTTTCCTGAAACTAAATTATTTGTTCTAATTAATTCTACATTATAATTTATGTTGATTTTTGAACCGAGAAAGTCAATAAGTTCACATTTAATTTGTTCTTCAGTTAAGTTATTATTTTCTAAATTATTATCTACGATTGTAAAAATTATATTAACAGAATTTGTAATCGGGTTTGGATTAGGTGGTTCAATTATAATTTTCTGGCTATCTGAAATTGTACGAATAGTTATGGGAATATTACACTTAGATAATCCTGAACTTTGATTTGAAGTTGATATTCCAATAAGTATCATTTTAATATCAACACATAATCCGGACAAAAATAAAGTATCACAATGCACACCAAATTTATTAGTTGCAAAATAAACTGTAAGTTCTTTGATTTCCGAAGGAAGTAAAATTAATGGCAATTGGCTCTGCGGTATTGAAAACTCAATATTTCGGAATAAAATAACATTATTTATTTCTAAAGTATCTTTTGATGGATTTCTTATTTTAATTTTTTTATATGTAATGCCCCCAACACCTACTGAGTCAAATATTAAAGTATCAGGAGGTTCATTTTCAATGATTATTCCCTGCAGTTCATTGAAATTGATGTTAATAATATTAGACTTTCCTTTGCACCCATTGGAATCTATCACTTCAACATCGTAATTACCCGGAGTTTTTGCATAAATACTTTCAGATGAATCTCCGGTTGACCATCTGTATTTAAATTTAGGATTATAATTATCAATTTTTATAAAAGCACTGTCATCTTTACATGGGTTTGGATTATTGCATGATATTGTAACATCTGAAATATTAAGGAACTCAACTTTAATAATGTTGGACTTTCCTTTACAACCATTTTCATCAATTACTTCAACATAGTATTGTCCTGTTTCTTTTACAGTAATACTTATTGAAGAATCACCTGTTGACCATTTATATTTGTTTTTAGGATTATAATTATCAATTGTAATTGAAACACTATCGCCATAACAGGGTTTATATGTTGAACATGAAATTAATACCGGAATCTCGTTGGAAAAATTAATTGTAATAATATTTGACATATTTTTACATCCATTTGAATCAGTTACCTCAACATAGTAATTCCCAGAAGATTTTGCATATATATTTTGTGTTGATTCGCCTATTGACCAGGAATAATGATAAATTGGATTAAAATTATTTATTATTATTAAAGCACTATCACCCTGGCATGGATTAGTGTCGGGGCATGATATTGATACAGGTATTGAATTTCTATAATTTATTTGTATTAAGTTCGACCTTCCTTTGCATCCATTACTATCTGTAATATCAACATAATAAAATCCAGAATCAGTAACAACAATAATTTGTGTTGTATCACCTGTTGACCATTTATAATTATTTTCAATAGTATAATTATCAATTACAATAATTGTGCTATCACCTATGCAGGGATTTGTATTATTGCAAGATATTGAAACTGATACACTATTAAAATTAACACTTATAATATTTGATTTTCCTGTGCATCCGTTGCTATCAGTAACATCAACATAATAATCTCCTGATTTCCTGACAACTAAATTTTGCAATGTATCACCCGTTGACCACTTATAATGAAATTTCGAATTATAATTAATAATTATTATTAAAGTACTGTCTTCATTACAAGGATTTGAATTTGCGCAATTTAAAGTTACGGTTGGTTTTTGATAAATTCTGACTGTAGTTTTATTCTTTCCGTTTGTACAATTTCCTTTATTGATAATTTTACATTCATAATCACCCGACATATTTTCTCTGACATCTGGAATTGAAGGGGACTTTTCGATTGATGTGAAACCATTGGGACCTGTCCAATGATATTCAACATTATTATCCGAAGAATTAGCATCTAAAAATAATGTATCACCTTCACAAAGTGGGCTGTTTTGTGTTATGACTAAAGATGGATTAACAGCCACCTGACAGGGAGGAGGAGAAACAAGATTATTGCAATCAAGAAATTCTTCATAATAATAAAGTGAATCATTTTCATCATATACTTTAATCCAGTCCACCGAGCCATTCCCTTTTAATGATATAAAAATATTAGTGATATAGCAAAAATTCCCTTCGTACGGTAAGGCTATTCTATTTATATCATTTATTGAAAAATTCAATACATTATTTTTAAATTTATATTTATATATGTTCCAGTTATTAGAATCGAAAATTAATTGTGGTGAATTTAAAATATAATATCCATTAACATCTATTCCTGAATAACTCTGACAAGAATTACTCCCCATCAAAGCACTTAACAAATGCGAATTATTTAATCCGTATATACAAAAATATATATCATAACAACTTATTCCATTTTCTGAAGGTGTGTTCTTAATTTTTACTTCAACTGAAAAATTGTCAATTAAGCATAAAGTATCTATTAACCAGAATTGTGTAAAATAAAATGAGCCAAATGTGAATCTTGCTGGTAATTTCATTATTCCATTCTTTATAAAATCGCATTTATAAAAATTACTATCTGTATAATTTTGGTATAATACTGAAGAAGTCCAGTGTTGCTTTTGTTGCGAGAATAAGCTTGTCAAAGCAAGAAGTGTGATAATAAAACAGATTGAAATATTATTTTTCATGTTCAATCCAATGAATAACCAGCAAATTATTTTCAATTTTACAAAATTATTTTATCTTTTGAAAGAAATCTTTTTAAACTCAACACGAAATTTTGTTATAATTTTGTTTTATAATTGATATGAATTTTAAATAATGTAATTTATGATACCAAAAGAACTGATTGAACCAAAGAGCATCGTTGTTGTCGGTGGGTCAAATGATATTTCCAAGCCGGGTGGAAGAGTGATGAAAAATATTATCGATGGCGGCTACAAAGGTGATTTGTTTGTTGTTAATCCCAAAGAATCTGTTGTACAGGGCATTACCTGCAATAAAAATGTATCTGAATTAGTAAAAGCAGAACTTGCAATAATTGCTATTTCATCAAAAATCATTCCTGAAACACTTGAAAGTCTTATAGAAAAATCAGGATGTAAGACCTTTATTGTTCTTTCTGCAGGGTTCAGTGAAATGGGGAGTGAAGGGAAGTTACTCGAAGAAAAAATTTCTGACATTGTAACAAAAGTAAATGGATGCCTGATTGGTCCAAATTGCATGGGTGTAATGACTACTGCATACAGAGGCATGTTCGGTGGACCGATGCCTGAACTTGACATCAAAGGTTGTGATTTTGTGTCAGGTTCCGGTGCTACTGCTGTATTTATACTTGAGACTGCAATTCCAATGGGGTTAAAGTTTTCGAGTGTATTTACTGTAGGTAATAGTGCATTGATTGGTGTGGAAGATATTCTTCAATATTGGGATGAATCTTTTGACGAATTAAAGAGCTCGAAAAAAAAAATCATTTATCTTGAACAAATAAATGAGCCACAAAAATTCCTTAAACACTGTCACTCCTTAATCAAAAAAGGATGTCGGATTGCCGGGATAAAAGCAGGAACAACTGAAGCCGGCTCCAGAGCAGTTTCATCTCACACAGGCGCTCTCGCCGGCTCTGACTTAGCTGTTGATGCATTGTTCAGAAAAGCCGGAGTAGTTAGATGTTCAGGCAGGGTAGAACTTGCTTATGTCGCAGGTATATTCAATTATCCTGAATTTAAAGGAAAAAGGATTGCAATAGTTACTCACGCTGGAGGACCCGGAGTAATGTTGACTGATTCCCTATCTAAGGGTGGGTTTGAAATTCCACAAATTAAAGGCATTGATGCAGATGAATTACTGACGAAATTAAATTATGGCTCATCGGTTGCAAATCCAATAGATTTTATCGCAACAGGAACTGCAGAACAGTTAGGAATTATCCTGGATTTTATTGATAATAAATTCGATAATATTGACGGTTCGGTCGTCATATTCGGTACACCCGGATTGACTGATGTAACTCCTGTTTATAAATTGCTAAATGAAAAAATGAATTCCTGCAAAAAACCAATTTTACCTGTACTCCCATCAATTGTCCAGGCATCTGATGCAATTGAAACATTTAAATCTTTTGGAAGAGTATTTTTCAAGGATGAAGTTGTTTTAGCTAATGCAATGTCTAAAGTATATAATACTCCAAAACTTTATAATGCTGAAAATAAATATAAATTCGATAAGAACAGAATAATGGAAATAATAAATAAATCCGAAAAAGGATTTTTAAAGCCGGAATTAGTTAAGGAATTATTAGATATTTCCGGAATCAAAAGGGCAAAGGAATATGTCGTTAATTATGAGGAACAAGTTTCAAAAGCATGTTCAAAGGTTGGATTTCCGTTGGTGATGAAGGTTATCGGCATTATCCATAAAACAGATGTCGGTGGTGTTATGCTTAATATAAATAGTGATTATGAAGCATTGCAATCATACAAAAAATTGATGAAAATACAAGGTGCTAAAGGAGTATTAATACAACCGATGCTGCATTCTGATTTTGAATTATTCATTGGTGCAAGTTATGAAAAGGATTTCGGGCATATAATTTTATGTGGTTTAGGTGGAATATTTATTGAAGTATTGAAGGACTTTTCTTATGGTTTAAGCCCGATTTCAAATAATGAAGCACTGGATATGATTCACAGTTTGAAATCTTACGATATATTTCTCGGAGTTAGGGGAAAGCAAAAAGTTGATGAAAATAATTTTGCTGATATTATTGTTAGATTATCGACATTACTCGAATTAGTGACTGAAATAAAAGAACTGGATTTGAATCCTTTATTACAAAAAGGTGAAGAGTTAGTTGTTGCTGATTCAAGAATTTTGATTGAGAAGTAATCATTTGCAAATTAATGTGCAGGATTTTCTTCCCGACCATAGTTGTTCACTAACTTTGCCGGTACCGATAACTCTTGATTTAATGCCCGAATTATTAAGTATAGTTATAGCTCTTCGAAGAGTTAAACCCCGAACATCAGTCAATTCTGCTTTTTTTGACTTATCAAATACTACTATATCAATTTTTCCCCATAATTTTATTTTTGATGTTGGTTTTGGATTTTGAGAAATAATAACCGAATTAGTATCAAACACATTTTGTAATTTTAATTTTAAATTTTGTACTATTTTTAGGACATCTCTCACATATAATCCACGTAAGTCGGGAACAAATACTGAATCGAATCTTGATTTACTGCCGTTTACCTTTTCTGATGCTGTAATCGGATTAACAGCAAGCCAATCTATAAGAATATCTCTGAAAATTGGTGCTGCCACTGCACCTCCGTAATATGAGCCCTGTGGACTGTCAAGTAATACGAGCAACGCAATTTTCGGTCTGTCTGCCGGGAAAAATCCTATAAAGGATGCATAATAACTCTGTGTCGCATAAGAACCATTAACAAGTTTCTGAGTTGTACCTGTTTTACCGGCAACTTTATATCCTTCTATTTGTGCTGATTTTCCTGTCCCTTTTTCTACAACTCCTATTAACATCTTAGTAATCGTATCTGCAGAATTTTCAGAAATGACTCTTCTTATTGTTTTAGGATTATTAAAAGTTGTGTCCCCATTATTATCAATTGTTGCCTTTACAATATGCGGCTTCATCAACACTCCTCTATTAGCAATCGCGGAATAGGCAGTAATCATTTGCAATGGTGTTACTGAAATTCCATAACCGAAACTCATAAAACGTTTTGATGCAGGAGTCAATTCTTCGGCTTTTTTGATTCTACCTGCCGGTTCACCTGATAATTCTACACCCCATCTTTTACCGAAACCGAAATTACTAAGATAAGAAGCAAAATCAGCGTCAGGTATGCTGTTCCCTACTTGTGAGAAAATTACATTACTGGAGTAAGCCAGTGCATCCGCAAAAGAAACTATACCAATCGGGTGGTCGTCCTTAATTTGATATTTGCCATAATCAAGCAAACCCAAATGCCCGTTGCACATCTTAGTGGGTGTGATTATATTTTTATCTATTGCCGCCGAAGCTGTTATCGTTTTAAAAGTTGAACCGGGTTCGTATAAATCTGTTATTGCCTTATTCTTCATTGCCATTGCTTGTACATTTTTTAAATCATTTTGGTCATAGCTCGGGTAAGATGCCATTCCTAAAATTTCGCCGCTTGATGGTTCGAGAGCAATAACAGTTCCTGATAGGGAATTTGTCCTCTCCATTCCTTTTTTCAACTCGTATTCGATGATTCTTTGCAGTTCAATATCAATCGTAATTATAATTGATTTACCGTGCAATGCTTCGATAACCGGAAGATTCGCAGTCGGGTGTATATGTCCGGTTGCGTCTCTTTGCATAATCATATATCCGCTTTTTCCGCTTAGCAATGTATCGAAGCTGAGTTCAATACCTGATAATCCTTTGTTATCGACATCAGTACAGCCGATGATTTGTGATGCAATCGGAGAATACAGGTAATTTCTTCGCGGCTCTATGTATTTGATGAATCCGTTTAATTTTATTGAATCAATACCGATTAAATCATCCGGTATTAATCCTCTTGCAAGCCACACAAATGCTCCGTCAGTAGATTTAATTTTGTTCAGCAATTCAATTGAATTTAATCCGACGGACTTTTCAAGTATGCTGCACAACTTTTCTTTTTCCTTGAGAATGGTTGGGTCGGCTGCGAGTGATACACCCATAACAGTCCCTGCTACCAGGTTCCCATTCCTGTCATAAATATTTCCTCTTTCAGCTCTTAGTGGTACTTTGGCTTCGTGCTGTCTTTTTGCTTGCAGTTGGTATTTATCAGCGTCAATGATTTGAATTATGAATAATCTGACTATTACAGCTATAAATCCGATACTGATAAATAACAGAATCAGCCAGAATTTATATAATCGTTTCTTTGAATTTTGAAATTCCTCTTCAAAATTTTCTATATTATTTTCTTCTTCCATTAATTGAATTTATATTGCTGCATCAAGATTAATCTATTTATTTCTACAAATCTAAAAATATTATTTATCATTTTATAACCAATATCATTCTGACCTATGAAATTCTTTGGAATTTTCGTATAATTGCCGGATTGTTAATTTAACCTGCTGAATTTATAATTTTTATTTTGTTAACGAATGTGGACTTTTATTAAAAAAATATCCCTTACACAATGGATATTAATATCTATGGCAATTGGTGCTATACTTGGATGGCTCTTTCCGGAACTTTCTCAAAATATCAGGATTATATCGAATATTTTTCTGAAAATGATAAAAGTAATAATTGTTCCACTTTTATTTAGCACCTTGGTCGTTGGTATAGCCGGTCACAGTGACGATTTAAAAGCTGTCGGACGGCTGGCATTCAAGTCAATTATATATTTTGAAATTGTAACAACATTAGCTCTCTTTATAGGACTTGCTGCAGTGAATCTCACACAGCCGGGTGTTGGAATTACGCTCCCATCATCAATTTCACCTACTGCTCAGATTACTCCAACACAAATGTCATGGAAGGAAACCCTGGAACATATTGTGCCGAAAAGCTTTTTTGAATCGGCTGCTAACAATGATGTATTACAGATAGTGTTTTTTGCAATTCTATTTGGAATAGCTCTTACTCAGGTTAAAGGTAAACCAAAAGAAGCAATTCTCGGTTTTTGTGAAGGATTGTCTGAAGTGATGTTTAAGTTCACGGGTATTGTAATGAAATTCGCACCTTTCGGCATTGGTGCAGCAATGTGCTATACTGTGGGGCATAGTGGTATTGGTGTTTTGGTCAATCTCGGACAACTTATAGCGACACTTTATGGTTCATTATTAGTTCTTATTCTCTTTGTTTTTATTCCGATTCTGTTTTTCTTCAGAATCCCAATTAAAAAATTCGCTAAAGCAGTTGAAGAACCGGCTCTGATTGCATTTTCAACCACATCATCTGATGCTGCGTTACCGGTTGCATTGGAGAATATGGTTAAATTCGGAGTCCCGAGAAGAATCGTTTCATTTGTGCTCCCGACAGGTTATTCATTCAATTTGGACGGTTCTACTCTTTATCTTTCTATTGCCTCAATTTTCGTCGCACAAGCAGCGGGTGTGCATCTCGACCTGTGGCATCAGCTCTCGATAATGCTAACACTAATGTTGACTTCTAAAGGGATTGCCGCTGTGCCGAGAGCATCTATTGTCATTTTATCCGGGACACTTGTTACATTTGGATTACCCCTCGAAGGTGTAGCTATTTTGCTCGGTGTTGATGAAATTATGGATATGGCAAGAACCGGAACAAATCTTGTCGGAAACTGCCTTGCCTCTACCGTTATGGCTCGAATCGAAGGTGAATTGAATCTTGAGCAACCCCAGAATAATATTTTTTCTGAAAAATAGATTTCATTGAAAATTGAAAATTATTTTATCGGCGTTTCAACTCTAATCTTAACAGTTCTGCTATAGAAGCGTCCTTCGGGAAATTCATTATCAAATAATAATTTTGTTTCTCCGTACCCCTCGAACTTGGTATTTTCAAATTGAATCGCATCTGAAGCTGCTTTAGCCCTGCGAACTGATAAGAGCATATTGTATTCATCTTCACCGAGATTGTCTGTGTATCCTTCGAATGTTACAGTTGACTTTTTATCGAGAGTATTTTTGACATCATTAAGCATTTCGATATTTTTATCGTTCAGTAAATAACTGTCAAAATCATATAGAATAAGCGAAAACATATTTATCTGCTTATCGCTTAATTTTGCAGTTCTCTTATCTTTGATTCTGATTTTATTGATTTTAATTTCCTTTTCATCTGAATATGTCTTCATATCAAGGCCTCTGATTTTTATAATACAATTAAGTTTTTCTGATTGTTTCAGCAAATTAATATCAGAATCATTTATCAAATCCCAGGCAATATGTTCAGGAATATTTTCTGTAAATGAAAATTCTTTAATGATTTTACCTTTTGCTTCAATTGTTAATGTTCCATCGAGAAATTTCAACAAGTTTGTTTCAGGATGAAATAAAATCTCAGTTTGCTTGATTTCATTTATTGTATCATTTATTTCTATTGGTGAAAGTATCGAATTGTCATTAGAATATATTTCAACTCTCCTGTTCTCGGCGGAACCCGCAGGAACATTCGAATTTGAAAACTTTGCCGGTAGATTTATCGCTGCAATTTTAATCCTTGTTGGTGTAATATTCCAAACTTTATTTAAATATTCTGCTATTTTTTTAGCTCTTTTCTCCGATAACGTTATGTTGTTGGTTTCAATGCCGTCATTGCTGTTGCATCCTACAAGTTTTATTAAAACATCCGGATTGTCAGTTAATCTCTTACCGGCAATATTCAATAAATCATAATAGGTCTCCAGTTCTGATTTATCCATCAGTGTATCAATTCTATAGATTGATGCTTCATCATTATTCAATAGTTTATATCTTGAAGGTATCTCGGATGAAGCACTGTCGAAGAAAATATAATTTAACAATGGATTCATTCTCGTTGAAAGAAATTCCTCGATGTCAATTTCAGCCCTGTCAGATTCTTTATCTCCCATAACAGATTTGATTGTAAAATTAACCTTCTTTTCCTCCTGTGGTGGCTCGGGCATATTTGGTTCGGGGGGGGGTATCGGCTCAGGTATTATTTTTTCTTCTTTTGGTATCGGGGTATATTTGAATGAAATACCTGTTTTTGCTGAATGAATATTCCAAACAAGATTCGGAACAATTGGTGTAAAATTATATGCAAATGTTATTTCCGGTGATATCACATAACTGTTTTTCTCATCGAAAAATATATCATAACATATACCGCCTGTTAAACTTGAATTCAGAATTGATATTCCTGATATTTTTCCGCTTTCTTCATACCTGGTCCTTTTACCATTCTCAAAAAAACCGGTTGCCGGCTGGAGTAGCTTTTCATATTGATTAAAATTGCTGTTTACTATAAAATTAAAATCAAACCCACCGAGAAATGCTAATTCATCAATTATTTTTATTTTAACAAAAGACTCAATTCCGGCAATTGAAATTTTTGTGTCGAGAAAATGTTCGATTAGTGCATTTGTCGGGGTATTATCAACTAAAGCCGATTTTCTTTCATCATCGGATATTTGCCCGTTAATTTGTGAATATTTTAACCTGACGATTGCAGAAATCGAATTTGAATAAATATATTCATACAATAAACCTGCCGAAAATCCTCCGGCTTTACCTTCTGTAAATATAGGACAGCAATTCACAACTTCAGGTAACTGGTGAAAATTTGCAGAGTGGAAATAATAATTATAATTGCCGAATATTCCGAATCTATGTCTTAATAATTGAGTGCTGTCCTTAGCTCCCTGTTCAATTGACATTAAGGATTCGGTAAATAATAATAAAAATATCAAACAATAATATTTTATTTTCATACAAAAAATCAAAAGAGGATTTAAATTTTCTTACAATTTAAACCCTCCTGTTTAATTATAAAATCAATTTTTCAATACTAATACTTTTCAATTATACCTACATATAATTCTGTTTCGCCGTCTGCATTTATACCTGCGATCTTATAAACATAAGTTCCTGTCGGCAAGGATGACAACTCCATCGTTGAAACACTATGTGTGCCGGATATAGCCGGACAATTATCAATTCTTCCAACTTCCTTTCCATTTACCGTAAAGAATGTGATTGAAATGTTTCTCTCATCTCTTGCGAGTGTATAACTTAAATCAATTTTATTCTTGAATGGATTCGGATATGACTGAACATCCTGGATCCATTTTGGTCCGTTAATCGGCACCATCGTTGATTTTATATTGTTATTTTCGCAGAACTCGATTACGTTATCATTGCCATCTATCTTTGCATACAATTCAAGGAAATTTGTCTTGTATGGCACATTGAAATCCATAGTAATTTTTCCCGATTCGAGTGCATTCAATGATGATATTGTTTTTTGTCCTACTAAAATAGTATCCTTCCAATCTTTCACAGCATATAAATTCAATGAAAGATTCTTCGATGGGACTAATCCGTTCCTGTACTTGATTTGTGCCTGCGATATTGAGCCGAAGGTCAGATTACTGATATCTGCATCTATATTTTCAACAACAAAATCATAAGTCGGACAATCGAGTGATTTTAAATCGTCAATCGAGAAATTGTATTTTGCCGAACCGGAAGTAATGGTATTACCTTTGTAATTAATATTGATTTTGGGTATAACCGACGATTCATCAAAAAATGTAAGACAGGCATCGGGTGATGCTCCAAAGTGTAGTCTCAGTTTTCGTGATTCTCCCGGTATCATTGAACCCAGATTTGCAATTATTGTATTTCCTGAAATAGTGCAATTGGGATCCAGTTTACCTGCTTTAGGAACGAATGATAATCCCGGGAATATATCCAGTTTTGTATTTTCCGCAATATTACTCCCGGAGTTGAATGCTTCAACCAATACCTCAACATCTTTATCATCATAATTATCCCAGATAAATGGCTGATTCTCCTGTATAGGCATTCCATTCAAGCTGACAATCTTCTTGTAATCTTTCACTTTCGGGCCTGAAGTTCTGACGTATAATTCTTTTGCAGTCAAATTTAACGGGGTAATCGTTTCTGTAAGATAATTTAGTTCATTCCCTTCTGTTACCTTAACCAAATCTTTTTCATTCTCACTGGTAACAATTCCCTGCTCCAGTATATACATCCTTGCATTATTGATATCAGGATAATTACTGAAAGCACTTAAGTCTATTGTTGCTTCAGAATTATTCGGATTAAATGATGCACTGAGCGAATTACTCAATGTATCGAAATTCAGATAGTTTACATCCTGATTTGACCATTTCACATTACCGGTTGGGAAGAAGTTGTCAGTTGTGTTGACTTTCATATCAGTCAGATGGGATTTTCCAATCACAACTTTCTGGTATTCGAGAATATTTCCGTTTGCAGACCTGTCTGTGATACTGAATTGTACCGATGGTACTGCATAAGTAATTTGTTGGTCATTTGCACCGGTGTAATGCTTCCTCTCACCGTTAATCGTGAAATCAATATTGTATATTCCGTTAATCAAGGTTTCATCAATGCTGAATAGCATAACAAAATATGCCCTCCTCGATGGCTGAAGCAACGGAAGAGCATTACCCATTTTAATCAAAACTTCACCCTCCGGCTGGTTGAATCTCCATCCGGCTCTGAATGTACCAAGGTCATCTCCAGCCCTCGTTACTTTGCCTGTAACAGGGTCAACCTGTGCCGGTACAAGTGGTCTCGGATAAGCAACATAAGACATCACAAGATTTGTATTTCCAAGCCCATTTCCAAGTGTGGGATTTATTGTCGTATTGAACCAATTATCATCAGTTCCGTTCATAACTTCGATTTTTACTTCGAGAAAAGTTCCTGTAACGGTTTTCGGATAATCTTTCAAATCCGGATTGTTCTTATCCGCCAACGGTACAAGTGTTATTGTCCTGTGATTGAACTGCGGGTCAATAATTGACGATATATCAATCGGGGGACTTATCAAACTGCAAGGGTCTTTTCCTCCTGCCATTGTCGTAATCGTTGATTCCCCGTATCCAAAGGCAATATGGAAGGGGTCAAAGTCTGAGTTGAACTGATGCGGCTCATCCCTGTCTTCTATGTAATGTTTTATATACGTTGTATCTGTCCCGTATTTGACGACTGAAGGAGTTGTTGATGATGACATTCTCAAATCGCTTCCTTTGGCAAAGCCGGAAAGTACGTGTGAGAAAATAACCCATGGCGAACCGCCGAAAATTTCTTCCACAACTAACCATCCACCCTTGCTGATGTCAACTGGTCCCTCTTTGCCTTTACCTTCATAAATTGCGTGGAGTTGTATATGGGTTTTTCCGAGATTCTCAAAGAAATCATCTCCATAAGTATTGTCGGCTCCATGATACCATCCCGAATCCACCATGCCATAAATATCATCCCGAAATGGTGTTTCAGGATAATTCAACCACTGCTCGCCATTATCAAGCATAAAGTTGTCGTGGAGGAAACCGGTTTTTGAAGAAAATCTATCGCCCCTGTCATCAATCCAGTCATCAATTCCGTCAAAGTTGTCATCATCCAAAGCCGGAGGAATCAGCAATTGCGGAATATAAATATGATACTGGAACGGGTCTTCCCATATTTCGATTGCATTTTTTGTGTTCTTATTATCGAGCCATTTTTCAAATGGCTTTCCATCTACACTGACGATATTGTTAATATCATAAGTGCCGTCTGTCAACTTCGGTAATGTCAATGAATAGCCGCCCATACCTTTCGGAAGGTCATAAATCATATATCCGAATACTCCATCGCCCAGCTTTTCATTCCCCTCGATTTTTTCAGATGGGTCATTGTAATCAACATCGTGTCCGGCATTTCTAATCCAATAGTATGTGTATTCGGTTGACGCATCCAAATCAAAAGTTAAATTTGCCTTACCATATTTTGGCAGATACGTCATCTGTTGATTTGTATTTGGGTCTGTAATAAGGAAATTATTTGACAAATACTCAAATTGCAATGGATTTGGCAGTGGTGCATAATAAGTATATGTCGTTCTGATTGGCGTAGTTCTGCTTTCATTGAATATTGTCTTAAATTCAAGTTTTGAGTAAAGAGAATTATTCGGTGTCGGATGTGTCATATCAATTTCTTCACCGCCGAGAGATAAAGCTGCTATAAATTCATTATGCGGTTGTGGCACTGTGCCTGCACAAAAGTCAGTAGGTAGCAAATGATAATTCTGCTTTGCAGTATCGATAAAAGTATAGCCCTCATAATTATTTATTTTCTGATATATTAGCTGTTTCCAAACAATGTTCCCATTATCATCCCTGTCCATCCAGTGAGTCCAGCTTGTATCAGATAGATTTGGATTGTTTATATCGCGTGAATATGGATAAAACATACCGTTAACATCAGTATCGAGCCGGTTATATGCTTTTGATACACCTGCTGACATATTAACTAAATCCGGCGGGTCAACCCAAATTTCGTAATAGCAGTATGGGTCAAAGTATTGATAGCCACGAACAGTACCAATATCCCAGGTTACTTTCCAAACCCTGATTTTATCTCCTGTTTCTTCGATATCTACAATACCATCACCATTTGTGTCCATTGCACGTTTTCCATCGTGGTCTATATCTTCATAATATGTAGAATCACCGCTTCGGAGATGTTCCCAGGGATTCAGCCAATAAACATCCGCTTCAGTTAATGTATATCCCTTCGGATAAATCGAAGCAGTATCCAGCCAGGCATCGGGATGCCCGTCTGCATCCATATCAAATTCAGGATTATTCTCGTCATTGCTCCCTTTCAGAACGGTTACGAACTTGCCCCCGGGTGTTTTCAGGATTGGAATATCCATTCCATGGTCAACCCAGTAGAATGGTACATCCTTCGGTATATATTGTACATACTTTGTTTGAATTGCATCTGTCCTTTCCTTGTTTTCCATTATCATAAATACTTTGAATGGCTGATAGTACAAACCCAAAAAGTTTTTCCAGTTAAGGTCTGCATCGGCAACTAATCTTGCACTGAACATCAGGTATGCATAATCATTCCACTTCCAGAAAATCCTTTTTCCTTCGTTATCTGTGTACTGTGTAACATTATATGAAGAATAGATGTAACTGCTCCAGGACAGGAATCTGTCAACCGATTCATGAATTTTATCACTTACATCGGGTGTTCTCAATCTGTATGTAATTACTTTCTCGCTCAAGGGAGGCATCGAAAGACCGCTGATGTTTAAATTATTTCCGGTAATTGTTGCTGTAACATCCTGGCTTATTACATCGACAAATTGGAAATAAGTTCTGTTTGTATTATTAATATTTTCATTTCTTAAATACTCATTGATTGTTATATTAGTTATGTCAGAAGAAGATAAATTCCTAACTTTAATTCTAACTTCGAATGTATCCAAGGCATCGAATGACACTGCATTCTTGCCCGCAGTTATTCCGCTTGGCAAATCATTATATACTGACCTTGTAACATCAATATTATTGGTTATTGCATAAAGGAAACTATTAAGTGTCCATTGCAATTGTCTCGAACCGCTTTTTAATTCGTTCATACCACCGGTAGTCGGTAATCCGGTATTACAGATTATTCTCCCACCGTTTGCGTTTGGTCCATTTAATATAAATACAACCGGTGAAAATCCGGGAACATTTGCTATAACTTCTGCATTTCCTGCATTAACAGTTGGCAGAGTTGTGGTATATATTTCATCTGTTACATTTTGTGTGAATGTTATTGGATTATTCGAATTACCATAAACAATTTTTTGCATTCCTGTTGCCGGGTCGGGTAGTATAAAATTATCGAAATTTACAGAACCCGGTGCAAGATAACCCAATTTCTCAATGAAATAGACTGCATTTCCTTCTGCATAAATTGTTCCACCATTTGCCAAAAAAGCATCTAACTTTGCTTTGATTTGAGGACATGTTGCGAATACACTGTCAATATAAAATTTCTGATTCGAACCTTCTGCATTAAATGAGGGTATAATCAGTAATTGGGTAGCACCATTGATTGAATTTGTATCCAGGTATCTTTCGTCAATCAGGTAATAAAAACCATTAGAAATGTATGAATCGAACAAATTCTTGAAATATAAATACTGCCATGTAACGGTTTTGTTATTTCTCTGGATATTGCTGTTGAACAAAGCAATCCTGTACTGGTATGGTTTAAACTGAATCGAATAATGTTCGGCTCCCTGCCAGTTATAATTATCGTAATCATTATATGTAATGCCTGAGTATGCAGATGGCAGTGCGTCGGGATAAACAAACGAACCCCTGTCAACTCCTGTTTTTACCCAACAAATAGAGTATTCACCGTAATCAGGAAACAGGCTTGTATCAATTGTGGCATTTGTAAAGCGATAATCCGAACCTGATTGTGCAAGAACCATTTTATATGCTCTTACAAAATCCTGCTGGGTTGCATCAGTTGGTATTATTATCCCTTTTGATTGAATTTCAAAAGAAGTTGCTATGAAAAGTAAAAAAATAAAAGTATTAAAGACAAGCATTTTGAAAATCTTGACCGAGTAAAGATATTTCATCACATCCCCCTTATATATATATTTGTAAAGTTAATTTCTTAACTTATTCCAACAACTTGTGTTATTGGTTTGTTCTATTTTTTGAGTTTTGTGCCTTTAAATATAATAACCCAAAAAATAAATAATAGTTGCAAAAATATATTTATATTTAAAAACTTATATACAGGATATTGTAATGATTTAATACTCATTTTATCAAAATTTCATTATGAATATTACTATGAGCTAATTTAACAATAGCTAAAATAATAGCAATTATAACGAAAAGTTTTGATATTTACAAGTATTAGAACTATTAAATTGAAAAAAAGGTTTAATCCGGGATTTCCATCTTTCACTAAGTAGATATTGATGTATTCGCAGTTACTTATTTAAAATTGGACAGACCTGCACAAATTTTTGTAATAATTTCATCGCTTAGAAGATACCCTTTTCTTGTTAACCGAAGTTTTTGATTTCCGTTCTCCATAAGTTTTTCGTTGACGAGATTATTGATTAACTCTTGATTCAAAGATAATAAATCAATTTCAAATTCACTATTTAATTTCTCGGGATTCAACCCTTCGCATCTCAAACCAAGCATTATTCTTTCCTCTAACATCTGTCTTTTGGTTAAAACTTCGCTTCCTTCGACAGGTAAGGAATTATCATCTATCATCATAAAGTATTTTTTCAGATTTCTGTGATTCCAGTATCTTGTTCCATTGACAAAACCATGTGCAGAAGGACCGAATGCAAAATATTCACCGCCATTCCAGTAATTTAGATTATGTCTGCATTTCTTTCCATCAAAAGCAAAATTTGATACTTCGTACTGCTCATACCCGGAATATGCCAATTTGTCAGATACATACTCGAATATTTCAGCGTCTGTTTCATCGTCATTTCTATGCACTTTTCCCGATTGCATTCTGTTAAATAAAGGTGTTCCTTTTTCAAATGTCAAATTGTATGCCGAAATATGATTTGGCTTATATTCGAGAAGATTCTCAAGTGTATATTGAATATCACTTACCTTTTGTCCGGGTAATGAAAAAATAATATCTGTACTTATGTTGTCGAATCCCGCTTCTCGACCTGTTGTGATTGCATTCAGTGCCTCTTCGGGATTGTGAATTCTGCCGAGGAACCCAAGCTCTTTCGGGATTAATGACTGAATACCTATGCTCAACCTGTTTACACCGAGTGATTTGTATTCACTTAATTTCTGTTTATCAATTGTCCCTGGATTGCACTCGATTGTATATTCCAATTCATCATTGAACTGATAATACTGTTTCAATTTATTGAATATGCTTTCTAATTGAATAGTTTTCAAAAGTGAAGGAGTGCCCCCGCCGAGAAAGACAGTATTTACAAGCGGCTTTGAATTTAATTGTGTTGAATACAAATCAATTTCTTTTGATAGACTTCTGACAAATCTTTCTACACCCTGCAAATCTGTAATAGAGAAGAAATCGCAATAGCTGCATTTTTTTTTGCAAAAAGGTATATGTATATATATGCCCGGCATAGTTACTCATTTAATAATTTTACGAATTGATTAACTGTAGAATGTAAAAATTATTGCTCCATTCTCTCTGATTTTTTATAATTAAAGCAATTACCCGGGATAGTAAGAAATTTATACTCATTTCATTAGTCATTCGCAATTAGTAATTATTTGAGTATTTCTCCTGTCTCATAGCTCCAGAAAAGTAGGTCGAGTTCATCAATATTTATTTTTACTATCTTAGAAAATCGAATAAAATCCTTCTCCACTTCGAGGTATTGTTTTACACTTCCAACTTTTGGTATTTCTTTATATACCCCACATTCAACCAGATGTTTTAGAATATGTCTGTCGAGTATTGCTAGTTCCCTATATCCGATATTTCTGAGAAAATGAGAACTTTCCTTCATGCCCAATCCCTTGATATTTTCAGCAAGCCATAATCTCTTTTTCTCCGGATTTATTTTTGATTTCAAAACAGAAAAAATTTCAGGAAAAATTGATTTCATATTAATAAGATTTTTTGCTTTCTGATTATGAAACCGAATATAATGCGATTTATCATTCAATATATTTAATGGATTTATATTCTTGTTCTGAAAATCCAATTGTTTCAATTTCTCTACTACCAGAAAAGCATTTGCCGCTTTAGATTGAGGTGTACATAAACAAAAACATAACTCATAAAAATATTCTGATTCAGGGACGTGCTTGAAATCAAGCAGTCTATCCCGAATTTGCTTTTTGTAATTTTTATAATGATTTATAATTTTAACTGGTAATTTCATTACAATTTATCAAAAAATAAAATTATAATTTATAGTAATTAACTTCAATAAATTTGTAGTTATACGGTATTTTGACTAAATTTACTTTAATTAAAAAAAAATATTTTTTATAATTGAAAAAATGACAGTAGCTCAAAAAATAATATCAAAAATAAATAAACTTCCTCCAAATTTACTTATGGATTTAGAGGAATATGTAAATAAAATTTCAAAAAAAAGGTCAAGCAACAGGACAAAGAAATTAAATCAAAACTGGGCTGGTGCATTAAAGGAATTTAAAACTCAATATACATCCATAGAATTACAGAAAAAAGCTTTGGATTGGCATACTGAACAATATTAATTATCATGTACCTCATTGATACAAATATCTGGCTCGAACGTTTACTTGAACAGGAAAAATCAGTTGATGTTGCGAAATTTCTAACTGTTGTACCTGTTAAAGAAATGATTATAAGTGATTTCTCTTTCCATTCTATTGGTATAATCATGACTAAGTTGAAAAAAGAGTCAGCATTTTTATTGTTTATTGAGGATATATTTGAAAATGCCAATCTAAGTTCAATTTCAATTGGACACAACTATATGTCAGAACTTATAGATTCCATGAAAAAATTTGATTTGGATTTTGACGATGCATATCAATACACTTGTGCCAAGAATTATAATTTAGACATAGTATCTTACGATAAAGATTTATATAAAACTGATATTAAAATTCTGACCCCTAAAGATGTAATAAATAAATACTCTTAAAAACAATACTATAAATATACACTTAAATTATATTAATTCCATTTCTTAATATTTCTCTGACAAAAGGATTGGATTCATTGAATTATTCAGGGCTGTAAGTCAGTGGTTCAAGTTCATCAATAAATTTAAGTATTAGTTCTTTTATTTCAGTGGGTATTTCAACCATATATTATTTTTCTCCCACTATTTTACCAATCTTATTGTTACATCCGACTTCTTTCCTTTTTTTAATTCTAAAATTTGTTCTGTGATTTTGAATCCTTCGCATTGAATCTCTACTAATACTGAATCCTGAATTCTGAAATTAGAAAAAATTACTCCTGACTCATGTATTTTCCGGATTTGTCTTCCAATATATGGCATATCCTCTGATTTTAAAACAAATTTACCTTCATTTATATTTGTTATGACTTTTGCAGGAGTTTGTTTACCGGGGTATTCAATTCCTAAAATATTACTTCTCAAATAAAGAGCTTCATAACTATCTTCATAATCTTTAGTAATAATCTTTAAAGTATAGAATCCTTCATTTAAATATATCACCGGATCATACACTGGCCAAACCAAATTATAGGTACCTGCTAATTGAACTTCATTTATCAAAGTATCTATTATAATATTTCTTTCCTGTTCGATTATTAGAATCAAAACACTATCACGATTTTTAATATAATATTGGAAAGTTGTAAGATTGTTAAATGGATTGGGAAAATTAATACAGTTATAATTAGAATCAAACGGAATTTCACTTAAAAGATAATAAATTTTTGCAAAAGCTCCGTTAATAGGCTGTCCACTCACACTATCAACTACTTTGATATAGACACCCGGCTCATCATCACCGCCACCAGTCGGCTCATTGCAGGATAAGAGAAGAGATAATATTAAAATAACGAGAAATAATATTGTTTTCATAATTTTAAAATAATACTTAACAATTTATAAATTTTTAATTCTTTGCTTCTACTTTTTTATCATCTTGATTGAATAATCTTTCCTTTTATCAACATTTAAATTTAATGATAGTATAACCGGATTATAATCATCACTTAATATTTCAATATACACTTCTTCCTTTAATTGAAATTTCCCCAAATTAACACCGGATTCATGAACACGATTAAACTTTTTGCCGGTATAAGGCATATTAGCTTTCTTCAAAGTGAATTTACCATCGGTGGGATTATTAATTTCAAAGGAAGGAAGTGGTTTATAAATCATGTCATAAAAGTAATTATATTTAAAATACATTATTTCATAGTGCATTACTGTATCTTGCGTCTTAATCCTCACATTATAAAATCCTTCTTTAACTTCTTGACCTGTCTTATAACCGGGGAACCAATTAAATTCATGAAAACCGGCTTCTAAAAAATCATTAATAAGAGTGTCAATTACATTATTCGTTATTTCATCAATAATCGTTATTTCTGTTTGTTCGGTCTTATTTTTAGAAATCCAAAAATGAGTAAATTCTCTGAACGGATTAGGTCCATTAATTGATTGGATACTTGTATCTTTCGTTGGCAGTCCTGTAATGAGATAATAAACATTAACTGTAACATTGCTTACTGAACTACCGCTTTTACTATCTGTCAATATAAAGTAATAACCCGGCTCTTCGTCCTCTTTCACAGTATTTGTCTGTTCATTGCAGGATGTAAGAAGCAAGAAAAAGAAAATAGCAAATGATAAAATTGTCTTAATTATATAAGTCCTCAATATTTTAAATTTTTCAAATTATGGTTTTCCACCTGTCGTAGTATGCAGTATCACACCTTTTGAACCTGAAATGAAACCTTCATCCTTGTCGAAAAAGAACAAATCATGGAAATGCACAATGCCATTCGGTTCGTTTAAACCCACCCAATAATTCAATGTTGACCAATTAACACCTCCATCTTCTGTATATGAAATCAAATGGTATTCTGTTCCACCATATAAATAGTTTGGTAAACTTGAAATTCCCCAACCATGGTTTTCATCAACAAATGTAAAATTACTTATATATCTTTCACTATTATAATCCTGATAAAACCATATTTTACCCCCATCCGTGGTTCTTAAAAATTTATATTCATCGGTTTTTATCCAAGCATTATTTTCATCTAAGAAAAATGATTGCCAGAGTGCTGTCGTAGTATCTTTAATTACCTCAAACCATGTTTTACCTTCATCAGTGGTCTTATAAATACAAGATTTTGTTTTTTGACTTATTCTACGAAAGGTTTGAAAAAATGCGGTTGTTTTATTCGTAAAATGCAAATCATCAATTCCATCCTCAAAATCAGTTAAACTTATTTCCCAATTGTTTCCACCATCAGTTGTTTTAATTATTGCATCATCACTGCTTCCATTCTTTATTGTTGCCCAACCGGTCATCTCATCAGTAAATTGTATATCATATATCCCTCTATTCATTTGTTCAGTGAACAGAACTTTTTTTGTCCAACTTTTACCCCCATCAGTCGTTTTATATAGTCCGTTATTATCATCTCCAACCCAACCATTTAAAGTATCTTTAAAATATAAAGTATTAAAATGGCCTTTGAATGTATAGCTATCAGTTTCTAAATGTTCTACAAAATATTTTTCCCAACTTTTGCCCCCATCTATTGTTCTTAATATACTATCATTTGCATTTAAAATCCATCCATGTTTATTATCTACGAAAAATATATTATAAAGACAATATAAATTGCAATCGTGAGCCCAGATTTTAGGATCACTTCCTGAATAACAATTGTATTCCGTAAAACCAGTGGGTATTGGTTCTTCAATAAATGTATTATCTTTACATGCTGAGATGATAAAAAGAATAATAACAAATGATATAATTAGTTTCATATTTTCACCAATATTTATTACCTATTGTTTTCCTCCGGTTGTCGTATGCAGTATCACACCTTTTGAACCTGAAATGAAACCTTCATCCTTATCGAAAAAGAACAAATCATGGAAATGCACAATGCCATTCGGTTCATCCAAAGCAACCCAATAATTCAAAGGCAACCATGTATTACCGCCATTATCTGTATGATAAATTAAGTAATATTTTGAATCTCCGGTTATTTCAATTGGCAATCCTGTTACTAACCATCCATTTAATTCATCCGAAAAAGTAAAGTTTATTATCTGGGAATTATTATTGAAATATTGAATGTACCAAGTTTCACCACCATCTGTTGTCTTAAAAAATTTATTACTTTTAGTTAATGCCCAGCCGGTATTTGGGTTGATAAAAAATATTTTATTAAAAGTAACGGAAGAATCGGAAAATACTTTTTCCCAGGAAATGCCTTCATCTGTTGTTTTATAGATAGCACCAAATTTCATGTTATTATTTGAATAATCACCGAAACAATACGCAATATTTTTATCTACAAATGTTAAACTTGAATATCCTGTTACTTCGCTTGAATTAACAATTTGCCATGTTGCACCTGCATCTGTTGTTTTAATTAAATACTTTGTATTTTTCTCATCTGATAAAGTTGCCCAGCCAGTTTGGTTATCAGTAAACTGAATATTATAAATCCCTCCCTCAACTACATTATAAAATAATAAAGTCTTGCTCCAATGAACTCCTCTGTCAGTTGAATGATATAATCTGTTTGATGAAGCACCAACCCAACCATTAAAATCATCGATAAAATAAACACAAATAAAATGGTAATTATCATAATTTAGTCCCGGGTCAATTGTTTCAATATAATTTTTTGTCCAGGTTTTCCCCCCATTTGTAGTATTCAATATACTGTCCTTTTTCATCAATACCCATCCATTTCTCCTGCTTACAAAATATACATCAAACAAGCCATAAGGACTGTCTTCTGATTTCCACTCCTTAAAATTTGCCCATGGAAAACAATTGTATTCCGTAAAACCAGTGGGTATTGGTTCTTCAGTAAATGTTTTATCATTACAAGCCGTTAAAATTATTAATACTAAAAAACACAATAACAAATTTGATTTCATAATTTCATTAATATTTTAGAAGAACTTAATTTTTAATTCTACATTTTTCATTTTACATTTCCTCAAACGGATACTTCTTATAAGGACTTCCCCCAAGATAGTAGAAATCCAGCACTTCGGCGAAGCCATAATCTTTGATTACATCTGATATTACAATAGTCTTACTTCCGTAGTTCCTTATGTATTCCAGCATACCTTGCTGCTGCCAGATGAAATTCTGTGGAAAATCCTTAAACCTTCGTTTAAGTATTCCGTAGCTGTGCAATGCAGGAGTTGACCAATACCACAGGAACAAATTTATTCGGCTTTCCTCATTCGCAAGCGAAAGTGCTAGCGGCAGAACAGAATTGAACACAAGCTCCCTTCTCAAATGCGCTCCCTCATCTGTGATTTTCGTTTTTAATAGTTGTTGCATCATATCAGGAATATGCAGTTCGCTTCCTTCGGATAATTTCTTAAGAATTTCAAAAACATGAGATGTAGTTAGCGACTGCAAAAGCTGTTCGAGCCGGTCTGAAGTATAAACAGGTCTTTTCCTGCGATTAAAATACTTATTCAGAAATTCACTTGCAATCATCTGAAAACCGGAATCGAGACCATATTGATTAACATATTTTTTCGCATCCGATGTCTTTCTTAACAACCTGATTAGTGCAAATTGTTGTAATTCTTCAATAGAAAATATATCAGGTGCATTTATTTCATATATTGAATCAACAGATGCTTTTCGCACTTCATCGCTTTTCATAATTAATGTCTCGAATGGAAATGATAGTTTCAAATCATTCTCATTTACAATATGCAGCACAACAGATTTGTAATTTTCGTCATCCGAATGATTGTGCTGATTCCACTCCGAGCTTTTCGCATGAAACTCGGCATCTCCTACAATAACATTCCCCCGCAATAGCAATGCAATATCGAGAAAATCCGGTCCTTCGTGTACATTTAACCTTCCTGGTGACAGCACCTGTAACCTTTTACCACTCAATGTTGTATAAATCTTTGACGGGTCAGACAATATGTGGTGAACACCTGTTTGGAGTTTCTTTTCACTTAACGAGGATGAAGATGAATTTTTCATAAGATTCTTAATTATTATTAAATTATTTTGTCATTCCGAACTTGGTTCAGAATCCAATTTCACATTGTTTTCAGTATAACACATTTCTGGTTATGCTATGGATGCTGTAATAAATTCAGCATGACATTACTATTTCACTACATAAACGACAATTTATATTTAATTGCTTTTTCTCTTGCTTTTTCGGCAAAATCCTTTTCTTTAGATGCATATATTACAGCTCTCGATACGTTTATAACGGCGGGTCCGTTCGCATTGGCTTTAACGACTGCTTCCACACTGCCACCCTGCGCTCCGACACCTGGTATAAGGAAAAAGTTTTTAGGTGCAAGAGTTCTTAACTGGTCAATATCTTCCGGTTGAGTAGCGCCTACAACATATGCGAGATTGTTCTTATCAGACCATGTCAATGATTGCTTCACAATATGTTTATATAAAGGAATTCCGTTTGATTCTATTCTTTGGAAATTAGCAGAACCGGGATTTGATGTTAATGTCAATAGAAAAACCATTTTCTTTTTGTAGCTTAAGAATGGGTCTAATGAATCTTTACCGAGATAGGGATTAATAGTTACAGCATCGGCATTGAAGTAATCAAAAATTGATTTTGCATATCCGGCCATTGTATTACCGATATCGCTTCGTTTGGCATCAGCAATCGATACGATGTGCTCCGGGATTAAATCAAAGGTTTTTTTCAGCAGGTCGTAACCTTCCACACCATATTGTTCGTAAAATGCAAAATTGAGCTTGTAGGCACATACAAAATCTTTGGTGGAATGAATTATAGCTTTGTTGAATTCAAGCAAACCGTCTGGCACGGATTTGAATTGCTGTGGAACTTTGTTTACGTCAACATCGAGTCCTACACATAAAATAGACGAGTGTTTTTGTTGTGCTTTTTTTAGCTTATCAAAAGTATCCATAATGTTAAACTTTTCCGATTGTAATTATATATTTTTATTTATGATTTTACTCCCTTAAAAAAATCAATATTTGAATTTATATTTATAGGTTATTTTTAAATTGCAGATATTTTCTGTATTGAGTGTTTTTTTCGTTTGGCGGCGGTGTATTTGTTTTTTTTAACATGTCAATTACCTTGTCATACCTGTCCTGCGGAAGCGGATGTGTAGACAATACTACTTTCAGGTCATTGTCCCTGACCGAATTTTTGATTTTATCGAAAAAGAATTTGATTGAACCGGGATACCATTTTGTTGACTGCAAATATTTGAACGAGTATTCGTCGGCTTCGTATTCATTGTCGCGGCTGTTATTAAGAAGAGATAAACCCTTGAACATATTGGAACCCAGTTCTTCCCATTTGTTCTTTTGCTCGCCGAATGCAGCATCCGATAGCAATTGCATACCATAAGCTTTCGAAATTCTTTGAGTTGCGTGTCTTCTTTCTGCATGTGCGATTTCGTGCGCAAGCACTCCGGCAAGTGTTGCTTCATTATCGATGAATTTCAGCAAACCGGTGTAAACATAAATATAACCCCCGGGGGCGCAGAAAGCATTAACGATGTCATCTCTATTAATTATTTCGACAGTATATGAAAATTGACCTCTATATTCCATCTTCGGAGAACGAATAATCTCGTTGACTATGCTCTGAACATAACTTTTCACTTCCGGTTTATTATATATTGGATATTCATTTTTATTCTTCCTGATTTCAGCATCGAGATTCTTGCCTAATTTAATGTCTTCGCTTGGAGGGTATATATTGAATTCGACACAACTATTCACCATTCTTGTAATTAATATCATTATCACAAGAATAAAGAGCTTTTTATATATATTTTTTGAAATTTTCATCATACTTATAATTTAAAATTATCAATTTTCAGTTATCAAGGAATTTATTAATAACAAAATTTTTTATTTATTTTTAATATAATCCGTTTTATATTCTTAGTTAGTTAATTTAAACATTACAAATTTAAAATTTATTGATAATTATAAAATTAAAAAATTGTAAAATTCGTCACAAAAATAATAAAATCCTATTAGTGTAACCTGTAATTAGTAATATAAATTTACAAAAAAGAATTCAATTATGGCAGAGTATTTTTAAATTGTACATATCTCTGCGAAAAAAGATTATTTTCAGTCGGTTGGGGTAATTGTGCATTTGCAATCAACTGTTCATAAACTGCAATCCTGTTTTCATTCAATGGATGTGTCGAAAGCAATTCTTCGAGGAAACTTCCACTTGAATTATCGCTTACCTTCTGAAAAAAATATTTTAATGCTCCCGGATACCAAATAGAAGTTTGCAAATATTTAAATGAGTATTCATCCGCCTCGTACTCTTCATCCCTGCTGTTTTTCAGCAATGCCAGACCTGCGAACAAATTCGCAGCTATATCGGCAAATTGGTCAGGATTATCGCCAAGTAATAAATCCAATAAAAATTGAACGCCGTAAGCTTTTGTCATTCGCTTTGTACTGTGTCTTCTTTCAGCATGTGCTACCTCGTGTGCGAGTACACCTGCAAGAGTTGCCTCGTTATCGAGGAATTTCAATAAACCGGTATAAACATATACATAACCACCGGGTGTGGCAAATGCATTTACAACATTATCTTTTCTTATTATTTTCACCTGGTAAACAAATACTCCCCTGTATTCTATCATCGGCGATTGGATAATCTGATTAACAATATTTTGAACATAATCTATAGCTGACTGCTGGTAAAGTAAGGGATATTCCTGTTGATTTGAGTTAATCTGTAAATCAATCTGTCTCCCAAGCTCTTTGTCATCATTGACAGAAAATGCGTTGAAATCAAGTGGATTAAATTCATCGCATCCATAAAATGACAGAGAAATAAATCCAAGAAGGATTAATATTATTGTTCTTTTAATATTAAAGTAAAAATTAATCATAATCATTATAATTTCTTTAAAAAAGACCTTATATAATCATGTAAACCTTAGTAACTGTTTAATCCCATCCCCACTATGAACCTTATTAAATTTAATAATAAGGTAATAAGGTTTATTATGCCGGTTTAATACTTGTTATTAAGGTTATTGGAACATAAAATAAGGTTTTTTGATTTATTTTCGTTATCACAATCATTATAAATATAAATCCTTATTATCTTTTTTGATGTATTAAATTATTTTTTATTGTAATTAAAATATATGAAATTTCTTCGGATAGGATATATTCTCAAGCACTAATCCCTTTGCCGGTGCTAACGGACTCGATTTCGACCTGTCGCAATCTTTCAATGCCTGCCTCACTTCTTTGATTGTTCTTTTCCCTCGTGCTATATCGATCATAGCACCAACCACACTCCTGACCATTCCATAAACAAATCTGTCGGAACGTATTTGCAGCCGCCATATTCCATCATCAACTTCCTTCCATTTGCAGATTTTTACATTGCATGTATAATCCTTAGTTTCAGAATTATTTTTTGAAAAAGTTGTGAAATCATGTTTGCCGGTAAATATTTTAGCTGATTTTTCCAATAAATCATAATCTAATTTAAATCTGATTAAAGTGGTAAAATATTTATCGAAGACAGTTTGTCTTTTAGTGATTGTATATGAATATTCTCTTGCAATTGCATCAAATCTCGCATGAAAGTCAAAATTCACAATTTTAGCATCTACAATTCTTATATCATCAGGAAGTTTTGAATTTAGTACATAAGGAATTTTATTTTCAGGAACGGGAAATTTTTTTTCAAGTCTGGCATGAGCCACCTGTCCCCTTGCATGAACACCGGCATCAGTCCTTCCCGCACCGACAATACCTATATGATTTCCATTCAATTGAGAAAGTACTTTTTCAATCTCTTCCTGAATAGATGGAGCATTCGGCTGAATCTGCCATCCTCCATAATTCGTGCCGTCATATTCTATTTTAAGGATTAGTATTGACATCTTAATTATTAAAATCGTGGTAATATACTTGTAGTAAAATGGCAATTTATTCCTATTTCATATTTTATGAATTCTTTATTGATGTTTTCAAGAAAGTAATAATAATAATTAGCCCCCATTAAAAAATTCATTAAATCACTTTTATATCCTTCTTTTATTCTCAAATTATAAACCAAATAAATGCCACCTGTTAACATTTGTATTACATCATCAGATATTAATAATGAATAATCTAATTTTGCTTGTAGATTAATATCTTTATTATATGAAAAATCTGAAACCAAATTAAATCCTGATTCAATTCCAATTCTATTTTTTGTATTGTCATTTATATTTTTAAAATTATATCCACCAAAATTTATTGAGCTTATACCTAATTTTAATGCCATGAATCCATGAAAATTTAATTCATTAATATTAGATAATATTAATTGATGTGTACCAAAACCACCTCTTACTTGTAACCATTGAATTAAAGAATTTTCGATTTGTGTTTTGTCAATATCCAGTAATGTAATCCCGTAAATAAAGCCCCAAATTGACGGGTGAGTATATCCTGGCCTTAAAGGTATACCTTCTTCATTTAGTATTGCTCTAAAAGCATCTGTTTTAAATAATGTTAAATGATAAATATAATATGGAGATTTATCATTGTAAGTTCTTATTCCGACAGCAATATTACAAAATTGCTCGGGCTCTGAGAAGAATAAATACCTAGTACATAAAGATGCTGAAGCAACAATTTGATTTTGTTTATTGAAATAATTATAATTTAAACCTAAACCAAGGTCTTCTCTTGCATTTGAAGAAAGTGGAATTAACAACAAGTTAATATTTAATAACAAGAATAGAAATAATTTTTTCATTACTTAAAATGAAAATAATAAATTAATGTGCAAATATTTTTACAATTAAATTGAATCTATATATAGATAATATACACTATTCACTATTCACTGCTTACGCTTGGTTTCCCGCCGCAACCGGAGGCACAAACACCCTCGTTTTCAGTTCGCTGTCGAGCATAAACAAACTACTTTTCGAATCACCCGCAAGCCTCATGCGTTCTACAATTTCAGTTACAGTGGCTTCTTCTTCCACCTGTTCTGTGATGAACCATTGCAGAAGTATATTGGTTGCATAATCATTTTCTTTCATTGCTAAAGTTGCAAGTTTATTTATATGTTCAGTAACAGATTCTTCATGTTTTTGTGCGGCTATGAATACATCCAAAGGTGAATCCCATTTTGTCGGTGGAGCATCAATTACCCCAATCATCGCCTCTCCGCCTCGTTCCAGCATATAATCGAAGAATTTCATTGCATGAAACATCTCCTCCTGAACCTGGACTCTCATCCAGTTGGCAAATCCGTTCAGATTTATTAGTCTATAATATGCCGCCATCGAAAGATATAAATTTGATGAATATAATTCCCTTACTATCTGTTCGTTAATTGCATCCTGAATCACTTTCTTTATCATATCAACACCCTTTATTATTATAATTAGACATTTTTTCAATTTTAGTTAATTATTGTTAAACGTTTAAAATTAAGCAATTATTTTATTATTTGGCAAATTATATTAGTTTTATAGAATATTTGGAATTTTTAAAATTAGTTTATTGAAAATTCATTTTAAATTTTAAATTATAAATTGAAAATTTTTAAATTAAAGTGCAGAGTATATTTTCGGTAGGCGTACAATAAATCTCGTTCCCGGTCTGTTCTCGTCTGTTGCTAAATAACAAGGAGACTCCACTAAAATTTCACCATGCAGCTTTTGAATAACCTGCAGGACAATTGACATACCTAAGCCCGTTCCTTCTATTCCCTTCTTTTTTGAGAGTGATGTCCTGTAAAAATCCTGAAATATTTTCTCTTTTTCCTCAGCAGGTATGCCGATTCCATTATCTGCAATAGATATTAAATAAAGTTCCTTCAGGTCATTGATGACAACTTCAATTATTCCGTCTTGTTCGGTATATTTTATGGCATTCGATACTAAATTTGAGAGGGCAAGTTGCAAAAGTTTCGGTTCTGCCTGAATAATTGCATCATCACCCGAATCACAATTAAATGTATATTTAATATTTTTGGTATTTATCAGAATGCGATGGTCGAGGTATATCTCATCAAATACGCTTATTAAACTTACTTCCGATATATTATTTATACCTGATTCCAGCTTCAATTTAGAGAAAAAGAGAATATCATTGATTGTTTTTACTGCACCCGACAATCTGTATTTGATTCTTTCCAATGGTCGAAGATGTTCACTTCTCACTTCCCCAAGGGTTCCATCCAGCATCATATCGAGATATGTCATTGAAGCTGCAATCGGTGTTTTCAAATCATGGACGACAGAAAATACATATCTCGATTTGGATTTTTCGGCATTCTCCAAATCATTGTATGCCTGAGTTAGTGAACGTTCTCTTTGATATAACTGTTTTGCTATTGAATTTGTAAGATATATGCTTAAATAAAGAGTTAATCCGAAAAATATGAAATGTCCGACCATAAATGATGTATTATTATATAGTGGAAATACATGAATTCCTGCAATACCCTGATGAGGTATAATATGATTGTATTCCATCAATGCACCTGCAATTGAAGTAAGCATTACCCAGGAAACAATTATTGCCATAATTCTGTCTGTCAGAAACAAACTTCCGATTATTACATGAAAAATATAGAAAAAGAAAATCGGTGATTCGACTCCGCCTGTAAAATAAATAAACAGCATCAGTGCAATAATATCTAATATAATTTGGAGCATCGAGAGATGTAAACTGTGAAACTTTTTCTGACTTTGATACAATTCAGGCATTGCAATCGAAATTCGGTGAAATACAATGTTATAACCGAAAATTACTGCCGTTATAATCCATAGTGGAAGAGAATTGAATCCAAATCGTGGCATCACATTGTCGAGTATATATAGGAAAATAATGAGCGAAATTTGCATTACAACTGCTCCGTAGCGAAGCATAATCAGCCAGTGATTTCGCTTTTTCAATTCAATCCAAAACTGGTCGTACTGAATTCTTTCAGGTATCAATGTGAAAAAAGTATCAGCCATTCATTCAGTTTAAAATAAAATTCATACGTAAAAGTACCACTATTTCTTTTAACATCGGCAGTCCCCAAATTTAATTGCAAACTGCCGAATGTATTAAATATCATCCGATGAACTTCCCACGCTTCACATATTGTGTATGTAAAAGTTTATGCGAAAGATGCCCGCAGGGTCCATCTGTTAAAAACTTCTCATAAATATATGTGATATGAGGATTCTCATGCGATTTTCTTACAGGCAATCCTGCATCTTCCTGATAAATTGCCTCTGCCCTCTTCTTCCTTATTTCAGGTGAAGTTGGAATTGGCTGTCCTCCGCCACCGAGACATCCACCAGGGCAAGCCATAACTTCGATGAAATGAATATTACTCAGTTCGCCCCTGACAAGTGACTCCATAACCTTCTTTGCATTTGCTGTCCCGTGAGCAATCATGAAATTCAAATCCACACCTTCGAGAAAACTCCATTCGGGTTTTACTTTCTCGAGTTTGACCGATGCCTGTTTGACTCCATCGAATCCACGGCATGGTATAATATCGAGATTCTCAAACGGAACCGGTCTCCCTGTCACAAGCTCATAAGCTGTTCTCAGTGCAGCTTCCATTACACCGCCGGTTGCTCCGAATATCAAGCCGGCACCTGATGCATCGCCAAACGGGTCATCGAAATTCCCTGGTGGCAAATCTGGCAAATACAAACCTGCTTCCCTTATCATTTGTGCAAGTTCGCGGGTTGTTAATCCATAATCTACGTCCTTGAATCCCGAAGAATCCATTTCAGGTCTGTTGCATTCAAACTTCTTTGCCGAGCAAGGCATTACTGCCACTGTAACAATATTCGACGGGTCTATCTCATGTTCCTTGGCATAAAATGTTTTGATAACCGAACCGAACATCTGTTGTGGTGATTTGCATGTAGATAGGTAATCCAGGTAATCAGGATAAAAATGCTCAATATACTTTATCCATCCCGGTGAACATGATGTCAACTGTGGCAGCATCACATTCTTATCACCATCTACAAGTTTCTTCTTCAATCTCATTAAAAGTTCCGTTCCCTCTTCCATAATGGTAAGGTCTGCTGTGAAATCCGTATCGAATACTTTATCGAAGCCAATCATTTTCAATGCTGTATTCATCTGGTATGTCATCGAAGTTCCGGGTGGAAGTCCGAATTCTTCACCGATTGCCGCCCTCGGAGACGGTGCTGTCTGAATTACCACATGCTTAGAGGGGTCGTCAATTACATTCCATATTTCATCGGATGGGTCATTTGCTTTCAGCGCTGCAGTCGGGCACCTGTTGATGCATTGCCCGCAGTTAATGCAAATCACATCTGCAAGCGGCTTATCCATAAAAGTTGTAATTTTTGTATTATTGCCACGGTTCTTTGCTTCGAGCACCCCTACTTCCTGCAAGTCAATACATGTCCTTACGCATCTTTTGCACAGGATACATTTATCCATATCCCTTACTACCGAATAGCTCGACCTGTCAATCTGGTAGCGGCGTTTTTCCACATGTCCGAATTTGTATGAATCTACGCCATATTCCTTTGCTAATTTTTGTAGTTCACAGTTTCCGTTACGATGGCATGAATAACATTCTCCGTAATGCTCGCTAAGCATTAAATCGAGTACATGTCTTCTTGCTTTCCTAACCTTTTCCGAAGTTGTTCTGACTTTGATTTTATTTATTATCGGGAATGTACAAGCAGCTTGCAATGTACCCATTCCTTCCACTTCCACAACACAAACCCTGCACACACCTGCAAGACATAAATCTTCGTGGTAACAGAGCGATGGAACATGGATATTGTTTTGCCTGCATGCTTCGAGGATTGTCGTTCCTATCAGCACCTTATAAGGATTTCCGTTTATTTCTATTCCGACAGTTGCTCCGATTGCATCCTTATCCGGTTTCGGCATTGTTAACGGCTTTTGCGATACAGGAGCACGATTATCTTTTACTATCTTATCCATATCATTTTCCATCTATCGTTGTGAAAATATTTCCTGCTCAAAATTTGTCATTATCGAAATAAATGGATTAGGACTCGATTGACCCAATCCGCATTTCGATGCAATCTTCATTGTTTTCCCCAATTCGATTAATTCTCTGAGGTATGATAATGAGCAATCTCCCCGCTCGATTTTTTCAACGCCTTCCAGCAGCTTTACATTGCCGATTCTGCAAGGCGTACACTGACCACAGGATTCTTCTACGAAAAACTCCATGAAGTTTCTCAGTATATGTAGCATATCCCTCGATTGATTGAAAATCATTATCGAACCGCCTGTAGATAAATCCTCGAATGAAATCTGCCTCTCGAATTCATTGGAACATGCACAGTATCCCGATGCACCTCCTACCTGTACGGCTTTTGGATTTTTCGCCTTCGCCATCTTTAGCAATTCGTTGATTGAAATACCGAATGGAACTTCATATACTCCGGGTTCTTCGCAATCACCCGATACTGAAATCAGCTTATGTCCTTTTGATTTGCCCGTCCCAAGTTTTGTGAACCATTCACCTCCGCGAGCCATAATGATTGCCGCAGTTACGAATGTCTCTACATTGTTGACAATCGTCGGATTGCCCATGAATCCCGTGTTCACTGGATAAGGAGGTCGGTTGCGTGCTTCGCCCCTGTGTCCTTCGAGTGATTCAATCAATGCTGTTTCCTCTCCGCACACATAAGCACCTGCTCCGAGACGGATTTCAATCTCGAAATCAATGCCTTTACCGAGAATATTTTTTCCCAAACGGTTATCTTTGAGCATTTTCTGAAGTTGTTCGTTCAATTGCTTCAATAAATAACTGTATTCTCCGCGTAAATAGATAAACCCCTTTTTAGCACCAATAGCATATCCTGCTATTACCATTCCCTCGAATACGAGTTCTGTAAAATCAGTTAGCAGTACTCTGTCTTTAAATGTTCCCGGTTCACCTTCATCGGCATTGCAAACCACATATTTCTTATTCGATAAAGAAGCTGCTGCAAGCATCCACTTAGTTCCGGTAGGAAAGCCCGCTCCGCCTCTGCCTTTCAATCCTGATTCGCGTATTTCCATTATAATATCCTGGGGTGTTTTACTCAAACCGCGAGCCAGGCAATCCCCAAGATTTTCCCTGTTGAATAAAATTGATTTATTTTTTATCATATCACGCTCCTATTTGAATTTACTTAATATATCAACAACGGTATGAGGTGTCAGCTTCGTAAAGACAAGGTCATTCACGAGCATGGACGGTCCCTGGTCACACATACCCATACAGTTAATATATTCCAGGGAGAACTTGTTGTCAGCCGTTGTTTCGCCGAATCTGATGCCAAGTTCCCTCTCGACTGCTCTTGCAACGGCTTCCTTGCCTGCCATATCACATGATATGGTTCTGCAGAGCCGCACAATATACCTACCCTTAGGTGTTTCACTCAGAAATGAATAGAATGTTACCACTCCGTAAACTTCCACCGGATGTACGTCCAGCATTCTCGCTACCTCCTGTTGCGCAAAATCCGAAATCATTCCGTGGTTAATCTGAATGTTCTGAATAATAGGCATAAGAGCATCACGCGTGCTGCCGAATTTACCGACAAGCATCTCGATTTCTTCCGTCATAGCATTCTGTTTAATGTCAATCATACTCTTTTCTCCCTATCACTTCCTAAGGCATTTAGAAATTTTTTCAATTAGCACGGATGGAGTCACAGGTTTTTCGATGAAATCATCAATCGGCAAAACCTGCCCCTTCCCGAATTCATATCCGACCGCCTTCGAAACTGAAGTAAGCATTATTATAGGTATAGTTACTCCTTTTTGTTTGAATTTGTTCGCAAGATAAAATCCGTCATCAGGTTCATCCATCATCACATCAAGTAAAATCAAATCAGGTCTCTCTCCTTCGACGACATTGATTGCTTCGGGGATATTTGAAGCGGTTACAACTGAATAGCCCTTAGCAGTGAGTAGTATTGACAGTGCTTCTACTATATCGGCGTCGTCGTCAATAATAGCTATTTTGGGCATAACTCACCAAAATTTTTATTTTCCAAATACGTTAATTACTTGTTTCTAATATAACAAAAGAAATGTTACTATGAAACTTTTTTTGTAACCAAAACGTTTTTATTTTTGTAATAATAGGCCCTATTTTTGATTATGAACACTAAAGGAATTATTCTTGCAGGCGGCAGCGGAACCCGACTTTACCCCATGACAGCAGTATTTTCCAAGCAATTGCAGCCGGTCTACGACAAGCCGATGATTTATTATCCATTGGCAATACTGATGCTTGCCGGTATTCGCGACATACTTATCATTTCAACTGCCGAGGATACCCCTAACTATAAAAAACTTCTTGGAGATGGTTCAAACTGGGGTATTAATCTCAATTACGTCATACAATCTAAACCCGGCGGCATCGCCGAAGCATTTATATATGGCGAAGAATTTATCGGCAATTCGCAGGTCTTGCTCATCCTCGGCGATAATATTTTTTACGGCAAGCTTGATTTCCTTCGCAATGCACTCGGACAGAATAAGGGTGGCACTATATTCGGCTATTCCATCAATAATCCCTCAAGCTATGGTGTCGTCGAATTCGATGACGCCGGAAATGTTCTCAGCATAGAAGAAAAACCAAAGCAGCCCAAATCAAATTATGCTATTCCCGGCTTGTATATTTTCACAAATGATGTTGTCGCCATTGCAAAAAACATTGAACGAAGCCCACGCGGCGAACTCGAAATCACAGATGTACAAAAAGAATACCTCAAAATGAACATGCTTAAAGTAGAATTAATCGGTCGCGGCATTGCCTGGCTCGACACCGGTACACCCGAAAGCATGATGGAAGCTTCGACATTCATCCACGCTATCGAAAAACGCCAGGGACACAAAATTGCCTGCCTCGAAGAAATCGCACTCGAAATGGGTTTCATCACAAAAGAACAGTACATCGCCACTGTCAATCAGCTCCCCAACTGTTCCTACAAGGATTATTGTTTGGGTGTGGTAGGGTAGTGGTCAACCTGAGCAAAGTCGAAGGGTCTACATTACTACAAGGATGGATTAGGTTAGGTGTAAAAAAAATCATCGCAATCATATATAACTCACAAATCCCCGTTCAAATACTTTGCGTCTCCGTGAATCCTTTCCTCTACTGGCTAACAGCTAAATAGCTAAATTGTTAAACTGCTAAATTTTTTAAAACCATTTCCTTTATATATTATCTTTCTCAACATCAAATACCCATACCCATCATCACCACCGCAAATACAAACAGAGCAATATTTAGAATCTTTCTCATTGAAAATAAATTATATTTTGACTCTTTTAGCTTTCTTCGCGCCATTCTTCCCAAACACAACAGGCAATGCCTCGCTGATATGTTTAATTGGAATAATTTTCAATCCTTCTTTTATATTTTTGTTAATATCCTCTACGTCTCTTTCGTTATCCTTTGGAATCAGCACTGTACTTATCCCTATTCGTTTTGCTGCAAGTAACTTTTCATTCAATCCGCCTATCGGAAGAATGTTACCTCTCAAAGTGATTTCACCGGTCATTGCAATATCTCCCTTGATTGCTTTTCCGGTAGCGGCAGAAATAAGTGCAATAGCAAGAGTAATTCCAGCCGAAGGTCCATCCTTCGGAATGGCTCCTTCCGGAACATGTATGTGAATCTCTTTATGCTTTTGGAAATTTTCTGCAATATCGAGTACCTTATGATTCGACCTTACATAAGACAAAGCTGCCTGCGCCGATTCTTTCATAACATCTCCCAGCTTGCCTGTCAATGTCAGCTTCTCTGCACCGGGCATTATCGTTACTTCGACAGGCATAGTCTCACCCCCAATGCTTGTCCACGCCAATCCGGTTGCCACACCCACTTTGTCCTCGAGTTGGTCTTTTTTGTCTTTGAATTTAGGTGCTTTCAGTAATTCCTCGATTTTTTCTGATGTAATTGTCAGCACTTTGCTTTTCATCATTTTATTGAACTGAGGATTTTCCCTCAATGCTTTTCTCACTTTGTCCGAATCACCATTCTTCCTTGTCTTCCTGTTTTTATCATAATCGGTAACCAACTCTCTCGCAAGCTTTCTCAGCACGGAGCCAATCTCCCTTTCGAGATGCCTGACACCCGCTTCACGTGTGTACTCGCGTATCATCCTGTAAATTGCCTTATCATCAAATTTGATTTTATATTTGTCAAGTCCATACTCCTCGAGAATCTTCGGAACAATATGCCTCTTCGCTATTTCCAATTTATCCGGCTCGAGGTAACTGCTTATTTCTATCACTTCCATCCTGTCCTGCAGTGGAAGGGGTATGTCATATTTAACATTAGCTGTCGTGATGAAAAGTACATTTGACAAATCATAATCCACTTCGAGATAGTGGTCGTTGAATGCGACATTTTGCTCAGGGTCTAATACTTCGAGCAATGCTGATGACGGGTCTCCTCTGAAGTCCATTGACATTTTGTCTACCTCATCCAGTAAAATCACAGGATTAATCGTTCCCGCTTTTTTCATTGACTGAATTATTTTCCCGGGCATTGCACCCACATAAGTCCTGCGGTGTCCTCTTATTTCAGCTTCATCCCTTATTCCGCCGAGTGAGAACCTCACAAATTTCCTGCCTAATCCTCTCGCTATTGATTTGGCAAGTGATGTCTTGCCGACTCCGGGAGGTCCGACAAAACACAGTATTTGCCTCTTGAGTGTCCCTGCCAGATTAAGCACCGCGATAAATTCCAATATCCTGTCCTTAGGTTTTTCTAAGTCATAATGGTCCTCATCGAGTATTGTTTTCACATGCTCGATGTCCATATCATCTTCCGTTTTCTGTGTCCAGGGCATTGATGATAGCAATTCAAGATAAGTCCTGTTTACCGAGTATTCAGGTGAAAGCGTCGGTGTCTTTTTCAGACGTTCAAATTCTTCATAAGCTTTGGCTTTGACCTGCTCAGTCATTCCGGCTTTCTCGATTGCATCCTTAATAGCCGTAAGTTCAGGTGTGGCTTCGTCGTCATCGCCAAGTTCTTTCTGCAATGCCCTGATTTGCTCCTGAATATAATATTTCTTCTGCGATTTCTGAATTGTGTCCTGCACCTTCCCGTCAATCTCATCTTCGAGATGCAGCATCTCAAGCTCTTGCGATAATATCGATGAAAGTTCAAAATACTGCTTCTGCAAACTTTTCTTCTCGAGAATTTTTTGCTTGGTTTCAATTTTCTGATTCACGTTCGCTATCGCAAAATACATCTTCCTCACCGGGTCATCTATGTTCTCGAATGCACTGATTATGTCCGGAGGAACGTGCAGGCTTTCCTTAACGTATTCCGCAAACTGGTCTGATGTCAGACGGATTAATGCATTCAGTTCCTTGGTTACTTCTGCCGGTTTATATATTATTTGAGCAATCTCCGCCTCGAGATAATCGCTCTCTCTCGTTGGCTTAACTATCTTCGCCTGGAACAATCCCTCGACAAGTACCTTCAGTAAATTATTCGGCAGCCGAAGTACCTGGATGATTTTTGCAATTGTGCCGTATGTGTATATATCTTCGAATTTCGGCTCATCCACATTCGGTTTTTTTTGTGCTGATACAAAAATAAATTTGTCTCTTTCCAATGCTTCCGCCACTGCCTTTAGCGACGATGACCTTCCGATTAACACCGGGAAAATCATGTAAGGAAAAATTATTATGTCTCTTAATGGCAGTACAGTCAATGTTTTCGGGATACTCCCGCTTTTACTCTCAACTTTTTTTATTGTTGTAAACAAGTCGTCTTTGTTTTCCATAATTTAATTTTAAATGAACAAAAAAATCTAATTCATTGAAGAATTTATCTGCATTTTATTTTATGTTTACATTCATATGTATTTTAGTTCTAATGTTATTCTCTGTGCAAATTACAATACATTTATAATTTTAAAGATTAAAATAATTGCTTTATAATTTTTCCACCGCTATTTTCGTTGTATAAATATAAACTAAAATAAATATGATTATTAAAATGTCAGATATTAAGTTCATAGATGAATCCTTTATAGAAAATCTCATTTCCGAAACTGAGAATCCTTCCGAATCATTAATTGATGAAATCCTTTATAAAGCACTTCAGCTTCAGGGTCTCGATTTAGTAGATGCCGCTTATCTCCTCAATATAAATAATAGTGGCGCACTAAATAAATTATTGCATACTTCTTTCAAAGTAAAACAGGAAATCTACGGTAACCGGCTCGTACTGTTTGCCCCATTATATATTTCCAATTTCTGTGCGAACAACTGTCTCTATTGTGGATTCCGTTCCGATAATAAAGATTTGGTCCGTAGAGTTCTTTCTCTCGATGAAATTAAGGAAGAAACTCTCTCGATTCTGCGGCAAGGTCACAAGCGTATATTAATGCTGATGGGGGAGCATCACAAAGATTGCCCTTTCGATTATTTTCTCGAAGCAATCGATGCCGTTTATTCTGTAAAAGATGAAAAGGGTAGTTCTATCCGCAGAATCAATGTCGAAATCGCTCCTCTCGATGAATCAGAATTTCAAAAACTGAATAAAGTGCATATCGGCACTTACACTGTATTCCAGGAAACTTACCACCGCGAAACTTATCACAAAATGCACCCGGGCGGCATCAAATCCGATTACGACTGGCGACTCACTACAATGGACAGGGCTTTGTCAAACGGCATGCACGATGTCGGCATTGGTGCCTTGTTCGGTCTTTACGATTTTCGTTTCGAGGTCCTTTCATTGATTCAGCACTCAAAATATCTCGATAAAAAATTCAATGTCGGTCCCCATACGATTTCCATTCCGAGAATAAGGCCCGCAGCGAATGCGCCTGCATCGTTCAATCTCGAACATGCTGTTTCAGATGAGGATTTCAAAAAACTTGTGTCAGTCATACGTTGTGCTGTGCCTTATACAGGCATGATACTTTCCACCCGTGAATCTGCTGAACTTCGTTCCGAACTTTTCAATTACGGAGTTTCGCAAATCAGTGCCGGCTCCCGAACCTCTCCCGGCGGCTATAAGCAGGCGTTTTCCGAAACAGACGAAGCAGGGCAGTTCACACTCAACGATTGCCGTACATCCGGCGAAGTAATCAGGGATGTCATTCAGCATGGCTTTGTACCTTCATTCTGCACCGCCTGTTACCGTCTCGGGCGTGTCGGCGAGGACTTCATGGAACAGGCAAAACCCGGATTAATCAAGCTCTTCTGCCAGCCCAATGCACTCACAACATTAAAAGAATATCTCGTTGACTATGCTGACCCGGAAACCACACAACTCGCCGAAGAATTAGTCCAAAAAGAACTCGCCACAATCCCAAACGACAAAGTCCGGGAAAAGACTGCTCAATATCTTACCCGCATTGAAAGTGGTGAGAGGGATTTGTATTTGTGATATTAAAGAATTTTTGAATTTAATTTAAGAATTAACTAAATTGTATTTGTATTTTCACTAAATCATATATGGATTTAACAATGAAAAAGTTTATCCTCATAATGATTATAATTATAAAATCAAATCTATTTTGTCAATGGCAGAATCTTGGTAATACTGACCGGATAATGGTATCACAAAAGGAAATTTCTGACTATGTTATCTCAAAAGATAATAAGTATATTTATACAATTGATTACCTGGATACTCTGAAAAAGTGGGATTTAGTTACAGGAATTTGTTTAACTACCCGCAAAATTCAATTCGATTCTACTTTAAAAAAGGAACCAAAATATCTGTTTCTTTCCTCTGATGCTGCTACATATATTGTTCGATACAATGAATTTATTAAAAACAGGTTTTTTATATTTGACATTAATAGTGATAAATATATTGATAGCTTAATTATTGATATTGCTTCACCGGGAATATTAGTAGGTACAAGAACTCAAACCTGCACTGATTACGATAATTCTAAGAAATTATTCATTCATTTGTGCTCTTATGTAGTTGGTAGCCAGTTACCTTATGCTGGAGGTAATTCAGGGAAAGTATGTGTAATGATTAAAACTGATTCAGGATGGGTTTCAAAATATAACTCTTATGGTGGTTCTGATATTTGTGTTATAAATAAGGATTTTTCATATCTATTCATGGATAATAATAATAATTCTTGGATTGATAATCATGGGCCTAACGATTATTATGGTTCTTCAGATTATTATCTCGATAATGTAATATTAAATTTAAAAAAAATCATTTATAAATCTTTAGCTTATTATCGTAAAAAGAATGATAATGGAATTATTACTGAGACTGGCATAAAATTAAAATTCAACTCTGCATTTTTTTCAATTGATGGTGAAAAACTTTACTTATCTTTAAGTGACTCACTTTACTATTCTAATCTTGATACAATTAAATTAAAATTTATCAGAGGATTCGAAAAATATAATCGTAAAACAATTAACATACTTTACTCATCTGACAGTAATTTCTTTCTTATTAATCTTGATAATTACCTTGATATTTATGATTTTGAGAATTATTTTTTTCATAGAAGGATTGTTTTCGATAGTTGCAATTTCATTAGAAAAGTAAAATATTCAAATGATTTCCAATATATTTTTGCAATTGACACTTCAGGAAATTTATATAGAATTGCTGATAATAATATTTTTTCTTTAAAAGCTAATTTCATTACACCCGATACAATTGTATCTCAGGATGATTCTGCTAAATTCTTTGATTGCTCCCTTGGTTATCCTGATGATTATTTATGGGATTTTGGGGACGGGCAATCATCGAAAGAAAAAAATCCATCTCATAATTATATTGATTCCGGGTTATATCCTGTAAAATTAATTGTTCAAAAAGCCAATAAATCTGATTCGATAATAAAAATTAATTTAATTAAAGTAATACCATTTTTTAAAGCCGATTTTTATTATTCGGAAACTGGTACAGAACCGATTGAGGTTAATTTCATAAATAATTCATCAGGCAACATTGATTCATTAAAATGGGATTTCGGAGACAGCACTTTTGTACGGAAATAAATCCGGTTCATACTTATAAAATCAGCGGCGATTATTACGTAACACTTAAGATATTTAATGATAAATTAAGTAAGTCAGTTACAAAAAAAATAACTATTAAAATTATTGAATCAAATCTGGACAAAAACCAATTTATATATGAATTTACTGATACTGGTCTTAAAAACGCTATTGCTATCAAAGGTTATGAAGATGAAGATAATTTCATAGTTTATCAGATAAATCAGGATTCTAATTATTATCATGGTGCATATCAATTATTTAAAAATAATTGGAGAAAATCAATTTCTTCGGGAAAGGATTTTCTTATTAAACGTCAAAACGGAAGTTATGCTTATATTCATGACACAATTATTGTAAATCTTGATAAATTCGGGAATGAATCAAATCAAATTAATATTGTAAATACCAAGATTATCGAATGTGTTAGGAATTACGATAATAACGTAATTGTTACTCGTCAACTCAGTTATAAAGAGAATTATCCGGTTAAATTTCAAATGTTATCTTATAACAGTAATAATATAGTAAGTTCTGTATATCCATTACATTTTTATTATGGTAACGACTTGACAAATTATTCGAATAATCTTTATCAGATTATTGCATACTCATATTCAGACCAAATTGATTTTGCAATTAGTTGTAGTTATAGTGGGATTAGTCCTTACGATCCTTATCGAAGAAAAAATAATTATGATATGTTCAAGGTTAATGGTTATGATAAAACTCCTTTCTTGATTATTAATGATTTTATTAGAATTGATACAAATACTATTGTTGTTGTAGCAAACAACACTTTATTAATGATAAATGGTAAATCTTGTAAATATGATAGTCTTATAAACCCTATTTCACCTAATACAATTATTTTAAATAAAATTTTTAATCATACAAATCTCAAGTCTTTATTAAAAATTAATGATAGCTGTTTTTGTGCTGTAGGTAGCAACTATGGTTCTCCCGCAATTTTTGTGTTTGATAAAAATGGTAATTTATTAGATTCAGTCATCATAACAAACCGATATGGTTCTTTTGAATTTGTCTCTTCAACCCCTGATGATAACCTGCTTTTATCGGGGTATCGTTATAAATACTTTGGGGATAAAAGTCCATATTTTATAAAATATAAAATTCCTGATTATTCTATCCAAAAAGGGGATACATCTATTAAAAATACTTTTAAACTATATATTTATCCGAATCCTGTTACGGACAATCTTAATTTACAATTCCATCTTAAAAAACCTGGCTTTGTTTCTCTGAAAATATTTGATATGTATGGGAATTGTATATATTCTGTGGGAAATAATAAAAATAGTGGCTTATGTGAACTTAAAATTGATATTAGTTCATTAAGTTTAGGCATCTACTTTTATAAACTTGAATATGAGGGAAATTCATTTACAGGAAAATTTATTTTCTAAGTATTGTAAATTTCAATAATTTCTGACAATTTCAGGATGTAACGAAAATGGTCTTGTTATATAAAAGATTGAAAATTAGTATCACCCCAATCACATTAATCACACAAATCCCCGTTCCGACAACTTGCGTCTCCGCGCCTCTGCGTGAGAATAACCCCATGTTTTAACATGGGGAGATAAGAGACGAGACCTACAGCCACAGCACAGCCCCTACACTAAATTGCAGGGTTAACCAAAATCATCCCATTCACATTAATCACACAAATCACCGTTCCGACAACTTGCGTCTCCGCCCCTCTGCGTGAAACAAAAAATCCTGTCCATCTTTTAATCCCTTTAATCCTGTTCAGACAATTTGCGGCTTTGAGTGAAAAAACATTTTTAAATTTTAAATTCCCCCCGCGTCTCTGCTTCTCTGCGTGCAACCCTTCCTCCTTCAATCATCTTTCTTCTGGCTTCCTGCTCCCGACTTCCGCCCATTTTTTTAAAACCATTTTAAAATCCTTTTAAAACCATTTTCTTTTTATATCATTCCTTACGGCTTACCTTTGCACCGCTTGTTCTTTGAATTTCCGGAATGAATAGCCACTATCTTTAGATAGTGGAGTTTGGTTTCCAGCACCACACGACTTTAGTCACTTAATGTCACAACCGATAGGACATCAATAGGACAAAATGAGACAAAACAGG
>SCSM01000025.1 GCA_004322215.1 Bacteroidota bacterium | reverse complement strand
TTACCACAGCATAGAGAAGATGGTAATAGCAAGATAATCGAAATCGAATCAGTGCCGGGTGTAACACCCGGCATTGATATTACATGTATGAAAAAACGGAGCTTATTTGAGCTCCGTTTTTTTATTTTATTAAAATCTTATTCCCAAAAGAAATCCAAAATCAAATCCAAAAGTTGCTGACGGATGAGAATAAAAAATTTTCAGACCTGCGAAAGGATTTATTGATATATTTTCCAATGGTACGATTTCGAGTTTTACTCCGATTGTGCTTGACAATGAATAATCATCTACAAGATAATCATAACCCAAAGGATTCAGGTAAGAGACCAAATTCACATACTCATTCATCGGCATATAATAATGAATTCCTTCAGGTAAAATAATTAAAAGCAAAATTAAATAATCATAAGTACTATAATCGGTTTTCCATGTTTCGGATAATAAAGTCAATCCTGCAACCAATCCAAGCGGAGTATGAATAAATGTATTATCTGAAGAAAAATTACTCGCAAACCAATAATCAAGGGATAGATTTTTACTGATAAAATATTCAAGTACAAAATTTAACTGACTGCTGTTGTTGAAATGTACTATTGATTGACCATAGCCAAATGAAATTTTTACATCATGTTCTTTTGTTGAATTATCGGAAGAAATGCCGGATTCGGCAGAAAGGAGAAAAATAATAGTAAATAAAATATACTTTAAATGCATTTTCAGTATAAGAAAAAAATAAAATACCCTTCTGCACAAATATAATAATATTATGCAGGAGGGTAAATAAAAAATATTTATTAACTATTCAAAGCCATTAAGAAATCTCTGTTGCTCTTAGTGCCTTTCATTCGGCTGAGCAGGAAATCAATTGCTTCGACAGTAGGAATTTCATTTAGAACTTTGCGCAAAATCCAAACGCGGTTAAGCTCATCCTGGTCGAGAAGTAATTCTTCACGGCGGGTTCCGGAACGGTTGACATCAATCGCGGGAAACACTCTGCGGTCGGCAATTCGACGGTCGAGTACAAGTTCCATATTACCTGTTCCCTTAAATTCTTCAAAAATAACTTCGTCCATTCTGCTTCCTGTTTCAATCAACGCAGTTGCAATAATAGTCAGTGAACCGCCTTCTTCGATATTCCTTGCAGCACCGAAAAATCTTTTCGGTTTATGGAGTGCATTTGCATCAACACCACCAGACAATATTTTACCCGAATGAGGTACAACTGTATTGTGAGCCCTTGCGAGACGCGTTATTGAGTCGAGAAGAATGACCACGTCCATTTTTGCTTCTGTCAGACGCTTCGCTTTTTCGAGAACCATGTCTGCAACCTGAACGTGACGTTCCGGCGGCTCATCGAAGGTAGAAGAAACAACCTCTGCTTTTACAGAACGTTCCATATCGGTAACTTCTTCAGGCCTTTCGTCAATCAGTAGAACAATCAGCTTTATATCGGGATGATTCCTTGTGATGCTGTTTGCAGTCTGTTGTAAAAGTATTGTCTTTCCTGATTTGGGAGGAGAAACAATCAGACCACGTTGTCCCATACCAATCGGGCAAAGTAAATCGACAATTCTCATTGAGTATTCGCTTGGACTCGATTCGAGTTTTATCCTTCTGTTTGGATAAAGTGGTGTCAGGTTATCAAAAATTGTTCTGTCACGGATTAAATCAGGGTCGAGATAATTTACGCTTTCAACTTTGAGTAGGGCATAAAATCTCTCTGCCTCTTTCGGCGGACGAACCTGCCCTTTGATAGAATCACCGGTTCTCAATAAGAATTTCTTGATTTGCGAAGGGGATACATAAATGTCATCGGGCGAAGGAAGATAATTGTAATCGGCACTGCGAAGGAATCCATATCCATCCGGCAGTACTTCGAGAACACCACCGGAAGTGATAATACCTTCGATTTGTAAATCCTGAGGTTGTGTTCGCGTTTGTGCTTCTACAATCTTCAGAATAAGTTCCTGTTTCCTTAGATTGGAAAAGTGAGTAATCCCGAGACTTTTAGCAAGCGAAGTTAGTTCCGCAATTTTCTTGGGTCTGAGATCTGCTATGTCAATCACCTGGGGTGAAGCAGTTGTTGTTTCATGGTTAGCCATTTTTATTCTCCTAAAATATATATCATAAGTTCATTTCAAACTGTATCTTAGATTCATCTGCGATGTCAATGAATCACTAAGTTATCAATATTGTTGCTCAATCGAAAAGCATTATGCGGCTTCAAACAAGCGTAATAATTAACTTTTACACCTCTTATTAATTTAAAAAAACGGTGAGCCAAAAGGCACTCAAAAATAATTCATTTTTTTGTTTAATACAAATTTTTTGTTTTATAAGACGATAAATGAAAAAAATTGTTATTATTAATAACACTTATAAAAAAATCATTAATTCAAATTTCTAATAATCCCAATATAATTTTCAATGAATTTTGAATACTATTTCAATAATAACAAGGAACTTTCATCAACATTAATTAATATAACAAAATTACTATTTTTTTTACAAAGTACTATCTAATGTTAATTAACAAATCTATCAATATTGCTTCTGAAAAATTTGAATTTATTGCAATTAATTGTTGTATCCAGGGCTGTATATGTTACAAGTTGTGCTTCTGCATTAGTCAGATAAACAAAGAAAATAATCAGACAATCATAATAACGGTAGATAAGCATTATTTCCTCTCTTCAGAATATATTTGAAAATTTTTTTTCTAAATATTAAAAAAACCGAAGATGAATTCATTCAAAATTTAAAATAACTAATTAAATTATCAAATTCAAAAATTTATTTTATTAATATTAATAATAAAATCAAATTCACAATACTCAAACAATATTTTTTTTGTTTTTCTGACTATATAAATATATACGGAGCAAATGTGAGACAAACTTTGATGATTAAAAAAATTTTTATTTTCATTATACTGTTATCTTTATCGGCTGTGTTCGGCTGTATAGAGGAAAATCCGGCTTTATTAAATCCGCCGCAGGAAACCTCTACTATGTATATCAGATTTATAAATCTGAGTAATGATAAAGCAAATCTTAAATTATTAATGAACAGCACAACTCAATCCGCTTTGACTGTTTATTCAGAATGTTCCGATACATTGCATCCTCCGGCAGATTCTGTCATTGCATCAGTTGCCACTATCGATGGGGCTGAAAAATACAAGATGAAAAATAAAATTAAATTTATAGGTAATACCTTTTATTCGCTGATTTCACTGAAACCTCCTGGTCCCCCTATAATTACGGATTCAACAGATACGATAATTTCAATTGGTACTATCTCAAGTTTCACAAACAGGTACAATACTGCTTATGTAAATGTTCTAAACGCCTATCCGGACACAAATTTTCGTTTTTCTGTCGTACTCGGTTGTCCCAATGGCATGCCTTTAGTTCAAAATCTGGGCTACAGAGCCATTAGTAATGCACTGGAATTGCCTGCAGGAGATAATGAAGCAATTTCTGTTTTAACTGAAAAAACAGGAACTGCACCGGTTATCAATTTGTATAGTATGCAAATAAAAGCCGGAGGACAATACACAATTATAATTTATAATTTGAAAAATGACAGTATTCCTGAAATCAAACTCCTTGATGAATTTAAAGGATTGGATGCATTGACAAAATTGGAGACTAATAGAAACAATGATGCTAAAGTAAGAACGATTAATTTTTCATCGCAGCAGGTTACCGTCAAAAAGTCGGATAATCCTGACAAGTTAGTTGCTGATGATGTTCCAACTTATAATATTACAGGTTATCAGAGTGTAATTGCATGTAATTCTCAAAGTAGTGACACTTTTACCTCACTCGTCAACGATAATGAAACAAGCTGGACTTATGCATCGCTCGAGGTGCAAAAAAACTTTACTATTGCAGTATTCGATTCTGCAGATAGCCCCGCCAAACTTACATTAGCAATACCTCCGGTCAGATTGAGTGAACCCCTGGACGGAAGAGCAGAAGTCAGGGTTGTTAATGCTTCTGTAAATTTCCCGGGATTTGCTTTATCGCTCGGAGCAAGAGACAAAAAAGGTTCTTCCTCCGGTTATATAGCCGGTGAGTTGATTTCTAATGCACTTCCCTACGGGCAAATTTCAACACATCAAGTGTTAACTTCGGGTTTGGCTCCACTTTCGATTTACACCACAGAAGACCCCTCGAGATTGCTCTTTAATACATTGGTTGACTTTAAACCAGACAAGAAATATATTATTTTTATTATTGACGAACCTGATTCAAAGGAAAAAATTAAAGTATCATTCGTCGAAGAAAACGATACTACTAATCAAGTGAATTTTCTTTCTGAGGGAGTGTTCACACAAGTTGTTCATTTAATTCCCGATGCTGTTACTATTACTGTAGCGGCACCTCCCGTATTAAATAATGCGAAAATTTACTTTTCCGGTTCATTTGCAACAATAATGAATCCCGGGAATGCAACTGTATCTGTCAGCGGAAGTCAGGTAAACTTCAGTAATGATATAATAAAAAGAAATTTGATTATAGCGACCGGACTGTCTCAAAATAAAGAGTTGTTGCTGTTCCAGTACATGCCATTGAAAATTGATAAGGATAATTACAAGAGACGCTTTATAAATGGCTGCAAAGAATTCCCGGCTGTTGACGTTGCAATGAATTGTGATACATGTTATGTAGCAAGAAATATTGCTTATGGTACAGTTTCGACACCCGATTATGTTACGCTTGAACGTAACAGTAGTTTTTTATTTATTAATCCTGCCGACAGCAGTGTTATTAAAAGAATTGACGGATTAACACTCCCGTTTGGAAAAAATGTAACTTTCATTCTCGGCGGCAATAAACAGAACGGATATACTATCGTCCAACAACAGGAATTTTAAAGAAATTTTGAATTTCGAATGAAGGATATATATTATATTTCACGGAGATGCAAAATTTCTGAACTATTATTTGTTGGATTTATGTGATTGGGATGATTTTTGTTTTATACCTACCCCAAAACCATCTTCGTAGGAATGGGAATTTAGTTGATGAAAGTTATGGCTTTGGAATCTGAACCGGTTCAGACTGACAATATACAAATTCAACATTCAGAATTCTATTTTATGTTCGCTCCCGGTTCAAGGTCGTCAATTTCTGTAGTGAGGAATCGGAGTTTGCCTTTGCTATCGGAAGCGGCGAGAAGCATGCCATTGGATACTTCTCCCATAAGTTTTGCCGGTTGGAGGTTCACCAGAACAATAACGGTTTTACCGACGAGATAATCCGCTTCGTAATGCTCGGCAATTCCTGCGATGATTTGTCTTTGGTCTGTGCCGGTGTCAACCTGGAGACGAAGAAGTTTTTTCGATTTGGGTACTTTTTCTGCTTTAATGACTTTCGCAGTACGAAGCTGAATTTTCGTGAAGTCATCAATTGTTATTAATGGTATTGCAGGTGCTTCTTTCTGTTCTTCGAGTTTCAATCCGAGCTTTGCAATCTGAGCAGAGACAACATCATCCTCGATTTTCGGAAATAATATTTCGGGTGTATTGATTTTCTTTCCTGAAAATTCAACGGGAAAAACAGCTTCAGTCCAGTAATCGGTGTATTTGACGAGTCCCCTTGTTGATTCACCGGTTAATGCATCCATACCGAGAATTTCAAAAATCCTTTTGGATATATTCGGAGTAACGGGTGCAAACAATTGAGCAAGTGAACGAACGAGTTGGCAGCACATATAAATCGTTTTAGCTGTTTCATCGGGATTGGTTTTAATAGTTACCCATGGCTGTTCATCGTTGAAATATTTGTTCGCAGCACGTGCAATGTTCATCGTTTCGGTAACTCCGTCCCTGAAACGGAATCTCCCGTACAACTTTCCTGATTCTTTCGAGCCATTCCAAAGTGCATAAATGAGATTAACATCGTTTTCATTCAATAACTTTCTGAGTTCTTCGGGCACACTGGCGATAAGTTCATGTTCTGTCTGCCCATTGGAATCGAAAAAATGGAGTAAGTTTTTCCAGTAAAGGTTCAGCCATTTGTACTTATCGGGTAAATCGGGAATATTATCGAAATTTTTAAGAACAAATTGCAAAGTTCTGTTGACAAAATTTCCGAAAATTGCAGAGAGTTCATTATTATTTCTTTGCTGAAAATCCTTCCATGTAAAGTCTGAATCTTTGGTTTCAGGAAGGTTCATCGTCAGAGTATATCTCAAAGCATCAATGCTCGAAGGATTCGGGAAATCATTAATGAAATCGCGAAGGTCAATGCTCCAGTTACGTGATTTGGAAAATTTTTGTCCTTCGAGATTAAGAAACTCATTTGCCGGGACATTGTCCGGAAGTATGTAATTACTTCCTCTTCCGTGCAGCATAGCTGGGAAAATTAATGTATGGAAAACAATATTGTCCTTACCTATAAACGCAATGTATCGTGTTTCTTCGTCCTGCCACCATTTCCGCCAGTCTTCGAGTCCTGATTTTCCTTCATTGCCAAGATTGTCCATCAGTTCTTTCGTTGCGGATATATAACCGAGAACGGCTTCGAACCAAACATAAAGGACTTTTCCGTTTGCTTTTTCGGGAGGAATATCGGGCAAATCATCAATCTTCACGCCCCATGCAAGGTCCCGTGTAATTGCCCTCTCTGCCAATCCCTGCTTCAGCCAGCTTCTGCTTTGCTGCAGAACATTATCCTTCCAATCACCGGCATGGCTCTCGATATAACTTTCGAGAAATTTCTGGAACTTGTCAAACCTCATATACCAATGTACAGTTCTTCGTACAACAGGAGTTTTCCCCGATACAAGCGAGACCGGATTTTTCAGTTCGAGCTGATTGTAATAAGCCCCGCAACTGTCGCACTGGTCCCCGCGGGCATGCTCGTTGCCGCAGTTAGGACACACACCTTCGACATAGCGGTCGGGGAGAAACATACCTGCATCACTGTCATAGAATTGCTCTTCTTCCATATCAATTAGAAAGCCCTTTTCCTTGAAATCGCTAAAAAATTCCCGGGCTGTGTTGTGATGAACCGGAAGTGAAGTACGCGAATAAATATCGAAAGACATACCGAATTTTTCGAATGCTTCTTTATTTGCAAAATGGTATTTATCAATAATTTCCTGAGGAGAAACACCTTCTTTATCAGCGGCAATAGTGATAGCAACACCATGTTCATCGGAACCGCACACATAAAGCACTTCCTCGCCTTTCAGCCGTTTATGCCGTACATAGATATCTGCAGGAAGATATGCCCCGGCGCAATGCCCGAGGTGAAGGTAACCGTTTGCATACGGAAGTGCCGATGTAATCAGAGTTCTTTTCATAATTGTTAAAATGATTTATTCAATTTAGTATATGAATTACAAAAATAAGATAAATAATTGATTGAGGGAATTTAAATATTAATATTTCACATTTTCTTTCTCTTAGTTAAATATTCCCTTAGTGCCTTGTCGAATGGCTGTGATGTGTCAGTCAGATGATAATCAATGTTGTTGTTACGGCAATCCCGCTTTAAACCGGTGATAAAATCCTTCATAGCTTTTGAGTATGATTTTTGAATTTGGTAAGGTTGAGTAATCATTTCCTCATTTGTCTCGATGTCCTTGAAAGTGGCAGCTCTGCCAAATTTGAAATCAATTTCACGCGGGTCGAGAACCTGGAAAGCGAGAACCTCGTGCTTCTTGTGGCGGAAGTGACTCAGAGCTTTAGTAACTGAAGTCGGATTATCGAAGAAATCACTTATTACAATTACCAAACCCCTGCGAGTAATTCTCTCTGCGAGAACATCGAGTGATTTTGCTGTTTCCGTTTCATTCGATGGTTTGGCTGTATCTATTGCTTTCAGGATTTCTCCTATATAAGATTGCTTTGAACGCGGGGGCAGATATGTATGCAAGCTTGTGTCATAAAGAGCAATGCCTACTGCGTCTCTCTGCTTGATTAGCAGGTAAGCAAGTGAAGCGGCAAGGTAGCATCCGTACTCATATTTTGAAATCTGTCCTTTTGAAGCATATTTCATAGAAGCACTAGCATCGAGTGCTATAACGCAACGGAGATTGGTTTCTTCTTCGAATTGCTTGACGTAATATTTATCAGTTCGGGCATAAGCTTTCCAGTCAATATTTCGAATTTCGTCACCCGGGCGGTACTGGCGATGCTCTGCGAATTCAACGCTAAAGCCGTGATAAGGAGAACGGTGCAGACCGATGATGAATCCCTCGACAACGAGTCGTGCAATCAACTCGATGTTTTCGAGTTGAGCTACAACTTTCGGCTGCAAGTATTTTCTGTGGTCGTTCATTAAATTAATAAGATTAATAAAAATTATGGTTTATTGACGTGATTGGGATTGGGATAGTATATGTCTTATTCGAAAATAATAGCGATATTGTTATATGAAGATAGGTGTTATTAAACTGACAATGTGGGAGAAACCGAAATTGTTGTTTTAATTAATTTTGAAGGATAATAATTCCCAATTTTGAGATGCCAGATGACTGAAGTGTTACTTGACTGTGTGCCGGGATCACACCCTAAAAAGATTAATATAATAACAAAAAAAAAGGAATGAATAACTTTTTCATGTTTTTGCTTTATATTATTTTAAATCAGTTAATAAAGTTATTTAAGCTTATATAAAGTAACCAATATTTCAAAATGAAATTTTGATTTAAAATTAGTTCCTGAATTACCCGGAATATTACATACAAACAATCTTTTTTATTGCAATTTAATAGCAAAAATATTTAATTTAGAATTCTAATAATCAAGGTTTTAAATTTCATTTTTATATGTTAAACATATTAGAGGATTATATGAAATATTCACTTTACTTGTTATTGATTAGCGTAATACTCATTGGCTGCGGTAAGCCAAAAGAAGGTCCTACAGGTGAACAATTACTGACCAAAGAACAGATGACAAAGCTTGCCGATGATGCAAAAATTTACTTCAAGACTGTAGCTGATAAAATGCCCAGAAGCGAGACTGACACACCTGATATGATTGCACTCGGCGAAAAACTATATAACGATAAGCGGTTATCCCTGGATAATACTATTTCCTGCAACAGTTGTCATCTTCTCGATAACAATGGTCCCGGTGTTGATAATAAGCCGGTTTCTGTCGGTGTCGGCGGTAAAAATGGGACACGAAATTCACCCACCGTACTGAATGCAGGATTCCAGTTCGTACAGTTCTGGGATGGACGGGCAAAAGATTTAGTCGAACAGGCAAAAGGACCAATCCTGAATCCCGTTGAAATGGCTATGCCGAATGAGAAAGAAGTCGTGAAAAGATTCGGTGCAATTCCTGAATACAAAGACATGTTTATGAAAGCTTTCCCGAGTGATAAAGGAACTGTAAGCTATGATAATATAGCTAAAGCAATTGCGGCATTTGAGAGAACTTTAGTCACACACGACAGGTTTGACGATTACCTTAAAGGACAGGATGATGTTCTTTCCCAGGAAGAATTAAAGGGTTTAGACTTGTTTATTTCATCCGGCTGCACGACGTGCCATACGGGTTCATTACTCGGGGGAAACATTTATCAGAAGATGGGATTGATTCATCCTTATACCGATACAGTCGATAAGGGTAGATTTGCCGTAACAAAAGCAGAAACGGATATGTACATGTTTAAAGTTCCTATGCTTAGAAACATATCGCTAACAGCACCATATTTCCACGATGGCAAAGTTGCAACCCTTGAGGATGCAATTATCCAGATGGGATGGCTGCAGTTGAATAAAAAACTAACACCCGAAGAGGCAGGATATATTGCTAAGTTCTTCAATACATTGAGTGATAAGAAAAGAGAGAAGAAATAAAGTGATTGTTAATATATTTAATTTTGATAGGGACTTTTCTAATTAAAAGTCCCTATCAAATTAAAACAATTTCTTCATAACTGCTAAATCATAGATAATATCAACAATTTTTTCTTCATCGAAATTAGCACGGTTGAGAATGACATCATAAAAATCATTTTCTGGTTTTGTCCCCCTAAAAAATTTGATGAATGCTTCCCTCTTCCGGTCGTAATCTTCAATTGAACTCTTTGCCTCTTTCTTTGTTACTTTTAAATTTGTGCAAAGTAACTTAATCCTGAAATCAACCGGAGCAATGAGCTTGATATGCAAAGCCCTTGCCATTTCGTTAGTGATAACTGCTGCAGCTCTGCCAACGATTACTATCCTGCCTTCGTAAGCAAAGCTTTGTATGATATGGTGGATGGTAGCAATTATCTGGCTGTCGCTGACATAATACTTTTTGATGAGTGAATCGGCTAAATCTTGGAGCAGAACTTTCTTTTTTGCCTCGAATATATGGGAAATTCTTTCCGGTTTGATTTTAAGTTCCTCGGCAGATTTTTCGAGTATTTCCTTGCTAATCCAGTTCCATTTCTTTTTGGAATCTGTAGTTACGGGTTCATAGTTAATTCTTTGCACCAGCTTTTCTGCTATGTCGCCAGCGAAACATCCAATCTCGCGTGAAATCGTTATGACAGGACCAGCACCTCTGTCTGTCAGATTTTCAAGTTTGTATTTTTTTGACAAGTACCTTTGAAAAACATTTTCACCGCTCATATAACCCCCGCTCAATTTATTTTAGTTAGTAACACCTTATTTACGGGTTAAATCCCACAAAGTGGGCAATTGTTTTTCATTCTAATAATAAAAGAACAACTCACAAGTATAAACTTAATAAATCGAAATTTATTGCTGAATATAGATTCATTTGGTAAAAATAAATTTTGATTAACGAATGTTATGCTTTTAAAATTATTCTGAAAACTTAATCGGAGACTAAAAGACGCTATGATGGAGTTTATTCAGAACTTGATTCGGGATACAGGATGACACATAGTATGGAAGTTGAACCAGGTTCAACATGACATTCATCATCTTCATTTTTCCGACTTATAATTCGTAATAGAATAGGTAATTTTACCTAAATATTCACAAAAGTTTTCCTCAAAGTTAAAGTTTTGAAAAGAAGTTGTCGAAAATTGAGTTCAAAGGAAAAACAGTTTTTGGCAGGATGCCCGGAATTAATTTAACAATACATGGAGGTTTTTTATGCCAACTGCAATTTCGGGTGGTTCAAGGATTAGAACAAATACCCCCGCAGAAAATGCTTACAATGCATTACTTGCAAGCAACAACAACATAGCCCTGAGACAGTTGCGTTTATCAACCGGTAAGCGAATCAACACGGCTGCAGACGATGTCGCGGGTTATATCACAGCCAGGGCTCTTACTGCCCGTAACGGTGCTTTGAAAGCCGCTCTGACAACCGTAGGAGATGCCCAAAGTGTTACTTCGATTGCTTCGGACGCTTTAGACAATATCAACAGCTTAGTCACCCAGATTAAGGATGCTGCTTCATCTGCTTCTTCAGGTGCATTAGGAACAGACGAAAAGATTGCACTTGCTAAGAGTGCATACCGTCTTGCACAGCAGGTACAGACAGTGGTTGATGCAACCATATTCGGCGGTAAAGAGCTGATAAAAGGTGCATTCTCAGGAAGCTGGACAATCGGTTATACAGCTTCAAATAATCTATTAACTTTGGGAATTGACTTGACAACAAGCAATCCTGACTTTAATGTTGCAAGCAATAACTTTGACGTTAATGCAACATCAACGACAAACTTTGCAGGTGTATCCGGTCTCGATTTGACAAGTTTGAACACAGTGTCAGATACCGACCTTGGAGTATTTTCGTCTGCAAACATATCAACAACACTTTCAAGTCTTTCATCTGCTTTGAATAATGTCAGCAAGGTAGCATCTTATCTTGGTGGTATTACCGGAAGATTGAATTCACAGGAAGAACTGTTGAAATCACAGGTTACAAACTATAATGCTGCTATTTCGAGAATCGAAGATGCAGACGTTGCCCTCGAACAGCTTGATTTAATAAAAGCACAGTTCCTGCAACAGGCATCGTTGATATCGTTGGCACAAGCGAATCAGGCACCGCAGGCATACCTGCAGCTTTTTCGTTAATGGTTTTTTTCTGACAACAGGATTTTAGGCGGGTTAATACCCGCCTTTCCTGTTTATATTTAGACAATTTTTTGGCTTAATATATAAAAATGTTAAAGTTTTTTAAACAATTACCGAATATAATAAGGTGGTTGAATTGTGCTTTGACATTTATTTTGTTTTTTTAATTATTGTAATTATTATTAAAAACAACAGCTTAAAAATTATAATTCAAATTTTAAAGAATTATAAGTATGATTGATAATATATTATAAATGCGAGGCATAGTTTTTGTAAAGTTTAATTATTGCTTTTTCAGAAAGCAGAAAAATTTATTAACAGGAGGTTAATTTATGGCAGCACCGATGCCGGCAACAGTAAAACAAATGGCGGCGAGCAGAGCTTACGGTTCGAAATCCGATGGCAAAGTCCCTTCATACCTTGAACAGGAAGTAATGTCCTGGAGCAAGGAAAAAATAATATTGAAAATGTACGATTTGTTCATAGTAAGCTGTAAAAGAAGCGATGTACCGAAAATGAGCAGGGTGCTGGTTGAATTAATGGGCTCTTTGAATTTCGAATACGAGGAAACGGCAACGAGATTATACAGATTGTATGAGTATTGTCAGAGGTGTATTTTCCAGCGTCGGTTTGATGAAGCGATGAATATAATACAGGAGCTGAGAGCTGCCTGGTCAAAAGCATTTAATTTGGATTGATTTTTTATGGCAGATTTATTATCATTATTGCAGAGCTTAAGCGGTTCATCTACACAGGACACGAGCAGCATGTCCCAGCTTGACCTTATGGTTGAAGCATACAGAAGGACCGAACAGCCGAAAATAGATGCTCTGAACACTAAGAAACAAACACTTCAGAAACGTCAGACTTTTTTCAATACGCTAAACTCTAAATTGAATACTTTAATCGGCAATATTGATACATTTACTGCCTCGAACGCAGCATCGAAATTTGTTACAAGGACTGTAACGTCATCCGATTCAAGTGTATTAACGGCTACTGCCTCATCAACAGCAAATGTAGGAGTGAATTCGGTAAAAGTTGACCGGCTTGCAACAAATGACCTATTAATATCCGATAAGAAAACGCTTGCAGGTACAACATCTTTGGCACCAAACACTTATTCATTCACAATCAACGGAGTAACAGGAAATGTAACTCTCACTGCAACTGACGACACTAATGAAGAAGTAATGCAAAAGCTGGCAACTGCAATTAATAATACAGATAATATAGGAGTTACAGCATCTTACATTAAAGTTGATTCGACTACAGCCAAACTTACATTGACATCAACCAATACAGGTGCTGCTAATGATATTGATTTTACAGATTCAGCCGTACTGACGGAATTCGGAATAACCAATGCGGCATTGAATCCGCATACAACGACCAGAACGGTTGCTACTGAAACAACTGCAGGATTTCGTAACGCAGATTATAATGATTTGGACTCTAAGGTAGAAATTAATGGAGTTAATATTTACCGTTCGGGCAACTCGATTAGTGATGCATTGACAGGTTTGACATTAAACCTTGTGAAACCGCAGGATGCAGCCAGCCAGCCGGTAACCTTAACTTCAAGCGTTGACAGAGCTGCGGTTGAAAACCTTATTAAACCAATTCTCGACACTTATAATGATATCCTGAAATTCCTGAAGCAGGATAATTCAATGTTGAGAAGTGATACTTCAATCAGCAATTTATATTCAAAAATAAGATTACTTGTATCTGATGAAGTTACATCCGTTAATCCCGGAGACCCGAAATACCTGACAGACATCGGGATAAAAATCGGCTCTGACGGGACTCTATCGGTAGGAGACCAGGAAAGGTTGTTGGAACTTTTACAGGATAATCCGGAAAAAGTTTCCAATTTATTTACATCGAGTGACAGCTTTGTTGCAAAGCTGAACAACACAATTTCCAATCTGACAGGAGATAATGGATTGATTTTATCGAGGACAACATCAATCGGAAAGCAAATTGATTCAACAACGAAAAAAACCGATGAAGTTCAGAAAAATATTGATAAGCAGGCAGACATATTAAAACAACAATACACGAATATTCTGTCTTTGTTTTATCAGGCACAAAACCAATATAATTTATTAAATACATTTTAGTATGACTAAAATTTAAATAGATAATGAAAAATGAAATATATAATTGGAGGTTGAAATGGTAACCACATTGCAGGGGGCAGTTCAGGTAACGTCTCCGGTAAGTAATAAATTAACCGAAAACGTTACTGTCAAGCAACCGGTTATTTCCGAAAATTCTGTTCAAAGTCAGGAAACTCAACAGACTAAGAATAATAAAACCGATTTAAACAAAGTTGATTTTTCAAATCTTCAGAACAAGTTAAAGGAAATATTAAACGAGGATAATTTATACATAAAATTCGATAAGGACAAGGATACCGACAAAATGATTCTGAAAATTATTGATAATGAAACGAAAGAAGTTGTTCAGCAGATACCGCCGGAAATATCATTGAAAATAGCCCGTTATATCGCAGTTATGTATGATAATGTAAATATTACAAATTTTCAGGCATGATATGTTCGAAATTGATGATGTTCTGAAAAAGATTGAATATAATACCGATAGAATAGCAGTCATTCTTGCCGAAGATGGACGCCTTGATATCGAACAGGTGAACAATTTGTCGAAATTGTACGGTAACAGGGAGATATTACTAAAAGATTTGGAAGTATGGTATAAAACAGATGAAGCAAAACTATACTTTGCAAAAAACAAGAAAGAATTCGATAAGAGAATAAAATTAATAACCGAAAAGGACAAAAAACATTTAGATAATATAGAATCGAGAGCTAAGGAATTAAAATCAAAGCTGAAGGAAATGAGAAAACAAAAATCTGTGTTATTATATGCTAAGGAAAGTTGATATGAGTATTGAATCTGTGAAAAATGAACCGAATGTTTTGCCAGTTGATGCAAATGTGGAAAGGCAGCAGACATCGAAGACGAACCAAACCGTCGAGGCAAGTAATGTTAAATCTACGGATACATTATCATTATCGGAAGAAGCAAAAAATATAAGCCCAATAATGGCTAACATAAATTCTGACGTTTATAACAAGCCGGAAGTTTTGCGCGAAGTTGCTATGAAACTGATGCAGGAGCTTTATTCCGAAGATAACGGTACAAAGGTCTGAGCTTCGGATTAGACTGATTTACCTGTTACTACAGATTATGTATTATTTTCAATTTGTAAAAATATAAATAACAGCAAATCGAAAAAGATTTCCTATCTTATATCAAGTCAAAAAAAAATTGTATTGATTTTTCAGAATTAATACAATCTTAAATCATACAATGAAACAATTTCTTTTATTCTATCTATAAAATAATAAGGGTCACATAAAATATGCAGAACACAAATCAGAAAAATTATATTATTCAACTGAAATATAATAAATATTTTCAATTTGTTTTAATTGTTAACATTTTTTTGTAAATTAATGTACAGGAAGGGTAGTGCATTTGTTATGAGGCGGATATGACAAGAACTCTGAACAAGGTTCTATTGGTTGGTAATGTGGGTAAGGAACCGGATTTTAAATTCACATCGAGCGGCATACCGGTTGTAACTTTCAGGATGGCAACAACTGAGGTCTGGAAAGACAAAGAAAATAATCAGCAGGAACATACGGACTGGCATACCGTTACTGCATGGAGAGGTTTGGCTGAAGTGATTCAGAAAATAGTAAAGAAGGGTTCTAAGGTTTTCGTCGAAGGAAAACTTCAATCGAGGCAATTCGATGATAAAACAGGTCAGAGAAAACAGGTAGTAGAAGTTCTTGCAGAAAATATCCTATTGCTCGAGTACAAGAAATACACAAGAGATGATGAAGAATTTACCGATACTTTCAGCTTGAATGGACATAAAAAGTATGATTCACCTTATGAAGACCCGATTACTGATATCGAATCATTAACTAAATTGAAAGATATGCCTTTTTAATTGGAAATTTCATTAAATAATATTGTTTCTGAATCGTTTCAAAGGCGGTCAGTGCATTTTTTTTAATATTTTAGAAAATTAATGAAAGATACTCGTTCCACAGAAATTAAAGTTGGTTTAGTTTCAATAATCGCTGTTATTTTATTTATTATCGGAATCACACTTGGCAGAGGACTTTACGTATCAGTTAATCCCGTTTCTGTTAAAATCAGGTTTCCAAATTCGGGGAATATTCAGGTATCGGCACCTGTTTTTGTCAATGGTGTTAAGCGGGGAACAGTCTCGTCAATCAGGAATGATAACGGTTCTGTCTTAATCACTGCCGACCTTAACGATACCGATGAATTCAGGAAAGATGTATCAGCCAGGTTGTCTATTCTCGAGATTACAGGTGGAAAAAAAATTGAAATTTTTCCCGGCAAAGCCACCGAAAAATTCGTTAATAATGTTGAAATACCCGGCAAGACAGCCGCAGATTTTGCAGACATGATGTATTTGCTGGGTGAAATAGGAAATGACGGTATTATGCTTGTTAAACGTCTCGATACTTTATCTGTTTCAATCAATAGAATTGTTTCAGATGAAGATTTCATAAATAATTTGAAGAGTACTGTTTCAAATACAAGCCGGCTTGCGGAAAATGCCAATAATCTTCTGAATAATAACATCAAGAGCATCGAATTGACAATCAGCAACCTGAAATCAATTACGTCGGAACTGAATGCAAGCATTAAACAAAATGAGCCGAGAATTGACACACTAATAACAAAATTTGATTTGACTATTGACGACACAAGGACTTTGATTGCTCAGACAAATAAGACTATAGCCGATGCAGAGTTGATTGTAAAAGACCTTAAGGACATGACCGATTCGGTGAGATACGGTAACGGTTTTGTGAACAAATTGATATATGATAAAGAATTCAGTGCAAGAATAGATACTACCATCACAAATCTGTCTAAATTTATCGAACAGGTTCAGCAGCATGGCATCAATGCAAACATCCGCCTCGGAGGCAGACCCTGAGCCACGTTTACTTTTAATTAACAATACGGAATTTTAATAAACGTTTCAATCATATCGAAACTACCCACAACAAAAAAGTAGTGGCAATAGATTGATTAAAATAAAATTAATTATAAAATTATGTCGCAGGGTTTTACTGAAATAACAGGAGAAATATATTCCTACATAAATGATAAATTCACTAATGAGGATTTATTTCTTAAAAATTTGCAGTCAGAAGCATCAGCACTGGGTTTTCCCGACATAAGCATTTCACCGCAGCAGGCATCATTTCTTGGCTTTATTATTAAGACAATAAATGCAAAATATATTCTTGAAATTGGAACACTTGCCGGCTATTCTGCAATTTCTATGGCAAGAGAACTGCCTTCAGACGGGAAATTGATTACAGTAGAAATTGAAAAGGAAAGAGCTGAATTTGTCAGGGAAAAAGCGAACGATGCAGGATTAGGAAATATTATTGAAGTCGTAAATTCTGATGCAAGTGAATTTTTAAAAAATTATAAACCCGGTTTTATATTTGATTTGGTCTTTGTTGACGCCGACAAGCAAGGATATGTCGATTATCTTGATAATTCGTTACCATTGCTGAGAAAAGGGGGAATTTTTGCTGCTGACAATGCTCTTGCATTCGGTGAAATTGCAAAAATGAATTTAGATGACAGAGCCGAAGAGGTAATTGCCGTGAGAAAATTCAACGATACTTTATCTTCTAATCCAAATTTAAAATCTTCCCTGCTGACAATCGGTGACGGGTTGGCAGTAGCTGTTAAACTTTAAATGAGAATTATGAAACAGTTTATGAATTTTAAAACAATTTTATTTTTATTTTCACTGGTATTTATTTTTAGTGGATGCAAAACCTATCAGCATAAAGAAGGATTTGAACTGCAAAGAGAACTGGCTGAAAGCGAAGACACACTCAAAAGAGATATTTATATTACTTCGACATTACCCATTGATTCTGCTGATGTCAATAAGCTATTGATGGATGTCTGGAGATTCGAGACGGAAAAATATCCCGATGAAATAAAACTTTATGCAAGGGTATTCGATTCATCGGGTCATTTCATCACAAACATGGCAAAGCCATATCTGAAAGACACGACAAAAAATTATTGGACAGGGATAACAGAAACACTGGGTAAAAAATTAAAGAGACCACCTGTCCCGATTGACAGTTTCACAGTGCGTGAATTCGGAGCAAATGATTCAATACCTTACAACATAGTCTTGAGTGTTGATTACAGTGGCTCTATGTCGGGAGTGATGAGTGCAATATTCGAAGGAACCGAAATTTTTGTTGATATGAAAATGAAGTATGATAATATCGGATTAACCAGTTTTAACCAGGAGCTCGATGTCAAAGTGCCTGTTATGAATGACAAACAGCAGATTCTGAATATTTACAGGAGCAATAGAGAAAGAAAATTGGGTTTATTTTCAGCAGTCAATGATGCCGTTTGGAATTGCATAGACTTATTGAAAGACACTCCGGAAAATGACCCTCGGGTGGTTGTAATATTTACTGATGGAGACGACAATTACTCGAAGCAGAAAATCGGCGATTTAATCGAGAAAGCCCGTGAGAATAAGATTCACATATTTGCTGTTGCTTTCGGCTACTCACAGGACCACAACCTTAGATACATGGCTCAATATACAGGCGGGAAATTTTATAAGGCATATACAAAAGAAGAGCTAATCTCAATCTTCCGTGATATATACATGAGCTTGAGATATTATTATCTTGTCACTTACAAGCCGCCAAAATACTGGGGTTACCATCATGTTGCCCTTGCTGTAAATGTTCCTGCAAGAAAAGATACTCTGTTTGGCTATGGTGAATACGATATGTCTGATAAATTTAAATGGGAAGATACAGGCGGAGCATTCGAAAGACCAATACTTTTTGATTTTAATAAATGGGATATTAAGCCGGAATCACAACCTGTTATTGAAGAAGTTACCGATGCTATGCTGAGTATGGAACGAATAAAGATAGAGATACAAGGGCATACAGACAACGTAGGAGGATTGGAATTCAACCAGGTATTATCTGAACGCAGGGCAAATGCCGTTATGGAAGCACTGATTAAGCTTGGTGTTGAGCCGAGAAGGATGAGGTCCCGCGGTTTTGGCTTGACAATGCCTAAAGTACCAAATACTACTGAAGAGAACCGCGCTATAAATAGAAGAACGGAATTCCACATACTTGCAAAATAAATAAGTTGTAATTTCCTTTTGAAGTTCAATTTTTTTAAATTGTAAAGTTTTGTCTATCTAAAAATTTAAATTACACCGTACTAAAGGTGTTGTTTTATTTATTAATAAAATGGAAATCAGGTTTTTTAAATTTTCATTGGAGTTGCAAAGTGAATGGTTTAAGATATACAACATTTATATTAATTATTGCAATTATGCTTACACATAATAATTCATCATTTTCGGCAGATACACAAAAAAATTATAAATCAATCGTTCAATCAATAATAGATAAAGCACTGAGCGACTCTGTTGCCTACCAGCGACTTGAATACATGTGTGACACTTATGGTCCCCGGCTCAGTGGTTCTGATAACCTGAACAAAGCGTTGATGTGGATTAAAGGAGAAATGCAAAAAGATGGATTTGCAAATGTCAAAGCCGAAGAGGTATATGTGCCTCACTGGGTGCGTGGTAACGAATGGTGCAAGCTCGTATCGCCGCGAGAAGCAAAAATGCCGATGCTTGGACTGGGAGGAAGTATAGCGACTCCAAAAGACGGAATTACCGCTCCTGTTCTTGTTGTACATTCCTACGAGGAATTAGAGAAAAAAGCAAATGAAGCAAAAGGGAAAATTGTGGTTTTCAATAAGGACTGGCTCGGGTATGGTGATGCGGTGCAGTTCAGAACTCACGGTGCAGAGAAAGCCGCAAAAGTCGGAGCAGTGGCAAGTTTAATCCGTTCCTGCAGTCCCATCGGAATGCAGAATCCGCATACAGGAATGATGGTATATTCGGATACGATTCCTAAAATTCCTCATGCTGCTATTACTCACGAGGATGCATTACTTCTCGAGAGATTGGAAGCACGCGGTCAAAATCCTGTAGTGCATTTGTATATGGAAGCACAAACATTGCCCGATGTAATATCTTATAATGTAATGGGGGAAATCAGGGGAACTGAAAAGCCGGACGAGATAGTAGTTCTTGGCGGACATTCCGATTCATGGGATGTTGGCACCGGGGCTGACGATGACGGAGGCGGATGCATAGCAACCTGGCATGCACTGAAACTACTGAAAGAGCTTGGAATCAAGCCAAAGCGTACTATTCGTGCTGTAATGTTTGTCAATGAAGAAAACGGTGTAAAAGGCGGTAAAGCTTATGCTGATAAACACAAGGATGAGAAGCATCACCTTATGTTCGAATTTGATTCGGGTGTTTTTACACCCGAAGTTATCGGCTTTTCGGGAAACGATACACTAATGGAAAAGGTGAAGGGTTTCGAGAAATACCTGCAGATGGTGGATTCGATTAATGTAACCAAAGGCGGCTGGGGAGTTGACATCAGCCCACTCGCAAGATTGGACAACATTCCTGTTATGAGCTTGGGTACGAATGATGAAGGGAAATACTTCTGGTATCACCATAGCCCTGCAGACACGCCCGATAAGATTGACAGGGTTGTATTGAATAAGTGTATAGCTGCGATTGCAATTGCTGTTTATTTGTATTCTGAATTGGATTGATTAAAAATTACGAATTTGATACCTCACCCATAAACCGGTAATATTTCCCCATTTCATAATCAGGGATTGGCCCGATTGGGTGTTCCAGTCTTTTTCTATATCTGCATGGCACTTTTTCCCCATACCCGGTCTGTCGTGATGGGATATGCGACATTCAAACGGTTGTAAACCGGTTCCGTGAAGCTCGCATAAATTGTCTTTGAAAAAATTGCATCCGTTTTTTGAAAATGTATTCAATGCAAAATTTCCCTCGCAACCTTTGAATGCAGGCGAGAGAACGCCGAAAGTCAATTCGGGAGCCATCTCCAACATCATTCTTTTTGCATAACCGGACTCAATGGCTAATCCTGCTTCTTCTACAGTCCACCAGCTGGGTCTTTTGCAAAAGCCAACACACACTTCACATGAACATGGCTTCGATGGCTTATATTTATTTTTTAATGTCTTAGGAGATTTTGGATTATTATCTTTCATATTATAAACTATCTTATTTATTAGATATTTTATTATTAACAGTTTCCAATTGTCGTGACAATGATACGACAATTTTTTCTCAATAACCAGCTCTATTTTCTTTTGATATTTCTTTGCTGATTTTTTCTCCTATCTTCCAATAAAGGTTTGTTAATGAGGCATTAACTAAAATCGAAACAGATTGTTTGGTCCGATTATAAGATTACGGATTTCTGAAACAAGTTCAGTTTGATTAACAAATAATTCCTTTTTCATTATCTTATTTTTCTTTTATTAATAGTTATAATTTATTGCATTTAAAATAGACATCAATGACAGCACTCAGTTTTACTATGCTGTTCAGAATGTTGCAATACTGGGCTGATGTACGGAATTCCAAGTGACATTCCGCGCATTATCAATAATGCTCCTACAAGGACTATTGCAACAGGTATTAATTTAGTAAGTTTTTTCCTGAATGAGACCGGAATTATATTTCGTGAAATAAATATTGATAATAAAAGTGGCATAGTACCTAATCCGAATGATGCCATAAAAAGTGAGCTTTCTGCCATTCCACCAGCAATTATTGATTGGGCAAGTGCAATATACACAGCACCGCATGGGAGTAAACCGTTTAATATACCAAGAAGCAACAATGCTCCTTTTGTTCGCTTTTGGAAATATTTTCTGAATAACGTTTGCAATTTTGAGTATAATTTACCGGATGAATTCAATTGAAATAATTTCTTTTTGAAAATCAGGGCAAAGAGATAAATAACAAGAATTGATGAACCTATTAAAATCGAGATAATTTCCTGGTAACCGGCAAGCGTTACAGCCAATCCCACTCCTCCGAGAATTAATCCCATGATAGAATATGTTATTACTCTCCCGAAGTTGAAAAGAAATCCCTCGACGAATAAATTCAATTTCCCGGCACCCGTTCGAGGTACAGCCAAAGCAAGTGGTCCACACATGCCAACGCAATGCAAACTAGTTATCAGACCAAGGATAAAGCCAGTAATTATAAACATACTTTACCTTACCGTGATTTCTTCTTCATTGTAAAATTCTGTTCCGTTTCCTTTCCAGTCAATTTTGATTAACCATTTTCCTTTTACTAATTTATTCAATGCAATCTGATAGCAATTCACCGAATCGGTTTTCAATTTTGTTTTGAAATCCCGGCTCGAATCATTCGGTTTGAAAAAAACTATCTCACCTGATATGCTTGTATTGCTCACTTCTTTTGGGAAAATAATTTGTAGGTATTCCCCACTCTGAGAAATTTTAATATTGTCCTTCAGATTATTATAATTTTTCATCTTATCAATTTGCTTCTGATAAACAAGTGAATTAGCATAATAATTCTTGTCAACAAGCTCCACTTTCTGGAACGAAGCAAATATTATCGTTGCTGCAACAGATAATAAAAAAAGAATTATAATTGCTGCTATTCCGAATCCCCAGTTATTTATGATTTTCATGATTTTCCAATTCTTCCTTATCAGGTACGGTGAAATTTGTTTTCAATGAATTTAGCATTTTCCCTTTGCTATAAAATCCGATTTTGAGTTCGAGTTTTTCTTCGTCTGCATATTTTTCAGAAATTTCAATTATTGCTGCAGTTTCTAATAATTGATTAGGTGCAAGCACGATTTTATCTGTTCCTATCAGCTTGATTTTTGCAGGATAATTTTCCACTTTAATAACAACATTCATCCTTTCCGATGTTTTATTAATCAGCGTCAGTGTATATAAATTGGAAATACTCTCATCATCATTTATAATATACTCGGAACCCTTTGCCTTAAACATGGTAACACCTATATCACTCTTTGAACCGATTAATACTATATTCAGTACAATCAGTGCAATGAGAAGTATTGTATAAAGTGTGATTCTTGTTGAAAACCGGAATTTCTGTTTCGATTCAATCTGGTTCATCGAAGCATATTTTATCAGGTTCTTTGGCTTATTGACTTTTTTCATAATGCTGTTGCATGCATCTATACAGGCAGTGCAGTTCACACATTCGAGCTGTGTGCCGTTTCGAATGTCAATACCTGTGGGACAGACCTTGACGCAGAGACCGCAATCGATGCAATCTCCTGCAGAAGAAGTATCAACACCTTTTTTCAGCTTGGTTCTCGGTTCACCGCGAGCAAAATCATAAGCGACTACAATCGAGTTTTTATCGAGTAAGACAGACTGAAGACGTCCATACGGGCATATATAGATACATGCCTGCTCCCTGAATCTGGCAAATATTCCATAAAATACGAGAGTGAAAACAAACATCGCTATGAATCCTGCAGCATGCTGCCGAATAGGTTCCGAGATTATATGCAACAGTTCATCTACACCAATAATATAAGAAAGAAATATATTTCCTATCAACCAGGAAAGAGCAAAGAAAATAATATGCTTCAATGTTTTTTTGAAAATTTTGATGAAGTTATAAGGGGATTCATCCAGTTTGCGTTGTTTCGGTCCGTCGCCTTCAATCAGGTATTCTATTTTCCTGAAAACCATTTCCATGAATATGGTCTGAGGGCAAGCCCATCCGCACCATATCCTGCCGAAAATTGCCGTGAACAATACAATGAAAATTACGAGTGCAATGAATGAGAGTGCAAATATGAAAAAGTCCTGCATCCAGAAATGGATTCCGAAAATTATGAATTTCCTCTCTATGACATTCAATAATATTAGCGGGTCTCCATTCAGTTTGATGAACGGTAATCCCACCATAATTGTAAGCAGTATTATTGCTGCCAGGATTCTGAACCTGTGGAACATACCTTTCGGTTTGTTCGGATAAACCCAGACCCTGTGCCCTCTTTTGTCTATCGTTGATACCCTGTCTCTGAACGAATCACCTGTCCTGGTGATTAGCCGGTCTTCATCATCATACAAACTGTTAATATCAACATCTTCGTCTTTTTCTTTCAAATCCATCTTACTTAATTTCTCTTAAATAACTCCCCCTGTGGTTTTTTCGCATTGGGAGGATTAGTCCCGTAAAGAGTATAAATATATGAAGCCACATCCAGTATCTCATCTTTCTTCAACAGGTTTTTCCATGTCAACATACCTTTTTCAGGCACTCCGTTGGAAATCGTCGTAAGTATGTTTTCGAATGTGCCACCGTGAATCCAGTAATCATCCGTAAGGTTTGGTCCTATACCACCTTCACCCGATGCACCATGGCAAGCAACACATTTCTCAGTGAAAACTTTTTTGCCGGTTGAAAGTAATTGTGCATCTGATTTTGGAGTGAGTTCATCCGGGCTGAACACAAGAGATGCAGCTTTCACTGTTTTCCCTGCTTCTTTCATTTCTGCCTGGTATTCCTGAGCTGTGGTCATTCCCGCACCGATTATATGGTAATACATAAAATAAAGTATAGCCCATGCAATAGTGAGTATGAAAAGAATCAGCCACCAACCCGGCAAAGGATTGTTATACTCGTGAATGCCGTCATAATTATGTTCGAACAATTTATCTTTTTCTTTTGCCATTTTATTTCCCGTCATTTATTCAAATTAATTATTAACTTAATTAGAATCATTTGTTCTTGCATTTATATCATCTTCCAAAGGTAGATTCTTCATTCTGTCCATTAATCCTTTATCTAAATTCCATACCCAGTATAAAATCAGTATAAAAAGTACGAAAAAGAAGATTAATGAAAATATCATCAAAAATCCGAAACCTTCGACATTATTTAATATATCGCGAAACAATTCTTTCCTCTTTATTTCTGAGCTGTCGTACTGGCTTTTATATCAATTCCCAATCTTTGCAGGTAACCTATCAATGCAATGATTTTCGTTTCAGGGTCTGCTTTTATCCCCGCATCCTTCAAATCTGTGACGATTCCATTTGCCTGGTACATATACTCCTGCTTTGTTTTGTTAAGAAGCATAGTAGAATACGGCACACCAAGCGAAATCATTGTCTGTATTTTTGAAGATGTGAAATCAATATCAATCCTATCTTTTGCAAGCCATGGGAATGGTGGCATTATCGTTCCCGGTGAAACGTTTGGCGGATTCATCAAGTGATTGTAATGCCATGAGTTCGGATACTTTCTACCTTCCCTGTGTAAGTCCGGTCCAATCCTCTTTGAACCCCACTGGAAAGGATGGTCGTAAACATACTCGCCTGATTTCGAATACTCGCCATACCTTGCTGTCTCGGAACGGAAGGGCCTGACCAATTGCGAATGGCATGTATAGCATCCTTCCGAAATGTAAACATCTCTTCCTTCCAATTCAAGCGGTGAATATGGTTTTACACTCGAAATAGTCGGTACATTCGTTTTGATTACATACATAGGAATAATTTCAACAAGCCCTCCGACAAGCACTGCGAGCAATGCTACAATCCCGAACCACAAGGGCTTTGCTTCGAGCCAGCGATGCGGCTTTTGCTTCTCAATATGTAACTCAATCATTGCAGGAGCGTATGCTTCCTCATTTTTAGCGAGAGAACCTTTTTTCACTGTCTTGAATAAATTGAACAGCATTAAAATTACACCTGTTAAAAATAGAGTGCCACCAACTGCTCTTATAATATACATCGGAATTATCTGAGTTACTGTCTCTAAAAAATTCGGATATTGCAAAATTCCATCAGGTGTGAATTGTTTCCACATCAAACCTTCTGCTATTCCTGCCCAGTACATCGGGACTGCGTACATCACAATTCCGATGAATCCAATCCAAAAGTGAGCATTTGCGAGTTTTTTTGAATACAATTCAGTTTTGAATAATCTCGGCACGAGCCAGTATAAAATTCCGAACGTCAGGAAACCGTTCCATCCCAATGCACCGATATGCACGTGAGCGACAGTCCAATTTGTGAAATGAGAAAGTGCATTCACACTCTTAATTGAAAGCGTAGGACCTTCGAGTGTTGCCATTCCATAAGCAGTAACGGCAACTACCATGAATTTCAGAATCGGGTTCTCCCTGACTTTATCCCATGCACCTCTCAGAGTAAGCAATCCGTTTATCATACCACCCCATGACGGTGCTATCAGCATTATCGAGAAAACCATTCCCAATGTCTGTGCCCAGTCGGGCAATGTCGAATAAAGCAGGTGGTGTGGTCCTGCCCATATATAAAGAAATATAAGAGACCAAAAATGAATGATTGAAAGCTTATATGAATATACAGGTCTTTCGGCGGCTTTCGGCATGAAATAATACATCAATCCGAGAAAAGGAGTGGTAAGAAAGAATGCCACCGCATTATGCCCGTACCACCATTGAACCAGAGCATCCTGCACACCGGCGTAAATCGGGTACGACTTCAAAAAGCTTACTGGCAGTTCAAGCGAATTAAACACATGAAGCACCGTAACAGTAATCCACGATGCAATGTAAAACCAAATCGCAACATACATGTGTTTTTCTCGGCGTTTTACAATCGTTCCGAAAAAGTTGATTCCGAAAATTATCCATACAATTGCTATTGCTATGTCAATAGGCCACTCGAGTTCTGCGTATTCTTTCCCTGTGGTGATTCCAAGTGGAAAAGTTATCGCTGCCGATACAATGATTAACTGCCAGCCCCAAAAGTGAATCTTGCTCAGCAAATCGCTGAACATACGAGTCTTGCAGAGCCGCTGCATCGAGTAATATACTCCCATGAAAATGCAATTGCCGACAAATGCAAATATCACGGCATTTGTGTGCAAAGGCCTCAGCCGGCTGAATGTTGTGTAAGGTATCCCAAGGTTCAATGCTGGATAAAATAGCTGGATTGCTATTATTAATCCAACCAACATACCCACCGCACCCCAAATAATTGTCGCTAAACCGAAATTCCATACTATCCGGTTGTCATATTGAATGGTAATGAGCCCTGAATCGGCTCCTGCGTTTGTTTTGTCCTCCATATCAACCTCTATATTGATACATCTATATTAATGATTATTTATCATCATTGATAATTCTCATTGATGGAGTATGCGTATCTTCAAACTGGTCGTTTCTCATAGCCCAAATAAAGGCACCGAGGAAGATGAGTGCCATGCTTACACTTGCAAGTATCAGGACTATGATTACAGACATTTTTATCTTTAAATTTTGGTTTAATTTTAATTTAATGCTAAAATATCAAAATTTTCAGTTTTTGACAACTCTGCATTTAGTTAACAATATTACATGGTAGGATAATATAAAGTTGTTCAATTATGTTTGAATTCATTATTTAAATTATAATGAAATAATTCAGGCAATCAAATCATCTAATTTGATGTAAGATTTATTAATATTAATAATAAATTATATCAATTATCTAATAATACTCATTTACCGAATTTAAGTGTCTTTTTAATAAATCCGCCTGCTTTTTCGAGACGTGATTTTGCCTCTTTTACATCAACACCGGCTAAGAGTATAACGAGTGCTGTTTTTACATTCCCACCACTTAACTTTAATGTATTTTCTGCAGTATCATAATCAACACCGGTTAGTGTCATCAAAATTCTCTTCGCCCTCTCTTTAAGTTTTGCATTTGTGAGTTGAAGGTCAACCATAACGTTCCCGAGTGTTTTTCCGAGACGAACCATCGAAGCTGTCGTCAGCATATTCAGAATAAGCTTTTGTGCTGTTCCCGATTTCATCCTCGTTGAGCCGGTAATCACCTCAGGACCCACAACGGGGCATATCATTACATCGGCGAGCATTCCGTTTTTGATTGCTTGCTTTTTCGGAACAGTAGCGATAAGAATTGTGAAAATCCCTTTTTTCCTGGCTTCAGCTAATGCTCCTTTGACAAATGGAGTTCTCCCCGAAGCAGCAATTCCACATATAATATCTGGCGGTTTAATTTTTCGTTTTATAATTTCGATTGCTCCGTTTTCCGGTTTATCTTCAGCACCTTCCTGCGCTTTGAAAACGGCTTTTGTTCCTCCTGCTATTATACCCTGAACCATTCCCTGTGCTGTACCGAATGTAGGGGGACATTCAACCGCATCAACGATACCTAATCTGCCGCTTGTACCTGCACCGAAATAGAAAAGCCGTCCCCCTGATTGAAATGATTCGACAATTTTGTCAACTGCTTTGCTAATATTCGGAATTTCTTTACGGACTATTGATGCAACTGTCAAATCCTCATCATTAATCATCCTCAGAACATCCCTCGTTGATGCGATGTCAATATTCTCAGTTCGTGGATTTTTCTGCTCCGTCTCGAGATTAGCAATTTCATAAAATAATTTACTTTCGGGCATACTTTCACTTTTGATTTTATTTACAAAATACTAACTGAAAACATCAAAAATGAAGCCAAAGGTAAATTATTAAATAGAAATTATTCATGTTTCAGCTTCACTGCCTTAAATAAATATTGATTGGTCGAAGATATTGCATCAGCCGTACCTGAATACGAAGTTGACCTGTTTATTAATATGATGCAGTCTGCTCCTTTAACTTTTGCAATATCACATGCCTTATTTACAATCTGTGCGAAATCAACTGTACCAAGCGATTCCCTTACTTCAATGATTCCAATTTCATTATACTTCAAGTCCCTGTTATCATCTATTACTATTTTAATGTAATCTTCATCCTTTAATGGTTCATGGTAATAGCCGGTATAAATGAAACTCGTTGACATGCAAGCCGATAACAATAGCATAGAAACAAACGAAATTAAAATGGTTTTTTTCATTATTATTTCTCCTAAATATTGTATTGTTTAAAGATGAACCGATGAAGCAATCCCACCGGTTCAATTCCTAATCATTATTCAGTTGCAGTTATATTCAATGCACTCATAACTTGCTCGTAATTATTTAAATCCACACCTTTGGATTTAAGAACACTGTAAGGATAATCAGCAATGATTATTGCTTTAATCACACAATCCCAAGTCGGTTTACGAGGGTTTGTCGGGTGTGTGTCAATCCACTGAATTGACAAGGTATAATCCGAATGCCATGGCTGGTACTCTGTTGTATATGCTTGTCCATTGTCGCGATACAAACTTGTTGTCGGCAATGAGATCCATGACAATTTTCCCGAAGTTTCTTTTAGGTAAAAGAGTACAGCGCCATAGTCAACAATGTCAGGAGTAACATAATCGCAGTGCTGGTCGAAATACCAAAGATTAGGGTCATTGGAAGCCAGCCAGTCGTTTGGATGAATTGTATAAGTAAATGATTTCACATTTGCATTTCCCGGAGGACCTTCGGGTCCCTGAGGACCAATAGGTCCATCATGTGTATTAAAACATCCGTTGAGCAAAAGCATTGAAGCTAAAGCAAATGCCGATACTAATAATTTTACTTTTTTCATTTTCTTTTCCTTTCATAAAGAAAAACCTACATAATCACTTATACAAATAAACGTGATTTTGCTAATTAGGTTACACACTTGGAATTACATTAGATATTACTCTAATTATGTTTTTATATGAGTTTGTAATGTTGAAAAATTGAAAAGTTAATAAAGTTTATAAAGTATAAAAGTTATACTTGATTATCTCTATTAAGAAACCTTATTTTGTTATTAATTATTAAAGAATTTACTTATGATTTTATATTAAACTGTAAATTTATCTAAAAAATTCAATTTAAATCGGTTGATTTCCTGGCTCCGATAAATTTCTGATAAAGCAACAACCCGGTGATACATAACAAACCGATAGCACTGAACAGAAGCCACAATTCGGAGGTGTAAGCGTATTGCGAGATTTCTGCTTTTGTCAACCCGATTGATTCAGCTGCTTCGATTGCCTTTTCAATCTTAACATTGTTCGCAAGATGAATCTGTGAGCCGGCTTCTGCTAATTTTGTTTTGATAAATGCAATCATCGGATTGTCAATGAATCGCACATAAAGGAATGCACCGATAATACCCCCGATGAAAGAACCGAAGACACCGTAAAGGAAGCCGAAACCGAGGTATGTTGCTTTCTTGTCTGGAGGTGCAATTATTCCGAGATAAGATAAATATTTCGGATGGGCTGTCATCTCTCCAATCGAAAAAATGAATATTCCTGTAATGAATACCCAGATGTTAGAGCTGATTGCAAGTATCCCCATCCCGAGTGTTGCCATTCCTAATCCGGCTATCATCGTAGGCAATGCTTTTGTATTTTTTACGATGGACGACACAAAAAGCTGAAGAATTATTATGGTCAATGCATTGATTACGGTAACATGCTCCACATCGAAATGCCAGTTCAGTCCTGTGATTCCGTTGACAAAACTATCGAGCTGCTTAGCGTCAACAAATGCTTTGACATACCACAGAACGCTGTCGAACATCTGGAAATAAAGTATCCAGAACCATGAGTAAATGAAGATGAAAAGAATGAATCTCCAGTCTTTGAATACCATCCAAATTTTATTGATTATATCCGAAAGAACTTTTCCGAATGGTTCCTTTTCTTTAGTCAAATCCTTGACAGGTTCTTTGTAAATGAAAATAGTGGGGAGCAGCATAGCTCCGGTGCATATTGCCGAAGCGATGATTACATAAGACCAGTTCAGGGATTTCAGCCAGGGGACAAGAAACATCGGGAATAAGAAAGCACCGAGATTGATTGACCAGTAAAATATCCCGAAGCCGAGTGAGTTTGTTCTTTCGTCTGTTACTCTTGCAATCGTTCCTGATATTACTTGGTTTGAATGTACCTGCACCGAATCCCATAATCACTAAAGATGCGAACACTGCAAAGTATTCAGTCGTCTGGCTTGTCAGGAAATAACCTAATCCCATCAATGAGAAAGCAACCATAAGTGTTTTGCGGTATCCGAGCCGGTCTGCGATCGCTCCGGAAAGTATAGGAAGAAAATAGAGCAGTGGTTGTATTGTACCTTTGATTACACCGACGCCTTCCTTGGAAAAGCCGAGCTGTTCTGTTAGATAAATCGAAAGAACGCTCATCATTCCGTAGTAAGCACCACGTTCGAAGAATTCGAACATAATCGAAATCCAGTAAATCAAAGGGAAATCCCTGAACCCTGCTTTCTTTGTTAAATCCTGTCCCATTCAGCAAAATTAATTAATGAACAAATGCATAATTGATTAGTTAACAATATACTAAAGAAAATTTAAAAATAATAAGTTCATAAAAATGGGAAATCAGTCACTCATAATCATTCCTTGTTCGATTGTCGAGCGGACTGAGTTAATCAATGCTTTCTCTTCTGAGCGGTCAATGGGTTGAGTTATTGATAGGGGTTTTCCTATTATCATTTTTACATGTCCGTGGGTGAAATCGAAGGATTTAGTGGGAAGGATTTTGTTTGTACCCACTATTGAAACAGGTATGATTTTTTTTCCGGAACGTGAAGCAAGTACGAAAGCACCTCGCTTGAAAACACCGAGAGTACCATCTTTGGAGCGAGTGCCTTCGGGAAAAATAACTACGGAAACATCTTCCCGAACCGATTTGATTGCTTCTTCGAGTCCTGCCATAGCATCACGCGGGTCGCTGCGGTTGATTGAAATGAAAGGAGAGCTAATCAAAGCCCACCCTAAGAATGGAATCTTTTCAAGCTCTCTTTTATACATAATTCTGATATTATCAGGAATCATAGCAAGAAGAACCGGAATATCGAACAAGCTGGAATGATTGGATACGTAAATATAAGCAGAGCCGGGTAGAATATTTTCAGTACCGATAACTTCTACATTCACTCTGCAAATACTAAGTAATTTTTCCCCCCAATTTCGGGCATGCTTGTAAAAAAGTTCCTTTTTCCTTCTTAATTTCATCGTTATGATGACTTTAAATGCATCATAAGCGGTAACTGCAAAGATTGCAGTCAGTAAATAAAATAGCTGTAATTTTTTTCCTAATCTTGTAATGAATCTCCACATTCCACAAAATTAACTCTTACAGACTATATTGCATAGCTCGAGAATGCTGTTGTCTGCAATTTTATAAAATCGCTGTAATCCTGCGGGCCTGCATGCAACAACACCGTTTCTTTGTAAAATCTTCAGCTGCTTCGAAACATTTGCCTGAAGCAATCCCGTTTTCTCGATAATCTCCGTAACGCATTTTTCACCCGGAAACAAAGCCCTGAGAATTTTCAGTCGAGATGGCTCAGACATTGCTTTGAACCTCGATGCCATATCTTTAATTTCTGCATCAGTAAAATTAAATTTTTTTTCCATAGTGCCCCTTGAATTGATTAAAAATCCTACAAAAAATTAATTAATGAAAATTTCCCCTAAATTTTCATAAGTATAATACCTAACCGATTTTTAAATATAACAAAATTTTATTCATAATTCACGAATTTTTTTTATTCTGATTATATTACTAATAAAATATAATTCATTTACTTACTAAATTAATTTTACAATTTCTTAATATATGAATGTGGAAATGATGTTAATAAACCTTTTTTTACAGTGGAAAAATTGTTAATAAAAGTAAAATATATCGAGTGATTGAACGCTTTAAAAAAATTCGATGATAAAAAATATTTTTTTAATTTCAATAATATTTTAAGTTTGTATACTAATGAAAAAAGAAAAAAATAATTCATATCAAAATTAAATATTGTTTAACCGATTTATTGGAGGATTTATGAAGTTTAAATTATTTGTAATGCTTATCATTGCAACACTTGCATTATCATTGCCATCTAAGAGTGTTAATGCTCAGTCGTACAATAATGCAATATCGGGTAATCTGTTGGGTTTGGCATACTACTATCAGGAATTTGACGTTACATACGAGAACAGGGTTAGTGCCAGAAATTCATTTACGATTAAAGGGTATTTTTTCTCAGGGTTCGGATACTATGATGCTTACGGGATAGGCGGTTCATATAGATGGTATTTGAAATTAATACAAGATAATAAATCTCCTTTGGAAGGTTTAAGTGTTGGACCAATGGGTATGGTTCTTTTTTGGGGTTCAAAATGGTCTGGATATAAGAGTTCAGCAACATTTGCAGTCGGAGGAGAAGCCGCATATAAGTGGGTTTTCGATGGATTTGTAGTTGAACCAATTTTAACTTTGGGACTTAACCTAATGGGTATTGAGGGTATTACATATCCGGTTTTTGGACTTGGATGTAATTTAGGTTATGCCTGGAATTGATTTTGAATAATTTTTTAAAATAAAGTCGTGGAATTAGTTTTCACGGCTTTTTTTATTTCTACTTAATGATTTCCACCAGAACAGTTCTTGCAAGGTATCGTTCCGAAGGTAATGCATAAGAAGTGATTCCAGGAGGAAACTTGTCGTAGCTGTAGGATTTGATACTTATTATATCAAGTTTGGGATTAATGCTTCGAATCAGGTCTGCACTATTCTTTGCCCTGTTTGCAGAAAGCATCCTGTTTTTCTTTTCACCGCCGATAATATCTGAAAAGCCGGTGATTTTTACTTTAGCTGTTTCGAGTTTTTCAACGAAGCTATTCATTTCACTTTTTACTTTATTACTGAGCCGGTCATCTGCCAGTCCGAAAAGGATGGAAAAAACTATGTGCTTGTCATTCTCTTTAATGATTTTATTGAAATTAATTTTCTTCTTATCAGACGCTTCTCTGCCGTTAATATCCCTGATAATTAAATTCGCTTCCAACGGCTCCCCTTTTAGTTCACCAGATACTACTGATGAGTCGAGGTTTTGTTCTATTAATTTGAAACTACCTGACGGGTTACCATCATGAAATATCAGTTTACCTGCCTGAACTGTTTCCAATTCCCAGTTATCAAGCCCTTTGATTGTAGATTTATCCCAATTATAATTAATTTGTTTTGAAAAGCTGACTGCCGTATCTATTGGTTCCTTGAAAGTTAAAGAAGCAATAATCTCCGGATTTGATGAAAGAATTTCAACTCGCCTGTTTTCGGCAAAGGCGGAGTCTGATTTATCAGAAGGAACATTTTCAGGAAAGCAATTTGAGGAACCGTTAAGAATTTCAATTCTTCTTTCGTCTATTTTCCAGACATTAGTTAGATAATCTTTTATTTCTTCTGCTCTTTTTAAAGCAAGATTGCAATCCTTGTTTTCTCTTTCGAAATCAACATATCCTCTTAATTGAATTGTTGAAGCAGGATATTGTTCCATCCTTTTACCTATAATATTCAGGATATTTTGATGGAATACGAGAGGATTTTGCTGTAAGGATTCGATTGAAAATGAATTTTTATTATCAATTTTCGAGTAATAATTATCAATGTTATCGGACATTTTCTCAAAAAACACAACCGGAAGAACCGGGAATGATGTCGATGAAAAATTAACTGATAAAGTAATTTCCGGTTCTTTGTAATCAAGTTTAGCCACAAGTCTCGGCTGTATAAATGATGTGTCTGTTCTTTTTAAAGTTTCTACAAAGAAAACAGTATCTTCTGTTTTCTGAGTCCTATTGCTTATAACAGGATTCCCAGTGATAATTTTATTTTGAGTGATTTCCTTTCCTTCGATAGTAATCGTATCAATAAATACTTCTTTTAAATGCTTTTCAAGTATTACCTTTTTCTTATTTGGGGGTGTATATACAATTGAAAGACCGGCACTGAAAGAATTGATTTTCCAATTAACTTCCCTGACAATATTCGATAAGCCCATGTAATAATGTGCTTCCGGAACTATCATCAAGGAACCATCTTTGTTTAAGGGAAGTTCATAACCGATGCCGGCGAAAATAAAACTCACAATGTCATTAGCATTAGGAATTATTCCAGAAGTATCAATACTTACACGTGTGCCTGATTTAACATATACACCTCTGTCTGCCGGCTCGACGATTTTTTCTTTCTGATGGAAATTTTTTGTTAAAAGATAGCCAAAACTGAATCCAGCTTTTAAATTTAATCCGAAAATAGGATTATAAGTTAAATATGGCTCAAAGGATAAATCAAGGATTGTTGCCTCGATTGAATGTTCAAATTTACCCACAGATGTATCTGAGTCAATTCTTACAAGAGTCGGTTCGATTGTCGAGAGCTTGTTGTTGAGTGATTTAATCCCTGCCCTAATTCCCGTTCTGAGTGAATAGGGCAGTTCATAATCTAATAATAAGCCGATATTAAAGCCGTTTCCTGAACCGTTCTCAAAATTCGGGCAGCAATTAGGAATACCCGGGAGCATCTGAAACAGAGCTTTATTTTGATTGATATTATAAGCGCTAAAAATTCCATACCTGGTTGAACTGCTCTCAACTATATTACTTTGAGAATTAGCACTCAAATGCACGAGAAATAAAATGCTTAATGTAAGCCAAATAAACTTCAAATCAATTCCAATATTAATTCCTTAAATAAAGTACCCATGATGGAAATCATATAATATTCAAATATAGCTATGAAAATGGTTAATACACAAATTCCCAGTGTAGTAATATTCAATTATTTCATTTTTTTAATAGTATTTATAACATCATAAGCCCGATTGAGATTAACAGGGTCCACAAGCGATGAATTTTTAACCTCGACTGAATCTAAGAGATTCGAAGCATCATCAAATTTTTGCTGCAGCATTAATGATGTTGCCAGGATAAATTTCCTGAAACCTTCTGTATGAATATTATCACTTTTGAATCCAAGCCATTTTTCGACTTCAGAGTATAAATTATTTTTCAGAGCAATTTGAGAAAGCCGGATACACGATTTCTCTTTCTGTTCTTGTGTTAATTGTTCTGAAAAAATAATGGATTCAAATAATTCCTTTGCTTTAGAAATATTTCCTGAGGCAAACTCGGTTTCGGCAAGGTGGTATTTATACCACTCATCATCCGGTTTGCGGTCAAGTTCGTCTTCGAGTAATTCTTTATTTCTGTTGATTTTTTCAGGAGTGGTATTTATATATCCGTAATGATTTAATATAATATCACTTTCTTCGATTTCGAAACCGGCAGAGATGATCGAATTATTAATTTGCTCGTGAATACTGCCTTCAAAACGGATTTTGGGATGATTTCTGAAAATTCGGGTATAGGAATGTTCGGTTTGATAAGATTTATCATCCGGTTTGAGATAATTTAAAATTTTGACTTGAACACCACCGGTTTTTTCCTGATTTAATAAATTGATATTTTTTTTGAATGAATCAAAATCGAGAGTTTCATCAGAGTCAAGCGATAAAATCCATTCGGTTCGAATAAATCCCAGTGCATGATTTCGTGCATTTGAAAAATTGTCATCCCATTTTCTGAAATATACATCAGCACCGAGCCGTGTGGCAATAGAAGGAGTTTTATCTGTCGAGCCGGTGTCAACCACAACGATTTGTTTTGTAACAGGGATAACTGACCTAATTGCAGGTCCAATGCTTTCTTCGGCATCTTTAGTAATAATTGCTACACCGATATTATCTTTTATCATAATTATAATAAACCAAATAAATAATCTGCAAATTTACCGAATCGTTTTTCCAGATTATAATCTTTTAGTGTTCTTTCCTGTCCGGATTTTGCAATTGAATTTCTTTCCGAATCATGTTCCAAAAGGAATTTCACTTTATCTATACAATCATCAATAGATTTATAAACTACGACTTCTTTATCAATTTCAAAAAAATCACTTAGATTTTCTTTCCAATCTGTCAATAGACATGCACCTACACCGGTTGCCTCGAACAATCGGATGTTGGCAGCTTTGTTACCTGCAAAATCAATATGGGAATTGATTGTGATTTTTGAATCTGCAAGAATCTGATACATCTTTAATCCGAATGCTTCACCCTGGTTGACTTTTCTAATTCTGTCGACATCCCTCAAATCTTTGAATTTTCCTCTTCTTATTCTCGAAAGTTGTTCCGTCATATAACCTTTTTTATCAGTAGGAGCAAAGGATGAAGCCCAGATTTTAAAGGGTGCTTTTCTCGATAATTCAGCTACAAGACGTAATCTTTGAGAATGTCCCCATGAATAGAGAGAACCGACAAAAGTAGATTCAAATATCGGCTGCCTTAGTTTTATTCTATTCAATATTTCCGGTTCAAAACCAAAGATGAAATAATAGCCCTTGAATTCATTTGCATTATAATAATCAACACTTTCCTGAACACAAGATAGAACAACATCACATCCCTGGAATAAATTTTTATCATTTCTCATAATGCCGTCCCAGCCAATAATAATCTTAATCGAAGGATGCTTCTTTTTGATTTCAACTTTATATTCCGGCTTGATCTGAAATTCATTCGTAAAAAAAATATCCGGCTTAAATTCTGCAATCTGAGCATCGAGTATTTCATAGAACCAATTGTCTTCTGAAACGGTTAAAGAATGTTCTTTTGCCCATTGGTTTTGTAAAAACCTATTATTCGGTAATGTCTCTTCAACAGTGAAATTCCCGGTTTGTTCGAGATTGACTTTCCAGAAGTCAGCCCAATAGAAGCTGTCTGACATAATTTTAGCAAGATGTTCTTTGTATGGCAGTTTTATTGCATCAGGTACATTTTTGTAGAAGTATTCCAAATATCGCGGGTAAATTTCACCAGCTTTGAACAACCTGATTTTATTCATTTCAATTCATCCTTATACTTTCAATGAATAAAATTCTCTAATGGTATCGCAAATGTAATTAATTTCCTCTTCGGCTAATTCAGGATACATTGGCAGTGATAAAATATATGGCTGGTATTCATAAGATATTTTGAATTCACCGGGTGATTGATTGATATAGTTGTAAGCATCGAGCATCGGCAACATCCTCGGATAATGAATTGTTGTTTCGATGCCTTTCGAGTTTAAAAACTCCCTCAGATTTTCCCTGTCCAATGTTTTAATACAATATACATAATAAACATGAGTGAATCCCTCGATTGTTGAAGGTGTTCTTACCTGCGAAATATCTTTCAGATATTCATTATACAATTTTGCATTGTTAATTCTTTTTTCATTCCAATCATTCAGATATTTAAGTTTTGCTGAAAGTATAGCTGCCTGCAGACCATCCATGCGACTGTTCCTGCCTTCGATTTTATGTTCATGTTTTATTAACTGTCCATGATTTGCAATCAATTTAGTTTTCTCAGATAATTCATCATTATTTGTAACAATGCAGCCGGCATCACCATAAGCACCCAGGTTTTTACTCGGATAAAAGCTGAAAGTTGCAATATCGCCAAATGTTCCGACCAATTTCCCGTCAATTTTAGCTCCGTGTGCCTGGGCACAGTCCTCAAGGACAAATAATTTATATTTTTTTGCAATCATCATTATAGAATCCATGTCGGCAGGCAGCCCGAACAGATGAACCGGAATTATTGCTTTAGTTCTCCCGGTTATATGATTTTCAATTTCCCGGGGGTTGATTGTATAATAGTAAGATAAAGTATCAACAAAGACAGGTTTTGCACCAGTCATTGTAACTGCCTCAGATGTTGAAATCCAGGTGTGTGAAGGAACGATAACTTCATCTCCTTTGCCAATACCAAGTGATTTGAGAGCGATTTCGATTGCATCTGTTCCGTTAGCGCAAGTTATGCAATGCTTAATACCGAGATACTTCGCAAATTCATCGGCGAAAGACCGAACATTTTTACCACCTACAAATTCAGTTTCTGAAATAACTGACGATATTGCATCATCAATTTCGGATTTGATACTATCATACTGCTTACTTAAATCAACAAACTTTATCATATCACTCATAATGTATAGTGCTAAGAATTTGAGCCGGATTACCGACAGCCACAACATTTTCAGGAACATCCTTAGTAACAACACTGCCGGCACCAATTAATGAATTTTTCCCAATTGTTATTCCGGGCATGATAGTGGCATTTGCACCAATTTTTGCATTTTCTTCAATCGTTGGTCCCAGTAATCCTTTCTTGGCTTCGGGATGTTTAGGATACTTTGCATTTGTCATTGCGACTTTTGGACCAATCCAGCTGTTTTTCTTTAAAATTGAATATTCCGGTATGAATGCCTGAGTGTGTATTCTTACATCATCTTCAATTACTACATGATGTTCGACTACACTTAAAGTACCTATGCTAACATTATCACCGATTATATTCAGTTCCCTGATGTTTGCTTTATTCCCTGTCTGGAAATTATTACCTATTTTATTCCCTGCATAAATCACAGTGTGGGAGCGTATTAGAGCATTGTCACCGATAAAAGTTTCTTCATTATTATAATCTTTGAAAGGAGAACCGATTATACAGAAGTCCTCGATGATTACATTTTCTCCAAGCTTAACATTCGGATGAATTATAGCCGTCTTTGAAATCATTTTACACCTTCATTTTCTTATAGCAATGTTCAATAAATTCAACTGTTTTGAGAGCTTCAGTTGCCGTTACATGCTGCTTGCCGTTATTTTGAAGAACATCAATTACATTTTGAATGACCTGAGCATGGTTGGACATTGAACCCTGATACCTTCCATAATCGTTTGCAGGTCTCGATGGCTCCAGTTCAGGAATTTTATAATTTTTTATTTTTTCGTATTCGAGTGTATTCAGATATTGACCACCTATTTTTACCGTTCCATGTTCAGCAATAACTGTAATAGAGCCCTCCATGTTTTCTTTTTCAGTACACACTGTATAATTGACAGAGCCAATGGCACCGTTTTCAAATTCGGCGAGAATGACCCCATTGTCTTCAAATTCAATCTGATGTTTATTTCTTTTGCCAATAATTTCAACATTTTTAAAATCGCCGCCGTACCAAAGCATAAGGTCAATGAAATGGCTAACCTGTGTATATAGTGTTCCGCCGTCAAGTGCTAATCTGCCTTTCCACTCGGATTCGGAGTAATAATCTGCCCCGCGATTCCAATAAACATTTACTACAAGCATGTAAATTTTGCCGAGAATTCCATTATCAATTATTTCTTTCACCTTTGCAACAGGGGGATTATACCTGTTTTGCTTAACAACAAAAAGGTTGACATTGTTTTTTTCAGCAGCTTCAATCATTTTCTTACCATCATCAACTTTAATCGTCATCGGCTTTTCGCAGAGTATATGTTTGCCGGAATTGGCTGCTGCTATACTCATTTCGGAATGTAATCCGTTTGGAGTGCAAATTGAAACAACATCAATATTATCATTTTTCAACAAATCATGATAATTAAAAAATGATTCTACTTTGTAATTATTTTTCAGTTCATCTATTCTATCCTGCTTTATATCGCATAACGAGACAAGTTCTGCCCTTGAATTCTGTGCAATTCTCTCAGCATGGCGAGTCCCAATGCGACCACAACCTATTATTCCAAATCTAATTATTTTGTTCATTACAAATTTCAAACTTTGATTTCTTTGTGAATTCTTCGCGTCTTTTCGTAAAACTTGAAGTTGGATTCTGTACCGAGTTCAGAATGACATTCATCCACTTCCTATTACCAATTTCCTTCTTCCAAATTATCCATTATCAATTCTCCTTGCTCTAACCCACATATCCCGATGTGAATATTTTTTTGTATATTTTTTCAATTCTTTAATATTCTTCTTACCGGTTATCGTCTCTTTGATATCATAAGGAACATTGACAATATTCAATTCAGGAATTCCCTGATGACGAAAATAATGAATTTTGAGAATTTCAAATCCAACTCTTTTAAGAATATCAATAACGATATTCTTTGTAGCAAAGCTAAGATGGTCGGGGAGATAATATGGTTTTGCAATTGTTTCTTTAGTCAAATCTGTTGTATCCCCGGTTTCAAGTAAAAGTTCACCACCAGGTTTTACAAGTTTTTTCCAATTGTTCAGCGAATTTAAAGGATTTGTCAAATGAGAATAAACATTCAGCAAAGAGACATAATCATAAGATTCACTATGTTCTTCCGGATAAAACGCTTCTACATCGAGTCCCTTACTTAATGCGGATTCAACCTTAGCACTATTCGGTTCACATCCCTTCAAAATCAATTTGTTTTCAAATTTCACTTTTAGTGCTGTCATGAACTCACCATGCCCACAACCAATATCTAACCACGAAGAATTTTCAGCAGGAACATTTTTCCCATAAATTTTATTAATTATATTATTGAATCGCTGCACTTGTTCATCATTGAATGTGCCGGTCAGGTCGAGTGTCTGTTCACCCTTGTGTAATCCGGTTTCTGCACCATTTGCAATGTCGTCATCCGAAGGGCGGGGATTGACATAAAGCAAACCACATGAATCACATTTAACAATATTAAATCCGTTTTCGGAATCGAAGTGGCTGCTCCTGCTCGAACCGCAATAATAACATATTACATTAATAAGAGTCATTGTGATTCATTGTTATTTAATCAACAAAACATATTAATGCAAATTAGGATAATTTGAATAATTTGTTAAAGGGTTTTTTTATTAATGCAGCAGTTTTGACAATAAACTTCAACACATCATTTTCCTCCAACATTCTTGTGTAAGAATTGTAATTAGTATGAGTCCAGCCATGTTTATGTATGTATTTATCAAATTCCTCTCGGCTGAAATCCAGTTTCTTTAAGAAAAATTCCTTGTCTTGTCGTAAAAGTTCAGAGTCATATTTTTCCTGTTCCAATTTAGCTAAAGCATTCTCTCTTGTCATCTGACCGGAATAAATCAGACTGGATAAATGAGCCCTTCTTTTGTCAATTCCGAATTTTTCCGGAAGTATATATCCCTGGTAAAATCGGGTGAATACAGATTCGTAATGTTTCAATCCATAATCTATCCAGCCAAGTTCCTCGATAAGGAGTCGCTTTGCTTTCTGATAGTCGTATTCTAAATAATTTAATATATCAAATCGGTTCAATCCGGGAAAATTTCTTAAAAATGTCATAAAACTAATCATTGGGAAGGATTTCAGCTTCTTATTTGAACCGAACTTTTTGTTTATTGATTTAATGAGCCCTGCATCCAATTTTGAACCACTGTACCAGGAATCAGGCATTGTAGATTCACTTGCATAATTAATGCCGCTTATGAAATACCTGATTCCATGTTTTTTTGCAAGCTGATAAATAACAGCAAATATCGCATGGTCCGTGAGAATTTCAATATCAATAATCGAGGATTTGAAAAATGCTTTTTGCAAATCACGGAATTCACTCCAGTCAATAACGTGAGTGTATAAGTCAATATTTAATTTTTTTACTAAAGATTCGATATTTTTAACTGCATATTCTGAATCCCACCCATTGTCAAGATGTACAGCAAGAGGATTCAACCCAAACTGCTTAATCTTGTATGCCGTATAAGAACTGTCAACACCTCCGCTCACTCCGATTATGCAATCGTATTTCCTATTGTGTCCTTTAGATTTTATATCATCAATAATACTTTTTAGTACTTCTTCTCTTTTTCCGGTTGATAAATTGAAAGGAGCAATATTTTTATAAAATGAATCATAATGATGGCAATGACTGCAAACACCATATTCATCAAATATTATACCGGTGTCGCTTGTGTCCATTACGCAGCGAGTACATATCTGATATGTTCTCATATTGTTCAAAACAAATATTCCTTCAATTCTTCCTGTGCCGGGTAATTAATAAGCACCGCCTTGTGTATACCCTGATACACAAACATACTACCAGCAGAAACCGCAGAAGCACCTGCATTCACCGCATCACGAAAATGTTCCAATTTTCCTGCACCGCCGAGTGCAATAACAGGAATCGAAACTGCAGAAGCTACCGTATTAATCATTTTAAGGTCATATCCTTCCATCATTCCGTCTTTGTCTATCGAATTCAAAATGATTTCACCTGCACCGAACTCTTCCATTCTCTTTGCATGTTCGTTTGGAGAAAGTTTACTGTTTTTTCTTGCTGATTCGATATAAACGTTAAATTTTCCGAACAAATTTTTCTTTACGTCAATTGAAACAACAATACTCTGACTACCGAATCTATCGGATGCATCCTTTATGAACTCCGGGCTTTTTACAGATTGTGAATTAATTACAACTTTTTCAATACCTATTTTATAAAGTTGTTTAATATCATCAATTGTTTTAATACCACCGCCATAAGCAATCGGCATGAATGCTTCGCTAACAATATCTTTAAGAAGTTCAAAATATGGCTCTCTTTTTTTTCTCGTTGCCTCAATATCGAGAATGACAATTTCATCTACTTCTTTCTCATTGAAAAGCCGAACAATATTCCGCGGGTCACCAAGATAGCCCGGTTTGGAGAAATTAATAGTTTTGACAAATCCTCCATCCTTAAGAAGAAGGCATGGGATTACTCTTGTTTTAAGCATTTTTCCATTATTATAAATACAATGTGCAAAAATAGTGAAAATAGGTGAAGTTGGGAATTGCAAAAGTCACTAAAATAAATTTTGTGCAGAATAATTTTTTCGAATAAGTTAAAATAATGATATCTAAATAATTCAGACAATATATTCTTACAATATCGGAATGAAATTATCTGAAATCAAATACTTATCCTAAAATTTAATTTTAATCTTCTATTGTCAATTCAAGTGGTACTTCCTTCATTGACCTGAGTTTTCGGAGTTCAATAAAAAGGAAAATCAAAGCAAGAATAGACGTGATACCATCTGCAATAGGAATTGAAGCCCACACCCCGTCAATTCTGAAGAAATGAGGTAAAATCAACAGCATAGGTATTAATATAATAACCTGCCTGAGCATAGTAAGAACAATCGAGAATTTAGCTTTCTTAACTGCCTGGAAATAACTTGCAGCAATGATTATAAAACCAAGAAAGGGAAGCATCAGGAAATATATTCTCATTCCATGTGCACCAATCTGAATTAATTTTGCTTCGCTGGAACTGAATAGCATAACAATCTGCTCATCGAAAATGAATATTATCAGGAATCCTAATACACAAATTGCCGAAGCATAAAACATTCCTTTTTTTAATGTTTGCAAAACTCTTTCATATTGTTTTGCCCCGTAGTTATACCCTACTATCGGCTGCATGCCCTGATTAATTCCTATTACAGGCATGAAAATTATCATGAAAATACTATTAATAATTCCGAGTGCAGCTATTGCCAGATCTCCACCGTATAATGCAAGATTTCGGTTTGCAATTAATACAACGACAGAAGATGCAAATTGCATCATGAAAGGAGAAATTCCTATTGAAAGCATTCCTAAAACAATTTCTTTCTGAGGAATTAAATTTTTCCATCGGAGTTTTATTGTGCTTTTTTTACTAAAAAAGTAGGACAGTACCCAAACCGAACCGATAAGTTGTGCTATTATCGTAGAAAGTGCCGAACCTTTTACGCCCCAGTGAAATCCGAATATAAAAATCGGATTCAGAATCGTATTGATTACTGCACTGATAATCATTGTGAACATTGCCATTTTCGGATTACCTTCACCACGAATTATGTTGTTCATTGTGAATGCAATTGCCTGAAATATTATTCCTATTAAAGCAAGTTCGATAAAGTCCCGCGAATATTTATATACCTGTCCTGTTGCACCGAGCATTCTTATCAAAGGGTCAATAAAAATATAACCTAATGCAGTTAATATAATCGAAATAAAAATTGCTAATATCAATCCATTGCCTGCAACAATTTCTGCATCTTCTTTCTTGCCTTCACCAAGTTTTATGGATACCATTGCAGTTGCACCAATACCAATAAGCATTCCGAATGCTATAACTACAATTATTAACGGAAATGAAATTGCTATTCCTGATAAAGCAAGAGGTCCTACTCCTCTCCCTACAAAAATTCTATCTATAACATTATAGGAAGCCATTACAATCATTCCTATGATTGCAGGTACTGAAAAGTCCCATAACAACTTGCCTATTTTTTCCTTACCTAATCTATCTGTATGTTCCATGTTATTCATTTGTTTTAGAAAAAGTCAAGGGATTAAAACGAATTTGAAATAGATTTGTTTCAAATATTATATTTCAAAATTGTTATAATAATAATTGATTGTGCTGATAATTTATTGGAATTGTTATTTATTTCTTGTGGTTACTATTACTAATAATACACTAAACAGATTTGCAACTCCAATAAAGAAACCAAGATTAATTAATCCAAAAGTTGGAAGAAACACTGTAGTAATCAAAAGAGAGCCAAAGGCAGAACCGAATAAATCCGCACTGTACGCTTCTGAAGCAATTACCGATGTGGATATATTTTTCTTTTTTCTTATCAAAAGTTGTTTATTCGAATTTCCTGTGGCAAATGAAAATTGAATACCGACAAAAGCAGCTCCAATAATTGTCAGAAGTATGATGATTATTACTGAAATTACATAATATTCTGAAATACCTCTGATAAGAAATAATGCATGTGGAAGTAATGTAATATATATGCAAAGAAAAAATTGACTTATTATAAATTTTTTCAGGTTATTCGTTCTTTTGAAAATTCTTACACCGGATGCTAATCCCAACATGAATGATATGATTATCAGACTTATCATATAATAAACATTACCGAAAATAAACTGAAATGCAAATATGATAATTAGTTCGGCAGCTATGGATGTAAATCCGCTTACAAACAAGCCGATACCCAGAGGTTTCATTTTTATCAAAACAAAAATGAATGGTATAATCAGGATTCCCAATAGAATATTATGATTAATTTTGAAGTAACTTAGCCAGTATTGTATTTGTTGAAAATAAACTATGGGATGAAAATCATAATTAACTTTTTGTTTTGAACTAATCGACTTCAAAATATTTTCTGCTCTTTGCTTTGTTGAAAGTTCATCATAATAATATTTATTTACGTAAATATTATCGATGGCTGCAGAATCTATCAATTCACCTATTTTGTAACTCAATTGCTTATCAGAGCAAATATAGAAATTTTTTCCTCCCGGAATGATTATAACATTTTTAAATACTAATTTCAACGTATTGTATAATGATGAATTGAGGTCTGAAGCTTCTTTGCTTATATAATTTTCTGTTAAGGGAAGTGCTGTAGTAATTATTCCCTGTTTGTTTAATTTGGATTTAAGTTCAACAAAAAACTCATAGGTATAGTATCTGTTTAACTGTGCCGTAGAAGGTTCCGGTAAAAAGATTATTGCTGCATTATAAATTGTTTTTGTCTTTTTTATGAATTGCCGTGAATCTTCATTTATGATTTTCACTCTTTTATCGGAGGAAAATTGTGTGAATTTATTTCCGAGATGAATTAATTCAGGGTCAATTTCAGTATAATCAATCGTTGAAGGATTATATTTGAGAATTTCATTTGTCAGCCCGCAAATTCCACCTGATATTAACAAAATGTGATTGTGTGATTTTATTTGAGAAAGTGCATAATGAACGGATTCTTCAGCAACGACAGGATTACCCGTTGAGAAAAGCAGCATCCCATCGCTGAAAAAATTAATTTGCCTCCCGGTTTCGGTTACAACGATGTTTCCGTATGGGGTATCTTTTGTTTCAAGAATTCTTTGTCCTTTGAATAAGTATTTCTTAGTTTCTTTGTCAATATTTGTAAGGAATGGGAAAGCAGTGGGTATTAATGATAAAATCAAAAAGATGAATATGTATTTTCTAATACCAATTTTATTTAATTCTACAATTCCATAATACCTTAAGAATAAAGTGAAAAAAATTATTGATATTATATTTACAATAAATAGAAATGAAAGTGATTGAAAAACATTAAATAAATATATCAAAAGAATGCTGAATATTAAACCGCCTGTTATACTGCCGATTGTTTCATAAAAATATGCTTTCGGAATTTCATTGGATTGTTTTGACAGAATTACACAATACTTTGTGAATAATAACCCAGATACCATACAGAAGGGTGCTAATATGATAATAACATAAATCAAAATTTCAATAATGTTGAGACTAACACCAAAATCAAAAAGCTGAAATCTCAGATAGCGAAGGAAGAAAACCATAAACGCCGGAAGTATTGCAAATGATAATTGAATAAATATGAAAACAAACCGGTTACTTTTATTACTTTCAAAATATTTTCCAAGTTTTGCTCCTGCAGCAGTAATTGTCATCCATACAGCAAAGAACAAACCATAAACCAATTCGTTGCCATCGAGTACAGATTGGAATTCGCGTAAAACAACAAGTTGTGTTATTATAGATGAGAATCCCAGTATAGAAATTGGAAATACAATACCAAAGCTGATTTTTCCTGAAAAAAGCATATAAAATCAATTTAATTTCAAATTATTTTCAATTTCCTTCGCAATAATCCGAATTTTTTTTTAATTTTAGGGACTTTATTTAAAATTTATTAAAAATCATTTAAATAAGATGAGATTTAAGTAATATTAAATTTATTTTAAACGTCGATATTAATATATCGAAACATAAATAAAGCTCGGCTAAAATATATATCATTATAAAAATTATTGAAGATGAAAGAAAATTATTCATTAAACTTTTGAGGTAAATTATGAGGTTAGTGAAAAAGTACATATTGTTTACTCTCATAATTATCATATCTGCACTAATGGCAATTGCGGCTGATGATTATAAATACGAGATGAAAACAATAGGCAGGCACGACGGTGACGTATTGGGGGTTTTCGTTAACGAGAACAACACAAAAGTTGCAACCTGCAGTCTTGATGAGACTATTAAGATATGGAGTCTTCCCGAGGGCAAAGAATTACTTCATTTGAAAGGACATTTCGGACAGGTAAATAACATTTCTTTTTCGGGCAATGATAAATGGCTGGCAAGCGGATCCGGAGATATGACCGTGAGAGTTTGGGATGTCAATACAGGGGAACAATTGAACATTTTAACGGGGCATACGGATCAGGTTATCGGAGTTTATTTCAGCCAGGATGACAGTAGTACATTTATTGCAAGCACAAGTTTCGATAAAACCGTTAAGCTGTGGGATACAAGATTAGCAAGTGAAATCAAGACACTCAGAGGACACACCGAGCCAACAAATAATGTCGCATACAGTTACGATGGCAAATACATTGCTTCATGCAGCGATGACAAGACAATCAAAATCTGGTCAACCGATTTGACAACAAAAGAACCGTTGAAAACAATAACCGGACATGAAGCACCCGTACTAACAGTTCTTTACAGCTTCGACAGCAAGCTTTTGATTTCATCAGATGAGGCAGGTGTTATCAAAGTATGGGAAATGCCCGAGGGTAATCTATTACTTTCCATACAGGCACATAACGAACTGATACAGGACGTTTCGATTGCCGAAGACAATCAAACAGTCGTATCTGCAAGTCTCGACAGTACGGTAAAACTATGGAACATCAAGACAGGTGAAAACCTTATGACATTCAATGCCGGTGTCGAAATTTGGTCTGTTGACCTTGTTAGCGATGCCAGCATAATTATTCTTGGATGTGCCGATGGAACTGTCAGGTTCCTTAACCAGGTTAAGAAGAAAAAAGATAAAATTAAATAAAGGAGAAAAATATGCGAAGAATTGCAGTTTTGATTTTTATTTACACTGTATTTACAGTAGTCGGGATTTCTCCCTGCCATTCACAGTTAACCAAGCTGGTTGTTTCACTGACCGGTAGTGTGTTTAATGAAATCACGCACCAGGCAATCAGTATTAAAATGGAAGCATTCGATGCCAACGGCAAACGTGTTTACAGGGGAATCAGCAATGCTGAACAAAATGGCTATTATTATATTACCGGATTAAAGCCCGGTGAAAAGTATTTTATACGTTTCGGAGATGTGGATTATTTCAAGCAGGATTTTGAAGTTGACATACCGCCGACTGATAAATATGCAGAATTTTCACGCGACTTTCTTATCAAGCCGAAAGCAAAAGGATTAAGAATACCCCTCAAAGTTCCTACTTTCGAACTCGGAAAGATGAAGCTCAGAGCCGGCTCGGATTTCTTCCTGAAAGATATTCTCGAGACAATGCAGAAAAATTCACGTGTAAGATTCCAGATTTTGTGCTTTCCCGATAATGACCAGAATCCTAATGAGAATAAAGTTATAACTGAAGGAAGATGTAATTCATTAAAAGATTACTTTATAAAAAACGGTATCGAATCCGACAGGATTCTGACTTATGGTTCTGACCAAACAGATCCGACTCAACCTCCGCCAAGCAAGAAAATGCCTAAGGGAAAAAGATATGTCGGACCTACTTATTTTGTTGTCGAATCTTTTTAATTGTTTTATTAAAAATTTTGGGGGAACCTGTTAGTCTTAGCACAGCAGGTTCCTTTTTTTTATTCTGATTCTTGTGATGATTAACAACAAAATTATGTAATAATTATTATTTCATATCTGATTTATAATCAATGGCTTACCCCCACCCATAAAAAAAAATAAAAAATATTTTTTTTATTATATTTTGTAACATTTTACGATTTTATTTGTTTTTGCAATAGTATTAAATACGAATTTTACATAAACTTGGTGAAATTATGAAAAAGCTTGTTTTTATTATCACTTATATTTTGTGTTCTTATACAAGTCAAGCATTATCAAACAAATTTGAAATCAAACCCTTAATAATAAATTTCAGGGGAGTTGAAGCTAAGAATGATACAATCATTGCTTTCGGGGATTATGGCTCTATGCTTATCAGTTATGATTTTGCAAATACATGGAAACAAGTTAAGGTATTCGATAGGGGTATAATTATAAAAATATATTGGGATGATACTATAATGACTGCATTTAACGATGCTGGTGATGTCGCCCGTTCAAATGATAAAGGTTTGAATTGGCATTTAGTTACAAATTTAAATGATTCAATTTTAGCTGTAATAAAATATCCTGAAGGATATTTTATCAGGTCGGACAGTAATTTGAAAATTTTATCTGATGACTTTACAATAAGTAAAGAGTTCAAACTATATTCAATGCCATTGGGTTCTGCATATAAATATGAATACAGAAAATCACTTGTATATTATAAAAATTACCTTATTGCAGCAATAGATTCTGCAAGATTTTTAAGATTTGATTCCAACCTTGCTATAGTTGATACAATTGATTTAAAAAAATTTATATCAGATTCATCTTTTGATAGTTATTTTCAGATAGAACTCGACTCGAATTATTTTTATACCAAAGTAGGTTATAAAATATACAAAACACAGGATTTTAATTCTGCACAAATTGTTTATGATAGTGTAGATAATTATAAATTAATTGATGGTAAAATTTATTTCATTAAATTTCCACGTAATTATTATCCGAACAAAGAAAACTTTACCTTATTTTTATATAATGTTATAAATAAAGATTCGGCTGAAAAAATATCGGAATTAGAAGATACTTATGTTACTGCTAACATCAGGCCCAAAGATTTTACAATTGTAAATAATAAATTGATAATTGTCGGTAATAAAAAGTTAATCTTAACTATTGATTTAAATGATAACGAATTTAAAGTTATTTCCGATTTTTCTGGCGGTAATTTTTATTCTCTTCCAGACATAATAAATGATTCAACCTATCTTTTTTATGATGGTTTCTATTATGGTGAATTATATAATGAGTTATATATTAGCGAAAATAATGGATTAACTTTCAAGCCGAGAGTTGATACTAAAATATGTCCGGAATACAAAAATTATTTTTATTTAAAATTAAAATACTTTAATAAGATAGACTCAGTTTTGTTTTTTATTGGGAGTTATTGGCCTTACCAGGATGTTAAAGCAATAATATCTCATGATTATGGAAAGACTTTTGTCTATTCTGATATAACTGAATTTAATTTTGGTACTTCTATACCAAGTCCACTTATACCCAAATTATCATTTTTTCAAAATATCCAAAAGATTAATAATAATTATATAACAACATCTTATAGCTATTATAAAAAAGGATTTACAAAAATTCTTATTTTTAATAATGACCTTGATTTGATTAGTAAATATCAAGACTCAAATTATGTAATAAATTATATTTATGCTAAAGACACAAATACTTTTATAATACATTGTATTAATACAATAGACTCTACTCGAGAAATTAGATACACATCAGATAAAGGATTAAGTTGGGAATTAATAAAAAAATATCCAGATGCAGACAGTATTTTGTATTACAAAGAAATAACAATAGATAATAAGCCTGCACTTGCGATGTTCAATTTTAATTTTATAGATTCAAATGTAATATTAGAAATTTTGGATTTTGGAACTCGAACGATAAACAAAATATACTCATACAAAGAAACAGGTAATGATTATGAGGTATTAATAAATAATGGAATATTTAATAGTAATGATACGATTTTCATTGCTATAAAAGATACATTATTCTTTACTAACAATATTTATGACAGAAGTAAATGGAAGTATATAAATTTCCCAAATAATGGTAAAATCATTGAAACATTTAAAAAATATGGGGATACTTTTTTTGCACGATACTCTGATGATATTCACCCGAATAATATTTATTGGATAAATATTAATGATTTGGAGAAACCGAAGTCGATGATTTCAGCTTCAGATTATGATTTTGGTAAAAAGGATATAAAGATTAAGGATTCAATAAAAGCTACTTTGGAAATTGAAAATTTCTCTCAGGATTCTGATTTGTTATTAACAGGATATTCTGTTCCGGGTGACACTGTATTTATAACAGATCTGCCTAAGATTGATACTATTAATTCATTAATTATCAATCCGGGTAAGTATTTTGAATTTAATGTAATCTTCCATCCAACTGAAGTAAAAGTGTATAACGATAGTATTGTTTTTTATTCAAAT
>SCSM01000024.1 GCA_004322215.1 Bacteroidota bacterium | reverse complement strand
CTCCTCTTAACAAGGAAAATATAATTGAAACAGTTTACCTTAATCAAGAGCAACTATACTTAAAGGAAATGTTCAATTTGTAATAAATTTTCGGGTGTCCCAGTGCGGAAGTCAGGAGAGAGCTTTGTTACTTCGACAGCCTGAGAGTCAATGTCAACACCATAGATGTTGTTGAGAAGGATTCGTTTTTTCTCCTGAATGGTGAGGCGGTATTCATTTTCTTTTGTCTGATAAATTGGAGGATTTTTTCCTTTTGTGAATTTGTCGGGCTTTTCCATATACTTGCTGATATGCCAGTCTAAGAGACAGCGATAAGCACCCAAAAGGAAAGAGCCGGAGCCACAGGCAGGATCGCAGATTTTCAGTTTTGAAACCTGTTCGGGGGTTTTGTTTTCGAGCAGTTTGCCTACTGTGTTTTCGACAATGTAATCAACAATATATTTGGGAGTGTAATAGACACCACCAGCCTTACGGACTTCGGGTTTTTCTTCGATTTTAGCCTGATGTCCGGCAGTCAGACGGATTACTTTACCGAGAAACCTTTCGTAAACGTTGCCGAGAATTTCAACCGGAATAACAGAGAACTCATAGGGACTTTCGGGATAGTAAAGACGCTTGATTATATCCTTAAGAGGCTTGTCGTCAATTTCAATTTTCGTTGAGATTGTGTCGGGTGCTTCCCTGCTTTTTTCATCAAAGAAATGGAACAAGCCGGAGTTGTATTTTTGGTCTGCCTTGTAATAAATTTTAACAATCCTGCGGTAAACATTTGTACCGTTGAGCATGGTCTGCAACTGCCCGTATTCCTCGATAGCCCTGTCCTCGCATATACGCAGGAAGATTAAACGGTCAATTGTATTTTGAACGACTGTATTAAGCTCACGGTTTGAAAGATTTGAATTTCGGATTGCAATGTTTTTTGCAAGGATTTCACGCCAGCCCTCGATTTCTTTCAGAAATTCATCGTCAACTTCGGAAGTGCCACGCTTGCCTTTGCTTGTTTCGGCAAATTTATCGAAGTTACCTTTTAGTATCGCATCTTTAGAAAAAATATCATAGATGCTATCCCATTTTTCAACATAATCGTTGAATTTGAGGAGCATTATTCTGCTCGTCGAGGGCTTGTCATCAACATTGGGTTTTAGCCGGCAATCATAAACTGCAAATTCTTCGAAGTCAGTGAGAATGCTGAGCGGAAGCTTGGCAGACCAGGCATAACGGCGAAGCTGGTAAGCAGGCTGAACATTGGTTTCAATATCAACCGAGGGCTTTTTTGCTTCCACGAAAAATTTACGTGTGCCTCCGATACGGAAAGAATAATCAGGTGATTTTGTCGCTGTCTCGATTTTCAGAGCATCTTCGTGAATGACATCTTTGTATGCTTCAGCCAAACCCTGCTCGTTGTCAATATCCCATCCGAGTGATTTGAAAAAAGGGTCAATGTATTCACGGCGTGCCTGAGTTTCATTATATGCGGAATGCCTGTAACTTTTGATGTTATTCTCAAATCTTTCGACTAACTGAATAATTTTCTGCGGAGCAGACATATTACACTTTCAGAATTAATAATAAGGTTAAGCGAAAGCAAATATAAGAAAAAATGTGATTGATTTATACACCTACTCCCGATGAATCGGGATTTCCGTTGCACTACAACCTGTTCTTCCTCAAGGAAGGGTGATTAGGATTTAAGAATAAAGATTAACGATTTATGATTTAAGAAGATTCTTCGCTTTGCTCGGAATGACATGCATCATAATTCAGAAATTAAGCAAATTTTTTCCACATTTTAGCGTTTTAATAGTGTATAAATTGGTTTTGAATAGAAAAGTGAATAATTTTGAGCTTTAAAAGTTTGAAATTCTCAATAAGGTTAATAGATGTTGACAGATTACATACCGCTGATTTTTATGGTAGTGTTCGGCTTTGGCATAGGAGTAGTATTTCTTTTGGCTGCGGAAGCCCTCGGTGCAAGACGCAGGACTAAGGAAAAGGCGAGTACTTACGAAAGCGGTATGCCTCCTGTCAGAACAGCGAGAGAGAGATTTTCCGTTAAGTTTTACATGGTGGCGGTACTCTTTATTTTGTTTGATATTGAGATTGTGTTTATGTATCCCTGGGCAGTGCAATTCAAGGAGCTTGGCTCTACTGCTTTTGTTGCAATGATATTATTCATTGTGCTGCTACTGGCTGGATACATATATGTGATTAGGAAGGGAGCGTTGAGATGGGATTAGAGAAAATGTTCGACGGACAGGGCTTCGTTACCACGACAGTTGAATCGGTAGTGAAGTGGGCACAGAAGAATTCGATGTGGCCCATGCCGCTTGGGATATCTTGCTGCGGCATAGAGATGATGGGTGCCGCCTGTTCGCGATTCGATATATCGAGGTTCGGTTCGGAAGTGTTCAGAATGACACCGAGGCAGTCTGATTTTCTTTTGGTTGCGGGAACCGTAACATACAAGATGGCTTGGGTTGTAAGAAAAATATATGACCAGATGCCTGACCCGAAGTGGGTGATGTCGATGGGCGTTTGTGCATCGACAGGGGGAATGTTCCGGAGCTATTCGGTTGTACAGGGAATAGACCAGTTCCTGCCTGTGGATGTGTATGTTGCTGGTTGTCCGCCGAGACCTGAAGGCATTTTGAGGGGTTTGATGCTTTTGCAGGAGAAAATCAAAGATAAGAATTACAAACCCAAAATATTGAATCTCGGGAAGGATGTTTCGCCCGTACCAAAAGGGGTGCCGTTTGAATCATCGCTCGATAAGATAGTTATTTGAAGAATTTTCAATTTGAAATTTTTAATTTTCAATAAATTTTGAATAGATGAATTTTTAAGCATCAAAATTATATTTGATTTATAATTTGATATTAATAAAAATAAAATCCTACCACCATTCAGAAAAATGGTGCTTACAGAATCGTACAGACAATTTACCATTTTCTTGTTAATAAAGGGGAGCTACATGGCAAAGAGCGACAAAGTAAAAGAAACAACAGAAAAACTTAAAAAAGATAATGTCGGTTTTGTAAATCTTCAATTTTCCGATATAATGGGAATGGCGAAGAGTGTTACAATTCCGACGGGCAAATTCAAAGATGCGATGGTTGACGGATTATGGTTCGACGGTTCGTCAATAGAGGGATTCACGAGAATATATGAAAGCGACATGCTTTTGCAACCAGATTTGGACACGTATTCAGTCGTTCCATGGCTGAATCACAACGGCACAAATATAGCACGAGTGATTTGTGACGTATATACACCCGATGGGAAGCCATACGAGTGTGACCCGCGATATATTCTGAGGAAAACGCTGAAGGAAGCTGAAAAAATGGGATATGATTTCAACACTGGACCCGAACTTGAATTCTTCCTGTTCAAGATGGAGAATGGGACGATTAAGACTTCCACAGATAAAAAGATTGAGCCGCACGACAGGGGCAAGTATTTCGATTTGGTACTCGATTTGGGATTCGATGTACGCCGCGATATGATGACTGCACTTCAGATGATGGGGATTGAGGTCGAGGCAAGCCACCACGAAGTAGCTCCAGGACAGCATGAGATTGACTTCAAATACGGTAATGCACTTACCACAGCCGACCGGGTAATGACAATGAAATCGCTAATCAAAACGGTCGCACAAAAGCATGGATTAATTGCAACATTTATGCCGAAGCCGATAACGGGTGTGAATGGGAACGGGATGCATGTTCACCAGAGTTTATTCTCACTCGATGGCAAGACTAATTTATTCTTCGATGCAAAGGACAAGTACAAACTATCAAAAATCGCATACCAGTATCTTGCGGGACAGATGCATCATGTGAAGAGCATGTGTGCGATATTGAATCCTCTTGTAAATTCATATAAGCGCCTTGTGCCGGGGTATGAAGCATCAACATATATCTGCTGGGCACAGATAAACCGTTCAGCCCTTGTGAGGGTGCCGAGGTACAGTCCGGGCAAGGATAAGGCAACGAGGTTGGAAATCAGATGTCCCGACCCGAGTACGAATCCTTATTTAGCTTTTGCGGTTCTGCTGAAAGCCGGATTGGACGGAATTAAAAACAAGATGACGCCTCCGGGTCCTGTCGAAGAGGACGTGTTTGAATTTGACATGGCTGAACTCGAAAAGCACAATATAGAAGTTCTCCCTTATTCACTCTGGCATGCGACTCGAGCGTTGCAGAAGAGTGAATTGATGATGAATGTTCTCGGCAAGGATATGATGAAGAAATATGTCAGGGCTAAGACTGAGGAATGGGATGATTTTCGCATTCGTGTTACAGACTGGGAGGTCGAGAGATATTTGGAATCTTAGCATTTTTTAAAATAATTTTCAATTTAAAATTTAAAATTTAAAATGAATTTGAAATGAAATAATTAAAAAGTAGAACTTAAAATTTCAATAATAAACAAAATTCATTTATTCATTTGAAATTAAATATTTGATATTTATTGAAAATTGAAAAATTCAAAATTTATTTATTCCCATTTTGCTGAGAGCAGGATGGGATTTTTTTTATTTGAACATACAAAATTTTATTTGGAAACTTTCGTATTTCATTATAATTTAATATGGTTTTTATTATTCCTGATTGTTGCATTAACGATTTTTAGGGGGCTATGTTATGAAACTGAAATACATCTTTTCGATAGCAATAACATTGCTAATGTTTTATTCGATAACATTTTCACAAATTTTGTTGCCGAATGAACAGGGACAAAACGTACAGCTATACAACAAAAGCTATGCTTTGATAGTCGGTGAAGTTCATTATAATAACGGCTGGCCCGCACTGAGAGGAGTTCAGAAGGATATTGATGCGGTCAGGCAGGCACTCGAAAAACAGGGATTTATAGTTTTCACAGTCATTGATGCAGACCACAAGCAGATTGATGCAACATACAGAGATTTTATAAATAAATACGGTATGGACCCGGAGAACCGTCTCATATTTTACTTCGCCGGACATGGGCATACAATCAAAACATCTTATGGCGAAGAGATGGGATATATAGTTCCTATTGATGCAGCAAATCCGAACGTAGATAAGGCATCATTCCTGTCGTATGCAATGACGATGCAGCAAATTGAAGTCTATGCAAAGCAGATTCAGGCAAAGCATGCATTGTTTTTGTTCGATGCATGTTTTTCGGGTTCTATCTTTGCAATAACAAGGGCTATACCGGAGAATATATCATACAAAACAGGAAAGCCGGTCAGGCAGTTTATTTCATCGGGCAGTGCGGAAGAAACTGTTCCCGATGAAAGTGTGTTCCGCCAACAACTTGTTTCGGGTCTCGACGGAGAGGCAGATATAAATAAAGACGGTTTCATTACCGGAACTGAACTGGGTGAATTTTTAACCGAGAAAGTAATTAATTATTCGAGGAATAATCAACATCCACAATATGGGAAAATCAGAAATCCGCATTTAGACAAAGGTGATTTTGTTTTTCTATCATCAAACACTAAAACAAATATTACACAAAATCAAACCCAGGACATTGCTTCGAGGGGAGTTGCCGACAGCAGAAACCCGGTTCTGGATTTGCCGAAAAAATCCGAACTGCCCTGGCAGGATGAATACCAGGACATGCAATCAATATTTGCCAAAGTTGCACTCCGTACATCGGGAGGTTATTTCCTTTGTGCAGATGATAAAATCGGCGGGAAAATACTTGCTGACAGGGAGAGTGTCGGTGGATTGGAAATTTTCTATGTGATTCCAACCGGTGACCATAAGATTGCACTAAAAACATTAAAAGGGAAGTATATTAGTGTTGCCGATAATATAGAATCTATTAAGGCGAATAAAGATTCAATAGGACAAACGGAAATTTTTGAAGTTGTAGATTTGGATGAAAACAAGATTGCATTGAAGGGTGGAAACGGCAAGTATATAACTGCGATTCGAGGCGGTGAACATGAAGTATCTGCTAACCGCGATAAAATCCTGGAATGGGAAGTGTTCGAGATGCTGAAACTGAGGCGTGCATGGCTTAAATCATTCAACGGTTACTTTATAAGTGCAGTAAATGGTGGCGGAGATAAAATAGTTGTGAATGGACAAAAACAGGAAAAGAACGAAAACTTTGAATTTGTAAAAGTGAATAAAAACAAAATAGCTCTTAAAAGCAATAACGGGAGTTTCCTTTCAATTGACAAGGGTGTGGCAAACGCAAGCGGAAGGGGAGTTGGCAGTAACGAGATATTTGAATATATCGAATTGGAGAACAACAAATTTGCACTCAAAGCAAACAATGGCAAATACCTTACGGCAGTAGGCGGTGGTGGATTCGGATTGAAAGCGGATGCCGACCAAATCGGGGACTGGCAGAAGTTTGAATTAGTGCCGGATACACCGAGGAAGTAATTACTAATTACTAATTGTGCTGTCCTAAATAACGTTGACTTTTAATTTTGAATGGTGGAGATATAATTGGAATTTTGATTTATTAATTTTTAATTTTTTTTTGAGACTTTTTTGGGTTTGATGTGTCATTTATATTATAAGTAGGTAACAAAAAATAAAATCATTTTTGCTAGTTAATAATTAGTAGGTGCTGTTATGAAATCAGCAACAATTCTTCTGATGAAATTTACTCTTTCATTTCTGTTCATTATCTGCATAATATCTAATCAGCAAATTAATGCCCAGCCATATATATCTGAAGATATGTCAATGTTCCTCAGCTATGGGCGATTAAATGATTTCAAATACAGCCCTAATGGAAAAATTCTGGCAACATTTGGCTCTGCTGGATTATTATTTTGGGATATTGAGAATCATAAACTTATAAATAATATAGTTGATACTTCATTTTGGTATACAAGTAAATTTGTTTGGTTTTCTGATAATAATAGAATTGCAATATCAACAATTGAAAACAATATTAAAATAATTAATATATATACGGGTGAATTGTTAGATAATATTGAGACTGATGCAATACATATACCACCTCAATTTGATTTGAATATTGAAGGTACAAAAATTCTTACTTGGTATAGAGATACAATAGTAGTCATTGATGTAAAAAATAAGGGAAAAATTTTAAAGTTTTATAATAAAGAACTAAGATATGAATTTGGAATTTGGAGCCCTGATGGAAAAAAAATTGCTTTTACAAGGATAAATAGTGATCCAATATTTAAAGAGTATATTGAAATATATGATATGGAAAACAGGAATGGAATTACATCTAAAGAATTTAAAAACCAATTAATTAATTCGTTAACATGGAACCCTGACAATAAAGTAATTATTACAAGTTACAATGATACAATTATAAGTTTATGGGATGCTGAAAATGGAAATTTGATACAAGATTTATTTTTTCATAATGATATTAATTATATAAATTTCAGCCCTGATGGTAAATATCTCGCTTGTGCTTCATATACAAGTAAAAATATTGAAATTTATAATACTGACAGTTGGTCTTTTAATAAAATATTATGTAATGATTATTATGATTGTGCTACAATATGGAATATTGAAGGTAAACTATTAACTTATTATAACGGAGTTAATATTTTGATAAAAGATATTTCAACGAGTAAAATTATTGATAGATTTAATAATTACCTCAACTGTAGATCAGTAGTAAAGTGGAGCCCAGATGGTCTAAAAATTTTATCAAATTCAGTTGAATTATTTTGTGGGGATGAATTAAAGCTTTGGAATGCGCAGAATGGTGAATTAATTCGTGAAAATTCACCTTTTTATTTGATGTATGATATTGCATGGAGCCCTAATGGTTCTATGATTGCATGTGGAGACGCTTGGATAAATGGCAGTGGTTATGGTATGATATATATTCTTGATACGCTTCTTAATAAATTATTTTTTAGGGATGATTGCTATGTTAGTCAAATTTATTCTATGGACTGGAAACCAGATGGAATAATAATTGCTGATGCTGGGGAATTTGGTATTTATGGAGAGCGGAACAAATATTATATTACCATCAGAACAGCAGTTCAACCCGATGATTTTATTGGTATTAATGCTCACGATAATAAAATTAAGATAGTTGATTGGAGTCCAGATGGTTCAAAATTAGCAAGTTTTGATTTTGACGGAAACATTAAAATTTGGGATGGAAATAATTTAAATAAACTTAATGAATTTACAAGTTTTTATGTAAATAATAGTATCAATCAAATAACTTGGAGCAACGATAGTAAATATCTTGCAGCATATAAAGATAATACTATAATTATTTTGGATGCTGTTGAAGGAACAGAATATAAAGTCATAAAATTAGGATTTCATTATAATGAAATCAGTTCAATATCTTGGTGCCCAAATGGGAAAATTTTTGCCTTAGCAATAAATTCTGGGGATATATATCTTTTAGAAACTCAAAATTGGTCTATTGTAAAGATAATTCATGGTTATCAAAATGGTATTACTTCACTTAGTTGGTCTCCTGATAGTAAAAAGCTTGTAAGTAGTGATTTTGGGGGTTGCATCATAATTTGGGAGCCGAAATTTACTTTAGTTGAGGATAAATCGGTATCAAGTAACATAGTATTTAATATCTCTCCCAACCCCATTTCTTCATCAATAAAAATTGATTATAATGTCCCTTATTTTTCATTCATAAAAATTTCTGTTTTCAATATATTCGGGAATGAAGTTAAAACTATTGTTAATGAGTTTCAGGATGAAGGTAATAAAATTATTGAATCAAACGTTAACTCATTGCTGGACGGTGTTTATTTCATAAAGCTAATGACTGGGGCACAACATACAGTAGAGAAGTTCATAAAATTAAAATGAGAGAAGACACACAAAGAACGATTATTGAGCCGCAATACCTGCTGAATGCTTATGCAAGCGGGTATTTTCCTATGGCAGAAAGCAAAGAGAGCGTTATTCTTTGGCATTCTCCCGACCCGAGAGCAATCATTCCACTTGATAGAATAAAAATGCCACGTTCTGTCCGCCAATCAATAAAGAAAGAAGGATTTGAATTTCGGATTGACACTACATTCCGGCAGGTAATAGAAGCGTGCAGTCAACGAGATGACACATGGATTTCGCAGGAGATTATTGATTCATATACAATTCTTCACTCATTCGGTTATGCACATTCTGTTGAAACTTACAAGGAAGGCTCGCTTGTCGGTGGACTATATGGAGTGGTTCTTGGAGGTGCTTTTTTCGGAGAGTCAATGTTTTCAATAGTCAGCAACTCTTCGAAAGCCGCATTCTATCATTTAGCTGAACATTTAATTGAAAATGGTTTTATTCTTCTCGACACACAATTTATTAATGAATTTACTGAGTCACTCGGAGCAGTGGAAATACCTAAGGTACAGTATTTGAATATATTGAAGATTGCAGTGAAACTGCCTGTGAGGTTTTGAGATTTGGTTTATATAATTTAGGATAAAAACATGAGAATATATGTTGATACTTCAGTATTTGGAGGATGTTATGACCCTGAATTTGAAATTTGGTCAAATATACTTATTAATGATTTTGTAATAGGAAAAATAAAGCTATAATTTCTGAAGTTACTGAATTCGAGTTGAAATTCGCACCTGAACATATTAAAGAAATATTATTAACAATTCCTCAATCAAATTTTAATGTTGTAAAACTGACTGAAGAAGCCGAAAAATTATCAAGTTATTACTTAAATGCAAAAATTGTTGGTGAGTCTTCTTTTGCAGATACTCAACATATTGCAATAGCAACTATTCAACAAGTTGTTTTGCTTGTAAGTTGGAATTTCAAACATATTGTTAATTACAATAAAATAAGGTTATATAATTCTATAAATTTAAAATATGGATATAAAATTTTGGAAATAAGAAGTCCGAGGGACATTACAAATGAAAAATAAAAATGAAAAATATTTCGATGCTGTCCAAATGGTTCGAGACATTCGTGATGCTATGTATCGTCAAAGAACAGACCCGAACTTTAAACAATCAGAATTTGATGAAATAAAAGCTAAATGGACAAATTTATTAGAGCAACAGGAAAAAATACACTCTTATAAATCAAGGGCATCATAGCTTAATCATCTATATTTCTAAACAAACAAATCGAATAGGTTTTATTCTTCCCGACACACAATTTATTAATGAATTTACCGAGTCACTCGGAGCAGTGGAAATCCCAAAGGAACAATATTTGAGGATATTGAAAGAGGCGGTGAAGTTGAATGTGGGGTTTTAAAGTACTTCAAATTTTCCCGATAAATTAAAGCAATTAATAATTGCATTTTTCATAATCTTAAAAATTGTATAAATTGCAGTTCAGGTTATTATGAGCAATTTATATTGATTGGCTGGTAAATATGACTGTTATTAAATTCAATCGCTTACTTTTGTTTTTGACAATTGCTTTTTTGTCGGGATGTGCCTTGTGGCGAACCGAACCGAAACAGCTTTTTTGTCCTCCACCTCCCCAACAGAACTGTCAGCACAGGGATTGGAGCGGAACACCATACGACACAAGCAATGAAAACGTTAAAAAGCTGGACTGGTATTGGTCATTCGAACAGGTGAAACAAATCAACACACCGAACGATGAATGGGCGCTCTCTTTTTATTCAAATAACAGGGCAGCACTGACTTATTCGGATGGCAATCAACAGAAGGCAATGTTAGTCCGAATGGTAAACCCCGACAAAGGGACAATGGAATCGGGTATTGGATTACCGATTGAAGGCAGTTACGGTGCGTTCTCGTTTAATGGAGAGGATGTTGCATTTTCAGGTCAACAATCCGAAGATATAGTTGGAAATTCTAACATTTATTTCGGAAAATTCAAGGGTAATTTGGTTACAGGAATGAAATCTGCAGGTGAAACAATTAACAAAACAAACTATTCATGGGAATCACAGCCAGCTCTCTCACCTGACGGCAATGTGCTTTTTTACTCATCTGACATTAATATGAGTACAACAGGACATGATTTGTTCTATTCTGTGAAAATGACGGACGGAAGCTGGAGCGAACCGATAAATTGCGGCGATATGATTAACAGCCAGTGCGATGAACTGACACCTTTCGTATCGAAAAACGGAAAGGAACTTTACTTTTCATCATCCGGTCCTGAAACTGTAGGCGGCTATGATATATTTGTTTCACAGATATCGCCTGAGTTTTGGAATTATGCTAAAAGGGGTGATTTGCAGTCATTAAGAGAGAAAAATTTGTTTTCAATGGCAGAGAATTTGAGACCACCGCTAAATACGAGTGCCGATGAATTGTTCCCGACGAGTCCGATTGATACCGATTCACTGTTGTATTATTCATCGAATCAGAAGGCGGGTGAAGGTGGTTTGGTGATGATGCAGGGTGGGTTCGATATTTATGTCCGAATCAAAAATATAGTTCCAAAGAAAATAGCACAAAAAATAAAGAAAATTGAGAAGGAGCCGGAAGTGCCTCAGGTTACTCCTACATATACACTCGAAGGTACAGTGTTTAATGCAACGACGAAAGAACCGGTACCTGATGCTGAGATAACTGTGAAGCAAATGCCCGAAAAAAAATTATACACCGAAACTACATCTGACAAGCAGGGTGATTATAAGGTCAAGCTCGAAAAGAATAAGGAATATGAAATTGTAGCACAGGCGAGGGATTTGTTCTTCGACGCATTTTCGATGAGGGTGGAGCCGACAGATACGTTGACCTATATAGAAAAAGATATATACATTCCTGAGAATTTGACATTGAGAATAAATTTCCCGACTGATGAGTATATGAATCCTTACCGGTACACTATCGACAGCAATGGAGTAGAAACTTCGATGACATGGGAAACATCAATAGATATATTGGCTGAGAATATTATAAAAGGGAAGGATTATCTTGAGAAAATTATTTTTTATGGTCATACGGATGATGTTGGCACTGAGGAATACAACAAACAGCTTGGGCAAAGGAGAGTTGATTTTATAATATCGCAGCTTGTCAAACGCGGAGTTCCGGCAAAACTACTTGAAGGAAAGTCAGCAGGAGAGCTTGAGCCGTTGCCTCAACGTCCCGATGAAGATATAAAGATGTGGCGAAAAAGATGCAGGAGAGTGGAACTTGTGAGAGTGAATAAGAGTTAGAATATTAATAAATCCCCTCTTGAGAGGGGTATCCTGATTTAACAGTATGAAAATGAAATTAATTTAGAATTATGACACCAAAAAAATTTTTTATAATATTATTGATAGTTTTTTTTGCAGTACTTTTAATTACTGCTATATATGTTGTGAGTGTAGTCTCGTATGGATTGCCATCGATTGACCAATTAGAGAATCCGAAGCAGAATTTTGCCACTCAGATATTCAGTGCCGATGGAGAACTGCTCGACCATTTTTATATAGAGAGACGGGTATCGTTGCCGTTCGACAGTATCCCACCCGATTTCATTAATGCACTTATTGCTGTCGAAGACAGAAAATTCATGGAGCATTGGGGAGTTCACGCAACAAGAATTTTTAAGGCAGCAATAAAAAATACACTTGCTTTCAGAACGAAGGAAGGAGCTTCGACAATTACGATGCAATTAGCAAGGAACCTTTATTTCACACCCGAGAACTCACTAAAAAGAAAAATCCGCGAAGCATTTACAGCCATACAAATTGAAAAGAGATATACCAAAAATGAGATTTTGGAAATGTATATCAACACAGTTGCTTTCGGAAGAGGGGCTTATGGAATACAGGTTGCATCCAGGGTATATTTCAATAAATCACCTCACGAACTGACAACATCCGAATGTGCATTTCTTGTCGGATTGCTCAAAGCACCTGAAAGGTATAACGGAATAGTTAATTATGAGAGAGCAATAACGAGGCGAAATCTTGTACTATCGTTAATGAGAGATGAGAAATTTCTTTCGGATGACGAATATGTTAAATCTGCGGAAGAGCCACTTAATCTCGCAATGGGCAAAGATAAAAGATTCTGGACTGCAGAGCTTGCTCCGCATTTCGTGGAGATGATACGTCAAAAACTTAGTAAGGAAAACAGCATTCAGGGTTATGATTTGTACAGGGACGGATTAGTCGTTTACACAACTCTCGATTCAAGGATTCAAAGGTATGCAAAAGAAGCAGTAGAAGAACACCTGACAAAATACCAGCAAATCTTCAACAGGTCATGGTCATGGGGAGGGCATAAAACTTTGCTTAATGATTTGATAAACAAGGCAATCAGGAACCGCCCTGATTATATTGCAGCAAACGAAAGCAAGAAAAGTGAAATTGCAAATTCATTAAAGAATAACCGAAGATTTATTGATTCTGTAAAAAATTCTGCGACAACACTGCAATGCGGTGTAGTTGTGTTAGACCCAATAACAGGAGCAATTCTCGGTATGGTAGGAGCATCATCAAAATTTATGAAGGAGCACGCAGATGCGAAATATTCGCTGAATCACGTTACACAAATCAGGAGGCAGCCGGGTTCGTCATTTAAGCCGTTTGTGTATGCTTCATCGCTTGGTATGGGGATGAATCCCCAGAGTGTAATAGAATGTGGTCCTTACACATATACAAATCCCGAAACAAAGGAGGTATGGGAACCGAGAGGAACAGGGCATTGCGAACCGGGAGAGACGACAACATTGTACCAGGCACTTGCTGCTTCAATCAATACTGTCTCGGCGAGATTGATTACTCAGGTAACGAATCCCGAACAGGTTGTGAATCTTGCACATAGGATGGGAATCGAGTCTGATTTGTATCCATTGCCTGCATTATCACTCGGTGGTGCAGGTGAAGTTTCACCCCTCGAGATGGCATCCGCCTTTTCAACATTTGCGAATCAGGGTATTCACGTAAAACCATATTTCCTTACTAAAGTGGAAGACCATTTTGGGAATGTAGTTCAGCAACGGGGAAAAACGAGAGATGCAACAGATGTACTGGATAAAAGGATTTCGAATCAGATGACATATATGATGGAAGCAGTTGTCAATTATGGCACAGGTTCTAAAATAAGGCAATACTTCAAAAATGTAGCTGCAGCAGGAAAGACCGGGACGACAAACGATTTTGCCGATGCGTGGTTTGTAGGATTCACACCTCAGTTGGTTTGTGCTATATGGGTAGGATTCGATGACCAGAGAGTAACATTCACAGAAGGGTATGGCTATGCATCTAATGCTGCGGCTCCGATATTCGGAATCCTTATGAATAAAATTTATAATGACCCGAAGCTGCCCTACAAGCAGAAAGAATTCAGTTATACAAGAGATTCAACCGATTTGGCAGCTCCTGTGAATATTCAGATTACACCGAGTCCGGAAAATTTCGATGCAGAGAGACAACCTGAAGGTCCGCCACAGGACACCGGAACAAAAGTGAATAAACCGAAAATAATTTTCCCTATGTTGCCGAAACAGAAGGATAGTTTAAAGATTAACAAGCAAATGATACATTAATGATTATGGATTACGAATTTTCAGACGGAAGAAAAATGAAGGTCGGCACAATGTTTTGTGTCGGACAGAATTATTCAAAACATGCTAAAGAAATGGGTTCAGAAGTACCAAAAGACCCGATTATTTTTCTTAAACCACCGAATGCATATACACCTGACGGTGGAAAAGTAATATTACCTGAGATTTCTAATTTGCCTCATCACGAAGTTGAGTTGGTAGTTATTATTGGGAAGGATTGTGATAATGTGAGTGCCAGTGATGCAATAAATTATATTGCCGGTTATGCAGTCGGCTTGGATATAACATTGCGTGATATACAAAACAAGGCAAAGACAAACGGTCATCCCTGGGCAGTGGCAAAGGGATTCAGGACATCAGCACCTATATCAAAGATTGTTCCAGCATCTCAATTTGAAAATAATATTCCGGTTTTTGATGTAGAATTGAAAATAAACGGTGAATTGAGACAGCAAACAAATACAAGAGAGATGGAGAGAAGCGTTGCCGTATTGATTTCCTATTTATCCGGAATTTTCGGATTGCGCGAGGGAGATTGTATTTTTACAGGTACACCTGAAGGAGTAGGTGAAATCAAGAATGGGGATAAGTTACATGCTGAATTGAAGGGATTCGTTTCATTAGATGTAAGTGTAGAATAATAATCTCGTGAGACCCTATGGGAAACTCTTAGGGACTCTGTGAAATATAAGTATAAGCCTTGTTCAATAAAAATTATTGTTGTATCACAGAGTTTCACAGAGTAAATCACAGAGTTTCACGGAGATTAAAATCAAATTTAATTTTAAAAATGGATATAAATAAGTTAACGGAGAAAATATTGGGATTCGCTTTTCAGGTCCATTCAGTATTAGGTCCTGGATTGCTTGAATCTGCTTATGAAGAGTGCTTGTTTTATGAATTAACAAAAGAAGGTTTTTCTGTTAGTAAACAAAAAGAAATTCCATTAGTATATAAAGAGATTAAACTTGAACGTGGCTATCGGGCAGATTTAGTTGCGGATAACAAAGTTGTTATTGAGATTAAATCTATTGATGCAATAAATGATATTCATGTGGCACAAATGTTAACATATCTAAGGTTGACAAAGTGCCAAATTGGATTATTGATAAATTTCAATGTTAAAAGTTTGAAAGATGTCATAAGACGTTTCATTCTCTAATATACTCTGTGAAACATTAGCATAGAAATTAGATTTGAAAAAGATTTTATAAATAATAATAAAGATGCATTATGAAAAAGTATTTACTATTTCTTCTTTTTACAATAGTGGTTTCTTCTCAGTTTTGGGGATGCATTTCATATTCGAGGACAGAGACTGATATTTATACAATATCGGAAATGGATACGACTACATCATATATTGACAAGAATGCACCGGGGAACAGGGATAATGGCATTATTTATTCTTCATCGAGGACCGTGGAATCCAAACGGGACTTAATTCAAAGGGACAGTACTGTAACTCGAGAATACCCGAATTTCATACGGCTCGGATTGTTCGAAAGTGTCGGATTAATCGGAAGTGGTTCCAATTATGCCGCAGGAATGGGAATGTTTGGGGTATTTCCGGATTTCGAAAACCTGAAAACATCTTATACAGGAGGTACGGGTAAAATCTTCAGCGGAGGATTGTATCGCTTCGGAGTTGTTGAGTGGCGGCTACGCTGGTTCAGGGATGCTAAAGATTGGACTTACGGAACGAGCGGCTTGGAAATCATTATGCCCGATGCACGTACCGAATATGCGCTTGCAAGTATTGCACCTTTATACATCAGAAAAAGATGGTTCCTGAGAGAACAAATACCATATATTGCAATTACAGCACATACCGGTATAGGATGGTATCCTTCTCAATATTTGAATTTAGCCGGTTCAATTGATGTGGGTTCAATAGGTGGATTAAATGTCAGAGCTTATCTCGGACTAGCTGCAGGGCAAAATCCCAAAGGCAGTCCTCAGGTGAAAATGAGCCCTGCATTTAACTCTTCAACTATTAAATCAGTAACATCGGTCTTTCCTTATTTTGGTATTGGAATTTCAGTTCTTGATTTCCTTAACCGTGTCCCCGAGACTTACAGGGAATGGAAAGACCATGAACATTCTTCATGGGATATCGGATTGACACAAATGATATTATTAAATTCGGGAGCATCATCAATATATAATACTAATAATTCTTCGACTCTGTTAACAGGTTACATACTTCGACTTGCTAACGCAAGCGTTGCTTTGCCTTTACTTGACTGGAAACTATATGCAGGGACTTCACTTATAAATTTCATAGTTCTCGGCAACGATGAATGGGGAATGGGAATTCTGCCGCTTCGATTGGGTATTTGGCAAACCGTAATAATGGATGAGTTGTCTGTCGAGCCATTTATTGAATATAATTATTATCCGTCGGAAATCTTTCATTTAGGCGGACGTTTGAATTTAAGAGTTACAGAAGGAATTAACCTCGGTTTAGCTGTCGGATATGCAAGCGGTTCGACAGTGAGGCGGTTCGGCTCGGATATGATGAGACAACTCGGTAAACCAATGAGCTTTTCCAGACCTTATATCGGTCTCAGTATCGGTATTTTCGACAGAATCTTTTTCCCTGAACATCTGAGATATTTTAAGGACAAATAAGACAGGATTAATATGAAAATATACAAATTATTTTTTATTATATTTATTCTTTTATCGTCATGTGTAAATGAGCAGTTCTCGTTGAATCTCAGCAATAGGGAATTAATCTCCGGGTTGATTATGTCAGATTACGGTACAGTAGATGTAATTAATGATAATTCTGTAATGCTTTATGACGGAGGATTTATTGCTTTGAAGAAACCGGGAATAACCGACCTCGTTTCCGATATTACCGTTGATTTAAAAGAAGGCGAAGGCGCATGGTTTGCAATCCGGTGTGCATCGAATAAGAATGAAGAGCATCCCGGAATTTTATTAACATATTCCACTAATGGCGTTTTAGTTCAGGAAAAGGGTAAATCTCCTGTAAACTTAGTTCAATACAAAGCTAAAATTGACGAACCGACTCGAATTGTTTTCCGAAATGATTGCAAGCGGTATGATATTATGATTAACTGTGACACTGTTTATACCGGCTGGACAGATTTACCGAACACAGAGTATGTATTGGTTAAAGCGTTACCAAAATCGAAAGTGCTGCTGACAGGAATAAGCATGTTTGAAAAGGGAGAGGAGTGATAAAAAAATTCAGAAAATGGTATTCTGTTTTATAGAATAATTAGTTAATCTTTTTCTAACAAATATTCGGAGGTATTATGTTCAAAAAATACTTACTTGCAGTAATAGTTGTGTTTGTTGCAATCGAAATCCTTGACTTCCTATTGCACGGATTAATTCTGGGAGCTGTTTATAAAGAAACTGCTTCGATTTGGCGTCCTGATATGGATAAGCTGATGTGGGTGATGTACGTTGTTGCATTCCTGCAATCAATCGGGTTCGTTTATATTTACTATAAACTGATTAACCCAAAATCGCCTTTTCACGGCGTATGGTATGGCTTGACTTATGGATTTGTAGCCGGTGTCGGGATGGGATATGCAACTTATGCAATGTTCCCTATTCCTTACAAATTGGCAATTAGCTGGTTCATCGGTTCGATTGTTATTTATGGAATAGTCGGCTGGCTCACAGGAATTATTGTGAAAGAGAAAGCGGCTTAATTGAATGATTGTTATTTTTCCCTGCCAGGATTAACACTTGGCAGGGGATAATTTTTTTATTTTAGTGTGAAATTTATTTTACATTTGAACAAAAACTGACAAGAAAAATTTACACCCTCAAAAATATTCATCTTTAATTACCAAGCACTTATGAATGGTATGAAAATTGACATCCTAATCACTATTCCAAAATACATATTGATTTGGATGTATGAAAACATATTTACTCATAATCATATATTTTATGCTTGAGATTACTTCCGAAATGCTGGGAGAAGAGCCAAAAGTAATCGAACTGAGCCAACGTGTTGGAACCGAAATATCACAAATTGAAAGGGATTATTTTGGGTTGTTTCCTAACGCGAACGGCTTTATCAGTGCTCAATTATTAAATGATGAAATAAGCGGAAACTATTTTTTAATACAAACCGAAAATGGTCAACATGAAATTAAAATTGAAGAAAATAATATACTGGAATTAAGAAAAGTAATTGAAAATTTTGAAAAAATAATTAATAGAAAAAATCCTACAAAATTAGATATTGATGTTTCTTTGATTAGAGATTGGATGAAAGTCAATACAATTTATTATTCCGATGCAGATAAAGTTAATTTAAAATTAATGAATGGAGATTCAATTACCGGTCAATTATTGTTTTTTGACGATAAGAGATTGTGTGTTTATCAGTATGAAGAGGGGTTGTATTATAAAAATGTAGAAGCAAAAACAAGAATTATTCTGTACAATGAAGTATATTCTGTAAAAGAAGCAGAATATCCAGTTATCAAAGGCAATCATTTTTTGTATTCAGAAAATAGAAAAAGTATGACGGATTTATCTGTTCTTAGAGATAATGATGATAAATTGAAACCATTACCAGAGGTTTTGGAAATGATTGCAAATGATACATTAAAGAATATAATACAGAACAGTATGTATGAACCGATATTTGATGACTTGTATCAAAACCGTTTTTTTGTATCGGGATCTTATAATTACTTATTTAACGGTTTAAATGAAATTCCGATTCATTACCACTCGAATTATAGCGGGATTCAAAAGGACTATGTAAATATAAAGAATTTAATCTCTTACAATTTGGAAATAGGATATAGGCTAATGAATTATTTTTATTTTTCATTGAATTATGTTTGGGGTGAGCTTTATTTCAAATCAACTGATAAACCTGTTCATATTGAATGGAGATATTATGATGATGATATATATAGTTACAATCAATTAAATTTAAAAACCATTATCAATATAATAAAAAGTAAGGATTATTATTTTGAATATAGTCAATTTTTATTAAATTCATTTCTCGAACTCGGAATTGTAAAATTCGATAAAACATATATGTCAAAAAAATTCTCCGGACAAAGTAAAGAATTCGAATACATCAGTATCGAGAATAATTACCTGTACAGTATGAGTGCAGGAGCAAATATACAATATGATTTAAATATGCATCATTATTTATATATTTCGGGATATTTTAATTTAATTAGAACTGACGGTTCTTTCATTGTATTCGGGCAAACCAGGACTAATTATAGGGTTGGTTTTTTATATAATTATGGAATTAATATCGGACTTGGTATAGAATATTAAAAAAACTTTGTTTTATTTCAATTATTGTATGAGGTGAAATATGAAAAAGCAATTTACATTTTATATACTTTTAACTTTCCTATTAATGATTTTCGGATGTGATAACGGAATAACATATAATAATACAATAGATAACAAGGCAAAAATAACAGTCAAAATATTCAAAAGGGACGGCACTCCTATGTCGGGAGCAAGTCTAATAATTTATAACGGATTGAATTGTAATTATTCAAGTAAAATAATAGAAGATGCTACTAACAATGAAGGAGAGTTTAAAACCACATTAATTGAGGGTTTGTATTCAATTAGTTGTCAGATTCCTGAGGGGTCTTTATATTTTTCTGACCAGCGCAATTTTATGGCTATAGGGGGAGAAAATCTTTCAGTTCCTTTAAAGCCATTTGAACAAATTGGAAATTTAAATTTTATTTGCTATAAAAATTATAATCCGTTTGTACCTATTGCTAATATTAATGTGGCTTTATTAACAAAATCATTTAATTCACAGGAATTAAAGAAAATGACTTTGAATGATTTACTGATTTATAAGCATGAATCTAAGATGACTGATAGCTCAGGTTTTGTATCATTTAATAATTTGCCACTTTACTTTACTTTTTCTGTTGTTATTTATTATGATGAAATAAAATGGGAATACACACAAACATATAGTATAGGAAGTTCAAATAATACTCAATATTTATATGTTAGAATCTAAAATTGTATACTAAAATAAATTGAAAAATTAAATTTTTTTTCCAACAATAACTTCAATAGTTTTGTTTTTTTGAAATATTTATGATTGAAAATTAAATGTTGGTAGCTATATAAATCATTCTCCAGATGATTTTACAGGAAGTTTAGGTATATAATGTTCAAAAAGACTTTTGTAAGAATTACATCAGTTGTTCTTTTATCAGTTCCAAGTATAGTCTTTAAAATTTTTAATATTCACACAGACCCAATCCTTTCTTCTATCATTTTTGGATTTGGAATTGTTGTAGCTGCTGTGCTGTTGACATGGGCGGCAGAAGCGGCTCAGATTGATATATCGGCAAGCTTAGCGATAGCAATTCTTGCATTGATTGCGGTATTGCCTGAATATGCTGTTGATATATATCTTGCATTCAGGGCAGGGAGCCATCCGGATTATATTCATTATGCTGCAGCTAATATGACAGGGAGCAACCGTCTATTGATTGGAGTTGGTTGGACAGCGGTCGTTTTTGCATTTGTTTTGTCGAAAAGATTAAAGGGGAAAAAAGAAGTCGAGGTGAAATTAGAACCCAAAGCCAAGCTGGAACTTGCTTTCCTCGGTATTTCAAGCGTTTATTGTTTCTTTATAATTTTTCTTCATAGGATTTCGATTATTGATTCACTGGTCCTAATAACACTATTTTTCGTTTATATGATTGTTGTTTCGAGCGGTGAGCAGAGAGAGCCGCACTTACGGGAAACAACCAAAGGATTTCTTTCTATTACGAAACTGCAAAGATTTTTTGCAGTGAACGGTTTATTTATTACTGCCGGAATTATTGTATATATATGTGCTCAGCCGTTTGCAGAGTCAATGATTGAAATCGGAACAAAATTTCATATTGATAAGTTTCTCCTCGTGCAATGGGTGGCTCCCACAGCAACTGAGGCACCTGAATTGTTGGTTGCAGTAATATTTGCATGGAGGGCGCAGGGAGAGCAGGCAATCGGGACACTTCTTTCGTCCAAAATCAATCAGTGGACTTTACTGATAGGAAGTTTACCTGTTGCGTATATTATCGGGGGCGGCGGTCATTCATTAATGCTCGATGCAAGGCAGGGGGAAGAATTTTTATTGACTGTTGCTCAGACAATATTGGGATTCGCAATTATATTGAATTTAAAGTTTCATATAAGAGATGCAATTCTACTTTTCAGTCTATTCTTTATACAATTCCTTTTTCCCGGGATGCAAATGAGAATCTATATTTCTATAATATATTTTGTCATCGGCGGGATTTTCATTATCATAAGATGGAAGGAGTTGTTTGCGGTTTTTAAATCTGTATTCAACAAGAAGAATTTTAAGCCGAAGTTGTTTTAGAATAGAATCAAAATAATTCAACAGGATTGATATTAATAAATTCTTTCCAAGGGATTCCATCTTTTCCGACCAAATAAATTTTATAAGGATTGAATTCCTTTTTAAATTCCGTAAGTCCTGATGTTCTGTGTAACGAACTAATTGTAACATCAATACCTATTAACTTATTGTCATTGAATAATACAAAATCAACTTCATCATTACTCTTTCTCCAATAAAACAGTTTGAATTGATATGTAAGAGAATAATTCAGCAAATGTGCCCCAATAGCTGACTCTACAATTCTACCCCATCTATCAGGTTGAGATTTTATTTTATTAAATAAAAGTATATTTTGAGCAGAAATTAAAGCTGTATTGTGTACCTGAAATTTAGGAATAGATGCTCTTTGTCTAAGTGTGTTTTTACTATATCTTTCTATACCTGCTAACAAACCTGCATTATCAAGCAAGGTTAAATAATGTGATAGAGTTGTTGTATTTCCGGCATCCTGCAATTGGCCAATTATTTTATTAAATGAAATTATTTGCCCTGAATACAGGCACCCCAGTTCAAATAATCTTCTCATTAATGCAGGTTTATCAACCCGGGTCATCAAAAGCACATCTTTCGTAATACTGGTTTCAATTAGTGTATCTCTAATGTATTGTTTCCATCTGATTTCATCTTCTACCAAGCTTATACTTCCGGGGTAACTTCCAAACCAAGAGTATTCTTCTTCGTTAAATCCGAAAGCACTTTTCATTTCCGAAAATGTCCAATGTCCGATATAAATTGTTTCATATCTTCCTGCCAATGACTCGGTTAATCCCTGCTGAAGTAATACTCTTGAAGAGCCTAATAGCATTACCTTAATTTGAATATTATTAAAAGTATCATAATCCCACTCTTTCTTAACGAGTTCACCCCAGTTTTTAATTTTTTGAATTTCATCGAAAATGAGTAATAATTCCTTTTTCACATTTTGACTTAATTTTATCCGAGCTAAATTCCACTGCTCAGCAATCCAGGTTACTTCATTGTTGAATATCGCATCACCGGAAGCATAATGACTGGTAATTAAATTCTTTTCTATCAATTGTTTAACTAATGTTGTTTTACCAACCTGCCTTGGACCATAAATAACTTGTATGAACCTGCGAGTTTCCTTCACTCTTTTAATCAAATTATTTAATTGAACTCTTTGATAATTCATAAAATAATCACGTAATGTAATAATTTACTCAGTATATTGAGATAATTTACTCAATATGTTGAGTAAAATTAAATAAATTCGTTCATAATAACAAAAGATTTTTTTTAATCAGTGTTTTTTGTTCTTTGAAGTGTTCCTATTCTCCAGCTTCCGTTATTTTGAATTTCTATGAAAAGAGAGACATCTTTTCCATTGAGCCGGATTTTTCCTCCGCGATGCAGAAGTTCGATTGCTTTGTTGATTTCTTTTGTACTGAATCCGCTTTTCTTTATTTCTTTCTTTAATTCTACATCATCGAAAACAAATTTATCGGCAGAAGGGTAATACTGTTCCATTTTGATAATTGGTAATTCATGAGGGAAGGATAGAATTATGATTCTGTCACCTTTAACAATACTTTTTTCGTAAGAATATACAATAGCCCCGTACATCCCTTTTTTATCACTTGGTTTCATACTTGGATAAATGTCAGTCGATACAAGAGCGGAAGGTTTCATTGATTCATCAATGCCACTCAGTTTGAGTTGAGCATCAATAATTTGCACCGGCTCGACAGCGAGTAGATATTTGCCAGGTTTAATATCTTTTAATATAATTGGTGAGTATCCTTTGAAATTATTGCTGTCAATCAGGTAATTTGAAGACTGAATCTGCAGATTTGATGAAATAATTGTCGTTTTCAAAGAATCTTTATCAGGCGCCAGGAATATTTTCAAACCGAGGGGTATTGTCGTAACAAGTAGCTCGTTATCCTTCAATCCGGGGTCATTTGAATATTGTTCGCTAATCGGAATAACTAAGGATAATGAATCATGTTGAGTCTTGTCTGCGTTTCCGAACTCCTCGCTTGTCGAAGGGTTTGTATTATAGTTACCGCTTACTGTTTTATTCAGCGTAATGGAGATTGCAGTGTATTCTTTATCTGTCTGTGTAATCTGGAATGGTTCCCCCTTAGTATAAAAGTAGTTCTTCGGGTTGTTGCCATAACGAACCAAAATATAATAGTTGCCGGCGGAGACATTCACAATAGTATTTTTTTTCTTGGGAACTTCAACCTGCAATTCAGTAGGTCCAACAACTTTGACGAAAGCGTTTTCACCCGAATCATTAATAAGTGTTATCGTATTGAAGTACTTCTGTGCTGATAAAAATTGTGGGAATAATGATATAATCAGAATAAGACAAAATATGTATTTTATTTTACTCATACCAGATTCACTTATAATTCAATTTGATTCAAACATTTTTCCAAATTAATATATTCGATTATTAATTCAAAGTGAATAGAAACCGACTTTTTTATATACTTTCCTCAAAGTTTTTAATGCAACAGAATGTGCTTTTTCAGCTCCCTGAGCTAATAGTTCTTTAAGTTTATTTTCATCTTTCCTGATTTCATTATACTTCGTACGGATTGGATTAAGATAATCAGCCATTGCTTCGGCTACGATTGATTTAATATCACCGAATCCTTTGCCGGCTAAATCCTTTCCCATTTCAATAAATGCTTTATTTGTTGATGCGTGATATAATGTCAACAAATTTGCCAGACCCGGTCTATTTTTCATGAAATCCATGAGGGATTCATGATTGATTGATGCATTTTTGAAAAAATCATCATTTAAAAGTTCGCCAGAATCTGTCACTGCTCTTTTAATTTTATTTTTTATTTCTTCATCGCTTTCAGACAAAAAAATTGTTGCTTTTTTGTTTTCATCTGATTTTGACATTTTTTTTGTAGGTTCCTGCAAACTCATAATTCTTGCCCCTGTTTTGGGGATATAAGCATCAGGAATCTTGAATGTATCTGAATAGTTATGATTGAATCTTTGAGCAATATCTCTCGTAAGTTCGAGATGCTGTTTCTGGTCTTCACCTACGGGTACAAGGTCTGCCTGATATAATAATATATCAGCGGCCATCAGGACAGGATAAGCAAATAAGCCGGCATTGACATTTTCGGGATGCTGAGCAGCTTTATCCTTGAATTGTGTCATACGGCTAAGTTCACCCGTACCTGCTAAGCATATCAGAACCCAGGCAAGCTCTGCGTGTTCGGGAACGTGGGATTGCACAAAAAGCACTGATTTATCGGTATCAATTCCGCAAGCAATTAGCATAGCTGCCATATCGAGAGTGCTGCGTCTCAGTTCGGCAGGAACTTGTTTGTTTGTAATTGAATGTAAGTCAACAATAGTGAAATAGCACTGATATTCATCCTGCATAGCAACCCAATTTTTGATGGCTCCGAAAAGATTACCAATATGAAGTCCTCCCGTCGGCTGTATGCCGCTAAGAATTACCGGCTTTCCGGCTTTTATATTTTCAGTTTGATTAGATTGTTCCATTAAAGAAATAAAAATTAACAGCTCGCAAAAATTATTGAATTCAAAAATAAGCTATTAATTTTTAATTTCAATGCCGCCGAATGCAGCAAGATAGTTTACCTTTAAAATTGGTCTTAACTCTCCATCGGGAAATTCCTGCCGGGATTTATTTTCCATCCCTCCAAAAATCGGAGTACCGGTAACCATAACTTTCCAGTCATAAGGAATGCGTATCTCAATTCCACCAAATGCAGCAGTAAGCTCCAGGAATGCTCCTTCGGGTGATATTTTTGCGTTTCTTAAATCGAGTTCAGCACCACCGAAGTATGCCCCAATTGTTCCACCTTTGAAATTTTCTGAACTAATGATTTGATTGACTCCGCTGAATAAAGCCAGCATATTAATATCTTCTGCCATCGAAGGATGTTTTTTGCTTCTCTGATGCTTAACAGTTAAAATCCAAATACCGATTAAAATCAAAATCATGGGCCAGAATGAACTCCAGAAACCACCCGGAAGGTAATCAAGCTGGTCTGCCTGAAGTAATATTCCAATGGCAATAATAACTATTCCCGTAAAAAAAGATTTATTGGATGATGCAAGATGGCTTACACCGATAATAATTAATATCAGGGGCCACCATGTTGAAATAATCCAGCCGAAGCTCCAGACGCCTAACTGGTCTAAAAAGAACAGAATTCCGAGTATGACTAAGCATATTCCAAAAATATATCTTGAACCCATTTTCTATTTACATTTATATTAAACATTCATTTCCAATTAAGCATACGGATTTATCACTAAAAAGTTTCTAAATTGATAAGGTTCATTTTATAAATTAATAATAATAACCAATGGACTCTTTCCTCAAATAATATCATCATTAATTTTTATTTTTCACTTTATCATATAAATATTCAGGAGATAAATCAGCCCCATTATCCCATGATATAGTTCTCATTGTTTCAGAAACAGCAAAATTTTTAAAATAATTTTTATCTTTCAATGGTTCAAAAATCTTACCCCATAAGTCTTCACTTAGGTCTGCGATTCCAGATGTACCGTCACTAAATTCCAACCAAATTTTATAATTGTCAATGTATTTTGCATTTTTAATTTCAATCATACTTTTACTCCAAAGGTGGAATTTTATTTAATGGCCCATGTTGCCTTGCTAGTTCCCAATCTAACATTAATTGTTCCTTATTGAGTTCGTTCCATTAAATTATAGCATTTAATGCTCGTCTTGGAAATTTGCCTTCTATTACACCACTCTGAATTTCTAATTTTATATGATACTTGCCATATCTCGCATGAAAATGTGGTGGTTCATGGTCATTGTAAACCATAAAAATAATTATTCCAAGAAATCTACTAATTTCTGGCATTTATTGACCTATAAAACTAAATTTATTAATATTCATTTTATTTTCATTAAATATTTTGATTTAAAATATATCATTACAGAATAAATTGCAAATAATATTTACACATTATTGAAATTATATCGGAAAACATCATTAATTTTGCCGATTGAATTTCTACTAACCGGGGATAAATATTAATGGAAAATAAAGAAGAATTACTGAAAAGAATAGATTGCTTAGACAAAGGATTCGTCCGGCTCGTTGATTTTATGGGAACCGACGATTCCATCGTTCAGGCAGCAAGAGTCTCTTATGGAAAAGGCACAAAATCTGTCAGGGCTGACAGGGAATTAATCCGCTATCTGATGAGACACCGCCACACTTCACCGTTTGAAATGGTTGAATTCAAATTTCATGTTAAACTACCTATTTTTGTAGCAAGGCAATGGATTCGCCACAGGACAGCGAATGTCAACGAGTACAGCGGCAGGTATTCGGAAATGAAGGATGAATTTTATATTCCTGATATCGAACAAATCAGAACGCAGGACACAGTAAACAGGCAGGGAAGGGGCGATTCTGTATTACCACAATACCAGGCAGAGGAAATTAATGAAATGTTAAGTAAGACTCAACAAAAATTATTCGAAGAATACAAATCAATGCTCGATATGGATATTGCGCGTGAGCTTGCAAGAATAAATCTTCCGCTTTCTACGTATACCGAATGGTACTGGAAAATAGACCTGCATAATCTGCTTCATTTTCTGAAACTACGGCTCGATTTCCATGCACAATACGAAATCAGGGTTTATGCTGCTGCTATGGGGGAACTAATCAAACCTATTGTTCCATCTACTTACGAAGCATTTGAGGATTACATGATAAATTCGGAAACTTTTTCAAGCAAGGAAATTAACATCATAAAGACGCTGATTAATAAGAAAATGCCTGATGATGAATTTCTTGCACAAAATGAGATTAAAGGTTTGGAAGCTACTGAGTTTAAAGTAAAAATGAAAAAGCTTATTCCCGAAGGTTAGGAATTATCAAATCTTAATTGCAGATATTCGTTTTATTATAATCTTTTAGTGTATTTTCTTGATTTTATTTATAATTATGCATAAGTCACCTTATTTATTTTTGCTGATTCTGTTGCTTTCGGTAATCGAATTGACTGCTCAATCCGAAGCCGATGATATTTTCAATAAAGTGTTGCTGGAAAGGGGTTCCGGGGATACAATTCAAACATTGAAAATCACAGGAAGGATGACTTTTCGCAGTGTAACGGGAAAGTTCGTCATATATAATAAAAAACCCTTTATGAACAGGATGGACCTCGAAGTTATGGACAAGAAAATAATTCAGACAATCGGTGAAAATGAGGGTTGGTATATTAATGAAATTGCCGACCAGAACACAGCTCAAAAGATGTCACCTGAAACATATACAAGCGTGAAGACTCAGAATTATTATCTGATTCATCCGCTTGCAAATTATAATGAAAGAGGTATCAAACTGATTTATAAAGGAAAAACAAAACTTGACAGTATTGATTGTTATTTAATTACTGCCCAAATGCCTGATTCGAGCGAAGCCGATATGTACATTGATTCAATAAATAATGTTCAGATATTGCAAAAAACAGTGGTCAAACAGCAGGGGTCTGAAGATTACGTATTGGAATCGTATTTCAAGGATTACAGGGATATTGGCGGTTTGAAAATACCATTTTTTATGGATTCAAGAGCTAATGGAGAATCCGAATCAAAAATGCTTATAGAAAAAGTCGAAGTGAATACTGACATTGATAATGATTTATTTAAATATCCAAATTAAAAAAAACGGAGTAATTGTGTTTAAGAAAATAATAATAATTTTAGCTGTTTTATTTCTGATTAGTGCTGATTTATTTTCACAGAATGTTGACGAAATAATAAACAAGACTTTGCAGAACCAGGGCAATGAAAAGCTTAAAAGTATTAAATCAATGAAAATTTCAGGTAAAATTTCTGGAATGGGAACTGAAATACCTTTTAAAATGTTTTTTAAACAGCCGAAATCCATTCGTTCGGAAATTGATATATCGGGAAAAAAAATGATTCAGGCATTTGACGGGAAAACCGGATGGTTCATTAGTCCTCAGAGTAAGGATAATAAACCCGAAAAAATGCCCGATGAGATGCTGACTAAACTTAAGGTTCAGTCAAACTTTTTGGAAAGTCCGTTTAATGATTACAAGAAAAAGGGGATAAACGTAAAACTTCTCGGTAAATCAAAGGTAGATGGGAAAAATGCATATAAATTAAAACTTACTATGAAAGATAAGCAAAGCATGACTGTATTTATTGATGCTGATAAATATGTATTTTTTAAAACTACAATAGAAGTTTCAAAGGGTAAAGAAAAAGCGAGATTGGATACCTATCTTAAGAATCATAAAAATATAAACGGAATACTAATTCCGTTTACGGTTGAAAACCATATTAACGGGAAAAAAGCAAGTGCAATGCAGCTTGAAAATGTTGAAACCGACACAAAAATTGACGATAATTTATTTAAAATGCCAAAATAAAAAATTTTATTTTTGTATAGTAAATTTGAATAAAATATTATTTGATTTTGAAATCTTCAAGGGTTAATATATATGAAAACTGAAGTTGTAATGCCAAAAATGGGCGAATCATTGCAGGAGGGAACAGTCCTGAAATGGTTGAAGAATGTTGGCGATAAAATAGATAGAGATGAAATGCTTCTGGAAATATCGACGGATAAGGTTGATACAGAAGTACCTTCTCCTGTAAGCGGTACGATTGTAGAAATACTTACTGCCGAAAATGAAACGGTTGAGGTAGGCAAAGTGATTGCTTATATCGAAACAGATGCTTCTGCTGTCAAATCCAGAGCTCAGGAGAAACCGGCGAAACAAGAAATAAAAGAAACCGTTAAAGTACCCGAAGCTCCAAAAAAGAAACCAACCGTTTCAGGTGAAGTAGTTGATGTTGTAATGCCTAAGATGGGTGAATCACTTCAGGAAGGCACTGTGATTAAATGGCTGAAAAGTGTTGGGGATACTATCGAGAGAGATGAAATGCTTCTCGAAATATCAACCGATAAAGTTGATACTGAAGTCCCTTCTCCGGTTGCAGGAGAAATTGTTGAGTTACTGGCAAAAGAAAATGAAACAGTAGAAGTTGGAAAGGTAATTGCAAAAATTTCTACCGGTAAATCAACAGGTGCAACAAAACAAGCATCAGTTGTTGAAATAAAAGCTGAAGTAAAGCCACAGCCATCATATACGAGTACTGCAATTAAAACACCTGAGAAAAAGGAAGAAGGTATGAAGGATATTCCAAGGACAATGGGAAATAGGTTCTATTCTCCACTCGTAAGGGCTATTGCCGAAGCCGAGGGAGTAACATTGCAGGAATTGGAAACAATAAAGGGGACAGGTGCCGATGAAAGAGTTACAAAAAAGGATATATTGAATTATATTGATAACCGTGTTAAGGGTGTTTCAAAACAGGCGTTAAAAGAAGCTAAACCGTCATTCGAACAGCAACCGGCAGCCGTTGGTTCAGAGGATGAAATTATTCCGATGGACCGTGTTCGCCAGCGAATTGCAGAACACATGGTATATTCGAAGCAGACTTCGCCTCATGTTACGAGCGTCGGTGAAGCAGATGTTACTGAGATTGTGAAATTCAGGAAAAGTCATCTCGAAGAATTTCAAAGACGTGAAGGTTTTAAGCTGACTTATACTCCCTTCTTTGCAGATGCTACAATCAGGGGATTGAAAGAATTTCCTATGGTTAATGTGAGTGTGGATGGTAAAAACATTATTAAACACAACAGAATTAACCTGGGAATAGCAACTGCTCTGCCTGATGGTAACCTGATTGTCCCGGTTCTTAGAAATGCGGATTCACTGAGTGTACTCGGTCTTGCCCAGGGGATTTATGATTTATCAAGCAGGGCAAGGACAAAGAAGCTGAATCCGGATGATATACAGGGAGGTACGATTACAATTACTAATGTTGGAACTTTCGGTACATTGTTCGGAACACCTATAATCAATCAGCCGCAAACTGCCATTATAGGAATAGGTGCAGTGCAGAAGAGGCCAGTCGTAAGGGAAATAAACGGTGAGCCGTTAATTGCTATCAGGGATATGGCATACATCTCTATAACATACGACCACAGGGTGATTGACGGGATGTTAGCAGGACAAACTCTTGCGGCGATTATCAGAAACCTCGAAAGCATGAATGAAAATTCTATAGTAATGTGAAATATTTTTTGTTCCCTTGTTATTTTTACTTTTATTTGGTACAATGGGTTATTACGAATATCTACCTCATACCGCAGATGTCAGAATTAAAGTTGTTGGCAAGGATTTACCCGATTTATTTGATTTTGCATTAAAGGGATTGTGCGGAGTGTTGACAGTTCAATCATTCCCGGAAGGTACAAAAAAAATTAATGAACAAATTGAATTGATTTCAGTTGATGATACGGCATTGATAATTGATTTCCTTTCAGAAGCACTTTTGCTTATGTATAAGAAGAAAGCTATATTTTCTGAATTGAAAATATCAAAATTGGAGGAACATCAAATTAATGCAGAACTTCAGGGTATTTCGGTGGATGGATTTGCAGAAGATATAAAAGCAGTAACATATCACGAGGCAGAAATAACACGAAATTCCAACAATGAACTTGAGGTAATCATAACATTGGACATTTAAAATATGAAATTCAGCATTACTATCAGTTAGCTTTTTCGAAATGTAAGCTAAAAATGACTTCAGTCCCCAATTGAATCCGGCTATCAATTTTAAATGTTCCGTCGTGGAGTTCAACCAGCTTTTTTGCAATAACCAATCCTAATCCAACACCCTGCTGTTCATAAACACTCCTGTCAAATTGCGATAGAGCGGCTATGCTCGATATTTGTTCCTGAGACATACCTCTACCATTATCTTTAATCGAGACAAAAAACATAAAGTCCTCAATCCAGGAATTTATGTAAATTTTAGTTTCTTTTTCCGAAAATCTAAGTGCGTTGTCCATTAGTTCATCAATAATTTTATGATAACTTTCCGAAGCAATCTGTGCCTTAATACCTGTTACATTATTAAGGAAATTCACATCATTCCTACGTCCATATTTATCTGCAATAAGCTGAGCAATATCTTCAGCCATTGCTATTGGCTCTGCTGTCGAAAAGGAACGAAGCATAGTTTTCTTTTGAGGATTTGAAATAATGGATTCCAAACTGACATAAAAAAGGAAGTTCTCGGCAATTTTCATGAGCCGCATTGCCGAACTGATAATATCTTCTGCTAATTCCTTTACTTCTTTCGGTTTGATACCATCAGCAGAATTGTTGATATATCTCGCTGAGTTTATTACTTCATTTAACACGGTTCGGAACTCATGTGGCAGGGCGTAAATTACACTTTTACCTACTTTATCAACTTTGTCCTGCACCTGCTTTTCAATGAGCGAATGTCTTTTCCATTGTGCATCTATAGCTGCAATGAGTTCGTTTCTTGTATATGGTTTAACTATATAATCATCGGCACCCTTCTCCATTCCGGTTCTCATATTCTTTTTCTCTGTCAAAGCAGTCAGAAAAATAAAGGGAGTAGTAGTTGTATTAGGGAGGTTTCTTACTTTTTCGAGTACTCCGTAACCATCCAATCCCGGCATAGAAATATCGCATAAGATTAAGTCAGGAGCTACATTAGAAGCGATTTCGATACCGGTCAAGCCGTCAGCAGCAGTGTAAACATCATAACCCTCAAAGCGCAAGAGTGTTGACGTACTCTCCAGAATATACTCTGCATCGTCAATCACAAGAATTTTTTTTGTCATTATATTTCCTAAATTAATAACTAATGAACCGGATAAATTTTTTCAGTAATCTGATTGCTAATCGAATCTAATGGGTCAGTATAAGTTGACGACGGTGGGCTCAGGATTTTATATGAATCGGGATAGAAATAAGCCATTAGATAATTTCTTGCAATCGGTGCAGCTACCTCTCCTCCGAAACCTGCATTTTCAACAAAAACGCATAAGGCGATTTGGGGGCTGTTCAAAGGTGCAAAACAAATAAACCAGGAGTGGTCTCTGCCATGCGGATTCTGAGCAGTACCTGTTTTGCCGCAAATATCTATTCCCGGAATATAAGCCGAATTGGCAGTTCCCGCACCTGAATTAACAACATCCCACATTCCTTTTTGCACGATATCAAAATACCTGTTGTCAATAGGAATAATTTTCTTATCATAGCTAATTGGTTCAATCCTGTTTGTAATATTATTGTGAATATAACGCACAACATGGGGCTGGTACATTATTCCCCTTGTAGCAATTGAAGAAGCATAAAGAGCCATTTGAAGAGGTGTCGCGGCTATTTCACCCTGACCGATACCGTAATTTGCCAGGTAACCCGCAGGAATTTCATCCATTGACCCGAAGTTTTTTACGAACCATTCTTCGGATGGAAACTTGCCCTTACTTTCACTTGGTATGTCAACAAATGTCCTTTCGCCGAATCCAAAGATTCTTGCCCATTTGAGCATCTTTTCAAATCCAAGTTTCATTGCAGTCTCATAGAAAAAAACATTGCATGATACTTTAATAGCATTACGGACATTTATTGTGCCGTGAGCGCTGTGGCATTTGAAATTTTTGAATCCAAGCTGTATAGAACCCCTGCAAGTGAAAGTTGAATGCTCATCAATAATTCCTTCCTGGAGTGCCGCGAGTGCAACGAGCATTTTCCAGGTAGAACCCGGGGGATAAGCTGACATGATAGACCTATTGTACATTGGGTAAGCAGGGTCGTTAATTAGTTTTTTGTATAATTCTGAAGGAATTTTTCCGGCAAAATCCCTCGGATTGTAATCGGGTTTGCTGACTATTGAGAGTATTTCCCCGTTATTAGGATTAATTGCCACAAGTGCACCCCTTTTTCCTTTTAATAATGTTTCAGCGTGTGCCTGCAGTTTTTTGTCGATTGTTAAAAACATATCGAAGCCGTTTCTCGAGGGAATATCGTTTCTGCCATTGTCGAAACTTGCTACTTTCTTCCCGAGTTTGTTAACCGTTACGAATTTAATTCCTTTATTTCCCCGAAGTATCTCTTCATATTCTTTCTCTAATCCTGTTTGGCCTAAAACATCTCCTGATTTATAATAAGGATATTGCTTTAATTGTTCTTCTGAAACTTCACGGGAATAGCCGAGAAGGTGAGCCATATTGCCATAGAAATTGTATAGCCGTTTAAAGTCAACAACAATTTCAACACCGGGAAGAAGGTCGTTATATTCCTCAATTAAAGCAGTTTTCTGGAAATCGAGGTCACGGAATAATTTGATTGGTGTGAATTTTGAAACATTTTTATAAGGCAGCAAAGCATTATTTATCTCGGTTGTATCCATTTGGAGAATTGATGCTAACAGTATCAATGATTCTTTGGTAAAGTCATTTCGGGTAATCGAGAGAGTGAATGACGGCTCATTATTGACCAAAATATCCCCGTTTCTGTCATAAATGTCACCCCTGAACGGCTCAACGACAACTTGCTTGACTGCCTGTGATTCACTTTCAAGCTTATAAGCACTTCCCTGGATTATTTGCATAAAACCCAATCTGCCGATAAAAACAATAGCCAGTAAAATTGTTATCGTTCTGAATATATTTCTTCTTTGCTTTGACGCAAAGTCAGGATTAGTATCGCTTAAAGTTTCAAATGCCATAAAAAATCATTTTATTTTTATTGCAATTTATAATTTTTTTTATTTTCAAAGAATTTTTTTTCGGCTATGGTTGTAAAAGCAAAGGTAAATGCTAAAACGAATACTCCATCACGAACATTGAACTGAGTACTAGAGAAATCTGAAACTATCATTACAATCAAACCACAAAATGAACCTAATGACAATACCTTATAAAAATTTTCTTTAATTTTAAAAAATAGCAGGAATGATTTTATTGTAAAAAAAAGTAAAAAGAAAATAAAGAAAAGAGATAATGGAATTCCAATTCTGTAAAATAAATAGAAAAATCCGTTATGAGTTGTAATTGTATGCGATGTTGATTTTTTTATCGGATTAAAAAAACTGAATTCTTTGAAAAATCCATTTCCACCCAATGGGTATTCTGAAATTCTTTTTAATACTACCTGGTACTCTGCCAATCTTGCCTGAATCGAAGGATCTTTTCTGCCTTGTGTTGATGAAGTCAACCTGTATTCATAAGCTTTTAAAATTATTAATGTGTTCCCTTTGAATGCTATCATTACAGTAATTATTAAAGCCAAAGAAAAAAAGGATAAATAGTAAATCAATTTTATTTTTTGTTTCATCGGAATTATAAAAAGAAACAACACTATCTCAATTAAAAGAATAATCCAAAAAGTTCTTGAAAAGGAGGAAATCAGTGCAAAACCATTAATGACGGTGAAAATTAAATATAAAATCCGTAATGAAAACTTTTTTTCATAAAGTGCAAATAAAATACCAAAAGCTGTTGAAGCTGTATATAAATTTTGGTCAATTCTTGCAGAAACAAGTACTTCATAAGCATACACAACATTAGTCATACCAATTGTATAATAATCGTAAAACTGTTGAAAGTCTGTTAAAATGCATACAATAGCTAACAAGACTAATAATCTTTTCAGATGTTTTTCATCGTTGAAATAGTATTTAAAAGGGAAATAAAAAAGTATTAACGTAGTCATTAAATATTCTCTTGACCAATCAAGAAAGGTTACACCGTGAGCAACAGCAATTAATGAGTTTCCAATTAACAGGATGAAAAATGCAATTATGAACCAATCACCAATATTTTCAATTAGTTTTTTTCTTTTTACTGCTATTTGCCAGAATAACCACGGGTATAATGTTCCGATATATAATATCCCGGTTATTAAATCGAATGTTGATACCCCTTCCTCACCTTTCCTAAAAAAAATAAAAAGCGAGAATGTTATAGTATATAACCAAAACCTGGGATATTTTATGAAAAAGTAACATAATGTTAGTCCGATAATTATTCCGAGAACAATATATCCATTTTCTTTAACTATACCGAAGTATATCATCAATGATGACATGATAGCAAGTGATATGACCGCTATGATTGGCAATTTGTAATCATAATATGGAAAACGGTGTTTGCCGTTTGATTCAGGAATCGCTGTATTAATCTGCTCCACTTTATTTTATTTATTGTCTTTTTCGATAAAATTTTTATAATTATTCTTCAAGTTATAATATCCATTGACTAAAAGAACAAGAAGGATAGAAATAGTAAAACCTCCGAATGTAGCCCCTAAAACTATTAATGACCTTTTCGGCTTTGATTTTTTATCAGGTTTAACAGCCGGGTCAACAACAACAAGCGACATTGTCTGCCTTGATTCATCGAGTTTAGCATCTTCGAGTAAAGGCATCAGGAAGGTTTTAACTTTTGAAAAGGTTTCGTATTCTGCATAAAGCCGAAGGTACTCGATACCTACCGATGCGGCATTCTTTAAAGGGAAATTACCTGCAAAACCCGGTTTTGTCTCTGCATCGGTTACTTTATTCCTGATTTTCTTAATCAATTCCTGCTGAATCTTTGTGTAAGGGTCATCTTCACCGAATTTGCTAATTAATAAATCCTGCATAATTTCCTGTTGAATTAATTCCGCTTTGAGGTTTGCATAAGCAGAACTTACTGCAGATGCCTGTTCCAATGGAGAAAATACAAAAGTTTTACTTGAAAATTTTTGCAATGAATCAGTAATTATTCCTAAAGTTGAATCAATTGAATTTAACCTGTTTTCAATATATTCCCTGCTTTTCAACGCTTCCGAATGCATGATTTTATCTGCTAATCCATTAGCTATACTGAAATATGTATTTGCCATTTCAGCAACTCTATTGCGGTTCTTATCAGTTAATGAAATTGTATAATTACCTTCGGTTTCATAACCAATCTCGAGTTTATCCTCAAATTCTAATAAAATTTCTGAGTGTAATGAATCGGGTATGTCGTACTCTTTTGCCAAATCATACTTTTTAATCATTGAATCTTTTACAGTCCGGCTATTCAGTATAACCAGGTAACTATATCCATCCGATTGTCCACCTTTTAATCTTGTCAAACCGAATTCTCTCAGCGTTGATGATATATTTGACATTGCATTTTCAAATAATGAACCGATTGCCTTTTTTGGAGGCACAGCGTTGATAGTTGCTGTGTACCAATTCGGCATTAGTAATGTTATTATTACTGATGCTGCACAAAATAATACAGTTACGATAAGAATGAAAATTTTATGTTTTATTAAAAGAGCAATGTAGAAAACACCATCAAAATTCTTTTTTTCTGTCTGATTATTGTTCGATTCCATTATTTAAATGTATTAATTAATAAAAATTACAATTGGTTAACTATTTAAATGCAATTTAATAAGAATAATTAAAACAACATTATTTACTTTGTACTTCTGTCAATGGATTTGGCAGAAAAGGTTTATTCGGGAAATCATCTTCACTGACTTTAATTTCACCATCCTCAAAAATTAATGAAGGAGAAATCACTGATGCACCGACATATAAATCACCTCCTGAAACATAAGGCGAAGTGATTGAGGGTGCCAGCAAGTTTAAAACATAAGGTTTATTTCCCACATTTAAAATATCTTTAAAGGACTGAGGAGTAAACCCAGTCGCATCGCAGCCGCGCACCAGTTCTTCTCTTCCATCAGGATAAATTTTATAAATCTGCAATAAATTAAATTGCTGCGGATTATAATTCTGGCTCAGATGAGTCGGTGCAATCCTTTGTAAAGTCGTATAAAAAATATTTTGATTTGCAGCTTTTTTGACGATAATCCCATAAGGGAGTTCCCTGTCCTTGCATAGTTTTAACAACTGTTTAATTAATTCATTCCTTGTTTTTCTATGCTTTTTATCCGATAATAATTCAATGATACTAATCATAGCAGCACCTCCACGTTTGTGCCCGTTGCTTACATTCACTCTTTTGGAGGGGACTCTCGACGAAAGCAGATATTTCAGATAACCATCTTTCACTAAATTAACCGGTTGAGCCAATACTCCTTCATCGTCAATTTTATAATACCCGATTAACGGCTGCTTTTCGTAATATTCTTTGTTGGGTTCAGCAATAACCGAAAGATATTCAGGCAATACTCTTCCACCAACTTTGTTTTGGAATGCCATATACCTGTCACTTTCCTGGATTCCGGATTCCGTCATGGGGGAACGCTGGACAGCAAGGTTAGGAGCAAAGACCTGGGCAAAAAGTTCAGCCGCCGCATTATCTTCAAACAAAATTGGTCCTGAATAAGATTCTTCCAATATAGCTGCTTTTTCCAATTTTGTTAAATTATTTGCTATTGAAATCGCTCCTTTATTCAATGAATCTTCCCTCGGCAAATCGTAAGGTGATTTGGCATAAGCAGAATACATATCATATAGAGGCATCCCGTCGTCTGCCTGTGTAGCAGCAATAATTTCGAAGCCACTGTAAAGGTTGGTCCTGATAAATTCCCTCCCTTCACTATTTGCATAATAAACCGTTTCGGGTATATATTCCAATCCGGCATAAGAAATTTGAATATTATCAAACTTTATGAATTTTGCAGATACGTTTTTACATAATTCTTCGAATTTATTTGTATTGAACTGCGGAATAGGGAAAGTATCATAATTTTTTTCAGGCGCTAATTGTATGAAATCGGGGGTTGAATCTTTCCTTGTCTTATTTTTCAATACTGCAATTTTTTTGGATAATATTTCTGCAACCTGTTTGTATGCAGCATCTGTTGCAAGCCATAATTCACGTCTTAAACTCTTATAATCAATTTCATAAGGAATTGTCCGGTTTTTGAAATTTTCTTCTTCGTCCGTGCTGCCAAAAAGTCCGAGACTTATATCAAAGAAATTAGAATTGTCAAATTTGTAATCACCGACTCTTACATTAACATTAAGTTCGGCTCTCTTCTCTTTTGATGAACTTGTTATTGAACCAAGTGTTGATGTAACGTGATAATTATCATAAATTTTCAGTGTATATTCAATGTAATATGGCTTCTGCAAAGATTCAAGATACAGGTCTTTCATAGACCTTTTGATTTCATCTCTCATAGCATTCATTATTTCATCTGTCTGTGCCGCTCTGAGAGAGACAAAAAACAAAGTTAATATCAATGGCAGTATTATTTTATTTTTTTTCATTTTATATTCCTGGTTATATTCTAAATTAAATTAAGGAGCAGCTAATATCGGCGGCTTTGCCTGTGACTTTGCCTTTTTCTGGACTTCGATTTTTGACACGAGTAGCATCGGCGAGCTTGCCGACACTGGAACAGAGCCGGATTCGGCTCCACATATTCCGTTGAAGGTTTCCATATTATTTGCAGAAGCAATTATATTTGAAAATGTTGTCAAAGGTGTTCCGATAAGGTCAACCCCGCGGACAATTTCATCGGGTTTTCGGTCAACATAAATTTTGTACACAATCAAGGGGTTTACATTGAATGAATTTGGGATTGACCTCGATGTAAAGGTAAATCCGCCTTCTACTTTTTTGAACAATAATCCGAATTCCAGACCCTGCTTTTTACATTCCACCCTTAACATATCTTTTAATGAATCAACAGAAACGGTTTTATTCGATTCTACAATCAAATTTGACTGTCTCGAAACAGCACTCATCCCTGCTTGCTTTCTGCCATGTCCGTTCGATTTCGGGAAATTTTCGACAGGGGAGCGTGACATCAAAAAGTTTTTGAAAACTCCATTGACCACACAATTGATTTTTTGTGCAGGAACTCCTTCGTCATCAAATTTATAGTATCCCGATACGGGAAAATTATACAAGTAGTTAATTGTCGGGTCAAATGTAACGCTTAAAAAATCCGGAAGGATTTTTGAGTTAAGGAAATTCTTGAATGTCTGGGAATTATCAGGGTCTTTCAAGCGATGTCCTTCAACGCGATGCCCGAATATTTCGTGGAAAAATACACCTGCAGCTTCACCTGATAGAATTGCGGGACCGGAGTATGTATTCATAATCGGAGCGGTCCTTAGTTCACCCAGTGTTTTTACGAGTTCCCTTGCATCGAAGAGCATGGTTTTTTCGTCGGGTAAACTATCAGGATTAAAAGCGAAATAGACTTTATAAAGCGGCAGAGCCATACCGTCATCTGCTTTGGTTGATGCCGTCAACACAACGTTTGCACGTATTTCCGATTGAGTAATGGAAGACCCCTCGGAATTGATGAAATACTTAGTTACAATACCTATCGTCAGATAAGTCCTGTTTTTATAAAGCCATTCTTCAGATGAAAGAATTTCGGATATTTTTCTGATTCTTTCTTCCCAAATTTTTTTGTTTAGATTGAAAGATTTCGGTTGTTCGTAATATGTATAGCCCTTTTCCTTAGTGAAATCTGCCGAAGTATCTTCTTCCTGCACTTTAATTGTTGTATTTGTGAGAACCCTTTCGTAGCTCTCGATTGCTTTCTTGTAATGCTGGTCTGTTGCAAACCATATTGCATTCCTGATTGCCGGTTCATTATCATCCAAAGGAAGTTCGTATCCATTCCTTTGAGAACCCATATTGAATGCTTCGCCTCGAACAATGTGAGTATTATCGAATTTGTAACTGCCAACCCTCAAATCAATATCTAAAGTCCGGGATTTATTTTCGGTATTTTTTACCAATTTTCCGTCAACTGCTTCAATATTTAATATATTGGTATCATATATATAATATGACAGATAATATGGCGGCAAATCTCTACCTTTCAGGTCATCCATCGTACGGTTTAATTCTTTTTGTGCGGCATCGAGAATTAATGGTTGTGTTTCTGAATAAGTTAAATTAGGTATTAAAAAAGTAATAAAGAAAATGCTTAAATTTTTTATTAATCTCATAAAATTTCCGGTTTTTACGTGTAATCTGTTCATCAAATTCATTTATAACGGGAAAAAGGTTTTTATATTGCGATATTACAATGATTTGTAGTTTTGTAACTGAATAAAAAAATATAGAATAAAAATGAAACCCGATGATTTATTAAATAATGATTCTTTTTCCATTGACGAAATAAAATTACTTCTTTCGGTCAATGATAAACAAAGTATAGAAAAATTGCAGCAAAGAGCTTACGATGTAATGAAACAATACGTTGGTGAGAAGGTTTATCTGAGGGGATTGATTGAATTTTCAAATGTATGTGTAAACGATTGTTATTATTGCGGTATAAGAAAATGCAATTATAAAATCAAAAGATACACGTTAGAAAAGGATGAAATTATTGATTCTGCCAGGTGGTGTGCTGAACAGGGTTTCGGCTCACTCGTACTTCAATCCGGTGAAAGAAACGACGAACAATTTATAGATTTTGTCGAAGCAATTGTTAGACAAATAAAATCAGAAACAAAATCGGATAAGCTTCCGAAAGGGCTTGGAATAACGCTTTGTGTTGGTGAACAAAGCAGTAAAACATATCAAAGATTTTTTGATGCGGGCGCTCACCGGTATCTTCTCAGAATCGAGACAAGCAATCCTGAATTATTTAAGAAAATACACCCTGACTTTCAATTATATGAGAGAAGATTGAAGGCATTGAAAGCATTGAAAGAAGTAGGTTTCCAGGTTGGTACTGGTGTTATGACGGGCATACCCGGGCAGACAATTGATGACCTTGCCAAGGATATTTTATTCTTCAAAGAAATGGACATAGATATGCTTGGGATGGGTCCCTATATCGTTCATAGTGATACACCAATGAATTCCTATTATTATGAATACTCTGTGAGAAAAAGGGAAATTTATGAGCTTGCTTTGAAAATGATTGCTGTGGCGAGGATAGTATTGAAAGATGTAAATATTGCTTCTACGACTGCACTTCAGGCAATGTATCCGCTCGGAAGGGAAGCAGGGCTGATGTTTGGTTCAAACGTGATTATGCCGATGCTTACACCGGCTCATGTAAGAAACGATTACCAATTGTATAATGGGAAACCCTGCATTGATGAATTTACATCAGATTGTTTCGAGTGCGTACAGCAGAGAATCGAATCAACCGGCAGACCAGTTGCTAAGGATGAGTATGGAGATTCTCCGCACTTCTATTATAAAGTTTGATAAAGTTATATTGATTATTAAAGAGAATAAAATTAGGATTTTACTTCACATTTTCAGCATTGGCTCTGAGTTGTTTGATATTCGAAACCACATCGCCATCGAAAATACCGGAGCCGCTAACGAGCATATTAGCGCCTGCAGAAACAATATCTGCAACATTCTCGATTTTGATTCCTCCGTCAATTTCGATGTCAACATTATCGAGTTTATTAGTTTCAAGGAAATTTGAAAGGATTTCGCATTTTTTCAGAACTGATTTAATGAATTTTTGCCCTCCGAATCCGGGATTGACAGACATAAGAAGTATGAAATCGCAGTATTCGGCAGCATCAAAAGCGTAATTGAGTGGTGTTACAGGATTAATGGCTATGCCTGCTTTTATATTGAAGCTTTTTATCAAAGATAAAGTTCTATGAAGATGATTCTGACATTCGACATGAACGGAGATATAATCAGCACCTGCCTTGACAAAATCCTCAATGTATTTTTCAGGTTCGGAAATCATCAGGTGGCAATTCAAGGGTAATTTTGTAAGCGGTTTAATTGCCCGTACTATGAGGGGTCCTACAGTGATATTAGGTACAAAATGCCCGTCCATTATATCGCAATGTAAAAGGTCTGCACCACCTTGTTCACATTTCCTGACATCATCTGCCAGATGTGCAAAATCGGCAGAAAGCAGAGAGGGTGCAATTTTTATTTGTTTTCCCATATAATTTTTCAACAATGAAATAATATATTAAGTGTTTTTTACTCTATAAATCGGTTTACTCTTCGATTTCTTCTTTTTCTTTTTACCCGGCTGGTCTTTTGCAGCTTGTCTTAGTTCTTCGAGACGTGCATCGACCAAACCGAATATTGTGTTTTGAGGGTATTTGCCGTCTTTATCCATTTCACCGGCAGGCAAACCCATAAGAATTTCTATTCCATCTTCGATTTTTTGAATCGGGTAAATATGAAATTTACCCTCTTTCACAGTTTTTATTATATCCGGGCAAAGCATTAAATCGCTGACGTTCTGATACGGTATGATGACACCCTGTTTTCCTGTTAATCCCCGTTCTTTACAAACTTCAAAAAATCCCCTGATTTTTTCATTCACACCGCCGATTGGCTGTATGTCTCCTTTTTGATTAACCGAACCGGTAATTGCAATTGACTGCTTAATCGGTATTCTGCATATAGCAGACATTAAGGCATAAATTTCAGCGGCTGTGGCACTGTCTCCGTCTATACCTCCATAGTTCTGCTCGAATGCAATGGATGCAGATAAATACAATGGCTTGTTTTGAGCAAACCTATCCCTGAAAATTCCTGAAAGAATCAAAACCCCTTTATTATGAATCGAACCGCTGAGGTCAGCTTCCCTTTCGATATTTACTATTCCCTGGTTGCCGACACTGATTGAAGCAGTGATTCTCGATGGTTTCCCGAATGACATCGTTCCTGTGTCAATAACGGTTAATCCATTTATCTGTCCTACTCTTTCACCATCGGAATCAATAAGTGTACTGCCATCGAGAATATATAATTTGAGTTTGTCGTCGAGCAAATCGTTTCTTTTGCGTCTCCATTCTATTGCTTTCTCGACATCTTCCCTGTTAATGAATTTTTGGCGACTGTTTCTGTCATAAAATGCAGCTTCTCGGAGTATATCAGCCACATCGGAAAATTTTAGTGTAATTCTTTTCTGGGAACCGGCATGTTCTGCTGCCCATTCCACAATTGCTGCAACCCCATCAGGCGTGCAATGTGGGAGATTATCCTCATTGCAAATTTTACTGACAAATCTTGCAATGTTCATTATCATCTCATCTGTTCTCTCGGTTTCATAATCGAATTGTGCATTGACCTTAAAGATTTTTTTGAATCCTTTTTCATATTCATATAGATAAGAATAAAGCGATAAACCTCCAATTAATATCACTTTTACTTTAACTTCTATCGGTTCAGGTTTCAGATGGAGCTGTGATAATTGGAAGAATGAGTCGTAGGGTTGAATCTCGAGTGTATCGTCAATCAGAACACGTCTGAGTGCTACCCAAACACCGGGTTCATTGAACGCATCCATAGCATTCATAAGTATATATCCCTCGTCAGCTTTTAAAATCGAACCGGCTTTGATTTTAGTGAAATCGGTTTTCCAATAACCACTTGCGTCATAAGAACGTTCGATGGTGCCGAACAGGTTTGTGTAAGTCGGCGACCTTTCAATTATTACGGGGGCGCAATCCGATGATGAATTATCGAGTATGACATTTACTGAAAATAATTTGAATTTATCTGATTCCTGGGAAGATTCATCATCAGGATTTTGCTGAGGAGGAGCATCAATTTGTACAAAGAAATGAACATTCTCCTCGATAAATTTCTTTACTTCATTTATATAAATACTTACTTTTTCATTGGGAAACCTATCCTTCATAGTATTGAAAATAGTTTCTACTTCGATTTTTGCAGCCGCTTTATCGTTATCAATTAATGCCTGTCTCATATCGAGTACCAGTTTCATTCCTGAACGCGAAAGGTCATATAGTTCTGAATGAAATAATTTGTAATATTTCCGGAATTCCTGTGCCTGCTTTTTAGTAATCTTGCCTTCGGTGGTTTTAGCATCTACTTCATCTATTTGTACAGCATTGCCTTCGACAACAGGGAAAATTTCGACCTGACTGACACCTTGTTCATTTTCAATCTGTCCCCTGACAAAATCATGCTTCTGAATTTTCTCATCAAATTGATGAAGTAAATCCTTTTCCTTACGCTGAAAATGCTCGAGGATTTTTTTTCGAGACTGCTGGTATCTTTCTTCTTCGAATAATTTAGGTAATCTTTGACGCAAAAATGTAATAGCATCCGACATGGATTTAGAAAATTCCTTTCCTTTCCCTGCCGGTAATTTAATCAACCTTGGAGCATCTGGATTTTCAAAATTATTGACATAGCAATAATCGAAAAGTTCCGGTTTATGTGAAGTTACTTCTTCGAGAATTTTTTTCACTGTATAGGAACGTCCCGTACCTGAAATACCCGTAACGAATATATTATAACCTTTTGAAAACAGTTCGGCACCCATTCTTATTGCCTCTACAGCCCTGGGTTGACCTACAATTTTATCGAGCGGTTTCAATTCGGTAGTCGTTTTGAATTTAAACATTGTTTCGGGACATGTCCAGCGAAGCTGTGTAGAGTTCAACTCATCGAACTTTTTTACTCCATTCTTTAATGAATTTACACCTTTTCCTTGTCTCAATTGAGAGACGGATGATTTTTTGACCATTACAAACCTTTCAATTCAAATTTGGTTTTTCAAAGTTCCTATTTCAGAAAATTAAAATAATAATTCAGAATAGCAAAGAAATAATTTTTAAATATTTTAAAATTTAATTCAACTCAATATCAAAGATATGGATTTAGTTCTATTTGTATTAGAAAAAAAAAGCAGGTATTTGGATTAATCCGCATACCTGCCTTATAAATAAGTCAATAAATTACTTCACAAACTGTTTTGCATAATAATTAGCGGTAAGTTTTTCACCGGTTGCTTTTTCAATCATTGTATTCCAGGGATATCGGGATCCCGGCTTGAAAACATTATCAACCAGGAATTTTCCTACATCAGGTTTACCGACAAAACTGATTTTTTCATTATCTTTTGCCTTCAATACTTTATTTTCGATTGTATAATACAATTGAGATGCAAGCAATTCACCCAAATGATAATTATGATAATAACAGGGTGAAGTTGCTATATGGATTTTTGATGCCCAATCCGGTTGATTTCTGTCAGCCGGCTTTTTGAGCATTTGGTATTTTTCGACAAGGTCCCACCAAAGTTTGTTCAAATCCTGGTCGGGATTCTCATACATGCTTTTTTCAAATCTGTACATAACCTGTGACCAACGGCTGAAAACAAGCTGCTGCAGTCGTAAAGTCTTGAAGCAGGCATCGGCAATTTTTGTTTTCTCTTCGGGATTAATTTTGATTACTTCCTGCATCCATTGGGGGTCAGTGGCAAGCCGTCCGAACATCATTGCGATTGCTTCAGTTGTAAATGTATGAGCCGGCTGCTTAATAATCCACGGAAGATTATTATCGAGATATTTTTCATAAAGTGCATGACCGAATTCATGGAGCATCGTCTCCATCCATCTCGAATTTGGTTTGATATTGCATAACACTCTTATGTCTTTTGCATCCCTGTCAATGTCAATGCAATATGCATGCTGGTTTTTCTTTGGCTTTTCGTATAAATCACTTTTTGCAGCCATATCATTAATTGGCAGATTCAATCCCTGGTAAAACTCCTGCCCGGTTTTCGCAATGTCAATATTCGTATAATATGTGTCGAGGTCAACATCATATATTTTCGGTGCTTCCTGGAAGAAACGGTTTTGATAATGCCAGGGCATTAAATCTTCCGGTTTAATGTTACATCCCACGGCAAGAATTAAATCCATTTTCTGCTTTTCTTGTTTAAATGCATCTTTTGTAAGGACATCGAGTTCATCGAACAGCTTACTTATATCATCAGGATTTTGTTCGCTGAGACGCAAACTCATTTCATGATAATTCTTGAATCCAAGCTCTTTTGCAGCATCATTCCTCATTTTTACGAGACGAATTATGTCCTGCGCAACTATTGGACCAATCTTCTTTTGCTCAGTCCAAACCTGCTCGAGAAATTTCGAATCTTTTGAAGTTTTGAGTGCATCTTCGACATCATTGTCAGTCATTTCTTTTTTGCCGACTTTAGCCCGGAAGTTATTATACTTCTGTGCTATTTCGGTTTGAAGTTTTGTCATGGCATTTAGCTTTGATGTGTCAATCTGCATACCGAGCAAAGTATTATAAGTAACCTGTAACTCTCTGGCTTTTAATTCATCCTGAATCAAACCGGATTCTTTGAATTTTTTGATTTTTGCAAAATTCTCTTTGTTTGAAAGTATGGAGTTAAGCTCCATCTCGTATTTTGCGCTTTTATCCCAGTCAGCAGGTTCTCCGCTAACTGATGCTTCAAAGTAAGCGAGAGACATATTCTTATATGTCGGTTTGACAACTTTAAGCAAAGAATCAATGAATTTAGAATATTCGGCTTCCATCTTTTTTACTTCCTCCATGTTTGCAGTTTCTCCCTGTTTCCCACAGCCAGATATTAATACCACAATAATAAAAATTGAAAAAATAAGTAACATACTTCTTTTCATAATCATCCTCAAGAAAAATGAATAATAAGCAATAGATTTATTTCTGTTGATTGTATTTTACCTATATTGCCTTAAAAATTCCAGCCGGTCCTGCAGTTTAGCAATAGGGACCTCCAATTTGTCTTTGCCGAGAATTGCTTCTTCCTGCGATTGGAACACCAAATGATAATCCTTGCTCATTACGATTGCTTCTTCGGGACAAACTTCCTCGCAGAAACCGCAGAAAATGCAACGAAGCATATTGATTTCGAATTTGACAGGATAGCGTTCTTTATCTTTTTCGGTCTCGCTTGCCTGTACTTCTATGGCGAGTGCAGGGCAGACCCTCGAGCATAATCCGCAGGCAACGCACCTTTCGCCTTCTTCTTTGACCAGCACAGGTCTCCCTCTGTAAGAACCTTCGGGATTCCATACTTCTTCGGGATATTGTCTTGTGAACTTCGGTTTAAATACTTGCTTTAGAGTTAATCCCATTCCCCTTGCGATTTCAGGGAGATAAATTTTCTCCCAAAAATTCATTCTGTCATTTTCTGTATTTTTAGTTATATTCATTTCTTTTTCCGATTTCCAAATCCAATAATCATATTATCAATAATATAATTCCTGTCAATACTATATTCAATAATGAAAGAGGTAACATAATCTTCCAGCCGAGATTCATCAACTGGTCATACCTGAATCTCGGAATTGACCAACGCACCCAGATAAAGAATATTGCAAGTAAAATTATTTTAAGCAGGAACGAAGCAAACTGTGCCAAAGCTAACCACACAGAACCTTCAGCCAATCCCAGCCAGTGTGAAGGAAAGGGAAGTTGCCAGCCGCCAAGGAATAATAAAGTAATTAAAGCTGCTGATGTTGCCATATTCCCGTATTCTGCGAGGAAAAACATACCGAATTTCATTCCCGAATATTCAGTGTTAAAGCCACCGACAAGTTCCGGCTCTGCTTCTGGCAAATCAAATGGAGCCCTGTTTGTTTCGGCAAACGCTGAAACTAAAAATATTATAAATCCGAGTGGCTGGAGTAATATGTTCCATTTCCATCCTGATTGATTCATTACAATTGTATTCAAGCTCAATGTATTTGTCCAATTGCCATTCTGAGAAGTCGTGAAATAGTTTGAAACCAATAATACTCCAATTACAGAAAGACCCATCGAAAGCTCATAAGAAATCATTTGTGCAGATGACCTTAAGCCACCGAGCAAAGAATATTTATTGTTCGAGGACCAGCCGGCGAGTGTTATTCCATATACTCCTACAGATGTCATTGCAAGTACAAAAAGGAACCCGATGTTCACATTCGGAGCAATACCGAAATATACTTTCCTAACTGTATCTCCAGTATCAATATTAACATAATTCGATAAAGGTATAACCGAATAAACTGCTAAAGTTACACCAAGAGATATAATTGGTGCGAGCCGGTGAAATCTCTTATCGGCAACCTTTGGAACAAGGTCTTCTTTGAGAAAGAGTTTAAATACATCTGCAAATGGCTGCAATAAGCCGAAGGGTCCCACACGGTTAGGTCCATAACGGTTCTGGATAAATGCAGATATTCTTCTTTCAAAGTAAACAAGCGTAGCGGCAGCTAATAATATCATAGTCAGTATTACAACTGCTTTTATAAGTGCTTCAATCAATATCCAAACAAGTTCTGACATAAAATATTTATTATTTCTTATACAAATTCATAATTAATTCGGTTTCATCACGTGCGATTCATAATTAATTACCTTCGGGTCCGGCTGTTCTGCCTTACCTAAAGTCAAACCCTGGTATTCATCCAATTTTTCATAAGTCATTCCTGCAAATGAAGGGATTTTTTCAGTTATTTCCTTAAAAACATCCTTTGCAGATTTATAATTCCATTTCACGTTAAATTGCTCTGCCAATTTTGTAAGAATTTTCCAGTGGGGAAGTGTGTTTCTGAGCTTATGCTGTGTCCATCTGTCATTAGAAGCACCGAATTTATCGAGACGACTCATTTTCATACCCATAAATCTCAAGTTTTCAGCGGTAACAAGAGCAGGGGTCAGGTGCTGGACTCTTTTATCAACATTAACATAAGTTCCTTCGATTTCGGCATAAGTCGAAGCGGCAAAAACAATATCTGCTTTTTTTGTTAATGAAGTAAGATTATATGCATGGACAATGAGCAATTCCAAATCGTCAATTTCATCGAGTATGGGTCTGAATTGAACAATCTGGTCTGTAATTATGTAAATCGCTTTAATGTTTTTAAATCTCATTTTATCGTGCAGGTTTTGAACTTTCACACCATTTTTCTCGGGAATGATCCCGACTTCGACGGCTCCTCTGCAATTTGGCTTTTTATCGCTGACCTTCAGAAAATCATCTTTGAACGATTCATCGATATCACTGAATAAATCTATATTTTCAGATTTAATAACCTCCATTGCGAATTTGCTCAGAATATAATTTCCCTCATTAGCCGTTCTGCCTGAACCGATAAACATGATTTCTTCCGGCATGAATTTCTTAAGCGATTCTTCTGCTTTTGCATAAGCTTCGTCCCATGAGCAGGGTATGAGTTCATCCTTCCAGCGAATCATCGGCTCGGTTACTCTGTCTTCATTTACGAATTTATATTGAGAAAGCCGGCCATAATCGCACATCCAGTATTTATTCACATAAGGATTTGTTCTCGGTTCTATTCTCAGGATTTCATTATTTCTTACACCAATCTTAATGTTGCATCCCCTGGCACATCCCGGGCAAATCGAATCATTGAAGCTCATGTCCCATACTCTCGACTTGAAGCGGAAATCCTTGCTTGTCAATGCACCGACAGGGCAAATATCAATAACATTCATCGAATATGGATTATCGAATTGTGTCCCTTCGAATAATTCGATTTTCACATGGTCGCCCCGGTTGACAAATGTTAATACATCCTGCTTTGCGACTTCCTGCCCGAACCTGATACAACGGGAACATTTGATACATCTTTCAGCATCGAAAACAATTGTAGGTCCCCAGGATTGGTGCTTTGGTGCATGAACTTTTTCCTCCTCGAATCGGCTTTCACCTTTTGAGTATTTATATCCGTATTCCTGTAGCTTGCATTGTCCCGCTTCGTCGCAAATCGGGCAATCGAGCGGGTGATTAATGAGAAGAAATTCCATGACGGCTTCTTGTGCTTTGACTACATTATCTTTTTTTGTGTTTATGTGCATGCCTTCTGCTATCGTTGTAGCACAGGCAATCTGCAGTTTAGGGAAATATGATATAACCGGATTTCCCTCATTATCATTTTGGATTGAACCGTCTGGCATACGTTTTGGCATACCTATTTCGACGAGACACATTCTACAATTTCCTGATATAGAAAGTTCTGGATGCCAGCAAAAATGTGTTATTTGCATTCCGTTTTCGTAAGCCGCTTCGATTACTGTTTTGCCTGCGGCAGTTTCAATTTTCTGACCATCTATTACTATATTTGGCACTTATTCCGAATCTCCTCTAAAAATTCAACATGGGAAGATTTGGTATCTTCCCCTACAAATAAATATTAAATCAAATTATATTCTTATACAATCTTCCAAATTACAAATTTTTTGTTTTAAAATGAAAGTGGAAAGCGGTGGAATATTTATTAAATTATCTTCAATTAATAACAAATAATAAGCTACATTATTAACTAATGGTGGTTTAGTCAAATGAAAATACTTATTAAAACCTTAATAATAACAGTTTTTATTCTGATTGCTTTACATTCGATTTGCATATCAAAAGTAAAGACCTGCAATATTTCCATTATCAACAAATGCGATAATGTAAAAGAATTCAGGTTCGAATTATTCAAATTTGTTAAGGATGACTATTACTTATTTAATATTTGTAAGTCTGAATCATACAGTGAACTACCATATAATTATAAAATCAATAAAACTTTTAATGTGAAGTTAATATCCGATTCTCTCTATATGTTCAAAATTCAACCTTACAATATTTCAAAAATATTTTATCCTGAATTTGTTGATTCACTGAAAATAACTATTGACATTGATTCAACGGGAGAAATCAAGGCGGAATATGATTTAAACGACCCTGTCAATATAGGCTATTACAATTTTGTAAAATTAATGCAGAAATTTTCTTTAGGGTTACAAAAGTTTTACAGAGAAAAGAATATTGAGAATTATAAAAAATATTGCGACAGTGTTTTACTGGATACTGTAAATATACATCAGATAATAAATAAAGATAGTTTATTTTATAAAAATTATATCAGTAATAAAGTTTTTGAAGCAGTTTATTATGAACATCTATTAAGTTTTATAAACCGAAATTATTCAGATATTAATGACTCATCAGTAAATGAAGTTATTAATAACTCCGAGGTATTTTTAAAGGAGAATAATGATAATCAATTCTTTACATTTGAGAGAATTTATTCTAACATTATTTCAGCGAAAGCCCAGAGTAAACTCAAAGGACAAAATGTAGATGATTTGAAACTCCTAAAATTAAAGATTCAATTATGTTCTGAAATACCAATTTCTTATAGAGAATATTTAATTAAAAATATAATTTTTGGATATTACGAGCATCAAAGGATTTATGAAATCGGAAATTTAGATTCGATACAAATTCTTTTAATTGATTCGGTAATTAATCCATTATACAAAAAATATTCATACAATTTCGACTGTCTGATAAAATCAATTAAAGAGAATAAATTCACCAAAACAAAATTTGATTATTCATTATTCACCGATTCACTGGGTAATAAAATTGACAGTAAGAAAATATCAAATAAAATTGTTCTCGTGAATATGTGGGCAAGCTGGTGCGGACCTTGCATTGAAAAATTACCATTAGTAAAAAAAATAGGTGATTCTTTAAAAAATAATGATTTATTTACATTAAATTTATCTCTTGATGTTAAGCTCAATCAATGGAAAAGTGTTGTGAATAAGTATAATATTGAAAACTCGTTTATTACTTATGGTTCTTATACTGAGTTTACTATTAAATATAAAATCAATTACATCCCGAGAGCATTTCTTATTGATAAGAATGGATATATAATTGATGATAATTTTGAAATTGATGAAAATAGTATATCGAAGATTCTAACATTTGTAAAATAATCATTTAATCACTGTTCCAACTCAGCTTCTGCCAGACGCCAGATTTTTTGGCAAGGGAATGCGTTTTGGTATAACGGCTTGCCGATTATAACAGAATCAATGCCGAGCGATTCGTATTCCTGCAATTGCCAGAGTTGTTCGGGGGTTTTGACCATGCCGAATGCAGTTATTTTGAGCCGTTCAGGGTCGCTTATTCTTTTCAGAAGTTCGACATCAATCCCTTCCAATGTGTCGAAACGGGCTTCGTCACGCACAATGATTCGCGTTGCTCCTAATTCTTTTAGGAAATTGACATAATCAATGTCGCTGATGATAAATTCGCTGTTCCAGAACCTGATTTTTCCGTCGAGACAGTTAACTAAGAATGCGATTCTTGAAGGTGTATATAGCCAGAGAAGTTCCCTGATAGCATCGGGATTGCGATAAGCCAGGTCGAAGAGAATTACTCTGTATATTCCACTGTCGAGAATATCCCTGCACTCGTCAAACCCTTTAAATTCGGTAAGTAATTGAATGGGAATGTCAACTGATTTTGCAATAGATATGATTTGTTCGAGATTACTTTCGTTTTTCCCACCGAAAAGCACATCCAAATCGGTAATATGAATTGTTTTTGCATTTTCCCGTCTCCACAATTTGCAAAGTTTATCCGGATGGTCCGAATACCGGAAATATGTTTCCTCGGTGCCGATTTCACCCTTGACAAAAAAAGTGCATTTGCCTTGATGAAGTGCCATTGCAGGAATAACGAGAAGCATAAATCAACTCATAGCGTGTTTTAAAGCTGATTTAATTAATTGCTCTGCTGTCAGCTTGTCGGTGCTGAGTTCATTCAAAGCTGATTTGATTGCTTTGTCGGCTATAAGCCGTGAATAGCCCAATGTAACGAGTGCAGACAAAGCTTCCTGGACTATGAGGGAGTATTTGACCTGAACATCTGAAACTCCTGCGGGGACGATTTTTGTTATTTTATCGCGAAGTTCCAGGAGTAATCTTTCCGCAGTTTTTTTGCCTATGCCCGGTAGCTTTTGCAATGAATGAAGATTCCCTGAAATGATAATTGACTGCAAATCATCTACTGTAACAGATGATAATATGCCGAGTGCAATTTTTGGTCCTATGCCGGATATGGAAATAAGCATTTTGAATGTTTCTCTTTCGGATTCATCTGCGAAAGCATAAAGATTGAGAGAATCTTCTTTCGGAATCAGAATTGTAACCACTTTGACATTGATACCGACTTCAGGTAGCGATTCGGAAGTATTAACGGATACAAAAGCAGAGTAGCCGACTCCTCCGCAGTCAATTATTATTTCAGTTGAAGTTTTATGTATCAGTGTACCGTTAAGCTGCCCAATCATAAATTCATACAATTTTTAATGATTATTTTCAGAACTTGTTACTGAATCAATTCAGTTTATAATAAAGTGTCAGGATTAACTCCTGACACTGATAATAGCAATGGATACTGAATTAAATTCAGTAAGACAATTAATTAAAATTTATTCTTTTACAATCTTTTGAATAATCCTCTGACTTCCGAATTTCACGGTCAGATAATATACACCATCAGGAAGATTCTGAATATTTATTTCTTTTATTATCTCTCCGCTCTGATAATCTGTCGAATATGACCAAACCTCGACACCAATCAGGTTTGTCAAGCTCATTTCAATTGAATTTGGTTGTTGCAGCCAGATATTAACATTGTACAAGCCCATGCCGGGATTCGGATGTACAATGACAGAATTATCATAATATTTAATTTCATCTACACCGACAATTGCATCAATCGAATCAGAAACATTCGTACAGCTATCCTTATCGAATACTATTATTTTATAAATACCTGCTTGTGTGATTTCATAACTTTGCTGCGTTGCATCAGGTATCGGATTTCCGTTATAATACCATTGATAAGCCGCAGCTTCACTCGAAGTCAGAGTGTTCCTGTTTCTTGTAATAATCGGCTTGGCGGGTGTCAATTCAACTTTGAATTCAGCAAAAGCGGTACACCCACTTGAGGTTGTACCTTTTACAGAATAAAAACCGGTATCTCTCGCCGTAATTTTTTTTGTGGTTTCCCCCGTTGACCATAAATATGTCTGAAAGCCGAGAGAAGCACTTAATTGAACAGTATCACCGTCACAAATCGGGTATTTACCTAAAGGTGAAATGTTAAGTTCATTAACTTTTTTAACTGTAATTTCAACAGCTTTTGATTTTGCCTTGCATCCGTTAGGGTCATTAACAAGCAGAGTATAATTACCTGATTGTTTAATGCTTATCCTTTTTGTTGATTCACCGGTTGACCATACATAATCCGACAAGCCATCGGGAGCTTCGAGTAGAACGCTGTCGCCTTCGCAGAAAGTTGTTTCTCCAATAACATTAACCTGTGGTTGAGGTAGATTGCAATCCATCAAATCTGTTTCCCATATTCCCCTGCCGAAAGTAGCAGCTCTTAATTTTTTAGATGATTCTTGTATCTCTAGTTCATAAACTATTACATTTGGCATACCGCTGCCATAAGGTTCCCAGTAACTTGAACCATAATCGGTGTAAAATACTCCGATGTCGGTACCTACATAAAGCCGGTCCGGCGAACCTTTTTGGTAAACAATGCAGTTTACAGGAACATTAGGTAAATTTCCAGAAATATTTTTCCAACTTGAACCATCGTATTCAAATACTTTTTGACCTGCAGAATAATTGGATTTAGTAATCCATAACCTGTTTGCATTTTCAGGGTGAACAGCAATATATGAAATCGGACCACCCGAATAAAACCTCTTGGTCCATGTTTGAGCTCCGTCACGGGTAACATGGAGGTCGCTGATTGTTGCAGCATACAGAGTGTTAGTGTCTGAAGGAGCTATTGCCAGTGAAAGTATATTCTGACTGCTTCCGAAATTTGAAATTTTTGATTTGATAGTGCCGTAATTGCTTAATTTCCAAACATCCCTGTAGCCAGCATATAAATTTGAAGTATTAACAGGATTGATAATAAATGGGGTAATCCAGTCACCCCTTGCACCTGTCTCATTTCTACCTATCATGTATGAGAAATTACTTCCGCCGTTTCCGGAACGAGCTAATTCTCCGTATTGAGTCGAAGCATACATCCTGTTTTCATTGGTTGGGTCAATGGCTGCTTCCATACCGTCCCCGGCATAAACACCCATCCAGGTATCGTTTTTCAATCTCCTTGTTCCGTTGTCCTGGCATCCGCCGATTATTAATCCGGGATTTGTTTGGGAACACCCCAAACGATAAAATTGTGATATTGACATACCATCAGTTATATTTGTCCAGTTAAATCCTCCATTGGTTGTTTTATCAATTCCACCGTCATGTGTTGCATATAGTGTATTCGTTGTATTTGCAAAAACAAGGTCATGAATATCAGCATGAATGAACGGTTTTTGATAGCCGCCGTACCAATGGGTCATTAATGTAAATGAATTGCCTCCGTCAGCTGATTTCCAAACATTTATGCCACCTACATATACTTCGTAACCGTTAGAAGGAGAAACTGCGATGCACAGGTCATATTCACCCTGTCCGTAAGAGCCATCAACTTGGTCGTTCGGTCCTCCATCACCCCAGCCAAGTATGTTTTTTGAAGTTGATGGTGTGGATACTATATCCCAATTATCACCTCCATCAACAGAAACCGAGAGTGATTGAAATCCACGGTTTGTTGAAGCGACGACTGCATAAACGAATAGCGGCTCAAATGGAGTTACAGCTAAAGCAATACGTACCGAACCCTGGTAAGTTCGAATTTCTTTCCAGGTATCTCCATTATTAGTTGATTTATAAATATAGTTATTTCCGCTCCAGGATTTTGTCGAAGCATACACAACATCAGGATTGCCGGGCATGAATTCCAAATCAATAAAGAATTTGCCTCCTTCTTTCTGGCTCCAGGTATTACCTCCATCAGTTGATTTGTATATTCCCTCGCTTGTACCTACAATGACAATATTGGGATTATCAGGATGAACTATAACACGGTTAACATTTCTTCCGTTGTCAGTCGAGTATTTAAGATTTGTAACCTCCCAGTCTTTTCCACCGTTTGTTGTTTTTATTAAACCGATAGAATAATAATTTGAATATGACGGTTCGCAGTCGCCGGTAGCTACATAAACTATGTCGGGATTTCTCTCTGCTATAGCTATGTCAGAAACACCGATTGAAAGAAATTGTGTGAATGGGAATGTAAACCAGTTTCTTCCGCCGTCAACCGATTTCCAAACACCACCCGAAGCAGCACCAGCCCATAAAACATTCTCATTTGTAGGGTCTAATCTGAGACGGTTGATTCTTCCTAATCCCTGGTCACGGGTGTTACCGGCTGATTGAGGATTTAATACAGGTCCAAGCAAATTCCATTGAGCTTCAGATTGTGTGGAATTTTGTTCATTCTTCATCTTAAATTGCTGCCATTCCTTAAGGATTTTGGCACCATCCGGAAATTCTCCTGTCGGATAAACTCTTCTTTCCCAGAAAGATTCCCATCGTTTAAAGTTTTTCCATCCCTTTCTTTCGGATTCAGGGATTTGGTCCCAGTAATTATTAAATGCTTTCTGCATATCGTAGAAATTCAGGTGTGATGAATTTTCAACTGAAAGTAAATATTTCTGTTGTCCAAAAGAAATTCCTGATATTAAACTTATTAAAATAATTATCAGAGTCGTTTTTAAAATAATTTTTTCGGTTTTCATTGTAAGTCCACTAAACATAAAAAAATCCAAATTAATATGACGATTTATTAAATCAACTATTTATTTTATTCCTTAATTAATTTTCTAATAATAACCTTGTTCCCGAGATTCACTTTAACAAAATAGACGCCTGTCGGGAATTTATGAATATCTATTGTCTGCAGGTAATTTTCATTAATTTTAATATTATTAATCGTAAATAATTTTTCTCCCTGAATATTTGTTATTTCAATCGAGCAATTAGAAACCGGCTCATCGTTAATGATAATGTTAAGATATCCTTGTGTAGGATTTGGCTGAATCAATACAATATTGTTTTCGGATTCATCATCAATTCCGAGTATGACATCCAGTTGGTCTGAGATTGTACCACAGTCCAATTCATTAAAAACTTTTACAGAATATTTGCCATCTTTTTTTGCTAAATAGTACTGATTAGTGGCTAATACAATCAGTGTGTCATTCCTGTACCATTGATAACGGTGTGCTAATGATGACATCAGAGTATTTCCATCCTTGGTTATTGTCGGTTTGTCCGGGGCAGGATTAACAGTAACATCAACTGCTGCTGAAGTATTTTTGCAGCCATATGATGTAGTTCCGGTAACTGTGTAAGAGCCGGATTTTTTTGCAACTATATTTCTTCCTGTTTGTCCGTCTGACCATACCCACGATGAAAAAGTGAAATTGGGATTCCCCTGCAATGTGACGCTGTCACCATCGCAGAAGGTTGTGGTGCCATTTGTTACTTTAACCGATATGCCGGGAATTTCATGAACTATTATATTTACCGGTTCTGATGTATATGTGCAATCAGATGAATCTGTTACAGTAACAGTATAAGTTCCTTCATCTTTAATCCAAATAAAGTTTGTCGTTTCACCTGTTGACCAATCATAAGTTTTGTATGGAGCAGTCAGTTCAAGTTTAACACTATCACCTCGACATATATCTTTTTTTGCTGAATTAATCTTCGGAAGAGGAGCATTACATTCAATCAGGTCATTTTCCCAAAGCCCCCTGCCATAAGTAGCAGCCCTGATTTTTTTGGAAGCATAATGAATGTCCAGTTCGCTAATAACAACATTTGGCAAGCCGTTCTGGAATAATTGCCAGTCACTAAATCTATTATCACGATAGAAAACTCCGACATCTGTACCAATATATAATCTATCTGGAGAATTATTTTGATAAATGATACAATTGACAGGTACATTAGGTAGAGAGCCGGATATATTCGTTAAGTTGTTCACATCCATTTCATATACTTTTAAACTGTCGCCATAGCCGGAATTAGAAAACCAGAATTTCTTCGGATTTGTCGGAGAAACTGCAATTCCTGTAATAATTCCACCTGTTATTATTCTTTCCCATGTCTGCCCGGCATTAGTTGAAACCCAAATGCCACCCTGTTTAGAAACATAAATAGTATTATTATCTGATGGAGCAATTGCAATTGCCCTGATAATACCGGTCGAATCAATTGCGCCCAATCTGTTCCATGATAAACCCCTGTTAGTGGTTTTCCATACGTTTTGATAACCTGCATAAAGAACAGCCGGGAATTTAGTGTCCATTACCAATGGAGTTACCCATCCGGCTTGCTCATTTGTGGTTGTCATACTTAGCATTGGTGCGAAAGAATTTCCACCGTTAGTTGATCTATGAAAATCACCGTAATAAAGCGATGTATAAACAAAATCAGGGTTATTAGGGTCAACGAGACATTCCATGCCATCACCGCCAAGAACGTTTTTCCATTCACGTGCTAATAACCTGTGTGTACCGTTATCCTGACTCCCGCAATATACAATTCCTTGCGTTGAAGGGGCGGAACTTAACCTGTAAAATTCAGTTACCGCCAAACCGTTATTTAATTCAGACCAGGTTAAACCGCCATTTGTTGATTTTGTAATCCCACCGTCATTCGCTGAGAAAAGTTCACCTGTAGGAGAGAATTCCAGGTCGTGCTGGTCGGCATGAATCCATGGGACAGAATGCATTCCTGTCCATTCTGCATTGAGCGACCAGGTAACTCCTCCATCTGTTGATTTCCAGATATTTACACCGCCAATATAAACTTCATTTGCATTTGTTTTTGACACTTCGATGGCAAGGTCATAATGTCCCTGTCCTCCGTTTCCTGTCCCAGCCCAGTTTTCATGAAGGTAATTCGGAGAATTGCTCCTTTGGGCAACAATATTCCATGTAGTACCTCCATCAGTAGATTTTACAACAGAATGAAAACCGAGGTCCGACGCTGTGCTTAATGCATAAATATAATTCGGATTGGCAGGAGAGACAGCAATTGCCATTCTCAGTACTTCATTTGCCGGGAATGAAAAATTATAACTATATTGGCTTGCAACCAGGTCAATTTTTACTACTGTGTAAAGCAATTGATTGTTTTGACCTGTGACAACTCCCGCTGCAAAGATGATATTCGGGTTATCCGGTTTGAATTCCAAATCCCTGAAATATGCATTAATCATTTGGAACCAATTTGTTCCTCCATCATAGCTTGCATATAGTCCGCCGGTTGTTGCTGCAAACAGGGTATCCGGTTGAGTGGGGTGAATAATCAACCTATTGATGATTACACCATTTTGAATCTGGCTTTGCAATCCGGTTGTTGTCCAGGTATTACCACTATCAATCGTCTTTAGAACGCCTATACTATAACATGCACTGCCACTAAGTGAACCATCTGCATCACCGGTAGCAACATACACAATATTAGGATTAGCAGGAGAAACGGCAATGTCAGTTATACCGATTGACATAAATTCCGTGAAGGGGAATGTACGCCAGGAGGAACCGCTGTTAGTAGATTTCCACACACCGCCATAAGCAGCACCTGCCCATAATATGTTGGGATTTACCGGGTCGAAGGTTATACAATTCATTCTTCCGATTCCGACACCTGCCGGGTCCTGGTTATTACTTTTAAAAGGTGGCGAGGAAGGTCCCAAAAATGTCCATTTAAAATTTGATGCCTGTAAAGTTTCTTTATGCTTATTTTTAGCCAGGTAATTATTCCAATTTTGGTAAATTTTAACCATATCAGGAGGTTTAGCAGTTGAGTCGAGCCGTTGTTCCCAAAAATATTCCCATCTTTTAAATACTTTCCAGCCGCTTCCTTTTGCAGGAGTTTTATCTTTCCAATATTCATTGAAATTTTTCTGTAACTCAAAAAAATTATTTTTTTGAGTGTTTTCAAATCCCGAATACCAGGATTTTTGAATGTCTTCAGAGTAAGAGCCGGTGTATGTTAAGAAGAATACACCGGTTAAAATTAAGCCGGTAAATAGTAACGAATATTTATTCATTTTTATGTCTCCGATTTTATACCAATAACATTGATACTAAATATTTTTCAAACTTACAAATTATACAATATCCGTTGATTTACAAAAAATTTTAAACATATTAATTTATAGCATAATTTTTGATTAATTTAATGCGATTTATTTATTAATTAAGGGATTAAATTGGAACTTAGCGTATCAGCGTGCATTATAACTAAAAATGAAGAAAAGCATCTCCGGGATTGCCTGAAATCTATCGAATCCTGTGCTGATGAAATCATTGTCGTTGATACAGGTTCAACAGACAAGACAGTCGAAATTGCCGATAGGTTAGGATGCAAAGTAATAATAACCGAATGGCAGGATGATTTTTCTTATTCAAGAAATATTGCATTAAACTCGGCAACAAAAAATTTTATTCTCGTTATTGATGCAGACGAAAGACTTCTGAATCCTGAAGAATTAAAATCAGCTATTGAAAATAAAGGTCCCTCTACTGGTGGCTGGATTATTAACGTAGTGTCTGAAGCGAGAAGGGAAGACGGGAGCATTGACACTTATTCATCCGGTTTGCTGAGATTATTTGTAAATCATCCTTCTGTCAGATTCCATGGAATAATACATGAACAAGTGCTGGAACCATTGCTTCAGCAAGGTTTCAGATTGCAGCAATCAAACCTGTTATTCAAGCATATCGGATATGGACATTCTTCGGAACAAATGAGACAAAAACAAGAAAGGAATTTGTATCTATTAAATAAATCACTGGAAAAAAATCCGGAGGATGCTTATTCGCTTTACCAGAGAGCGAAAACATTCCTTGCTTTGAAATCGCTTGAAGAAGCAGAAAAGGATATTCAAAAAACGCTGGAAATCGTTAATCCGAATAGTGCTGTAAAGCCACAGGCATTGAATTTCGGTGCTGTTGTTGCTTTTCAGATGAAAAATTATGAAAAAGCAATTGCAAGAGCGAAGGAATCATTAAGCATATTGCCGAATCAGTCATTTGCTAATTATATACTTGGTGATACGCACACTCAGACAGGAAATTATCCTGATGCACTTGAATCTTATCAACGCATGGAAGAAGCAGAAACAAAAGAAGATTTGACTACAAAAATCGTTGGTGATTATCATCTGCCAAAGGAACAATTATATTTCAGAAAAGGAAAATGCCTGATTGGTTTGAAGCAATTCGATGCCGCATTTAGTGAATTTGAGAAGGGTTTTAAAATCAATAATAATGACGTGGGTATCCTTGTCGGTATGGCAAATGTTGCGTTTTTCTGGAAAAAATTCGACGAAGCCAGAGGATTTTTATTGAAAGCGAAAAAGCTTGCTCCGAATAAGGGAGAAATTACCAATTACCTGGAACAAGTAGATAATGCTCTGAGCAAAATTAAGAGTATCCAAACTTCAAGTGAAGTGAAAACCGGAGGTAATGGTTATAAACCGTTTCTAACATTGAGTATGATTGTTAAAAATGAAGAAGGAACATTGCCCGGATGCCTCGAAAGTGTAAGAGATGTTGTTGATGAAATTGTTATTGTTGATACTGGTTCAACCGACAGGACAAAGGAAATTGCAAAAAAATACAAAGCAAAAATATATGATTTCGAATGGATTGATGATTTTGCCGCGGCAAGGAATGAAGCATTGAAAAATTCAACGGGTGAGTGGATTCTTTATCTCGATGCTGACGAAAGACTGGATATTAATTCAAAGAATAATATTCGAAATATACTGATGAATGCATCTGATGAAATAGGTGGATTCATTTGTACAATCGAGAGCGACCATTACCAGTTGAACGGTTCGACTGAAAGACATCGTGGTGGATATCCGAGAATATTCAGGAATTACGGAATTCCGAAAATTTCTTTCCAGGGCAGAGTACATGAGCAAATCACTCCTTCGATTTTTGCTCTTGGCAAGTCAATCCTTTTTTCAGACTTAGTAATAGAACATCTCGGTTATAATCAATCGAGAGAAGTTATGGAAGCCAAGGTGAACAGGAATTACAAAATGCTGATACAGCATGTCCAGGAAGAGCCATTGAATGCTTATGCATGGTATCAACTCGGACAAACGCTTGCTCAAATGAAATTGATTGATGAGGCAGAAAAAACAATCAGGTTTTCGCTTCAACTTGGCAATCTTTCCGATTCTGTTTATGCAAGTGCAACTTCGACACTCGCACAACTTGTCGGTAATAAAAAGAATTTTGACGAGTGTTTATACTGGACAGAAAAATCCTTAGAAAAAGCACCCGGTCAGGTTTATGCCTTACATCTCAAAGCTTATGCTTTGCTTTATCTGGGAAGGTTCGAGGAAGCAGAACAACTTTTTCTTGAGGTATTAAATAGATTGAATGTCAAGAAAGGTGTGCCTCACTCCGGTTTTGACATAGTCATACCGGAAGAAATTGTTATGAAAGGTTTAAATCAAGCGAGAGAGAAAAGAATAACAGATAATATTTAATTTGAGATTTGTTAATTTATACAACAGGTGACATAACTTTATACTTTTCTTCAGGAACCTCGATTCCATCCTCGAGCAAACATTCTGTATATAATTAGATTGCTTCTTTAATATTTTCTATTGCTTATGCTTTGGCATCACCCTGACAAAAGCCCCAGGGTAACTTGGACATTCTGCAACCCAAAATCCATCCCCATCTTTTACAAAAATAATTTGTCTCATTTTTCTTTATAATCAAGTTGTATATTTTAAACATAAATGCTTTTCAAATTGAATTAGTTTGTTATTAAAAATACTTAATAATAACATTAGAAGAAAAGTTTTATTGAATGAAAATTATACAATTTCTGCTAATGCGTTTCTTAATTCATGGACAAACAAACTTACTTCATTATCAGTAACGATGAGTGGAGGAACGAGTCGTAATACTTTTCCCGATGCAGCATTAGTAATAATCTGCCTTCTAAGTATGGCATCGACCAATTCTGATGCATCGAAATCCAGCAGAATTCCCTGTATCAAACCCTTACCCCTTATTTCAAGCAAATGATTGGGATATTCCCATTGCACCTCATTTAACTGAGAATTAAGATAATCGCCGACATTCCCGACCTGCTCGAGTAAACCGTTTTCGAGTAATTGTAAAACAGCATAACCCGCAGAACAGGCAACTGCATTGCCACCATAAGTTGTGCCGTGCATTCCTTTCTGAAAAACATCTTTCAATTCATCACATACTAAAATGGCTCCAAGAGGCAAGCCGCCTCCAAGCCCTTTTGCCATTGTAACAATATCGGGTTTGGCGCCATAATGTTCATAAGATAAGAATTTCCCTGTTCGTCCGACACCGGTTTGTACTTCATCAGCTATTATGAGAAAATTATATCTTTTCTTCAATTCGAATAAAGTATCAATAAAATCCTTTTTTGCACTAATGATACCACCTTCACCCTGAAGAAATTCTATTATCACGGCAATTGTATTTTCATTTAAATTTTTTTCCATAGATGGAATATCATTGTATGGAATGACATTCATACCGGGTAGAAATGGACCCATTCCATCTTTATAAAGCGGTTTGTCCATTAATGATAATGAACCGTATGTTCGACCATGGAAACCACCTGAAAATCCGAACATTTCTGTTTTCCCTAAGGAATTTCCCCAGCGTCTTGCAAGCTTGATTGCTCCCTCTACAGCTTCTGTTCCCGAATTCGAGAAAAATAATTTTGAAAAACCGGTCATATCCTTCAATTTTTCAGCAAGTTTGATTTGCGGCTCCTGGTAAAAATAATTTGATACATGCATGAATTTATCGAGCTGTGATTTTATTGCATGAATTATTGCCGGATGGCTGTGACCGAGTGCATTAACTGCAATGCCCCCGAGAAAATCGAGATATTTGTTACCTTTGATATCTTCTATCCAGCAGCCCTCTGCTTTACTGATTTCGATTGGTAATCTTTTATATGTTTGAAGAATCGCTTCTTTTTCGCGTTCTATTAAGCCATTACTCATTCATTATGCCAGATTATGTATCACATTCGTAACGACACCCCAAACCTCGAAATGCATTTCTGAGGTAATTTCAATTGGCTTGTAATTCTGATTTTCAGGAAGAAGAAATACTTTTGTTTTCTGTGTTCTTAATCTTTTTACGGTTAGTTCACCGTCAATTACAGCAATTACAATATTACCGTCTTTCGGATTGAGTGACCTGTCAACGACGAGAATATCACCCGAGTGAATACCCGCATCGAGCATTGAATCGCCTGTAACACGGACAAAAAATGTGGCTGCCGGATTACGTACAAGATGGTCGTTCAAATCCAGCCGGTCTTCCATGTAATCGTCTGCCGGCGATGGGAAGCCGGCAGAAACTGCTTCGAGGAACATCGGCAGTTTGACCGATGTCCTCTTTTCCGGCTTTAATATTTTCGTTACTTTGAGTGAATTTGATTTTATCTTTTTCACGGTTACTTTCCGTCCCCTCCGATTATAAAAGGTACTGTCCCTCTTGAATTTCCCATAATAATAATTTTTGAATTAGGTGAATTAACCAATTCTTTCTGAATCTTTATTGCTTCAAACTGGAGAACTCTGTCAGACAAACCTTCATTGACAATTCTTTGAGCGTCGGCAACACCTCTTGCTTCAACTCTCTTACGTTCGGCTTCCTGTTGTTCTTTCTCGAGTACGAATTTCATACGCTGTGCATCTTGTACTGCAGTAATTTTTCTTTCGATGCTTTCCTTGACTGATGCAGGGAGACTGATGTTCCTGACAAGCATTTGCTCGAGGACCAATCCTCTTTCTTTGAATGCTTTTTCTATCTGGTTACGAATTTTTTGTTCAAATTCTTCCCGTTTTTCAGCGAACAAGTCTGTTGCATCAAAATATGAGGCACTTTCCCTTATGCCGGTTCTTGCAGTAGGCCTGATTACTTTATCCTCATAATCCACACCTATTGACCTGTAAATAACTGGTGCTGATGTGGCCACTACCCTATATAAAATTGTCAAATCAATAACAACTTCCAATCCGTCATTACTTAGAACACGGATTGCATCATCGCCCTGTTTGGCTCCTTCACTATAAGTGCCTGACATTGTGTAGTTCTGAGTCTGAGTGCTCATTTCGGTTACATCTATCAAAGGATTTACAAAATTCAATCCCTCGTAAAGAACTTGCTTTTGCACTTGTCCGAATAGAACCTGCACACCAACATGCCCGGGATTGATTTGCCTTATTGACGATGTGCCGATTCCAATTATGAATACTATTGCACCAACGATAAGAATAAGACTTTTGAAACGCTGAAGAGGACTATCCTGCTTAGTACCCCATATACCTATGGCAAGAATTATTAAACTGACTATTATAAGTGTCATGTCTGCACCTGTTATGTTAATGAAATTATTATTTAATCGCTGCTGCAGCTTCCGCATGAAGAACAAGCATTGTACGATATATCGTCACCGCCAATATCGTCATAATCATTGCTTAACCAGTCACTGGAAGTATCCTGTTGAGCTTCAGAATTCGTTTCATCGATCAAATCGGAATCTGCAAGCGTATCTGCATATTCATTTTCCCCGAAGTAAGAAATATCTCCTGTTCCGGGAGCTTCGAATGCTGCATCGGTATTTAATGTATTGAAATCACCCGCATTGAATCCCATTGAGCCTACGTTCATCACTTCATTGCCAATGCTGTCCACCATGTAAAAATCGTTTACGTATAAATTATGTGAAAAAAGCATGTCTGCCCAAAGCCATGAGTAAAGAAAATAGTTGTCGAATCCGTAGTATCCGTAATACACAGGGTCAGCATATCTTTCATGTCTTATCTGGTCTTTGCCGGTTACTTTACTATTAGGTCTGATTACCTGAACAGTTGTTGATTTCTTAATGTCGTCAATTTTTATAAATCTTCTCACAGCTTGTTCGAGCTCATCAATAAACATATTAAAAATTGTTTTCTTGGTTTTAATAAAATTATCATATTCCCCCTGAGAAACAAATAAAGGTTCGAGACGGGCTTTCAGTTGCTCTGCTGTTTCTCCATCCTGTGCTTTCAGGTCTGTAATCACACCGTTAACATTTATCTTGATGGGGTATTCGCCGATTTTGTGTTTGCGGTAAACGGAAATTTCAATCAGGTACTTGATAGAATCGTCAATGTGTTCAAGAACAAGATATATGGTATTGAAAAATTCCGATTCAATAGGGTCAACTTTTGCCTTGAATTCAAACATTGCTTGTTCCAAATCATCTTCTTCACCTTTTTCATCGAGATAGAAATCATAATCATCAACTGCGAGACGAATTACATTCTTAATGTTTAGCGTTCTTAATGCAATGTTCAGTTGCTGCAAAATTGCAACGGCAGTAAAGGTTTCATGTTCGCGCTTTTGTGACAGTGAACCGAATGTCAGAGCATCAACCAGTTTTGAAAAGAGTTTTGTCGGCTTCACTTTTTTGTAAACAGTAATCTGCGAAGGGTCAATATCAATTTTTCCAGTCAGGTACATACCCAGCCCCTTTAATTTTTATTGTTAATAATGTCATATATATGTTTTCCATTTTTTTCAGATTCGCTGAACACAGTTCTGATTAATGTACATTCGAGTGCCTTGCCTCTCATCTTTCCCTCATAATGCCTGTCCAATGAACAACCGCTATTGCAGAGTAATTCGTAATCACATTCGGCACAATCAGAATTTTGATACTCACTAATATAAAGATTTCTTCTTTTATTTACTATTGTTTCAAAAGATTCTTTTTTCCAATTGGCAAATATCCCCTCATTATTATATGCTTTATTGCATGAATAACAATTTCCAAATATATCAAATTCATACCAAATACACTCATTTCCTCTTTGTATGCAATATCCCGGTGTCAGTATTTGTGTGAATCGTAATAAATCGGATTCCAATAAAAAGTTAGAAAATTTTTCCATTTCATTTTCATTTAAAGCAAATATTCCTGTAGCAAATTTAAATTTTATTTTATATGGATTACCGATTGTTAGTGCCATATTATTATAAAACTTAAGCCATTTTCCGAATTCTTCCATGTACTTGAATGTTTCGTTGGAAACGACACACAAAATTCCGACTGGGAATCCTGTTTTCAGGGCTTCATCCATATTTTCAATTACTTTGTTATAGGAATTGTTTCTCAGGTAATCGTGAACTTTTTTCGGAGGGTCAATTGAAAAGCTGATTCTTAGCTTTTTGGGATTTTCAAGATTTTGTTTTAAAATATTCAGATATTCTTTTGTAAATCGAATACCGTTTGTTTGAATTGAAACATTCAATCCATTGACATTGTTTTTTGTCCAGTGTTGGTTTACTGATTCTACTATCTCACACATAGTTTCAGCATTCATCAGTGACGGCTCTGAACCATGTAAACAAAAAGTTCCAATCTTAAAACCATCGAATTCTACTTTTGCAATGAACAGCTTAAGAGCATCTATTATTTGAATGTCTTTGGTCCTAGGTGATTTCCTGATTTCTTCCGGAATATAACAGTACCTGCACATCAGGTTGCAGGTTTGATGTGTAGCGAAATACATATTCAGAATTTTATCAGATACTGACATTCCAATCATTATTTTATTAATAAAATTTTCAATTTTAAATTTCTAATTTTCAATGAATTTTAAATAAAATAAATTCTAAATGGTTAATTGCTTTTCTATTTATTCAATTCAATATTATACATCATAATCAAAATTGAAAATTAAAGAAATTATTGAAATATATTTAGCGCAAACCCAGTTATTCAATTCAACTGTAAAATATAAAAAAACAATAACAAATTCATAAAAAATAATTCATATTTTTGAAAATTGTTTCATTAGTTTTCAAAGTTATGAGAGCAGTAGTACAGAGAGTAAGCGGGGCTAACGTAAAGATAAAAGGCAATATAAACGGGGAAATCGGTAAAGGGATTGTCGTATTTGTGGCTGTTTCCATTACTGATAATTCCGAAATAATGAAATGGTTCTGCAATAAATTAGTAAACTTAAGAATCTTTCCCGATGACAAAGGCAAGATGAATAAATCTGTGCTCGATATTGATGGAGAAATACTTTTAATCTCAAATTTCACTTTATACGGTGATGTAAGGAAGGGCTTTCGTCCCAGCTTCATCAAATCAGCACCGCAAGAGATTTCCCAACCGCTTTATGAATCAATGGTTCTACACCTGGAAGAAAACTATCCGATACATATTGCATCGGGTGAATTCGGTGCTATGATGGACATCGAACTTGTTAATGATGGACCTGTTACTATTATAATTGAGAAAGAGAATGAGTCTTCATAGTAATTTTTATAGAGATACAAAATATTGCGTCCCTGCACTTTATTTTCAATAAAACCTGTACATCTCCTCAAATTTTTTCTTTTTAAGATTCGGTACTTTTACCCCGTCCTTTGGATAACCAACCGGAAAAACCATAACCGGTGATTCATTCTCAGGCCGGTTTAGTATTTTACTCAGAAAGCTCATTGGGCTGGGTGTGTATGGCAATGTTACCAGTCCGGCATTGTGGATTGCAGTAATCAAAAAACCTATTGCAATACCTGCCGATTCTGTAAAATAATTATTTTTTTGAATTTTATCTCCCACTAATTTATATTTCTCTTTAAAAACAACTATGATGTATGGAGCTTCGTCAAGAAACGGTTTTTCGAAATTTACTTTGAACTTGCTTACTTTTTTCTTAAAATCTTCTGTGTATCGTTTCTCATAATTTATCTTTTCTTCCTTTTCGGCAGCTTCTCTGATTTGATGCTTTACGTCTTTGTCTTTGACAATACAAAAGAAGAATGGTTGCGCATTCCCCCCGGAAGGAGCAGATGTGGCAGTCCTGACTATGTTTAGAATAACTTCTTCGGGAATATCTTCTGTGGAAAATTCTCTCACCGAACGTCGTTTAGACATTTTATCAAGAAAAGTATGTGAATTATTCAATAACCTGTCATAATTCGGTTTTGAAAATTCAAATTCAATAAAATCGTTTTCAATTGCCATTTTGTTCCTGTAAATTCAAAATTTTATTAATAAGCAAAAATAAATTAAATTGAATTGATATTCATTAGATACAGGAAATTTATTTTAATGAAACAAGAGAAAATTAGGTTGTTAGGGACAATTACCGGAACGAAAGGATTAAAAGGACATTTAATTCTTTCTGATACTGCTGCCGATTTCAAAGGAATTAAAAAGGGCAGTATCCTTAAAATCGGCTTTTCTGTTTCTTTTACGAACGATTTTCATTTTGAAGAAATTAAGAAGGAAGGAAATAAGTTTTTAATAAAATTAAAAAATATAAATTCCAAAGAGGTTGCTTCAGAATTGAGAGAGAAGGCAATATTCACAAATGAAAAAAATATTATTACAGACAAAAGGGAATCTTATTATATCGAAAGTCTAATCGGGTGCGAAATTTATGAGCAATCAGGAAAAAATAAAATTGGGGTTATTATAGATGTGTTGTCATTACCTGCAAACGATGTATGGCTGGTTGATACAGGTAAAGGCGAGCTTCCTTTGCCCTTCATCGAAGATGTCGTAAAAAATGTCGATATTGAAAATAAGAGAATCGAAATAAAATTAATTGAAGGTTTGTTAGACATAATCAAAAGTGAAAAATAAAAAAAATAGGAATATAGAATTACTTCGGCTGGACATTATAACTGCTTTACCCGAAATGTTTAAGCAAGTTTTCAATTCCAGTATAGTAAAAATTGCCAGGAAGAAAAAACTTGTGAAAATCAAACTGCACAATCTTCATGATTATGCTTCTGATAAGTTCCGCCATATCGATGATACTCCTTACGGGGGTGGTGCCGGAATGCTTATAAAATGCGAGCCGGTTTTCAAATGCATCGAGAAATTGAAATCCCAAAGAGATTATGACCATGTTATTTTTATGACCGCTGATGGTGAAAAGCTGACACAATCTGTTGCTAATGAACTATCTCTATCGAAAAATCTTATAATTCTGGCTGGACATTATAAAGGCATAGACCAGAGAATACGCGATGTTTTGATAACACGTGAAATTTCTGCTGGGGATTATGTCTTGAGTGGGGGAGAGCTCCCTGCAATGATTCTTGCCGATGGAATAATCAGGTTAATTCCAGGTGTTATCGGAGATGCTGAGTCTGCTCTCGATGATTCTTTCCAGGACGGATTATTAGAACCGCCTTATTATACCAAGCCGGCTGATTACAAAGGATACAAAGTACCTGAAGTCCTTTTATCCGGAAATGAGAAAAAAATTAAAGAATGGAGAGAGGAACAGGCATTATTGAAAACAAGGAATAGAAGGGAAGACCTATTGAGCGAATAATTTCAAAATAATCTGTTTTGATTTCTTTTATTTATTGTCTCGATGACAGAAATAGGGACTGTGAATTTCCCGAAATTAGAATCTTCAAATTCTCTTGAGCCGTGGTAATCCGAGCCGCCGGTTGTTATTAGCCAATACTGGTTTGCTATCTGCGTATAATATTTTTCCAAAGTACTTTTATGAATAGGATGAACAACTTCAATTCCGTCAATGCCGTATTCGATTAATTTAAATAATAATTCCTGCGAAATTGAATCGCCCGGATGCGCTAATACTGCTACGCCCCCACATTTATTTATAAGCTTAATTGCATCCTGAATAGTAAAATAAAATTTCGGTTCGTATCCCGGTTTACCATCCATTAAATAATGATTGAATGCTTCCCTTTGGCTATTGACATACCCTTTTTCAATAAGTGAAGAGGCAATATGCGGACGGGTAATGGGTGCAACTCCTGCCCTTTGTTTTATCTCATCGAAGTCCAATAGAATATTAATTTTTTTAAGTTTCGAAACTATTCTTTTGGCACGCACCTCTCTTGCTTTTTTAAAAGTATCGAGATGATGGATTAGCTCTTTATCGTGAATTTCGAGATTATAACCGAGAAGGTGAATTTCCTGTTCGTTTTCGTAACAACTGAATTCTATACCTGTCATTATTTCTATATTATAATCATTTTTTGCTTCTTTGATTTGTTCGTATGCATCAACTGAATCATGGTCTGTAATACTAATTGCTCCAAGATTGGCTTTCACAGCCATCTGCAGGATTTCTACAGGTGTTTGCATGCCATCGGAATAAATTGTGTGAATATGTAAATCCGCCCGTCTTTTCATTCCAAAATTATTTTATTCATTCAGAATAGGTTGTCATGCTGAACTTGTTTCAGCATCCACAATAGGTTAATCTTTTAACAATATTACATTCTGATTTAAATTCTTTAGATTCTGAACCATGTTCAGAATGACAATCCCTAATATTATAATTTATAAAATTCTCTTAATTTGTTTAATGCTTCATCGATTTTAATCAAAGACCTTTCGCCTGTAGCTCTGAATTTGATTTCTATATTGCCATTATCAACATTCTTTTTTCCTGCTATAATTTGTAAAGGTATACCGAGCAAATCTGCATCGTTGAACTTTACACCGGGGGTATCGTCTCTGTCGTCATAAAGAACCTCATAACCTGATTTTTGAAGTTCATTTAATAATTTTTCACAGCAATCCGATACGCTTTGTGTATTCTTAATATTCAATCCCAATAAATGAACATGAAACGGTTGCAGAGGTGGTATCCAAATAATCCCTTTCTCATCATGGTGCTGTTCGAGGTAGCAAGCCATTATCCTCTCTACACCTATGCCATAACTTCCCATAATTATCGGCTGTTCTTTACCGTCCTTATCAAGAAAGTTTGCACCAAGTGCCTCCGAATATTTTGTTCCGAGCTTAAAAATATGTCCTAACTCAATTGCATTTACAACTCTCAAAGGATGTGAACAGTTCGGACATTTCTCACCTGCATTGATTGTTCTCAAATCATGGTATTCGTCAATCCTGCAATCACGCATGAAATCTATGTTATTGAAGTGGTATCCGTCTTTATTAGCACCACTGACCAATCCGTTGGCATCTTTCAAACGATTATCTGCAATGACTTTAATTTTCATTTTCAGGTTTATAGGTCCCATTGAGCCGGTGTTTGCACCTGTGATTTTCACAAGCTCTTCCGGCAATGCTTGCCTGAAATTGTTCGATTTCATTATTGATTGCAGTTTACTTTCGTTGAGTTCATCATTTCCCCGCATAAAAATCATTACCGGTTCAGAATCAACTATGTACAAAACCGATTTTGCAAGCCGTTCTTCAGCAAGATTAAACTGCACAATTAAATCATCAATAGTTTTTGCATTTGGAGTAGGAAATTCTCCCAAAGCAGGATTTGGCTCTATTCTTCCCGATGGCTCAACATTTGAAGTTGCTATTTCAACATTTGCTGCATATCCACATTCATCACATACTGCACATGTATCCTCGCCTGATTCCGATTCAACCATAAATTCCTGCGACTGCCTTCCACCCATAGCACCGCTGGATGCTCCCACAATGAAGTATTTTAAGTTACATCTATCAAAAATTTTCTTATACGCTTCATAATGCTTGTTATATGCTTCATCCAATCCCTCCCAGCTTGAATCGAGTGAATAAGCATCTTTCATTAAGAATTGCCTGCACCTCAGCACACCCGATTTTGGTCTGGGCTCATTCCTGAACTTTGTCTGAATCTGATACCATATTTGGGGCATATCCCTGTAAGATTTTATATGCTGCCTGGCATGAAAAGTGATGATTTCCTCGTGTGTGGGAGCGAGTACCAAACCTTCACGGTTTTTGATGTGAAACATCACGTCACCCATAGCTTCCACCCTGTTCGTCTCTTCCCAAATCTCGATTGGATTCAGTGCAGGTAGAAAAAATTCCTGACCACCAATAGCATCGATTTCTTCACGCAAAATATTCATGATTTTCTTCAATACATTGTAGCCCAGGGGAAGAAAGGAAAAAACACCTGCGGCTACCTGTCTTATAAGTCCTGCCCGGAGCATTAACTGGTGCGAAGGTATCTGTGCCTCGGCACCGATTTCTTTCAATGTCGGTAAAAATATTTCTGACTGTCTCATTAATAAATTAACTTATTGGATAAAATAAAAACCTGAAACGTTAAAATTAACTAAATATTTTCTAAGTAGATGAATTGAAGGATGTAAAAATTCAGTCTCTGATTATTACAACTTTCCCGAAATCCATGCTGCCATTATATGAGATTGAAAATATATAAACACCGCTTGTCAGAATGTCGGGTATTTTCTCGAGGACTGCTGCTTTAATGTTTTTATAAATGGAAATATCAAGTTCTTTATTGAAAACTTCATTCATATCGGTTTTATAAATTTTCAATTGCACTTTTTCATTTGTAAGGGTATTCGAAGGTACAGGAAAATACAGTTTGTCGTGTATGCTTGTTTTGAAGGGATTTGGGAAAACAGGAGATGTAGTGTAAAATACTAAACCGGAGCTGAAAAAAAGTGAGTCAAATACGTCACCTTCTTCTGCTTTAATTCCGTAATAATACCTTGTATCACCAATCTGTCTTGTTCCTGATTGCTGTGAGTTCGTACATAAAATACTAAATTGTTTGTCATCAGTTCCCTGAATAATTGCAGATTTCAGATCTGTGTTTGTTACAATGATATCGAGTGTGTCATCCGATTTGTTGTTGTCAGATGGCAGCCGGTACCTGAAAGCCCTTAATTCGAATGGCTTCAGGGAGCCGCCATCCATTAATGAAGGATTTGTATATATCGTATCACGCTTGAAAGTGATTTCCGGAAATTCTGATGCATCCGGGAAATATTGCCCCGGTATTGCTCTGCTGCCTGTGTAATATAACCATGGTAAAAACCTGCACCATTCATCTGCAAGATTAGTCCCCTGTTCTTTATATGCACTGTCTAAAGCCATGTATCCTGCAATATCACAGCCGATAAGTTGCCACAATCTTTTCAAAATCACATCGCGATAACTTAAATAAGAAAATTGTCCGAATATTCCATAAATATAACCGACCCTGTAATCCCCATTACCGAATGCACAAAAATTGCATCCGGGGTTTTTAAATAGTATTTTTAGGTATTGGAAATAATCCTTAGATTCGGGAAATAACCTGTTTTCCATCCAGGTGCTTGTCATTTCCATTAAAGATTCTGTACCGGGTGTTGGGATACCGTAAGTCAGCTGTATTGCATGGTGAAACTCATGTGCGGCTGTTATTTTCAGAGCCATTATTCCGTTTGCGGTATAAGTAGGAATAGTATCACCGGAATCATTAATCTTAGAATCAAACGGACTGTAATCATTGTCAATCCAAATGTAGCTTGTCCAGCATGTAAACTTCCTTTGGGGATTTATACTGAAATCTTCTCGGGTCCACCCGTATATGGGAGAAGGATTAAAATGATAATCTCCAAGATTTAAAACATACACATCGTAAGCATCAGACCCTCCATGTCCATCATCTGAAGCAGGTGGTAAATAACCTATTGAATCTACTTCAATCCTGTATGCATAATCGAAATAATAAGCAACGGAATCTATATAATCCGGTATCCTGTTCAAATCGTTATCTTTTAAATTGACAGCATTTTTTCCGGATGTGTCAAAATGAACAAGAAATTTTCCCGAAGGGGAAGGAAATGTTTTTTGTTGTATGCATCTCCCGTTTGCATCCTGCTCATTACAGAGTGCATTTAATATTTGTTGTTTTTGCTTGAGCGAGAGGAATATACCGCATTTATCGCCTTTTTCCGAAGATAATGCATCTATCCCGGAAAATGCAGTATAGCAGGAAAAATAAAGAAATAAAATTATATGAATTAAGTATCTCATGCCAATTATAATAAATTCAATATGGCAAAATTAATTAATTTACAGTCTATTAAGACAGAATGAAGAAATAGAAATGAAATTATTGATTACCGGTTAACGGAACATTTCCTTAATCATGCCCCAGGTTCTGCGTATTCCACTTATATTGTGGGTTACTGTAACGGAATTACTATAAGAAATCGAATTATCTTTTTTTACAATTTTTATGCGGTAAAAATATATGTTTCTGGACTGTGTCCCTGTATTACCATCTTTCATAAAGGCATCTTCATCAACATACTTATATGAAAAATAACTTCCCTTTGCCATTTGTGTGGCTAAATATACGTAATTATTGCCCGTATTCGTTCTTTCCAATTCATATCTGCTGACTGTGCTTTCGTCGGTGGATTTCCATTCGATAGTGATGTTTTTACCATCCGAATTTGCCTTGAAAAACTCGAACAGACTATCTACGGCAAACAATGATGCTGTCGTAAATAATATTAACAATAGAGTCATTTTTATTTTCATATCAACAAATTTAATGAGCATTAATTTAATATGCAAATATTTTTTTTTCTTTGGAATTTATTATTGTTTTTGAACTTGACGAAATAGGAGAAATTCAATTTTAATAATTATTTCTTGATAGGATTATTTAATAAAAATAATCAACCGCAGGGCTTAACCTACGGTTGATTATATAAAATAAATTGTATTTCCTATTCAAAAGACATCGATGTATCCGGCTTGCCGCCAAGCTCTAATATCTTTTGCTGTAAATATTGGCTTAAATATTTCAGATTCGGGTCGGGAGAATTCTGGTATCTCTTTATTATTCCCATTGCAGTGTCAATTGCTGCAGCATTTCCCTGCTTCTGCTTGACTTCGTCAATGGTGTATTCGTCTATTTTCATTGTTACGTCATACAGATTCATTGCTACTTTCTGGACTTCTTCTTTATAAGCAGGGTTGTTTTGAACCTGGCTGTATATTTCTGATGTTTTTCTCAATAATTCCTGCAATTTCATTTTTGCGGATGAATAATCTCCCAGCAAACCGTATAGAATAGATGAAATCCTGTATGGGCCGTAATAGTTACCCATTATCTCATTATAGACAGATTCCGGATTGATTTTACTGTCAGCTATTAATTCCTCACTGGATTTTATACTCATCATTGCATACTTCCTGAATTGCTCTTTAGCACCTGCGTCATGGTATAAATTCGCCAGCTTGAATTCATATTCATAAGTCATTGGAAATTGAACCGGTGACAAATACCTATTCATTGTGTCGAGTATTGCAGTTGCCTTTTGTGGATTCTTTTCATCCTTCAATACAGTCGAAGCAAAATTCATGTATAATTCACGGTAATTGGGTATCAGTCTTCTATGAACTTCATCATAAAATACAGCAGGATTGCTCAGATTTCTCAGCTTGAATCCGTAATGAGGTTCTTTATGGTAGTTGTTGCTGTTATCAACACTCATAAGGCATTGTTCTGTAACTTTCAAATCTATCGGTTTCTGGTATGCTTCCTTCTGCTCGACGGGGCAAATTCTCGCTGCCATACCTTCATATCGGAAGAATTTTTCGAGTCCGCAGAAAGCATCAGGTCCCACAGTGTTAGAGAAATATACAGGTCTTGTGAATTTTATCTGTTTCAGAATATCATAGACCAATTTATCCTGTACCCTGAAAATATAGAATTTCTTTTTATCCCTGACACCATAGTATTTGCCTACGAATGTAAATTTCATTTTCGGGTCGGCAAGTAATTGAGGGTCGTTAGTATATTTTGCCATTATATCCTGACGTACCGGGATTTCAACATTCAGTGCTTCACCTAATTCATAAGTCAGGGCTTTGGAATCTGTTTCAGGAACAGTCAGTGACTCATCATCGAATGAAAGAGGAATTTTTTCTGCTCCCCATGGATTCCTGTGTTTAAGCTGGTGAACATACCACAATGTATTTCCCAAGCTGAGATTAACGACTCTTACATCTCTTCTGACACCTTCGACATCCTGCAAAAACCAAACAGGAAATGTATCGTTATCGCCGTTAGTGAAAATGATTGCATTTTTCTCAGTACTTTGTAATATATTATATGAATAATCGAATGGGATGTAATTTCCTGCCCTGCTGTGCATTTTCCAGCCGCCAACAGCCATATTGACAGGCACTGCCAGGAATGAAATTGCAGCTACTACCGAAACGATTGGGGTAGTGAATTTACGCTTACCGAGCCAATCTATCAATCCGTAAACACCGAATCCGACCCACATGCACCAAACCATGAACGAACCGGCATAGAAGTAATCACGTTCTCTCGGCTGTGGATTCTGCTGATTTTGGGCGATTGCAGCCAGAACACCCATCAATAAGAACATTATAAAGAATACAAGTGCTGTTTTCGGGTCTTTCCAAAAATGGAAGAACAATCCGATTAGTCCGATAAGAAGCGGAAGTGCATAAAATCTAACCGGGAAAAGATATGCATATCCCGATTTATAATTTAATCGTTTTGCTTCCCTATCGCTTGTAAATGCATAATCAGCATCCTGAATATCGCTTTGTCTCCCGACAAAATTCCATAAAAAGTAGCGGTAATACATGTGGTATATCTGATATTTGAACATATAGCTCAATTCACCGCCTGTATTTACATCCTTGAATTTAGGTACCATTATCCCGCCACCTTCGTCATTGCACTGGACTTCTTCCCTGATAGGTGGATTCCATTGTCCGTAAATATATTCCCCTTTGTCATCTTTTTCATTGTAATGCACGATAAATTCATCGTCAGTTTGATAACGGCGGGGCCAGTTGGGTGCTTCTCCGTATTGCTCTCTGCCGAGATATGAGACGAGTGTATTCATGTTCTTTGGTTCGTTTTCATTCATAGGCGAATTGGAATTTGAACGTACAAGTATTTGAGTATATGTACTATACCCGAACAATAGCAATAAGAACGAAAACATTGACAAGTTCAGAATCGGCTTATGATTTTTATAGCTGTACCACAAGGTTGCAATCGCTCCGAGAACAATCAGAATGAAAAATACAGTAACGGCAGGCGAATCTTTAATTATCGGTTCCTTGCAATCGTTTTTGAAAGGTAAGTCTCCTCCCAGGAATGCCGGTACCCATTTAATAATTCCGGGATAAATCAGGAAAAATATTAATATTGCAATTATTCCCATAACGATAAACGATTGTGTCGTGAGTTTGTATTTTCTGAAATAAATAAGCATCACGATTGAAAATATTGTCAGAATGCTAAGCAAGTGGACACCCGTTGACAAACCGATTAAATAAGCAATAACCAAAATATATCTTTCATTGCCCGGTCTATCGGCATCTTCATTCCACTTCATCATTAGGTAAACAATCACAGCAACAAATACATTAGACATAGAGTAAACCTCTGACTCAACTGCATTGAACCAGAAAGTATCACTAAAGCCGAAAGCGACCGCACCCACAAATGCCGAAGCATAAATAGCAAGCGATTCTGCAAATGAATTTTCCTTTTCTTTTCTCATATATACGATTGCTTTTACTGTTATAAGGTATAAAAACCAGATAGTAAAAGCACCGCAAAAAACAGAAACAAGATTTATTCTCCAGCCCTGGTCTCCGAATGGAATCAATGTATGGAATACCTTTCCAATCATAAGGAACAAAGGAGCACCGGGAGGATGAGGCACTTGCTGCCATACCGAAGCAGCGGAGAATTCGCCGCAATCCCAGAAAGGAACCGAGGGTTGAACTGTTATTAGCAATGTTATTAATGTTATTAGGAAGGCAACAATTCCGAAGCCATGATAAACATATTTTTGATTCATTTGACTAATCCGTTTATTTAAAAATTATTATTTTCTGCAAATAAAAAGTAAGTTGCAAAAATAGGTATTATTAGTAAAATTTTAAATTAATACAATTAACTTTATTTAATAACTTTTTACAGCATTTTTTATTTTGTATTATGAAAGTCCCGAAATATTTTATATTTTTCCAATCATGTCTGTTTCACTAATGAGGTTTGTTATGCGTAAGGGTTTACTTTTTGTTGTTTTTGCTATAATTATCGGTTCTATTGCCTTGACTTTTACAGGATGCGGCAAGAAAACACCTATCCCACAAGATAAAAAGGATTATATAGGCACATGGATTTCCAGAACTCAGGATACTATTGTTATCCGTGCAAATGGGGAAGGGAATGCAAAAGTCGGCAGTACTACAATAAGCGGCGGTTCAGTCGAATTTCCGGACAAAAGCACAATATCAATAAAAGCCATCGGTCTGGGTCCGACTTTGAAAATTAATCAACCACCCCAGGAAGTTGAAGGAAAATGGCAGGTAGTACTCGACGGTACTACTTATTTTAAGCAATAATTTTTCTGTTTTATATTATTATTTATAATCCCCCTTGTTTTTATAGGGGGATTTTGAATTTTATGAAATTAAAACAAACCGAGCAAATTGAAACTTGTTTTCAATCCGTATATCCATTGCTTCCATAATGCATCTTTTACAACTGAATTGAGGGGAGCTGAGACATAAAATTCCATCCCGATTCCTATTCGTGCTATGTCAAATTCAAAGCCCAGTCCGATATTTGCATAATATCGGGAATAATTTAAATCTGAAAGTGTTTTTTCAGTGATTAAATGTATTGTATCTTGTCCGTTTTTATACCTTATATAATCCTTATAATTTGCTATTTGAGTGTATTGTGTCGTATTGCTCGATAAAGGGTAACCCCAATTAATTCCAAACGATAAATAATAATATGATACAACAGGCATTTCAATACTCGCAAAAGCCCCATAAAATGGTATCAGACAGTTAATTCCGGCACTAAACATTATTTCATCCTGGTAAATTATGCTTGCTTCTTTGAAAGTTGTTTTGATACCATTATAATTCAAAAAACTTTTTTTCTCATCTAATGAAAATAGTAATCCTTCGTTGAACGATAAAGCAGTATGAATCCTGAATATAAGCGGGAATCTTGTATTGAATAAAGCATGAAATCCGATACTCCAAAAATCTGTTTCGGGATAATCATCATCAACTTCGCTGTTTTTATATGATTGCATAATTTTTCTTTCATCGTCAGATAATGGATTGTTCCCTGAATATGGGTGTTTTGTCTTTATAAAACCGGCAGGATTAATATCTGAAGTAAGGTCTGAAATATCTCCACTCATATATTCTAAAGATATATTAAAATAATTGTCAACAGGGACAGGAAACCACCCATAAGATGCTTTGTATTCAAAATCCGGTTCAAATTTAAATTCATCAGGATTAAGTTCTTCGAGATTTATCGTTGAATCGGGTTGAATTTCTTGTGCATTAATGTAAATCGGGAATGACATTGAAAGAATTATTGTCAATATGTATGCAAATTTTATATTCATGCTTCATTTCACAATCACAAACGGTTGAATGGATTCTCCGGAATTCGTTTTCAGTTTCATCCAGTAAACTCCAGAAGTATATCCCATACCGGGTTCGAAAATATATTCATGAATACCATAAGATTGCTCTCCGAGATTTATAAGGAATGTTTCCTTTGCTCTGTAATCAATAATATAAAATTCAACGACTGAAGGTTTATCCAAATTATAATGCCATTTTGTAAATCCTCCTTCTTCGATGGGATTCGGGAAGTTCTGTTTGAGTCTAGCAAATCTGTAATAAGAAGATGGAATTCCTAATGTATGAGTAATGATTAAAATACTGAAATCTTTTATTGGTTTATTATTCAGTTTTATATTTGAAAAATCGAGCGTACAAACAGAATCTGTTCCTGCAAGTGCTTCTCCCTTTAATGAAATTTTAATTCCTGATGTTGTATCGGAAGTTTTCTGAAGTTCAATATAAAAATTCCATAATGAATCACTTTTTCTTTTCAAATCGTTTTTTGTAATTAGAAAATCTAAAGTTGAAATTATGGTATCAGGATAAAAAACAGTAGGATTTGTGATGAAAATTGTTCCTGAAAATTTGTTTGTTCCAAAAGTTGTGTTTGAATCGGGGATATTAATATTAACGGACAACTCATCTCCAACTTCACCTATTGCGGTATCCGAATAAATCTGAGACAGAGAAAAACGTGTCATTAGAAAAAAAATATTTATGATTAGTATGGTTTTTCCCATAATCATCTCTCGATAATTGTAAATTCGGTTCTTCGGTTCTTTTTCCTGTTTTCTTCGCTGTCATTAGGAACAAGTGGCTTGGATTCCCCTAATCCTTCTATAGATAATCTTTTTGAAGATATACCCATTTTGACTAATACAGCTTTAACTGTTTTAGCCCTCTCGATTGATAAATTCAGATTGAATTCATCAGTACCAACATCATCTGTATGCCCGGAAATTTTCACTTTAATATTATCATGCTCTATTAATTCTTTTGCCATTTGTTCAATCAGATACATTGATTCGGGCTTAATCGTTGACTTGCCGAAATCGAACTCAATATTAACGAACGTTATTGTGCCAACAGGGTCAAGTTCAGTAAATATTGACTTGTCATAAGTTCCTTCTGAAATTAATTGTTTCTTGATAATGTCTTCTAATTTTAAATGCACTTTTACCTTGTGTAATCCCGGACATTCCGGTGGTTTGTAAGTGATTTTGTAATAATTATTCAATGCGAAATAAATGCTCTTGAACACATACGGAAATTCCTTACTCGAATATATTCTGAAAAACCTGCCGCCGGTAAATTCAGATAGATTCCTTAATGGCTCCTCTTCTGTCAATCCATACGCTATTGAATATATTTTAACTCCTTCAATTCTGGCTCTTCTGTAAATTGTATCAACTGGTCCTTTCCAGCAATTATCACCACCATCACTGAATAAAATCAGGATTTTTTTATATTTGCTATCTGCTTTTATTATTTCATTCATGGCTGTCAATACTGCTTCGTACATTGCTGTTCCGGAACCATAATTCCCTTTCAATCCATCTGTTTTAATATTGTTCCTGTATTCATCTTTTTTATTTGTCAGAGCCACTTCTATAATCATTTTCGATGAAAATTTAACAACAGATACATAATCTTCTTTCTTAATGCCGCTGCAAACAAGTTTAACTGCCTGTTGCAATTTTTCAGCCCTGTCATTTCCCATAGAAGGAGAGTGGTCAAGAACAAAGCATATAGAATATGGTTCACTTGTGTTTTCTCTTATTTCTGTAACGTCAAATTCCCTTATATCGTTTTCTATTCCTTTACATGAGTCTGTGAGTTTGTTCCAGTAATCATGATAACTACCTTGTAATGAAAAATAAGGCGGGGCTAATCCTGTTATATAAAGTCCTGAAGTATCAAAAACCGATGCTCTTAATTCTATTTTTTCGGGATATTGTTTTGAATCAATTTCCATCAAATCGAGATTAATGAAAGGTGTTGAATTTTTTAAAGAATCGTCAATTTTATTTGAGTCGTTCAATGTTAATAATTTTCCAATTCCTATTGAAGTTCTCAGGTAAGATGGTTTGTATCCTTTGCTGATAATCGTATCATTTGGCATCATTTGCCCAAGCTGATGTACAACTATATTAGGACACGCCGTTAAAATCAATAATAATGAGAATTTTGAAAACAAAATAATAATTGCTCTGATATAATTTATTACTGATTTGATTTTAATACCTCCTATTCAATAAGAAAATAATATTGTAATATATAAAGATATTTATATTTTTAAAAATATATAACGGAGAAAATATGAAAAAGTTACCATTTATTAATTTCCTGATATTTTTATATTGCGATTTTTGCAATCGTTAATTCCGGTTTTCAAATGTTTTATTGTTTATAAATTCGGGAAAAATAAAAAGAATCTTGATATAATATTCTTTATTCTTTATTTTGCACTCTAGCGATAATTAATGTTTCTATGTTATTTTATTAAAAATGCCAAACTGTTGGTAAAGAATTAATGGAACATAAAATTTCATTTATCATTCTTGACAGTGAAGAGTCTGACGTTGAAAAATTAAAGAACTTTATTGTTAAATTTTTCCCTAACTCTTCCATTCAACTTGCTTATGAAGGAATTGAGGGATGGACTTTAATTAGCAAGATAAAAACACCTGCAGTTGTACTTGCAGATGCATACCTCGGGGGTGTTAGCGGACCACAGATGTTCAAGAAATTGAAATCCGACAAGATGGAATATCCCGTATATTGTATACTGCTGACAACATCAGGTGATAAAGAATTGAATTTCAAAGCACTTCAATCGGGAGCAGACGAATTACTTTTCAAGCCGTTTACTATTGAAGACCTGATTGGCAGAATTAAAACCGCCACTCATGTTCTCCGGCTTCAAAGTATTAAAAAACAGCAGGAAAACAGAATTGCCGAATTAAATCTTGAAGTCAGCAAACATTTTAAAGATACAATCGAGCTGATTCAAAAATTCCAGGGAACAAGAACTTTACAACTGGAAAAATCAATAAAAATTATTAACAGGGCAGCTAACTGGATAGCACAGGAAATTGGAGAATCAGACCCGATTACTTTAAATAGTATTGATTCTGCATCAAAGATTTGTTTTATTGGAAAACTTTTCCTTAATGATAAATTATTTTCAGACCCGATAATGAGGAAAGGAATTGTATCGAATCCGACCATGGAAAATTATCCTTCATTTACAAAAAATATTTTGATGAATTTGAAAGGATTTGAAAAAATTACAGAAATACTCGAACATATATATGAAAATTATGACGGAAGCGGAATTCCTGATAAGCTCCAGGGTTGGAAAATTCCGACCGGCTCGAGAATTTTACGTGTCATACTCGATTTCCAGGAATTATTAAATCTATCAGGTGGTACCTTTACTAATGCGTATGAAACTCTAGAAAATGAAGTAAAAAGATTATATGATATGAAAGTCGTTGTTTTACTCGAGCAATTCTATGCTGAAACCGGCGAAGGCAAGCTGAAAACTAACGAACGTGCTATTGATAAGTTGGATTTGTTAGAAGGTATGACACTTTCCAGGAAAGTCGTTACGGAATCAGGGCATAAGATACTTACTGCCGGAACTGAACTTAACTTCGATGCTATTGAAAAAATTAAAACCATTTCAAAAGCCGACCCCATACTCGGTAAAATTTTCGTTTACGGTTGATTTTTTCTATTATATTTTAATTCTAAGGTTTATATTAAATAAAAATCTGAATTACAGAAAAATATTCATATTAACACATCGCTAATAAAATATCAATTCATTTAATTTTCTAATTCTAAATAATTTCATCTATTTCAATGACTTAATCAATTCCTCCGGATTTATTTTAAATTTGGCACGATTGATGAGGTTATTAATATTTAATTATAAGATTAATGTTAATAATATGTGAAATGAATTTAAAATTAAAACTTGAAACTTGTTTATTGGTATTTGTTTTAATAATTACGAGTAATTCAGCTAACGGTAAGGATATTATTCCGAAAGACTCTGTAATCCCGGGATTATATACAAAATTCGAAGCTGCCGTAAAAAATCCGCTCAATGTAAAAATTCTGGACCTATCAAATAAAAACCTTAAGACATTTACATATAGTTTAATTGATTTTAAAAACCTTGAACAAATTGATATTAGCTATAATAAATTTACAGAATTTCCTGTATTAATTCTCGATGTAAAAAATTTGAAAGTACTCGATTTAGGACATAATCAGATTGCACAAATTCCTGATAAAATCATTCAACTTGAAAATCTGGAAGAATTATATTTAAATAATAATCAATTAAAAAACTTATCGGAAAGCATCGGAAAACTGAAAAACTTAAAAAATTTGTATTTATATAATAATCAACTAGCTGATATTCCTGAGAGTATCAGAGAATTAAACGCCTTACAGAAATTATATGCTTTCAATAACAAAATATCGAAATTTCCTGAAGATTTATGTGAATTGACAAATTTAAAAGTATTGGATTTTCATAATAATCTTATTGGAAATCTTCCCTGCAGGATAGATAAACTTGTTAATCTCGAGCAATTGATTTTATTCAACAACAAACTTACTTCTTTTGATTTTGAAATTCAGAATAATAGTAAACTTAGAGTTTTGGATTTATCTTATAATGATATTTCGATTTTACCTGAAAACATCCACAAATTGCATAATCTCGAAAGATTAGATATAAGCTATAATCGTATTTCAAAACTACCGGATAAAATCGGTAATCTTAAAAAGCTCAGGGAATTGGTTATGTATAATTGCAATCTGGATTCCTTGCCCGATAGCATCGGTGATTTAGACAGTTTAAGTGCATTAGCAGCACCTTTCAACAAAATAAAGATTATTCCCGGTGCAATTGGCAATCTGAAAGTTCTGGAAGGGATTGATATATCAAAAAATGAAATTACTTATTTACCCGAATCTATTATCGGTTGCATAAATCTCAAGAAATTGTTTCTGAGTTTAAATCCATTTTCAAAAAATGAGAAAATAAAAATCGGTAAAATGTTGCCAAATGTAAAAATAAGCTGGTAATAATGAAATTTGCCAAAGTGTAAAATAATATTGAAAGGCATAATAATTGATATAATATTAATTGATATAAATGATTTATTAGTTTATGTGGAATAAAAAAATAAAAGTAAAATTTGGAAAAAACTATATTTTGAATTATTTTTAAGGATATGTTTTAGGATTAAGAAGTTATCAGGATGGTATGATGAATAGCAGCATGAGGATAAAAAAAATGATATTTAAGTTGGCAGTGTTTATCTTTGTCAGTTTAATAATATATATAAGTTTGCAGGCACAGGAATTATCGCCAAACATTGAGATTGAAAAAAATCTGACCGAGTATAAAAACCTTGCAACTGCTTTGCAGGACCCTTTAAAGGTTCAGTATTTGAATTTATCCAAAAGCAAACTTAAAACTCTTCCACCGGACATTATAAAATTCAAAAATCTAAAAAAACTTGATGTCAGCCATAACGATTTAAAAGAATTGCCGGCAAATTTCGGTGAATTGAAAAATCTCGAAGTTCTGTATATTTATAATAATCAATTGACGGGATTACCGAATAGTTTTGCTGGACTTACCAACCTGCGAGAGATATTCATATACAGAAATAATTTAAAATCCTTGCCGGCAAATTTCGGTGAACTGAAAAGTCTTACCCGTTTTTATGCTTTTCATAATTTGTTAACAAGTTTACCCGAATCAATTTGTGATTTACCTAATATAAAGGTTTTAGATGTTCACAAGAATGAACTGACTGCAGTACCTAAAAATTTGAATAAAATGAAATCTCTCAGAGAATTATATTTGAATATTAACAAACTTCCGGATTTTCCTTCCGATATTTTCCAGTTGACAGATTTGGTTGTACTTGATTTATCATATAATAAATTAACTGTTATTCCAGACAGTCTTCTGATACTAAAAAAGCTCGAAAAACTTGATTTAAGTTATAATCATTTGGCAGTATTTCCTGAAAAAATCGGTGAACTAAAATATCTCAGAGACCTTGGATTATATAATTGCGATTTGATAACTCTGCCTGAAAGCATTGGAGGATTAGATAGTTTACACATACTGACGGCACCATTCAATAAACTTAAAATTATTCCTTCGACGATTGGGGATTTGAATATGCTCGAAGGGATTGATTTTACCAGGAACGAGTTATCGAGTCTTCCTGAAACAATATCGAAATTGAAAAATTTGAAAAAACTTTATGTTAATCAGAATTATTTTTCGGATGCTGAAAAGGAAAAAATCAGGATGCTACTGCCAAAGGCACTCATTAGTTTTTGAGCTATTATTTTATTTTTTCATATTGAGGTATTAAATCCTTAAGCACGAACCCGTAATCAGGAACAATTTTCAATGCCTTTTGAATATAATTCCAGGCTTTTTCTTTGTTTTCATTCAAAACTTCGAGTTGTCCCAGATATGCGTATATTTCTGCATCCTCAGCCCACCTCAACATAAATTCATCCTCCCCGATTCTGTTTTTATTCAACTCCAGGCACTTTAAAAGTAAAGAACGTGCTTTGGCTTTACTCCCTCCGAATGATTCGGGTGTATGCATTAAATGTGTCGCACCTATAAGCAACAGCTTAGGATTATCCTTGTCCAATTCATAAGCATCGAGTATGTATTTCTTGGCTTTTATTCCATAAAACATTGAGGCAATGGGTGATAAAGCTGCTTTTTTCCCATAAGCGGCAGAAATTAGGGAAAGCAATTCTGCTGATTGATGCATTTCATTTGCTTTAAGAAAAAATTCAAGGGATTTGTCAAATTGATTGTATGCAATATCTCTGTCAATCTGGTAATAAATTTTCCCGAGTAAATAATGCAATAGACCGGTATAATAGTTAGGATGCCAGTCACCTTTGGAAATCTTCGCTATTTTATTACTTTTATTTAATAATAATTTCAACCTGGGAATGTCGAATGAATAATAGTCTGCATCAATTTCACTTTTCAATGATTTCAGCTTTGTTAAATACAATTCCTCTCCAAATGCCGTATTGATTTGGATTGTAATTGCGAAAAATAATATTATAAAACAGAATTTTCTCATTTTGAATTGGCAAATTTAATAAAACAATTCGAGCTATTTGGTTTTGTTTTGATTTTATGATAATTGGAGTTTGATTAATTTGTAGTATTGAGAAATTATAATTTTTATAATGTTTGTTTATTTTTTAAAAAATAAATGAGAATATTCTTTCTATTATTATTATCAATAACATTATTATTGATTTCCTGCGGTTCCGATACCGGTGAAGGGAAACCTGTGAACATATACGGAGGTGCAGGCAGAACAAATTCTTATGAAAAATATGGTTCTTTCAGTTATAAATATCCTGTACTCGATGAAATTGAATTCAAAGATTCGAGCGGGGCTGCTACTGCCCCTTTAGTTTTACCGAATTCTGATATAATTGTCTCAACCGTTAATGGAAATATTATTTATATATCATCAAAACAGGTAAAATGGTCCTTCAAACTGGATACAGATGAAACACCTTCGGCTTCAATAGCAGCAGATGCTAATATGAATATTTATATTATTTCTACTACGGGAAAGCTTTATTCAATTACAAAAGCAGGTTTATTGAACTGGAAAAAAATAATTATTGACTCATTAGCCAAATATGATTTAATTTCTGATTTACTGGCACAGGAGAATGGAATTGTTACTGCTGTCAGCAATGGAAAAATTATTAAAGTCGGATATAATGGGAAAGTAAAATGGACTTACACTGCAAGACTTTCACCAATTAAAACGTTTTCAGCAGACGAAAAAGGGAATATTTATATTCCGTTAACTCATGATGAGTTTGGTAAGACAGATACTTTGTTGTGTCTGTCATCAGATGGTAAGGTAGTGTGGCAAAAAGGATTTGATAATACAAGATTCATAAAGTCGCCCGTTGTATTTAAAAGCAGAGTTATAATCTTCGGAATCAGGGAATCCGGCGAACAAAAAATTTCTACTGTTAATTATTTGGAAGTTAACGGGAAAGTCTTATGGAAGAAAGAGATATTGCTATTCGCGAGAAATCTTTCAGTTGATTTAGATGGAAGAATATATGTAACGGGATACAATTCAGGAATCGGTGAGGCGATGAGCGGTATATTCTGCTATTCACCTGAAGGGAAACTGATTTGGAAAAATTATTTTGAAGTGATTATACCATCATCTCCTTTATTAAGTAAAAAATACATCGGCTTTGTAGTGAATGATAAAAATTCGGCTGGGTTGTATTTTTTAAAGAAAGACGGCACTTTATATGAAGTTGTCGGTTTGGAAAACATGCCTCCATTATATCTTCAGCCGGCAGTTACATCAGACCCGTTAATAATATTTTCAGGCGCTGATAGATTGAGCATTGTCAGCATTGAAGAAGCCCCATTTGATAAATTTTTGCCATGGTAGGAAAATTACAATGAAATTCGAAACGGGAAATAATGCGAGTATAATTACATTTAACGGGATTACTCCCAAAATTCATCCATCGGTTTTTATGTGCGAGGGAGTAAAAATAGTCGGTGATGTTGAAATTGGAGAGGACAGTTCTATATGGTATAATACTGTTATTCGTGGTGATGTTCATTTCGTTAGAATCGGCTGCAGGACTAACATACAGGATTTATCTATGCTTCATGTTACAAATGATTATTTTCCACTCGTTGTTGGTAATGATGTGCTTGTTGCTCATTCTGTCACATTGCACGGAGCAACAGTCCAAGACCATTGCATGATTGGAATGGGTGCCAGGATTCTTGACGGAAGTGTTATTAATTCGCACTCAATTGTCGGAGCTGGTTCTGTTGTAAAGGAAGGATTCATTGTGCCCGAAGGAACACTTGTAGCAGGAGTTCCTGCGAAAATAATCCGTGATTTGTCTGAAGAAGAAATCGGAAGAATTTCATTCGGGGTTAACAATTATTTGAATTATGTAAAAATGTACAGAAGCCAGGTTAACAAATAGAAAAATAAAATTGCTTAAATTTGCACTCTGATTTTTTTCATTAAACAATAAACAATATATATGATTAAGAGCATGACCGGCTTCAGTAAAAATGAAGCACGTGAAAACGGTGTTAATATCAGTGTTGAAATCAAATCACTGAACGGGAGGTACCTTGAAATAAACTGCAAGATTCCGAAATCCCTGATGCACAAAGAATTTGAAATCCGCGATATGATTAAATCATCAATTTCAAGGGGAAATATTTTTGTCAATATGAATCTTGAAACTGATTTGGCAATGAAGCAGAATTTAATTAACGAGGACGCTGCTATCGAATACTTCAAGGCATTAAAAAGATTAAAGAAAAAACTATTTATAAAAGAGCCGGTAAAATTTGACGAACTATTGAGTTTTTCAGGATATTTTTTTACAAAAGAAAACGGGAATAATTCAGAAAACGAGTGGAAAGTTGCAAAGAAGGCGGTAGCTGAAGCATTAAAAAATCTCGATAGGATGCGGCTAAATGAAGGAAGTCAGATAATTAAAGATGTTCAGTCGAGAATAAAAAATATTACAAGAGTTGTTGATAAAGTGGAAAAACTCGGATTAAAAAAAATCCCTGATGAACGCGAAAGATTGAGACAAAGAGTCGCAATGCTTTTTGACAGCGATGAAATTGACGAGCATCGCATTCAAATGGAACTCGTCCTTCTTGCCGATAAACTCGATATTTCTGAAGAGTGTGTGCGGCTGCGTTCGCATATTAAATTCTTCTTTGATACCCTGAAAGCAAATGAACCTGTTGGCAGGAAATTGAATTTCCTCATCCAGGAAATGAACAGGGAAATTAATACTATCGGCTCAAAAGCAAATGATACCGAAATTGCTCATCTTGTTGTTGAAACAAAAGAAGAACTTGAACGAATTAGGGAACAAATCCAAAATATCGAGTAAGTTTACAGGAAATTTTTTATTTTAAAAGCCGTAATTGTTACGGCTTTTTTTTATTTAGTTTTTAACATAATGATAAGACACTATTTTACATTAACAAAACTCGCAGAGGAAATTCAATTTCTGAAAGGGCACATAAACGAAGGGTGTTTTACCCAGGAAAAAAACTCATTGGTGATGATGTTATACAAGGAAGGTAATGAACATTACCTATGTTATTCAGGTGACCAAAAAACCGGTGGAATATTCTTAAGAAATGAGTTTTCGAGAGCCAGGAAAAATACAATTAATTTATTTGATGTATTGAACGGCGGGGAGGTAACCGAAATCAACATATTGAAAAATGAAAGAATAATACAATTAACATTCATTGATTTGAAAATGAATTTTATTTTGTTCGGTGGAGCAAAAAGCAATATAGTCATTACAAATAAAGAAGGAATAATAATTGACTCTTTCAAAAACAAAAAGAAACTAATAAACAGCACATTTAAAATAGAAAATTCGCATTTAAAAAAGTTCTCGGAGTTCCCGTTTGAAACAACTATACTGAAATCACTTTCCGATTGTGATTTGTTACTTGGAAAATACTATGCTGCAGAACTTTGTTCGCGATTAAATATTAATCCTTTGGCTAATCTGAAAGAATTAAATTATGAAATTGAGAATTTGACTGATAAATCAGTGAATTTTAAGAATGAGTGTTTAGCTTCAAAGGAATTCTATATTTTAGAAAATGATATTGGAGAAAGATTGTTATCACTGATTCCATTAAGAGCTTATACTCGAATAATCAGGTCATTCAACTCAATTAATGAAGCAATCAGATATAAAATTACATCAACTTATAAAGAATCATCATTCGCATCAGAATATAAGAAAATTAAAGCCGTACTCGAAAAACAAAAACAAAAACTACAAAGAAATCTTGAACAGCTTTCAGACTCTAATAAAATTTATGAAAGAATCGAAAATTATAAATTATGGGCTGAATCATTACAAACTTTAAAAAATCACAAGGAAAGGGTTGGCAGTTCAATTGAGGTAGCTCGATGGGACGGTGCGAAAATTATTGTACCTTTAAATCAAAAGCTGACAATAAGGGAAAATATTGATGCATATTTCCAAAAAATCAAGGATTCAAAGGAAGATGATAAAATCAGGCAAAAAAGAATTCCTCTAATTCAGAATAAATTGGATTATATAAAATCTGCAGCAGAAAAACTTGATTTATGTTCAAATATAAAAGAAATAGAAATTTTCAAAACTGAATATAAGAATTTACTAAAAACCACTATGGATGAGTTACAGACAAAAGAAGAAAGATTCCGAAGCTTTGAACTTGGCGATGGCTATTTTTTGTATGTTGGGAAAAATGCAGCAAATAACGATGAGCTTACGATGCACTTTGCCAAGCCGAACGACTTATGGCTCCATGCACGAGGTGCCGGCGGCTCCCATGCTGTATTGAGGATGAAAGCAAAAGTAGAGAAACCACCGAAAATAATTCTACAGAAAGCTGCTGAAATTGCCGCTTATTATTCTCAGCAGCGAAAAGGAAAGTTCGTCCCTGTTGCTTATACACAGAAGAAGTATGTACATAAGCCGAAAGGTGCAAATCCCGGTTCAGTTGTCATCAGTAAAGAACAGGTAATCATGGTTGAACCGAAATTGCCTGCTGAATAAAAATATTCAAAATTGCAATTTCTGAAACACAAAAAACTTAAGATATTTTGTCTCTGGCATTGATGCTAAAATTGGATGGTCAGGGGCTTGAGCACCTCTATAAATCATTTTAAGTTGGATTTGCTGTTTAATTGCTTCATTAACTATTATGTCATAAAATACATCCTCAGTGATATGCTGTGAACAGCTTGAACTTGCTAAGAAGCCATTATCAGTCAATAATTGCAAGGCAAGATGATTGATTTTAGCATAACCTTTGATTGCTGTCTTAACATCTTTTTTAGATTTTGCAAATGATGGCGGGTCGAGTATAACCATATCCCAATGAGAATTTTTCAAAAGCTCATTTTTTAAATAATCTGATACATCATCTTTAATTAAATCAACATTGGTGAAATTATTCAACTCGGCATTTCGTTTTGCCTGAACCAGGGCAGACTCGGATGAATCAACGCAAGTTATATTATTTGCTCCTCCCTTTGCAGCATGGAGACCAAAGCCACCCTGATTGCTATAGCAATCAAGAACATTCAATCCGTATGAGATTGTAGAAATGAATTTCCTGTTATAAGACTGGTCAAGAAAATAACCGGTTTTCTGGCTTTGTTTCAATGAAATTGAAAGTATAATTCCGTTTTCGTTTGTAATTATTTCATCCGGGATACTGCCGAAAATAACTTTTTCTTCGAGGGGAAGTCCTTCTAATGCTCTTAATTTTGAATTATTTTTCGCTATTATTCCTTTTGAATTGGGTAAGACTGTAATTAATGATTCGATTATTTCATTAATGAATAACTCCATACCTGCTGATAAAATCTGAATGGATAAGTATTCTCCGTATTTGTCAATGATGAGTCCGGGTAAAAAATCGGATTCGCCGAAAACTATTCTTGCGGTTTCGGTCATGTTTAATTGTTTTCTCATCGCATAAGCATTACTGATTCTCTCTGTGAAAAAATCAATGTTAATTTTTTTATTCGTTTTCAGCAATCTGACAGAAATTAAACTATGCGGATTGTAAAAGCCCAATCCTATTTCCTCATTTTTTGAATTAAAAACTTCGACAATTGTCCCCGGAGTTAATTCAGGAATTGATGCGAGTTCGTTGCTGAAAATCCAGAGGTGTCCCCCTTTAATTCGCTTGTCATGATTACGTTTTAAATACATCTTTTCCATAATCAAGTGATGTCATGGCTTTCACGTGAATCATTATCGATTGGTATTTGCTCAGATTCGAGTTCTCGCGAAAATTCTCCCCTTGGAGGCATTTTCTTAATATTCTCCCTAAAGAAAAATATTCCGCCGATACCAACCTGGACAAGATAGTTAATTGCATGTGTGAGTGTTGCGTAGGCAAGTGCTTCTTCAGGGCTGATTCCATATAGTTTTACCATTGCGTTTTGAATGAGTACATGATATACTCCGATTGCCCCGGGTGTTGGAGCGATTGTCGCACCTATTCCGGAAATAACAATCAAAACAGTTGCATCATCGAAACCCAAATGAAATTTCGATTGGAAATCAAATGAGAAAAACATCAGGAACATCGGTACAGTATAAAGGAACCAAATTCCCACAGATTCGATTATCAGTCTTAAATACTGTGAAGGGGTTCTTATGATTGCAAAACCTTTCAGAAATTTTTCGAATGTGATATATATTTTATCATATAATTTATTAGAAACCGGTTTTATTAGGAATTTCAATACTCCTTTTATAAAAGGAGGATAAAATGATAACAACAAAACAGCAAAAATTACTGCTACAGGAACAATAATATGATTCGGGTCAAGATTCGGAAGTGCATGGACTACTTTTTTGCTAAGAAAGAGGAATACACCACCGAACAATAGTATTAGAGTAATTACATCAATAAATCTTTCGACAATAATTGTAGCAAATGTGGTTGTAAATGATATTTTTTCTCTTCTACTGTAAACATAAGGCCTCAAAAATTCTCCGCCTCTTGGCAACACACAATTAGCTGCATAGCCAATCATTACAGCAGAAAAAAGATTCCAAACTGAAGCGGATTTTTTCTTCAAAGCCGGCTCGAGCATTGTTTTCCACCGCATTGCACGTACCCAGTGAGAAAGGGTTATTACAGGAACAGAAAGTATAATCCAAAAATAATCGGCATTAAAAATAATCCTCAATAGCTCATTGAAATCAATATCCTTGATTGCATAATAAATGGAAGCGACTATAATTAATAGTGAGATACCGATTCTTAAAAATTTTTTTGTACCTTCTTTCATTAAAACCAATTATTTTTTCAATTTTGTAATATTGATTTATAATAAGAAGTTTATTATTCAAATTAATTTTTAGAACAATAAACTTCTTCAATTATTTCAAAGAGAATAGCAAATAACCTAACCCCAAAATTATTTACTATGCATTATTCTCCGGTTTTGCTCTCAATGAATCCCAGACGATGTAAATTACAATCAATAAAAACATTCCGATAGAAAGCCACATTGCTCCATTCATATTAAGCCATCCGCTTTCATAGTATTTGAAAACATCGGGCCAATTATATATTCCGAAGATGTATTTCATAATTGCACCGAATACACCAAATAATGCACCTCCTGCAATAAAACCTGAGGCAATCAGAGTTCCCCTCTGGAATCTCGCATTATTCAATGCTTCGTCCTTTGAACGTGTTTTGACAAAATGAGCTACCAGTCCTCCTACGAGTAAAGGTGTGTTTAATTCCTGTGGCAGATACATCCCAAGTGCGAAAGCAAGGGGTGAAATCTTCAAAGCATTAAGTAATAGTGCTATGACTGCACCCACCAGGTATAAAGTCCAGTGAACCTGTGCCTCTGCTGACATAAGGGGTTGTATAACGGCTGCCATCGCATTTGCCTGTGGTGCTGCCAACGGATTCGGGCTATCGGGGCTGAATCCGTAAGTTTGATTTAATAATAGAATAACTGCGCCTACCGAAGCTGCAGAAACTAATGTCCCAAGGAATTTCCACGATTGCTGTTTTACGGGTGTCGAACCCAGCCAGTAACCGATTTTCAAATCTGTTATGAAGCCGCCTGCCATTGATAGTGCTGTGCAGACAACTCCTCCTATAATCAAAGCACTGACCATCCCTTTTGGTCCTGTCAACCCGACCTTCGTTAATATAATTGAAGATAGAATCAGAGTCATCAAAGTCATTCCCGAAACAGGATTTGTTCCAACTATTGCAATTGCATTAGCAGCAACAGTCGTGAACAAGAATGCAATTATTGTTACTGTCAAAAGTGCTATTATTGCATTTGAAACAGACAAATGAACTCCGGCAATAAAAAATATGAATACTGCAATGACAGTCAGGAGAATGAAAAACACATTATAAGTGATCTTCATATCCTTTTGCGTTCTGTGTTCGATTTCATCATCTGATTTTTTTGAATGGAAAATTTCTTTAAATGCGAGGGAAAATGCGCTGCCGATTATCTTTGAAGATTTAAGAATTCCGATAATTCCTGCCATTGCAATACCACCGATACCGATATGCCTGACATAATCCCTGAAAATCTGCTCTGCAGATAAACTCGCAAAGAAATTAGTTCCTCCGGGACCAGCAACAATATTTCCTATCTCACTCAGTAAGGGTACGAAGACAAACCATGATAAAAATGAACCGGCACAAATTATAGTTGCATATTTCAAACCCACAATATATCCTAATCCGAGAATCATCGAGAGAGTATCAATTTTGAACACAAGCTTGATTTTTTCTGCTATGGATTCACCGAACGGAATTATTCTCGACGTTACAGTTTCAGTCCAGAAACCGACAGAGGTAATAATGAAATCATATACGCCGCCGATTAATCCGCTCACTATAAGCACGCCTGCCTGCTTTCCTCCTTTTTCTCCTGTCATTAGAATTTCAGTAGTAGCGGTTGCTTCGGGAAATGGAAATTTGCCGTGCATATCCCTAACAAAGTATTTCCTGAATGGTATAAGAAATAAAATCCCAAGAAATCCTCCGAGAAGCGAGGACAGGAATACATGGAAAAAGCTTACGTTTAATTTTAATATATAAAGAGCCGGAATCGTAAAGATTGCACCTGCAACAATTACACCGGAACTCGCCCCGATTGATTGTATTATTACATTTTGACCAAGTGCCTTCCTTCTTTTCAAAGCTGAAGAAAGTCCGACAGCAAGTATTGAAATAGGAATCGCTGCTTCCATAACCTGTCCTATTTTCAAGCCGGAATATGCCGCAGCAGCAGAAAATAAAATTGCCATTGTCAATCCCCAGAACACTGACCAGGGGGTAACTTCCTGGAATTTGTATTCGGGAGACATTACAGGTCTGTAAACTTCCCCCGGCTTCAGTTCGCGATATGCATTCTCAGGTAAAAAACTAGTATTGCTCGTCTGTTCCATTAATTCTCCGCATATTTTTTCTTATCATTCAATATATTATTATTATTTATTATTTGCTTTTTTCGACCCAAATCTGAACCAGGTTCAAAACTGTTTCAATAGCAAGATTGAGTGCATTGATTGATACCCATTCAGTTTTGCTGTGGAAATTTTGACCACCGTTATATATATTTGGAGTAGGTAATCCCATTTCGGTCAATCTTGAACCGTCAGTACCACCCCTGATTGGTTTCCAGTATGGCTTAGCTCCAGCTTTTTGGGCGGCTTCCCACAGGCATTCTAATACAAGCGGATTTTCATCCAGCTTCTCTCTCATATTTCTGTACATTTCTATTATTTCGAGTTCAATTTTGGCTTTAGGATGCATCGGCTGAACAGTCTTGATTATATTCTCGAGCATTTTCTTTTGTAAATCCAAACCATTTGTGTCGAAATCTCTGAACAAAAATTTAATTGTCGTCTTTCCGACAGTACCTTCGAGTATATGTGGATGAATATATGGCTGATAATCCTCTGTAGTTTCAGGTGCCATATCTTTTGGTGTTCTTGCGATAATATCTGCTGCAGCTCTTATTGAATTTACCATAATGTTTTTTGCAGTCCCCGGATGTATATCCCTGCCTGTAATATGAATAATAGCAGAATTTGCGCTGAATGTTTCTTTATTCAATTCACCCGGTAATTCGCCATCGAGTGTATATGCATACTTTGCACCGAACTTGGGAATATCGAAAAACTTTGTTCCCTGACCGATTTCTTCATCAGGTGTAAATGCAATTTTAAAATCGCCATGTAATATATCTTTTCTGTTCATCAATGTTTCTGCAACAACCATTATGGCTGCTATGCCCGATTTATCATCTGAACCAAGCAGTGTAGTTCCATCGGTAGTTACGATTGTATGTCCGATACATTCGGCTAATCCCTTGTTTTCGGACTCGAGAATAACTACATTTTCATCACCGGGTAATATTATATCTCCACCCTGGTAATTTTCGATTACCTGCGGCTTTACATTTTCCCCAGTAACATCAGGTGAAGTATCAACATGAGCAACAAAGCCGACTGCTGGAACTATTCCGTATGCAGGATGGTCCTTTGGAATATTGGATGGTATGGAAGCATATACATAACAGTGCTCGTCAATCGAGACATCTTTCACCCCGATTTCCTTGAGCTCTTTAACAAGTAATTTAGCCAGGTTGAATTGTTTCTCTGTGCTTGGAGTTGTATCAGCACCTTCTTTCGACTGGGTGTCAATCTTCACATATCTTAATAATCTGTCTAATGCTTTTTCCATTTTATTTTCCTTTTTTCATATTCTTTATTATAAATTTTATTAAATTTAATTGCTTTTTAATGGCTGAGGAAATAATTTCAGTAATACTTCCTGAGCTGGCTTTGGTGTTGCAATGCTAACGAATACTAATGTACCTATTGATACAATTGCCGCCGGGTAAATACTTGGTATTCCCCATGGGTCTTCGCCTATCATTACATTAGGTAATACATAAGGTATAATAATATCTAAAATTATCACCATTAATGCACCTGATATAATGCTTGTTAATCCGCCTGCCTTTGTAGCTCTTTTCCACGCAAGAGCTGCTATCAATGCAGGGGTAATAGCTACACCGTATATGGTATATGCGAAATATGCATATTTTAGAACTGAAATTTTCAAATTGAAATAAGTAGGAATGAATATCATCAAAAATGCTGTCAAACCGATTATTACTATAAATATTTTTTGAAGTGCGACCAGCTTGTTAGCTTCTGCCTTGGGGTTTATAAAAGTCTGGTAAACATCCCTGATAATATTTGTCGAGGGACTGAGCAAATAATTCATTCCGGTTGAAATAACCACAACAACTGCAGCAGCCAGCAACAATATTCCTACCGGTTTGGGAACAAGATTCATTGCCGCCTGCAATACGATTGATGCCGGGTCGAAATTTGGTGTGTTCCAGAATTTCACAGATGCATAAATTGCAATGGCAACTACGACAGTTTCTACGACAATCGTTCCCACTATCCACAGAGCAACAGCTTTTTTTGCATCGGCAGCCGATTTTGCACTGTAAAATTTCTGATACATGCTTTGAACTCCAAGTAACAGCAAACCTGTTGCAAGGAAGTATGACAATCCTTTCAGCATCGGGTATTTTCCGAATTCTGATGAGAACATTTCAAAATGTGAATGAGGTAATACCTGAGCGGGTGCACCTAATCCACCAACTCCAATGATGACAAAAGGAACTGATATTATACATGCAAGCACTATGATTATTCCGTTGGGTAAATCCGTATGCGCCACGGCAATCATTCCGCCTATGGCTGTGAAAAGTATGACAACAGCAGCAGCGATTGTTTGTCCCATCGCAACGCTTACGGCACCATCGGTAATTACATTTAAGATGTAACCTCCGGCTCTGAATTGGTACGATACAATCGTTGTAAATGCAATAACAAGTGCAATTGCACCGAATAGTCGGGCAAATCTTCCATACCTTACTTCGAGGATATCTCCTATTGTATATTGTCCGAATGTCCTGATTTTTCCTGCAAGAAAATAGATAATAAAAATACCTACCCATGCACCGGCAGGCATCCAAATCGAACTCCATCCTGCACGGAAGGCAAACTCAGCTCCAGCAATGAATGTTCCTGAACCAATCCAGGTGCATACAAGTGTGAATACCATTTTGGTTACGCCGAGACTTCTACCGGCAACCATCATGTCATCCTGTGTTTTAACGTTTCTTGCTTTATAAAAATTAAATATGGTAAGACCTATCAGGTATGCCACAAGAACGATTATGTAAATTGTCATACAAAAACCATTTAATTTGTTAAATTTTTTAAAAGATAATTCAGCAATTTAATAAAATAATATTTAATAGGAATTCACAAAAAGGAAATGAAAAGCATTATTGATTAATTCTTTGATTTTTGGGCATTATTGATTTTCTAATTACCTTATTGGCATAATTTTTACTATAATTAAATAGTTATAATTATATTACATAAAACAATATTCTGTATTGGCAATATAATATTTGTATTTATTTGATAAATCAATGAATTAAATGAGAATTAAAAAGTTTATATCGAGAAATCTTAAAGAAGGAAAGGCGAAAATTCTACAGGAACTTGGAGAAGATGCGGTTATTCTTTCTACTAAGACCATAAAAAAACCTGATGGAACAAATGAAGCAGTTGAAATTGTTGCAGCCATTGATGATTCCCCTTTGAAAGCAACAAAGAAACCAATTACGAAGAATATTCTAAAATCGACTGAAATTCCTTATGCATCCAAATATGCCTTAGAAAAAGGAGAGAACAAATTTATGCGGGCAACAAGTCAAATTTATGATGAATTGAATTCCATTAAATCAATGGTAGCAGACATCTCCGATAGTGTTAAATATATTCACAGCAGTGTTCTTACTGATGTATTCAGGGATGTTTATTTATGTCTTAGAAAATCAGAGCTAACAGAAGATTTTTCTTTGAAAATAGCAACGGCACTATCGGTCAGAGGAAATATAAATTCTTTCGATGAGGCATTGACGGAAGCAAGAATCCTTGCAACAGAACATATAGTAATAAAAGAGCCGGTGAAAAAGCAAAACAGCAGGGTTGTATCTGCGTTTATCGGTCCGACAGGTAGCGGCAAAACAACTTGCCTGATTAAGCTGGCACTTGTCAGCAAATTATTATTAAAGGCAAATGTTCTGGTTGTGTCTGCTGATGTCAACAAGGTCGGGGGTGTCGAGCAGTTACAGACACTTGCATCAGTCAGTTCGATTCCATATCAATCTGTAAATTCGCCTTCTGAATTAAAAAACATAATTGAACAGGAACAGAAGCGTGATTTCATATTTATTGATACTGCAGGGAATAGTCCTTTGAATAATGCAGCCATTGAAAATGTCGGTTCTATGTTGAAAGAAACAAAGCCCGATAATATATATCTTGTACAAAGTGTAACAATGAGCGGTTCTTCTTTTTCAAAGTCTATTACAGAGTTTAATACACTGGAACCTGATTCGCTAATCCTTACTAAACTTGACGAAGCACCATTAATAGGTGAAATAGTTATGGCATTAAAAGATACTCCGATAGCAATATCTTATTTAACTACAGGGCAGAAAATTCCTGAAGATATCGAACCGGCAAGCAGGAAAGCAATCAGTAAATCACTTTTGCCGGATGAATTGTCGGATAAAAATTATAAAGTAAATTAGGGAGATTTAACTCAAATCAATAAAATGAAAACGGATGTTCAAAACAATCATAAGCTCGAAGAAGAATTCAAAGAGCAATTAAAAATGCCCTTTGTAATTACAGTTTGCAGTGGTAAAGGGGGTGTAGGCAAGAGCTTTTGTGCTGCCAACCTGGCTTATGCATTATCTAAGCAATCATTATCCGTGCTTATATGGGATGCAAATTTGCATTATCCGAATCAGCATATTTTATTTGGCGTCGAGCCGCCGGTCAGGTTAAAGGAGGTTTATTCCGGCAAGAAGAAAGTTGAATCGGCAATTTATCGTATCGAAGATAATTTATTTATTCTCGCAGACCAGTTTGCCTCAGGGAAGAACCATGTTCTGAAATCGTCTGAAATTCTTGATGTTTATATTGACATTTTACAAACGACAAAATTCGATATAATCATTATTGATACTCCTGCTTCCGACACTGAAGATGTGTTTCAGTGCTGTAATATTGCAGACCTTGTCTGTGTTGTTGTTACCGATGAGCCGACTTCGTTGCTCGATGCGTATGGATTAGTCAAAATATTGCTTGGTTTTATCGATAAAGGGAAAATTCATTTGCTCGTCAACAATGTAATTGACGGAGAAGATGCGGATGATATAACAGAGAAAATGAATCTTGCTGCGAAAAAGTTTCTAAACGTCCGGCTCGATGTTATTGGTTTTATTCCTTATGACAGGGCTGTTAAACAATCTATACTGAACCAGGAACTTTACATGATGACAAATGTTGGCTCTGAAGCTGTAAATTCATTAATAGAATTATCGGGGAAAATTAAAGCGTATAGCGCGGTTTTTCAAAATGTAAAATAATCCTTTTTTTTAATTAAAATTTGAAATAAATTATATAAAATATATGTGGTGATAATATGGCAAAAGACGAAGTAAACAAAGGAAAAGCCCCAAAAGGGGAAGATGGCAGGAAAAAAGATTTTGAAAAAAAATACAAGGAAAGAGTTCAGAGAAGGAAGAAAAGAGAACAAAAAGAAATGAAACGTATTCATTCCATTATCGAATTTCCATTTAAATTCCTTTTTAAGGCATGTCTTGTTCTCGGTCTGGTGTTTTTCATTTATAAATACTTTGGTCAATCTGCTGACCTTCCCGCTTCTCTGTTGAATGCATTTATTGTATTCTCCGCATCATATATAGGTTTCGGTGCGATTATGATGCTCGTTTTGTTCCTGGTATCTGCTGCAAAAAAAGAAAAGCTGCGGGAATCTATCAGGTTGGAAAGAGAGCAAAAAAGGCAGGATGACCTTAGAAGAGCAGAGGAAGAAGCACGGCTCGACAGCCAGTTAAGCAGTTCGTACAGAGAACAACCCGTACCGGCAGTTACATCAGGTATTAATACTCAACCTGTAAGTCCGGGAGCTGCAGAAAATGATTTCATAACTCAAAGCATAATGGACGAAGGGCTTAATGCAGAATAGATGTGTCATCAAATTAAATTGAAATAAATATGACTATGGATGAAACCACACTGAATAAATTATGGGAAGAGTTCAGCAGCACAAAATCGCTGAAGGTAAAGCATCAGCTTATCATGCATTATATTTGGCTTGTGAAGTATGTCCTCCAGTTAATTAATCTGCCGACCAATTCGATACTCGATGAAGAAGACTTTATTAATATTGGTATTCTCGGTTTACACGAAGCAATCGAACGATTCGAATTGAGTCGCGGTGTGAAATTTGAATCTTATGCCATACCAAGAATCAAAGGAATTATCCAGGATGAACTGAGGCGGCTTGACTGGCTTTCGAGAACTGCCCGGAAAAAGGCGCAGGATTTTATTCAGGCAGGAGATATACTTAGAAAAAAAGAAGGCAGGGAGGTTTCATCAGAAGAAATAAGGAAGAAACTTAACGTCTCACACGATGAATATAAATCCTATCTTGCTGCTGCCGCTGCTGCTAAAGCATCAAAAACAATGACTGAAATTAGCCAGGCGGTTATGGACGAGGATGATAAAAGTTATATAGAAGAAATCGCCGATGTGAACCAGGACGATATTCAAAGTTTGATGGAGAATGAAGAGAGGGTGTCTTTCTTAGTAAGTTATCTTCAAAAACTTGCAGAGAAGAAACGGCTTGTAATGACTTTGTATTATTATGAAAACCTGACTTTTAAGGAAATTGGTAATGTTCTCAATGTATCGGAAAGCAGGGTTTGCCAGATTCACAGCCAGGTGCTTGATGACCTCAAAGTAAAGATTATTGAATTTGACAGGGCATGATGATTAATTACATTTTAACTTATGCCCGGAATTTTGGAATTTGCTGCTTATGAATTTGCATAAAAATATATTATATATTTTACTTGTTTCAATTGCTATTGCATTTGGATTTAATAATATTTTCAGTCAGATTAACATTCAAAATATTGATATTAATCCCTTAAACAGAACTACTATTTATTGTTCTGCTTTGCCTGAAAATTTCGCTACCAGACTTTCGGATGATAAGCAGAAAGTCGTTATCATGCTGAAAGATGCAACTGTTCCCGACTCGTTGCGCGAAAAGCATAGTACCGGTATTATTTCCGATGTATATGTACAAAGCTTCAAAAATAATCTTGGGATTAGTATTATCTTGAAAGAAAAACGCGGATACACTGCAGTTCCTCTTGTTTATTCACGTGCAATTATGGCTGAGGTATTCAAATGGGACCAGCTTACACCCGCAGAAGACGAATACAGAACCGGATTGCTTGCTCTTGAAGCAAATATTAGGAATTCAGCCGAGAAAAGCTTTGAAAAAGCTGTCTCTCTCGGTAATGCAGATGCATCTGTTTTCCTTGGAATCCTGCGGCTTGAGCAGGGGCGTATAAAATCTGCGCTGGAGAATTTATTAATTGCCTATAAATTCCAGGTAAAAATTCCCGATTGTTTTGCAGCGTTATCCCAGATTATGAAAATGAGCAACTTTCAGCGAGAATCGGGTATTTTAGCTGACTCTTTTTATAAACAGACAGGTCTGAGGTCTTTCCCTGAAATTGTAGTTCCAGAAAACACTGAGTTAACCGAAAATGACCTGCATTATGATTCATTGCTGAAAGAGATTAGCTTTCTCATTACAAAAGATTCTACTTTATTGCAGCAAAAAAAAGATTCAATCAGGAAAGACAGTGCTGATAACAAAAGATTCAAAGAAATTTTCGATAATAAAAATAAAGAAATTTCGAAAAAGGATGCAATTACTCAAATCCTCGAATCCTTCATTCCTGCAGGTTTCTCAAAATTATTATTCGTTTTTATAGTTCTGTTCCTTGTAATTTTTACCGTTCTTTTATTTGCTTATTTCAAATGGAGAAAGAAACAAGTCGAAAGCAGAAAAAAGAAACCATCAGTTCAAAAAAGAAGCGGTGACCAACAAAAACAGTCAACTGCAATTGCAAGGAAAGCTGTCGATGCTTATCAGAAATCCGGAACAATCGTTGATAAAAATTCCGGGACTGACACCGATATTCCACGAATAGTAAAAACAGAAGAAAAAAAGGCAGGAGATTTCAAGCAATCTTTTGATGAAAAGCTTAATGAACTTGCCGGTCGGCTTGATGAGCCGAAGAGAGAAATACTACTTGCGGAAATGGACAGGAAGACTATTGGAAATCAATCTGATGAGGTTAAACTGACTCCAAAGCTTGAGCTTGCTTTGCATCTGCTCGAGGAACAGAAGAATCTGAAAAATAAAGAAACGGGAAATATTGCTGAAGCAGACATCCTGACTGATTTATCGAAACTTAAGGAGGTTGCTAAAAGTCTCGGTATTACCAAGGAAAGCCGTCAACCCGGTAAAAAAGAAATTGAAAATGATAAGCAAACAATTTCACAGCTTGCTGATAAATTTGCAAGGGAAATTGAAAAAAAGGATTAATTTATGTTTTGACATACAATTTTTTTCTTTGAAGTGCTTCTCATAAAAATGATTTGAATTTAAATTTGATTATTTAATATATGCCATCGTTCAGGATACAACTTTTTATTATCTCTATACTGCTAATGTTTGTAACACTGGCTTTAAAATCTTTTTCCCAGGTCAATGACAATAGTTACGATTATGTATTTGCACACAAATTTTCAGGGGTGCATAATGCTATATTTATTTTATCTCAGAGCTATACTGGTACAGAAATTGCACCTGCGGAAAAGAGGAAAGCTGCTCACAAAAAGGTTGAAGACGATACTTCTAATGCAAAAAACAGCATTAGCGTCAGGGAAAGCGGTGATGGGGAAAGTATTCTCGTATGTCTCGACCTTAATGATTATGATGTTAAAGTTGAAATTATTGTTTATAATATGCTCGGAAAAAAGGTAATGGATGTCTGGAACGGGAAAGCGATTAGCAATGCCAGTTGCCCCAAAGAATATGAAATTCCAAAAACAAAATTACCTGACGGATTATATTTATGTGTTGCCCAGAGCGAAAAATTCAGAATGGTCGGAAAATTTGTTATTTCGAGATAGATGATTAATTCAAAAAAATACGGCAAAATATTATTGAAAGCAATTACGATTGTTTTGACTTTCTTTGTTTTCTGTTTTGAATTATATTCTCAGCCGGCAGGTGCCGGTTACACTCAATCTTATTTGCTGCGTAATGTAGGAGCAAGACCACTTGCTATGGCGGGAGCTTATACCGGAATTTCGAATGAACCGTATTGTCTTTTCTATAATCCTGCCGGATTAAGCACTTTATCCGAAAATCCTTCTTTTAATTCATCATATTCTTTTCTGGAATTCGGAAGAACTCATTCTTCCCTTGCCTGGGGACAATCCATAGCAGAGAATGTCGGAATCGGATTGGCAATAAATAATTTTACTACCGGCTCATTTATTGGACGCGATATAAATGGAAATTCAATCGGCAATTTCACAGACTGGCAGTTCGCTATTGTCGGCGGTGCGGCTTATAATATTGAATTCGCAAGCATCGGTGTAGGTGTTAAATATCTGTCTGATGCACTTGTCGGTTCAGATACGAAAGCAAACGGATTCGGACTCGACATCGGAACAAAGTTTAATATAATGGATATGTTCACTTTTGGGGCTTCTGTGCAAAACGTACTCGGGTTTATGTCATGGAATACTCAATCGAAGGAATATAATATTCTCCCTTATACCGTGAGAGCAGGATTCGGAATGGAATTCGGGATGAATGACGAATCATACACTTCACGCTCGACAGTCAGCGGAGAGATGGAACAAATTTATATTCCGGCAACGAGATATGTTCTGGTCGGACTCGATGCTGTTTTAACTCAGCATGAAAATGCCCCAAGTATTGTGCTTGGAGTTGAAGCTGCTGTTCACGAAGTTCTTGCTTTCCGTGGCGGCATAGCCATTGCAGGTGATGATTTGAATGAATATAAACTCTTCCCTATGACAATCTGGGGTGCAGGAGTTGCACTCAAGCCGAGAGAGGAAGACCTTGGCTTACCATTCAAAACGAGCATTGATTATTCTATATCAGCCGATTACATATCATCCGGTAAAATAGCCCACCACTTATCATTAAATGTTGAATTTTAAATTTTGAATTATGAATGAATGTCATTCCTGCGAAAGCAGGAATCCATTACTTATAACTACGCCTTTGCTATTTTTTCCACAGAGTTTCTCCGATTTTTTCTATAGCCGAAAATTTCGTAATTTTGTAGTCCGAATACCGCGGGGTGGAGCAATTGGTAGCTCGTCGGGCTCATAACCCGAAGGTTACAGGTTCAAGTCCTGTCCCCGCTACAAAGAACAAAAGAAAAAACCTTGTGTAGTCAAGACTTCGGGTTGGAACAATTGGTAGCTAGTCCCGATTCTTAATCGGGAAGGTTAC
>SCSM01000023.1 GCA_004322215.1 Bacteroidota bacterium | reverse complement strand
TTCGAACAAACATAAAAAACTCCTCTGGGACACCCAACGTAAAAATTCAAATATAGTATTTATGCGTGTTTCCAGCGTTTTTTTCTGTCTTTTTTAAAAAATGCGGAAGTCAGGAAAAAGCTGTGAAAAAAGTAATAGTTCAGTATTCACTTCAAAATAACAGTGTCGCTGAAACTGCTGAGGCAATTAGCTCAATAATTAAAAAGGAAAATATAAGCGCTAAACCGGAATTTATTAATATATCATCCCACGTAATTTCAAATTCAATCAAACCATTTATTTTCAGAATACTGATTGAACAATAAATCTATTTTAACACGATAACCGGCTTAGACACTATTCCTTCATCAGTTTGAATAGTCAAATAATACATCCCTGAAGGCAATGGATTCAAATTAATCGGAATTACAATATTCTCTGCCTGATTTTTTAATTCGATCGGTGTACTGACTTCCTTACCCAAATAATCAATCAAATGAATTACAATACTATTGACATTGGATTTGAATCTGACATTAACAATATCTTTAGCGGGTTGAGGATATATTGAAATATCATTAGCTTTAAAAGGTATTTCATTTACTCCGACAGGTCCCAGCATACTATACTTCATATTAATAGCAGCAGATTGTTCATTATCACCAGCGGCAACACAAACATAAAATGTTTTTGTCTCACCCGGTTGCATTTCACCCGGGAATTTCATTCCTACAACCATGCTTATATCGCCAATGCTATCAAATTGCATACTTGTTCCGTTTGTCAAAGTTTGAATTTGCTTATTTTTTGTAAATGTTGAACCATTAATATCTGATAATCCAGCAGCTTGTGGTACAAAATAATCATTCGGAGAATATATGGCTGCAGAAAAATACGGATAATCTCCGTCATATCTTGCAAGCTCTGCTGCAGATGCAACTGCGACGAAGGTTTCGGGAATGGCTTCAGGAAACAGTCTGACCAGATTCCTGGTTTCATCTGGTCCTATATCCCAGTCGAGAAAATATCCGACTGCTACATCTTTGAGAATCCTTCCTGAGACATTCTTCACATCGAGAATAATTTTAGCCGCAGGCAAAGTATCATCAATGAAATGACAACTCTGAGAAATTTCCAGTCCAATTTTATTATAACTTGCATAAGAGTCATTAACAATATTAAAATATCTTTCAGGTGATTTATATGGTCTGACAACAGCAAAATCGTTGTCATCGCCATTGGTACCGAAAACTGAACTTACAACCAATGAATCATCGGCAATTGCCATCAAGCCGGAGTTTGTATATAATTGATTTCCGTAATTTTTATATGTAAATCCAACCCCCTGAAGATTATACACTGGACCTCCATAACCGAATGTACCGCGGTCTCCCATGGAATACCTGATAGATTTGTTTGCAAAGGTAACAACTTCATTCGTTGGTGTATAAGGCAGAAGGAAAAAATCATGATAATTATTATCTGCGTAAATATCAACTCTGAAAAATATCTGACTGTAATTTTGCTGAACAATTTTGAATTTGAAATACTGAATTGATTTTGCTGTGCCGGCTGACCATTCTGAAATATTTACTTCCGGGTCAATTATTTCTATTGATTTCAATGGGTCTTTGACATTAGATAAAACAAACCTTAGATTAGAGCTAGTACCAAGAAAATTGAAAGCATTGATTTTAAGTTTCAATGTGTCCCCTACATAACCTTTTTCCATCCAGACACCATCGTTTGAATAATATTCAACTGATTGTGGTCTGATCGAAGGTATAGACATCGGCTCGATTGTGGAAGCTCTCAGCAGGTTAAGTCTCCCTGGAATAATATCTGCAGAAGAAGCATTCAAAGAAGAAATGTCGTCAGTACATTGGCGTATAAATTCAAGTGATTGAACTGCACTGAGTTCCGGATATTTTGCTCTGACAAGAGCTACAGCACCAGCTACAACCGGTGAAGCATAAGAAGTCCCCAATCCGGAATTATCATACGAATTGTTGTTTTTTGTATAATAATTTCCTTCACCCGGTGCCATTATTCCGATGTGTGACCCAAGTGAAGTAACCGAAGTTGCATAATCGCTTTGGTCAACCTCGCCAACTCCAAGAACACCATGATAACCGGCAGGATACCATGCTTGTGTACTACCGTATCCATTTCCTCCTGCAGCAACAATTGCAACATCTTTAGCCACTGCATAATCAATTATCGACTGGTCAACATCTGAAAAAATCTTTTCTTTACCCCAACTGCAATTGAGGACTTTAACTTTACAGACAGCAGCATATAATATGGATTGATAACCATAAGGGAGATGAGTCGGGTCTGAATTTTTTGCAATTTTTATCGGAAAAATCCTGCATTTGTTGGCAACGCCGGCAATACCAATTTTGTTATTAACGGTAGCCCCGCATATACCTGCTACATTTGTCCCATGGTCATCAGCGGGATTATACGTATAGTCATATCCTTTATTATCATCATTATAAGCAAAGTTATATCCCTTAAAATCATCTGTATACCCGTTACCGTCATCATCAATCCCATTATCCGGTATTTCGCCCCAATTCGGAGCAATTGATTTAGCCAGGTCATCATGCCCCTGGAATACTCCGTTATCGCTTATACCGATTACAACCGAAGAATCCCCAGCCATTCCACTGTCCCAGCATTCAAAAGCATGAATTGTATATAACATATCCTGGCTTGTAACATAAGGGTCATTCGGTATTGCTTGTATCTCATCCAAATAATACGGCTCTGCGATTTCAATATTCTGATTATTTTTCAAAAGCTGTTTTGCATAAATTTCGGGAGCTAAATCTGAATCATAGTGTAAAATATAAGTTCTCAACAAAGGTTCTTCCGCATTTTCGATAATTTTTATTTTTTCTGATGTTTCGGATAAAATCCTGCTTTTATTATCTTTAATACTAAGCTTTCTGTCAAATATCGGGTTAACAAGTGTAGCATCTGAGTTTAACAGTGAATTGGCAGCTTTTTCATTGTTATCAATTGATTTCTTAAATCTAATAATAAGTGTGTTTGAGTACACTTCGCAAGTTCTACCTACTTTTTTATCCGGCTTTAATATAACCGGCTTTGTATTCTGTGAATTGGATTCATATACATTTAAAGAGAAAACAAAATAAAAACAAAACAAGAATAAAAAAAATTTCATATAATACTCGAAAATTTGAAAAAAAACATTTAATTTGAATATTCAATCGTTTATAATCTTATTTTATAGTTTTCAAAATAATAAAACTTAATTTAAAAAAATAACAATTATGACAAAAGACAATCAAATGCAAGAATATATTGTAACTGCCCGAAAATGGCGACCATTGAAATTTATTGACGTTATCGGACAGGAACATATCACAATGACACTTAAAAACGCAATTCGACTCAACAGGAAACACCATGCTTATCTTTTCAGTGGCCCGAGGGGAATCGGTAAAACCACAACAGCAAGGATATTGGCAAGGGCATTAAATTGTTCAAATTTAACTGATTACGAGCCATGCAATGAATGTGAATCCTGTATATCCATACTCGAAGGCAGGTCGCTGGATGTAATTGAAATTGACGGCGCATCGAATAACAGTGTCGAGGATGTAAAGAAAATCAGGGAGTATGCAAAATTCACTCCCGTATCAGGAAAATATAAAATATATATTATTGATGAGGTGCACATGCTATCGACTTCCGCATTCAATGCATTATTGAAAACGCTGGAAGAGCCGCCTCCGCACATGATTTTTATATTCGCAACAACCGAACAGCATAAAGTTCCTGCAACTATATTGAGCAGGTGCCAGAGACATAATTTCAAAAGAATTGAAATCGAAAGGATAAGTTCCCATCTTTCAAATATTGCTAAAGCTGAGAAGATTACAATCGATGAAGAATCACTTATCACAATCGCAAAAAAAGGTGACGGGTCAATGCGCGATGCACAAAGCATATTTGACCAGGTGGTTGCTTTCTGCGGTAATAATATAGTTTATACAGAAGTCTCCGATGCATTACATCTTATAGATTACGAGTTCTTTTTCCGTATCAGCAAGGCAATACGTGAAAAAAATGTTAAGGAAATGTTCGATATAACGAATGAAGTAATTTCAAAAGGTTATGACATGCTTGAATGTCTTGGCGGATTGCTCGAACATTTCAGAAATATGCTCGTTATCAAGGTTTCCGAAAATAAAAAGTTGATAGAACGTTCCTCTGCAGCCATTGAAAAATTGGAAGGAGAAGCATCATATTTCAGTAAAGCGGATATTTTGAGGATACTGAATCATATTGCTACGGCTGAGCAATCTTTAAGATATTCGCCTCAACCGCGAATTAAATTTGAGCTGGCTCTGACTCAGCTTGCTTCACTCGATTCTGCTGTTGAAATCGGTACAATACTCGAATTCCTGAATAAAAACCAGGGGTCTTCAGGGGTTCTTTCATCAAGAGTTCAACAGGGATTCCCGATTGTTCAAGCCACAGAACCAAGGTCTGAAAAAAAAATCCTGAATGAACCGGTGGAATCATATTCTACAGTAAAAAACAAATCTGAAAATGAATCTAATAAGCAAATAAAAAGCAGTGGCAATTCAATTGAGATAAATCAATTGGAAAACGGATGGAGTGGCTTTCTTTCAAAATACGCAAATAAGGAAACCGGGTTTTATATGCTAAATCATGGTGATTTGGTATCACCTTTATTTTTTAATGGAGAAATTGTCCTCGAAACAAACGAACAATTTATTTATGAATTATTTCATAAAAAGACACATGAACTCGAGAAACTACTGACCGAATATTATGGAGGGGAAGTTAAGACAAAATTTTCTTTAGGTAAATCAAAGCAATCAGAAACAATTTCAAATTCCGGCAATAAATTGACATTAGCTGGTGAAGATGTTCAAAAAATCGAAATACTCGGTAAACCTGAGCTAAAATCAACAATGGATAAGCATGAAAACGGTGTTGAAGATATTACAGATAAAACACCGATTGAACAGGCGATTATTGATATATTTAACGCTAAGGAAATTTAATGATATTTAATTCGTTAAATAAATTATTGATTTGTTAATTTTTTTAATATTATCAAAATAAAATTATTATGGCATTGACTACTGGGAAAAAGGCACCGGATTTCACTTCTTTAAACGATGATGGAAATAAGGTTAAACTTTCGGATTTCAAAGGGAAATGGATTGTTCTTTATTTTTATCCTAAAGACAATACTTCGGGATGTACGAAGGAAGCTTGTGATTTCAGGGATAATATGAAACGAATAACAAAAACCGGTGCTGTAGTTCTTGGTGTTAGCCCTGACAGTGTTAAATCCCATGTCGGATTTAAATCCAAATTTGAATTGAATTTCACTCTAATCAGTGATTCTGACAAAACAATCTGCAATGCTTATAATGTTATGGGAGAAAAGACACTTTACGGAAGAAAATACATAGGTGTTATAAGGACCACATACATAATTGACGAGAAAGGAATAATCAAATATGTTAACCCGAAAGTCAGTGTCGAAGGCCATGTTGATGAAATAATAAATAAATTGAAGGAATTAAAGAGTAAATAAATCTGATGATTGATACACATGCACATTTAAATTTTGATGCATTTAAAGAGGATATTGACGAGGTAATTGCGAGGGCAAAATCAGGAGGTGTCGAATGTATAATAGTTCCGGGAGTTGAACCGGAAAATTTGAATTCCCTGCTCGAGTTTGCGAAATCAAGAAATGAAATTTATTGTGCAATGGGTATTCATCCACATAATGCTAAAGAAGCCGGAGACGAGGAATTAAAACTCGTTGAAAAAAACAGCGATGAGAAAAAAGTTGTTGCAATTGGTGAAATAGGTCTTGATTATTATTACGATTTTGCGACACCCGATGAACAAAAGAAAATTTTCAGTGAACAAATAAAAATCGCTAAGAAAAGAAATATACCGGTTATTGTGCATAACAGGGAAGCTGATGAAGATATTTACAATATTTTGAATGAAGAACAAGATGGAAATCTGAAAGGAGTGTTACATTGTTTTTCAAGCGGTGTTGATTTTTTGGAAAAAGCTCTTAATTTAGAATTTCATGTTTCTTTTACAGGTAATATAACTTTTAAAAAAGTAAACCTTGATGAAGTGGTAAAAAAGGCACCGATGGAACGAATTTTATTGGAGACTGATTCTCCGTTTATGACTCCGGTACCTTTCAGAGGTAAAAGAAACGAGCCATCTTATGTGAAATATGTTGCAGAAAAAATAGCAGAATTAAAAAATATAACAATTGAAGAGGTAATCTCGATGACAACAGCAAATGCAAAAAAACTTTTTGGTTTAATGACATTAATTTTATTTTTTTTGTTAACAACCTCTGCTTTATTTTCACAAAATCCGGATACAACTGAAAGCGGAAATGAAGCAGAAGGATACGAAAATCCATATCATAAATTAATCGGTATAGGACCCATTATCGGGTACAACACAATCGTGGAAGAATATGAAACTAAAGGACGAACTCAAAATGTTACTTATGAAGGACTTCTTGCTTATGGAGGTACACTATTTTTCGGATTGCTTGATTATTTGGTTTTTGATGCCTCATATATATATTCAATAAACAATAAGATTTCAGAGGAACCTCAAAATATCGGATTGATAAAACCATACACTTATAATATTTTCGAACTCAGCTCAAATTGGATTGTTAATCCTTATTCAAGAGTCAATTTTTTTGGCACATTGGGTTATACTGCAATTTTTAGCCAGATAAATAATGAGAACAAAAATGCAAGTTATATAAATTTTGGATTGGGCATTCTCTTTAACCTTAATACAAATTATGGATTAATTAATGGGTTGCTGGAAGTGAAAATTAATCAGTTATTATCACACATAAATACTCATTATCCTCCCGGTTCCAGCAATGAGGCATTGTTAACTCATTATTTCTCAATTCCAAGATTCGGAATTGTATTTTATCCTAAGTTTAAATTTTAATTACCTGAGGTATCCGAGTGGATTTAATCTGCTGCTACCCTGCCATAATTCAAAATGCAGGGAGGCAGCGTCAACTGTTTGTCCGGTTCTTCCAATGACTGCCCCTTGTTTCACCGATTGGTCCTTTCTAACATTAACAGTTGAAAGATTAGCATATACCGTCCTGACACCTCCACCGTGATTTATTATAATAAGAGTACCATAACCCGGCAACCAGTGGATTAATGAAACAACGCCATCGGCAGCTGCAAAAACCGGGGAACCGACATTAGCCGAAATATCAACGCCAGGATTATCAAAAATAGTATTAGTTTCAGGATTTTTATTAGCTCCATAATATTTCGATATTGACCTTGAACTTGTGGGCCAAACAAGCCGTCCAATCGATGTTCTCTTCGTCTCAGATGGAATGACAATAGATGAATATTTTTCTTTTGAGGGATTAATATTGTCTTTACTTTTTGAATTTTTCGATGTCACAGATTCGCTTTTCTTCTTCTCCTTAGCAATCTCTTTTTGAATTAATTGATTAATTATTCCCTTCAGTTTTCTTGCACTTTGCTGCATGTCTTCGAGTTGTTTAGCGAGTAGATTTTTGTCTTTTCGTATTTGACCGATTTTAACTTCCTGCCCCGCTATGGTTTTCTGGACAAGCTTGTTTTCAAATTCTTTCTTGTTTTTTATTGCAAACTGCTCGTTTGTTTGAACTTCATATACTACTTCTTTTCTGTTTATTGAATCACTCGTATTTAAAATAGAATGTGCAACATCGGACATTCTTTTTGTGAGATGTCTCATGTAAATCTCTTTTTGGATGCTTTTAAATGGTGATTCCGAAAGCGTTACAAGTTGACTGACATTTGTATTGCTTTGCAAATAATATTCTTTTAAAAGAGCAGAATACTCCTTTCTCAATCGTGAAAGTTTGTTTTTCAGAGATTCCTGTTGATACCTTAGAACACCAATTGTATCCTGGTACTCGTCAATTTTTTTTACCAGTATATTAATATCTTTCTTCAGAACAGTACTCTTTTGCTTGTGTTGATTTAATTTTGACACCTCAGCTTTTTCTTTACTCTGCAAAGTGTTCAGCTTTTGCTTTGCTTCGGATATTGATTTGGTAAGTTTATCCAAATCATTCTGATGTTGTTTTAAATCACCTTTTTCATTATAATATTTAATTCCAGCGGATGTTTTGGATTTAATGGCGGAGGAACTATTTGATTTTTTTGTTGATGTTTGTTTATTTTTTACTGAAAAAATTTTTTTATTTTTAAAAACGTGTGATTTTTTCGATTTTTGTTTTGCGTAAACAGAATTTATATCACCTATATAAACACAAGCGATGCTAAAACATAATAATAATATTAATAATTTTCTATTCATTTCAAATAGTTCAAACTCAAATCAAATCGGTTTTCACTCTTTTCACGGAAGCACCGATGGCGTTTAATTTATCCTCGATACTATCGTATCCCCTGTCAATGTGATAAATCCTTAGAATTTCACTTTGTCCTTCAGCGACAAGAGCTACTAAAATAAGCGATGCGCTTGCACGAAGGTCTGACGACATAACCACTGCTCCTGTTAGCTTTTTTCCGCCCTGGATAATTGCAGCATTATCAATTACGTTAATATCCGCTCCCAACCTTTGCAATTCAGGTATATGCATAAACCTGTCATGATAAATTGTGTCGGTAACTTTAGATACACCATCTGCCAACAACATATATGCAGTCCATTGCGCCTGGATGTCTGTCGGAATTCCCGGATAAACAGAAGTAATCAAATCTACCGGCTTTGGCTCGACATCCATTTTCAGTGAAACTGAATCATTATTAATTTTCAGTTCACAACCGGATTCTTCAAGCTTGGAAAAAACAGCACTAAGATGTGACGGGTTTATGTCTTCAATAATAATTTCACCTTTTGTCATAGCTGCAGCAATAAGATAAGTTGCTGCTTCAATTCTATCCGGTATAGTAGTTTCATCGACCGGATTCAATTCTTCGACACCTTCAATCTCCAATGTTGTTGTGCCGACACCGTTGATTTTAGCACCCATTTTTACGAGCATTTCTTCGAGAGCGGTGATTTCCGGTTCGATAGCGGCATTAGTCAGCAATGTTGTACCTTTTGCCAAAGTAGCAGCCATCAATACATTTCCTGTTGCCCCGACACTCGATATGTCAAAATGGAAATGAGCACCTGTCAAACCTTTTGCCTGAGCATTAACGTATCCTCCTTCAATGTTGATTTCCGCACCAAGTTTTTCAAGCCCTCTGAGATGCAAATCCACAGGACGCGGACCCCACGCGCATCCGCCCGGTAATGACACTCTGGCTTTGCCAAATCGGGCAATTAATGGTCCAAGAACATAAAAGGAAGCTCTCATTTTTTTTACATGTTCATAAGGTGCTTCGAAGCTTGTTATCTCCCGCGAATCAATAGTAAGAGTATTATCACCGAAATCACATTTTACCCCCATTGAACTGATAAGCTTGAGCATCGTCCAAATATCATTAAGGTCTGGAGTATTATAAAGATGGTAAAATCCAGGTGCAAGTAAAGATGCGGGCATAAGTGCCAGAGAACCGTTTTTAGCTCCCGAGACACTCAATTTGCCTGATAGTCTTCTTCCGCCTTCAATAACAAACTTGTCCATAAACGACGTAATTTAATTGGGAAATATGCTGCATACGCAAATTAAGATAATTTCATAAAAAATCAAACCATAAAATTTATTTTGCTCGTATGAGGAAAAATCTTTATTTTTATTTTATCGTTGGAGGTGCTTCGCCAGGAGAAAATTGCGGGGCTGAGATTAAACTCAATGAACCTGATCCGGATAATACCGGCGGAGGGATAACGATATCTCAACTTTCACAAAACCAACAGAATTTCTCCTAATTAAGCTTTCAACGTGGCATTACTGATAAATTAATTTTTGGAGATTTGCCATGAGAAAGGTTTTATTGACTTCGATAATCTATTTGATTATCTCATACTTTTGTCTCTTTTCTGAAGACAAGACTGATACAAACAAGGTGTATAGAACACCGAGCATTACAGTAACTACCACAAGGGCTATTACTGGAATTAGTCCAATTCCATTTTCGGAAATGTCGAAAGATGAATTGAAAAACATTTACAACGTCAGAGACATTCCCGATGTGATTAGTGAATTGCCATCCATCTATTCATATTCACAAAATGGTAATTCAATCGGATATACAAATCTTACCATGAGGGGATTTGACCAAAGGCGTTTATCAGTGATGATAAACGGAATTCCACAAAATGACCCCGAAGACCATCAGGTTTATTGGATTGATTTTCCCGATATTGGTTCCAACCTCGACAATATCCAGGTGCAAAGGGGTGCCGGTTTGATTAACTACGGAGCCGCAGCTATTGGAGGCAGCATCAATCTCACAACATCGAATTTCACGAAAGAAAGAGGAATCACTTTATATTCAGGTATCGGATACCAGGAATATACAAGTGGGAGTGAACCTAAATACCAACCGACATTAAGTAAATATTCACTTGAAGTTTCATCGGGGCTCACCGGGAATTATGCTTTTTACGGACGGCTTTCAAAAATTAATTCAGAGGGCTACCGTGACCGTTCCTGGGCATATCTTAGCAGTTATTTCCTCAGCGGTGCAAGGTTCGATAAAAATTTAAGCACCCAAATTAATATTTTCGGAGGTCCCATTACTGACGGATTGGCTTATAACGGGCTTCCTAAAAGTTATGTAACCGATGTTTCATTAAGAAGAACAAATCCGAATTATTGGAGTTATGATACGAGTGGTGCAACGGTAGATTATTACCAGATAAGAAGAAAACAGGAATCAGAAGAGTTTTCACAGCCACATTATGAAATTCTCAATGATTGGTATATCAATGAATCGCTCACTTTCAAATCAGCTTTGTTTTATTATACAGGTGAAGGGTATTACGATTATGACGGAACCTGGGCTGACAAGACTTTGACTGATTGGCTTGCTAAGGACAGCATTATTTTCAGTAATGGACGAAGTTTGAAGAATTCATTGATTAGAGCAACTGTTGCCAACAAGCAAGGCGGCTGGATACCTCGCTTATTGTGGAATCACGGAACCGGTATTTTAACCTTAGGTGCTGAATTAAGAATTCACCGTTCGGAACATTGGAGTAATATTCTGTTCTCTGAGGAATTGCCTGAAAACTTTAATTCTGATTACAGGATTTATTCCTACTATGGAAAAAGAGACATTTATTCATTTTTTGCAAGGGAAAACTATAAATTAAATGATAAATTTAATTTAAGCGGGGAGATGCAAATTGTCAGTCAGTCTTATTCGATTGACGGTGAAAAAGCAGGGAACAGATATACAAAATATATATCAATAAACGGTGATACTGTAGGAAACGGAAATACTTTATTTAATATTAATTATATCTTTCTGAATCCGAGATTAGGTTTGAATTATATTTATGATGAAAATACAAATATCTATTTTATGACCGCTTATACAAGCCGTGAACCAAGAATGAGAAATTTCTATCCAGCGGATGATATATATTTCGGTGGTACTCCCCTATTCGAAGGAGATACTCTCGGACGTTACAATTTTTCAAATCCTTATGTTAAGCCGGAATCAATGCTTGATTTTGAGCTTGGATTCAATCGTAAAGAAAATAATTATTCCATAAGTTTTAATTTTTATTTGATGGAATATTTAAATGAACTTGTCAAAAGCGGAATGGTAGATATATTCGGTAATCCAATAGATGGAAATGCTCCAAGGTCAAGACATTTCGGTATCGAGTTAGAAGCATGGCATAAAATTTTTGAAAAATCCTTTGGAAACTTAATCCTGTCAGGGAATTTTTGCATCAGCCAAAATAAAATTATAGAATACGATTATATAACTTCATTGAACGAGAAAATTTCATTGGCTGATAATCCAATTGCAGGTTTCCCGGATTTTATCAGCAATATAAGATTAGCATACACCTATAAAGATTTCTATTTTTCAATACTTGCAAAATCTGTAGGAGGATTCTTTGGCGAAAAAATCGGTGAATTTCGTTCAGATAATTTCGGTAATCTTTTGCAAACAGACCGAAGATTAAAGACAGAGCTATTAAAGGATATGTATGATAAAAAATATTATATTGATAATGTAATTGATAATTATTATACTTTGAATATTGATTTATCCTATACATTCAAAGATGTATTCTCGCTTCAAAGAATTAAAATTAATGCTCAGATAATAAATTTGTTGAATCGGCTATATGCCGGTGGTGCGGAAGGAAAAGATTTCTTCCCTGCTGCAGAAAGAAGCATATTTTTTGGAATTGAACTATGTATTTAATTCACATACTAAATGCACAGAAGAATCAATGAAATACCCTTAATCCCCCTTTGAAAAAGGGGGATATTTTTATTATTTATTTCCGGAAAAATCTTATCTTACTTTTTTAAAATAATTTTTTATCGGTATATAACAAAATGTGCAAAAAATTCAGAAAAAAATATTTTCTAAAAAATAATATTTTACTTGCTTTTTAATAAAGAAATAATTAAATTAATATATAATTATCATGAGGAAATCACATGAAAGCACTAAAAATTTTATTTTTTTTCATTTTTTTAACACTTCTATCTCAAGTTGAAACAAAAGCACAATTTTCTGGTACAGGAAATGATCAAGTTTATCAATCTGCAATTCAATTGGAATATTTAACCCAGATACCTACTTACCATTCGGATATGCCATTGGATTGCATGGTAGGATATATAGTGATGGATTCATTATCACGAAATGAATACGGAGTTCCTATTTTTGATTTTATTGAAGGAACTTCCATTGATACAATTAAAGTAGTTGCTCGTTATTTGTATTCAGTTTGTGATTATAACCCAACACTTTTAAGGAGTTATATAAATACGCTAAGAGATTCTTTCCCAGGACCAACTTTTAAAAGTTCACCATCAAATACTTATTATAAGACTCAACAAGAGATATCCAAAAGAATAAATGAATTCGGTAAAGATTTTGCTTTTCTAATTGTTTCACATTATATATTAAGAATCAGAGTAGATTCTGTAGTTGTAGGCGTTGATACTACCTTCAATGAAACAATGAATTGGGTAAATGTAGCTTCAACTGTTTTAGAAAAAATAAAAGGAATTTATTTACCTGAAAATTGTCATTATGATAATAACAAAATTAATAATGCAATTCTTGATTCATATCAATGTCTATTATTTGGCTATCCATTCGAAGCAAAGACCGGACCAAGAGACGAAGTTTATGAATATCCTCCTGGCATAATAAGAACAGTTGTAAAAGGCGAAGAATATTTCGTTTTTTTAGAACATATTTCTATGCAAAAAGGAACTGATTATATACATCCAGTTTATAAATTTGAACAATCCGGGGGACTATTTAAAATTGAAAATGAAAATGTATTAGATCCATCAAATTTTTGGGGATTAGGCACTCAACCAAGTATAGAAGATTTTCGAAACAATTTAAATGATAAAATTTCTATAATTAAGCATTGGTGGATACCATGATAAATATTTATAAAATATTAATTTTCTTTTTAATATTTATTTTAAATTATTACAATTCTGATTCCCAAGGAATGTGTAGGAAAAAATTGTTTCATAATAATGATTGCAATAATAGAATTATAAAATATTATGATGTTAATCTTCCTCCTTATGAGAAATGGCCTCATAATACTACTCATCAAGCACAAATAGTTTATTACAATAACGACCTAATAGAAACATTAAATTTTGCAAGTGAAAGATATTACGAATCATTTGATGTTAATTATACCTCTGCATTGATAAATTGGTGTATGGCTTATTGGGCAGCACAATGCGATCCTGCATGCGGAGAGGAAATAATATGGATGGCAACGGATAATGGCGCCAGGTTCTATTGGACTATAAATCCTGAAGTTCCAGATCACCCTTATGCTCATGGATATACAGCAACGGCTGTTGATTATAATGCTATGGATGATATTGTTGCTGCATCAAACTGTGGGACTGAGGTAATTCCTTCACACGGAATGAGTGAAATCTGGTTAAATAATTCAGATGAATATTATCTTCAAAGCAGTGAATTCTATAATTTTTGGACAACAGATCCAGCTTATGTATTTAAATATCTTGGAACTCAACCTGAAAGACGAGGAATATTATTTCAATACATTCTATTACATGAGATGGGACATTATTTAGGTCTTCCCCATGATATGAGTGGTTTAATGATTGAAGGTTATTGGTTAGTTGGTAATTATACAAATAATCCAACAATCTTGCAATGCGATGCAGATCGTTTTCGAAGACTATATTGCCAAGGTTGTATGGGTAGGATTCCTGTTCGTATTGATCCCCCAACAGATGTATTTGAAAATATTGATTATGAAAATATAATAAATATTATTCCAAATCCAACAGAACTTCCATATTTTACAATTCAATATAAGTTAGAAAAATTAATTAAAGTCAGAATATCTCTTTACGATTTATCCGGTAAATTTATTAGACTATTATCAAATGAAATTAAAGATAAAGGTGATTATTTTTTTTCTTATCCTACGTTTGATTTGCCAAGCGGTCTTTTTTTATTATTAATTGAAATGGATAATAAAATTGTAACAAAACCATTATTAATAAAAAATTAATATGTTAAATAATTCAATAAAATATTGTTTATTTATCTTATCTGTTTTCTTTTTGATTTACTCTTCAACAGCAAGAAAATATACAAGGGTAAATGATTCATTGGAACTTGTAAAATTTTATCAAAGTACTAATGGAAATAATTGGGAGGATAGATATGGTTGGCTTACAACAATTCCATTAGATAAATGGGCCGGTATTATTACGACCGAATTAGTTCAAGGAAATGATACAATTTGTGTTGTAATTACAATTTTTTTACATGCAAATAATTTAACTGGTACACTACCTGAATTGAATTTACCTGACCTTGAAATTTTATATCTAGCTATCGGAAATTTATCCGGCTCCATACCTTCATTCAACCTTCCATCGTTAAAAGAATTGACACTCTTTGAATTAAATTTAACTGGTGAAATACCTATACTAAATTTACCTAATTTGCAATATTTGAATCTTAGATTGAATAAATTATCAGGTAATATACCTGATTTTAATTTACCTAAATTACGTTCCCTTTATCTCACTGAAAATAAACTATCAGGTGAATTACCAGTTCTTAATTTGCCTGAATTAAATTATTTTGATATTCAAGTGAATAGAAAATTATCTGGCGCATTACCTATATTTAATACACCAAAATTGGATACTTTATTAATTGGCGGTTGTAGTTTCGATTCAATTCCGGACTTAAATGTTTATCCGAATCTTAATAAAATTTCAGTTGCAGGAAATAAATTAATTTTCAAATACCTGGAACAAATAGCTGAATATAATAATAGTGAATATGAATTTCAGGATACAATTATACCAATATTAGTTGAAAAAAGTGGTCAGGGCTATTTGTTGACTACTAATACAGAAGGTTCTGCTAATGTGTATCAATGGATGTTAGACAGTGTTGATATACCCGCTGCAAATGGTATTACATACTTTGCAGACAGCACCGGCAATTATAAATGCAGAATTACAAATACAATAGCAGTGTTGGAAACACTTTATACTGAAAGTGTATATATAAAAATAAATGACGTAAATGAACAAAGAGAAAACTCTTATTTTAATCTCAAAATTTTTAATGAACCAATCAATAATTCAGTCATATTTAAATATTATTTAAGTCAGCCTTCACACATTAATCTTACCTTATATGATATGCTTGGCAATGTAGTATCACAGCCATTAAATGAGGATAAATCAGAAGGAAATTACACTATTAATTATAATTATACAGGGATTTCAAAGGGTCTGTATATTTATTCATTTCAGGCAATTCAAAATGTTGAGACAGGTTTGCTCTACATTCAATAATAATAATAAATATTCAAATAATTTTTATCACTCTTATGAACTAATCCACCTAAGAAGAGAAGTATCCAATATAGTAAATTCTATTTTTTTAGTACTCTAGATAATAGAACCTGCAATCGTTAGTACAAAATAAATTTTGAAAAATCAAATAAATCCATTAAATTGCAAAGTTCTATACAGATATTTTTTATTTTTTTAGCCATATAATTAACGCCGTGGCTGGCATTATTTAAAATTATTATTTTTTTTGGAGCTTTAATGTCTGAAACAGAAACAATCATTAACGAAGAGGAAATCATAATTAATGATGAACAACTAACAGAAACCGAAACACAATTTACCCATATTCCCATAACACCTAATATACCTGTAGGTTCATTAATAGAATATAGTTTCGATAATCTTGAATTAGATGATAAATCTTTCGAATCCTTATTTGACAAGACAATAACAAAAATCAAGGAAGACGAGCTCGTAAGCGGAAAAATCCAAAGCATATCAAAAGATGAAATTCATGTAGATATCGGTTTTAAATCCTTCGGTATTATTCCGAGAGCAGAATTATTGAATGCGGAAACACTTCAAATAGGCGACAGGATTGACGTCTATATCGAGAAGATGGAAGATGCCGATGGCAAACTTATCTTGTCCCGCCGCAGAGCCGACTTTATGAGAATTTGGGAAGATATTATCAGATTATATGATAAACAGGAAATTGTACCTGTCAGGATACTCAGGCGGATTAAAGGTGGAATGGTTGTTGACCTTCTTGGTATTGAAGCGTTTTTACCGGGTTCACAAATTGATGTGCGACCGGTTAGAGATTTCGATAGCTGGGTTGGAAAAACAATTGATGTAAAAGTCGTTAAGGTTAATCATCCAAGTGAAAATGTCGTCGTTAGCCACAAGGTTCTTCTCGAGGAACAGCTAAGTGAACAAAGGAACGAAATAGTTTCCCGGCTCGAAAAAGGTCTTGTCCTCGAAGGAACGGTCAAAGCAATATCTGACTTCGGTGTATTTGTTGACTTGGGTGGCGTTGACGGATTAGTTCACATCACGGATTTATCATGGGGAAGAGTTACTCATCCGAGTGAAATTGTAAAACTTGACCAGATAGTTAAAATTGTCGTTCTTGAATTTGACGATGATAAGAAGAGAATATCTTTGGGTATGAAGCAATTAACACCTCACCCATGGGATACAATAGGAGAAAAATACGAACCGAATACCAGGGTAAGCGGTAAAGTAGTCAGTTTAACCGATTACGGTGCATTTATAGAAATCGAAAAAGGAATTGAAGGATTAATTCACATTAGTGAAATGTCCTGGACACAGCATGTAAAACATCCGTCACAAATTGTTTCTATGGGACAAATTGTAGAAGCAGTTGTGCTTAACATAGATAAAAATGACAAGAAACTTGCACTCGGAATGAAACAGCTTGAACCCGACCCATGGTCTGATTTAATGCAAAAATTCCCTGTCAGTTCGTTGCATAAAGGTATTGTTCGTAATCTTACCAACTTTGGTGTATTCATCGAACTCGAACCGGGCGTTGACGGCTTGGTTCATATAAGCGACTTGTCCTGGACAAAGAAAATCCGTCATCCCGGGGAATTTGTTAAGAAGGGAGATGAAATTGAAGTTACAGTTCTCAGCATTGACCCTGAACAAAGAAGGATTGCATTAGGACATAAACAAATCAAAGAAAACCCGTGGGAATTCTTCCAGGAGAGATATAAAGTAGGAGCTGAAACCGAGGCAAAAATCGAGAGAATCATCGAGAAAGGTGTTATTGTCGAATTGCCCGAGGGAGTTGACGGGTTCATTCCTGTCTCGCAGCTTGCATTTGCACCGGTTAGAGTAATTAGTGAATATTTCAACATAGGGGACAAACTTCCTATGAAGGTTGTTGAATTTGACAAAGAAGCTAAGAAGATTGTCCTATCAGTCGTCGAATTTTTAAGAGGCAAGGATAAAACAATAATTGATGATTACATTGCTCAGCATCCTGTGCCTAACTCGGAGAAATTTGCTAATGACCCGCATTTCAAGATTGAATATCATAGTGAAGAGGCAAAAGCAGCAGTTTTCGATTATCCCGATTTTGATGAGATTAAGCGGGAGGCATATCCTGAAGAATTGATTCAGGAACCGGCTGATACCGAGCAAACGTTAACTACTGTTGATACATCTTTAGAAGAAAATGTTGCAACTGAAACTCAAACTGAAAATGCAGAATAGCAATTTCTTATAAATCAGAAAAAGGCAGGTGATTTTACCTGCCTTTTTTTATTTTTGCCAATTAAGTTATTAAAACGGGTTAATTAATATGATAAAAGTTTCAATTTTAACTATAGGTGATGAGCTTTGTATTGGGCAAATTATCAGTACTAATGCTTCATGGATTGCATCTCAATGCACTTCAATAGGTACAAAAATAATTAAACATATTGTTGTACCTGACGAAAAGGAATCAATGCTTCAGGCATTGGATATACTCATGGAAAGTTCAGATATTTTACTTCTGACAGGTGGATTGGGACCAACACACGATGATATTACAAAACCGGTTTTAACCGAATATTTTAATGATAAACTAGTTAAACATGAACCGACATATAAGAAACTCGAAGAAGCATATCAAAAAAGAGGGACAGAATTCTTAGAAAGAAATAAAGGATTGGCTGAACTTCCATCGAAATGCAAGATTCTCATCAATAATGCAGGAGCTGCTCCGGGAATGCTTTTTGAGAAAGATGGCAAGATTATTATTTCGATGCCAGGTGTCCCCGCTGAAATGAAAGATATTATGATTAATCATGTTCTTCCTTTAATTAAAGGTGAAATAATCAAAAGAAAATCAGATGTCGTTCTCTACAAAACTTTAAATACAATTGGAATTCCAGAATCACACCTTGCAGATTTACTTGGAAATCCCAATGAATTTCTTGATGGTGGTACTCTTGCATTTTTACCATCATTTAAAGGGGTGAAACTTAGAATAGGGTATGAAGCCAAAGACAATAAATCTGCGCTGGAAAAAATTAATAAAATTGAAAATTTTATTAAAAGCAGGGCAGGAAGATTTATATCAAGCACCGGTGAAGAAGTTATAGCTGAAACAGTCGGTAAATTATTGAAAGAAAAAAATAAAACCGTATCTGTTGCTGAATCCTGCACAGGAGGACTTCTTGGTGGAGCTTTCACGGATATTTCCGGCAGCTCCGATTATTTTATCGGCGGAGTAATCGTTTATAGTAACGAAGCAAAAATGAATATACTTGAAGTACCTGCAGAATTCATCAATGAACACGGTGCAGTCAGCGAAGAAACTGCTGTTGCGCTTGCAAAAAATGTCAGATTAAAATTTCACACTGATTATGGAGTTAGCGTTACAGGAATTGCAGGACCGGGAGGCGGTTCTAATGAAAAACCTGTGGGCACAGTATGGATTGGTATCAGCGATGAGAAGACAACTACTGCTAAGAAATACGTTTTTGGAGACGACCGTAACGTAAACCGTGAATTATTTGTCGGAAGAGCTTTAGGACTGCTTCACATGAAATTAAAAGAAAATAAATAATATATCAAATATTATGTGAGAAAAAACTTCTCTACGAACAAATTTTTATAGTAATTGGAAAATGTTATGAAGTTTTTTGGTTTAGGGCTTCTTTTGTTTTTATTGAATTGTATTTCTGTTTTTTCAATTCAAAAAATTGACAATTCCACGAAAGCGAACGAGCTCTACCTATCAGCAATTCAAAGTATAAACAACGGTAAATATGATGATGCAATTGACAAGTGCGACAGCGCCATGCTTTTAAATCCTGAACCGATAGCTTATCCTTATGAAAAGGCACTTGCATTATATAAAAAAGATAATTTTGAAGAAGCAGTTAAAATACTCGACTCACTTACTAATCATAAAGAAGTAAATCCGCAAATTTACCAATTGCTCGGGAATAGCTATGATGCTATGAACAACGGAGAAAAATCACTTGAGATTTATAAGAATGGTTTAGCCAAATTCCCAAAGTCCGGGAGATTGTACTATGAGATTGGAATTAATTATATATCACAGAAAGATATTAGGAAGGCACTCAGCAGTTGGGAAAACGGGATATTCATTGACCCTCAGTTTGCAAATAACTATTTAATTCTTTCGAAGTATTATTTCCAATCCGGATTCAGTTGCTGGGCTGTTATTTATGGTGAGATATTCATTAATCTTACTGAAAGCAATTTGAAATCTAAGGAGATGTCACACCTGCTTTTCGACTTTTTTAAAAAATCTTTTTACTTTCAGAAAGATTCTATGCATACAATTCAGTTCACAACAAGCATGATAACGAGTACGGTAAAGAGGCCAAATAAAGATTTACCTTTCGACATGGCTTATCAGAGTGTTATGCAGGAAGCGGCAAAAGATATTTTACCGGCTGATACTTCACAATTTTCAATTGATGTTCTTTATCAAATCAGAAAGAAATTCATCGAACTGTGGTATGCTGAAAACTTAGATGTAACTTTCCCGAATGTGTTATTAGACTGGCATAAAAAACTTATTGAACAGGGTATTTTCGAGGTTTATAATTATTTCCTTTTTAATGAAGCTGCGGTAGAAGAAACAAAGAGTTGGATTGGAAGGAATCAGTTAAAAGTTAAAAGATTCCAGGAGGAAATTCAAAATAATCTGCTTCTTATTGATGATAAACATTTACTATACAGGCATCAATATTAATAAAATTTCGATACCAAAATTTTTAATTGTTCATAATAAATATATATTTAATTTTGTTTTTTTGAGAAACCTAAAACAATTGAATAGCCAATGAGAAAATGGAGAGTAGAAGATTCTGCGGAACAGTATAATATAAATGGCTGGGGGGCAGATTATTTCAGTATAAATGATGAAGGCAATGTTACTGTTTCTCCGAGGAGGAACGGTGCAAATATAGATTTAAAACAATTAATTGATGAACTTCAGCTAAGGGATGTATCCCTTCCTGTTCTGCTCAGATTTCCTGATATACTGGATGACCGGCTGGAGTCAATAACAAAATGCTTCGAAACCGCAGCAAAAGAATACGAGTTCAAAGGGAAGTATTATACAATTTACCCGATTAAAGTCAACCAGGTCAGACCAGTTGTCGAAGAAATCGTCAGACACGGCATCAGGTATAATATTGGTCTGGAAGCCGGCTCTAAACCGGAACTTCACGCTGTCCTTGCTATTACATCTAATCCTGATGCACTCATTATTTGCAATGGATACAAGGACCAGGATTTCATAGAACTCGCTTTGCTGGCTCAAAAAATGGGCAAGCAAATCTATCTTGTTGTCGAAAAGCTGAACGAACTCAAGTTGATAATCACCATCGCAAAGAAACTGAAAGTAAAGCCGAATATCGGAATTAGAATCAAGCTCTCGACTGCCGGCAGCGGTAAATGGGAAGATTCAGGCGGAGACCAGAGCAAGTTCGGTTTGAATGCCAGCGAGCTGCTCGAGGCATTATCCATCGCAGAACACCACAATTTGCTAAAGCAAGTGAAAATGATTCACTTCCACATTGGCAGCCAGGTAACAAAAATCAGGAAAATTAAAAATGCTTTGAGAGAAGCCGCTCAGTTTTATGTCGAGCTCAAAAAGACGGGATGCAATGTAGAATTTGTTGACATTGGCGGTGGTCTGGGCGTTGATTATGACGGAACCCGCTCTACAAATCCCAGTAGCATAAATTACTCAATCCAGGAATATGCCAACGATGCGATTTACATGATTCAGGATGCAAGCGATAAAAACCATCTGCCACATCCGAACATTATTACCGAATCGGGACGCTCACTCACTGCACATCATTCTGTCCTTGTGTTCGATGTTCTCGAAACTACCACACTTCCCGAATGGGACGACGACACAAAGGTTACCGAGAAGGACCATGAATTGGTCCAGGAACTTCACTCGATTCTCGAATCATTGAAAAACACCAATATGCTGGAGTCATGGCATGATTCGGTTCAAATTCGCGAAGAGGCACTCGACCTTTTCAGTCTCGGCTTGCTCGACCTGAAAACCCGCGCATCAATCGAACGATTGTTCTGGACAATCACTCGTGAAATATATGATTACAGCTTAGAGGCAAAACATACAAACGATGAGTTAAGGCCTCTCTCCAGGATGCTGGCTGATAAATACTTCTGCAACTTTTCTTTGTTCCAGTCACTACCGGATTCATGGGCGATTGACCAGGTATTTCCAATCATGCCGATTCACCGGCTTAACGAGAAGCCGACATTGAATGCGACTGTCCAGGATATTACCTGCGATTCTGATGGAAAAATTGATAATTTCATCGGAGTAAAAAACTTCACACATTATCTCCCCTTGCATAAGCTGAGACCTGATGAACCCTACTATCTCGCTGTTTTCCTTATCGGTGCATACCAGGAAATTCTCGGCGATTTGCATAATCTTTTCGGCGATACCAATGCCGTTCATGTCGTGCTGACAGAAGACGGATATGAGATTGACCAAATCATTGATGGCGAGACAATTGCCGACGTGCTCGATTATGTGCAGTACAACGCCAAAAAGCTGGTGCGTACAATGGAGACATGGGTTACAACTTCCGTCAAGGAAGGAAAAATCAGCACACAGGAAGGAAAGGAATTTCTTTCAAACTACCGTTCTGGTTTGTACGGATATACATACCTTGAGTAATTTACGAATTACCCTGTCATTCCTGCGAAAGCAGGAATCCATAGCCATAGCCCTCATCAAGACCTATTTTTAATATAAAGGACAAAAGTAATAGAACAGGGATGAGATTGATTGAACCGATTCTGCGGATTAATTTATAAAACCTTATTATATCCAATAAACCTTAATAGAAAAAACAAAAATTTAAACCTTATTTAGGACAAGACAAATTGTGGATTCAGAAATAAATTCAGAATGCCATTCTTCTTATATTAATATCCGAAATTATTCACTATCCACTAAAAAAATTAATCGGTGAAATCTTTGAGGTTGAGTTTTTCAATAACGATTTTTTTTAGTTTATAAAAATCTTTCAATATATCGGGTAATTGCTGAAGAGCAGTTTCAATTTTGAATGCCTTAGTCCTGTCTTTGATTGGGGAGCCGAAATACACACCTTTTTCGGGAATCGTTTTTGCAACGCCTGATTGGGATAATAATATGACATCATCTGCAGTATCGAGATGACCAGCCAAGCCGACTTGCCCGCCGAACCGGTTTCTTTTGCCGATTTTGCAGGAGCCGGAAACACCTGCCTGTGCCGCCATAGCAGTGTTTTCGCCCACGATGACGTTATGCCCGATTTGGACGAGATTATCAATTATACAACCGTCTTCGATAACGGTGCTTCCGATCATAGCCCTGTCAATTGTAGTGTTGGAGCCGATTTCGACATTGTTCCCGATAATGACATTACCCATTTGGGGAACTTTTTCGTAGGAACCGTCATTTCGTTCGATATAGCCGAAGCCGTCATCACCGATGACAGCCCCAGCATGGATAATACAATTCTTGCCGATTTTTGTATTGTCGAAACAAACGACATGAGGATAGAATATAGTGCCATCGCCGATTTCGACATAATCTCCGATGGTTACCCTTGGGTGAAGATAGGCGAATTCACCGATTGAAGTACCATTACCTATCACACAATAGGGACCAATATAAATATTGTCGGGTAATTTTACATCATCACCAATGATAGCTGTGGGATGAATGTATCCGGATTTTCTTTCTTTTTGAGATTCGAGTATTTTTAATAATTTTACAAATTCATGGTAAGGGTCGCCGACAACGATATAAGCTTTGTCTTTTGAAGGTTTTTCCTTAACAGTTTCGGGAATAATAATGCAGGATGCATTAGTTGTTTTTAGATATTTTTCATATTTAGGATTTGCCAAAAAAGTGAGTTCGCCTTTTCTTGCAAATTCAATTCTGTTCAATCCGCTAATATCATGGTCAATGCTCCCTACAAGCTTGCCGTTTATGTTCTTTGCAATCTCTTCGCAGGAGAGTTGTTTCATTTGAAACATTAATATCCCCAAATATTATTAATTAATAGATAGCAAAATTATAAATTTTTTAAATTCAATTTACATTTATTTTTTAATTACAGTAATTTATGGAGAGAAATAAATCTTCATCAACTTCTATCTTCCGTTTCATTTTGGTTTAATCGTACCCTGATTGGTAGTATCAGGCAATAATGACGGCTGCATTACCGGCTTATCAATCATTGGTTGTCTTTCGACATCACGTGATTCTTCCTCCCTGGTTCTCGACTTAGTTCTTTTGGGAGGTTCCTTTGATTGCTTTTGCTGATTTCGCGGGTCTTTGTTGATTTTCTCCTGTTGTTCTTTTTCGAGAGCTTCGACGTCAACACCGAGTTTGCGTAGAACCTTGACTGTCAGGTCATATTTAAAGTTGGTGTAGGGAAGGGGCTGAACGCTTTTATCGAAAATTATATCATACCCTTCTTCATTTGCAACTTCCTGGACAGCAGCATAAATTTTCTCTTCAATCGGTTTGAGGATGTCTTTGACGATTTTGTCGTATTCGCCGTTGGTTTCATACTTAGTCCTTGCATAAGTCATTTTCTCGGTCCTGAGATTTTGGAGTTCTTTTTCCTTATCCTGTTTCTCATCATCGGTCCAAATGAGCCGGTTCTTTTTAATTTCGGTCTCGAGAATATCAATGTTTTTTTCGATAGTCTCGAGTTCTCTCTTCCATTCATCCACGATGGTTCTAATCCTTTGGTCTGCCTGCTTTGCTTCGGTAAAATTCTCACGAATAACATCAGAAGCAATGAACGCAACCTTTTGCGAGTACAGTCGCAGGGGCATAATGATTGCACACAAAACAACAGCCGCAAGTAAACCGGCATTAAAAAATTTGTTTTTCATATTTTTCTCTCATTATATTGATTCAAAAGAGTAAAACGGTCAAATAATATCCCCTGCATCTTTATCTTAAATACTGAAATAGTAGTTTTCGATAATCAGAATTATTTATTATCGCCCCTTTTCATTTTATCAATTACCCTATAGGTAATGTCCGATTTTTCTTCGGAATACAAGAGAGCGGAACTACCTTTATCTAAGACGAAATTCAGCTTTTCTTCTTTTGCCACCGATTCGATTGCAGCTTTAACTTTATTCCTGATTGGCTCCAATAACTTTTCTCGCATTTGAGCGATTTCGCCCTGAACACCGAATTTTTCTTCCTGGAATTGCTGGTATCTGACCTGGATAGCTCTGATGTTTTCCTGTTCCTTTTTCTGCTGGTCGGGTGTCATCATAGTTTTTTGTTTGTCGAAATCATCAACTTTTGCCATGTATTCTTTTTCGATTACCTGGAGAGAATCGCGGTATTTTAATCCGACATCCTTAATCATTTTATCGGCATTGTCTGCTTCAGGCATGGATTTGACAATAGTTTCAATGTCAACAACTCCAATGCTGATGCCACCTTTTTGTGAAAAGCCATCGATGCTGAAAAGAACAAGAAAAATAAATACAGAACTTAAAAAAACATATTTACGCATAAAAAACTCCTTGAAAAAAATAATTGTTTATTAGATTTCAAATTCATTATAATTACTGTTGTCCCAAATGGAATAAAAATTTCCAACCGCTTTTTTCTCCCATAACACCGGGCGGGTCAAATCCATAGCCATAACTGAACCCGATAATTCCAATAGGAGCAAGATTGATTTGCAAACCGACACCTGCAGTGCGTTTGAGATTGAACGGGTCTGCCTGTTTCAGAGAATACCAAACATTTCCGGCTTCGGCGAATCCGTAAACGTAAACAGGCATAGGATTCATGGATATGGCAAACCTAAGTTCTGCAGTATATTTTGCCATAAGCCGACCGCCATATCTGGGACCAATAGAATTATCCTGGTAACCTCTTAGGGGAATAGTACCGAAATAACCTGATAAACCGCTTCCACCCATATAATACAATTCCATAGGGGGGTAGGTAGTATCGTTTCTTACTCCTGTAATATAACCGATATTAGAACTGAGATAGAGTACCATCCTGTCGTTTTCATCAATTTTCATAAGGGGATGAACCATTTCGAATTTCAGCTCATTTTTAAGATAATCTATTATACCTAAACCAAGTGAACCCATTGCAAAGTCAGTAGAAAAACTGAATCTTGAACCATAAGTCGGGAAAAAAGGATGGTTCAAGCTTATACGGGAAATTGTTTGTCCCAATGTAACTTCCATCCCGGGTCTTGTCAGGTAAATAGTATCTGCCTGGTTGCTTTGGATTCTCAATCGCAAGTCACCGCGGAAATAATCATCGGGCCAGCGGAATCTACGCCCGACATTTACACTTCCCCCAATAGATTTTTGGTTGTAAAAATACTGGATATTTCTATAAAATAAATTAAAACCAACAGTAGTCGGTTCATCATTTAACCAAGGTTCAGTAAAACCAATAGCAAAAGTCTGGTATCTGTTCGCCTGACCGAATTCTGCCTGTATATTAAAAATTTGACCACCACCACCGCTCAATGGCTCGGTTATGGAGAAATTATTAAATGTTAAGCCGACAGAGCCGGTCAATCCGAAAGAGCCGGCAAATCCAATTGAGGCATTAACCATGTCGGTTGACCTCTCCTCGACACGATAAATCAGGTCAATGTTCGATTCATCAACGGGCTTAACATCGGGTTTTAATGCTTCAGGATTGAAATAGTTCATTACCCCTAAAGCTCTGACACTTCTAATAACAGCCGACCTGTCGAAATAATCCCCCGGTCTTGTGTATAACTCACGTCTAATAACTTTGTCTTTTGTTTTTGTGTTTCCGGCGATTTCAATTCGTCTGATTTTCAATCTCTGGTTTTCATAAACTTTAATTTTGATGTCAACAGAATCGGGATTAATCCTGACTTCATCAGGAATAAAACGGATGGACAGATAGCCGTTATCGGCGTATAAGGAAAGTGCATCTGTTTGGTCTTCATTACCGTTCAGATTCTTCTCAAATTTATCCTGGTCATAAACATCGCCTTTTTTGAAGTCAAGCCGCGATAATAAGAGTGAAGCAGGATAAACCGTATTACCATCGAATTCAATATTCCTAATATAATATTTTTTTCCTTCGTCCACCCAGAGCATAATATGGACTTCGGAATTTTTTTCATCATAAATAAGCGAATCTCTCAAAATTTCTGCATCAACATAGCCCTCTTTTTTAAAGAAAGACTTAAGCAATTCCTTATCCTTTTCATATTCCTTCGTATCAAATTTGGAGGAACGCCAAAATTGCCACCAATGCTTAGTATGTGTTTCATCGAATGTACCTGCGAGTTCTTTATTGGAAAAATCTTTGTTCCCGACGAAATCAATCGAAGCAGTGTGAAACTCAGTTCCTTCATCAATAGTGAGCACCATTTTTGAATAGTAGCTTGTATCGGTCGGTTCAATTTCAGCATCAATTTTAGCAAAAAGCAGACCTTCTTCGGTATATTTTTTCTTTATTGCTTGTTTAGCAAGATAAAGTTCATAAGGAGTTAATACATCTCCTTTGACTTTAGCGATGACTTTGATAATTTCTTCTCTGGAAACTTCCTTATTTCCTTCAATTATTATTTCACTTAATCTTGTAAATTCTTTGACCTTTATTTTCAAAAACACACCGAGCGGAGTAATTTTATCAATCACAATTTCAACATCGGAGAATTGTTTTCGATTCCAGAGGTTTTTCATAGCAATCTGGAACTTTTGGTCAATCGGCTGGATGTTGATTCTATCCCCGGGCTTCAAACCGCTCAATGCGATAATAGTCTCTTCGTCGGCAAATTTACTGCCTTCGACCTGAATGCCTGCAATAACATAGGATTTAGCATCCTGCTGGGCAAATCCAAAAAGACAGTTAATAAAAAGTAAAATAATGATTGGAAATAATCTATTTGCCTTTAATAGCATTAACAACCCTTTGTAAATAAGAATCTTTCTGTTTAATATAATTCTCGGAAGCAACTTGTGCAGAAGTTTTTCCAAATCGTCTCTCCCTGTTCATAAAATTGAGTAAAGCATCATATAAATCGTTACGTCTGAATTCGGGCCAGTACTTATCAGTAATATACATTTCACCGTAAGCCATCTCCCATAAAAGGAAATTGCTCAGTCGCATTTCGCCACTTGTTCTGATTAACAGGTCGGGCTCGGGAATTCCTTTAGTCTGCAAATAGTTAGAAAACAAATCTTCATTAATATCTTCAGGCGAAACCTTGCCCCGCCTGACATCGAGGGCAATCATTTGCACAGCTCTTACAATATCCCATCTCCCGCTGTAACTTAAAGCCAATGTTAATGTCAAACCAGTATTATCCTTTGTTGTTTCACAAGATTCGTGTAGAAGCCGTTGTACGACTTTCGGAAGCGAACTTGATTTACCAATGGACAGAAGCCGAACATTATTATTATGGAGCTCTTCGAGTTCCTGCCTCAAATAGTGTTCGAGTAATTTCATTAGGACACCGACTTCGGTAATGGGCCTTTTCCAGTTCTCGATGGAAAAAGCGTACAGAGTAAGATATTTAACGCCAATCTGAGAAGAAGCTTTGACAATATCCCTGACGCTTTCAATCCCTTCCTGATGACCTTCAGTACGTGATAAACCGCGTTCAAGCGCCCACCTGCCATTGCCATCCATAATAACAGCAATATGTTTTGGGAGCTTACCTTCCTTAATAATATTTTCCTGAACTATTTTATCGTCCGGGGATTGTTCTTTAACCCAGCTCACATAATCTCCGCAGTTAATCCAATTTGAACAAGCTACAAAAATACCTTGATTGCCGTTATTTTCAAAGAAATCAAAGTTTTATTTTTTTGGCACTCCAATATATTTATTATCGAAAGTTTTTGTTTTTTATTTTGTTTTTTTAAATTTGCTTTCCTTTAAAATGAAAATTTTAATAATTGTATGTATTTCATAATTAAATTTTTAGGTACATTATGACTAAGGCAGATATTGTTGACGAAATCGCAAAAGCTACCGGGCTAACAAAAATTGAAACAAAGGCAGTTGTTGATGGTGTCTTTTCAAGCATCATAACGGCTATATCAACCGGCAAGCGGATTGAATTACGAGGATTTGGTGTTTTTAAATTCAAGAGCCGTAAACCAAGAATGGCACGTAATCCCAAAACCGGCGATTTAGTTCCTCTGGAAAAGAGATTTGTTCCAGTATTCAAACCTTCTCCCGAGTTTCTACATAAAGTAAATGAAACAATGAAGTCAAAAGGCGAATGATATAGTGTATAATTAATTTATTCATTTTATTACAACTTTTGCTAAAATATTGGCTTTAAAAAAAAGATTTTAAATTCATTTTCCTGAATTATTGATTTTAAAATTTATTCCGGAAAAATGTAAAATAATAGTAATGTAAATTTTTTTAACTAAAATCGGAGAAATTATGCCTTGCGGCAGAAAAAGAAAACGCCATAAAATGGCTACTCATAAGAGAAAAAAGAGACTTAGAAAAAATCGTCATAAAAAGAGAAATCGTTAGTTAAAAAAAGCGTTTTGTTCTCGTCAAGACGCTTTTTTGATTCTCTTGCTTCTGCGACATTCTATTCAGCTAAATTACCACTCGATTAAGTTGCACTCAATCTTTTTGGTTAATTTTGTATTATTATTTATGTATTTATTAATATTTGATTAAGATACTTAATTAATATCTGATTTTTATGCTTGGTACACCAAAATCATTGAGATTGCAAATTGCCCTGTTCGGCAGGACTAATACAGGAAAGTCCAGTTTCCTGAATATGATTGCCAATCAGGATGTGGCTTTGACTTCTCCTGTACCCGGAACGACAACAGATGTAGTAGAAAAATCAATGGAGTTACTTCCAATAGGACCTGTGACTTTCCTGGATACTGCAGGAATAGACGATAAATCAATTCTATCGAATATTAGAATAGAAAAAACGATGAAGATTGTTGACAGGGCGGAAATTATAGTGCTTATTTGTGAACCGAATATTTGGACAGACTATGAAGAAAATATTTCTGATATTGCAAATAGGTTGGAAATTCCAATTATAATAGCAATTAATAAAATAGATATTGAAAAGCCAACGGAAGAATTCAGAACAAAATTAAAATCAAAAACAGGACATATTTTATATTGCTCATGCATAGACAAGCCGAACAGTAATAAATATGTAAATGAATTTAAAAAATATCTGCCTGAAATATTACCAACTGAATATACGAATCCATTACCTTTAATCGGGGATTTAGTTCCGCAGGGAAGTGTTTCAATACTAATTGTTCCGATTGACAGAGAAGCACCGAAAGGCAGAATTATATTGCCACAGGTTCAGGCAATTCGGGATTTGCTGGATAGCAATTCAATGTCACTGGTGGTAAAAGATACTGAATATTCATTAGCATTGAAATCACTTGTACAAAAGCCGGCACTCGTTGTGTGTGATTCGCAAGTGGTAAATGAGATGGTTGCTGAAACTCCTGCTGATGTGAAATGTACTACATTTTCAATACTGTTTTCAAGATTCAAAGGTGATTTGTTAGAAGAAGTCAGAGGTGCGGCAGAAATAAAAAAACTCAAAGCAGGAGATAAAATATTAATAGCAGAGGCATGCAGTCATCATCCAAATGAAGATGATATAGGAAGAGTGAAAATCCCACGCTGGCTTAGACAATATATCGGTTATAACATTCATATTGATTATTCAGCAGGGAGAGATTACCCGGCAAATTTGAATGATTATAAATTAATTATTCATTGCGGAGGATGTATGCTGACACGAAACGAGAAACTTGTAAGAATACATAAAGCAAAGGAAGCCGGAGTGCCGATTACAAATTATGGAATCACAATTTCAGTGACTCAGGGAGTGCTGGAGAGGGTTTTATCACCTTTTCCTGAAGCACTGGTAGTTTACAAAAAAGAAATTAATAATTAATAATTCACATTTCACAATTTCGGTTAAAATTTTCTGCGAAAATTTATTTTTATTCAAATCTTTTGCAATCAAAAAAGAATTGTTTTACTTTGAATAATTAATAAGATTAAAATTCTAAAAAGGATATAACCATGCAAATTGCTATTGTGGGACTACCCTATTCAGGAAAGACAACTTTCTTTCAGACACTGACTGAAACACAGCTTGACCGGCATACTATCCAAAGGCATGAGGCAAACATTGCAACTGTAAAAGTGCAGGATAAGAGATTAGATGAATTTACTGAAATTTTTCAGCCGAAAAAGAAAGTAAATGCGACGATCGAAATCGTTGACCTTGTCGGTGTTCAGAAAGGCGAAAAAGCCGGCTCAATGTTCAATACTGGTTTTATGACAAAAGTCAGGAACAACGATGCATTGATTCATGTAGTCAGGTCATTCGAGGATGAGAGCATACCGCATCCGGAAGGAAGCATTAATGTATTAAGAGATATTAAGATATTCGAAGATGAATTATTATTTGCTGACCTTGCATTCATAGAAAACCGTCAGGAAAAATTGGAAAGGGAGATGGGTAAGCAGAAATCAAAAGAGCAGGCATTAAAAGAAAAAGAAATAATGAAAAAATGGAATGATTCTTTGGAAAAAGGAATACCACTTAGGGAAAGAGAAATGCATGAAGATGAAATACTGCTTATGAAAAATTATCAACCGCTGACAGCAAAACCACTTCTGGTTGCCGTGAATCTGGATGAAAAAGACATTTCGAGAGCAGATGAAATCGTAGAGTCATTAAGACAATCCATCAAGGGAAAGAAAATTCGCATCGAACCATTCTTTGCTAAAATTGAAAAAGAACTTGTTTCTCTCGAAGAAGAAGAGAAAAAAATGTTCATGGAAGAGTATGGCATTAAAGAATCCGCACTTTCACGGCTTATCCGCAGTGCATACAGATTACTCGGATTGCAATCATTCTTCACAGTAGGTGAAGATGAATGCCGTGCCTGGACGATTCACGAAGGGGATAATGCTCAAATTGCCGCAGGTACTATACACACAGACTTTTTCAATAAATTCATCCGAGCGGAAGTAACTCACTATGAAGATTTTATTAAATACAAATCATTCGCAAAGTGCAAGGAGCATGGCGTATTCCGGCTCGAAGGAAAAGAGTATATAGTAAAGGATGGTGATATTTTGCATGTAAGACACGGGTAAAACGAATTTTAAATTTTGAATGTTGAACTTTAAATGAATATTTAATTGAAAATTTATTTAATTGAAAATTTATTTAATTGAAAATTTATTGAAAATTGAAAATTATAAATTGAAAATTTGTATATTTGTATATATGTAAATACGTAAATACAAAAAGGATATATGATTCAAACTATAAATTCTTCAATGATAGCGATTAGAGTAACGAAGGAGGAAAAGCAAAAATTCAACCTCTTATCAACCATTGAAAATAAACCGGTATCACAAGTTGTTAAAGAACTTGTCGATAAAGAATTGAATTCAAGAAAACTAAGTGCAAAAGACCTGAGAAAATTACCTAAGGAAATAAGGGCTGCTCTATTAAATCAAATGACTGAAGAATCAATGCCTTATTATAATAAACAAAAAAAAGATTTATATATTGATGAAATTGCTGACGGGATTGAATGAAATCCAAGACTATTGAAATAAAGCAGGGTGATATCTGTTTAGTGGATTTTAATCCGACTTTGAGTGATGAAATAAAAAAAATCAGACCCGCGATTATTATTAATGGGGATTTTGCCATTGGTTTGGATTTGAAAATAGTTGCACCAATAACTACATGGAAAAATGATTTCGAAAAAATCTGGTGGCTGTATAAATTAGTTCCTAACAAACAAAATGGATTGAATGTAAAAAGTGCTGTTAACTGCTATCAAATCAGATGTATATCAATCGAGAGAATAGTTAGAAAGTTAGGAAATGAGAGTAAAGAACTTGAAGAAATAATAGCAACAGCACAAAATTGTATTGAGATTGTATAATATTAAAAAAATAAATTGAAAAACTTACTAATCATAGCATATTATTTTCCACCTTCGGGAGGACCTGGTGTTCAGCGTGTGCTGTTTTTGAGTTTTATTCAATTAATTGAATTTAAGAAATGACCGAAAATGAATTAAATATTATTATTGAAGAAGGTGAAGGTTATAAAACTGAGTTCAAAGAATCCTTATCAAACCTAACTAAAGAATTAGTAGCTTTTGCTAATTCATCCGGCGGAAGAATATTTTTAGGGATAAATGATAATGGGGACATTACAGGATTTGAATTGAATAATAAAATAAAATCACAGATTCAGGATATAGCTATTAATTGCGACCCATCAGTTAACATTCAGATTGAAAAACATCAAAACATAGTAATAATTAATATAAAAGAAGGATTAGATAAACCATACCGTTGTTCCGAAGGTTTTTTTCTAAGAGTTGGAGCAAATTCTCAAAAGATGAACAGGAATGATATAATTGCCTTTATACAAAATGAAGGTAAAATAAGATTTGATGAATTATTCAACGATAAATTCAATTTTAGGAGAGATTTTAATAAAAATTCATTTTTTCATTTTGTAAAGCTTTGCGGTATATCTGCAAGTTATAAAGCTATTGATGTTTTAAAAAATCTTGATTTAATAAAGCAAGAAAATAATAAGTATTTATTTAATCAAGCAGGTATATTATTTTTTGCAAAAAATCCTGAAAACTTCATAATTCAATCAAAGATAACCTGTGTTCTATATAAAGGAATTGAAAAAGTAAATGTATTGGACAGAAAAGATTTTAATTCAGATATTATTACAAACGTTGAAGATTCAATCACTTTTCTAAAAAAACATTTAAAATTAGGTTATACCATCGAAAAAATAAGAAGGGAAGAAACGCTTGAAATACCTGAAACAGCTCTTCGTGAAGCTGTTGTTAATGCTGTAATCCACAGGGATTATTTTGAAAAGGGTGCGAATGTTATGATTGAAGTATTTGATGATAGGTTAGTAATTACAAATCCGGGAGGATTGCCAAAAGGTTTAGACCCATCTGAATTTGGACGAATTAGTGTAACACGAAACCCAATACTTGCTTCATTAATGTTGAGAGCAGGGTATATCGAAATGCTTGGTACAGGTATCAATCGTATTCAAATGTCACTAAAAAATCTGAAACTCCCTAAAGCTGAATTCAATTATAATAATTTTTTTACTGTTAAATTTAAAAGAATAGTTAGTAAAAAGTTTGAAAAAAATGAAGAAATTTATAGCGAAATTTTCGCTAAAAATTTCGCTTTAAATTTCGGAGTAAATTTCGGAGTAAATTTCGGAGTAAAAGGAAAACAATTGCAAAGATTAACATTTATTTTGGAATTATTGCTAAAAAAAGAAACAATCAATGTCCAAAATTTATCAAAATTTTTTGGTATAACTCCTCGAACGGTTGAAAATGATTTATCGTTTTTAAAATCCAATAATATTATTGAATTTATTGGGCCTCCAAAAAGTGGGGGATATATTTTAACTGATAGAGCTGAAAAAGTAATTAAAAAATTTTTTATAAGCAAAAAAAGTAAATACTTAGTGACTTCTTAAAAATATAAATGAAAAACCTATTAATCATAGCATATTATTTTCCACCTTCGGGAGGACCCGGCGTTCAGAGAGTGCTGAAGCATGTGAAGTATCTGCAAGAATTCGGCTGGCAGCCGATTGTTCTGACAGTATCTAACGGACAATTTCCAGCGGTTGATGAATCACTATTATCGCAAGTACCGGATTCAACAATCGTTGTGAGAACACATATTTATGAGCCATACGACATTTACCGTTTTTTTACCGGAAGGAAAAAAGGTGCGATTGATGTAAATGTTATAAAAAAGGAAAGCCAAAAGTTAAGTTTAAAAGATAAAGTTGCTGAATTTATTCGTGCTACACTTTTCATTCCCGATGCACGAACAGCATGGAGGATGACAGCGAACAAAGCAATAAAAAAAATACAGAAGGAATATAAGATTGATGCTGTTTACAGTTCTTCTCCACCATATACATGTTCGCTCATTGCAAGAAAATTTAAACGTTTATACAATGTGCCATGGATTGCAGGATTCCGAGACCCGTGGCGGGGATTCCTAACTGCACCAAAGAGATGGTTCCTCCCTGATTTGTTTGATATTAGAATGGAGCGTTCAGTATTTACAGAATCGGATGCCGTAGAGTGTGCATGGGAAGGTATTATCAAGGATGCTCTGGGGAAATATCCATTACTCAAAGAAGATAAATTTTACCATGTACCTAATGGTTTTGATTCTTCGGATTTTCCAAAAGTCGAGAAAAGAGAAAACGATAAATTTACTATTACATACAGTGGTTCGATGTATGGTAGAAGGAATCCTGCGAGCTTTTTTGAAGCAATTGAAAAATTAATTAAAGAAGGGGGCTTTAAGCCAGAAGAAATTCATCTTAGGTTTGTCGGTAGATTCGGAGCAGAAGTTGAGGAAATGTTCAGGAATGCGTCTTTCAAGGATTCAATTGAAATTATTTCATACATTCCTCATGCAGAGAGCATAAAATTATTGATTCAATCGGATGCACTACTTCTTGTTGTTGACGAAGCAAAAGAAAGTGAGGAAATTGTTCCCGGAAAAGTATATGAGTACATTGGTGTGATGAGACCAATTATAGCTGTTGCACCTACAGACAGTGCAATTGCAAAGCTAATGAATGAAACTCAAAGCGGAAAAGTTGCACATCAATCCGATATAAACGGAATTACCGGGATTATTAAATTTTATTATCAGTCCTGGAAAAACAAGGACCAGTCTTTCTCACCTGATTTAGAATTAATCAAAAGTTATGAGAGAAGAGAAGCCGCAAAAAAACTGGCACAGATATTGGATAATCTACTGATAAAATGAGATATAAAATATAATATTTATCTCTGCATTTAAGTCTATTAAAAAAATATTATTTGTTTGAAAAAAATGAAATCAGTTTTAAGAAATACCGGTATAATAGTATTTGTAATCGTTTTACAAATTATATTGAATTCATGCTCAAGTTCCAAATATTCTATTGAATCGGATGAAAACGGGAAGCCCATGATTGTCGGTCATCTCACATGGGAGGAATGGCAGGAGAATGCCGGCTGGGAAAGCTACAGTGCCCCTTCTTATATGCCTAATCTGAAAAGAGCAAGTGAAATATCGGATATGGCAACAAATTACGGTGTAGATTTTTTGATTTTTGCGGGTTCCTGGTGCAGCGATTCAGAAACAGAACTACCCAAATTATATAAATTAATCACAGGTGCAGGAATTTTCCCTGATAAAATACTTCTCTACGGTGTTGACAGACAAAAGAATGAACCATCGGGTACTGCTAATTATTATAAAATAGAAAAGGTGCCGACATTAGTTCTCGAAGTAGAGGGTGAAGAAATAGGAAGAATAGTAGAAACTCCAAAATTGTCATGGGAAGAAGATATACTAAATATCCTGAGAGAATATAAATTCAGGGAAAATCAGGAAGAACCGAAATAAATAATAATGCATTATTTTTTCAATGATTGAATTGGTTTTGACCAAATGCTTTCATCAGAATGGTCCCATAAACTTTTATATTCATTTCCGGGCATGTAATTGGCATAAATTGGTATAGTAACATCATCGGGATAATACCAAGCCCAAATAAACCCGGTATAATAGGTAACCAAACCAATACAAAAAGTTCCGAAAGTGAAACTACGGGACATAGTTGTCTTTCCAATTACTCTCCCACCTCTTCGTGCTTCCAAATCAGCAGTATGCGGAAAGCCGATGCTTTTAACTTCCGCAATTCCTTGTCCAACATATTCATTGTCCAAATAAATTTCTGCCTTGCTTTCGGGACAAATTATCATTGTAGTGCCACAGGAGCACATAAAAATCAATATTAATAATAAGAATAAAAATTTTATTTTGAGTTTATTTGCCAAAATATAACTCCATATTGAGCATAAAACCGTGAGGCAATGATTTTTCAGTATTCTCGACTTTGAAAGCACCGAGCATATATTGAGCCCTAACTCTTAAGCCGACATCTGCAGTACGTCCGAAGATGTAACCACCGCCAACGAAGAGCATCATTCCGTTGCCTTGTCCATTAGACGCACCTGTTGTATAACCGAAACCTAATCCACCACCTAAAAATGGCGTGCTACTTTCTGCAAAGAAGGGGCGATAGACATCTATGCTTAAATGACCGACACTATAACTCCCAAGAAAATAGGATTGTGCATCAACCTCAAAAAGTACTGTTCTAATGTCATAAGACCAGAATATTCCTCCACCTCCCGAAAACGGGTCATCAATAAAAGGATTTGACATCAATAATGCACCTCCAATGGAAATACCGAAAGCGCTTATAGAATGGATTTGTTTTAATTGCTGAGATTCGTAGCTTGTTACACTATAAATATCACCATCTTCAGCAGCTTTATGTTCGGTTCCGATTACTCTCGATAATTTTTGAAGAATCGGGTCAATGTCATCGGGAGTATTTGCTTTGAGGCGGTCTTTCCAGATGAGCTGACTATTTTCAGTTTTATACATAGAAACCGAAATAATAACCGTCTCTCCAATTCGATTCATATCGGCGACAATGAAGAATGAGCAGTCATTAGATTTGGCTGTTTCCCGAATTTCGTTTAAAGGTGGTTGTGCTATTAAGCTATCAGCTCTTTGAGGAATAATTAATATATACCTACCTTGTTCATCAACATAATTTTTGAATAATCTCGCAACCGAGTATTGATAATCAGCATGAACATTAATCAATTCAAAGAATGGCATATAAACTTTTTCGGCAGAATATAAGTTAGAGTAAACACATATAATTGCACTCACGACGATGAATAAGGATAAGATTCTCTTTTTCATATAATATTTCACTATTATTATTAATAATAATATTCCAATTTAAGAAATAATTGAGCATAAAAAAAGCCACTTTTGAATTTCAAAAATGGCTTATTATATTAAGAAATTTAAATCTTATACTTCAACCGGTTCAGTAACTCTCGAACAAAGGTAGTCCCTGTTCATCATAGCAATAAACCTTACAGAAATCTGTTTCGGACAAGCAGCTTCACATTCATAGAAGTTAGTGCAGGCACCGAATCCTTCTTTCTCCATTTGATTTACCATAGCAAGAACACGTTTTTTTCTTTCCGGCTGTCCCTGTGGCAGCAATGCAAACTGGCTAACTTTAGCCGAAACAAAAAGCATTGCAGCACCATTTGGACAAGCTGCAACACAAGCACCGCAACCGATACAAGCAGCGGCATCCATCGATAAATCTGCGTTCTTTTTTGAAACAGGAAGCCCATTAGCTTCAGGTGCATTGCCTGTATTAATGCTAATAAATCCTCCTGCCTGCATAATTCTATCGAATGCAGTCCTGTCAACAATAAGGTCTTTAATGACCGGGAATGCCTTTGCTCTGAATGGTTCGATATAAATCGAATCGCCATCCTTGAATTTCCTCATGTGCAATTGACAGGTCGTAGTTGCTTTCTCGTGTCCGTGCGGTATTCCGTTAATTGTAAGTGAACAAGCACCGCAAATACCCTCGCGGCAATCATGGTCGAACGCAACCGGTTCTTTACCTTCGAGTATTAATTTCTCATTAAGAACATCCAGCATTTCGAGAAAAGACATATCTTCGAGAACATCATTGACCTGGTGCTTTTCCATTCGCCCTTTATCGTAGGCATTATTTTGTCTCCATATATAAAGTGTTAATCTCATTTGTAGCTCCTCACCGCTAATTGTACATTCTCGAAAACAAGTGGTTCTGTGTGTCTATTGGGTTTCTTACCGACACCAGTATATTCCCATGCAGCCACGTGTGCAAAGTGTTCGTCATCTCGTTTTGCTTCTCCGTCAGGATATTGATGCTCCTCTCTGAAATGAGCACCGCAGGATTCATCCCTTTCGAGAGCATCCCACAAAAGCACTTCTGCGAATTCAAGGAAATCTGCTACTCTTCCTGCTTTTTCAAGTGAAATATTCAAATCGTTACCTTCACCTGTTATGGTAAGATTCTGCCAGAACTCCTCACGGATTTTTGGAACAAGTTCCAAAGCTTTTTTCAAACCGGCTTCATTCCTTCCCATACCGCAATATTCCCACATAACTTTACCAAGTTCGCGATGGAACATTGTCGGAGTCTTTTTACCTTTTATCGAAAGAAGTTTGTTGGTTTTTTCGACAACTTCTGCCTCGACCTTTTTAAACTCAGGATGGTCAGTTGTTACTTTATCGAATTTATTTTTAGCAAAATAATCACCGATTGTGTATGGTATGACAAAGTATCCATCTGCAAGACCCTGCATTAAAGCACTTGCCCCGAGACGGTTTGCACCATGGTCGGAAAAGTTAGCTTCGCCAAGCACATGAAGTCCCGGAATAGTACTCATCAGATTATAATCTACCCACAAGCCACCCATTGCATAGTGCGAAGCAGGATAAATCATCATCGGTGTCGTATATGGGTCTTCTCCAACAATTCTTTCATACATTTCAAACAGATTACCATACCTTTCCTCAATTACTTTTTTACCTAAACGCTTGATGGAGTCTGCAAAGTCAAGATAGACACCAAAGCCGGTGGCACTGACTCCCCTGCCTTCATCACAAACTTCTTTAGCAGAACGGGAAGAAATATCCCTTGGAGCCAAATTCCCGTAGCTCGGGTATTTTCTTTCGAGATAGTAATCTCTGTCTTCTTCGGGAATTTCGTTTGGTCTGCGTTTATCGCCTTTATTTTTCGGAACCCAAATTCTACCGTCATTTCTCAGAGATTCGGACATCAAAGTTAGTTTTGATTGATGTTCGCCGCTTAAAGGAATGCAGGTGGGATGGATCTGAGTAAAGCATGGATTTGCAAACAAAGCACCCTTCTTATAAGCCCTGTAGGAAGCTGTAACATTACATGCCTGTGCATTTGTGGAAAGGAAGAATACATTTCCATAGCCCCCGGTAGCAAGAATGACAGCATCAGCCCAAAATGATTCAATTTTGCCATTCACAAGGTCTCTTGTTACAATACCTCTTGCTTTTCCATCGATAATAGCAAGGTCGAGCATTTCTTTTCGGACGTGCATAGTAACCTGTTTTTTGCCGATTGCACGGCTCAAAGCAGAATAAGCCCCCAATAACAATTGCTGTCCCGTTTGTCCTCTTGCGTAAAATGTCCGGGAAACCTGTGCCCCACCAAAAGAACGGTTATCGAGCAAGCCACCGTATTCTCTCGCGAATGGAACACCCTGAGCCACACACTGGTCAATAATATTGTTACTCACCTGAGCTAAGCGGTAAACATTTGCCTCTCTCGCCCTGAAGTCTCCACCTTTAATCGTATCATAGAACAGTCTCCAAATGCTGTCACCATCATTAGGATAGTTCTTAGCGGCATTAATACCGCCCTGAGCAGCAATACTATGAGCCCTGCGGGGACTGTCGTTATATGTAAAAGCTTCGACGACATAACCGAGCTCTGCGAGAGATGCAGCTGCAGACGCACCTGCTAATCCCGTACCGACAACGATAGCTTTGTATTTTCTTTTATTTGCTGCATTGACAAGCTTCATTTCGAATTTGTACTTTTCCCATTTGTCTTTCAATGGTCCTGATGGAATTTTAGAATCTAATGTCATACTCCTCCTCCCACCAATCCCAAAAGAATCGAAATCGGTATTGAAATGTAACATAAAACAAGAATTATTGATAAAATAGTGCTCCCGGCTACTATCTTAGGGAAATATTTAGGATTATTATAACCTAAAGTCTGGAATGAACTTTGGATTGCATGATTTAAATGAAATCCAAGTAGAATCACCCCCAAAATATAGAGAATTGAAACGAGTGGCTTTTTGAAGCCGCTAATTACCATAGCATAGGCATCGTGCCTTTCGGATAAAATCGGTTCATCGCCTTCTACTTTGTACAATCTGCCATTGTATTTTACAAAATTTTCTTTAAAAGATGTAACAGAGTCTTTTGTACAACATTCATCAGACCCTTCGACTTTGTTGAGGGTGGCATTGTTAACTTTTGCAGTATTTTTTGTTTCATTGACACAGCATTCATCTTTGCCCATTTGAGTAGTTGTTCCGGATTCTTTTGAACAGCATTCTTCTTTGCCGATTTTTGGTATTATTACTAAATCTTTTTTTAAGCATTCATCTGATGCTTCAATTTCCTCTTGGGTGAGATTACCGACCTTTTCAACAGAGACTGCATTCGACACGTAAAATTCAGATTTGTTGTAATCTTCGGGATGAACAACCCCCATAGTAAAATGCAAAATATGATAAGTTACAAAAGCAAAAATCATTATTCCGGTCCAAATCATCGTTCTCGAGGTCAGGCGTGCCTTGACATAATTTTTTACCTGATATTTTGTCGGCTTAGCATCCAGGTTCAGGAATTTAAGCCGGACAGAAGTAACAATGTGAAAAACGAGTGCCAAAACAAGGCCCAATCTTATAATAAACAGAAGTTCACCAATACGTTCCTGGAGAAAATATGCATAACTGTTGAACGCGTCTTTACCCAGGAAAACCTGCATATTACCAACACAGTGGCCAATGACAAATAGAACCAGAATAACTCCCGTTACTGCCATCACAAATTTACAGAGGATGGTAGATTTTAGGTAGTTAATCAGTATCATAAATCCTATTAATTGATTGTGAATAATATATTGTTAATTAAAAGAGTCATATATATAAAAAACCGGTGATACCGGTATTTATTTATGCAATAAGTATAAATTATTTTAATTTATAAATTGCTCAAAGCTATATAAAATCAAACACATTTACTTTACAGTTTCAAAACTTACAAAAAATATAAATAAATAGCAAATAAGACGGCTCCCGGATTAGGTATCCATTACCGGTTTATTGAATTTTTTCAATTACTTAGAAAAGTGCAAATAAATTTTAAATTTTTTTTTGTTAATGCCGTCCCTTATATTTATAAGAAATGAAATACGATTAAACCATTATTGAAATTGAATAGCACTCTTGACATAATGCCGGAGTTATCATATAAAAGCCCTTTTTTAATTTATATCAGTGGAGGGCTTGAAGATTTTTATTCATTAAAAAACATAAAAGCAGAATTTTACGAAGGCATGATTATGGTACAATCAACCGCAACAATCGAACATGAAGAAAGTTTTATTATTATTGTTAATCAAATTTATAATCACATCAAGAATCATGAAATGGGAAAAGTGATTGGTTCGAGATTAATCACTTCATTCGGTGAAAATCAAAAATTCGTTCCGGACATTATTTTCGTGTCTTACCAAAACAAAGGAATATTCGGGACCAACGAATTTATTGGAATTCCCGACATGATTTTCGAAATAGTGACAGACACGACAAAAAATTATGATTTCACAATAAAGCGGGATGTGTATAAGCTGAATAAAGTTCCGGAAATATGTTTTTATGACCTTTCTGATTATTCAATTACCATAGATGTGCTGGAAGGGAATAATTATATTAGTAAAAAAATTCAGTCCGAAAGGCAACCAAGCAGAACAATTAAAGGATTTTTTTGGGACCCATACGGTTGGAAGAAGATGCTTAAATCGGAGCTTTAAATTAATTTAAAATGTAAAATGCAAGATGCAAAATGTATTTTGGATTATATTAATTTGACAAATGATAAATAAATAATTAATCCTAATATAAATCAGGAATATATATGATAATATCAATAGATGACTCAGCAGGTTTCTGCTGGGGAGTAGTAAAAACAATAGATAAAGTCGAAGAGGTGCTTCAGAACTCAACCGATGAACAGGTTTATGTTCTTGGAGATATAATACACAATCCGAGGGAGATTGAACGGCTCGAAGCAAAGGGATTAAAAACAATTACCCACTCCCAGCTTCAGGAAATACCCAAGGAAAAATCAAAGGTAATAATCAGAGCTCACGGCGAGCCGCCATCAACTTTTAAAATGGCTGATGATTTGGGTTTGAATGTCGTGGATGCAACCTGTCCTCTCGTACAGGCGTTGCAGAACAGAATAAAAAAAGCGTACGACATGGGTTACCAGATTGTTGTTTACGGTAAGAAAGACCATGCGGAAGTAATCGGCATCAGCGGTGTATGCAACGGTGAATGTATTGTCGTTAAATCTGTAGAAGAAGCACTTGAAAAAATTGACTTCAGCAGAAAAACAATGCTGTTCTCACAAACTACTATGGAGAAACAGGCATTCTACGAAATTAAAGAAGCGCTCGAAAATAAAGTCAAGGATTTTATTGACGGTGGTGAAATCAACGAAGTATTTATTGCAAAAAATACTCTTTGTAAATATGTATATGGAAGGGAAGACAAATTACAGGAATTTGCAGCGAATAATGACATAGTGCTTTTTGTTGCAGGGAAAAATTCATCAAACGGCAAGAGTTTGTATCATGTATGCCTTCAGTCAAATCCTAAAACATATTTTATAGAAGATATCGATGAGATAAATTATGAATGGCTTGCAGGAGTCGAAAAAGTCGGCATTACAGGAGCAACCAGCACACCACAATGGTACATGGAAAAGGTGAAAGAAAAACTTGAAAATAAATTATCGAAGGAATTGGTTGAAGTATAAAAAAAAGCCCGTTCACAAAACGGGCTTTTTTGGTTTTGATATATCATTACTTTAATCTTGAGATTTTCATCGCATCGGGAAACAACTCGATTGCTTTAGCCAATTGATTATCGAGAGCCGCAAAAATCTGAGCAGAACGGTCTGTATTCCAGATAATTCGAGCAATGTTCCCTTTAATCGAAATCTTGACGAAATCCTGGTCTTGTTTGTATAGGTCTTCATCCCATTTAATATCTTTCGATTCGGCAAGTTTTTTAAATTCATTTATTAATTCGCCATTGACTTCAAAATTTCTAACGAAGTCAAGATAATTAATCTGGTATTTATTCTTAATGAAACTGCCTTCGCCATGAACGTAATCATTAGCAAATTCAAAGAATAAATTTTTACTTCTTAAATCCCTGCTGAATTTATTGATAGTATCCGGTTTAATTATATAATCAGGTGTAATTCCGCCGCCGCCAAAAACCATTCTATTATATTTGGTTTTATACAATGGCAATGAATCAAATTTGATAAAATCCTTATCTTTTTCAGGTTCTTTACCTTTATTAAATTTCATAACCTGGTTATGAATTTTTTTTATCGGGTCATCAATGTAGGAACCCTCTTCGAGTTCGAGCCGACCTGCAAGATGCCTGTATTCTTCCTTATCTTTATAAGGTCTTTGAATGCATCTGCCGCTTGGAGTGAAGTATTTGGAAATAGTCAGGCGGTAAGCTGAGCCGTCGAATGACTTGAATTGCCTTTGTACGAGTCCTTTACCGAAAGAAGTAGTACCGACCACAAGTCCCCTGTCCAAATCCTGAATTGCACCGGAGACAATCTCGCTTGCAGATGCAGAGCCGGCACTTATTAACACTATAAGAGGAATTTCTTCATATTCACCACCACTTGCAGCAATATAAACTTCATCGAATTCAGAACGTCTTCCCTTTGTATAAACGATGGTGTCACCTCCATGGATAAATTCATCAGCCATAAGATATGCCTGATTCAAATAGCCACCGGGGTTATCTCTCAAGTCGAGAACGAGTTTTTTCATTCCTTTTGACCTTAATTCTGCGAGAGCTTCCATCATTTCTTTATGAGTTGTAGCTGAAAACCTATTAATTTGTACGACTCCGATATCAGTCCCATCAATAAGGAATGAACCGTAAACACTAACGAGTGGAATTTTATCGCGTGTTATATTGAAATGGAGTAAATCTTTAATTCCGCTCCTAACAATATCCACCTGGACAAGAGTGCCTTTTGGACCTTTGAGTTTCTTAGGTACATCAGACCTGGATATACCGACGGCATTCTGACTGTCTATTTTGACTATTTTATCACCGGATAAAATGCCGAGTGATTCACTGGGTCCTCCCTGAATGGGAGAAACAACTGTAATCGTATCATTTATAATATCAAATTCGACACCAATGCCTTCAAAACTTCCCTGGAAATCTTCGTCAACTTTTTTCATTTCATCCGCAGAGATATAAACCGAGTGAGGGTCAAGCTCTTCGAGCATACCGCGAATAGCTGCTTCAACGAGTTTCTGGGTATCAACCTGCTCGACATAATTTTTATCTGCAGTGATTAAAATATCCTGAAATTTCTTTATTTGTTGATAAATGTTGTCTTCGGAAATAAGAGGTTGGATGTAAAATCCAAGAACAATCCCACCAATAATTGCTGCTGTGATTAAAGCAAATTTTTTCATTACAAGACGCTCCGTTCAAAAATTAATCTTTTTTAATAATTCAAAATTACATCAGAATTTAGGAATTGACTAAGGATTTGTGAATTTATTTTAATTTTTCCGGTTTAGGGGTTATTTCTTAACAATCATTGCTTTTGATATTAATTTTCCACCTGATGATAAAATATAAATATAAGCTCCCTGTTCGAGATTTTCTGTCGAAAATTTTAATTCATAAATACCCGGCTTCAGATTGTTTTCAAATACTGTTTGCCTGTAATTTCCAAATAAATCAAATAAACGAATGCTTGTTAATCCTTCGTCCTCCACACCGAATTTAACCGAGACATTGTCTTCAGTCGGATTCGGGTAGTTTTGACCAAGGAATGTAAACAAAGGAATTTCATTCAATGTAAATATTACAGGAATATTACAATTGGATTTTGATGCAGTAATTTCGGGAACAGCAATCCCGGATAAATAAATTTCTTTCGAAATGCAATTAAATTCGAGAACAAATGTATCACGTTGCACATCGGAATAGCTATAGTAAGGAGCGAAACATATATCAATAAATTCCGAAGAACCAGGATTAAGAGTTAACGGAATATTGGATTGCGGAATGGAAAAAATAATATTATGGCTAATAAACATATTCCTGTCAAATGTAAACGGGAGCAGTCCGGTATTACTGATTCTTAGTTTCTGACAATTTACGATACCAACTTTAGTACAATCAAATTCAAAGGTTTTTGCAGCGGGATTAATATCAGGAAATGCAATAGTAAAACCCTGGATAGTATCAATTATGTCGGAAACGAAACCGGCAGAATCGGTTGCAACCAGATGATAGATTGCATCCTTGCATTGGTCAATCACTTCGATTCGAAAATTTTCATATTGTGGCAGGTAATTATCAATAGTTACCAAACAATTGACTGTGTCAATGATATCTACCGATGCCAATCCGAAATCACCACCGGTCGAATCTGAAACTGTAATATTGATAACTTTGTTGCAAGGGTCAGTATTCATTTTAACAGCCGGTTTATTTGAATCCCCCCACAATGACAGGTTAAATGCCTGAATTTTTCTTATGCCGCAATCACCTACAATTGATAATGTATCAATTAAAACAGTATCAACAGGAGAACTGAAACATATCATTACTGTATCAGTTTCACCGGGATTTATTATTTTAGGCGTATTATATATAATTGAGAAATTATTATTCTTTAAAATCAAATCATTAATATTTTGCCGGTGTTTACCATAGTTTTCAATAACAACCGGATAACAAAATTGTTTACCGATTCTGTATGAATCTTTAAGTTCAGGCAGAATAGTTCCATTCCTGAAATTCATAACAGATAAAGTGAAACCGGGAATTTCAAATTTTTTAGTAGAGTATAGGCCCATCGAATCTGTTGCAATAATCTCAAACTCACCATCATCATAAAAATTATTAAGCCGAGCCGAGAAATCAATTAAGCTTGCATAAGGATTGAATGATGTTATTTTCACTGTAACATTTACCTGAGATTCAGGTGGAGAAATAACCGAATAAATTTTTGAATCATTTTCCATAGTATCAGTGATAACACCTCTCATTGAAAAACATGAATCAATTGTTGCAAACTGAGGAGGTGAAACGTCCATCCTTTCCATGCTCATACCACCGACATAACCATAAGAATTTGCATCGCCATAGCCATAAACATAAACTCCGATTTTTTCATTGCAACTGATAGTATGAACACCATCGCTGACACGTTCATTAGTATAAAAATAATTAGATGTAGGAACCGGGAGGAAATTACTCGTGGGAATAGGATTACCATCGAGGCGAACGGAAGCTAATGAAACATTAGGAGCAACAATAGTAATATATTGTTCCTCATATACTTTTTCTGCATTACTATATTGATTTGCCTGTGTATTGATGACCCTGTAATTATTCATAAATTGTTCAACAGGCGGAATCAGCATTTCAAACGGGTCGCCGTTATTGTTAGAAATATTTCTTGTAAGGTCAGAAGATTGCTTGAATTGTGCTACAAGTACAGGAGCGCTTGCTTTGACATGTGCAGGACCAGTTATATCATCTTCATAAAATTCTCCTTTGTCTATGTTTGCTTTGAAAACATCATTAATATACAATTTGGTATTATCATTGGCTGAAAGAATCCTGAATTTATCACTTCCATCGGAAGTAATATTATACGGCTGTTGATAAGGAATAATCAAAGCATTTTGTCCCCAGGTTTCTATCGCGGGCATTTGTTCTAATAAATAATCCCTCGTCGGATATGTAGTTGTAAAATTATTTGGCAAGGTAGAACGCTGGTGTCCGGCAAATACAGCAACAGGTTTATCGCTGTGAACCTCACTACCTGTCAAATCGGTTTTTAAACTTGAAATAGTTATTTTTGCCTGAACGAGATAAGCTTCGCCCTTGTTCAATAAAATATTTTGAGTATTTCTATTATTATACTGCGTCTCTTGTTTCGGGATAATTGTAACGTTGGTATTATCTTCAGTTGCTAAAATAACAAACTGAGAGGGTGTCGAAGAAGAACTCAAACTTCCAGAATAGGAATTAATGTTTCCATCACTATTATAAGACATGATAAAATAGTTATTACCCAATATATCAGTGGGCAAAATTAAACAGGCATCGCTTGTCATGTTTGCCTGGTTATGAGCATAGGCGGTAACTTCATAATCGGAAGTAATATGAAAGTATTCTCTTGTAACTATTTCGCTATTATTACGATTTCCCAATGAACCGCTGTTGTTGAAACCGAGCAGTTCAAAATCTTCATAAAATATTGAGAAAGTAAAAATTCTTGTAGGGTCTGGTATGCTGAATAAAGTTGTAAATGGAACTCCTCTTGCCCCAATATATTCTATCTTTCCGCTTGTTGGTTTGTCGGAAGTAATAAAAATGTATAATGAATCATCATATTTATTTCGCAAATTTGATTTTCCAATATGATAATTAGGAGGGAATGTCAGCCAGAAATCAGTTCCTTTAGTATCGAAATGAAGTGTATCAATCTGGGAATGCAGTGAAATATACGAAGTAATCATGACTACTATAAATACAGTTATATTTAACTGCAAGCGATTCCAGAAAATTTCTGTGAACATTCTAAGCCAATAATAATCAACAAATAATTAATTTTTGATATATTCTATCAGTATTATTTAACTAATAAAAAAACTCAGCCCGAACACACCTTTTATTAAATAAAGGATTTTATCATTATGACTTATAAATCCTTCTATTATTTTCTGATTACCATTGTTTTTGTAAAATTATTATTCTCTGTTGTTAAAGTATAAAAATATACACCTTGCTCCAATTCCACAGTATTTATTTGAATTTTGTAATTTCCGCGGTTTAATGTCCCACTGAAGATTGTTTGTCTAAAAGCTCCATAAATATCATAAATTTTTAATGAAATGTAATTATTTTCTGCCAAACCAAACATGAAGGAAGAGTAATCCGAAGCGGGATTGGGAAAGCTTTGCCCCAGGTAAGATTCTGAAGTTAAATCGTCCATCGTGAAAACGACAGGAATATTGCATTTCGATTTAGAATCAGTAATAAATGGTTCAGCCAATCCAAGAATATTTATTTTTATCGCCAGACAATTGAATTCGAGAACAAGTGTATCGAATTGAATTTCAGGAGCCGAATGAACGGGACTGAAACAAATATTCAAAAGTTGTATATCCCCGGGATTAATAGTAAAAGGCAATTGAATCGAAGGCAGCGAAAAAATAATATTACCTGTCAAATACATATTTTTGTCAAATGTGATAGGAAGCAAACCAGTATTGCTGACTTTCAGCATTTTACAATTGATTATTCCAATCATTGTGCTGTCATAATCAAATAAATTTGTGCCGGCATTTATCTCTGGAAACGCAATAGTGAAACCCTGAATCGTATCAATTACATCTGTAACAAAACCGGCCGAATCTGTTGCAGAGAGATGATAAATTGCATCTTTATACCGGTCTAAGACCTCAATTTTTACTGTTTCGTATTTGGGTAAAAACTTTTCAATGGTAACCAAACAATTAACGGTATCAATTATGTCAACTGAAGCCATACCGAAATCAATAATTGTGGAATCGGTAAATACCAGATTGGTTGTTTTATTGCAAGGGTCAACGATAGCTTTTACTGCAGGTTTATTCGTATCGCCTCTGAAAGTCAGATTGAATGACTGAATTTTCCTTATACCGCAATCCCCTACGATTGATAAAGTATCAATAATGTTAGTATCAACCGGTGAATTGAAGCAAACAAAAGCAGTATCAATTTGACCGGGGTTCAAAGTTTTAGGTGTATTATATACTATTCTGAAATTTGAGGTATTATTTTTCAAAATCAAATCATTGATATTCTGATTGTGTTTACCATAATTTTCAATAACCACGGGATAACAAAATTCTTTTCCGATTCTATAAATCTTACTATGGTCTGGAAGTTTAGTACCGTTTCTGAAATTTTGTACTGATAAAGTAAATCCGGGAATTTCAAACTTCTTCGTGGAAGATAATCCCATCGAGTCAGTAGCAATAATTTCAAATTCACCGTCTTCATAGAAATTATTAAGTTTTGCACTGAATTTAACCTGTCTTGCATAAGGATTAAACTGTTCGATTATAACATTTACATTAACCTGTGATTCGGGAGCAGAAATGATTGTGTTAATTTTTGAGTCAGAAACAAGTGTATCGCTAATTGTTCCCCTGAGGGAATAGCAGCTATCTGCAAAAACAATCTGAGGTGGTGAATAATCATATGGTTTCATGCTCATTCCACCTACATAGCCATAGGAATTTGCAGGACCATAGCCATAAACATATACTCCGATTTTATCGTTGCAGCTTATTGAATGTACTCCATCTGAAACCCTGACATTAGCATAAAAATATTTTGTAGTTGGAATTGGCTTGAAAAAGCTAAGTTGAATGGGATTACCGTCAAGTAAAACCGAAGCCATTGATGAATCCGTAGCTACTATGATGATAAATTGTTCTACATAGACTGCTTCAGAAAAAATTCCTTCGTGTGCCTGGGTGTTAATTACCCTGTAATTAGTCATGAACTGCTCTACGGGGGGGATAAGCATCTCAAAAGGGTCACCATAATTATTATTACCTCCCGATGATGTGAAATCAGAAGTCTTTTTGAATTGGGCTACAAGAATTGGAGCATTTGACCTTACATGAGCAGGACTTGTCAATTGCCCTTCATAAAATTCATCCTTATTCAATTTGCCAACAGATACATCATTGATAAATATTTCAGTATTATTGTTTGCAGCCAGTATTCTGTAAATATCATTTCTCAGTGTAGTGGCATTAGATGGCTGCTGATAGGGAATTAGCAGAGCATTTTGTCCCCAAGTCTCGATAGGAGGCATTTGCTCCAGCAAATAATCCCTTGATGGATTACTTGCAGGTGGTGAATTAGGAACCGTAGAACGCTGATGACCGGCAAAAACAGCTACAGGTTTGTCGGAATGAACTTCACTGCCTGTTAAATCTGTTCTGAGACTTGTTTCAGTTATATCTGCCTGCACCAAATAAGCATCACCAGTATTTAGAACTATATTTTGAATTTTTAAGCCATTAAATCTTGTCGGTTGTTTGGGTTTTATTATTACATTAGTATTATCTTCCGTAGCTAAAATTACAAATTGTGAGGGAGTAGAACTAGTTGATAAATATCCAAAATCAGATTTTCCATCACTATTATAAGACATAATAAAATAGTCCTTTCCTAATATATCTGTCGGGAATACAAGACAAGCATCGCTGGTTGTAACCGCCTGGTTATGGGCATATACTGTTATTTCATTATCTGCTAAGATATGAAAATACAATTTAGTTATAACTTCGCTGTTATTCTGGTAATCGAGATTATATCCGCTATCATTATATCCAAGCAATTCGAAATCCGGATAAAAAATGGAAAAAGTATAAATTTTTGTCGGGTCAGTAATGCTGAAATTCTTTGAATATGTTCTTCCTTTTAAGCTCATATATTCAATTACACCCGTAGTCGGTCTGTCAGATGTAATAAAAATATAAAGGGAATCATCATAGTACATTTGTGAGCCGGAATATTTCCCGTTATGAAAATTCGGAGGAAATACCAGCCAGAAATCAGTTCCTTTTGTATCAAAAATCAAGGAATCGGACTGTGCCTGGAGTGGAACATATAATGCAACAATTGTTATAATCAGCAGGATGAATTTAATTTTCATTCGATTAGCTAAATATTTTTTGCTCATTACTGCCACCAAATTAACAATAATAATTTTCTGAAGGTTTTCTTAAGTTTTAATTATCATCACAGTAAACTAAATTAACTTAAATTTATTGTAATGTTTAAATAATTTTTATATCAATTTTGAACAATAATACTTTTTGATAAAAATATCCTTTCGGTACTTAATGTTATAAAATAAAATCCCGGATAAAAATCTGTAAAATCTAAATTAACATCATAAACTCCTTTATCTAATAAATCCGAAATTATTGTTTTTGTTTCATTGCCATATAAATCAAAAACTTTTATAATAACATTACTTTTATATGCAATACTAAAATTAAAAACGGCTTTTTTATTTGAGACAGGATTCGGATAAATTTGTCCCAAATAATCCATTTCAGGTAATTCTATGATACTTATTTTTACAGGGACATTGCAACCCGATTTATCATTTTCAATCTTTGAATTAGCAATTACAGAATAAGGAATTGATATACCTGATACCGGAATTTTTATTTTGATACAATTATATTCCATTTGTAAAGTATCGGATTGTTTCTTTTTAGTTAATTCAACGGGGCAATAACAGATTTTCAGCATCTTAGAATCACCCGGCTGCAGAATAAATGGCAACTGCGATGCAGGAATTGAAAATATTAAATTACTTTTTAGAAAGATATTATTTTCTAATATTAAGGGTAATATACCGGTGTTTTTAATATGAATGGAATCACAATTACAATACCCAATAATTGTACTATCAAATTCAAACTTTAAATTATTCGGTGATATATCAGGAAATGATAGGGTGAATCCCCGAATTGTGAATTTTTTTGTAGTTATCAAACCGAATGAATCGACGGCAACAATTTCAAATTCTCCATCCTTGAAATTATCAATCAATGATGCTTTGAATCTCACTGAATCCTTATAAGGAGTGAATTTTTCAATATCGACATTTACATTGATTTGAGTACCAACCGGTGAATCTACTTTTTGCAATTTTGAATCGGTAATTAATGTATCGAAGACCGCACCGATTACAGAATTGCAACTATCAATACCTGTAACCAATGGCGGCTGCAAATCCAAAGTTCGGAGGTACATCCCACCTACATAACCATAAGAATCTGCCTGGCCGTAACCATAAACATACACACCTATTTTGTCATTACAGCGTATCGTATGAACACCATCGCCGACTTTCAGATTGGCATAAGAGTAACCTGATGAAGAAATCGAAAAAAAATTACCTGATGAGACCGGACTACCATCCATCACAACTGAAGAAATCGAAGAATCACCGGCAACAATTGTAATATATTGTTCGGTATATACGGATTGATAAATCGGCTGCCCGAACCAATCCCTGCTGTATTCAGCAGCTTGAATATTCAAAACTCTGTAACTTTTCATAAATTGCTCGACAGGCGGAATAAGCATCTCGAAAGGGTCTCCTAAAATTGTGCCTGCACCATAATCTGATGTTTTCTTAAATTGAGCTACAAGTACGGGGGCTGATGCCTCAACAAAACCAGGTCCAGTAAGTTCACCTTCGTAATATTCACCTTTATTCAATTGTCCAATAACAAAATCATTCAGAGATATTTTTGTATTATCAAAAGCGGCTAAAATCCTGAAAATATCAGTACCGTTTTTCGTTATATTCCCCGGTTGCTGATATGGTGCGAGAAGAGCATTTTTTCCCCATGAGTCTGTTGGGGGCATCTCCTCATATAGACAATCTCTCGAAGGAGAATTCAATGATAGAACGGGTATGTTTGCCCTTTGATGTCCGGCAAAAACGGCAACCGGCTTATCAGCTTGAATTTCAGTCCCTGTCAAGTCATTGTTCAGTTCGTTAGAATCAATCCTTGCCTGAACAAGATAAGAATCGCCTTTGTTCAAAATAATTCTTTGAGAATTTGCACTATTAAATTGAGTTGCTGAGGAGGGATTAATTATTACCAACGTATTATCCTCAGTCCCCAGGACGACAAATTGAGAAGGTGTCGAGTTTCCTCTCAGATTCCCGGAAACAATATCATAATTTCCGTCACTTTTGTAAGTCATCACAAAATAATTTTTCCCGAGAATGTCTGTCGGTAAGACAAGACAAGCATCGCTTGTTTTAAATGCCTGATTATGAGCATATACAGTTACTTCCTTATCAGATTGAATATGAAAATATTGTTTTTTTACAGTTTCGCTATTATTCCTGAAACTGAGAATCCCACTATCATTATATCCAAGTAATTCATAATCAAGATACATCAATTTAAAAATATAGAATTTTGCAGGTTCGGTTATAGAAAAATTTTGTTTGTATTGCTTCCCGGATAAATCAACATATTCGATTGTACCTGTAGCCGGTTCATCAGAACTTATAAATATAAATAGTGAATCCCCCAGCTTGAGCCGGTCATCACTATTGTTCTTATTCATGTGATAGTTCGGAAGAAAAGTAAGCCAAAAATCATTTCCTTTCGTATCCCAATCAACTGAAAATACCGACGAATAAAAAAGTATTATTAAAAATATATTTTTAAATATGGTAAGTATTAATCTCATTTAATAATTATCGTTTTAAAGCCAATTTCGTAATTTAGTATATAATAAAATAAACTTATTTTTGTTGACGATTATTTTGTATAGCTATTGACTCAAATAACACTAAACTAATGAAAAAGTTGCTGCACAATGAAATTATTCAGGAAAGATTAACAAATGAAGAATCATTGTCTATTGACAGATTTCCAATTTCATTGATGATAATTAATGTTAGAAGTCTGTATAATGTTGGCTCAATATTCAGGACGGCAGATTCTGCAAGGTTAAAAGAATTGATATTATGCGGTTTTACACCATATCCGCCACGAAAAGAAATTGACAAAACTGCACTTGGAGCAACCGAATCCGTACCATGGAAATATTTTAAAAATCCCATTGATGCAATTATTGAATTAAAATCTAACGGTATAAAAGTCATTGCGGTCGAAATAACTGACAAAAGAAGAAGTTATGATACATTAACCAAATCCGATTTTCCACTCTGCTTAGTTTTGGGAAATGAATTAACTGGAATTGATAATAATATACTGAAAGAATGTGAAGATGCAATTGAAATTCCAATGTATGGAGTCAAACATTCGTTAAATGTAAGTGTTGCCGCAGGAATAGTCGCTTATGAAGCGGTTAGGATTTGGAAACAAATTGAAAAATAATTATTAAGGAATTGAAGGGATTCAAAATTTTGAATCTCTACAGATTAATTAGATTGAATAATTAAATTATTATTAAAATTTTAAATCTCAACCTCATTTTTTTATTTCAATCAATAAATTGATAAAAAGGAATTAAACTTTTTGAACGTCCAATTGTCAAATAAATATGTGAATTGTTAAAATGATGAATAGTTATGAATAGAAAGATATTATTAGTTGTAATAAGTACGATTTTTTTTATAAGTGAAGCCACAGCACAAACAGTAAATATAAAAGGTATTGCATTAGATAGTTCAAATCAATCACCATTAATTAGTGCCACTGTTGTTTTAAACGATAAAAATAATGAAACAAAATATCACGACCTTACAAATAAAAGAGGTGAATTTGAAATCAAGGAAGTCAAAAGCGGTACATACATATTGAAAATCACTTATGTGGGTTATCTTGATTTAGAAAAAAAGATTTCAGTTAAAGACAAGGATTTGAATCTGGGAAATTTACTAATCAGTTCATCTGTGATTAGCACAGATGAAGTAAATGTAACAGCTAATGCACCAATCGGAGAGCAAAAAGAAGACACTACAATTTTCAATGCAACAAGCGTTAAGACTGCTCCCGATGCAACAACAGAAGACCTTGTCAAAAAGCTGCCCGGAGTACAGGTTGAAAGCGATGGTACGGTTAAGGCACAAGGTGAACAGGTGAAGAAAGTGCTCGTTGACGGGAAACAATTTTTTGGAGATGACCCAACATTAGCTCTCAGAAACCTACCTGCCGATGTAGTTGATAAAGTACAGATTTATGACAAAATGAGTGAGCAATCCGAATTCACGGGATTCGATGACGGGAGCAGCACAAAAACTATGAATATTTTAACAAAGAACAACAAACGAAAAGGGCAGTTCGGAAAAATAAGCGGCGGATATGGGCACCAGGATAAATATTACGGCTCTCTTAACTATAATTTATTTGATAATGCTCAGCGAATATCAATAATGGGATTAACGAATAATGTTAGCCAGCAAAATTTTTCTTTCATGGATATTTTAGATATAATGGGAGGCGGTAGCGGGCAAAGAGGGCAATTCTTAAGAATTGCATCCAGGGTTATGGGTCCCGGCGGATTCACTCCTCCTCCCGGAGCACAAACAAGAATGTTAAGCCAATCGGGTGCGGGTGACTATATGGTCGGGCAAATGGACGGAATAAGCACAACTCATGCCGTTGGTATAAACTATAATGATATGTGGACAGATGATATTGAGGTGACAGGCAGCTATTTTTTCAATTATACATCGAATATAAATGACCAGATTTTGGAACGTGAATATACACTATCAACCGATTCATTGAGTTATTACAATCAGAACACAGATTCATACAATAAGAATAATAATCACCGGCTCAATTTCAGATTTAAATTTGATTTGGATACAAATAACTCTATAATTCTCAGACCTAATCTTACACTGCAGGCGAGTAATATTGATAATACACAATTCTCGGATTATTTACTTAGTACAAATAATCCTTTAAACTCATCGGATAATTTATATCAATCAAATTATGAAGGTTTGAATTTTTCGAATGAGTTATTATTCAGACACAGATTTGAAACCAGGGGAAGAACTTTTTCGATCAGCATTAATACAAGTGCAAATGATAGGAATGGTGCGAGCGGTCAGTTTACACAAAGCATATACTATAAACCGAGCCAAAATTATGATACGTTGAATCAGAATTCACAAGCTCCAACTGGCGGCTATGGTTTATCCGGAAACATCAGTTACACTGAGCCAATTACAGAAAACCAGCAATTATTAATAAGCTATAATGTTAATTATAATTCCAGCAATTCGGATAAAAGGACTTATGATTATAATCCCGCAAATATTGATTATGACATACTCGATACATTACTTTCCAACAAATTTGACAATTATTATTTCACTCAGAGAGGAGAAATAAATTACAGGTATAAGAAAGATGAAATAAACTTTACTACTGGATTGGCATACCAGAGAGCTGAATTAAACAGTTTACAGGATTTCCCGCTTAATTTGAAAATGGATTATAAATTCGATAATATTCTTCCATCGATGCGATTGCAATATAAATTTTCGAAAACTGATAATCTGAATATTTTTTACAGGACATCAACAAATTCACCTTCAATTTCACAATTGCAAAATGTTATTGACGTTAGTAATCCGATGCAGCTTTCTACCGGTAATCCTGCACTTGAACAGCAATATTCCCATTTCCTGATGGGACGTTATTCCAGCTTCAGTTCGGATTTCAACAATGTATTTCTATTGTTCACTTCGTTCAATTACAAAACCAATACAATAGCGAATTCTACATTCATTGCACAAAAAGATTCTATACTTCAGGGAGGAATTGTTCTTCCTGCAGGCGGTCAATTGACAGTACCCGTTAATCTCAGCGGTTCTTATTCTCTCTCATCTTTTTTCACTTACGGATTTCCTTTGGATTTTATTAAATCGAAAATGAATCTTAATATAGGAGGAATATTTTCCAGGACACCGAGTCTGGTAAACAATAATACAAATTTTTCTAATGCTTACAATACAAATTTGCAAATAGTATTAACGAGCAACATCAGCGAAAATGTTGATTTCACAATTTCATCAAGAGGAAATTTTGCAATAACAAAAAACACAATTCGGGAGGATTTGAACAATAATTATAATTATTACACAAACAGTGTTTACCTGAACTGGATTTTCTGGGAGGGTGTATTTCTGAATATTGATTTGAGAAACCAATTTTATACAGGATTGGTACAGGAAAACAACAACAACTTCACACTATTGAATATATCAATCGGAAAAAAATTGTTTGCAAATAATTCAGGAGAAATCAAACTGACATTATTCGATGCGCTGAAACAAAATAAAAGCATTCAAACAAATGTTACGGATTACTATATTGAATATGCACAGAACAAAATCCTGCAACAATACATAATGCTGACATTTTCATACACACTTCGTGCATTCGGGATGCAGCCGCAAATGCCATTCGGACCTCCGGGACACAGGCATGAATAGGAATGGTAAATTATGTCGGAAAAATTTCAAAGACAATCATTACGTTTCAGAGAATATGATTATTCCCGGGCAGGGTATTATTTTATAACTATTTGTACTTATTATAAAGACCATCTATTTGGTCAAATTGTTGATGATAAACTGATATTAAATGAAGCGGGAAATTTTATAAAAAAATGCTGATATGAAATAACAAAACATTATCCGAATGTTAAATTAGATTCATTTGTAGTAATGCCTAACCACATCCATGGAATAATAAAAATTCATAATCAAAATAATGTAGGGGTCCAAAATTTTGAATCCCGTCAAAAATCCAATAATGATCTAATTATTGGTAATGGTAAAATCGGTGTTACCAAAATGGTTTCGTCAAAACACAAAAATTCATACAGTTTGGCAACGAAATTTTATGAACATATAATTCGAAATAAAGAAGAATATTTAAAAATTTGGAATTACATTAATACCGACCTAAAAAACTGGAAGGATGATAGGTATTTTTAATTACTAAATTTTTTCAATAAATTTTCGACCTCATTTAAATAAGCATTGAATTTAAAAATTTTTCCATCTGGATCAACAAGTATATAATAAGGGTACCCACCTGATGCAAGAAGATTTTTTGCAATTTCAGGTGTGAGAATACCATTTGTCCACTTTAGACTCTTTTTTTCAATATATTTCTGTATAACATTAAATGCACTTTGCCAATCATGAAGAGCTATTATATTAAATTTGTCATGATAAAGTGAATCAAGCATTTGAAATTTAGGAATAGACATTATACACCCCTTACATCCAATTGACCACATATCAATCAGGTTGTATTTCCCTTTCACAATAATTCTTCTTAATGATGTCGAATCTCCGGATATTAGTTTAAATTTCAAATCCGGTAAATCATCTCCAATTCTTAATATTGATGAAGTTTTATTAGTCGGTCTTAATACAGCATATTTTCCTGTCGGTTCAATTTCAATCAATTGATAAATCCTACCTCTGATATCAACAAAAGTTTCAGGTAATAATATTGAAGCACCTGCAGAGGGTTCATGAGATATTATATCATTACCATAATAGCCAACCAATATTCTGTCAGAGTTAAAATTATTTTCTAATATTGTATCAATATCATTATAAAGCCCGTTGCAGTTCCAATCCATAAGACCAATTTGAATTGAATCTCCATCAACAACTGTATCGCAGGATAGTACATTTAGTCTTGTTTCACTTATCCAATATTTTGAGTCAGTAGTAATAAATCCTTTACTTTTATCATCATTATAAAAATGTTCCTTATACTTTAAAATAACCATGCTATCTACTCCGACCAAATACCCAATTTTATATTGAAATTTTCCATCGGGATTCTTAGAATTTGGAAGATTAATATAAGTGAATGGATTTTTTTTACTTATGAAATATGAAATTGAATCATCAGTGAAATCCATGTTGCCGTTCAAATCGGGGAATATTTCTATTGTATCACTATTATAATTTTTAAATAGAGTAAAAGTAATTTTTGGGTTGACAGCATTTTCTCGCCCGGTAAAAAATAATTGAGAAAATGCTAAATTTTCTATATTTCCAATCTTAGGTAATATAACCGGGAAATCTATATCATCAACTCTCAAAGTATCAAATGTAAATAAATATAATGGATCAATATTACCATAATTTTCTCTTGGCTCTCTGTGAAGATTCTTGAAGTAAAATTTTAAATCTTTTGAATGAGATGGGATAAAAAATACAACAAGCAAGATTAAGCAAAACAAATATTTCATAATATGCCTCTAATTTTAAAATAAAAAAGTATTGAAACCGAAAAACCCCAAATTCGATTTATTTATTTTATATAAATATCTTCTTGTTTTATTGATGAATGATTTATTTGACAAATATATAAAAATATAATTGAAATTTTTCTTATCCAAATAATCATTAGTAATTAGTAATTGATTTCACTCTTCCAAAAAATCCAAATCCTTGTTATACGTCTCATCCAGCCGCCATAAGGATATAAATGCAACAAGCAGGCATAAGCCACCGACAATGGCACCGCTTGCTTTCACATTTGTCAGATATACAAAATACTGGAACAAAAATGTAATCGGTACAACCAAGCCACGCACAAAATTGGGAATTGTCGAGGCGGCTGTGGCTCTCAGGTTTGTGCCGAACTGCTCTGCTGAGATTGTAACAAATACAGCCCAGTAACCGGCAGGAAGTCCTGTAATAAAACAAATGATATAAAATGTGGTTGTCGAAATATGATTTTGTAATAGATAAACAATGACCATCACTGTTAAAACCGAAATAAAACCGAATACAACTTTTTTCCTGCTTCCAAAGTATTGACTCAGGAATCCACTTGTGAAATCGCCGATTGTAGCTCCGAGGTAATACCACATCACAGCATCACCGGCATGAATCGTCCCGTTGATTTTAATCGCTTTTGCAAATTCAGGTGCAAATGTAATCAGCACACTTAAGCTGAACCAAATCGGCAAACCGATGAAAATAGATTTCATATATCTTATGAAGCGTTTCCAATTTGTAAAGAAGCTGAAGAAATTACCACGGCTGACTTTCAAATTCTCAACTTTTTTGAATGTACCTGATTCAATAACTCTCATCTGCAGAAATAAAAGCACTATACCCAGTACACCGCCAATAATAAAAGTCATTCGCCAGTCGAATAGTTTCGCAACGAGATTTGCTACAACTGCACCGCTTACACCGACAGTAGCAATAAGCATAGTTCCATAGCCGCGGATTTCCTTTGGAAGGATTTCCAACACGAGAGTAACTGCAGCACCAAGCTCTCCTGCGAGTCCTAATCCTGCAAGGAAACGGCAAATCACAAACGCTTCAATGTTATGTACAAATCCGTTTGCAAAGTTTGCAAGAGAGTAAAGCAGAATCGAACCAAATAGAATTTTCACCCTGCCTTTTTTGTCGCCAAGTACACCCCAAAGGATTCCACCAAGAAGCATACCCAGCATCTGCAAATTCAGCAGAAGCACACCATAATTGAGCAACTGGTCTCCACTATATCCAAGTGATTTCAGCGATTGTACACGTACAATGCTGAACAAAATCAAATCATACACATCTACGAAATAACCCAAGGCACCGACTATAACTGTAATCGAAAACAATGCTTTCAGGTTCGGCTTAACAGAATTATCCTGCATTTTATTTTGGAAAAATAATTTTTGTGAAAAATTCTAATGAACAAAAAAAGAATTTTTATTTATAAAAAGCAAGAATAACTTTTATTTTATTTATTCATTAATCTTATTTTTATAAAAATTTTTTTTATATTTTATTTCCAATATTTTTATGAGACATATAATCCTTCTATCAATTTTATTCCTGGTAACTACTCATTTCTCACAAGCACAAAGCAGAAAAGATACAATTAAAGTTGATTATTCATTTTGGGGTAACAGTTATTACATTGATACAACTGAATATTCAAAATTGAAAATATCGGATATAATAAGCCATCATAAGTTTTCACACGATTTAGTTAGTTCTTCAAAATTAGATGAAACACTTGCTGTCATTTCATTAGCTGGTGGTCTATTATTAACAGTAATTACATTAGCTGATATTATTAACTATTACAATTACGGTTCTGGACCAAAAATAGAATCAATTTATTCTACTGCTGTTGCAGCAACTGCTCTTGATTTAATAAGTTTTGTTTTATTTTCCAGTAGCAAAGAGAAATTCAAAAGAGCAATAAAATCATACAATAAATATACAATTGCAAATAGCACAACTTATAATACTGGATTTAATGTGAATTTTACTTTGAACAGAATAATACTAAGTTATTCTTTTTGAAATAATTAACTAATAAATAAAGAATTATTATTCTTAAAAAGCAAGACGTAAAATATTATTATTTACTCATACCCAAATACATTCCCCCGAAGTATGGAATAAGCCAAATAATCCAAACGAAAATACTGTAACTGTGAAATTTCAATCTCATCGAATTACTCCCTTTGAGTATTACCCAGGTCGCCCACAATGCATGGGCAAACATAAGCCAGAGAGCAATCTGTCCGGTAATAGTATGTGCGATTGATGAATTATGTCCATCCGATAGGACGTGCATGGTAAATGTTCCTGAAACATCGAAAAGAAATCCGGACCAAAATGCTACTACATGCCATCCTTTAAGATATTTTGCAAAACGTTCAGACCAAATTCCAAGCGAATAGAAAACAAGCGCCAGTGTAATTAGTGTTGTTGCTAAAATTAAGAGTGTGTTCATATAAAATTTTTAATTATTGTTTCACATCTTCACAAATTTATATAACCTATCCTTCACTTTCACTAAATATATTCCCGGTGATATAGAGCTGATGTCAATTCTTTTGGTTGCATTTCCTTCATAAATCGCAATACCAATTGATGAGTAAATAATCAACCGAGAATTTTTATTAATTAATTCATCAGGCAATTCGATGGAACCATTTGCCGGATTCGGATAGAGATATTTTCCGGTGCTTTGTTCTTCATTATCATCAACTGAAACAACGGCTCCATATAAATCCGTTTCCCACAAACCTCTGCCGAAGGTTGCTGCACGTAGTTTTTGTGTGCAATAATGTATTTCCAGTTCCTGCACAGGAACATTAGGCAAGCCGTTCATGAAGGGCTTCCAATTTTTGTCTGTGCTGTCTTTGCAGAAAATCCCTAAATCAGTTCCGATGTATAATACATCCTTGCTGTTCTTCTGATATACAATCGTATTTACAGGAATTGCGGGTAAATTCTCGGAAATATTCACCCAGGTTTCACCGCCGTCAGTTGTCTTGAATACTTTATTTGTCGGAGAATATCCTGACATAGCCACCCAGGCAATATTCGGATTTATGGGATGAACGGCTATGCTGCTGATTGCCGAACAATCGAAACATCCAGCAGATGTAGGAAGATTAGATGTTATATTATGCCATGTTACTCCTGCATTGGTGGTTTTATAAGCAACAACATAAGAAGCAGCATACAAAATACTGTCAGGATTCGATTCCGAAATAGCCATTGTTCGCAGCATTCCACCTCCAACTCCATCATTTGCAGTAAGCTTGTTCGATATAGCTACCCAAGTATTTCCCCTATCATTTGATTTGTAAATATCTTTACCACCGATAAATAAAGTTGCGGGTTCTGAAGGATGAATAATATAAGGTGTCACCCATGCATAGTATTTAGAATTGAAAGCATTAGGCGGAAAAGAAAAATTTTCACCAGCACCGAATCTCATCAAATAACCATACTGATATGATACATAATAAATGGCGGGGTCGCTGTAATCAACAAGACATTCCATGCCGTCAGCAAGGATTCCGATTTGCTGCCAGGACAAAAAATCATGTATCTGAGTTCCATTGTCCTGAGCCCCTGTCAATATAAAATCTTTGTTTGTAGCCGAAGCTCCCATCCTGTAATACTGAAATGTCTGCAAACTCTTATTCAGGTTTTCCCATGTTTCGCCGTTATCCCAGGATTTATAAATACCGCCGTCATTGCAATTAAACAATGCTTTAGTTTTGGGATGATAAATCAAATCGTGGTGGTCAACGTGTCCGGATTGAAAATTAAGCTGATTCTTTCCTCCGTCGTAAGAGCCGAAAAGATATTGACCTCCGTATAAAACTATATTTGTATCGATAGGTGAAACAGCCAGAACCCAGTCGTAACCTCCCTGTGTAGTGATTCCCTCCTGGTTTACCATTTCCCATGTCAGTCCATCATCACCGGACTTATACAAACCATAAGTTCCTCCAGTCCATGAATTCAGATATTGCAAATAAACCAAATGCGGATTGGCAGCCGTTACCGAAATTCTATCTTCGGAAATACTGTCTGTCGGAAGAATGTTTGATTTGACTTGTATCCAGGTCATACCAGCATCAGTTGAACGCAGTATGCTTTTCCAACCGGCAGCATACATAATGTTCGGGTCACCAGGATTGAATTCGACATCATATTTTGCACCACCGCTTGTTTTTGTCCATGAAACTCCCGCATCTGTCGTTCTCCATATTCCCCTCTTATTTCCGTCCACTCCTTCGACAGCCGCCATGAGTATATTCGGATTATCAGGGTGCATCACTAATCTTTGAATCGTCATCTGGTCGGAAAATAAATAATTCAGTCCTGTTGTATCCCATGTTTCACCGCCATTTGTGCTTTTCAGCAAGCCGTAAGAGTAGGGATTGCTGATGAAATTCGCTGCATCCCTGTCTCCAGTAGCCATATACATTATGTTTGGATTATCCGGCTGAATTACAATTTCGGATACACCGAGCGAAGGGAGGTAATCGGCCAATGGAATCCAGGATTTACCTCCTGTGGTAGTTTCCCACAAACCACCGGCAGGAGAACCGACATACATAATATTCGTATCGAGTGGATGAAAAGCAATGCAGTTCAGTCGTCCTGAATAACCTTCATAAGGAAAACCGGAAGGTGATTCCAAAGGAGTCCAGTTTCCCCCGGTAATGGTATCAAGACCGGTTTGATTCAATGCTTTGAACTTATTCCATTCATCGAGTAAAATAGTCGGTCTGGGAAATTTTCCGGTAGGATAAACTCTCGGCTCGAGCATAAACTCAAATCGTCGGAACTGTTCTTCCTCTCCTTCTTCACCTGCTTTTTTCAATGTCATTTCTATTTTATCAGAATTTATTCTTTCAAGAAATGCTTCGCGAATGCTGTAGAAATTAGCGGGGTCTTTAATATTTTCCTGCCAGCCCTGGCTTAACAAGTTGCTAACTGCAAAAACAAATAAAAAATAAAGTGTTTTCATATAATTCCGAAATAATTAATTAATCCCATTCCAATGGAATTTGTATGTTATTTAATTTATCTTGTAATTCTGATATTTTATTTTTAAACTGTAAAAGCTCATTCTGAATTATATCCCAAATAATTTCATAATTAATCCCAAAATATTCATGAATGATTACATTTCTAAAATCAATCATGTATTTCCATTCAACATCACTTGTTGATTCTTTAAAAGATTTTGGTAATTGATTAGCCGCTTCGCCGATAATTTCAAAATTCCTGATAACCGCATCAACAGTTAGAGAATCATTTTTGAATTGATGGTAATCTTTATCATTTGTGTATTTCTCAATTTTTCGAATGGAATCAAGAATATCATTGATGTACAGACTAACATTTCTCAACTTACGAGCCATATTGCATCTTTCAGTATGTAGGGCTTAATGATATCTTTTATGGAATCCTCGCACACTAAATCAACTTTCAGTTTTAATAAATTTTCGAGGTATTCCTTTAAACCGATGTAAGTACGAAATGTATTCTTGCCAAATTTTACTAAAATATCGCAATCGCTTTCGGGAAGGGCATCATATCTTGAATAAGAACCAAATAGAGCTAATTTCTTCACATCGTATTCTTTGATATGAGATATATTATTTTTAATAATATTAATTACATCAACACTATTTGCTTCAATCGTTTTCATAATTGTAAAATAATCAATATTCTATTAAAAATCAACGAAACAGCTACTAAATCCTATTGCCATATTTCAGAATCAGTTTTAAAAATTCAAAATTAATGAAGTTTTTAACAAATGGTAATAATATAATTTTCGTAATTGTAATAATAAATTAAAAAAAGCCCTTACGCTTAATACAAAAGGGCTTTTTCAATATCGTAATATTCTTTATCTGATGATTACAAATTTCTTTGTTTCGTTGTGATTTCCGTTTTTAATTGTCAGGAAATAAACACCAGGTTGAATATTTGAGGAATTATAATCAATGCTGTAATTGCCCGGCTCGTGAAATTTATCTTTTACTAAGTTCTCTGATTCTACACCTCTCGAATCAGAAATTGAAATTGACAGTACCTCTGGTTTTAATACTGTATAATTTATTTTGGCAATAACTGATGCAGGATTTGGATAGCAATCCAGCGATAAGAATTTATAGATTCCTTCTTCGACACCTACCTCAGATTGATATGTAATTTCAATTTTATATGTATTTGGAAAACTGAATTGGTTATTATTAGAATCTGTAATAAACATATTTGTATTTGAATTAACCCATTGCTGTGACAATATGGATTCATGCAACTCTGTACTTAGATTTCCTTTGGAATTAAATGTGTATATATACCTTGACGAAACGTCACGCAATAGACCATTTTCCCAGTATTCATATTTTTCCAAAGTCTTATTACCGTTAGCATCGAAGTTATTTGTCAATTCATTGTTTTTAATCCACTGATTGTTGTCCCATACTTCATATATTTTTGAAAGAAGCCGCGATTCTGAATCATAAGTATAAGTTGACCTGGAATGATTAGTAAAAACAGAATCTTCCCATAACTCACCCAATGAAGTCAATACATTTCCCAAAGTGTCATAAGTATAAGTACTCTTTGAATATTTTACCCAAAGCGAATTAACATAATGCTCAAACAAGTACTGTGTTTTATTTCCTTCTGTATCGTAAGTTGAAATTGAGCGTTCCTGAGGTGTCCATTGAGAGTTTTGCCACAATTCATCGAGGTATGTAAGCTCGTTTCCGCTTGAATCGTAAGTATAAGACCAGCGATAATAATTTTGTAATTGACCATTAACTAATCGCTGGTAAGTATAACTCAGAACATTATTATTAATATCATAAGAATAAATCTGTTTATTATCGGTAATTAAAGAATCCCCCTGCAAATTTTGATATTCATAATTAAGCACGTTGCCGGCAGTATCATAATCATAAGTATTAATTGCAGTTGTATTCAATTGACCATCTTTGTAAATTTCATAACGTCCCTGGAGCTTTTCACCTTTTGAATTATAGGTATTGCTGTCTTTTGAATCAATCATCCATTGACCATTCGACCACTTTTCAACTAACCTTGTTAATTGGTTATTGTTCAAATCGTAAGTAAAAGTACCCCTGTAATAATTCTCCCATTGTCCATTCAGCCATTGTTTATTATCATAAGTCAGCATATTTCCATTTGCGTCATAAGTATTGGTACCATACCTTGCATTAGTCCATTGACCATTTAATGAATCTTCCCGGAAAAGAGTAACGTATTTTCCAATAGCATTATAAGTCATGGAAATTTTCGAATCAGTACCTGAGGTTGAATAATACTTAATGCTCGAAATAAGGTCAATGGTGTCGGCTTGAATTGTTTCCATCCCTTTATTATTGTTCAATTGGGAAATTGCAGTCACAGAAGAAAAACAGAATAACAATAAATAGTAAAAAGTTTTCATATTAACTCCAAAATAATTTATCAAATATCTAATTATATTCAGAATTTTCTAATTTTTTTCGGTTGTCTCTTTACACAATGTAAAGAGAATAATATCTGATATTTCAATAATGGAAATTAGTCATAATAATTTATTTAACCAAGTTTAGTTTTAAAAAAAAAGCCTTCTTACACAATGTAAAAGAGCTTTTAAATAGCCAATTTTATTTCTATTTCACGATTACAAATGCTCTCGACTCAATATTATTTTTATTATTAATTGTAATATAGTAAGCACCCGATGGAAGATTTTCAGTATTATAGTTAAGAGTATAATTCCCCGGTTCGTGGTATTTATTATTTTCTAATCTTGAAATCATTACTCCATTTTCATTTGTAATATCAATCGTTAATATTACAGCCATTGATACTGAATAATTTATTTTTGTTTGAACAGAAGCAGGATTAGGAAAACAATCAAGTGACAACAACTTATTGATTTCTTCAGCAACTCCGACTTCAGATTGATAAGTTATATCAATTTTATAAACACCGCTGAAACCGAATTGATTTCCATTTGAATCTGACACCTGGAAATTATTATTATAATTAATCCACTCACCGCCAGATACAGTCTCGAAAGATTCGGACTTAATATTACCAGAATTATTATATAAATAATTTAATTTATAACTATTATCCTGCAACTGACCATTATCATAATATTCATTCTGATATAATATATTGTTTCCTTTTTCATCATAATCATAAGTGGTTTTCCCGGTCATCACCCATTCTCCATTTATCCATTCGTCCCCTATTGTTGTAAGATATTTCCCATCATTAGTGTACGTATAAGCATTTCGATAGTAATTTGTCCATGAACTGTCTAGCCATTTTTCAGCCAATTCCGATATTTGCTTACCGTTACTATTATAATTATATGTATTTCTATCCGAATATATCCACTCTCCATTTTCGTAAACTTCGTACAGGAGGATGTATGTAGTTAAAATTGTATCATTAATAAATGTTCTGTTATATGAATATTTTTCAGAAGCCACCCAATTATTGTTATCCCATTTATCCCACGCCTGTTCAACTATCCTTTTGTTAGAGTCATAAGTATAATTATACCTTAAAGAATTGACTAATTGTCCGTCCTGCAAAACCTGGTAAACATAAGTTAAAGGATTTCCATCAGAATTGTAAGTCCAGATTCTAAAGTTTGAATTTGTTAATTGTCCATTTTGCCATAATTCATAGAGATTTGTCAGAATATCACTTTCATTGTTATAAGTATAAGTATATTTTGATGTCCTCGACAACACTCCGTTTTGGTAATTTTCATTAACCGTAGTAAGTGTTTTTCCATCAGCATTGTAAGTATTTTCATTGTAAGAATACTTCACCCATTCGCTTATGAGCCATTGCTCAACCAAAGCGGTCAACAGGTTATTATTTAAATCATAAGTATAATTTCCCTGATACAAATTCTCCCATTGACCATTCAGCCATTGTTGAGAAAGAAAGGTCAGTCTATTACCATTAACATCGTTAGTATAAGTTACCTGACGAGAAACAGACCATTGCCCGTCAATTAAATCTTCTTTTAAAAGTGTGAGTAACTTTCCGTTAGAGTCATAAGTATAAGTGTATTTACTTTCAGTACCACTACTTGAATATGCCATTACACTCGATATTAGGTCAACATAGTTTACCTGGATGGTCTCATCACCTTTCGATTTGGATTTCCATTGGGAAAACAAATTAATAAAAGAGAAACAGAAAACTAAAAGAACGAAAAGAAATCTCATAAAAATCCCAAAAAATAATTAGAAAATATATCTATATATATGAATTTTATCCTGTTTTTTGGGTATCAGTTAAAAAAATGTAAAGTTTTACCTAAAATTAATTTTAATTATAAAAAATATAATATTTATAATTAGAAATTAATTATTAATATTAACATTTCCAAGTAATAATAAGAATTTTATGATTTCCTTTTTTTTCTTTCCTCATTTTGTTTCATCCTTACTTTTACTATCTTCTTTACTAATGAAGCCGGAAGAGGTTTGTCAAGTGGAAATTGAATAGTCCCTTTAGATGTCTTATAAGCTTTTAGCTCATCCTTAAAAGAATCCACTATGCCACCGGGGAAAAAACTGCAGTGGTCTTTGAATGCTGCAAAATAAACAAGTATTCCATAATAATCGAATGCCGGCATGCCATAGCTAATCACTTCCTCTGCTTGTGGTGCAATATCCTTAATTATTTTACGGAGTTTTTCGAGATTAGTTCTTGCCGGTTCAGGAACTGCGGCAAGATATTCATCAATATTTTTAAGTCTGATTTTATTTGATTTTTCCATACTAATCCCTTTTAAATAATATTGAAATTCATAAAATCACAAATCTGTTTCAATTAACTTAAATTATATTATTCTATTTATAAACCGAAAAATTAACTATTGTGATTTCACCGGAGCAATTAATAATGCAGCTATAAACACCGGAGGATTGAAAAGTCATATCAATATTAATTATTTTATTTCCGGATGGAAAAACTTCATTATCAATTAATTTTTTGACTTCTCTGCCATAAAAATCAGCAATAGTTATTGTAACCGGATTTTCATTTTCTAAATATAATATTAACATTCCTTTTACTGAAAATGGATTTGGATATATTGATGCTCGTGTTATATTTTGTTTGTTGTTTGTACTTTCACTGCATCCGGATAAAAATATTATTGATGAAAGAGAAATTATAAAAATATATTTTAAATATTTTGCGTTCATAGTTATACTCATAAAATTAATATACATATTTAATTATTTAACTGAATTCCCGCCAATTCTTAATGAGAATCTCAATGCATTGGCCAGGTATTTCATATCGCCCGAAGAATAGTTATAACTGACATCCACCTGAAAAAAATATAATTTAAATGAGCCGCCAAATGTCAGTGATTTCCTGTTTCCTGAATAACTCGGTTCAGTATTATATCCTGCTCTCAATGCGAAATAATTTTCATACCAGTACTCTGCACCTATTCCAAATTCAAATCCAGGATTCTTCCATCCCGAAATTAATGACTTAGGGTAAGGGTCTGAATCCGACTTTAATATAGTATCAGAATCAATGTATGTGACAGAATTAGAATAGTAAACTAATAACTTTGAAATATCAAATCCAATCTTAAGGTTTTTCATTTTATATTTAGTCAGATCAATAGATGCACCAAATCTAAATTGAGCAGGTATTGGTTCGGATTCACTTCCATATTCTATTTTTGGACCCAAATTTTTAAATGTAATACCCAAAGCTAATGCATTTCCTAAATCCAAATTCAGAAGATTTAATTTTTTTGGTTTCCATAATACTCCAACGTCATAAGCATAACCTGAACTTACACCATGTTGAGTAAAACCCGGAGATGCTTCTGGGACTACATTAGATAACAGGTATTTCAAAGCTAAGCCAATTCCCCAATCGTCCTCAATTTGTCCTCCATAAGCCAAACTAATATACAATTCATTTGGACTGTATTTACCAAGTACAAAACCACTTTCATGGGTTCTTGTCATTTCACCATAATCAGAATAAGCCAAATCTAATGCAAGTGTGCCGAACGATTCAATGTATAATCCTGCAGTCAAATTTTCGTATGAAAAAGTACCGTTATCATACTTTAGCAGAAACTTATCAGTTGATGTTATTTCAAAATATGACATTGTATCACTTTCTGAATCATTTAACCATAATCCATCAGGAATTATTGTTTTTTTTAAAAATCCGAGACCTGCAGGATTCCAATAGCTTGAATTTATATCACTTGTTCCTGCAGTTCCCACATAACCCATACCCGATGAGACCGCATCAGGTGGTTCTATTAAAGTAGGCACCGGAACAATAGATTGGGAATAACAAAAGGAAACAAAAAATAAATTAAATATTAAACAAAATAGGTAAATCTTAAATATTCTCATCATTTTTCCCTATATATATAACAAGTGTTTTTCAATAAATTTTTTGATATTTCATATCTCTGATTCTCATCCAGCACGTTGAAACTCCTGCTCATCAGACCAAAACCTTCATCATAACCTATTAATACAGTAGCCGCAAAATTAATTGTTTCGAGTGCGAGTTCCCTAAGGTGAACACATCCCTCATGTCCGCCGATTAATTGAGTAACATGTTTTACAATACCTCTTTCAATTTTCAAACCGACTAATAAAGATGCTTTTATAGCCACAACAGGGCAATCTCTATGAGGATGACTTGCATATTCACTGCTTGCCGAAACAATTGTTTTCGACTTTGGTTCAATGTGCATATTTAACCGTATTAAATGGTAAGGGTCAAGGAAAGTGGCTTCCAACATTAGATTCCCATTCTCCAGTTCAAATGCTTCTATTCCAATATCCCTTTTCGAAACCAAGTGTTTTATATTTATATTTTCCATTGTTGAACTCCAAGGTAAAAATTTATTATGAATCCAAGTTCTGTATCGGACTTATACAATAATTTAAAATATGTTAACTTGTTATTATTATTCTTAGTTTAAATATTTAAATAAGTAATAATTTAATATTTTTTATCAATGTTAAATCCATAACCGAAATTAATGCTACAATAGAAATTTTTAATAAGTGATTGATTATGATTAATACCAATATATTCATCGGAGTTCAAAAAAGGATATTTGTGAAAATTAAAATTATAACCTGCATTTCCCGATATTAACAAAGTATAATAAATAGGATAAATTAAATTTATTCCAATTACACCACTAAATTGGTTTGCTCTAAGACTAATATCCGGATGTCTCATCCATTGTTCTAGAGTCAAATCATCTTTATTATATGATACAGTATGATTTTGATAAAAATATCTTAATCCCAAATAAGGAGAAATTGTTACGACATCATTCAACACATTATATCCAAAATCAATGCCAAATTTCAATCCAAGAACATCAGACTCCAACGAGTCATTGTTATTAAATGCGGCTTGGAAAAAACCAAAATTTAAATCAAAATAATATTCCTGATAAATAAAAGAAATACTTTGTCTATATAATACAAATGCTGCTTTTTCAGTTGGTAAATTATATTGCTTTAACAAATCACTCCAAAAATTTTTATTTACAGAAGTATAATCAATTCCAAAATTAAAACAAACATAGTTAAACGGTAAATAATCGAACGGTGATTCTTCTACAATTTTAAAATGATCATAAGTCCTGTATTTATATATTACTGAATAATTAGTATCTTGATATAAATCTGCATCGCACCTGTAACAAGAGCTTGAACGATCAGGAAAATACTCTTTCGTTATATTTATCATATTAGCATTAGCATAACACGCTTCTCTTTTTAATATACTAAATGCATTTTCCATCTCACAATTCATTGTTAATCCTGATTCTTCAAGTTTTACAGAACCCACTTTTTTTAATTTTTCTGCGAAATAAAAGTTTTTGAAAATATAAACTTCACAACTATCTTTAATATCAGTTTTTGAATATCCGTCCCTGCTGATATAATAACTGCATCCACTGAATAAAATTAATGAACAGAAAATAAGTATTATAAATATAACAGAATTTTTTATACTTTTCATAAAACACTTGTCAATTATTATAAGATATTATCATTTCAATAAAATAATGTATCATCATTTCATTTCTCTAAGTTCTTTTTCTATTTTATCATTCCAATCCAATTGCTTTAAAGTATCCAAGGCATCTTTTGTTTCATCCAAATACTCTTTCTCTCTTTTCAGATACTCTTTATTAAATTGATTGAATACTTCAGTTATTTTTGGTTTATCATCATAATCAACTTTATTTTCTTTTAAATATTGCAACAACTTCTTTGCATAAATTTCAGCAATAGAAAACCATGTTTTAAAATGACTCAAATAATAATCTGTGTGTTTGCTATCTTTAACCCAGGATTCATAAGGGAAAATCGCAGAATGTGATTCAAAATATTTATATCCCCACCAGACATCTACTCCTTGTGATAAATATAAAGTTACACTCAAATACCCGTTTATTTCTGATTTCTTATATGGTATGGCTTTAAAATCATCCCAGTTCAAAACATTTGACTTATCATAAAGGACATAAATTTTACCTTCTTTTGATTTTTGAAACCTTGTAGTTGTACAACTGATGAAAATGAAGAGTAATAGCAAAAAAATTGGTGTTTTCATATTAACCCTAAAAAATAAATTTTTATATAAAAAAGTTATCTCTCGAATTTTTAATTAATTTAATTTACCGAAAATTTAAGTAAATTTATAATTAATTATATACTAATGTCTTTTTATATGGTATGGATTATTTATAAATTTCTCACATTTCATTCCAGCTCTTAATTGCTATGTCCTCTATTTTCATTTCACAGAAAGCATGAATGAATGCACTCGCAAGACGGGAATTAGTGATGAGTGGGACATTGAAATCAACGGCAGTGCGGCGAATCAGGTAGTCCTTGTTCAGTTCCTCTTCGCTGAGGTCTTTTGATATGTTTACTATAAGATCGAATTTCTTTTCTTTGATTAAATCAATTACGTGAGGTCTGTAATTTTCATCAGGTCGCGGGACAAGTCGTGTCTTTATCCCTTCGTTATTGAGGAACTCATAAGTTCCCAAAGTCGAATAAATCTCAAAACCGTTTTGAGTCAACATTCTTGCTGAATTTACCAATTCCACTTTTGAACGGATTGTACCCGAAGACAGCAGTATGCTTTTCTTTGGTATTTTATATCCCACCGAGAGCATTGCAGTAAGAATCACTTCATTATAGTTACGCCCAAGGCATCCTACTTCACCTGTCGAAGCCATTTCCACTCCAAGCACAGGGTCCGCTTTATGCAATCTTGAAAATGAAAATTGGGGTGCTTTTACTCCGATATAGTCGAGGTCGAAAATTGATTTGTCCGGTTTCTTAACATCAAATCCGAGCATGGCTTTTGTCGCCATTTCAATTAAATTGATTTTCAAAACTTTGGAAACAAACGGGAAACTCCTGGATGCCCGAAGATTACATTCAATCACTTTTATATCATTATTTTTTGCAAGGTATTGAATATTAAAAGGACCTGTAATATTTAATTCTTTAGCTATTTGACTTGTAGTCTTTTTTATTTTTCTTGCTGTCTCAACATAAATTTTCTGTGGAGGAAAAAGAATTGTTGCATCACCTGAATGAACACCTGCAAACTCTACATGTTCTGAAATAGCATAAGCGATAATCTCTCCGTTTTTAGAAACTGCATCAATCTCAATTTCTTTTGTATCTTCAAAGAATTTTGTAACTACAACAGGATATTGTTTTGACACGTTAGCAGCAAGTGTAAGAAATTTTTCAAGCTCGCTTTCATTTGATACAACATTCATCGCAGAACCGGATAACACATAAGAGGGTCTCACCAGCAATGGAAATCCAACTTTATTAGCAAAATCAAGAACCTCTGCTACGCTTGTAGATTCAATCCATTCGGGCTGGTCAACTTTCATTTTGTCTAACATATTCGAAAATTTATGCCTGTCTTCAGCCCTGTCAATTGATTCGGGGCTAGTACCCAGGATATTCACACCAACCTTCATAAGCCGCATTGCAAGATTGTTCGGAATTTGACCACCCACAGACACAATCACACCTCTCGGCTGTTCAAATTCAATAATGTCAAGCACTCTCTCCAAAGTCAGTTCATCGAAATACAATCTGTCGCATATATCATAATCTGTGCTGACTGTTTCGGGATTGTAATTTATCATTATTGACTTCAGTCCTGATTTAGATATTGTATTAAGGGCATTCACACTGCACCAGTCGAATTCTACACTACTTCCTATCCTGTATGCTCCGGAACCTAATACAACAATTGAATCATCTTTCCCGGCAGGTTCTACATCATTTTCAAGCCCACCGTAAGTCAGGTACAGATAGTTTGTTTGTGCGGGATATTCGGCAGCTAATGTATCAATCTGCTTGACAACAGGTTTGATTCCTTTTGCTTCCCTGAATTTCCTAACTTTTAATAATGATTCTGTAAGGTCCTTTGTTTCATTATATATGAAACGTGCAATCTGGAAATCGGAAAATCCCTGTTTCTTCGCTTTCAGTAATAATTCATCAGGTAAAATTTCCAAATTTTGGAATTTCAAAAGTTCTCGCCTTGTCTCAAAAATATTTTCGAGCTTTTGAATAAACCAAAGGTCAATACCTGTCAGTTCATGTATTTTTTCAGCATTATAATTATGATTCATGGCTTCGGCAATAACGAATATTCTCATATCTGTCGGCTCAGAAAGCTCACGTTCAAAATTTTCGATAATTAAATCTTTATTACCGACTAAACCGTGCATACCTTGTCCAATCATTCGCAATCCCTTCTGCAGTGCCTCTTCGAAAGTCCTGCCGATTGCCATGACTTCACCGACACTTTTCATGCTCGAGCCGATTTGCTTCGATACTCCTTTGAATTTATTCAAGTCCCAGCGCGGGATTTTACATACAATATAATCCAAAGCCGGTTCGAAAAAAGTTGAAGTGGTTTTTGTCATAGAATTTTTTAATTGGTGCAAACCATATCCCAATCCAAGCTTTGCCGCAACAAATGCAAGCGGATAACCGGTTGCCTTGGATGCCAATGCAGAAGAACGTGATAGCCGTGCATTGACTTCAATAACACGATAATCCTCCGAATCAGGGTCAAGAGCGAATTGCACATTGCATTCGCCGACAATACCGATATGTTTGATTATGCCGATAGATATTTTTCTCAGCTTATGGTACTCCTGGTTAGTCAGGGTTTGTGATGGTGCAACAACTATGCTTTCACCTGTGTGAATTCCAAGCGGGTCGAAGTTTTCCATATTGCACACAGTAATACAATTGTCGAATCTGTCGCGGACAACTTCGTATTCAATTTCCTTCCATCCCTTGAGGGATTCTTCAATTAAAATCTGTTTAGAATAAGCAAAAGCTTTGTTAGCAAGCTTATCGAGTTCATCCGCATCAGTACAAAATCCGCTACCCAATCCACCGAGTGCATAAGCGGCTCTGATAATAATCGGAAAGCCGAGCTTTTCTGCCGCTTTTATTGCTTCTTCCATATTTGTACATGCAATGCTTCTTGGTGCCAGAACTCCGATTTCAGCTAACTTCTTCACAAAAAGTTCCCTGTCTTCGGTATCCATTATTGCACGAATAGGTGTGCCGAGAACCTCGACATTATACTTTTCAAAAACTCCTTGTTCAAATAGAGCAATTCCGCAGTTAAGAGCAGTCTGCCCTCCGAAAGAAAGCAATATTCCTTCCGGCTTTTCCTTCTTAATCACCTGCTCTACAAAATATGGAGTAACAGGTAAAAAATAAATGCTGTCTGCAATATGTTCCGAGGTCTGTACTGTGGCTATATTAGGATTCACAAGTACAGTTGTTATACCCTCTTCTTTTAATGCCTTCAATGCCTGTGAACCGGAATAATCGAACTCTCCTGCTTCACCAATTTTCAAGGCACCTGAGCCAAGCAGCAAAACCTTATTTATTTTTCTTTCCATTTTTTCACCAAATCAATAAATTGTTCGAATAAAAACTCGGTGTCAGTTGGTCCTCCTGATGCTTCGGGGTGGAACTGCGCTGAAAATATTGGTTTGCTCTTATGCCTTATTCCTTCGTTGGAGCCGTCATTCAGATTTATGAAATATGGCTCCCAGCCGTCTGTTAAAGTGCCGTCCTGAATTGCATACCCGTGATTCTGCGATGTGATAAACGCTCGCTCTGTTCCGCTCATCAGTACCGGCTGGTTATGGCTTCTGTGACCGTATTTCAACTTGTATGTATTTGCGCCTGATGCAATTCCAAGAAGCTGGTTACCAAGGCATATACCGAAAATCGGTTTATCTATTTCCAATGCTTTTCGTAAATTTTTAATCGTTACTGAACACATTTGCGGGTCACCGGGACCGTTCGACAAAAAGAGTCCGTCATATTCATCCTTTGTGAAATCATAATCCCATGGTACCCGGATAACTGTTGTATCAAAGGTCAGCAGGTATCTTATTATATTATTTTTCACTCCGCAGTCAACAAGAATAATTTTATATTTCCCGTTTCCATAAATTGTTTTTTCTGAACAACTGACTTTAGCGACAAGGTTATCAATATTCGGGTCATAAAAATCTATGTCATTATCATTAAATATAATTTTACCAAGTGCCACACCCTTTTCCCTTAGTCTTTTAGTAAGTTCGCGAGTGTCTATTCCAAAAATTCCAGGCACTTTGTTTTCTTTAAGCCAGTCACCCAGACTCTTTGTCGCATTCCAATGATTATATTTAAAAGAATAATCAGATATAATCAGACCTGAAATATGCACCGAGTTCGATTCGAAAAACTTTTCCAAGCCGTTTTCTGCGGATTGAGCCGGTACACCGTAATTCCCTATAAGAGGATAAGTGAGTACCAAAAGTTGACCTTTATATGAAGGGTCAGTCAGGCTCTCGGGATAGCCCGTCATTGCTGTATTGAATACAACCTCGCCTGCAGATGAGCCCTCATAGCCGAAGGATTGACCTTCAAATACGCTTCCATCCTCCAGTAGCAATTTGCATTTATTTACAGTTCCCATAATTCAAATTTTTGTCTTTTTATGATAAAAAAACAAAAAAAAATCCCCAATAATTAACTCATTGAGGATTTTTCCTTATAACTATTTCAATTCCTTTTTTTCTACAGGGCATAAATCTATTTCTTTAAATTTTAATTCATATAATCATACAAATATAAAGAAAATTTTGGTAAAACTAAATTTTGTAATTAAGATTAGATATCGATTTTATCCTCTCAATGAATTTATAACATCATTCGGTGATTCCTCCTGAGGATAATGCCCTACTCCTTCCAATCTAACTACTTTTGGATTTTTCCAATTTTCAATCCAGTAGTTCAATTCTTTTTCACGAAATGCTATATCTTTCATTCCCCACACAAAAGTTGTTGGTATTGAATTAATCCTTTCTCTTTGCTGCCAAAGACTGTCTAACCATTTACTCGATGCAATAATATGTTTCGGGAATGTATAACATCCCTTCCTATCTTTTCTTGTTGCCAAATGTTTATAATAATGTTTATGGATATGCTTTGGTAAATTCTTTTTCTCACCAAAAACTTTCGGTAAAAAGAAATGAGCAAATAAATTGAAATTCTTTATCATAAATCTGCCAAATCCGCCTCCCATCAATCCGCTGAATTTTTGATAGTGGGGGTCATCTTCTACAGACCATAAAAAAGTATTCATAATTACTAGTTTCTTGATTATTTCGGGGTGTTTTATTGCATAAGATAAGCCGATAGGACCACCCCAGTCGTTGAAAGTCATTGCAATATTATTTAAATTCAGGCTATCCATGAATATTTCAAAATTCTTTGCCTGGCTTGATGGCAAATAATCAAAATCAAACGGTTTGTCAGATAAACCGAATCCAATATGGTCAATAGCTATACAGCGATTAGTCTTTGATAATTCCTTAATTATATTCCTGAATTCGAAGCTCCAACCCGGATTTCCATGAATCATCACTATAGGGTCCCCTTGACCCTCATCAATATAATGCATTTTGCCAACCGGCAAATCAAAGAAATGGCTCGTAAAAGGATATTCATTTCTATCAAGCCATATTGGATAATTCGTTTCTTGATTTGTTTCTTTTTCCATACTTCATTAATCTAAAATTTATATAATTTAAAAACATTAATAAATTATTTTCAACAAATATTTTGTAAATTAGAAATTAAATAATTTTATTCAAAATTTCATTTTTATATCTAAGGAACAAAACTATGATAGCGAGATTATGGCATGGTTGGACGACTTTGGCAAATGCTCATGTATATGAAGAATTACTAAGAACCGAAGTGTTCCCTTCTATCGAAAATAAACATGTCAAGGGATACAGGAAAATTTCGCTTCTCAAGCATGAGCACAAGAATGAAGTAGAATTCATTACCATTATGCTATTTGATAGTATAGAAGCCATTAAGGAGTTTGCTGGTGAGGATTATGAAAAATCTTACGTACCGCAAAAAGCAAGGGAAGTGCTTTTAAGGCACGACGAAACTTCACAGCATTATGAAATCATCAATGAAATTGAGTATTAGAATTCTAAAAAAATAATGACTTCCCTCTTCCTGTCTGTGCAAAATTCATACCTTTAGCAAGCCGCGGAACCCTCTTGCTGCATAGTAAGATTCTGCTCCGTTGTGATACACAAAGACAGTGTTGTAGCGACGGTCACAATAGATTGCACCGCCGAGTTTTCTAATATCTGATGGTGTTTTCACCCAGCTTGATGTTTTCAAATCGAAATTGCCAAGCTTTTGCAACTCCCGGTATTGTTCTTCTGTTAAAAGCTCAATGCCCATGGCGACTGCCATATCAATAACATTATCTTTCGGTTTATGTTCTTTCCTTGAATCCAAAGCTTCACGGTCGTAACAAAGACTTCTGCGCTCCTTAGGACTTTCTGCTGAACAATCATAAAAAATAAACTCGCCGGTCTTTTGAACATAAGCAACAACATCCGGTTCACCGCCTGTTCTTTCCATTTCATTAAGTGACCACAGTTTTTCAGCATTAGCTTCAAGCTTTGCTTGTACTTTAGCCCATTCAAGACCTTTATGGCGGATCATGTTTTTCTCAAAACGTGCTTTCAATGCTCTGAATAGTTCTTCAAGTTGTCCTGCTGACAACTCCTTTTTATTGCTATTAATGTTTTTCATACATTTATTTTGACTCTGCTTAAAAGTGGGTTAAACGAATAATTGCCTAAAATTATTTTCAACTAATTAATTATAAAAGGAAGAACATTTTTTCATTTGTTTCATATTAGTTGCTGTTACATATAATAAATATTTTAAAAATATCATTAGAAAAGTTAAATTTGTATATCATTAATTTAGAGTTAGTAAATAAATGAATTAGTGTAACCTTAACATTAGACTATTCAACAATATACGAATAGGAAATATTACTGTATGAAAAGATTATTGACAATTATTGTGCTTGTAGCACTTCTTGCAAGCTGTGTTTCGACAACAAAAAAAAGAACAATATGGAAGACAAAAAAAATCAAACAGACAAATCAACTTCACCTGTTGACACAACACCAAAGGTGACAGGAATTGGCGGCATTTTCTTTTTTTCAGACAATCCGAAAGAAACTAAAGAATGGTACACTAAAAATTTGGGGATTGAAATAAATGATTGGGGTTCCTCTAGTTTTGAATCCAGAAACATTAACAGGCCTGACGAGATAAACTCGCTACAGTGGAAACCTTTCAAAAAGGGAGATGAATATTTTTCCCCTTCCAAAAAAGAGTTTATGATTAATTACATTGTCCAGAATATTGAAGGACTTGTAAATAAACTCCAAGAAAACGGTGTGACCATACTTGACAGCATTGCAACTTATGATTTCGGAAAATTTGTACATATAATGGACACTGAAGGCAATAAGATTGAACTATGGGAGCCCCGTTGACACCACAAAGGTAGTCATTAACTGCAATCAAGCTCAATCTGGCAGATTAAGAGGAGGTAAAATAATATGAGAAAAATAATCGTTTTATCAATGATTACATTAGATGGAGTAATGCAAGCTCCTGGTGGACCTGAGGAAGATAAATCAGCCGGTTTCAAATATGGCGGTTGGTCTGCACCTTATGCTGACGATGTTGGCGGTAAAGCTACTCAAGAACAGATGAAACCTGCAGACCTTCTTTTGGGAAGAAAAACATTTGAGATTTGGGCATCCTTTTGGCCTGAGCATGCAGAATTTTGGCCAACTATCAACGATGTCACAAAATACGTCTTATCCAATACCATGGAAAAGTCGGATTGGAAAAACACAGTTTTCCTCAGAAGCTTGGCAGATATCGAAAAGCTCAAAAAATCAGAAGGTTCTGACATTCAAGTTTGGGGCAGCAGTAAGCTCGTTCAGCTTCTAATAAAGAATGATTTAGTGGACGAACTCTGGCTCAAAATTTTCCCATTGACTCTTGGAGAAGGGAAAAAGTTATTTGAAGACGGTACGATTCCGGCAGCATTTACATTAACAAAGAGTTTGGTTACACCAACCGGAGTGATTTTTGTCAATTACAAGCGAGCCGGAAAAGTCAAGACAGGTACTATTGGAGCATGAGTTTGCTGCAAAGGAATGTAGGCTGAAGAACAACAAAACTTTCGTAAAGCCGACTTATTTGTGTAGGTTTTGCGCTATAATAATGGTAACAGGTAGCGCATGTTAGTATGTCATCTGGAACTGCTAACCGAGTCGTTGAATATTGTGCTATCTTGAAATTGACAGATAAAATAAAGCGAAATTTGAAAAGGCAAAGTAAGAAATAAATAATTTTATATTTTATATGAACGTACAAGAACAAATCAAGAAGTATATTACTAGCCAACCTGAACCAAAACGTAGTGACATGCAAGAGTTGCACCGCATTATTCTGCAAGTAATGCCAGCATGTAAATTATGGTTCTTGGATGGTAAGAACAGTGAAAATAAAACTGTTTCTAATCCTAATATAGGATATGGAATTCACACCATAAAATATGCTGATGGAAAAACCAGAGAGTTTTATCAAATTGGTATGAGCGCAAACAAAACCGGAATATCTGTCTATATCTTTGGTATCAAAAATAAGTTATATTTAGCCCAAACCTATGGTAAAAAACTTGGCAAGGCAAGCGTGAGTGGGTATTGTATTAAATTCAAAACTCTAAGAGATATAAACGTTGATATACTTGAAGCGGCAATACGATTTGGGGTTGAGGCATCGAACTAACTACGAACTTCAAACATTTATGATATTTAAGTAGATAAAACTATGGCAAAAAACAAATTACTAAGAATGGACAATGTCGGCATCGTTGTAGAATCCCTCGATGACGCCATCTCTTTTTTCACAGAGATAGGCCTGAAGCTCGAAGGGCGAGCCACAATCGAAGGAGAATGGGCTGGTCGTGTTACAGGACTTGGCTCGCAGTGTGTAGAAATTGCTATGATGGTTACCCCCGATGGCTACAGTCGGCTCGAGATTTCACGGTTTCTCACCCCGCCTGTTATCTCAGATCACCGTAGAGCCCCTGTGAACGCTCTTGGCTACCTGCGCGTCATGTTCACCGTTGAAGACATTGATGAGATGGTATCCAGGCTCAGCAAGCATGGCGCTCAGCTCGTTGGCGAAATGGTTCAGTACGAGGACTCATATCGCCTCTGCTACATTCGCGGAACCGAAGGGCTTCTCATCGGGCTGGCAGAACAACTCAATGATAAATGAGTAGTGGTTGCGCATAACAATAGATTAGAAGAACTGCGTAGCAATCAATAATACAATTAAAAACAAGAGAGAATTAATAAATAAAATGAGAAAACTAATTGCAGCAATAAATATGACACTTGACGGGTTTTGCGACCACACGGCTGGGATTGCAGATGATGAATTACATCAGCATTACAATGAGCTGTTAAGTAACGCAAACACCCTTTTATTCGGTAGGATAACATATCAACTTATGGAAAGTTATTGGCCGACCGTAGTAAAAAATCCTACAGGTAACAAGTCGGAAGATGATTTTGCTGTTTTAATAGACAACATTTCCAAAATTGTTTTTTCCCGTACTCTAAAAAATGTTGATTGGAAAAATGTAAAGTTGGCAAAGGGAGGCATAAAAGAAGAAGTTTTAGAACTCAAGCAATCCCGCAATAGCGGGAGTAAAAACATTTTAGTTGGCAGCCCAAGTTTAATAGTATCGTTAATGCAACTTGATTTAATTGATGAATATCAACTCTGTGTTCAGCCAATTATTTTAGGAAACGGTTTACGATTATTTAAAAACATAAATGATAGAATTAATCTTAAATTATTAAAAACAAAAGTCTTTGGCTCTGGTTCAATAACGCTTTATTATGAGCCAGTAAAAAAATGACTGATATCATAAAACGACACGGATTCTGGCGAAGAATAGCAAATATACATAATAAAAGAATGCTTTGGAGTAGTTATTATTGCCAATTACAAGCGAGCCGAAAAGTCATGAAAGATACTGTTGTATCTTTAGAAGAAATTAAAAAAAGATAAATATTAAGTATATAACCATAATGAATACTAACAGAAGTGATGATAAACCAATAGAATCAGCCAACGATAATAGTCCACATAAGTTCTATCACGGCACAAAAGTCAATCTGAAGCCGGGAGACCTGATTGAGCCCGGATTTAATTCAAACTATGGTTCTCAAAAAAAGGCATACTTTGTCTATCTAACCACAACTATGGATGCCGCTATTTGGGGAGCTGAACTTGCCCTGGGCGAAGAACCAGGCAGAATTTATTTAGTAGAGCCGACAGGAACAATTGAAGATGACCCCAATTTGACGGACAAGAAGTACCCCGGAAATCCAACTAAGTCATACCGTTCCCGGTATCCTCTTCGGGTTACCGGTGAGGTATCAGATTGGCGGGGACATTCCCCGGACCAACTTAAGACAATGAATGACAACCTTGAGCGACTTAAGCAACTTGGTATTGAGGCAATAGAAGATTGAGCAAAAAAAATGAAACTGATTCTCCTCTTTCTTCATTTTGTCTATTTTCAATTTTTTTATGAGAATTTTTAAATTCAACCATTCATGCCTGCCCTAATGTACACTTTATTTGACAAAATCTTCACTTCCTCATATAACAGTAACTTTTGATAAATCGGCTCCTAAGCCTTTGAGTGATGCAAAGGTAAGCTTATCCATCATAGCTCCGTCGAAACAAATGGTTTTGATGGCACGATAGTATTTCTTAGACCAGGAGGTCCAGGTAGATGCTGCTATGAAGGACACATTTTTCAGCGTCGCACCCTTAAATGTAACTTCGTTCAGTGCTGTCTTGTCAAACTTGACTCCAATAAAAGTCAGTCCGTCAAGGGACATACCCCGCAGGTCACAGTAATTGAAGTCAACGCCGTTGAAGGTACAGTTCTCAAAGATAGTCTTTCTAAGGTCGGTCATGATCAGCTTTACGTCGATCAGTTTTACATCGGTGAATTTCGCATGGGTTATCTCTGACATGTTGAATTCAGTGCGCACAAGAATGCTTTGGTTGAAACTCGCACCCGTAAGATTATTCATATACAGGGTGCAGTCTGTCAGATTCGTTCCATCGAAATTGGAGTCGCGCACACCGCTAATCTTAAAAGAGCTGCCGGTCAGGTCTGCGCCCGAAAAGTCGGAGCCGCACAGCGTGCTGACTTCAAATTTTCCTTTATGTGCGGTAACGCCCGCGAAGTCACTCTTTGGCAGATTGCTCACACTAAAGTTTGTTAATACCTGACGTTCCAGAGAGCGGGAGAGGTTTGCAACATCCTGTACCGTTTGCTCAATGTCACCAATACTATCAATGGTTATCTTAAAAGCCGTTTCATCGTCATTGCCATCAGCTTTAAGTTCACAGAACCTCTCCTGTAAATCAGAGAGAAGGTCAGCTTTTAGTTCGTTGACGCTTTTTACTCCATCATATAGTGCAAAGATACCGTCAAGGTATTGTTTTATTCTGTCGTTCATTTTGTTTTTCCTTTAAATTAATTTTTCGATAATTTTTTTTGTTAATTCCCAATTTTTTTTGTTTTTGTCAAATAATTGCCTGCCCTTTTTTGTTATACTGTAATATCTTCTTCTGCCTCCCTGCGTTTCATCACCCCAATAAGACAGGATACTTCCTTCATGCTCAAGTCTTTTTAAACCAGAGTACATAGTAGCTTCTTTCAATTCAAATTCACCATTTGTTTTAGAGTGAATAATCCTCGTTATCTCATAGCCATATTTATCGCCATCACCCAGCAACTTTAGTATAATTGTATCAATATGGCCCCTGATTAAATCCGATGAGATATTACTCTCAACCATAATTTTCCTTTCTTTTATTAATACCGCGTTACAAATATAAGAAAAAATACTATGTCTGTCAAGGTAATTTTACAGATATAGTATTTTTTTTATAATTAATATAAGTTTTACCCTAATTTGTTAAACTTAATCTTTTAGATGTCTTGAATATTTGTAAGAAAAATATGATTTAAATGTAATTATATGAGGTATTTTCCAGTTCTATGTAGGATTAATCAAATCAGTTGCAATTGAAAATCAATATTTCACTCACATTCAATCGTCCCGGGTGGCTTGCTCGTTATATCATACACTACCCTATTGACCCCCTTATCTCATTAATTATTAGATTAGATATTTTTGCAATGAAATACGAATGTAAAGTAAAATAAAAATAATAATAAATTGTCTCAATTTTTTACAAAATAAAAAAGTGTTCTAAAAGAAAAAAAGCAATATTTGTTTTAGTTAATTTAGAGTTCGTTAATAAATGAGTTGATGGCAATTTAATAAGATGTATCTAAATTATAATTTATAAAAATAACAAGATTATGGTTCCAAGTATTCAAAAAGAAAAAGCTGAAATGTTCTTGAAATTTCATCAGGACAGAGAAATTTTAGTTCTGTTAAACTCATGGGACATCGGAAGCTCTAAATTAATAGAAGCATGTGGCTACAAAGCAATCGCTACAACAAGTATGGGTATAGCTGCCTCTTTAGGTTATCCAGACTGCCAGGTATTACAATTGTCAGAAATGATTCAAGCTATAACGGGGATAGTAAATGCAGTACAAGTTCCGGTAACTGTGGATATCGAAGCCGGATATGGAAATAATTTAAATGAAATAATTGATTCAGTTAAAAAGATAATTGCAACTGGAATTGTTGGAATAAACATTGAAGACAGTATTGATTTAAATCCTGTATTAATTGACGAGATGGAATTTTGCGAAAGAATATCAGCAATTCGTGAATTATCAGATTCACTGGGTTTTCATTTAGTAATTAATGCAAGAACTGATTCATTTTATACTTCTTCAGGTTCGCCGCAAGAAAAATTATCCGAATCAATAAAGCGTGGCAATAAATACCGCAAAGCTGGTGCAGACTGCATATTTGTACAACCTGTTTGGGAAAAAGAAACGATTTCAACACTGGTTAAGGAAATTAATGCCCCGATTAATATTCTTGCTAATCCCGGGATTGGGGCAGGAGTTTTACCTCCATCAGTAAGAGAACTGCAGGATTTAGGTGTTGCCCGTTTAAGTTTAGGTTCAGGTTTGATGAAAGCTACTTTAGCTTTAATAAAAAAAGTTGCTGACGAACTATCAGAAAAAGGAACATACAATATTTTATCGGATACTTTGACACCGCTACCCGATGCCGCATTGGCTTACAAAATGGCGGTAGGAATAATAAATGAAGTATAGCCACTGACAAGCTGTAATAAGCAATTAGGATTTCAGAGGATTTGCAAGTAATTCGTAATTAATTTTCATTATCGAACTATTTTGAAAAAAAACAAATAAAAAGGCAAAAGAAATATTAACAATGGATGGAAATATAAAGTGAATAAGAATTACACTACCAAATACTTGGCATACTGCATAGCGGGGAAAGAGATAAATATCAATGTATGTAATCCGCTTTAACTTAACTTCAGTTTGGCAGAAATGTACCCCATAATATGCCACCATTGATACAATTTACTATTTAGCATTACTTTAATAAGAATGGTATTTATATGCATCAACACGATTTAAATAGAGTCGAATTTTACTCTAAAGAGGATATGGCAGGAGGATATCGCTTGTCAATTGGTGAACATATTTTGAGAAATGAAACAAAATCAGTTTATGAAGATATTAATGACATATTGGAACTATACAATATCAAACAATATCTTGACAATGAATTGTATTTAAAAAGTTGGACAGAGAATGACATTGAAGATTTCAAACGAAAAGCAGTTGAATACGGCAAGATAGTAGGTCAATTTATGGCAAAGATTAATGACAGTAATATAATTTCTTATTATGAACAGCTTTTACACGAATATATCAATTCATTTTGGGAACTGGTAAATAATCATAAAATCTACAGACAAATATCTGCAGAAAATTTTGAGAACATCTTAACAAACAACCAACACGAAATAAGAAGTATTTTAACTTATAAAAATTTGGTTAATCATTATAATGTCGTGTTAAGGGACCTTTTTCTTACTTATCCTCAAAGTGCAGAAATATTACTTTCAATCTTTGAGGAAAAAGATGATTTAAATAGAAAAAAAGAAAGGTATTTGCCACAGAGTCTGACGATACAGGACAAGGAGGATATTGTATCAAATTATATTGATAGCGTAGATAGCAACTTAAATTATTTACGTTTAATAAAGAATGCAAGAAATAAAGACAATTTCAAATTGTCAGATAAAACTCGACTAAAAGCAAAAAGAAAGGAAAAACAAGAAACCGATAAAATATTTGAAGAAAAAAATAATGTCTATCTCAAAAAATATGGTGTATCAATAAGTTTTACAGAAAGTCAAGACAAAATTAAGAAGGGATACATTGAAGATTTAGTAGCAAACTATTCCTATAGTCTGAACTATATCAAACAAAATAATGACGTTCATACTTTGTTCCTGAATTTCATAATTTTGTTTGAATATCTTGACAATCAGAATAGAATTGAATTAGTTAACAAAATAAATCAAATGGGAGTTATTGAGAAAGTAATGGGTATTCACTCAGAAAGTGAGTATAGATGTGGTATTACGTTTAATATGAATGAAATGACCTCACATGCTCAACTCGTTGCTTATTACAAAATAATTAATGGCATAGGAGTATCATTGGAAAATATTTTACAAGTTGTTTATACATCAATCTTCCAAGAAAGATACAATTTTGCAAATAATGCTCGACTTTCAATGCCTTCTGCAAATGTTTCAAATTTTGAAAAAGTTCGATTATTAGCACCTGAATTTGAATCTGTACTAAAACAATTCAAACTATTTGTTGATGATGGAGCAATAGATTTTGAATTATTGCAAATGTCTTCTACTCCATGCACAATAAAAGATATTCCAAGTTTAAATCAAAACAAATATATTTACTTCAATGAGGATAATAAAGAATTAGTCGGTTGTTCAAATTTGTTTTTTTCTGACCAAACTTTACTTGCTTATGTCGAGCCATTTAAAGAAAAACATTATAACAATTTTTTTGAATTACTTGCTAATGAGAAGGTAAATTTCATGGATTATGAAGAACACCAAAAGCCTCAAATAAACTATCTAATAGAAAAGGGATTTCTATATCTTGATAATAATGATTTTGTTCGGATTACAAATATTCCAAGAGTATTAATTCTTAAAGATTTGTATGAAAATGAAGTCGCTTCTTTTTATCATTATCAAAGAGCTTTTCAAGATGATGCAAATCAAATGAAAAATCAAAATATGGTATTTTTTGAAAGTTCGTTATTGTCTAAACCAGAGCAAAGTTATTTCAATTATTATCTAAATAAAAGTGAATTTACAAATGGAATGGATTTGAGAAACAGTTACTTGCATGGTACTCAAGCAGATCAAGAAGAATTAGTCAAACATGAAAATGCATATTTCACATACTTAAAATTATTAGTTTTGGTTTTATTAAAAATAGAAGACGACTTACTGATTTATAATGTTATAAATAAAAAAGAATAAAGGGCATACGTCTAACAATTTGTAAAGTAATGTCAGGGAAATACATAATATCAATGTTTTCGTATGCTTAAACTATTTAATGGTTTAATAGGAATATACCATGCTATCTGCTACTTTACATCAAATTTTCTGTTAATCTTCCAGAAAATAATTGAATCAAATTTAATCCCTATTCCCACTCAATAGTCCCGGGTGGCTTGCTTGTTATATCATACACTACCCTGTTTATACCTCTCACTTCATTGATTATGCGGTTTGATATTTTTGCTAATACATTCTGTGGGAATTCATACCAGTCGGCTGTCATTCCATCTGTAGAGGTTACAGCACGCAAAGCACAAACGTTTTCATAAGTACGTCCGTCTCCCATAACTCCAACACTTGAGACAGGAAGGAGAACAACGAATGCCTGCCAGATTTCATCATAGAGTTTTGCGTTTCTGATTTCTTCAAGGTAAATGTCATCGGCTTTTCTCAATATATCGAGCCGGTCTTTCGAAACTGCTCCGAGTATTCGTATGGCAAGACCGGGACCGGGGAAAGGATGTCTCTCGACAAACCATTCAGGCACGCCAAGTTGACGTCCCACTTCGCGCACCTCATCCTTAAATAATTCCCTGAACGGCTCGATTATCTTCAGATTCATCATTTCAGGTAATCCACCAACATTATGATGGCTCTTGATTGTTGCAGAAGGACCTTTCACTGATAGAGATTCGATTACATCAGGATATAAAGTGCCTTGTCCGAGCCATTTTGTATCTTTATATTTCTTTGCAGTTTCTTCAAACAAATCAATGAATGTTTTACCTATTATTTTCCTCTTTTGCTCTGGGTCTTCGACATCTTTCAATCTTTTAAGAAACAAATCCGAACCATCTACAAGTTCGACAGGAATTTTAAATGATTGATTGAACAAATCAACGACTGTTTTGCTTTCGTCTGTACGCATCACACCCGAATCAATATGTACGCAATGAAGCTTTTCACCAATAGCTTTATGAAGCAGGACTGCGGCAACAGTTGAATCCACTCCGCCGCTGAGTGCAAGAAGTACACCATCATTTCCTACTTTTTCACTAATATCTTTTATTGACGATTCGATAAATGATTCCGCATTCCAAACCTCTCGACATCCGCAGATACTTCTTACAAAATTGCTTAGAATCTTATTTCCAAGTTGAGTATGGTGAACTTCAGGATGGAATTGCACTCCAAATACTTTCCTGTCCTTAGAACGCACAGCACAAATCGGTGAATTATCCGAATGAGCAATTATCTCATATCCCTTTGGTGGCTCCTTTAGAGCGTCTCCGTGGCTCATCCACACTGTCGTTGAAGAAGGCAAATCAAGAAATAAATCTTCATGCGAATCTATTAATAATTCTGCTCTTCCATACTCACGCCTTGCAGCACTGTCAACCACACCACCTTTTTTATATGCAATAAGCTGAAGCCCATAGCAAATACCAAGCACAGGAACACCGAAATCTGCTACATCAAATGATGGGATTGGAGCTTCTTTATCATAAACGCTTGAAGGACCGCCCGAAAGAATTATGCCTTTCGGATTAAGCTCTTTCAGTTTTTCAAAAGAAATATTAAATGGATATATTTCGGCATATACACCATTCTCACGCACTTTTCGGGCTATGAGCTGTGTATATTGAGCTCCGAAATCGAGTATGATTATTTTCTCGTTTGTTTGCATAATTAATTTATATTATTATTTCTATCAATCTATTAAAATAATGAATAATTATTTTTTATCTTAGCTTCAAATTCAAGTAAATAATGCTTCCTCCACAGACCACCGCCATAACCGATTAAATCTCCGTTTGCTCCGATTACCCTGTGGCATGGAATTATTATTGCAATCCTGTTTTCGCCGTTTGCTTTCCCCACTGCACGTATTGAAGACGGATTACCGAGTTTTGCTGCCTGGTTTTTATATGTTCTGGTATTTCCATAGGGTATATCTATCAATACCGACCATACTTGCTTTTGAAATTCTGTACCTGGAGTATTTAGTTTTATTGAAAATTCTTTTCTCTTCCCTTGGAAATACTCGTCAATCTGGATTTTGGTCTGAGCAATTAGATCATGCTCTCCTTCAACAATTTCGGCATTGAGTAATATTTTTAAATCCTCAAGTTCTTTAGGTAAAGCAGGCCTGTCGTTAAATTCAAGCAGGCATAGCCCTTCACCCGAAGCAGCTGCAATCATTTCCCCGATTGGTGTATTTATTTTATTTGTATAAATTTTGTTTTTCATTTGATGAAATTGAAACTGATTTACAAAAAAAGGCAGAGTCTTATATAAACCCTGCCTCAAAATTAATTAATTTTCTTCTTTACTGAAACTTTATGCTCTTAATTGATTTTTCAAATACCGGTAAATATGATGCCTCCTCGCCTTTGAACCAATTCATTGTTATGCGGAATAACTTATTACCTTTGATTACAAAATACACTCTGCTTTGTACGTTCCTTCCCGGTGTATAGCTGAATACATAAGCTGATTGTCCACCTAAGGAAGTAGCTGAAGGAGTTGAATTACCATATTTGGCTTTGTTGTCATCAACTATTTTTTTCAAATTCTGTTGTTTAGTTGCATCAATCACATCAATCTGGATATTACAATCAGCTCTGCGGTCCCCAATATAATTCCTCGAACCGATAGCATCTTTTGCCTTACCGGTGGAAGAAGTAAAATTATCAGGAATCATAATTGTATAACCCTCGCCACCCATTGTTGTCAGAGTTTGTGACGGCGGGTCAGCTTCAACTAATACTAATTCAGGTTTTTTCTCTTCCGGTTCATAAGCCAGTTTCACTGAAGCAAGCATTTCCTCGAGATATTTATGATACCCATGCAATGTCCCGGCGAATGCTTCGAAGATAACTGCAGTAGCGTATTTGCCGTCTTTTGTGGCATAATAGACTTCTCCATCCATAGTGCCGTCATTTAATTCAAAAGAATATGTTTGTTTAAATCCATCAACTCCGTCAATTTTCACTTTAACAGGTTTCGAATATGTTTTTGCATCGAAAAGTTTTGTAGATGCCATAAAATCTTCTAATGTTTTACCGGAATCGAGTTTTTTTGCATATACATCAATTTTTGCCCCTGCTTTACCTTCCGCTTCATATTTATTAATAAACCTATCCTTAGCTCCCTTTGAGGAATAAAATATCACTCTGCTCCCGGGAACTGCCTGGACAATCCAGTTCTGCGGATGCTTTATCGAAAATTTCACTGCTGCATCTTCGTAAAAAGTCATTCCTGTAATTTCTTCCGGCTCTGCTTTGGGACTGCAATCCCAAAGAATCAAAGGAATAATTAAAAATGAAATAATGGTAAATAATTTTTTCATATTGAACTCCATAAATTTAAATTCTATAAATCATTGTAATTTTCTTTAATTATCAAACAAAATTAATTGTTTTTTGCTCCTTCTTCGATCCATTTCCGCATTCCTTTAATTTGATTCTGAGTAATATAACCATGTGGGAAGGCATTGTAATTATGGGGTAATTTTTCTTCAAGTATTTGAATTAAAATGCTACTGTCAGGTTTATAAGCAACCACCAAACCAAGATTTTCGGAACCCATCAATTCAAACCATGTTGTCATTGGGGTAGAAGTATTATTTGGCGGTTCGCAATGACATCCGCTATAAGCACATTTTACCCTCATGAATGGTTCTACATTGATTATGTAGCTTACCGATGAATCAGGAAATACCAAATTATTACTCGAACTAACCATTTCTCCGCATCCTGTCAATAGATTTAATGTGAATACAGATGAAAATAAAATTAAAATCATGAAAATCTTCAATTTCATCAGTAACTTTCCTGTTCATTTGGAAAATTTTTATTTTTTACATCTTCAGTAAATTTTTTTGTCGCATTTTTAATTTCATCATACAATAATGCATAACGCCTCACAAATCTGGGGCTGAAATCTATCGTTAATCCAAGCATATCCGTATAAACGAGTATTTGACCGTCACAATAGGGACCTGCTCCGATTCCTATAGTTGGAATTTCCAATGCTTCTGTAATCCTTTTTCCTAATTCAGTCGGGATTTTTTCAAGTACAATTGCAAACACACCTGCTTCTTCAAGCAATTTTGCATCTTTTAAAATTTGGTCTGCTTCGTCTTTTGTTGTACCCCGGGCTTTATAAGTACCGAATTTATTAATGCTCTGCGGGGTAAGTCCAAGATGGCCCATAGCCGGAATACCTGCTTCAGTCATTCTCGCAATAGCTTCTACGACAAGTTTTCCACCTTCAAGCTTTAATGCCGAACAACCAGTTTCCTTCATAATCTTGCCTGCATTCCTGAATGCTTCTTCAGGCGATACCTGGAAGCTCATGAATGGCATGTCGGCTACGACCAGAGCACGCTTAGCACCCTGAACGACTGCTTTCGTGTGGTAAATAGTTTCTTCAAGTGTAACAGGTAAAGTAGTCTCCTTTCCCTGTACCACATTACCCAAAGAATCACCTACAAGTATCAGGTCAATCCCTGATTCATCAAGTATTTTTGCCATAAGGGCATCATAAGCAGTTAGACAGGAGATTTTTATTCCGGCTTTTTTCATTTCAAGAAGCCGTAAAGTCGTTACCTTTCGAAATATCTGGTCAGAACCAGCAGCGTAATCCATTCTATTTTATCAAATAATTTTTGAAAATTAATATATCAAAGCTAATTTACAAAATAATTGCTAATTATTAAATTTATGTTTTTTATAAACCGGTAAACACTGATAATGAAACAAATTATTTTCATTGATGAAAATATACCATTACTTGGAAATGCTCTTGAATCCTGTGGTGCAGTAATTCGATTTTCAGGACGTAATTTAAATAGAAATTACCTGATAGAAAATGGATGCACTTATCTTTTCATAAGGTCAACTACTAATATTAATTCGGAATTAATAGAGGGCACTCAGGTAAATTTCATTGGAACAGCAACCTCAGGAACCGACCATGTTGATACACAATATCTAAAAAATAAGAAAATAACATTCGCTTTTGCTCCCGGTTCAAATGCAAATTCAGTCGCTGAATATGTAGTCTATTCGATTTTATTATGGAGTAAGGTGTTACAGCAAGAAATCAATAATAAAACTATTGGAATTGTCGGGTTCGGCAACATAGGGAAATTAATTGCGAAATATTCAGAACACTTGGGTTTGAACATCCTTGTGAATGACCCACCTTTAAAGGACGAGAATTATTCATTTCCTGATTATGTCAAATATTCAGAATTGGATGACATTTGTAAAAATGCCGATATTATTACTAATCATGTACCCCTAACAAAAGAAAGTTTATATCCAACTTACAAACTTTTTAGTAAAAATATTAAACTAATAAAGTCCTGTTCATTATTTATTCATACTTCACGTGGCGGTGTAGTAGAAGAATCGGAATTATTGTCCAAAATTCAATCAGATGGGATTATCACAGCAATTGATGTATGGGAAAATGAACCGTATATTAATAAAAACCTTGTCAATAAATCATTAATAGCAACACCGCATATTGCCGGCTATTCGAGAGACGGTAAAATCAGGGGAGCTAAAATGATGGCTGACGCTTTTAAAACTCATTCAGGAATCGAGCCGGATTATTCTGAAATTAACCTTGAATTATCTAAATACAAACCGATGTCTCACGGAAATTTCAATGATTGTGATATGTTATTTTCTCTTTTACAAAAATCGAGGGAACTAAATAAAGACACTGCTAAATTAAAAGAAATGCTGTCAACTGAAAATAATAATGATGTTGATATATTCGATAGAATGAGAAAAAATTATCCCGTCAGAAGGGAAATTCTTTGATTATTCAGAATTCCTGATTGATTCGCAATTTGCAAATTCTTTATAAATTGAATTAGGAAATATCTTATTGAATTTTGCAAATATTGCATTTGCCTCTTTACTCCTTTCCATGGCACAATATACCTGTCCGAGCCGGATAAGAGACCTTTCCAGAACTGAATTTGGTATTTGCTTATCATTAATCAAATCGGATAATTCTTTTTCAGCTTCTGCATAATTTTCTTTATAAATCAGGCATTCGCATTTATAAAATAATGCCTCGAACTTCAAAGAATCACCTTCAGCAAAAGTTTCGGCAAATGACCTGATTTCAAGACATGACTTATCTCTTTTTTCAATATCTCCCTCCTCGCTTCCTTTTTCAAAATTGAAAATTGCCGAATCGAGTTGGGTATTAATAGATACATGAGTAGTCCTGATATTCGGTTTGATGACTACTTTGGTAGTATCTGTAAATCTTGATTTTGGTTTGACGGCTTGTTTGGATGGTTCCTGCTGTTTTGTATTCTGCATTTTATTTGCAATTGATTTTGGAAGTGGCTGTTTTCTTGTAGAAGTATTTGTTCTTACTGATGAACAGGAAATTAATCCTATGAAAACAGATATAATAATATAAAAAAATAATTTGTTCATCATAATAATTAAAACTTTAACAAATATATTATTATAATTAAAATAAATAAAATAGTTTTAAAATTTATAAACTTATTTAATTACTATTATCGGCATAATTAATAATAATTAAATGAAATTATTAATAAACTATATTGATTATAAAAATATCCTATCTGAAAATTGAATTATAATCATCTATTTTCCAAATTCAAATTATATTTAAAACCGCACAACAACCATCTCCCGGGTGTCGGGACATAGCTGTGGTCACGATAAAATGTATTCAGCAGATTTGTTCCTTCGATATAGAAATTGAACGAATTAAAATTATAAAATAATCTTGCATCGAGAAGTAGAAAAGGATTATATTCTTTCTCCCTGTTAGCATTTACATCATAATAAGTTCCCTCCCTGTCTTCAACAGTGATGTTCCAGTTCATACCAAGTTTGTCAATAATCGAATGTTGAATATTTAATGTCATTTTGTGCTTTAAGTAATCGAGAACATAATTCGAAAAATAATTGCCGCTTTGTTTGTTCATCCATATATAAGTATAGCTTATATTTACCGAATTAATCTGAAAGATTTTAAAAATTTCTTCTGTCGGATAATAATTAAACGAAAATTCTGTTCCTATGCTCGAAACACTTGTAAGATTCATACTTAGCCAAAGCAGAGTGTCTGCTGTTCTTACCCAATCTATAATATCCTTCCCATTCCTATTGAATACCGATATATATGTACTGATGTTATCACCAACATATTTTAGTCCGGTTTCTAATGTTAATGCTTCTTCCGGTTTCAGATTCGGATTCCCTGTATTTGATGGACCATTATAGTATAAATCTGTAAATGTGGGAACCCTGAATGACTGATTGATCGAACCAATTAAATGAATTTTATCATTTAATTTAATCCCAATATCCAAGCCACCATAGATTTTCATTTTGTAATCAGTAATCCAATCCATCATAAAGCCACCGGAAAAAAATAAATCTTTGAAACTCAGATTATGCTCAAGAAAGAGACTGATATTATCTCTTGAACCATATTTAGTATAATATGCACCATGTTCGCCCGGTACGGGTATTGAATCTCCCGTAGAATTTCCCAAAATATTACTGTGTATGTTTTCATTTCTCAATTCTGTTCCTATCGAAGTTTTACCCCCCGACCACTCAAAAGAAATATCTGTACTTCCACCAATAATATTTGTTAAATGATAATTATGACCTGAATACCAATCCGCCGGATTATCGCGAAATAGTTCAAACTTATCTTTGTGTTGCCTGTCATAAACACTAACAGTGAATTTGACTTTATCTCCCGTAGTATATTTTGCCGACCCAAAAAGTGTTCTTGTTGATTCAAATTGATTTGGAAATGCTGGTGTGTAGAAACTGTTTGCACCGAAATCTTTACCCGTATAACCGGCATCTGCACTGAATTCTCCAATGTCAGTACTTATTCCGCCTTTGTAAAAAATATTCCAGTTCTGAAAATCTGTATCTGTAATATATCCTCCAGAGCCGGATTTGGAAATTGATAAATAATTACTGAATTTATCAAAATTATAAGAAAGTGTGCCAGCTAAATTATATGAACCATACTGCCCTCCCCCGATGTCCAGCATCAGTTCTCTTGCTTCACCTTCTTTTGTAATTATATTTATAGCACCGTCAAAAGCATCTTGCCCGAGTACCCGAGAACACGCACCTTTAACAACTTCTATTCGTTCTATGTCATTTAAACTTACCGGCAGGTCTAAATTATGATGTCCTGTTTGTGAATCATTAACCTTTATACCATTAACGAGTATCAATGTCTGGTCATAAGTCCCACCTCTAATACCAACATCCGACTGAACATCGAAAGGTCCTCTTTGTCTTAAATCTATATCGGGAATATTTTTCATTAAACGATTAATGCTATTTGCAGGTGAATTAAATATGTCTTTCTTAGATACTATGTTCATTATCCTCGATGTTGATGAATATAAAGACGGTATTCTACTTGCAGTTACAACAACTCCATCCATAATAAATACCTTATTCGAATCAGTCTTGTCTGTCTTTGATAAAGATAATTGAATAGAACAAATAAAAATGAAAATAGTTAAAAAATTTATTCTTATCATGAAAATCCTCAATGCGTATAAAAAAAAAATTTATTTATATTAATATTTTAGCTCACAAAATTATTTTTTTAACTTATCATAAAAAAATAATATCGTAAAAATAATATCGTTTAATCCACCAATATTGTTTGACAAATATTCAAGATTTGCAGGATTATGAAATGAGTAAATAACACTATAAGTTTATTATTTACATAATGAAATTTAATAATGGTTTTCTATCTTACCTGAAATCGATAATATGTTCTTTACCGGTTGAAACATATTCAAATGTTTTATCCGGGTAATTCTTATCAAGTACCAAATCTTCGATATTTAAAGTCTGGATTTTCCCGGCAATTTTCAATTTGACAGATTTGATTACATAATTCTTTGGTTCAATCCATATTTTAACATCATCAATATCATAAGATTTTTCTCCTTTGGGAGATAATTGAATGATAAAAGATTTTGTACCAAGAGAAGATGTTGATTCACTCAACTCAGTCGGAACATATAGTTCCAGAAAATTAAAGAAAAAACTTTCGAGCGACATAGGGCTTATATTCGACTTGTCAAAAACACTTATCAGAACATCATTATCACTGATAGAATGGTTCCATATTGTTTCGCCATTGCAATAAACATCCCTGTCCCTGGTATCAATCACATATTTGTTCCCTCTTTCGGCAATCAGGGAACCTCCCAAATTTTTTCCGTCAGGTGAAGTAAATTTGAATGAAACTGATTTCATTTTGCCGTATTTATCCAAAAGTTTTTTAAATACCTCTTCTTTATTCAATGTTTGCGAATAAATTAATCCAAAGCTTATTACAAACAGCACCAGTATGGAAAAATAAATTCTCTTCATTTCAAATCTCCTATTTTAATAAAAAATTCTTAATCTATTTTCGCATCAATCGGACCACGAATTCCACTATATTTTATAAGCTCTGCACCGACATACCCAATTAATATTTTCGTTGCAACTTTAACCGGAATTTTCCTGTCGTCATCGGTAAGCCAAATATATATATTCCCTTCGCTTTTAAATAATCCTCCCTGAACGACAAGCGGCTGAATAACAATACATCTGAACTTCCCGGCTTCCACATCTATTGTTTCTCTTCCGATTATCTTCACACCTAAATTGTACGTTGTATCTTCGAAAAAGTTCTGCAAATAAAATATATTTCCCTTTTTCATCGAGCCCAAATCGAGCGTTCGGACATAAAAGAATGCAGATACAATGTCGTGAACGTATGGCTGAACCTTGTATTTTTTATCATTTGTATATGCAGCATTATTGACCTGGTCGAAAACCGCTTTAGCATCTTTCCTGTAATTCCCTTCTCTGACATGTTGTTCAAACTCCCACGGAAATATCCCCGAAACATCCAGTAAGGTTTTATAATTGTCATCAACCTTATAAATCCAGCGTAAGCTTTCCAGCGATTGTACTCTGAACCGTATATCATAACATTGACGGGTATCACCTCTGATAACCGGCTTTGGATTAATCCAAAAATAACCTGTTCCTGCTGTGATAAATTTATAGCCGACCTTATACTCCAGTTTTTCACCGAATCCGAATGCTTCATTTGGGATTGAACGTAACGTTGACTCTGGTTGAGGTTCAGCACCAAAATCAGGTAATATAAAAACAAGTAAAAGAAAAGAACTAAAAATTAACGGCGATGCAATGTTTATTTTCTTAATTGTCGAACTCTTCATAAATACATTTATTATTTAATTCCAATTCTATTATTTAGACGTAATATTCCAAATATTACTTTATTACTATTTTTATAAGCAAAATTAATGCTAATTTATTATACAAATCTATTTGGAATTTAGAAGATTTGTCCCAATATTAGCGTAACCGGCGTCATTACATTATAATGAGGACAAATTGCGATGAATAATTATAATGCATACTGCGATGAAGAACTAATCCCCCTTTTGAGAGAGGATAAACCAATATGCGATTATGCCTTCGATGTCCTTTTCAACAGGTATTCAAGTAAATTATTTTCATATTGCCTTTTCCTGACAAGAAACAGAAACGAATCTGACTTAGTATTTCACGATGCGTGGCTCAAATTCTTTGATTATATTAAATTAGGTAAATCTGTCGAAAAAGTTCTTCCTTTCCTAATTATGACAGTAAAACATATCATTGTTGACAAAGCAAGAAAAATAAACCGTGAAAATAAATTTAAACAGGAGTTATTGAACTTATCGGATTTTGATACCGGTTTGGAAACAACAAATAAACAACACGATAAAAACGAAATGCTCGAGTTAATTCACATTGCAGTTGATTCACTCGACGATGTCTATAAAGAAGCATTTATACTTAAGAGATACCAGGAATTATCAAATGATGAAATAGCAAAAATTTGTAATGAAAGCGTGGATTGTATTAGAAAAAGAGTAACAAGGTCAACTAATATGGTTAAGAAAATCCTGGAACCATATATTAATGAGTTTAATGAAAAATAAACGGAGAAAAAAATGGATTACGAAGATAATTTAGTTCAGTTTATTGACGGGGAATTACCCGAAGACAGAGAGAGGGAACTTTTCTCGATGATTTCTGCGGATGACTCTCTCAGAGCCGAATATAAAAGTCTGCTCGGAATAAACAATGCAATTAAGTCAAGTGCTGCCTATTATTCACCCTCTTCCGAATTAAAGGCAGCCGTTTACCGTGACTTGAATATTAGCATTCCAGTAAAACATGTACCTGCTTTCGCTAAATTCATCCAGGGTACTAAATTGAATTTACTCTCCTGCGGTATTGGTGCTGTTCTTGCTTCAACAGTGTTTTTCGTATCAACCAATTTTTTATCACAGGGGGCAAAATCAGATTTAGCTACTCAAATACCCATACCTCCATTACAAAATAGCGAAACACAAAGTAATTCCAATATGAAAAACAATTCTTTGTCATATAATAAACAAATAATTAAAACTAAGTTCCAACCTAAAATCAATAATTCTGTTAATGAATCTTTACCTATTAATAATAATAATTCTATAATAGCAATTTCAGAACTTATCATTCCTGAAAACGGAAATATTATATATGATGTAAATGACAAGTCAAAAATCATTGATATTTCCGATTTGACAAAAAATTTAAATGATTTGACTGAAATTCAGAAAGAAGATAATGCAAGTAATGAAAAGATTGGAATTTCAGTTGAAGCAAGATGGTCAACGAATTGGAGTTTAGCCAGAGAGACAGTTAAGCCCTCAAAAATCTCAGATTTTAATAATCTCGGATTTGATATGTTTTTTAGTATAGTTGATAACTTTGATTTTGGGATTAATATCAGGCAGGAAACATTTTTTGTCAAATATGAAGAAAAAATAAGCAATAATTTGAAATATAAACTCGAACAAAATCCCAACCTGACAAGCTATGGGATAAGTATCAGGAAGAGATATCCAATTAACGACGATTTGCAGCCATTCGGTCAAATGAATTTAGCAATAAATAAATATGGGATTATATTAAGACCCTCAATAGGAATCACTTATAATTTTTATAATGATTTTTCATTAGTAGAAACCTTTGAATATAGTAATATGTTTTTTACGCATAATCAGGAATGGTTTTCTGCATCAAAAATCGGATTAAATTTCGGTATTAATTATAAATTTTAGGAGTGTGAAATGAAGCAACTTTGCATTTTTATTTTGTGCTTAATAATTATCAGTTGTAATGATACGACAAATCCTAATGATAACATTATTAAAACAACAGGAAACTATATTAAAATAAAAGAAGACCAGTCAAATGATGTTCTTTTGCCTCTCAAAAAGGGTAACTTTTGGGTGTATAAGTTTGTTTATGATACTACCGATATAAATACCATTATGTACGGATATGATACTTTGACTGTAACCGGAGATACTTTATTTAGCGGAGAAAATTTTTTCATCCTATCCAATGCAAATTGTGTCTCACCGGTATGCATGGATTACAAGATTTTCCTCACAAATACCAACAATGGAGTATGGTTTCACGACTTGTTTACTTATAATTTGAATTATCTGGAAGTAAAATATCCTGCTAATAATAATGAAATATATTATTCAGAAGCTTATAAATGGTTATTTCATTCTCATGATACATCATATAACTACTTAAAAGCTGAAAGACAACTGAAAATCGAAACCAATCAATATTTAACTGTTGAAGCAGGCAATTTTAATTGTTATAAATTTATAGAGTCTTATAATAATTTCAAACTTTACGACCTGGGTAATGATACATTAACATACTATCAGTCAATTTATTATTATGCATTGAATGTAGGTAAAGTCAAAGAAGAAATTTATCATATTACCTACTTCAAAGGTAGGGAAACAAAAAAAGAAAAATTATTGACATATACATTAAAAGAATATAAACTATATTAAGGTGTTCACATGAAAAATTATTTTTTAATTGTACTGCAACTCAGCTTATTATTAATATTACTTTTATCATCATGTAAAGATATTATCAATTCTGATGAGAATATCAATAAGTATGACATTCATTACAATTATGTCCTGACCGACCAGACTCATAATGTAATTATGCCACTTCATGTCGGAAATAACTGGATATTTAATGTTAAAGAATTCAAATCGGGTTCTTTTGTGAGGGAATATTTTGATACGATTAAAGTTGTTAATGAATTACTCCAAAATAATGAAAAATGGTTTGAGGTGATGTGGATAAATGATATTAATAGTATATTATACCTTACAAATACTGATGCCGGATTGTGGATGAAATGCAACATTTGCGATAACCGATCAACACTTGAAGCACAATACCCTTCTCTATCGTCTCCATATTTAGCTTGTAAATATGATGATATGCATACGATTGTTTATAATGATACAACTGAACAATATGAAGAAATGAATTATGAATTTTACAGGTGGACAAATATTGATAATTTCTCGGGTGTTGTCGTTCCTGCTGGCAGTTTCAACGGATTGAAATTCATTAATGGTTTGGAAGATAAAAGCACTAAAGTGAAATTCAGTCTGAGTTATATCCCTTACTATGTGCCTGATTTGGGTCCTATAAAATTTGAATATTATGTATTAAGTTCTAAAGTTGATTCATCAAATTTAAATTTATTATATGAACTCATCAGATATGAGTTGTATGAATAATTTATATAGAAATTCTCCTTTGTTTTAATTTGATTAATCTTTAAATTGCTTATTGATAATTAAAATTTGCTAATAACAAATTAACATTCACTTTTAACATATAAATATAACCGAAAGCAATAAAACGAATAATATAAATTTTGCTTAAATAACAATTTGGAGTATAAAATGAAAAAGACAGGTTTCTTTTTATTTTTATTATTTGTAGTTATATTTATGAATTCCTGCAAAGATAATGCTACTGACAATCCACAGCCGGGCAATTACAAGATTTTTTATACTTATATTACTGAAGATGAAGAATTAGGTAGTATATATTCCATTAATCCTGATTTGAGTAATGTTACTTTTCTTAAAAGCAATTCAGCAATATTTTCAAAAACTCAAAATGGAAAAATGGTGTTCATTGAAGTTGATACAATTGCTAGAAAATTAAATTTAAAAGTATCCTCAACAGATGGTACAAACGAGGTTTTAGTTAATTCATTCGGAGATATTCTTCGGGATGCCGAGTTGTCACCAAAAGGAGATAAAATTCTGTACGTAGATATGGACCATACACCATCGTATGATTTTACAAGCTATCTTCATGTTTGTAATCCCGATGGTTCAGATGATAAAATATTAGATTCCACAATGATTTCTCAATCCGATGATTTTAGTATTGAAGCAGAAATTTCACCTGACGGAAATTCAATCGCTTATATTGATTGGTCACAAGCTAATAAAGAATACATTAATGTATGCGATTTAAACGGGAATAATAAAAGAAGAATCAATCAATCACCAATAACAATTGCTTCATCCTTTGCTTTCTATTCTTTCCGTTGGTCTCCTGACGGGAAAGATATTTCAGTGATAACAAGGGATAAACAAACAGGAGAAATGCTTGTAACTATATTGAATGTAGCCACAGGAACAATATCAAATATTTATTCGGTTAATAAATATTTAGGAAAACCGGCTTGGTCGCCCGATGGAAAAAATATTGCGTTTTTAGCTGAACCCTGTAATCTTTGGGTGGTAAACAAGGAAACCAAAACAGCAACACAGTTGACTGATTTACCCGGCAAAAGAAACGACATTGGAACATTATCACCCCAATGGTCACCCGATGGTAAATACATTTTATTTGAATATACAAAGAATGAAAAAGGTGGAGATATGAATCAGGGTAATTTAACATTGGTTGAATTTCAAACAGGAAAAGTTACTATACTCATTCAGGAGGAACAGGTAGGAACTGCATTCTTTGGGTGGTGATTTATTTAATTCTTAATATGGTTAATTTATGAAAACGTTATTTTTGTTTTTATTCTTTGCTATTATATTTATGAATTCCTGCAAAGACAATGCTACTGACAATCCTCAATCAGGTAATTACAAGATTTTTTATAATTTTATTACTGGTTATGGTATTCCGGTTTATATTTACCAAATGAATATAGATGGTACTAATAATATAATTTTCAAAACAAACGCAGAATTGTATTCTCCACCTCAAGGAGGAAAGATTGCATTTACTATTGTAAATGACAGTACAGGAGAATACACATTAAAAGTTTCCAATATAGATGGAACAAATGAAAATACAATATTGACAGATGTATGGGGAATTTTAAATGCATCCTTATCAATTAACAATAATAAATTGTTGTATATAAGGGAAAAGTCATTATTCTCTGGTGGAAGATTTGAATATTTACATCTGTGTAATATAGATGGCTCAAACGACATTTTAATAGATTCGTGTTCATGGTGGTTTGGAAATGTTTTCTTAGAAGCAGAATTTTCTCAGGATGGCAATAGTATAGTTTATGTAATTGACCCGGATTTTAATAATCCGAGTTTTTATATATACGATATAAATGGAAATAGTAAACGAAAAATTAATTCCTCATCCTTATCCTTACCTGAAGAATTTCTTTCAACTCATAGATTTAATTTATCTTCAGATGGAAAAGAAATTGTATTTATCTCATTTGACAGTGCTTCAAGTCAATATTCAATTTCAATAATAAATGTTAGCAATGGTTCAATTAAAGAAATTCTTAAAACTTCCGAATATATTTCAAAACCTGTTTGGTCACCTGATGATAAAAAAATTGCATACTATAAAGAACCCTGTAATCTTTGGGTGATTGATGTAGATACAAAAGTTGAAATTCAATTTACTGATCTCCCTGGTCCTGAAAATGAAATAAGATTTCTTGTACCTCAATGGTCACCTGATGGAAAATATATCATTTTTGAATACTCAAAGGACAGCGGGAGAAATGAAGGGAATTTAACAATAATAGAATATTCAACAGGAAAAGTTTCAACATTAATTCAGGAAGAACAGGTAGCAACTGCATTTTTCGGCTGGTAATAAAATTCTTATTTTTGTTAAATGTATTTCTAACAGAGGTAGATTTGAAATTAATAATTTATGTTCTTGTATTATGTCTTTCATCCTTCTTTTTTTCCTGTGCGCCGAGTCTGGTATTTAGCCCATCATTAAATCTGCCCTCAAAGCCTTTAGAAAAACATCAGACAAGGGTTACCGGAGGATTTGAAATGCTTCAGGAAACAGTACCACAAAAAGCCGATAGGTTTTTAACTCCGGGATTTTCCGCTTCGATTGCTTACGGATTCACTAATTCATTATCCCTGCAGGCAAAGGGCTGGATGGGATTGCAGGAAGTTGAATCAAACTCTACACGTTTCGGTCTCTCATTGTCCGGACTGATTTATTTAAATGACTCGGCTAAAAGTATCAGGGCTGCACTGATTCCCTGTTTCGGAATGACCTTCGACGACAATAATTTTGGGGATGGAAAAGGTGTCGGTATTTGGTTCGCCGCATGGTTCCCGACAGAAACTAACTTTAAGCCATATTGTGCTATCGGAACCGCTTTCGGATGGGAAGATTTGGAAGGTCCTATTGAAGACTTTGGATTAGGTATATTCCTCAATCCCGGTCTGACAGTCGAATCGGGTAAATACATTGAATGGAATCTTGAATTATCAAGTTCATTAATCTTCAATCGCTATGAAAATTCAACTTATTTCGTCTTTGCACCAAGCATTGGAATCGGAATAAAATTTTGAATTTAAATGAAATTAAATATAAATGATAAATAATATATACGCACTCGGCGAAACTGTTTATGATATTATATTCAAAAACGGAAAGCCGGTCTCGGCTTGCCCGGGCGGCTCTGTTCTAAACTCATCCGTCTCTCTTGGCAGGTGCGGTTTACAAGTTCATTTCATTAGCGAATATGGAAACGACATCGCCGGAAAAAGGGCAGATGATTTGTTAAAATCAAATTATGTCAACACTGATTTCGTTTTCAGATTCGATGGCGGTAAAACCAAGCTGGCACTCGCTTTTTTGAATGACCACAACAATGCCGTCTATGAATTTTACAAGCAATATCCCGTAAAAAGATTGCAAATTAAATTGCCTGATTTTAATTCATCAGATATATTACTATTCGGCTCATACTTTAGTGTGGATTCGGAAATCAGAACAACTGTAAAGCAATTACTCGATAAAGCAAAGTCAGCCGGCTGTCTGCTCGTCTATGACCCGAACTACAGGAAAGCTCATCTCGATGAACTAAATAAACTGAAACCTAATATCATCGAGAACATCGAATATGCGGACATAATCCGTGCATCTAATGAAGACATGAAATTAATTTTCGAGGTAGATTCTCCCGATGATGCTTTTTCAATTATTAAAGAACAAAATAAAATTCTGATTTATACCCAGGGAAAAAATGATATTCACCTATTCCAAAATAATAAAAATAAAAAATATACAGTTCCCGGGAACAATCCCATAAGCACAATAGCAGCGGGAGATAACTTCAATGCAGGAATCATCTATTCAATTTTCAAAAAACGAATCATTAAAAGCAACCTTCTTCAACTTACTGAATCCGATTGGAATGAAATCGTAAAATCAGGTATTGACTTTGCCGCTGATGTATGCCTCAGCTATGATAATTACATCAGACCAGAATTTGCAAAATCATTTATTGAATAAGTCATTTCATTGAGTTTCTCAGAATTATATGCAAAGCTTCACAGAGGATTCCAAAATTAAATCATACGAATATTCGAGTTAAATTTCACCGACTTTCAAAATTTAATAAAAAAAAACTCCTGAACCATTGAGTTATGACACATCAATGATTCAGGAGAATCGAATACGATGTACTCTTTAATTCACTTTATTCTTCAAGCAATTAATCACCATTAACAAAATACACTACCTTTTCCAATCCTAACATCATATCCAGATTTTCAATATATACTTCAGCCGGCACCTGAAGACGGACAGGGGTGAAATTCACAATTCCCTTAATACCCGATTCTACAAGAGCCGATGCTATTTCCTGTGCTTCGGCGGCAGGAACCGTTATTATCGCTACATCTATGTTGTTTTCCTTAATGTAATTTTTTACGCTGTCAATATGAAAAGTATAGATGCTGTGATAGACCTTATTGACTTTGTTTTTATCCTTGTCGAATGCAGCAACGATCGAAATCTTAGGATTCTGCTGCTGGCAGTAATCGAGTATTGCCCTGCCGAGATTGCCTACGCCAACCAAAATCACACGAACCGATTCCGGAGTGCAAAGAAAATCGGCAATGCACTTTTCGAGTTCGGTTACATTGTAACCATGCGCCGGAGAACCGTTGTAACCGACATTCATAAGGTCACGCCTGACGAGATGGGAAGGGAAACCGGAAAGATGAGCCAGCTTGTGCGAATAAACATTCGATAACCCATCAGTTGCGAGACGGTTAAGTTCCTTTTTATAAACAATCAGCCGGTTTATAGTATTTTCAGCAATTTTCATATAATTTGTGATATTCCTCACATTGTGATAATTTTCACAACTCAAACTTACAAAATAATTGAAAAATAAAAAAATCGGGAAGTCAGATTTTATTAAAAAAACACAAAAATTTATCAATATTATACTGAATATTGAAATGTGATTTAGTTTTAGTCAATTGAGGTTTAGTCCTTATAGGTTTAGAATACAGAAATAACAAATCTAATGATATAATAGATAAGGTTATACATCATGTTTTTTACAACGTTTAACATTGTATGGTTGTTAATGAGGTTAGTAATATTTTTAGAATTTTTTTCCGGAATTTCAAAAGTAATTAATTGACTATTCTCTGAATTTCAGTTAATTCATAATTCATAATTAGTAATTAATTATTGATTAGCTTGTGGCATAATATTTGCCAATATTTTGAAAGATAAATTTTTGAAACAAAGGAAGTATTGATGGCAGTTAAAAATGAGTTTACGATAATAGGAATTGACGGCGGCGGAACGAGGACACGCGGCGTATTACAAAGAGAAGGAAAAATAGTTGCAAAGACATTTGCAGGTACAACGAGAGTCGGCACGGTCGGAGTCGGGGAATCATCCGAAAGACTACTGAATATAATAGCAGACCTGTGTGAACAGGCAGAGATTGAATCGAATGAGCTGGATGCGATAGTCATCGGGTTGGCAGGTGTGTGGCTGGAAGAGGAAAAGAGAAGGTCGGCACAGTTGCTGAAAACGCTTGCACGCAGCCAGAAATTAACACTTAACGATTTACTGGTAACGAGCGATGCGGAGCTTGCACTGGAAGGTGCTTTCGGAGGTTCGGAAGGAATCGTTATGATAGTCGGCACGGGTTCAATATCAATCGGCAAAGCAGGCAAGGATAATCTCGTAAGATGCGGCGGCTGGGGCATTGAAATAGACGATGAAGGCAGCGGCGCCTGGATTGGCAGGGAGGGCTTAACTGCCGTGGTGCGTGCAATTGACGGCAGAGGCAAATCTACGAAGCTGACGAACCAGTTGACAGGATTGTTCCCTATGATTGACATTAAGCAGCCGAGAACGATTGTCAAGGCATACGCTGACCGTTCATTCGAATACCAGATGCTTACACCCGTAGTGATGCAATGCGCCGAGAAGGGGGATGACGTTTGCATAGGTATATTGCAGAGGGCATCGCTTCACCTGATGGAATTGCTTCACGCATTGAAGAAAAGCTATAAATCGAAAGTTATCAATGTAGCTTTGATGGGCGGTATAATAGAGAATAACACAATGCTCGAGAAAATGCTCGATAAGGAAATAAAGAAGAATAAAATTTTCAAGAGGGTTCAGCCCAAAGGGACAGCATTGGAAGGAGCGATGTCGCTGGGATTGAAGCTGATTAAAGAAATGGATTGATTTATTATGTTCAGGTGTAACTACTGGCATGGTCGCGGTTATTTATGGTTTTTATTTGTATTGGCAGGAGTAACTCCTGCCAAGGTTTTTTTACTACACGCTTTGAATCAGATAAACAATTACAGTTCATCCACAATAAAAAAAAGTAAAAATTAATTATCGCTGAATAATAATTTTACTGTTAATAGTTTCTTTTCCCGATGATATATTCAATATGTATATACCTTCGGTGAGACTAACTGTATTAATCCTGAAAGAATTCTGCACATCGAATCCGGAAATTTCTTTTGAAATTATTTTTTCGCCGAGAATATTACATATTGATATTTTCAATCGAGCAGTAAGTACCGAATTTATTTTTATTATTAATTCATTATCAGCAGGAACGGGAAAAACGGAAATAAAAGAGCTTAAATTATTATCATTAACACCGAGATTATGGAATACGTATTCATCCGATAAATCTGACTGGCAACCGTTGTCACCCGAGACCAGCACGGTGTATTTTGCTGATGCTGTCGGATGTAGGATTTTATTTGTATCTCCATTCATTATAACACCGTTGATGAACCATTGATTCCCGAAATCTGCACTGGAACTAAGAGTGCGATAATCGGTCTGGGTGATTACGGGTTTCGGAGGAATCGGTTTCACCTTAATTGTACTCGTAGCACTGTCAGTGCAGCCCTTGTTGTCTGTGTAGGTGTACTGAATCGTATGAATGCCGACACCTGCGTCGGAAGGATTGAAGCTGTTATCTGCAACACCAGTACCGGTATAATTTCCACCTGACGGGGAGCCAGCGGTAAGCCGGAACGATTCTGAGTTCAGACAGACATCATTCATTGATGAAATAGTTACAATAGGCAAGGGATTAACATTAATATCTGACGAAACAGAATTTGAACATCCGTTTTGGTCTGAATAGGAATAAGTGATAGTGTGTTTCCCTACCCCGGCGGTTTTGGGATCGAAAGTCGAACCATTAATGCCATTACCGGAATAAGTACCTCCTTCGGGAGAACCGCTTGCCAGGTTTAATGGTGGAGCATCGATACAGATATCTGGCTGAATTTGGAAATTCACTACCGGTAAAGGATTAACTTTAATCTCAGTTTTAGCATAATTAAAGCAGCCGAATCCGTCGCTGTAAGAATATGTTATGGTGTGAGAGCCAACACCCGCAACTGCAGCATCGAATTGATTGTTAACGACACCGGGTCCTGAGTAATTACCACCGACTGGTGTACCGGATGTTAAATCCATTGCAGGTTGACTGATGCAAACATCCGGAAGAGGATTCAGATAAACGTTTGGAAGTTTGTTTATTTGTATATCCATTCCATTATCCCTAATTGAAGAAGAAATTTGGGAAGCAACCACCCTAAAGCGGTAATTTACACCGTAGTCCGAATTAAGCGGGATTCTTGTTTTAATCTCACCTGATTCTTTGCTGTGAATGGAATCGAGGACAATCGGATTAGCAAAACTGCCGAGATAATCTGAAAGCTGGGCAATGAAATAGTTAGCATCCTCGAAACCGGGAGTTGCATCATAAGGAATTACAATGGTGTCCCCGACGCAAAATTGGTTACCCGAAATTGTGCCGGTATAAATAGCAGGGAGAGTGTAAAACGAAATTTCATTGCCGTAAGAAGTGCCTATGGCACTTGTGGCATAAGCCCTGACTTTGTAATTAGTGTAAATGCTCAAGCCGGTCATAGTGCTTGCAAAACTGCCGATACCGGTTCCATTGATAGTCGTATCATCTGCGATTGTAGGATTGGGATTGATGCTCCAGCAAACACCACGCCTGATGACAGAAGGTCCTCCATCTGCAGTGATATTCCCACCGCTGACCGCACTGTTGACTGTAATATTGGTAATATTATTAGTCGTTAGAGTAGGAAGAACGGGACGAAACATCGCAAAATGAGCCCTGTCATTATTATTAACTTTTGCAAAATTACCGCCGATGATTACGATTGAATCCTGAATGATGATTTTTTCTACGTAAGAATCTAAAACGGGATTCCACGAAGTTGTATTATTACTGTTTAGTGAGGCATCGAGAGAAGCCAGGAAATTTCTTGAAATATTATTAACCAAGGAAAAAGTTCCGCCTATATAGATTCTACCGTTAAAAGCTTTTAAGGTATTTATTGTTCCGTTAACATCGGGATTCCACGAAGTCGCATTATTAGAATTAACCAGCATATCGAGAGCTGCAATTCTTGTCCTTGCTTGTCCACCAATTGAAGTAAAACTTCCTGCCGCATACAAAGTATTACCGAGACAAGATATTGCCATTACTGTGTTATTTGCTAAAGGATTCCATGAAGTGGCATTATTATTTGTTGTATTCAAAGCAGCGATATTACTTCTGCTTAATCCTCCGATGGAAATAAAGGAACCTGCAACATACATAGTATTACCGACCAAAACAATATCCAAAACAGAACCGTTAGGGATCGGATTCCAGGAAGTAGCATTATCCTCATCCATCATAGTGGTTACACAAGCCAAACCATTTCTGCTGGCATTACCGATTAAAGAAAAGCCACCAGCGCAATAAACATTAGTACCTGATAAAATTATTTTCGAAACAAGACTATTGGCATCGGGATTCCATGTATTAGCAATAAAATAATCTGTGTCGGTTTTCAATGCAGCAATATTATTTCTCAACTGTCCGCCAATATTTGAAAATCCACCACCAACATACAATAAATTTCCTGATATAGCCATAGTTAAAACCGGACCGTCGGAATTAGGATTCCATGGTAAAGCAAATCCTGTATTTAAATCAATTGCAGCAATTCTGTTTCTCAATGCAATAGAATTATCGGGATTCCTCAACATCATAAAAGAACCGCCAATGAACAAAGTATCACCCGATTTGACAGCACAATGAACCGGTGCATCGGTTGTTGCCATCGGGACACATGGAGTTGACGGTGGTTGTGCATATAAAACAAAAAATCCAAAAACAAAAATTAAATTAATCCAAAGCAGCAGGGAATTGATTTTCAAATTTTTCATATATTTTCAAAGTTGATTTAGACACTAAAACAAAAGAACAAAGTAAGAAAAAAAAATAATTTGAACAAATTGAATTAATAAAGTGGACAGAATGATGGACATTGTAATAAAGTATAAACAACAAAATATAAATACTAATACATAGGTTCCATATCCATTTTTCGCAGCCATTTACGGACCTGGAGATTTGCCTGGTCTTTCATTTTGTGGAGTCGCAGAAATTCGTTAAAGTCTTTTCCAGCCAGATCATACCTGTCTTCGGAACGAAAAGCAATACCGCGGTAAAGATAAGCAAAAGCATGTTCGGGATTTATTTCGATAGCCAGAGTAAAATCTTCGAGAGCTTTAAGAAAATATTTCATCTTCATAAACACATTACCTCTGCCAATATATGCCTGTATAAATTTGGGATTGACAGTAATAGTCTTCGAATAATTTTTGATAGCTTCAGAATGTCTTCCAATAGCAGCAAAAATATTACCTTTGCCGAGGTAAGCCGTTTCGAGTCTTGGATTCAGTGATAATGCCTTATCATAATCGAGCATTGATTCTCTATATTTTTTCAGACCATAGAATGCATTGCCCCTGTTGCAATAAACATTTGCAGAATTAGGTCTTAGATTCAAAGCCCTGTCGTAATCATTTATTGCTTTATCATATTCTTTAAGACAAAAGAAAGTTAAAGCTCTGTTATTATATCCATCGGCAAGGTTAGGGTTAATTTCGATTACTTTATTGAAGTCTTTCATTGCAGAATCGAAATGCCTGATTTTGTTGTAAATCAAACCTCTTTGAAGAAACCCTGGGATATACTCCGGATTAATGATAATAGAACGTGTAAAATCGTTAAGTGCTTCTTTAAAGTTTTTTTGGTTAGAATAAGCAATCCCTCTCGAAGTATATGCCTTTTCATTTTTAGGGTCTAATCTGATAACTCTCGAATAATTAGCAATAGCTTCATCGAAATCCTTTTGAATAAAAAAAGTATTTCCTCTCTGAAAATACGCTTGCGGATATGCCGGGTTCAATTCAATAGCTTTATCGAAGTCTTCGGTAGCTTTATCATAAACTTTTAACATCAGATAAGAATAACCACGTTTAAAAAATGCAAGGGAAAATTCGGGATTAATTTCAATAGCAATATTAAAATCATCAAGTGATTTTTTGAATTGTTTCATTAATTGGTAAATAATACCCCGTTTGAAATAAGCAAAGGAAAATTCGGGATTCAATAATAAGCAACTATTAATGTCTGCAAGAGCTTCATTAAGCATTTTGACTTTAGATAATAATGAAGCACGTTTGAAAAAGGCAAATGGAGATCGGGGATTTTCCTGGATAGCTTTCGAAAAAAAATCCAGTGCCTTTTCGACATCAAAATTTTTAGCGGCTAAATCACCTTTTTCAATATATTCTTCAGCAGTCATAAAAATGTTTTTTATTTCGAATTAAATATTTTATATATTAAACAAAAATAATTACAAAACATCTTATTTAAATAAATATTATCGTCTTTTTAATTAGTTTATTTACTATATAGAACAAATTTTTTTAATATGAAGAAATTTTTTCCTTTTTTTGTTCTTTAATTATTAGTGATTAGGGAAAATTATGTCAAAAAATGTTTTACTCGTGATTACACATGGCAGCGAGGAGATGGAAGCTGTTATAATTATTGATATACTGAGGAGAGCAGGATTAAATTTAAAAGTTGCAGGTGAGCATGAAATTGTTACCTGCTCGAGGGGTACAAAATTGATTCCGGATTTATTAATAAGTAATATTGACATTAATGATGAATACGATGCCATAATTATTCCCGGGGGAACAAAAGGTACTTTAAATTTAACAAAAAATGAAAAATTAATTGAGATGTTGAGAAAACAAAGAGCAGGAAAGGGTTTGATAGGAGCAATTTGTGCAGCTCCAATGATACTTTCGGAACATAATATATTAAAACCCGGTCAAAAGGTGACTAGCCACCCATCAGTAAAGGAATCGCTGATAACATACTCATATATGGAACAACGAGTGATTTATGATGAAGGAATAATAACAAGCAGGGGTGCAGGAACTGCAATCGAGTTCGCCTTATATTTAGTTGAATTATTGGTTGACCCGGAGAGTGCTATAAAAATTGCGCAGGATATTGTTTTAGATTAACCGAGTAAATACATAAATTACTGATGGAAGAAAACATAAGGGCGGAACTTATAGTTGAAGGGCTTGTACAGGGAGTCGGATTCAGGTATTATGTTTACCAGCATGCCGTGACACTTGGTTTGAAAGGTTATGTAAAAAACAGATGGGATGGGACGGTATATGTAATAGCCGAAGGAGAAAAATCATCAATCGAACTGATGAAAAATTATTTACAAAAGGGACCTATGATGTCACACGTAGAAAAGGTAATTGCTAATTACAGCAATATTACCAACGATTATACGGAATTTGAGATACGTTAAACTCAATAAATTAAAATTCTATATCGATTATTGTGAATAAGAAACTTTTTATATACTTATTGTTAATAATTCCATTATTAATACCTGCTGAAGTATATTCGGTAGGGACAGAGATTGGTGATAGTATTTTATTTAGTAAAACGATACCGGCATTTGAATATTTACATCCCAAAATAGCAATCGTACTTAGCGGAGGCGGAGCGAGGGGCATAGCACAAATAGGTGTGCTCAAGGAATTAGTCAAAGAAAATATTCCTACGGATTATATAATAGGGACAAGCATCGGAGCAATAATAGGAGGTTTATATGCAGTCGGCTATACTCCGGAAGAACTTGATTCGATAATGGTTAACACAGGTTGGGATGAAATTTTTTCTCTAGGAAGGGAGCAAGACAGGAGCGAGCTATTTTTAGACCAGAAAATGATACAGGACCGGAGTTTAATTACACTCAGATTTAACAATTTTCAATTTGTAGTTCCGGAGGCAATATCGCTTGGTACAAAATTCAATGCTTTTTTGCAGAAATTAGTATGGAACGCTCCTTACCAGGGGAACGGAAATTTTGATAATTTAAAATACCCGTTCCGTTCGGTAACTTCGGATTTAGTGAAAGGAAGAACAGTATCGTTAAAATCGGGAAACCTGGTGACGGCAATGCGTGCGAGCGCCGCCGTACCGCTTAGATACACACCTGTAAGGATAGATTCAATGATACTTGTTGACGGCGGCTTAATGGCAAATATTCCCGTAGAGGCGGCGAAGGAATTCAAACCGGATTTGATATTAGCAATAAATACAATATCACCATTATTACCTGCCGAAGAATTGAGCAAACCCTGGAATCTTGCAGACCAGGTCGTTTCAATTTTAATGCTGTATTTCAGCAAACAATCACAGCAGAATGCCGATATACTGATAACACCCGACATCAGGGAACATTCCAATTCTGATTTTACTCATCTCGATTCATTAATTAAAATCGGGGAATTATCAGCTCAGAATAAAATAAATGAAATAAGAAAGTTAATTACGAGAAAAAGAGATTCGAGCTTTTTTGAGAATTATATTAAACCGATTCAAAATTTATTATCAGATATTTCAATAAATAAAGTAGAATTAAAGAAATTCACTCAACAGGATTCAATTGTATTAATGGATTACATCCAGAAAAACAACCTGACTTTTCAAAAAATATTAGATTATTTATGGAAACTGCCAAATAAAGACCAATACAAGCAGATTGATTATGAAATTGTCAAATCAAATCAAAACATTATTTTTCGTTTGGAAGCAGCGCAATACCCATTACTCTTAACAACCGAGGCAAGGTGGGCTGACAATCAAATAATCAGAATGAAAAATTTCAACAAGGATTTGGGATTAGGTCACGATATATACAATAGGAAATCAAAATTTGAGATTGCCGAATATATATTAAGAGAATTAAGAAAAGAGAACTATTCCGTATCATCTCTTATGAACGGAATTTTTGATGATAAAACGGGGAAACTCATATTGTTTTTTGATAAGGGAAAATTAAATACCATAAATATCAGTGGGAACAGAAGTACAAATGATTTTCTTGTATTAAGAGATATAAATGTTAAAATTGGAGAACCGTTAAATATAATTAAGGTAATAGACGGATGGGAAAACCTGATTTCATGCGGATTGTTCAGTGATGTGGGAATAGAGTTAAATAAACAACCCGACGAACCCGGGGTTGACCTGAATGTATTAGTTAAAGAAATAGGAACACAAACAATCAGATTGGCAGGAAGAGTTGATAATGAAAGATATGGTCAATTGGGCTTGGAATTGATACAAGACAATATGCTAAATCTTGGTGACAGGATAGATGCCCGGGTTTCGGGAGGAAGCAGAAATTATAATTCGACAGTAAGTTTCCAGGTGCCAAGAATTTTCGAGACAATGCTTACGTTCAGCTTACAGGGGTATTATGGTAAAAGAGATGTATATAAATATATAGAGAAAAAAATAACCGAACCGGGAAGATTTGAAAGGGAACGAGACGGAGAATTGACCGAAGAGAATTATGGATTTAAAAGCGGTTTCGGAACACAAATAGAAAAAAACGGCACATTGACATTAGAACTTCGATTAGAGAATCAAAGATATTTCAATAAGGATACTATTGCTTCAGCATTTAAAAAATTCAATACGGTAAAAATCGGGACGATTTTCGATTCAGAGAACAACGCTGAGTTTCCAACAAAAGGTGGGTTGATTGATTTATCGTTGGAAACGTCTATGTTCCCGACAAAGGATTCAATAAGTTTTTCCAAGGCATTATTATACATTTCGGAAAATTATTCAATTGGCCCACACACTATAAAACCGGAATTGTTTTTTGGATTTGCAGACGTAACGCTTCCATTACCTGAATTTTTCGGATTAGGAGGCGAAGATAATTTCTTTGGAATGAGAGACGAGGAAGAAAGAGGAAGGCAAATAGTCAAAGCATCACTCGGTTACAGGGCAAAATTACCGATTAAATTATTTTTTGACACTTTTCTTTCATTTCGCTATGATGTTGGTGCTATTTGGAAAGAGACCGAGGAAATAAAGGTTGGAGATTTCAAACATGGAATCGGAGGGACTGTATCTTTCGACACACCTGCAGGACCTGCAAAATTTTCATTGGGGAAAAGCTTTTATTTTCTCCAGGAACCAAACAGGGTGAAATGGGGACCTTATCTCGGGTATTTCAGCATCGGATTAAAGATGTAAATTTACTTCAATTAATAACAAATATAAATAATTCCAAACAATTTCGTCTTTTGATTTCAAAAACTTAGTTAATTCGGAATAAAGTCAAAAATAATAATATGGGTCAATTAATTAACCGGTTATCGAGATTTATAAAATCAGAATTTGATGATAGTAAAACTTCATCTTATAAGTTAGATGAATATCCAGATGAAGAATTGAAGAGGATAATTGATGAATTGAATAATGATAAATCTAAGGAGAAAAGTTCCTATAAGTATAAGACTGGAACAAATAAAAAAGAAGAAAATAAAAAAGATTTAACATTGGACAAAGCGTATTCTATTTTTGGTTTAAAACAAAATGCAACAACAGATGAAATCAAATCGGCTTATAAACAGAAGATTAAGGAATATCATCCGGACAGAGTAGCTAATCTCGGGAGTGAATTAAAGCAGTTGGCTGAGCAGAAGACGCAGGAGATAAATATGGCTTATGAGATTATTAAAAAGCACAGAGCGTTTAATTAAATTTAAAATGAATTATAAAAAGGTTGATTATAGGAAATTTGAGATTAAATTATGAATAAAACTTTTAAAGAGGTATTAATTATATTATTGATGGCGGCAGTTCTTGGATTAGTGTATAATATTTTCTCAGATAAGCCACTTCCATTGATACAGGAAAGTAAGAAGAGTGTTTTTGTAAGCGATTCTATCTTATTTGGAGGATTAGAAAAGATTTCTGACACGACGAAATCAAAAGACTCACTTTTAGTAAGAAAAGATACTTCAAAAAAGTTAATAAATAATTCAATCATAGCAAAAAAAGACAGCATCAAATCAATTAAATCTGATGATGGGATACTTCAAATATCATACAAACAAGTTATTAAACTTCTCGGCAGACCTGATGTAATTTTCATTGATGCACGAAATCCGGATAATTATAATAAGGCACACATAGGCAAAGCAATCAATATTTTCCCTTATGAAGTAGGAGATGCTCATATCGGGAAAATTGCGTCATTAGAAAGGGAAAAACTTTATGTGGTTTATTGTGATGGGGGTACTTGCGACTTGAGTCACGAGGTCATCAAAATTATGCAAAGCTTTGGATTCAAGCGTGTGTATTTATATGCAGGCGGATGGGAAGAGTGGATTAAATACCACCAGCTTTAAATTATTTTCGATAAAATAAATGTATTGCGGTATTAATTTTGAATTTTAATTTATCCCGGGATATAATAATAATCTATAATGAGATTTCCATATTATACATACCTATAAATAAAATAACCAATAAATATATACAGATTCAATGTTGTGAAGTATTTTTGTAATTATATGAATTAACAATGGAGAAAATGAAATTAATCTGAATGAATATTTTAGCAAATGATAGGAATATTTTAAATATGCTTCAGATGAGATACGGAATCATCGGGAAATCTCCAATCATGAATGAAGCGACTCAAAAGCTTGTTCAGGCGGCACCAACGGATTTAACCATATTAATCACAGGTGAGACCGGAACAGGAAAAGAAATATTTGCTAATGCAATTCACGGATTAAGCAACAGGAAAAAAGCTCCATTCATCAGTGTGAATTGCGGTGCAATACCTGAAACACTTCTTGAATCAGAACTGTTCGGGCATGAGAAGGGAGCTTTCACAGGAGCAATAGACCAAAGAAGAGGTTTTTTTGAATCGGCTGATAAAGGAACGATATTTCTCGATGAAATAGGTGAAATGCCGGTAGGAACCCAGGTAAAGTTACTCAGAATACTCGAATCGGGAGAATATGCACGGCTTGGCTCATCTGCAATAAGAAAAGTTGACGTGAGAGTAATTGCAGCTACAAACAGGGACCTTGTATATGAAGTGAGGGAAGGGAATTTCAGGCAGGATTTGTATTTCCGGTTGAAATCAGTTCAGATAGAATTACCTCCACTTCGAAGGCATATAGAAGACATTCCTTTATTAGTTGAATTTTTTGCACAAAAAGTATCTGAGAAGTTATCATTGAAATATGACGGTATTACAGAAGATGCTGTCAAAATATTGCAGGGGATGAACTGGGCGGGAAATGTAAGAGAGTTAAGGAATCTGATAGAAACGATGATAACACTCGAGCAGGCAACATACATTACACCGGACATTTTGAGACGGCACATAGCGCCGGCATTGCCACCTGCGAGCAGAGACCCTTTGGCATCAGAAGTTTCGATGATACCACTTAGAGAATATGCAGAGCCAAGAAACATAGAGTTGGAGCTGATTTTCAGGACTTTACTCGAAATAAAAAATGATATAACTGATTTAAAGAGATATTTCATTACATTGAATACACGGCTCGAGGATTTGAAGGATAAAATAATGATGTCCGAACCAATGATTTCAATTAACGATGATAATGAAGAAGGAAAGATTGGAGAAGAATTAATGCGGTTGGAGGATATGGAGAAGAAACTGATTACATTAGCTTTGGAAAAATACAACGGTAACAGAAGGCACGCGGCAAATTCACTCGGCATTAGCGAGAGGACGCTTTACAGGAAACTCGATGATTACGGAATTGAAAATTAGAATAAAATGAATGAATCAAAATACGACCTTGCAGTTGCATACAGGATATATCCCAAAGTTTCCAAGAAACCTCCAATTTTCGCAGATGACAAATACAAATTGTCTGAATTATGCCTGAAATCTTTTATTGATTCACTCGGGATATTAAAGGTTAAATTTTGGATTATACTCGACAATTGCCCGTCTGAATATGAAGAATTGTTTAAGAAATATATCAAATCAGAAAATACCGAATTTATAAATCTACCGGGTTTAGGAAATCCAGGTACATTTGGAAAACAAATTGAACTATTGTCTGAACAGAACGATTCCGAATTCGTATATTTCGCTGAGGATGATTATTTTTATCTCCCAAATCAGTTTAGTTTAATGATTGATTTTATAAAAAAGAACGAAGACGTTCATTTTGTTACACCATATAACCATCCGGATTATTATGAGTATCATATACACAATTATAAATATGATGTAAAAACAGATTCAGGGAAAAATTGGAGAACAGGTGCAACAACTTGCATGACATTTTTAACAACAAAATCAATTCTATCTGAAATAAAAAATACATTCAGAACTTATACTAAGAACAACTATGATACAAGTTTGTGGCTGAGTTTGACAAAGTATAAATTATATAATCCATTAAACTTAATAAAATATTTATTTATTGATAAGAGGATGATGAAAGTATTCATAAAAGGATGGATTCACAACTGGAAACAATTGCTTTTTGGCAAAAAATGGAAGTTGTGGGTAGCAGTTCCGTCTATTGCAACACACATGGATAGCAGGCATTTAGCACCATCAATAGATTGGTTTACATTATTTAATAAAAGATGAAAAAGTTTTTTTTGTAGTAAAAAATAATTAAGTTTGATTTTTAAGTTTTGAAAAAACGAGAATGTTTAATGATTTTAATAAGTTGGAGGAATTTTCATGGCATTAAAGATAACAGATGAATGTATTAACTGTGCTGCATGTGAACCGGAATGCCCGACACAAGCAATATCGGAGGGACCAGAATACTTTGTAATTGACCCGGAAAAATGTGTTGAATGCGTAGGCCATTTTGATGAACCGCAGTGCAAAACCGTATGTCCAGTAGAGTGTATTTTCCCGCTCGAAGGATAATTGCATAGTCAATTAATTATTTAATTGTTAAAAGCCGGTTTTTTTCCGGCTTTTTTATTATTTATAAAAATGTAATATGAAACTATTCCAGGGAAAAATAATAATAAATAACGGAAGGATAGAATCCACTGATTTTACTCCGGGAAGTGTGATAATAATTAATAAAGGAAAAGTTTTGGAATTTAAAGACGCTTGGGCATATCCCGGATTCGTTGACTGCCATGGACATATTGCTGCCCTGGGTTCAAAGCTGACTGAACTGGATTTGAGTAAATGCAGAAGCGCCGAAGAGTGTGTGGAATGGTCCTTACTGAATCCGCGATTCAGAGGCGAATGGTTAACTGGACGCGGCTGGAATGAAGAGCTATGGACAAATCCGGCAGTTGTCGATTTGAAATTACTCGATTATTATTATCCGGGTATTCCAGTCTATTTTGCAAGAGTGGATGGACATGCGGCATGGGTGAATTCTAAAGCATTACAAATTGCCGGTGTTGATAAATATACTCCTGACAGCATTGGTGGAAAAATCAACAAAGACAGAAGTGGTAATCCAACAGGAGTTCTTGTTGATAATGCAATGGATTTGGTAAAGAAATTTATTCCCAAGTATGAGAAAAACCAATTAAGAGAATTGATAATAGCAGCGTGTAATGAACTTGCTTCTAAGGGATTGACACAGGTGCATGAAATGGATTTGCATCCGGAGAACGTGAGTGTGTATATCGAACTTGACAGAGAAAAGAAATTACCGATAAAAATAAAATCATATCTATCTGCGCAAAAAGATGAGTGGAAGAATTATGAGTATTTGCCTGAGACATTTACCAATTTTTCAATAAACGGACTTAAATTTTATGCTGATGGGGCACTCGGTTCGAGAGGTGCAGCATTGTTCGACAATTATAATGATGCCAATACCAACGGGCTGATGCTGATTGATGAAAATGAACTGCTTGAAAAAGCAAAGCAAGGTTTGGAAAAAGGATTTTATATTGCTGTACATGCAATTGGCGACAAGGCAAATTCAATTGTACTGAAAACGTATAAAAGACTGATTGAACAAGGAATTGCATATAAAGATTCGATACTGCGGCTTGAACATGCCCAGACAATAAGCCCTGAAAAATTGAAATATTTGAAATATAAAAATTTAATAACATCGGTTCAGCCGACACATTGCTTAAGCGATGCACCGATGGCTGAGAAACGGCTTGGAGAAAGATGCCGGTATGCATATCCATGGAAATCTGTTTTGGGCAATGGAGGAACGCTTGTAGCCGGTTCTGATTTCCCTATTGAAAGCCATAATCCGATTACAGGAATAGATGCTTTTATACGAAGAGTGCCATTTGACAGTAATGAGAGTTGGTATTCTGAAGAGAAAATCAGCAGGGAGGAAGCATTAGATTCATATAGTATAACACCTCATAAAATATTCGAAGAAGGATTTCAATATTCTGATAATTTGATAGGAATGACTGCAGATTTGACTATTCTCAATCAGAATATACTCGAATGTAATGAAGCTTATATTAATAATACTCAAGCTGTAGCTACCATTGTTAATGGAGAAATTGCGTGGCACTGATTCCAATTTATCAAACACAACAGAAACCAATAACAGTCAATACTTTTTCAAACGGTAGATGACATTTCTTTCAGTCAAATACGATAGAATTGAATTAAAACAATTTTCATCCTCGCCAATAAATTCTGGTGGAATTATTCCTTTCCTGTCAAATTTTCCCTGAAGGAGTAGATTGGCAACTGCTGTGGCTGTATAACCGGTGGTTCTTGCCATTGAGGATATCTTGGTTACAGCATCATATTTATCGAACAAGTCATATTGATACATTTCGAGTTTCTTATTAACAAATCCTTCGACATAGATTCGCATAACAGTAAATTCTTCCTCTTCCTTACCGAGTTTCCATTTGTCGATAAGAATTTTTGCTGTGAGGTCAATAGGTCTGATTTTTTGATTATTGATAATAATTTCCTTTTCGCTGAAGAAACCTGATTGCTTTAGGAACTTTATTTTATCTATATGCCCTGGATACCTCAATGTTTTCTCTTTCATGTTCGGAATTTTCATCGTTTCGATAAGACTACGTAAGCCGTCTGTGTTGAATGCTTCGAGTGTACCGATATGAGCAAATTCCAGGAATTCGGAATCGGAAAGGGGCTCTTTTATTACTATTTTTCCGTCAATAACAATCCTCGCGGGACGGGTGTACTCTTCTATTACATCTATAGGTGAAAATGGAGCTTTGTATTCAAACGGCTGAACTCTTTCGACAGGCAAGCCGCCGACATAGCATATAAAATCTTCTACTGTCATTCTTTTATTATGATAGCCGAGAATGAGGTTACTCATGCCGGGTGCTACACCGCAATCAACAACAGCAGTAACATTGTTGTGCTTTGCTAATTCATCAAGTAAAAATGGTTCTTCAGGGAAAAAGGAAATATCTACAATGTTTTTACCTGTTGAAATTATTTCCTTCAAAAAATTAAATCCGAGAAAACCGGGAACAGCTCCGATTATAAGGTCATTCTGAGAGGCAATATCTTTAATTTTTTCACAATCTGTAAAATCAGAGACAATGGTATTAATGTTATTTTCATTGAGTTTCTGAAGATTTTGCTCATTAAAATCAACAGATGTAATAATATAATCCTTAGACAAATCGAGAGCCATAGCCGAACCGACCATGCCTGCACCAAAGACGACAACTTTTTTCATTTTTACTCCAATAATGTTTGTTCGTTTTAATGCAAAATAATATTAGTTTATCTATTAACACAGAAAAAATAAGTTGAAGGGAAAAACGATAATTAGAAATAAATCAGCACAAAAAAGGAATATTATGAACATATATGCAATTATTATTTTAACAACAATTGTATTGAGTTTTTTACTCGATGCAGTTGCCGATTATCTGAATATAAAAAATATCAAAACGGAGTTGCCGGAAGAATTCCGTGATACTTATGACGGTGAAACATACACCAAATCACAGAAATACCTTAAAGTAAGAACAAAATTCGGATATGTTTCTTCAATATTCAGTCTTGTAGTAATGTTGGTTTTTTGGTTTAGCGGAGGATTCCCTTTCATAAATAATTTGATTAGTCCAATATCAGAAAACAGTACAATCAGAGGTATTGCTTTTATCGGAGTACTTATAGTCGCAAATTCGATAATATCACTTCCCTTTTCGATTTATTCTACGTTTGTTATAGAGGAAAAGTTCGGATTCAATAAAACAACTGTAAAGACTTTCATTCTTGACATTTTAAAATCACTTGCTTTGGGATTAATTCTCGGAATACCAATACTTGCCGGAATATTATATATACTTGAATATACCGGAGCAAATGCCTGGTTATATGGTTGGCTGGGCTTGACAATTGTCACATTGCTCATTCAGTTTATTGCACCGAGATGGCTAATGCCAATATTCAATAAATTCACACCTCTCGAGGAGGGTGAACTGAGAAATGCTATAACAGAATTTATCGGGAATATCAAATATTCATTAAAGAATATTTTCGTAATTGACGGTTCGAGGCGAAGCTCGAAGTCAAATGCTTTTTTCACAGGATTCGGCAAATACAAAAGAATTGCACTTTTCGACACATTGATAAAGAATCATACTGTGAATGAGATTGTTGCTATCTTAGCTCATGAAATCGGTCATTACAAAAAGAAACATATACTAACAGGTATTCTAATCGGATTCATCCATAACGGAGTAATATTTTACTTGCTTTCGATTTTCCTGAGTCAAAAAGGATTATTCGAAGCATTTTATATGAATGATTTGCCGATTTATGGCGGATTAATTTTCTTCGGAATGTTATACTCTCCAATTGAAGAAATACTTTCAATATTTATGAATATCCTGTCAAGAAAAAATGAATATGAGGCAGACAGGTTTGCTGCCGAAACGACCGGAAAAGGTGAGGATTTGATAACAGCACTTAAGAAACTATCAAAGGATAATTTGTCGAATCTGACACCTCATCCTTTCTATGTTTTTCTGAACTACTCTCATCCGACGGTTTATGAAAGAATAAAAAAAATAAGGGGTTAATCGAGCAATACAAACAATTTTAATTATTTGTTTTTCCGGGTATAACAACTTTGAAAGCTGTTCCCTTTCCAATTTCACTATGGAAAGAGACATTACCACCTAAAATATTAACGGCATTCTTGACTATTGATAAGCCCAATCCGGTTCCCGAAGTTGTAATTATATTTTTTCCTCTGAAGAAGGGTTCAAAAACATTCTCTTTATCATCATCCGGAATACCGACACCATAATCGGTTACCGTATATGTTATTTCATTTTCAGATGATGCGATTTGAAAATCAACTTCACTTCCATGAGAAGAAAATTTAATTGCATTAGAGAGAAGGTTCCTTACAATTTGCCTGAGAAGATTTTCATCGGTATAAATAACCTTATTATCACCGGTAAATTCAAAATTTATTTTCACTTTATAATTGGCTGTGTATTGTATTTCATTGACGATATCGAGACAGAACTGGCTGATGTTGATTTTTCTCTGCCTGTAGATTTGCTTTCCAACTTCTACTTTACTGTACATTATTATGTCGTCAAGAAGAGAATTCATGACATCAATCGAGTGCTGGATTTTATCCAACTGTTCGATTCTTGTCTGAACATCGATTTTTTCCCAGTGTTCTTTCAGCAAATCTTTTGTAAGGGCTATAGCGGTTAAAGGAGTCCTGTACTCATGTGAAATCATGGAGATAAACCTGGATTTTAATTCGCTCAATTCCTGTTCTTTGACCAAAGCGGATTTAATATCATCTTCGGCTTTAATCCTTTGCAAAACTACTATAAATAAAGAGGACATTCTGTTTAATATTTCAAGGTCATCTTCACCATAAGGATTATCCATCGAAGCTATTGCAATAATTCCGATTACATCATTGTTTGAAACAAGGGGTACGGACACAAAATGCTCGATATCTTTATAATACTGGTAAATAGAATTTAACCTGTCATCGGATTTTGCGGAAGAAGTTAAAATATAATGTTTATTAATATAAGTCCAGTACCAGAAATCATTGAATTCAACATCTTCGGGATAAAATTCCCAATGAATATAATCTTTGGTTTGAGAACTCATAATAGCGGAAATTTCAAATTTGAGTGTTTCCTGATTAAACACAGAAATGAAACCAAAAGTTGAGTTTGTTAATCTCCTTGCATGTTCAAGAATAAGTTTGGAAGTATCTTTAACAGAAAGCATGGAAATAATTGCCTTTGATAAATCGGCAAATGCATGGTTCACCCCTGCCTGCCAAAACAAAGCTTCTTCAGTTCTGATTCTGTCTGTGATATCATCAAAGCTTTCGATTCCGCCAATAATCTCACCAACGGAATTCCTGAGATAATCAATGTTAACTGCGATAATCCTGGTGTCTCCGCTCTTGATTTTAATTTCAATTTCCCTCCCGTAAACAGGTTTTTTGATTCTGTCGTCAAAGAAGGCACATTCTTTATGGTAACCGTTCCACAAACACAAAGAACATTTTTTACCGATTACGTCGGATGCCGAATAGCCGGTTAAAGCAGCTGTCCTTTCATTCCAGCTTGTGATAATTCCATTTTTATCTACTGTAAAGGTACAACTCGGAGTAACCCTATTTATCAGTTCTGCATATTCACGAGCTTCGAGTAAATCAATTTCATACTGTTTTTGTATTGATATGTCTCTTGCAATCCCGGCAATGCTCCGTTTATTCCTTATATTATCAAAATAAAAGTATGCGTTTATTAGTAGATGGACATCATCACCCTGCTTATTCCTGATTAGCAAGGCACGATTAAGGATTTTAAGTGATTTTTTTAAATCGGATAATGCTTCATTTAAAAATTGACGATTATCAACGTAATCAAAAATAGTTCTGCCGATAATATCATCGGGATAGTATCCGAGAATGGTTTCGGCTGAAGGAGAAATTTCTGTGAATTCACCTTCAAGTGTAATGCTAAAATATATATCATATAAGTTTTCAAATAACTTTTTATATTTTACTTCACTTTCAATTAGTGATGCCTGAGCTAATTTTTGTCTTGTAATATCTTCTAATACACCTTCAAGATAATCAACCGAACCATCATCCTTATAAATAACTTTACCGTTATCCCTAACCCAAATAACATTTCCATCCATACGCTTTACTTTATATTCTGCCTTAACAATACCATAAACCTTTTTTTGCTTTTCAATCAGTGAAGTCCTGTCCTGAGACCTCATATAAAATTCCATAGCATTATGCTTTTTTAAATCTTCAGGATTATCGAATCCGAGAAGAATAGCAAATGCATTATTAACACTCAGGAATCTACCGTCTTCGGTCGTTCTGTATGCCCCAATCGGCAAATCATCGAAAAAAGACCTGTGTCTTTTTTCAGAATCGAGCAAGAACCTTTCAGCCCTGTTTCTGTCAGAAATAAATCTTTCAATCTGAATCATCAGGTCATCCGATTCAGATTTCCTGCTTTCATTTCGCATCGTTTTGTCAGTTACTTTTTTACCAATTCTTTTATTTATCTTACTTCGAATATTTTCATAATTGATAATTGTAATGAAATACGGCTCTCCGTCTGCATTAATAATATTTTCGGTTAAATTTACATTCAGTAATTCTTTTTCTTTATCATATAATTTTAAATTTAAATTTCTTGTTTCATTTTTAAATCTGACATTGTCGAGATATATTGATTTATTCTTATCGTCAATGAAAAAGTTGAAATCTTCATATTTTTTCCCGAGCAATGATTCCCTCGAATAACCGAGAATATTACAAAAGGTATCATTGATTTCAAATATTGTGCCATCGTTACCCTTTCGAATAATAATTATCTCGGGGTTCACATAGAATTCTTTAAAGAATATTTCTTCCAGCTTCAGCATTTTGATGTACCAATCGCAAAAATTTGTTACAACAAAAGAATGAATAAGTATTAAAGGAAAAAAATAATAATAATATAATCTCCAGGCAATAGAATTCGCCCTTTTTTACGTATTTTATTAATTCGATTTACATAAAAAATACCGAATTAATTATTTGTTATTTTCAATCTAAATAAAAAAATTCAAAGTATAAAGAAAATTCATTTATTAACCTAAATTAGTTTTGACTAAAACTTTGAGAAAGGTTCAATTGTCTTTAAATTTGATTATGGAATAATTAACAATTACGGACATTAATGAATATATTATTAATCGGAAGTGGCGGAAGAGAGCATGCAATAGCAAGAAAATTATCAGAATCATCTTCTGTTGATGAATTATATAGTTATCCCGGGAATCCGGGAATATGGCAATACGCTCCAAAAGCCGATATTAAGCTCGAATATCCATTGGTAATTGATTTTTGCAAGTCAAAAAAAATTGATTTAGTTGTAGTCGGACCGGAACAACCATTGGCTGAAGGGATTACCGATATTTTGAATGAAGCGGGGATTAAAGTATTCGGACCGTCAAAAAAGGCTGCAAGCATCGAATCTTCAAAAGGTTTTGCCAAGGAGTTCATGTTCAGACATAATATCCCAACAGCCAAATACAAAATATTTGATAATGAAAATATAAAAGATGCAGAGAAATATTTAAACGGATGTAATTATCCGGTTGTAATAAAGGCAGACGGACTTGCGGCAGGTAAAGGCGTAATAATTGCAAATGAATTACATGAAGCAATTGATACATTAAGAAGCATGTTTGGTGGCATATTTTCCGATGCAGGAAAAAAGGTTGTAATCGAAGAATTTCTTAAAGGAGAGGAATCCTCTATATTAGCAATATGCGATGGTAAGGATTTTATAACTCTCCCCTCATCACAAGACCATAAACGTGCATTGGATGGAGACAAAGGCAAGAATACAGGCGGTATGGGAGCATATTCACCTGCACCAATTGTAAATGAAAATATATTAAAAAAAGTAGAAGACAAAATACTCAAGCCGGCGATTGAAGGAATGCAATCGGAAGGATTTCCGTTTATCGGCTGCCTTTATGCAGGATTGATGATTGATAATGGAGAACCCAGTGTAGTGGAATTTAATGCCAGATTTGGAGACCCGGAAACACAAGCCGTACTTTCATTATTCGAAGGTGACCTCGCGAAATTGCTTTATTCTGCTGCAATTGGGAAAATTGACAAATCTGCAATGAAGGAAACGAGCGGAAAATTCGCATGTTGTGTCATATTAGCTTCTGAAGGATATCCTGACAGTTATGAGAAGGGATATGCAATCACGGGAATTGACGAGGCAGAAAAATCAGGTGCTATTGTTTATCATTCTGGTACAAAAACAAGTACCGGGAAAATACTAAGCGATGGAGGTAGAGTACTTGGCGTAACAGGTATAAGTAATTCCTTAAAAGGTGCAATTGATAATGCATACAATGCTGTAGGCAAAATCAATTTTGCAAATAAATTTTATAGAAAAGATATTGGTAATAAAGCATTAAAAATTACTTAACTAATCTTAATGCTTCGTCCTCCAATCCGATGCGACTTAGATAACGGGCATACAAAGTCTTGTAACCATCTACATCGGGTTCGATACTAAGAGCGTCCTCATAAGCATCGAGAGCTCTATTCATAATATTCTCATCTTCATAAACGGAAGCAAGAAGCATCAAGCTTGCTGCATCTTTTCCTTTAGCCATTTCGTCGAGAATCGGTTCAATGTCATCATTTAAACGCTTCATATCATAATCGTTGAGCCAGTTGAAGCAATAAGAGTCCGACTTCAAATCATTGCTTTTGAGAAACCAATAATAATTTGTCCCCTTTAAGAGTTTTAATTCGGATAAATTTATTTGAAGTGAAGTATCGGATGTCTTTGTTGAATAAATAACATTGTCGCTTCGGTCAGTGATTACAAATTCATATACCGAACATGTACTGTTCCTGTACCAAACAAAATTTACAACATTATCCATGACATAAGAAGTTCTGGGATATTTAATTCTGATATAATTCTTATCTGTTTTAATAACACAGTCAATAGCATCATTAAGAGCAGAATATTGTGAAAGATCAGTCCCGGAAAGAGACGAAAATGTAGCTGTATAGCTGATATCTCCCCCTGTCGCCCTTTCAACCGCACCGGTATTCTCCATACTTCGCTTATATTTCTTTTGCGAAAGCATATCGTCCCCGGAAGTAATTTCATCTACAATATATTTAGCAAATCGTTTTGTAGTAGAACTACGGAAAGCTGATATTTCTTTTGATAATTTTGAAATATTATAAGTGCCTTCCTTTTTTATTTCCACAGTTTTTCCCGAAGAATGAACCAGACCAAGATAGGATTCGTTTCCGATTTTAATCTTATCATTTTTGAAAAGCTGGTCTCCGGTCTTGATATCAGACCATCCCATCCCCTTTGACTGGAAATCTACATTTCCGCGTTTACCAAGTACCCTGAATTCAGGTTCCTGTGAATTTGATATATAATAAAATGATATTAAAAATATCAGGAAAAATAATTTATTTAGTTTCATATTAATCACCTTTGAATATTCATCCTCAATTTAAATGCATCATATAAATCTTTATAATCAATCACATCCGGGGAGAGTTCAATCGCCTCCCTGAATTCCTTCTCTGCTTCATTGACGAGAAGATTGTTTTCATAATAATAGGCAAGCAGAATTTTTGAAACTGAAGTTTCCCTGCCTCCCAATTCTTTTTTCATAAGTTCAACATTATTTTTTATTTCAGCAATTCTTTTGTCCGATAAGAACAGGAAATAGCCCTCATCAGACCTGATTTCGGGATTTGCCAGAAGATTAATCCTCCAAAAATAATACTGGTCTTTTTCCAAATTAATCAATTTCTGATTGATGGAAATCGATGTGTCAGGAATTATTTTAGAAAAAATAATTTTATTGAATCTGTCTGTTACTTTAATTTCATATTTATCATCTGATTGGAGCTTGCCCCAAAGCAAATTTACATCTTCAGATATGAGAATTATTTTCTTTGGGGAAAGAACCGAAATCTGTTCAAGTTCGATTCCTCTCTCGATTGCACCTTTTGAATAAACTTTTTTGCTTTGCTTGGATTCCAAAATGTCTTTCAGATTTGTTTTCTTTCCAAAAATAACTTCGAGAAGATTGGGAAGCATGGAGGCAGTATTTTCGTTAAGGTCATCTGCTAATTTCGAAATTTTATATTCCCCTGCTTGCTTCAACTCCATAGTCTTACCTGAAGCATGAACGAGTCCAAGGTAGGAATTATCTTTCAGGGAAATCAAATCACTATGCTTTAACTGGTCACCGGTTTTCAATTCTGACCATTCCTTATTTCCGTATAACCGAACATAGCAATTACCCAATTTCCCGAGAACACAGAATTCATAACTCTGCGATTGGAGCGGAATGACCCATAATAAAACAAACAATATTATTAGTAAAGATTTCATTATACATCCTATTTATATCGGAGAAAATAATTTCACTTTTCCGAAGATTTTGTCCTCGATAAAAAACCTTCGTATAGTACTACATAATCATAAACACCGGGGGCCATATTAATTGCCTGCTTGTAAGCATTAGCTGCTTCGTCATAAAGATTATTCTGTTCGTAGAAAAATGCATAAACAATGTTTGATGCAGCAGTATTATCAACGCCCATTTCTTCTTTTAATTCTTTAAGAGTATCGTTTATGGTTACAATTTCATTGTCCGAAAGCAACCTGAAACATGCTTCATGGGATTTATAATCCGTATCTGAAGCCAGATTAACCACCCAGAAATAATAAATTCCTTTTTCAAGTTTTAAAGATTCTGCATCGAAGCTTATACAGGTATCGGTCGAGGTTTTTGTCAATAGTACTTTATTAAACCTGTTCATTAATTTAAAAACATATTCGGAATTATCTTTGTAGCTATTCCAGCAAAGTGTGATATTCCTATTAATAAAATGGTTTTTAAGAGGAGAAACAATTGGTAAGTTCACTTCTCCGATTCCCCTTTCGATATACCCTCCCGTTTTCATTTCTGATTTATTGCTTTTATCAGTTAATAAAGACCCTTTCTTACTAACATTATTAAAAATCATTTCAGCAAGTTTGGGAAAGACAGAAGTCTTTCTACCCTCGGCAGAAGAGGATAGTTCAGAAATTTTGTAGCTGCCGGGTTTACTAATTTCAATAGTTTTTCCATTGCTGTGAACGAGACCTATATAAGAACCATCACCGATAATAAGGTTGTCATTCAAAAACAATTTATCACCTGTTTTGACCTCTTCGGTTTTCTTAGAATGCGAGGTCTTTACCTGAACGGTTCCCTTCTTACCAAGTACACAAAACTTAAATTCTTTTGATAGTGCAATTCCGAAACAAAAAATTAACAATAGCGAAGTAAAAAGAAATATTTTTTTCATATTAGTTTTCCATGATTAATTTAACATAAACAAAAATCAGAATCCCGACTGATAATGCCTTTTTAAGAAATTTTGATACAAATGGCTGTAAACATCTACGTCCGGTGCAAATTTCAACGCACTGAGATAAGATGATTTCGCTTCATTAATCAAATTGTATTTCTCGAAGAAAACAGCATACATTAACATCGAGGGGGCAGATTGCTCATTTCCTAATTCACCCTTCAGGATTTTCAGAGAATCGTTAATTTGCTTTATTTCATTGTCAGTCAGTACCATGAAGCATGCCTCATCAGATTTTAATTCGGGTTTATGCTTGACTACGACTCTCCAAAAATAATAATAACCTTTTTCCAGTTTTATCTGTTGTGTATTGACAACAATAAAAGTATCTTTAGTTGTCCTTGAAAGCTCAAGCCGGTCGTACCTGTCAGTAAGATAAAATTCATATTCATTTTCGGATTTAAAACTGCTCCACTCAAAAATAATTTCCTGGTCAATAATATGTTCTTTAACAGGAGATTTAATTATTATCTTATCATCGGGAACATTTTTTTTATCGTATGAAATGCTCTCAGTATCGAGCCGGCGTTCGACTACACCCGACTGACTCTGATTCTTATTACCATTGTTGGACAATAATCCCGAAGAAGCTCCTACTTCGGTAATAATCAGATTTGCCAATTGTCCCGACATAGTGGTTTTCATTCCTGTTACCTGTTTCGAAAGCTGAGTAACTGAATAAATTCCATCCTTTTTAATCTCTAAGGTTTTACCTTTGGTATGTACTAATCCTAAATATGCGCCAGGAGACAGTTTAATCTTATCGTTAGTATTAATTTGTCCCCCTGTAAATATTTTTTCCCAATTACCTCTCCCGTTTTTTTGGACCATGACGACACCCTTGGCAGCCAATATTCTGAATTCAATACTTTGGGCAATTGTCGAATATATAAAAAAAGAAAAGATAAGTATTGTGAACAAAAATTTATGAATTAATTTCATAATCACCTCTGTTTTTTAATTTAAAAATCCTTCTTGTTAGAGGTTTAATAGATTTTGTATATGCTTCATATATTGGTGAAGCGAGTATAATGGCAAACAATGTGAAATTAAGGTTTAAATCCAATCTCAGGAGATGATATGAATAATAGTTTGCTGCCAGGAGCAAAAGTGAAATGACTACAAATATCACAAGTGATAATAATTCATACCAAGTCTGATATTTTTCGTCAATGTATTTGTATGCAGCAATCATAAAGTAACACAATATAAAAGCAAATACAATAGCTAACCAAGACGGTACAATATTAAAATAATTTTCATTAATAATCATAGATATAACATTAGCATGAATCTCAATACCATACATATCGGGAAATGATTTGCCTGTATAATTTGAATCCAGTGGAGAGTAATATTTATACCCAAACAAAGGACTCGAATTAAACGGGTCGAAATAACTAAGAAGTAAGATTTTCCCGGCGAAAAGATTTGGATTAAATTCACGGTTCAAGACCTGTTCACCGGCAATGAAAAAGTATTTGTTAAAATAACCCCTGAAATTTATTATCTCTTCTTCATTGTTCCGTTCATATAATTTTTGAACTTTTTCGGGGTCAAACAAGAGGACTACCTCAACCGGGAAAGGATGAACAATTGTATCCTGATTAACTGAATTTATTGCTCTGAGACTCACTTTAGTGTAAGTTATGAATGACCTGACTGTTTCATGGCTTTTATCCGAAATTGAAATTTGATTAGTAAATCCGAAAATACATTTGTTTCTGAATAAATCGCCGGATTGGGATATTGAATCGAATTGCCCGGTTTTTTTATTATAAATAAGTTTATTACTTAGAACGAGCCGGTTGACATTATTCAAAGCTTTGTGTAAATTAACATTTGCTGAAGAATCTTCATCCGGGACTAATTCTTTATCAATACCAATTACTCTCGGGGAATTACTGTTGATTATATTTATTAAATCAGCCAGTCCTGAATTTGAAATTCCGCTAATGTCTATCAATACAATGTTAGTGTCCGCAAGTTCTTTTTCAGGAGAACGCAGTTTTGCATAGTTGATGTCTGTCATTGCAAAATCATAGAAAGCATTTTTCAATGGCACGAAAAAATTAAAACTCAATAATAAGGGCAAAACGACTAGTGCCAGAAAAACGAACAACGTACTAAAAAATGAATCAGAGTCAATATATTTTTTTATTTTATTCATGTAATATTAAATTAACTTTAATATAAATAAAATCAAATTCATGGTTTACTTATTTTCAATTTATTTCCGATTCTGCTGAAAAATCTTTTGGTTAACGGCTTTATTGACCCGAAATAGGATTCTGACACCATTTCAGAAACCGCAAGAACAAAGAACATATTTTTTAAGTTCAGATAATAATTGAAATAATACAATAATGTAAACATTACCGTTAAAAACAATCCCATTTCGAGAAATATAAATACAAGACTTAAGCTTTCATACGCTTCTTCATGATTAAATCTGAGATAAGTAAAAAATGCCATAGTCAGATAAGTTAAGATAATAGTTAAAACAATAATTAATTTATCAGACATCGCATTAATATACTTTCCATTCAGTATCATTGAAATAATATTTGCATGAATAACAACTCCATACATGTCAGGATAAGATTTCCCTATATAATTCGGATTCATGGGAGTGTAGAAATTATCCTCCGTGCTAAGCGTTTTAATATCGGGTCCCAAAAATCCAAAAAGAATAATTTTGCCTCTGACAAAATCAAGGTTATCCTTTTTCCTGAATACTTCGTCACAATCGATTACCCTGTATTTATTCAAATTCCTCTCAAAATAAATAATTTCAGACTCATTATTACGTTCAAACAATTTGTTCACTGCTCCCGGATTATATAATTCGGCAATTTTGGTGCTAAAAGCCATGACCAGGTCTTTGTCAACAAATTCTTTTGAGCTGAATTTCCTTACAGTTCTGAAATCTTCCTCGTCAATGAAATTAGCAAAACCAGAATGAGCATATTGAGAAAACAAAGGTATTGATTTTACAAGTTTTATTTGTTCATTATCATTAACAAGCCGGTTTACGAGTACGAGATTATTAACTTTTGATAAAGCATCGGCAAGAGGTCTATCCATGTCTTCACCTTTTTCCTTAGAAAATAGAACGTCAACTCCAATTGTCTTAGGTTTAAACCGGTTAATGATATTAATCTGTTCAGCTATCTTATTTCTTTTCAGATCGCTTATATTTACTATAATAATATTAGTATCCATCTGTACAGCTTTTCTATCAATAAGCCGTGAAAACACAATATCATTAATTTGAAAATCCTGTATTTGGTTATTTAATTGATTCAGGAAATCTATCTGGAAAATAACAAAGAAAAATTTAAGAATAAGTAAAATTACTCCGGTTGTAATTATATTATCTAAAGAAAAAAAACGCATTATATTTTAATAATTTTGAAATTAGTTAATTTCAATACCTTGTACCCCAAGTATCCTGAAAACATACATAATTACAAAAAAACGAGCATATTTCCAAGACATAGAAGAAACAGAACCAATATCCATCCCTGCTATTAATAAAATATATTTTTTTTATAACTATCTTAATCAGTACTTATGTTAATTCAAGAAAAACAGGACAATGGTCCGAACCAAGAATATCCGGTTTATGATATGAATTCTTTAATTTAGCCAGCATATTTTTTGTTACAAAGAAATAGTCAATACGCCAGCCAATGTTGTTTTCGCGGGCTCTCCCTCTTTGGCTCCACCATGTGTAATTTCCGGCATCTTTATTAAATATTCGGAAGGTATCTACATATCCAAGCTTTTCAATCCAATCCAGTTTTTCTCGCTCAACCGGCATAAATCCCGAGACTGTTATATTCTCCTTAGGTCTTGCTATGTCAATTTCATGATGAGCTGTGTTATAGTCTCCTGCTATAATAATATTTTTTTTCTTTTTCCTGAGCATTTCAACATAATTGAAGAAGTCGTCATAAAATTCGAGCTTATAATTCAGTCTTTCCGAATCTTCATATCCTTTGGGAAAATAAACATCAAACAAAACAAAATCGGAAAAGTGAAGCTCCAATATTCTTCCCTCGATATCAAACCTTGGTACTCCTATCGAATCATTTACATTTTTCGGTTTGATTTTAGTAAACACAGCGACTCCGCTATATCCTTTTTTTTCACGGGATGAATTATAATAATATTCATATCCTTCGGGACTGATTAATTCCTGGGCAATTTGTTCAGGTGATGCCTTTGTTTCCTGAAGCATAATAATATCCGGATTTTCCTGCTCGATGAAAGCAAATAACTTATTGTCTTTAGATACTTTATCGTATCTTTTGCTTGGATTTTGTCCTGTGATTGCCCTGTATCCGTTTATATTCCATGAAATAATCTTCATATATAATAATTAATTAGTTAATAGGAATTTTGAAAGAGAAGGTTGAGCCCTTGTCAACCTGACTTTCAACAAATATTTTACCTCTGCATTTCTCAATCAAATCTTTGCATAATACAAGTCCTAATCCGGTACCCTTTTCATCAGATGTGCCGGGACTTGTAAAATAGGAATCAATTTTAAATAACTTCTGCATATCTTCTTCAAGAATTCCAATTCCGTTGTCTTTAACACTGACCAACATATATCCATCTTTTGTATCAGTAACAGAAATGATAATTTTACCCCCGATACTTGTGAATTTAATGGCATTGGATACAAGATTCCTGATAACAGTATTAATCATATTAGGGTCAGATATTATTTCAAGTTCTTCCTTTACTTCGGAGATTAACTTAATATTCTTTCTGCCGGCAAGCGGCTTCTGGAGGTCAATGTTCAAATCAACAATGTTCCTGAGGTTGCATTTTTCCGGCTTATATTCGAGTACACCTCTTTGTATTCTTGACCAGAGCAAGAGGTGGTCGAGAAGCTTGTATATCTGTTCTGCAGAATGATAAAGGTCATCAATAATATCCTGAGCTTCATCCTGTTTCATTTTTTTGAAATCATTATGAAGTATGTGCGAAAAGCCAAGCAAACCCTGGAATGGACCACGAAGGTCATGGGCTAAGATCGAAAAGAACCTGTCTTTGCTTGCGTTTAAAATCCTCAAATTTTCTTCTGATTCGTAAAGTTTTTCATTTGCAAGCAGAAGTTCATTGGCATTTTGTTCGACCATTTCGCGGGAGATTCTAAGTTCTTCAATTAGCTTGGACATTTCTTCTTCAGCTTCTTTACGGATTGTAATATCCCGAATTATACAGCAAGTGTACCAAATGTTTTTAATTTTTATCGGATAAAAAATAATTTCGACAGGGAAAGTGGAGCCATCCTTTTTTACAGCAAGAAATTCAATCATTTTACCTGCAATATCACTTTCACCTTTTGAACCAATTTCGGAGAATTTCTCCTGGAAGTATTTTATTTTAGGAAGAGAGACAATTTGCCAAAAGAAAACCTTTTCTTCAGGAACATTATTATAGCCAAATTTTTCCAGTGAAGCATTGTTCCAAAAAGAAATTAATCCTGAACAGTCAATGAAAATGATACCGTCTCTTGCAGAATTGACAATCATCCTGAATTTTTCTTCATTTTCAGATAATTCCTTTGCAGCATACTGTTGTTCTTCGATAAGCCGATGCTTATATAGAGCAAATTCAATGAAAATTGGAATCTGGGATTTCAGGTCAATATCCTTGATTATAAAACCGTAGTTATGTGTATTTTTTGCCCTTTGCAAAGTTGTTTCGTCGGAATGAGCAGTAAGGTAAATAATCGGAATATTCCATCTTTCGGTAATAATATTAGTAGCATCAATGCCGTCAAGTTTGCCCGGGAGGGAAATATCCATAATAATCAAATCCGGTCTGTCCATTTCTATAAGTTTCATAGCTTCTTCGGAGGTAGAAGCAACTCCACCTACATCATAGCCATTATACTTAAGCATTAATTTAATATTTTGAGAAACAACCGGCTGGTCTTCGACTATTAATATTTTTCCTTTAGCCATTTTTTATCCTAATTTTCTGATTGAAAACAATCAATTTCATTTTAATTAATTATTTAACGGAGCATCAATATTAAAAGAACCATGATTAAACAAGCAATTTAATTCATTCTATGATGATTTACAAAAGTTTATAAGTATTTTTCTTATACGCCAAATAAGATTAAAACTCTACAAAATCAGAAATTATTTAAAATTAAAAATTAATAGAAAAGCAGTTTTTTTCTTAATTTTCAGTAATAAAAATTAAGACAGAATTTCCATTTCTTCAGGAGGATATGGCTTTAGGAAACTCAACAATTCAGGTATGTTTGAATCACCTTGTTCGAGCCAAATATTGATTTTGTCAGGAGGTAGAATTACCGGCATACGGTCATGAATTTGAGCAATCAATTCATTCGGTTCGGTAGTTATTATAACTGCAGAAGTAATGGACTCCCCTGTTGTTTTGTCAGTCCATGTATCCCATAATCCTGCAAAGGCAAATGGTTCTTTAGATTTCATTTTAATCAAATGACGTATTTTTTTTGGATTTCCTTCCAGTTTTTGCCATTCATAAAAACCATCAGATAGAATGGCACACCTTTTATTTTTCATTAGATTTTTGAATGAGGGTTTTTCAAGTATTGTTTCTGCCCTTGCATTAAACATTTTTTTTCCGATTGTAGTGTCTTTTGACCAAAATGGAATTAAACCCCATTTAACAAAAGTTACTTCATCATTGCCGTCATTCAGCACGACAGCAATGTCTTGGGCTGGAGCAATCGTTATCCTCGGTTTCAAATCATCAGGAATTTTTACCTTTGGTAATAGCTTTTCTACACTTTTTGTTTTAGCAGATAATGCAAATAATCCGCACATATTTCTCAATATTTAAAATGAATTATTTAAAAATGCAAATTATTACATTTTCCTCATCACAACAAATAATGCTTTCGGATTCGGTTTTCTTCTACCTTTAAATTCAGTATGAATTATTTTTTCAATATCAAATTCTCCGGAAAACAAATCTTTCAATATTAATTCAGAAATTCTATTAGGACCTGTACCTGAGTCCGGTTCTCTGTCGCTGAAACACTTTAGAAACAACAATCCATTCTTATTAAGAATCATTTTTATATTTTTCAGATATATTTTTCTTTCTTCGGTTTCAATGGTGTGGAAGCATCCCCTGTCCAAAATCAAATCGAATTTCTTTCTAAGTTTCGTAGTGAGAATATCATCGAGAATGAAATCAATATTATCGCTTAATTTTTTTGCATTATTAATTGCAGATTCAGAAATATCCGTTGCAGTTACATCGAATCCGATCATATTCAATTCCAATGCCTGAGTTCCGGGACCGGTGCCGAGGTCAAGCACTGTCCCGCTTTTTATTTTTCGTCTCTTTAATTCAATCTTAACGTCATGGTCTAGTTTTTTTCTATACCATGGCAATTCTTCAACATTATTATTCAAATATACTTCTTCCCAATCCCTTGACCTCGACACCGATTTCACAGTACACCCCTTTTGATTTATTTCTTTTCCCATTTACCGAAAAAAGCAGAAGCCATTATTGCTCCTCCCATCATTGCAGTATCCTTAAGCAAGCCGGCCATTGCCATTTGTGCCATTTTTGGATTACTAAGTCCGGGTATATGCAAAGTCAAAATAAACATCAACAACAATAAAGCAAGAAGCAGTCCTGATACTTTCACTAACTTGTTTGCTGCTATACTCAATGATGCAGCGATTAATGCCGCACCTGTTATATATACCCATATTACCCCTCCCGGTATATAAGGAGGGACTATGCCCGACAACATCTGTGCATAAATAAAATGGTTGATTCCAAATACCAAAAATGGTAATGCAAAAACGATTCTTCCTATATGTTTTATTATATCCATAATTTCACCTTAATTTATTATTAAACTAATATTATTCATTAATACATTATATCTTAAACAAGATTTTCTTTATAATAATTTTCAATTTCCAATAAATTTTAAATCTTAAATATATTAATACTCCGAACTTGGTTGTACCTTTTTATATAAATAATTTCACTTTATCATTATAGATTTCTTAAAAACTTTATCATTAATAATTCATTAAAAATTTAAAATTTATAATTTAAAATTCTAATTAATTATCCCCTGAATTTATCGAGCAAAATATTTAGCTGTTTAGCTTCTGCAACTGATAGATTCTTAAAGTTTTTTTCATTTTCATTACCATCTATTTCTTTCAAGAGCTCCAATCCCTTTTCATTGATGGAAACTTCAACTTTTCTCCTGTCATGAGGACATTCGATACGTTCGACAAGCTCTTTCTTTTTCAATTTCTCAACAAGACGAGATGCATTTGACATTTTATCCAGCATTCTTTCAGTCAGAAGAGTAATCGAAGCAGATTCCGGATGCCTGCCTCGTAGTATTCTCATCAGGTTATACTGCTGAGGTGAGATTCCGAACCGCTTCAGGAATTTTATACTGGAAGCATTCACCCAGTTCCCGGTAAAAATGATATTAACAATCAATTTGTGATGTTCGCTTTTAAACTTTTTCTGCATTATTTCATCTTCAAGTTTCATATCAAATTCAAATTATATGTATAGACATTTAATGTATAGACGTGTAGTATTAAAGTTATTTTATAAAAATTGAATATTAATCTTATCATAAAAAATCAGGAAAATAAATTTTTTGCAGGATAAAGGAAATTTATTATTTTTGAAATTAACTAAATGGTTAAATGATTTGGTTAAATTATACGGTTAAACTATAATATTACAAATATGGCACCAGCAGAACATCAATCGGAAGATACGATACTAAAAGCAGCTCATAAAGTATTTCTCAGCAGGGGCTACCACGGTACTCGTATGCAGGAGATTGCAGATGAGGCAGGAATAAATAAAGCACTATTGCATTATTATTTCAGGAGTAAGGATAAAATTTTCGAGGCAATTTTCCTTTCATCGTTTAAAAACTTTTTACCTCAGATACTTGAAATTCTCGATTCGGATGAGCCGTTTGAGAAAAAGATTAATACTTTTTTCTCAAAGTATCTTGATTTGCTTATAAAACATCCGCACATTCCTAATTTCATTATGCATGAGGTAGCTCATAATCCCGAACATTTGCAGTCATTTTTCAAGAAGCATTTTGAATCGAAACCGTCTAAATTTTTAAGACAAATTAAAGAAGAAATGGATGCGGGAAGAATAGAAAAGCAGGACCCAAAACAAATCCTCGTCAGTATGCTTGCTCTTGCCATTTTTCCGTTCGCAGCAAAACCCATTCTTCAAATTGTGTTAGAAATGTCGGAGGATGATTTTAAATCGTTTATTCAGGAGAGGAAGAAATTCCTTCCGGAATTTGTTATGAGGTCATTAAGAAAAATTTAACGGAGAATAAAGGTGAGACAATATATACCAATTTTAATTTCATTTATAATAACGATACAGCTTCATTCGGAAGTCAGAGTAACATTGAAAGATTGCTATGAATCGGCTATTAAGAATTATCCAGCAATGAAACAATTAGAATATCAAAGAACAATATCTGGATTGAAAATAGAAAATCTGAATACAAAATATTATCCTGATTTGAATTTAATAGGACAGGCAACTTATCAATCGGATGTAACAAAAATTGATATACCATTTCCCGGCATTGTAATCCCAAGACAGGAAAAAGACCAATATAAAATTGGAGTGAATCTCGAACAATTAATATGGGATGGCGGTATAATATCAAATGCTAAAGATGTGGAAAAAGCACAAAGCGCAGCAACCATAAAAAATATAGAAGTTGATATATATAACCTGAAACAAAAAATAAATGATATTTATTTTAACATACTAATTTTAAAAGCAAAAATCAGTCAATTGGAAATAACAAAAAGTGATTTATTCGAAAAATTAAATACGATTAAAGTTAAAATCAACAGCGGGGTGCTGTTACAAAACAATGGAGATATCCTCGAAGCAGAAATCCTGAAATTGCAGCAAACGCAGGATGATTTAATGACTAATAATGCATCGTTGGTTAAATCATTAAATATTTTAACTAAAAATAATTACGACCCAACTGATGTTTTCGAATATCCCGATGCAGTTTACTTTACTTTTCCTGATACATCTAAATTCCGATTGGAATATGAATTGTTCAATTTGAATAAAGTATCGCTCGATGCAGTGCAAGGTTTGAATGATACAAAGTATTATCCGAGAATATCATTATTCGGGCAAGGAATGTATGGACGACCGGGATTTAATCTATTCGAACCGGATTTCCAGACATATTACATAGTCGGAGTCAAAGCGAGCTGGAATATATGGAATTGGAACACAACGAGCCGTGATAATGAGATTGTGAAAATACAAAAGGAAATTGTTAACTCACAGGAAGAACTATTTTCAATGAATTTATCAATTGCACTGCATAGCCAGGAAAATGAAATTGATAAGCTCGAAAGAACAATTGAAAAAGACAAGCAAATAATAGAATTAAGAAAAAAGATTGTTGCACAGACATCGAGCCAACTCGATAACGGGATAATTACGGCAACCGAATATGTAGCAGAAGTCAACGCAAAGACACTTGCCGAGCAATCAATGGAAATACACATAATCGAGCTTGTCAAAGCGAAGATAAATTATCTTACTCTTATTGGAAAGATGTAATAAAATAAATTAAAATTTAAAAATTCACAATTAAAAATTAAGAATAAAATGAAGCGACAAACAAATTTTTCAGCCAATAATAAATGAAAATAATAAAATAAAATAGAGGTGAATATATGAGAACAATTTTAATGATTTTGTTTGTTAATATGATTTTTTATGCCTGTACCGGAGGCGATGGTTTGTCTGATGCTTATGGCAATTTCGAAGCTACTGAAATTACTATCTCATCTGAGGCAACAGGAAAGCTAATTGTATTTAACATTGAAGAAGGTCAAACTATTAAACAAGGTGATGTAATCGGAGTTATTGATACAACCCAGCTTTTTCTAAAGAAGGAACAGATTGAGGCAAGCAAAAGAGCAATAAGCACTAAATTCAGTTCAGTCATTGCACAGATTAATGTTTTAAAAGAGCAAAAGCAAAATGCGGAAAAAGACCAAAAAAGGATTGAAGCGATGTTCAATAACAAAGCTGCTACACAAAAACAACTCGATGATATAAACGGTAACATTTCCGTGATTAATAAGCAAATCAATCAGATAGAAACTCAGAACCCAGCGATTATAAACGAACTGAAATCATTGGATGCACAAATTGCACAGATTGAAGATATGCTCAAAAAGAGTGTGCTTGTGAATCCGATAGATGGAACCGTGCTGAATAAATATGCAGAAACTTTCGAGATGGCTGTTGCCGGAAAGCCGCTTTATAAAATTGCAGATATAAGCAATATGTTCCTAAAAGCTTATGTAAGCGGGGACCAGCTTGGAAAAATCAAAATCGGTCAGCAGGTTAAGATATTAATTGACAAAGACAAGAAAGAACTGCAATCAATGACAGGCACAATTAGCTGGATTTCTTCTCAATCCGAATTCACACCGAAAATAATACAGACAAAAGACGAGAGAGTGAATATGGTTTATGCCATCAAAGTGAAAGTGAAGAACAACGGCCAATTGAAAATCGGAATGCCCGGAGAGGTTAAATTTAATTAATTACGAATTACGAATGGTGGAGAATTAATTGTAAATAGTGAAATTATTCTGTTGCGTAATAATTTCAAATCTATAGCAAATCAGTAAGTAAAACCATTAGTTATCTATTGGTCATAGGTATTAGTACAACAAAGAATTCACAGATTTTCACAGTTACTTTTTGAAAATGTCACAAATTGTCACATTTTGTCTCACTTTTTTTAATTTTTGCATTGCCATTCAGAAATTTAATTGATTTGTAAAGGAGTTAAAATATTGCGGACATGGAATATTTGTCTGCATTTGTCACTATTTGTCATATTAACGTCATATAGGGGGTAGGCAAAAAGTAACATTTTTAAACAATTTTCAATTTTCAATTTTCAATTTTCAATTTTCAATAAATTTTTAATGTTTAAATTTAGAATTTTAAAACTTTGCCTATGTTCAGTACAAGCCCTTTTGAAAAGGGAGGAAATACCTTTGAATCCCGACGTTGATAATTCAAGTCCGACATTTGTTATCAAAGAACGAGCAGGACAAAGATAGTTCAGAAGAAGTGATATAAAAAGAAAATGGTTTTAAAATGATTTTGAAATAGTTTGAAAATATGTCTGAATTCGGATTTAAGGAATAATAGATAATATGATTTATTTTGGAGTTCATTATATCTGTCAAAACCATAAAAAAAAGAATTTATTAGTCGTTGAAATTACTAATAAATACTTAAATATATGTCGTACAGAAGATGGGAGTCGAACCCACACGGGTTTTGAAGCCCATCCCGATTTTGTATCGGGACGCGTCTGCATTTTGGATTTGATTTTGTGCAGAAGGTGGGAGTCGAACCCACACGGGTTTTGAAGCCCATCCCGATTTTGTATCGGGACGCGTCTGCATTTTGGATTTGATTTTGTGCAGAAGGTGGGAGTCGAATTTAGTTAAACTAAATTAATCTGAATGAAACTAAAAAAAACCAATAACTTGTAATTCCTTGTATTTACTTCACTTATTTTTTTATTTAAATTTTTCTACTTATTTTTGAATTTACAAAAAGTGTCAAAACTTTTGTCAAAACTTTTTTATTTAATAATTTCAATTTGACTATATGACTGGATTCAAAATCAATTATTATTTGCAAAAGGTAACAAAAGAAAAAGTCTATACTTTTATCTTAATTTCTATTTTATGGAATAAGCAGAGAATAAGAACCACAATAAAAATTCAAACAGAGGAAAAATTTTGGGACTATAAAAAACAACGATTCAAACCAAGCTATAGGTATGCACTTGAATATAATAGCAAGTTGGAAAAAACAAAAAGATTTTTAGATGATTATTATGTTGCTAATACAGTTAACAATAAATCAATTGACAAAGAAAAATTAAAAGAAGCTTTACAATCCTTCTTGGAAGGGAAAAGTAATTTAAAAAAAGTAGCTAATAAAACTTTCTTAGAGCATTTTAAAGATTACATTAATGACTCAAAATCAGGTAAACGTTTAACTATTACAGGAAAGCCGGTGACGGCGTCAACACTAAAATCATATAATGTTACATACAATCATCTTAATAATTTTGTCTCCTCCAAAAAATATGATTTGTCATTCGATAATATTAATGAGGAATTCTACACAGGTTTTGTAAAATATTTAAGCAAAAAAGGATTAACTAATAATGGTCAAAGTTATATTATCAAAGTTATAAAATCCTTTATGCATTCAACATTAGACAAAGAACTTCATCATAATACGAAGTTTATTAAGATTCTCAGAAAAAATATTGACGAGACAACTTTAATAGCTTTGAGCGCAGATGAACTTACAAAAATTGAAAAGCTTGATAATTTGTCGAACTCTTATGACAAAATTCGAGACTGTTTCTTGGTTCAGGTTTATACAGGGTTGAGATATTCAGATTTAACAAATTTGAAACCAGAAAACATTAATCTAAAAGAAAAAATTATTACTCTCTATACCATAAAAACTCAAGATCCATTGATTATACCAATCTCTAACAGGTTAGAACAAATATTAATAAGATATGATAAAAAATTACTGCTATGTTCCAATCAAAAGTATAATAAATTTATAAAGGAAATCTGCCGAATTGCTGAGATTGATACACCGATACAAATAACAAAATACATAGGAAAAGTAAGAATAGATGAAACAAAACCGAAGTATGAACTTATTAGCAGCCATACCGGGAGAAGAACCTTCATTACATTGACATTAAAAAAAGGAATATTACCTGAGATGGTTATGAAAGTATCTGGACATAAAACAAGGTCAAGTTTTCAAAAGTATGTCCGAATTACACAAGAAGAAGCTGTTAATCAAGTTCAAAAAGCTTGGGAAGAATAAAAACTATTAAGAAAGACAAATAATGAAAGAAGTTTTTTCTGAATCAGATATTACTGGTGTTGATATTGCGATGCTTTTTAAGAAAGCAATAGCAAAAAAGAATCCATTAGAATTTATCTATAAAAATCTTGATAGAAAATCTGAGCATTATGTAAAAAGCATGTACGACCTTTATAACTTAGCTATAGCAAATATTACTTATGTAGCAGAATTGTACATCAACAGAGATAACCAAAATGCGAATCCATATTCTATCGTTGATTTTACCGAAGAAGAATTGAGGAATCGGTATAATAAATCTCAAATTATTTATATGTACATAGATACGTTCATTTCGGACATTTTAATTGATAATTTTTATAATAAACCAGGATTATTAGACGAAAAATCTCAGTTTATTACAAAAATAAATATTCCTGAGAAAACTAAATTTTACGATTTTTGTTATATTGAGGATAATATAATACATTGGTTTGGACAAGTTCAACAATTAGGTATTACAATGTATTATTTAAATAAAGATATTAGATTTAATGAAATTTCCATTGAGTTTATGATTGACCAACTAATACCTTTAAACTTGATACGTATAAAAAAAGGTCAATGGAGCAGTGTAAGAACTAAGGCAATGGAAGTCCAAATATACAAAAATGATAAAAGTAATAAATTAGAACATCCATTTAAAAAGAATTTCGATGTTCAACTTGCTGTTCAATTAATTTTAGATATTCTTGATAAAGGAAATATCACATTCAAAATCTAATAAAAATTAATTTCTTTAGGTTAATACTTCACCTTATACCTATATCTACAAAATATAAAATTTATACCACTTTGCTCTTAGTCAGGTAAAGATTAATCATTTACAACAATACTCAATATCTTATATATCTACCAATTTCACTCGATTATTCAACGAATTACTCCCAGATTTTAGAATATTTTTTCATTTTATTAAATTATTTTGAATATACCGTAAACCCTTATATATCATAGATAATAAAGTTATCAACTATATCTTATTTTTATGAAATTTGGGCTTTTTTTAGTTTGCTTTCGTTGAAATTAAAAACGGAGTAAAATTGGAAAAATTGATACATATACAAGACCAAGATACCTTTAATAGCCAGTTGAGGATGCTGATTAGGGAAGAGCTTAGTGTTATGGTTAGTTCAATTGTCCAAACTCCAAAAGAGGATATAATTATTACGCGTTATGATTTGATGAAGAGGTTTAAAATCTCACCTGTAACATTATGGAAAAGGATGAGAGATGGATCTATAAAATTTCATAAAATCGGTCGCAAAGTATTTTTCAGGGAAAGTGAAATCAAGGAAATATTTAAAAGTCAGGGTTAAAATATGAAAATGATAATTGTATTGCAATACATTAATTGAACAAAATCATATGTAATTAAAGAAAAGGAGGTTGATATAAACAATTAACTGAGTGTTGGGAGCGCTCCCATTCAGAGAGAAATAAAATATCAAGAATTAGACATTAACACGACCTTTTATGGTGGTAGTTGCCGGGTTTTACCCAATACGTAAGAAAGGTATAAGTAGTAGATTTCAATATAACTTAAAATAGTATTTGTCAAATTAAATAACGGAGATATAAAATGCAAAATAATTCTCATAAAACAGAAAAAAAAGTTAAAGTGTTAACTTTTATCTTAACAAATGTAACACTGCTTATCAATTATCTAAAGCAGTTCATTACGATTGACAGTAACTCACTTTTAGAAATAACCCCTGAGAAGAACTTTGTTATTAAATCTTATACAGCGGCAAGAACTGCTGTAATAGTAGGTAAAATCGAACTTGGTGAATTTTGTAAAACACCATTAAAGGTGCGATTACCGAAAAGGGTAATAAAATGCGGTATTTATAATACGAAATTACTTATTGATATGCTTACCAGATTTCAAAAAAATACTGAAATCCAGTTAACCCTTCAATATCATGTAGAAAATAATGGTGAGTTAGTTGGTGATAATATTATTTTATCAGATTTCAATAAAGAATTTAACTTACGTTTCGCTCAAATATCTTTATTTAAAGACATGGAAGATGATATTGCAGATTCAGTATTTGATATGTCAAAGTCATATTTCAGTTTCGAGCTACCATCAACTAAGTTAAAAGAAATTAAAGCGGATGCCGCACTTCAAAATGGATTTGATTTAGAAATTTTTCCGAGGATAATCAATAATAAAAAATTTGTTTGTTTTACCGGTAAAGATTTCTCGGACAAAATACCAATTGAAACCGACTTAGATATTGGGAACATACAGGGTGCTACAATTACTAAAGAGTATTTTAGATACTTAGACAAGGACTCAAATTATACCTGTCATTTAACAGAAACCAGTGTATTATTCATCAGTGATAAATTTAATACCAAAACATGTTTTGGTCGAGTGATGAATGCAGAGGATGAGCTATAATAACTAATAATCTGGAGGAGTGCTTACCCTCCCCTCCAGATTTTATATAAAATAATCATGTAAAATAAAAATTGAGAGTATAAAATGGAATTAAAACCAGTAGAAAATACTCATTATGAACCTGAAAATTCAAATAATGAGAATACAGTAAAAAAAGATACAATAATGAAAATACTTCAAGGTTTTGATGATAATATCACATCTTTGAATGAACAAAATGTAAAGGGAAAAACAAAAAGAGGTCGCAAAAGTAAAGCACATGAACATTATGACCTGCAACCAATTGATTTTTTACTTAGGATGCCACAACCTACAGGGAAGCTTGTTTCGGCTATAGCTGAACATTATAAAAAGTTCCCTAAAACTTACAAAATAACAAAATACCAAGATTCTATTCTTTGTGGTAACACTACAGTATTAGCATTGAAACTCATTGGTATTGATATTAACTCAGATGATATAGAAGAATATAAAGGTAATCCGGAAGATATTCTTGACTTTGTTCTGTCAAAATATTTATTACAAGAACATTATTCACCATTTCAAATTGCATTGATATTAGCAGAATTCTACGATGAATTGGAAGAGATTGTTGATAGAGACATAGAAAAAACAAAATTGAAAGGTAGAAACAGAAGAAAGGAGATCGTACAGAAATTTAATAGCAGTGAATTTAATTTAGCTGAAGCCCTTGCTCTGAAAAACAATTATCCCGAAGTTTTTACCTTTATGAAGAACCATAATAAATACACCCATAAAGATAAGGATGATATTGTTTCATTATGGAAAAATAGACCTGATTTGTATTTCCGCTTTACTTCGGGTGAACTTAAACTACATGAAGCGATTTATCACATGAAACATCATCAAGGTTTTGTTGATAAGAATATCAACTTAGACCAAACTGAAGTATTAGAATATTTTAACAGCCATGACTATTTAACGGATGTAGATAAGAATGATATTAAACAAATGTGGAAATTCAGGCAGGATTTGTTTAAGGCACTTGTTTCTGAGGAATTGGATCATGTTACAGCTATTCAAATGATGAAAGTGAATTCACCAAGATGGTTCGGGAAATTAAACTCAGAACAGGAAGATGTGATTGAAACAGATTCAATAGTCCCTACTCACTCAGATTCAAATCATTTGAAAAAGGATTATTCATCAATTCTTGACGATGAAGATGACATCTATGGCGACATTGACACTACAGTATCTAAAACAGTTAAAGAGAATGGTAATATTTGGAATAAAGCTAATGCTTATGATGAAGATCCTGAATATTGGGATAAAGTATTCGAGGAAGAAGAAAAGTCAAACCTTGATAGAATAGAGAAAAGAAAGGAAATAAAAAGACAGGCAGTAGCATTAAGAGAACAATCTGTTGAAGTTAAAAGTCCTACAATCAATGGATCGAAAACGAAAAACGAGGAAAATTTTGTAGATAATATACAAAATTCTATTCAACCAACAGATGCAATCAATTCTGCACCTGATGACCAAGAAGCTATAGACTTAGCAGGTGGTATAGAAGAACATACAGGATTATTATCGAAAAATTTAGATTTCTTTATATATGATCCACTTGATCCGGTATTGATGGAATTCAAAGACTCGTTTTTTCTACCTAAGACAATAATATCGCAGGAACAATTAAGTGAGCAAGAAAAAACACTCAGAAAATTAATAAATGAAGGTATTATTCATCAGCATAAAAAAGTGAAGAGAAATATCGGACATATAGTATTTAAGTTCCATGAGAAGGATAGCAGGGAAGTAAAACCAAAAGAAGTAAATGTTTTCTTAGAAAAAGCAATTTGTCTTTATCAGGGTGCAACAGAATTACTTTCTTTCATACAGACAAGTTGGAAGGATATGCCATCGGATGAGAGCAGAAAAATTGATGCTTTTAAAGAGGTTGTTAAATCTTATGAATCTGATATAAAGAGTTTAATTTTTTATCAATAATTATCAACTAAATAATGGAGGCGTTATGGGATTAAATTTATCAAGAGGAAACATGTATGGGTTTGTTACTCATACTTGGAACACAGTTAAAGGCAAATGTGAACACGATTGCTCATACTGTTATGTGAAACGTTGGAAACACCAAAAAGAGATTCGTTTTGATTCAGCCGAATTAAAAACAAATTTGGGTAATGACAACTTTATTTTTGTGGGTTCTTCAAATGACTTATTTGCAGATAATAACAACCCTGAATGGGTAAGGTTAACATTAGAACATTGTTCTAAATTCAGGAATAAATATCTTTTTCAATCTAAAAATCCTGCAAACTTATTCAGATATATTGATGTATTGCCAGAGAATTCATTGATATGCACAACTATTGAAACAAATAGATACTACCCTGAAATAATGGTTAATTCACCTAAGCCCGAACTGAGAGCATTAGCAATGTCAAAGCTTGATATGTTAGATAGGTATGTGACAATAGAGCCGATAATGGATTTTGACTTGCTAATATTAGTTGACATGATAAAATCATGCTCCCCTGTTCAGGTTAATATTGGAGCAGATTCCGGTGGGCATAATTTACCTGAACCATCAAAAGAAAATATTCTGGCTTTAATAACTGAACTAAATAATTTTACGAGAGTAGTTGAAAAAAAGAATTTGAGGAGATTATTAAAATGAACATTGAGCCAAAATTTATAGCTGAAATGAAATTGCATTTTCAATTAAATATTATTCAAATAAAAGGAGACAGTCATGATTAAACTTTATACTATCGGTTTCACTCAAAAACCAGCAGAAATATTCTTTAACCTGCTTAGGAATTCAGGTGTAAAAACACTTGTTGATATAAGAATTAATAATGTATCACAATTGTCTGGCTTTGCCAAAGGTGCTGACCTCGAATATTTTTTAAAGGAAATTGGGAATATCACTTACGAGCATAATTTAGATTTCGCTCCAACAAAAGAGCTATTATCTATGTATAGGCATAATAAAATTACATGGGAACAATATGAGACGGAATACTTAAAACTGCTTGATATGAGGAATATCGCACAATCGACAGACATTGAAAAACTGCACGAGAACTGTTTTTTATGCAGTGAGCCTACACCTGAACAGTGTCACAGGCGATTGTTGGTGGAATATCTGAAACGAGTAAGAAATGATATTGAAATTATTCATTTAATAAAATAAACGTAAGAACATAATGGAAATCTACTCATTATAGCTTTCGCAAATTTAAACAATTTTAATCACAAGTATTTGAGGAGAAAACAATGAAAAAACAGAAATCATATAGTTACCTTGATGTAATGCATGCAATAGGTGACGCCAAGAGACAAAAAAATATTAGTGCTTTAAAAGAAATTCTTCACCTGTTGAATGAAGCTGAATCTACGAAGAAACGAGGTTTTGATGAAAATGATAAAGCAACAATATCGATTTTAAAAGAAATGATTGAAAAAGAAATTGCAAACAAAGAAATTTAATATGAGGTTAATATGGATGAGATAATTGACTACGAATGTGGCTGCTGCCCAAATTGTGGAGCGGTTTTGTCACCTGGCAACTATGAATACCCTCCAACAATTGAACATGATGACTTGTATTATGACTTTACCTGTCCCGAATGTCATTTGTCTGGTATGGAATGTTATGTTGTGGGTTACAATTGTTCAATAATAAAGTTTTTTACAGATGAAGATTATGGTAAAAAGGTACATGATAAAAAACAGACTATGGATGACCATGAAGCTGAAGGAATCAATGATTTGTTCTAAGGCGTACTGGTCCGGTATATCATGCGAATCATTGTTTTAACATATATGATAAGCCATAAAATAATAGGTTAAAATTACAAAAAATATTTGTGAATAACCTTGTTAAGGGGGTTGCGCATCTATACCATTTTTTAAACACAAACATTTGGAGGAAATGATGAATAATCAAAATAATGTTATCGATAAAGTATTGACAATAAAAAAACACAAAGGTAATGTTATCTGTTCAGGTATTTTCGAAGGTATTCATCATGATATGACAATACCCATAAAAGATTTTGAGGAATTTATGGAATATAAAAAAAATCATGGGTACGCAAAATCAAGGGAACATTTTAGCGATAAGCTATGGTTCAATGTATTAGAGCAATTCATGGATAAGATGGGAATTAATTAAGCAAAATAAAATCAATTTTTATAACTAATGCAGGTCTGGAAGTTCCTGTAATGGGCTTCGGCTTTCACAATTACAAAGGAGTTTATATGAAGAATAATGACGAATTGAATGAACAAATGAATAACCCGCAAAATATTACTGTTTTATTCAATAAAACTAATGGTGAAATTACTATAACTGACATATATGGTCGTTTTACTCCAACTGAAAAAGAAAATTTGGAAAGACACTTTCATTTTGTAATTTTTACACCCGAATATTTAGAGAGAGTCATTACTGGTTTGGAAATATTAGGTACCGATGCATCCCAAGCCCAAAAAAACAAATTGGAAAGTATGAAAAGCCAATTGAAGAACATAAATGAAGATTATAAGGTACTTCGCAAGGAAATTTTGGGCGGAACATTTTATTTACCTGATGATATATATCATTGACATTGACATTGACATTGACATTGACATTGGTATTCTATCAATGATGTTATAAATTTACTCCATGTTCAAGACAACCGGTTTAACCACAGGGGTGTTTGATAGTGTAGCTGAGTTTAGAACTGCATAATCAATAAAGATAATTGATTATGCAATTTAATATCATGGTTCAGCAAGGCAGGATTTAACGGCAATCGATAAGCAAAAGTCATCAACGCCGCTTCCGGTAGAACTTTTGCTTATTATTATATTTGAATGCAGACTGACCATGACATTTTTAACAGTAGCTTTTTGTTTCTTATGAAAAGGGAATAAAAATTGAATGGTAAGTATGCAAAACAGAAAAAAACTATTATAGTAAAGTTCTACTGAAGGAGATATGAAAGACAGGATAAATATGGACAAGCTCGTGAGCATGATATGATATTACCGGGTACAGCTATCAGGATATTTATTAAGAAAGCACCGTAGCATGGTATGATATTACCGGGTACAGCTATCAGGATATTTTTTAAGAAGGCACCGTAGCATGGTATGATATTATCTCGGAATATAGCTTCGAATCATAAATATTGATAAAGATCCTGGGAATGATATGATATTACAATAGGAAACAGCTTAAATCATGATATTTGGTTCTCTGTTATATGGTAGTAAGAATTTGAATAAGTATAATTAATATTAACATGATAAGTTAATTTTTCGTTCATTCATCTAAGGTCCTTTAGTCCTTGTTTGTTATCTGGCAGGTGGATCAGCGGCCTTAAAGTCGCCTAAAGGTACCTAAGTAATATATGTATTCTCTTTCTCTCTGATGGTTGTAATTTTTATTTCTGAATTAATAATATATAATAGATATGAAGAAAGAATAAAAATATGGAAAACCATAATTTTCAAAATTCAAGTTTAACTCCGAAAAATGTTTTTGAGGTTTTGGAGAAGAATAATATTAAGCAAAGATTCGGTGATGTGATATTCGATTTGTGTTTATGGCTGATTACATGGATAAGCAACGAATCTTTAAAATGGAAATTTGAATCTGTTCCAATATCATCCTTGTTCCTCCGCAAGATATGCAGTCATAATGATAAACAAGTCATTAAGATTTTAATTGATGCAGGTATTATTGTAAAAACAATGGAAGCGAATTATTTTGTTAAAGAAAGTAATGAATATTGCATTAACAAAAAGTTCACTGCAAGTAAAACAAACTCTCTTATGCCCCGCTTCTATCGGTCAAGCACTTTACAGCGAAGGATTGCACGTAATTATCGTCAGGACTTGCTGCAAAATAAACTGAACAAGAAATTAGAAAGTAATTTCCTATACAAAATGCTTACTGAGAAAACCTCATTCAATAGTGATGCATCGATGGAATATATCAGTAATACCTATATAGAAAGCTCTCAGGAATATAAAATCAGGTATGAGACAATTAATTATTTGCGGGAGGGATTTATATGGGGACACTATGCTCGGCACTGTAATAGGTTCTACTCTACTTTTACACAGCTCCCCTCTGACTTGAGACCATTTGTAGTCATTGATAAAGAGCAAACGGATAAGGTATATTTTGATATTTGCAACTCACAGGTACAGATGTTTATATTTGATATTCTATCGAAAAACAAAGACCTTTTAGAAACAAAAGATTCAGCTCGATTTTTTGAATTAGTAAGTAATAATGATAAAGATTTTTACTCGGAAATGATACAAATCATAGACGTTGATGAAACCAGGGACACAATCAAGCCGTTATTCTCACATTTACTTTATAACATTAATTCCCGGTTCATAGGTTTAGTGAATGATTCTAAACTTAAAGATTTTTATGTCAAATTCAAATTACATTTCCCGACCGTATGGCAGTACCTCCAAAAAATTAAAAGTAATAAGACAGCATGTTCAAAATTCTCTGTATTGCTAATGAATTTAGAATCCGATTTTATTCTGAATAAAGTTGCAAAGAAGCTGTATAAGGAAAACATAGCACTGGTAACGATACATGACGAATTCATGGTTAACCGTGAACATGAATTCCGAGCGGAAGAGATATTTGTTGAAGAATCTCTCAAATATTTTGGAAATGTATTGAAATATAAGAAATCAATTATTTAAACAAAGTTGCGTAAAAGTTCTGCAATAAATAATCTCGACCAGATTAATAATCATTAACAACTCGAAAATATTTAAATTCTTCTGTATATGGCTTTCATTCTCACTTGTTAAATTTACTAAAATAATTTGAAACATAGAGAACTTTATTCTTTAAATTTTTCATTCAGACTTTGTTTTAATTGAATGTTTCGTTTATTTAACATAATAAACTTCATGTTAAAAATAATGTTCATTAAAAACGAAATGGTGAAGTTATAGTGAACATGATATTTTTAGAATTGTAATTATATAAAAGAGAAATTTGGGAAATTCCGCTCGTATGTGGCGATAGCGGTTTTTATAGGTAAAGAGTAGCGTTAGAAATTGATACCATGCCGTTTATAATCGGAGTATCCGGCAGTCTTAAACAAATTTTTGCATATTTTTAAACTTGAACCCCTTCAGAATAATGTATAATAAGCGATATTAGAATTAATTTTTCTGTATCATTATAACATGGTGATTTGATAGTTTAGCAAATAGAAAATTTAGTTGATGAATACCATTTTTTAAAATATTCCCAACAAATCTTAAAATTTCTTATTTTGCATTTTATCTTTTCTTAATACAAAGAGGATTAAAACATGAAAGTCAGATTGATTGTTATTCTGTTTGTCTTTTTTAGCATATATAATTTGCTATTCTCGCAGGAATCCACATTCCAAGCCTTAATAGACAGCACAAAAGAATATAATAAGAGAAGTGGGGGAAATCTTTTATGTCAAGCACAACAAGGCAAAAAGGGAAAGGATATGATATTACCTGAACAAAAAAGTTCCGCAGAAATTGATTACCTACAATATTTAAACAATAAAGCTTTACAATTTTATCGTGATGGTATTTTAGACTCAGCAATATATTATGGTGAAATTCTATTAAAGCTTTGCCGTTTAAAATATAATACTGACCATCCGGGTTTAGCTGCAATAATCAACAACATGGCAACATATTATAATGACAGGGGCAATTATAAGGACGCAGAGCCATTATACAAAGAAGCTTTAGAGATGACACGACGTATTTTTAAAACAGACCATCCTGATTTAGCAAGAAGTATCAATAATTTAGCATATTTTTATAATATCAGAGGCAATTATAAAGACGCAGAGCCATTATACAAAGAAGCATTAGAGATGTATAGACGCATTTTCAAAGGCGATAATCCTAATTTAGCTCAGAGCATTAATAATATGGCAATGTTTTTCGATGGCAGAGGCGATTATAAGCTGGCAGAACCTTTGTTTAAAGAATCTCTTGAAATGAGAAGACGTATTTTCAAAGGCGACAATCCTGATTTAGCTCAGAGTATTAATAATATGGCATACTTTTACAATAGTAGAGGAGATTATAAGCAAGCAGATCCTTTGTACAAAGAAGCCCTGGGTATTTATAGACGTATATTCAAAGGCGACCATCCCGATTTAGCAAATAGCATTAGTAATATGGCAATGTTTTACGATGGAACAGGCGAATATGAGCAGGCAGAATCCTTGTTTAAAGAAGCTCTTGATATGAGAAGACGTATTTTCAAAGGCGACCATCCCGATTTAGCCAAAAACATCAACAATATAGCAACTTTTTATTATGACAGGGGCAATTATAAAGACGCCGAAACATTTTACATAGAAGCGTTTGAAATGAGGCGGCGAATTTTCAAAACAGACCATCCTGATTTAGCTAATAGCATAAATAATATGGCTGCATTTTATAATGACAGAGGCAATTTTAAAGATGCTGAAACATTATACAAAGAAGCTTTAGAGATGAATAGACGCATTTTCAAAACAGACCATCCTGATTTAGCAAGAAGCATCAATAATATGGCTTACTTTTATAACGACAGAGGCAGATATGTAGATGCAGAACCATTATACAAAGAATCTTTAGAGATGAGACGACGCATTTTCAAAACTGACCATCCTGATTTAGCTAATAGCATAAATAATATGGCTTACTTTTATAAATGTAGAGGTGATTATAAACTGGCTGAACCTTTGTACAAAGAAGCTCTTGGGATGTATAGAAGTATCTTCAAAGACGACCATCCTGATTTAGCTAAAAGCATGAATAATATGGCAATATTTTACGATTGTAGTGGCGATTATAAGCTTGTTGAGCCTTTATTGAAAGAAACCCTGGTTATGTATCGACATATCTTCAAATCTGATCATCCTGATTTAGCAACAAGCATCAACAATATTGCATATTTTTATAACAAAATAGGTAATTATAAAGATGCAGAGCTTTTATACAAAGAAGCATTAGAGATGAGAAGGCGAATTTTCAAAACAGACCATCCCGATTTAGCTTCAAGCATTAACAATTTGGCAAATTTTAATGATGGCAGAGGCAATTTTAAAGATGCCGAACCATTATACAAAGAAGCTTTAGAAATGAGGCGACGGATTTTCAAAACAGACCATCCTGATTTAGCAGGGAGCATTAACAATATGGGGTCATTTTATCATGACAGGGGCAATTATAAAGACGCAGAGTCATTATACAAAGAAGCTTTAGAGATGTTTAGACGGATTTTCAAAACAGACCATCCTTATTTAGCAGGGAGCATTAACAATTTGGCAACTTTTTACAAAGAAACAGGCAGAAATGATGATGCAGAATCATTATTTATTGAAGCCCTCCAAATTAATGATAAGATGCTTAGAAATTATTTCCCTTCATTATCTGAAATAGAAAAAGAGCAATTTTGGCAAACATTAGATTTCCATTATGTGATTTTTAATTCATTTGCTATTGAACGGACTCCTTCAAACCCACTTATCCTCTCAGAAATGTATAACAACCAGTTATTCACAAAAGCTTTACTTCTTAATGCAACAAAGAAAGTACGGGAACGGATTTTAAATAGTAATAACAATGAACTTATTGATAAATACATGAAATGGATTGATGAAAAAGAATATCTCGCTAAACTTTATTCATTAACAAAGACAGAAATTGATAGCAAAGGAATAAATGCAGACTCACTTGAACGGGCAGCAAATGAGCTTGAGAAAGTACTGTCATTAAAATCAGAACTATTCGCAAAAGAATACGAGAAAAAGAAAATAGTATGGCAGGATGTTCAGTCAGAGCTAAAGGATGGCGAAGCGGCAATTGAGATTATCCGATTCAACTATTATGATAAAGGTTGGACTGATACTGTTTATTATGCTGCACTTATTGTAACAAAAAGCACTAAGGAGCATCCCGAACTTGTCCTGCTCAAGAACGGGAATGAGTTGGATTTTAAATATATCGAAGGATATAAAAAGGTAATTGAACTTCAACGTGAAGGGCTTTTATCAAAAGAAGAATCTGACAAAATCATGGGTGAACTTTACAATCAATTCTGGAAGCCGATTGAAAAAAAACTTCAGGGAATAAAAAAAGCTTTTCTTTCGCTTGATGGAGTGTACAACCTCATAAATCTTGAAACTCTGATAAATCCGGCAACCAATAAATATCTTATTGATGAAATTGATTTACAACTCATCACCAGCACAAGAGACCTTGTTATTTCAACACAAGGCAAGACAAGAAAAGATAATGTTGCAGATTTATTCGGAAGGCCCAACTATAAATTAAATGAGGAAAACCGGCAGAAACTCGCTATTAATTTAAAAAACAGTGAAAAGCAATTCTTCTCAGACAATACACTCAGAGACCTCACCAGACTAAAAATTAGCGATCTGCCCGGTACAGAGATAGAGGTAAAAAACATATCAAAGGTAATGAAGGACAAAGGCTGGGAGGCAAAAGTATTTGTTGGGGACTCTGCTCTTGAAGAGGTAGTCAAAAATATAGAAAATCCGAAAGTGTTACATATTGCCACACATGGGTATTTTCTATCTGATGTCGAATTAGAAAAGAAAAGCGTGATAGGACAATTAACGACAAAGACTTTTGGCATAGAGTCATCCAAAGCTTATGAGAATCCCTTACTAAGATCAGGGCTTCTATTTGCAGGAGCAGAAAGAGAACTCGACACAAACTACACGGAGACTTCTCATACAGACAACGGGATTCTTACAGCTTATGAAGCCATGAACCTGATCCTTGACAATACGGAACTTGTTGTTCTGAGTGCCTGCGAGACAGGACTTGGCAAAATAAAGAACGGAGAGGGTGTCTATGGCCTTCAGCGAGCCTTCATAGTTGCTGGAGCAAAAGCTATAATCATGAGCTTGTGGAAAGTGAGCGACCAAGCGACACAGGAGCTAATGACCTCATTCTACACAAAGTGGCTGGAAGGTAAGTCCAAGCGACAAGCATTCCGTGAAGCACAGCTTGAATTGATGAAACTGCACCCGGAGCCATACTACTGGGGTGCATTTGTGATGGTGGGAGAATAATAAATTAAAATCAATAAGCTTATACCAACATTTATAATTTTTATTTTTAAAAATCAATTTACCTTTGGTCTTTTATCAGCTCTGAATTTAATTAAATGATTCTTTACTCGAATGTTAATTGTGACATATCAAAGTTATTCATATGCCATTGCATCGCACTCTGGAACTGGTGTTGGGGAAGATATGACCGCGATGAAACCAGTTCCGAAGTTATATCTCGAATTTTACTAATAGTTTTTTCACCGGGAAATATTTTACGATTGAGCAGCACGTCGTTTCCACTAGTAAGTGTCAAAAAAAAATAAGGAGTAAAAGCAAGTTGCTGTATAAGAAAGTATCCTTCAAGAGGCGAAACCTGATTGAATTGAGGTTGAAAAATTGGCAAAAAAGCTTCCATAATACTTGGCTCACCAGATGGTTCTATGACTTTAGGGTAGTAAGCCACAAGTGGTCCATAAGGTGTTTTTGAAAGAACCCAGTCTACCTTTACTTGTGTTCGTTTGTCGAAAGGTGGTCCCTGTACTCCTGTAACAATAGCTAATGTTTTTTGCATACCGTCACGAACAATTTGGACATGATGACCGATATTAAGATGTGTTGCCATCACAGGATGAAGTGATGAAGATTGTTCATCCCACTTTGGATACCTTAATGCGTCGCTCCATGTTTCCCAGTAATTTTTCCACATTTTCGCTTCAAAATGGTCAGGATCTTGACTTAAAACAAGATCCAGCATTTCTTCGGCGGATTTAAATTGTGCTGATACATTTAAAATAGTTGCTTTTACTACAAGTAAATCCATATCGTTTGGACATAAAGTAATGGCTTCGTCCAGATTTTTAAGTGCTGTCATCAAATCTTCAGCAGGGGCAGAGATTTTAGTTACAGTATGGTCTCCCACAACTTCGACCTGTACATTTTGGTCAATTATTTTGGTAACCTGTCTCAATTGTTGTTGTGCTGGATGAGCAGGATTGTTTAAACGTAAAGTCGGGACTGTTTCCTTTAGCTTTTTCTCAGAAATATTTTCAAATAAATTCATATTATACTTTTAAATATTCAAACATACGTTATTACAATTTTTCGAATTTCAAAATCTTTTTCAATCTCGGCTACAACACTTGGATCAGTCAACTTTGATAACGCAGCTTTGCGAATTTCAAGATTTTCATCATTTTTTGCTATATCTGTTAAAACACTTTGGTCGGTCAACTTTGATAACGCAGCTTTGCGGATATTCCAATCTCTGTCATTTTTTGCAATGCCGCATAATACACTCTGGTCGGTCAGCTTTGCTAAAGCTGCTTTGCGAACATGAATGTCCCCATCATTTTTTGCAACATCTGCTAAAATGTTCTGGTCGGTTAACTTCTCCACTGTAGTTTTGCGAACATTCCAATCTTTGTCATTTTTTGCAATATCTGCCAGAATGTTCTGATCGGTCAACTTGGCTATAGTAGTTTTGCGAATATCAGAATTATAACTATTTTTTGCAATATCATAAAGTGCATCCTGACTATTCTCTTTATTAAGAATTTTATATGCTAATTGCCGAACTTCAAAACTTTTATCATTTTTTGATATATCATCTAAAAGCTCTTGATCGGTTAGCTTTTCAACAGCAGCTTTACGAACATCTGAATCTTCATCTTTTTTTGCAATATCAGCTAAAAGTTTTTGGTCAGTTAACTTTTTTACCGCAGCTGTACGAATACCCATGAAATCATCATTTTCTGCAACATCAGCTAATAGTTTTTGATCAATTAACTTTTCAACAGCAGTTTCCCGAACATAAAAATCATCGTCATTTTTTGCGATTTCGGTTAAAACGCTTTGAACAGTCAGCATTTCTATAGCAGCTTTGCGAACATCACAATCATTATCATTTTTTGCAACATCTGCTAAAATGTTCTGGTTGTTTAGCTTTTTTACAGTATTTTTACGAATATTACAATCTTTATCATTTTTGACAATATCTCCTAAAACACTTTGGTCAGTCAGCTTTTCTATTGCTGCTTTACGAACATCAGAATCTTCATCATTTTTTGCAATATTATTTAATATTTCTTTTTGTGCAGGATTGTCTGGATTTAATCCACTTAATCCTTGCAATCTTTTTTTTGAATCTTTACTTTCCCATTTAGGTGCTAATGGCCACATCGTCAGTTCCTCCGATTGTTTGTTAAATTAATTAGTAAAACATATATTCTCATTCTCTAGCTCTGTTTAAAGTAAAGGAGTATCTAGTCCTATCCTATCTACGATCTATGCGAAAAGAGCATAACAACATCTTGAGCTTTAGCAGGAATCAAATAAACAAAAGTATCCTCGTAGCTCTGGTGGGCAGCAAGTTCCCACTCAATAAAAGAAACATCTTCGCTGAGTTTACCTTTAAAAGTCATAATCTGAATTCCTTCAGCATTGTTTACCTTACTTTCAATTGAAATTCTGGCTCCACTTTCAGCGATGTTATTCCCGACACCATAAAAACTAGCATCAACGTTCTTTCCTTTTCCATCCAAAATTGAAAATTGTTGTGATGAAAAACGCTGTATTTTGTCACTATTGTTATTGATTATAAATTTAACAATTAGAATTCTGTTAGAAGCTGAAGCTGTAATCGTTTTCTTAGATGATTCATCACCATATTGATGACTCTGTTTAATATCAAGCGAAAGGATTTTAAATTCAAGAGGAAGTTTTTGAATTTTTTGTACTGGAGTAATCACTTTATTAACGATAAAATCACCATTCCAAATTGATTCTAACAAAGAATTGAATGTATCTAATGATGAAATTCTAAATCCTTGTTCAGCTACATTACCCACACTCGATTTTGGATTTATTAAACTCCAATCATTGGAATGAAACATATTCTTAAATATTGATTCGGCTGCAGGCAGGTTGAACATTTTTCCATATTTTATACGTTCATCGAATGTACCAGATATAAACAAAATGAATTGATTATCGTATTCATTTCTTCTCGAAGATAATACATATATATCTAATCTGGGCAAAATACCAGCTGATTCACATGATAATAAAAAAGCTGTAAGATTGTTCAAATTATTTTCTTTTTCCTTTGGAAATCTACACATTTCAATTGCTTCGCCGAGTTTGATTTCATAATGTTTATCAAAGGTATCTTTAATTTTTAAAATGCTAATTTTTGAAGCTTCTTTGAAATGGTATAGTTTACCGTTGCTGAATTCTTTGTATTCCAATATATTGGATACTGGTGCTTCGGTAGAATTTGTTTTCTTTTTAAAAGGCCACATTGTTATTTCCTCCAATTGTTAATTAAATTATTTAAAAAAACATATATTCTCAATATGACTTTATTTACTTTCCTTATCCCATATCATATTGTTTAGCAATTCCGAGAGAATCTACATGTCGTTCAAAAGTTTTAAATGTTAAAAATTCTTCAAAAGGTAAAAAGGAACGTAATATTGCGTTTTTAAGGACATCAATCTTTGACTCATCATATTTAAAATTCTTTTCGATTTGTAAAGTCTTACAGATGCGTATTATTCCTGATAATTCTACGCCGTTTTTTATTTCATTAATTTGTGGAATGAGATTATTTTTATAATAATTTATCAGATTATAACACACAGGTTCATATTCTGTGAATGTAATTATATTTTTACATGCTGCAGTGAAACTCGCCAGCCCAGAGTAATATAAATCCTCAGCATATTTATCGAATTTATTGATGACATCATTCTTATTTGATTCTATTTTTTGCTTAATTAACTTTTCCACTGCCCAAACAAAAGTCTTAAGAGTTATTTTTATGGGTTTGCCTTCTACATAATAGCCTATTTGATTACATATCCATAATATTTCAGGTATGTCATCATATTGAAACCTAGTATTAAATGGGAATACATTAGAACCGGTTCTGAAATAAATTTTAGCTTTTGGATGCTTAAATATAATTTCTATTGCTTCATCCTGCTCTATATCAGCTTCATATAAATCCGGACTTTTTATTAAACCTAACATTTTGGATTTGCCTTTTTCGATAATATTAATAGATTTGATTGTAACATATTCTTCATCTTCTAATAACAACTGGTTTGCTTCATCAATACTGAAAGCTTTAATATTCTTTATGAAATTTCCATATTCCTTTAAGTTAATTTCTCTTATTATTGAAATATCATTTGGTAATAACTTTTTAGCCATCTCATAACATTCATCTTTGTTTTTACCATGCACCTTTATAGAATGTTCGTCACTGTCATTAATAATTTTTTCTAAAAGAACAATATGATCCTGGGGTATCTTTGATAATATTTTTTCTCTTGCAGATTCAAGAGTATCAGCTTCTTCAACAAATTTTAAGTGCTTATAATGTTTTAATGAATCATTCTTTTTTGAGGCCGGAGGCTCATACTGTAATTGTTCCGACACAGATAATTTCTCAACATCATGAGTAACTACTTGTTGTGTATTTTCCAGATTATCAGTAGAAATCACAAAAACAAGAGTATCCTCATAGCTCTGGTGTGCTGCAAGTTCCCACTCAATAAATGAAACATCTTCACTAAGTTTACCTTTAAAAGCAAGAATCTGAATCCCATCAGCATTTTCTCTCTTACTTTCAATAGTCATTACAGCTCCGCTTTCAGCTATACTATCTCCAATCCCATAAAAACTAGAGTCAACAACTTTTCCATTTTTATCAAACACTGAAAATTGTTGTGAAGAAAATCGCTGTATTTGGTCACTATTATTATTGATAATAAACTTGGCAATAAGGATTTTGTTAGCAGCAGAAACTGTAATTGTTTTCCGAGAAGATTCATCCCCATACCGGTGACTCTGTTTAATATCAAGCGAATTAATCTTAAATTCAAGAGCGGAATTTTGACTTTCCAGTTCAACACTGAATTCTAAAGACGGTGAGGATACGGTTGCAACATCTTCGCTGTATTCATCTTTTTCTTTTGTCTTGGATTGATTATCTTTAAAACTCAATTGCTGATGGTTTGGGTTTTGATAAGTCCCAAATTTTTCAACAAAAATATCATCAATATAAGTCGGGTTTATTCCTCCGGCTATATACATAGCATTAAAATCTAATGTCCCATCGAAGTAAATTGCAGTTCTTAATGGTGCCGTAGTATCTAAACCTACATAAAAACGAACCTCATTATTCTGAAAATCAAACTCAACCCTTATATAATTATGTATTGGTTCTCCAACACCCATGTCTGCCGGACCTGCCCCATATTCTAACTCATCGAATATTTTTACCTTATTTTCCATTCTGGAGGATTTGAACCATAAATTGTGTTCATTTCCCCAATAACTTGCAATATAATTCGATTCAGTTTTTGATGAAATATAACTTAATCCTACCTCAGCAAAATCCTTGTCATCAAAAAAACCATCCGGTGTGTACCATAGTGCTAAATTTAGTTGAGCAGGTTTCCTATCAAGTTTAAATTTTACATAATCGTTTTCAATTCTTTCTGTAAAAGAATTTGTTAGAAAATTCTTTTGTCCTGAATGAACCCATGTAGTTGTAACATCGCCCACTCTGCCTTCACGTAATCTTATCCATGGTGTTCCTGGGGCATCAGCAAGAACACCGGTTGGATAACTTTCAAAATCCTCTACAAGAATAGTATCTTGACTTTCCTTTTCGATGTTTTGTATGGCATCCAAATCAGTTATCGGTTCAACTGATATAATAGGAGTCTCCTCGTCAGCATACGACTTGTCTGTCGAAATAACTGTCGCATTAATTGGAAATAATCTTTTCTTTAAAACAATTTTTATGTCAGGAAAATATTCTTCCAGTTTATTGTCTCCTGGCCTATAAAATTCTATTATATAATCGGGAGATTTCACAGGAACAATTTTATTGATCCATTTTTCAATGAATTCCTCATAGAAATCGGAATTGCCATTTTTTACATGAACTACATCGTAGTAATTATCAAAATAGAAAATCAATACATCACCGGCTATCCTGGGACCGTTGGCAACAGTCATTTCTGTTTCATATGGTGGGGGTGTATTTTCTGAGCCAGTTTGTATGAGATTAAAAAGCTCATCTGCTTTCTTAAAATCAGAGGTGTAGCCTTCTGCAATCAGCAGTACAAATGATTCCATACTAACCTCGACAGTTTGTTGGTTTTTCTATTTCTCAAGATAAACAATAACAAATAGCATACATTTATAAAATAACTTAATTAATTAAATTTGGATTTCAAAGAAATATTTTGTATAGAGAATTTATTTTTAATAAAGATATTTAATATTTGATTGATGAATCAATATCATGATAATTTCAATGCTGAATATTTGTAATTGAAGGATAAGACCGCTAAATTTAATTTTATCCGATCATCTCTTATTGGCTTTTGCTCTGCAAATTGCCTTCCTCTTACTTTTATAACTCCAAGCGATTAGGTTTCAGAAATAATCATGTTAAATGATTTCCGTTACAGAACCATTACAACATTATATTTAGAGGTCGCAATGATGGAGCAACGCTTCTAAGGAAAAGTGTATGACAGAATGTGCGAAATGTTTATTACGATACATGTTGTTGGGCATTCATGGCGTCGTTGAAGAATAATATCAGTAATTTATTTGTCGGAAATAATAATTGAAAAGTCAATGAAAATTTCACATTCTATTTGTTCTATTATGTTTAAAAATAACATTACCGTTCGTCAGGTTGAACGAAAAGTGAAATTTGAAAGTGTCATTCAAAGAATTAAAGAAACGTTGTTTATAGACGAAATGGTGAAGTTTTAGTGAAAGTGAGATTTTAGAATATTACAGTAAATTTTGAATTTGGGAAATTCCGCTAAAGTGTGGGCGATAGCGGTTTTTATAGGTGGAAGAAAATTTTATAGAAATATTGAATGAAAAAATTGATGGAGCAGAAAATTCATTTATTTTGAAATCAGGAAATAAGTCCTTCCAAATTTCTTGAGAAAAAATGGAACTACTTACAAAAAATAAAACATACAATTGTGTTATTTTTCAAAATTCATCATATTTTAAAAAAGATTTAACTATTCTGCAACTTTAACTTGTTTTAATAATATTCCAATTTATTCAACAAATTCTGATTTTAAAAATGAATTCTAATATACATTCATTTTAAGTTCCACTGCCCACATCTATGTTAGCTTCCTGGGGCAATACATTATTATGAAGAAAGTCATTCCTAAAATGGTGATGCTAAGCACCGGACACAAGAACAGGTCAGCATTTCAAAAGTATGTTAAAATCTAACAATACGAAGCATTAGATGCAATGCGAAATGTGTGGGATTAATACATACTATATAATACACTTGTAAATTATGAATGAAAAATTTCAACCGGTAAATTGAGATACAGACTTGTAAAATTAATCTATATCATTTGATTTTATTCCCAGCTTTTCAATCCAGTATTGCAAACCCCGGTGATTAATGTACCCCAATTCTTTTGCAGCTAATGATACATTGCCTTTACTCTGTTTCAAAGCTTTTATTATGAATTTTTTTCTAATATTGGTTATTGTGGTATCAAGGTCGCCATCTAAGTCAGAAAATTTTTCATACGTTAAAGAATCTTCATCAATGTCATATTCAGTCCATAGTGATTCTGTGATTGAATTAAAACTGATTTCATTCTTCTTTTCCTTGTTCGATGCTCTTTGAACAACTGTGAGCAGTTGTCTGACGTTACCTAACCAGGGCTGTCGCATTAATAATGGATAAACTTCTTCGGAAATCTCCCTGACTTTTAATTCTTTGATATTTTGATTTTTTAAATACGATTGAACAATAATCGGAATATCATCAGTACGCATTCTAAGAGGTGGAATTTTAATAATATCTCCGCAAAGCCTGAATTTCAAATCTTTACTTAGAATATTATCTTTAATAGCTTCTTCCAAATTACAATTTGTTGCTGCTATTACTCTTGCCTGAAAAAAATATTTTTTCTTCTCATCACCCATTCTTGTAAATTCCTTTTCCTCAATAACTTTTAGTAAACCTTTTTGAACCTCAAGTGGTATGTTGGTTATATCATCAAAAAATACCGTTCCACCTATGGCAATTTCGAGAATTCCGGTTTTATCAGTATAAGCACCTGTGTAAGCTCCTTTAACATGACCAAAAATTTGACTTGAGAACTTGTCTATATCTGAACTTAAAGTCCCACACTCATAATTCGCGAAATTTTTATTCCCTCTTTTACTTAATTTATGAATTGCCTTTGCTAAGCTAGTCTTACCCGTTCCGGTCTCACCTAATATCATAAGGTTCATATCATGTTCTGATGCTTCAAGTGCTTTTTTACACACTTTTGCCATAATCGACGAAACAGTAGCAAAGCCAACATCTGAAAGGTTTTTTTGTGCATCCAGTTCAGTAGTATCACTTGTGTTAGTTAACAATATTGAATCAAGTTTCTCAACAAGAGTTTTGACTGGAAATGGTTTATCAAGAAATGCTATTGCATGTTTCTTAATTGACTCAATTGCTACACGTCCACGTTCTTCAGTAATTCCAGAAATCATTATGATTGGAATATGTGGGGAGCTTTTTGCTAAATGTTCCATCACATCTAAACCACTCAAACGCTTTGCTCCGTAACTATCTCTAAAATCATAATCAAGCACAATGCAGGATAAGTCAGGATTTGCATTTATAACATCTAAGGCATTTTCTCCATTATATGCTTCTAATACCTTATACTTTTCAGTCAGAATTTGGCTCTCAACCAGCGATTCCCTGAATCCGTCATGGTCATCAACAATTAATATTTTCGATTTTTTCATAAATAATATAATATTATTTTGGTAAATATACTTTTATTATCGTTCCTTCTTCCACTTTACTTTGTATTTCTAATTTCCCAGAATGTTCATCAGCAACTTTTCTTATTATTTTCATTCCCAAACCTGTTCCATCCGATTTAGTAGTAAAATATTGCTGATTCAGCTTTTTCAATATATCCTCATTCATACCAATACCATTGTCAGTTATTGAGAGAATGATAGTACTATCTTTGTCTCCTGCTTCAAATACAATCTTTCCATCAGTCTTGCCTCTGCTCATAGCCTGAACAGCATTGTCACATACACATTGCAAAAGAAAACCCAAATGGCGTTCATCTATAATCAATTTAGGAATGTTGTCATCAATATTATTTAATAATTCTACATTTCTTCTTTTGTACCTGCCTCCTTTTTCACTTATCCATTTACCTACAACGTATTTTAGACTCTGTTCCGACATAATCGGATTAGGCATATCTGCGGCAAAAAGTAATCGTCGTAAAGTTTCTCCGATTTCAGATATACTTTCAGACATCTTTTGCTCATCACGTTCGAGCCATTGAGAGTTATCTCCTATGGATTCTCTGACTTTATAGGTTAAATTCTCAAGCCTTGTCTGAACTTCACTCAATTCATTTTTTGCATCATGAGCTATCGAGATGGCAAGTGATAACACTTCAGCTTTGACAAGGTTTGTGGCATCCGTAATCGTTAAGATACAATGCCTCAGTCTTCCGAATAGACGAACCGGCTTTACGATTATAGTTAAATACTTTGTTTCTGTATCCGTAAAAGTCAAATCTCTTTCAATATTTTGCTTATATTTATAACAATTAGTTACCATTTCAATAATATCTGCTGGGAGCATATCCGTTTTATAATTCTTCAATCCTTTCTGAAATCCTAATATATCACAAAGCCGGTAATTTAATTTCTTAAGTCTGTACCCTTTGAACTTCTTCTTAGGCATCCAACTTTTGGAAAAAATCGCAATACCTTGTGTCTCACTCTTTGTTATTTGCAATTGAAATAATTTGCTCAAATAAGCAATTTTATAAATTGCAATTGTTCCGAATGGCATAAAAATAAAAAATATCAAAAGCCCGTATAAAATGTCTCTATGTGGTTCAAGTCTCGTAAGAAAAGGTGTTGAAGATACCTTATAAAACTCCATGGCTCCACCTTGAGCAATAACCAACGAATTTGTCTTTTTCCCCCTGACAATACCGAAACTAAGATCCGATTTATAACTTTTTGTAGCTGCTAATATTTCAAAAGTCTCGCCATCAATCAATATTATCTGATTCATATCTGTTGTTAAAAGAAAATCTTCTTTCCCGTCATTATTCAAATCTGCTTTTAACTTATATTCCATGTAAAATTGTACATGACGCTCTGAAATAAGTGTCGAATGGTATCTCCCCAAATTATAAGGAAATTCTATTTTCCTATTAATTGTAAAAGAACTGTCAAGTTCGAGAATATTCTCATTATCAAACAGTAGCAATCCATTGTTCTTATATTTTATTATCAAATTAAAAGAATATTTGTAATATTCAGACTGATTAAATTCTTTCTTTATGAATCCTGTTGAATTATCAATTATGAAATTAATATTTCTGTGTGCTAAATCGAGTCTCTTTCTTGCTATACTTACAAATATATCTTTTCTGACATTAATATTAGGGAAAAAGCCTCCAAATTCGCTTTTTCTAATGTCGGCAATAGTATCAGCCCAAGCAATCGTACCATTAGACCTAAAAGCTATGAGATAGTAATGATAATCATCAAATCCACCATAAATATGGCCATTTTGTACGGCATTAGAAAATAATACAATATTTGTATCATAGCTTATCGTTTCAGGACTTGGCATAAAACATGCTCCAATTGGTGTTTTAGCAATTTTACCTGTGTTCAAATTAACAAAAAGCAAAGTATCGGGTGTTTTCGATTTCTTCCATACCAATCGGTTGCTCTTCCTTAGAACCACAAAATTTTGATGTAAGACAGACTGATGCCATAAAGAAATGAACACAATGTAATGTCCGTCTTCCCTGCCAAATGATGTTCTGAAATATGGTACATTTGACGAAATTTTATGGTCGTGAACCTGAAATATCACACTGTCAGGATATTCTACCAAATACATCTCATCGAGAGTTCCGTTATTATTTCCATCTATTTTTTGGGGTAGTAGTAAAATATTTTCAACACCCTTGTAATCAGACTTCTTAAAAGAAACCTGATTAACCCCAATATCACTAATATCGAGAAGGGTAACGGCATTTAACTTCTCATACCGTGTAGTAGAATCTGCAAAATACCTATGCCAGTCTAATTGGTCAACCTTATTTGTGCTGTCATAAGTAATGGCTAATGAAATCTTAGAATCAATTGAATCATAACTAAACGAATTGAATAAATACGGCAGCGATTCAGGCACAATTGTGCCTTTCTCAATTTTAGTGCATGAGACAAGTGCCAGCCATCCAGCAGTACATAAGAGAAAAAAAATAAAGAAATATCTTTTCACGAGCCATCAATCTATATTAATATTCATATTATCACAATACAAATAGCATACCAAGACAATATGCGTTGAATTTAAAGGCTCTAATGATTTCCGAACAAATCAAATATGCTAAAAAATTAGCAAAAGAACAAGAAAATGATAAAATTTTAGCAACTCAATCCTGAATGGTAATTAAAGATAATGAGAACTGTTGCGGAGTTTGGGGGAATTTGGGAGATGGCACGGTAGTTGGAAATAAAAAATAAATTAAATAAATTTTTCTAAATTTTTGGAGGATGGAATGAAAAAAAATATTGTATTTCTATTTTTAAAAGCAATAATAACTTTTTGTATTATTTGCTTAAATGCATTTTTTTTTGGCTGTGCAACAAGTCCTTATGGATTAGGAGAAATCTCTTTTTATGAAAAGCCAAAGTCAATTAATTCAGAAAAGTATAATTTATCAATTCAAGCTTTAAATTATACATATAGGTATGAACAAGGATGGTCTCAAAATACACAAGTGGTAACACCTGTTGAAGGCAATATATTTATGATTCTATATATAGAAGTTTATAATAATACAGATAGTACCCAAGATTTTGATTTAGGAAGTATAGCCGTTAAAGACAGTCTTAATAATATAGTATCACCTATATCTTTTTTTATGAAGTCTATCATGCCAAATACTTGGGCAGCGCCCAAAATTACATCTATTAGCTCAAAAGATATGAACGAAAGAGCATTGTTGTATTCAGTTCCAAAAGACTTTATACCAAAAAAAATAATAAGTCCACTTGGAGAAATATCATTATAATTAATATGAAGTAATTATTATATATATATTAATAATTTTAAGTTAAGGAGTTACTATGAAAAATACATTGATCATTTACTTGTTTATAGTTTTATCAATTCAAATCACACAAGCACGCATCCGATACGTTGATAAAAACGGTGGAACAGACCAATTCGGTCACCAGAAATACCAGACAATCCATGCTGGTATTGACGCAGCAATCGAAGGAGATACTGTACGTATCCTTCCTAGTATTTATAACGAAAGTATTACAATAGGTAAAAATATTGTTGTACAGGGAGGGGGATTGAGTACGATTTTAACTAATGATAACGGTACTGTGGTATCCATTACTTCTGGGAAACTCATGTGGGTTCTTGTAAGCGGTTCCACGGGTAATGGAATTGATGCAAGTAATTGTATAATTTCAGATTGTATAATTTCGAAATGTCCACTTGTGGGTATTTCAATCAATGGACCTAACTGTAAAATATTCAATTCAATTTCAATAGGTAATTCATTTGATGGTTTTTCAGGTAATGCAAATACTTCCTTGATTAATTGCATTGCTGTTTCAAATAGAAGGTATGGTTTCGTTGCTTGGTCTAATACAATGAATTGTAAAAATTGTGATTCTTATGGGCAACTATATGATACATGGAATTATTGGGGCAATATTACTAAAATTGATTGTTTAGCAGAAGACCCGGGATTTTCTTCTGACGGACAATATCGGATTTCTCTACAATCTAAATGTAAGGATTCGGGAGATCCAACCATTTTCGATCTTGACGGAACACGTTCCGATATGGGTTACTATGGTGGTCCTGATGCACCGCTTCTTCCTTATGTAACTACACCTCAGAATTTTATACTCAATCCTGACGGCTCTATGCAGTTCAATTTGACCGGGAAGGTAGGATATTAGTATGAAATACTTATTAATATTTTTGTTGTGTTTTTCGGTTTGCTACTCACAAAAGCAAACAATAGAGCAGGTGGAATTCTTTATTGGCAACGACCCCGGCTAAGGTAAAGGCAATATCCTTAATTTCGTAAATTTTGGCGACGCTTCTCTTTCAATCCCATGGGACAGCCTGCCTCCGCTACAATTCGGCGGTCATGTTTATATAAGAGTAAAAAGCTCCGGTTTTACAGATATTAACGGCAAGCAAATCGCCGGAGTTTGGAGCGTACCTATGCTTGTTAAATATCCAACAACTCAAGTCCTGCAAGCCGCCGAGACAAAAATAATGCGTCCTAGCCTCGGTTATCCGATTTTGAAGAATATCTGGCCAACGGATGGTAAATTCGATTCTGTTATAGAAAGGCTGCAAATGCTAATCTCCAAAGACAGCCTGAATATTGGGGATACCTTATACATTAGACTCCAGAACACTTTGGATTTGTGGGGCGACTGGACTTTGATTGCCATTACACCTGATATTTTTACAGGTATTAAGGATAATTTTGAATCCAAGCGTTTTAACATGGTTTTATCACCAAATCCTGCAAAGGACAATATTCATATTAGCTTTGAATTACCCGTTAATTCTGATGTTTCAATTTATTTGGCAGATTTAATTGGGAATAAGGTTTATAGTTTTGCAGAGAATAAATTCTATCAACAAGGTAAAAATGATATAACCGGAAATATTCAACTTCCGCCGGGAACTTACTTCTGCACACTTAAGTCAGGAAATTATATTGAAACTGTAAAATGTATTGTAATAAAATAAAAGTAAAGGGAGACTCTATGCTGAAATTTTAGCAGGAAAGCAATAAAATGCTCAAAATTTAACGAATTTTCTGCAACACTGAAAAGAAATACAAAGACTGAAAGCGATGTTTGGAGGATTCAATGAGATGGCACGGGAATTGGAATTAGGATAAAAATTCATTAATTAATTTAATTGGAGAATGTTATGAAAAAAATTATTTTTGTGTTTATAATTATGTTTTATTTTTTTCTTGCCAATAAATTATTAGCAAAAAGAACTTATAATATAGTTGACTCACTACACCCTCAAAAACATTTTTCAATTTTTTTCGATGTCTCTTTCAATTACGATTATGATAATAAAGTTTTCAGGCTACCCAATACAGGTAATGACTCAAATAGAATATTAAAATATCAAGGTCTTAACAATTCCTTAAAATTTGATGGTGGATTTGGGATTTTATATAAATTTTTTAGTTTAAAATTTGACTATATTTATACACCCAATAAATCATCTTACGAAGGTATAATTAACCAAGGTCATATAATTCCGGGTCTTAATAATTTAGGTTTGTATGATAATTCAAGCATAACAACTAAAAATAAAATCTACGACAATATAGAACATGAAGTTGATTTATCAATTGGTTTTCTAACTAGTGAATTGGATTTGGGATTTTATATTAATCATATAATTTCAAATTATAATTTTTATATTGATAGTAAAAAAATCAATATTAATTATACTTTAGAAAATTATGGAATGTATCTTAATTATTTTTTATTTGTTGAAAACTTGTCTTGGTTTGGAAATTTAGGAATTATCTGGGGTGGCATTGATAATGGTCAGAAACCTAATATATTATTTCCAAATGAGCAAGCCGGTTTAAATGATAAAGATAGTTATTTTGATGCTCATTTATTAATCGGAAGATACATTACTGAAGACTTAAGTCTTTCATTAGATACTTATGGTGGTTTTACACCTTTTTATAATGGTTATTATGGAATCACTCCAAGCATATATTTTGATGTTGGTGGATTCTCATCAATAGGTTTAAATTATCAATATATAATTAATGCATTCGGATATGCAAGAAATTTAAGTATATCCTTTCTGGAAAATTTTTAAGTCATAGATTATTCCATAGTCTAAATTATATTTTGCTAAAAATTTAGCAAAAAAGCAAGAAAATGCTTAAAATTTAGCCGTTCAATCCTAAAAAGGAAATTAAGAAAACGAGAATAGGAGCGGAGTTTGAGGAATTTGACGTGTGGCACGGGAATTGGATTAATACTTGAGTAAAAAAATTCTACTTATAATTTTTATTGGAGGATGAAATGAAAAAATTAATAATTTTAATTGCAATTATACTATTGTTTACCGCTTGTTCTGATAATTCATGCGATAGCAATGAGTCTGATTACAGTAATTTTAAAATTAGCGACAAATCCTATCCCGAAACACTTGACCTGGATTCAGTCGTCATTACCAATTATGGCAGCCAATATCGCATGGCAGACTGGATTGATTTGTTAAAAATAATCAGTATTGAGGACTTTGCTAATGATGTTGGAATTAAAAAAGGTTCTCATTATTATGTCAAAAATAATGGAGAACGTTTTTTAGATGGTTCCAACCGCCATTTTTTTATTTCGAGATTTGACCATAATAAACCAGATTCTTATTTAGCTCACGACCAAATTGACAGCAATTTTTTATGTCTTGGTTCTTGGTATGGAGATACTCTTCAAATATTACTTGTTAAAAAATGAGGTAAAAAAAATGAAAAAATTTTGTTACATTTTTTTGTTAATAATATTAAATTTAATATTTAGTGTTAAAAGTTATTCAGATATTATATTATCTGAAGGATTTGAAGGTACTTTAGATCCAAGAATATCTTTTGGACTAAAAGGTACATTTACAGATTTACCTGGAATAAAAAACACAACTATTTTTGGTAGTACTAAGGCCTATGGTTTTGGTAGGTCAACTTGTCCCGCAAACTGTTTTTGGAATTATGTGGACACCTTAAAAATCACCTTTGCTACACCAACTTATATACAGGATATTCAATTTAAAGATGCCGAATTGTATGGAAATTGGGGTTCGGAAGGATATATATATTTAGATGGGGTCGATTTGGGAGGAGGTTACGCTTTTAGTAAAATACCCCCAAATGATCATATAGCTGATATAACTTTTAGAAATCATACATATAATGTCAATAAAGTTGTTCAAGAAATCTGCTTTATTAATATAGACATTACTACGGAAAGCGAAGTTTTCATTGACGATATACTTATAACTGGAGGTAGTCCTCAAATAGCATCCACAAATCAAATTGATTTTGGGAGAATTGTTTGTGAAAATCAAAAAGATTTTTCTATTTGGGTAAAAAATTCAGGAACAGGAGATCTGACAATAAACAGTGCTAGTTTTCAAGGGACAAATTCAAGTAATTTCAGCTTGATTTCACCCAATATTCCTGATATTATCTCTCAAAATGATTCTGTTTTATATAATGTCAGATTTCAGGCAATAACTCCGGGAAATTATTCAGCACAGCTTGTTCTTCATAATAATACTAATAGTGTTGATAGTGTTTGGGGTATTAATTTAACAGCTATTAAAGATTCAATAAATTTTATTTTGACAACGGACACTTTAAATTTTGGAATATTATGCCCAAATGTTGCTATAAATGATTCAGTTAATATCACAAATGTTTCTTCAATATCAACAAGATTTTTTAGAAGTAATGTAAATTTACCATTTGAATTAGTTAATCCTGATCCAATTGCCACTCAATTTGGAATAAATGAATCAAGAAATATCAATTTTCATTTCAGAGGTTCAAAAGATACTGGAATTTTTATAAGTAATTTTACAATCACAGATTCGTGCAACAGAATCAAGAGGCTCATTTTAAAAGCTGAGGTACGAAAACCTTTTGCTAATGCTGGAGCCGACCAAACCATCTGTTCCAGAGATAGTGTATTGATTGGAATGCCAAGTAGTGCAGGATTACCTCCCTATACATATAATTGGACACCTCCTGATTTTCTAAGTAATCCAAATATTGCTCAACCAATTATAAAGCCGGTAAATAATGGGAGTTCTAAGCTAACATTAAAATATAAAGTAAGGGTAACAGATCAAAGAGGCTGCTTTGATGAGGACTCAATAATAATTACAGTAAATCCTTCCCCCGATGTAAAAATACTTGCTTCGGGAAATACTACTTTGTGTAAAGGAGACAGTGTTCTTCTAACAGCATCACCTTCAGGGGCTAACTATAGTTATAACTGGTCAAATGGGAGCAATTCCCAGTTTATATATGCTAAAGAATCCGGCCAGTATATTGCAACTGTAACAAATACAATCACAGGATGTAAGGATACTGCCTCAGTTTATATCAATGTAAATCCTGCTCCTTCTTCGGCAATTACAGTGAAGGGTAATACTATGATTTGTCCTGGTGATAGCACGATTTTATCTGCAACAGGAAGTATAGATTACACTTATAAATGGTCAACAGGTGAAAACACTCAAAACATAACAGTTAAAAAAGCTGGAATTTACTCCGTTACTGTTACTAATGATTACGGTTGTTCAAGTACGGATTCAGTTGAAATAAAAATAATTCCTCCTCTTAGTTTAACAATGGATAAGACAGGTATTGATTTTGGAGACTTAGACCCTTGCTCGTCTAAAAAAATTGATTCGATTAATATTTTAAATACTGGAAGTGAAGATGCTACTATAGTACAAGTTATTTCAACTGATAATGCTTTTTCTTTGGTTAGCCCTATACCACAATTCATTATTCCTAATGGTAACAGTATACTTGTTAAAATTAGCTTTTCAAGTTCGATAGCCAATATACATACCGGAAAAATTCAATTAGTTTCCGTGTGTGGTGATACATTTTCCTTTAATGTAACTGGAAGGAAGCTCCATCCTTTCGTTTCTTCTGACAGTATTAGCAATATTGACTTTGGGCAAAGTTGCATTGAAAACAGTGTAACAATTGATACTGTTATTACAATATATAACAAAGGAACAGCAGATGCTGTATTTCAAGTTCCGGTTGTTTCTACGCCGCCTTTTTCTGTAATTAATCCGAAGTTCCCTCTTACATTAAAAGCCGGAGATTCTATAAAAGTTACAATCAGATATATAGCAGGAGCAGAAGGATTTTTCAATTTATCAGCGATGTTCCCATATAAGATTGGCACTTGCCCCGATGATACCATACCAATTGATTTAAACGCAATTAGATATAGGAGTGAATTAACAACATCTACACCATTGATTAATATGCCGGATATGTGTGAATGTGAAATCGCCAAAGATACAACTATTACTATATTTAATACCGGTAATGCCCCTGATACTCTGTGGGAAGTCGTAACTGATTTGAATTCAAAATATGTTAAACCTTCACCATTACCAATAATCATTCAACCGGGCGATTCGGTTCAGTTAACCCTGCAATTCACACCAATTTCAATTGATACGGTAACCTCAATTATAAAATTGTATTTTAATCCTTGTGATAAATCTATATCAATAACTATGACCGGAAGAAAAAACGGAGTGGGATTCGTTCCACCGGATACGATTAAATTTGGTGAGTTTGTATTATGTCGGGATTCTTCTATGAATCAAAATCTGACAGTTACTAATAAAAATTGCAACTCCGAACTTGGTCGTATAACAAATGTAATAATAAATTCACCTGCCTTTCAGTCTGATATTCATGTTAACGATACTTTGCCTTATAACGGGACAAAAACTTATAATATAACTTACAAACCGACAAGCTCTTCTGATACTTCTGCAATACTTGAGATTCACTATGAACCTTGTAGTATAATCAAAAAAATAGTACTCACCGGAAAAGCAACAAATCCGGCATTAATCGCATCAAATGTCGATTTTGGAATTACCTTTCAAAATCAAATATCAACCGGTGAACTTACATTAAAAAATACGGGAACTACAATTGATACAGTAACAGATTTATCAGGAATCAAGACACCATTCAGCTTTGTTCCTCCAACGCCGACTTTTCCTATTATTTTAAATCCGGGAGATTCGGTCAAAATAAAAATTAGTTATTCACCTCAAACAAGGAATATTGATACTTGTGTATTAACTGCAACAATAGAACCTTGCAATATTGTTTCTACCTGTAAATTATTCGGTAATTCAACCAGCTACGCAACTACAGTTGTTTATATTGATTCTGCAAATGTAAATGCTGGTGAAAATGTAATATTACATCTAAATCTCAAACATAGCGAAAACCTTACTCAAAGCGGAATTACAGGTTTTCAAGCAAGGTTTGGATTTAATAAAACTATGCTTTATCCTAAATTTAAACCTGATAAAGATAGTATAATTGATAACGAAAGAATAATAGAAGTTAGCGGCACAGTGCCAAATGGTTTTACTCAAGGAATTTTAAAGGATTTGCCATTTATCGCTGCCCTTGGTGATTCGGAATGTACCGTTATGAGGATTGATACTGTTATCTGGCAAGGTGGACCTTACGAAGTAGTTCAAGAAAACGGACAATTCTGTCTTAATAATGTCTGTCAAAAAGGCAAGGGGCCAAGGTTATTTGAAGACAACGGCACAGTATCACTGATGATTTGCAAGCCTAATCCTGTTAGCGGAAGCGGAGAAATAGATTTTGAAGTCATAGAAGAAGCATATACTACATTATATCTATATGATATTTTAGGCAATAAAGTCAAGGTGTTGTATGAAGGAATTACTGAAGCGGGAAAATACACAGTTTATTTTAGTACAAATGATTTGACCCAAGGAATGTATTTATATATTCTTCAAACTCCGACCTTAATATTGAGCAACAAACTGGGAGTAATAAAATGAGAAAATGGTTTTTTGTTATTGTCTGTTTTGCAATTTCAACAACAATTTCAATAGCTAACGATAGTTTATTTACGCGATACGGTTTATTTGTTGATTATAATTTTAACAGACACTATCCGAATTTTATTGCATTACCGGGTTGCCCGAGCTGTAATCCTGGATATTTAGATGGTTCAGGTACTGGTATATCATTCGGAGGAATTTTTGAATATCCAATAAATAATAATCTTTTGACATATGGAAGATTAGAATTATTGAATTTGAATGGTTTATTAACAAGAAACGAAGAAACTAAGGTACTGATTGATACTTCACTTGTCAATGGAGAATTTACTCATACTCTTGATACAAAGCTATCAGTTATTTCTTTTGAACCGGGGATAAATTATAATATAATTAAGAACTTATTTCTATCTGCAGGAATTAATGCCGGTTTTTTTATTACAAATACCTATCGCCAATCCGAGCAAATTACACAACCGTCAGATAGAGGCGTTTTTCAAGATACGAAAACAAGAACCAGAAATGACACAAGTGGAACAATACAACAAATATCATCTGTGAATTTAAGTCTTTTATTCGGTTTATCTTATGAATTTCCATTAAATAGTGATGAAACAATTTTCTTTGCACCTGAAATTTCTTATAGGTATGGTTTGACAAATATTGTTTCGACTTTGGATTGGAAGGTAAATTCATTTAATTTAGGAATAGCCCTCAAATATTCTCCCAAACCTTTTAAGCAGAAAATTGAGCCCATTTACGAATTAAAAAAAGAAATTAAGATTGATACTGTAATTGTCAAACTTCAAAGACCAGCAAAATTATATTCACAAGGTCAAGAAATTCAAATTAATTCTGATACTATTCGAAACATTGAGATAGTAACAATTAACAATTATTTCCAAAGAGCGGATACAATTTTTAAAAAAATAATTGGCGAAGTAAAGATTCAAACTTATGCCCAAAACGAAGATGGAAAAATTGTAAAAACTACAAAAATTCAAATTAATCAGCAATTTGTATCTCAGGCATTTCCCTTGCTACCATATATTTTCTTTGAAAATAAAAGTTCGGAGCTTCAGTCAAAGTATAATTTGTCTTCAGCAAGCACTAATTTTAACATCGAAGATTTAACCATTAATCCCATAGTTTTTCATAATAATATATTGAATATTATTGGACAAAGAATGAAGGAAAATCCATCGGCAACTATTAATTTATATGGGTTTACTGACCCCTTGACCGAAGGAAATGATTGTAATATTGCAAATTCAAGAGAAAATTCTATTAAAGAATATTTTACTAAAGTTTGGGGTATAGCTGAAGAACGAATTAAATTAATAAGCGGACGCAGAAACTGTTTACCAATAAACCAAACCAAAACTCAATCCGAAGAAGGATACTCGGAAAACCGAAGGGTTGAAATCGAATCGAGCAATCCTTCTATATTAGCTCCAATAGCCAAGAAACGTTATTTGGAGACTCCTAAAATCAATCCTCCGAAATTAATTTTTGACCCAAGCGGAACAACTGTTGAAAATCCCGATTCATGGAAATTGGAAGTTTATCAAGCAAACGGAGTAAAAATATTTGAAGAAACGAGAAATGGAAATCCTGTAAAAATATCAATAGAAATTACCGAAGAGCAAGCAAATAACATAATTAATGGAAATAATATTATTGTAAAACTATCTGTTTTAAAAAATAATGATACAATTTTAGGGCAGGATGAAATTTCGGTTCAAAAGGATACCTCAGATTTTGAAGTAGAAAGATTGTCTCTCGCCTTATTTTATGTATCTGGTTATGAGCTTCGGGAAGTTGATAAAAAAGCAATTAATCAGTTTACGAAAGACCTTCAAAAAAGCGACAGCATAACTGTTACTGGATTTACTGACTATTTGGGCAATCCTGAAACAAACTTAATACTTTCGGAAAAGCGTTCTGAAGTGGTATGCAATTATATCAGAGATATTAACGAGGTTGAACGCTCAGGTGCTATTATTTCTTCTTGTAGCGGTGTTGGCTCCAACAGAAAGCCCCCTCAAATCCATTCATTTGAGACACCTGAGGAACGGTTCCTATCACGTACCGTTCAATTAGAAATCAGAAGGAAGTGGAGAGTGAATAAATAATTGCAATGTATTTTACATATATAAACAAAAAACATCTTGCCCTAAGATGTTGAGAAACCGGGTTCCGCAAGTCAGGATTAATCCGGCTAACTGGAATAGTAGGAAGGTTTGTGGAAAAAATTAGTCTATGATTTTAGATTATTCAGATCATTTGAGCTTTAAAAAAAACAATGTTCTTTGAATTTAGATTCGGATTATTTTTTAAACTCAAGGCTTTGCCAACATGTATAAATACAAGAAACAAAATACTCGAAGTCGGCTATAGATTACATGGTATTAGTTTACCATTAAAACTTGAGTTCCATAACATAGATGAACAAGCGAAAAAGCAATATCAGGACGAGTTTAATAGTAATATTTATCACCCTGAATTAGCAAATGAAAATTCAGAGAATTTTTCACACTCACAATGTTTAAAAACGTTTAAAATAAACGACACCTTTAGTCAGGATGAACGAACTCAGTCATTTGAAACTGGTCAGTTCAGAGACTATGAATAAGTTGTTTAGAAACAAAAAGGAACAGTTATAGTGAACATGAGATTGTAGAATAATACTGTACAAATTTGGTAAGGAATTCCCAAGATTAGTGGCGATGGCGGTTTTTATAGGTATAGAGTAGCTATATAGGAATCTGAGCATGCAAAAATTGCCGGATCTAATTTTTCATAATTTTTGAAATCTGGAAAAAAAGTTTTCAAATTTTATTTAATAAAAAAGGCTGCTAACATATATGTTAACAGCCTATCTCATTACTAAAGTCTATAAAACTATTTTATTAACACCATCTTTTTGGTATCCTTAAATCCATTAACAGAAATCGAATATAAATAAGTACCGTTTGATAAATTATAATCTTTTACTTTGAATTTAATCTCATTTATACCAGCTTCAAAAATTCTATCTGCAAGAACTATTATTTCACGTCCACTAATCTCAGATATAGTCAATCTAACATGCCCGGTTTCTGGAATTGTAAACCTTATATTAGTAAATTCATCAAAAGGATTCGGCAAACAATCAAAGAGTTGATAAGAATTGGTAAAATCATCTTTAATATCATTTACAATTATATTTACTGGAACATCAACACTTATAGTAGAATCACACTCATTCCATACTTTGCATTTATAAATCCCGTTATCACTTAATGTAATATTATTTCTTTCAAGTACATTTAAGGTATCTTCAAGTAAAAGTAGACCGTCTTTATACCACTGATAGTGTATCGGAGTTGTGCCTAGGGCAATAACTTGTAAAGTAAAATTCTCTCTTGTCATTTTTTCAATTATTACTGTATCTTGAGAAATAATTCTCGGTTTTCTCTTAACAGTCAAATTAGCTCCTGTCGTTGTAAGATAATAATTCTGTAAGGGATTTTCAACACTAATTTCCAAATAATATTCCCCTTCATTTAAAGTATCAACTTTAGATATTGTAAGTGTGTTGGTGTTAGATCCTGATATATTAATATCATCACTTAATTTGTTTGAATCTAAATACCAGTGGTACGATAAAGAATTATCGGTTAAATTACCTTCCAATACTGTTGAGAAGATTGCAGATTCATCTTCGCATTTATCAATATCATAAGGATTCAGTGAAATAGTAATTTTTGAGGTGTCTGGATTGCTAATATCAGGTTCAACTGTTATGTATAAAGTATCTTGCAAACCTTCATAAGATACAATAGCCCTTGTTTCTCCTTCTTTAATACCTTTGAACGAATTCATTGAAGTATCGAATTCGACAATATTGGGAACTGAATATTCAACTGATAATTTCTTACTCAATGAAAGGTCAGAAATAAAAGTTTCATAGATTGCTTTGTAATCAGGTTTATAACTCATGTTAAGGGGTATCGAAATTATTTTTGGTGTTATATCCAATGCCAGTATTTTCTCATTAGTAATAACATTGATTCTAACTTCATCTGAAATAACAATATTTGTATCTGGTTCAGAATATTTGTAAACAGCAAGTGCAGCCAGTGACTGACTTTCCAAATAAGCTCCCGATACAGGTATATTAAACTCATAAACAAATTTTACAATTGTATCTGAATAAATTTCATTTTGAAAATTGAACATAATAAATTGCAAACCAATTGTATCAGATACAATTATTTTTACATTCAAATAATCATTTACAGAAATCTGTGTACTATCTATAGGTCCAGTAATTTCTATTGTTGGAACCGCTTGTATTTTAGGAAATATTTCTTTACTCTTCATTTTATTATTAAGAATTAATTCCATTGGATTATCTTTTTTTTCTATTATTGAGTTAGCATTAATGGGACCAAATAATCCACTATTTATAGGTTCATTTAATAATTCGAACACTATATCCCCAGCTTTATCAATAACATTACAGTGCCATATACCATTAATTATTGTCATATTATTTATAAAATCAATAGAACCTGTTTGACTATTGTTTGCAACTATTAAATCACTATTTTCAATAAAATGAGATTCTCGAAATGGATCATCACTAAGGTAAATATTTTCAATAGCTTTATTTGTCATTTCGTTGTTCATGGAAAATGTAAGGATTTGCAAAACCTTAATAATATTTTTTGGAATTATTTCAGATGTTATATTGTCATTGATAATTCCATATATTAAATTTGATTTGATATTGGTTGAATTAGCTATTATATAACCACTTTTCTCGTTATTATTTTTGTTAGGAAGTCTTAAATCTTTAAGAGCTGGCGTTATTTCAGGTATGATGTCCAAAAGATAATAATATAAAGAATGCAAGGGTTTTATAATTGGATATATATTTTTTATTACAGGATTTAATAATAACCATTTTCTCAATTCAACTAAATTTGCTAAAGGCGATCCATTATGAGGACTATCTATTGTGATTAACTTATTAACATAGCCTTTGTTGTAATTAAAACTACAATAGTATTGTGATTTATTTTGTTCAGCAACCCTAACAACAATACCCCCCATACTATGTCCAACATAATCTACCCTGTTAGCTGAATATCCCATCTTCCTGAAAAAATTGATTCTATTACTAATCAGAGAAATAACTTTAATAGAATTTGTGTTAAAGCTTTCCGCCTTATCAATACCAACAGCAATATTTTTACCTCCATCTTTTTCAAAACCATAAACATCATTTCCAAAAAAAATCCAGTCTTTTACAAATGTAAAATCTTCATTTTTATACCTATGTTTGAAATTACTCCAATCTGTTCGATCACCTCCTAAACCATGAACTAACATGAGAGGAGGTCTGACAATATCGATTTTTTCTAATGGGAGTAATAAATCCTGTCCATTAACTTTAACAGTAAATTCTACATTAACAGTTCTACTACCGAGTTCATTTTGGTCTCTTGCAAAATCATCCGGGGCCACATAACAATATAATCTTTCTTTTTTACCTGCTGCTTGGTAATCTGTCAATGTTGTTTGATTAGCATTATTACCTTCAACATCATATTTTAATTCTGAAATAGAATTAAACTTAGAAACCATTATTTTTCCAGCAATTTTTGAATCAGATATTGATTGGTTACCATTATATAAATTTATCTTTACAGATTCTAAATTTTGATTCCCAGAATATTTTAGGTTCAAATAAATTCTTGATACACCATCTGCACAAACTCCTTTTGGAGATCCATTCCGTAGATTTGAATAGCTGTAATCCCAAACCTTTTCAATTTTAAAATCAGTTGCTTTTGGTTTATTTATTATACAGTTTACAGGTGGTGTCTCTTTTTCACCAGATAATATTACATTACCATTTTTACTTTTAATAATAGATTTCCCATCAAGTGTCCTATCAATAACTTTGAAAGAACATGATTCTATATCAACTAATGCCATTAACCGCATGGTTAATCTAATTGATTTCCCAATAGCAGCAAACCCTGATAATTTGCCATTCCCAACAGGTATGTAGTTTGCATCTTTATTGGTCTTATAAAGTATTTCATATTTATAATATCTTTTTGTTTTTGTCCAATCAAGACTGTCATTGGCTCTTAAACCTATAAAGTCGACCCAGTCTAAATCGAAAATTTCATTTTCATACAAAGATGTTCCATCAAGAGGTTTTATAATCTTAAAAATTTTTTCATAAGTTGTTTCATTAGATTTAATTAAAAACTTTGTATTGCAAGTTCTCCCTGTTGATTTATCAGTTGCATTTACTTGATAATAGCCAACTGGAGTTTGATTGTTAGCATGAAATGTAAATATCATTTCATCATTAACTGCTAAAATATTAGCTGTATCCAAATATCCTTGCGGGCCTGTTACATTTAAATTAACTTGTCCATTTGGATAAAAGGATTTACCGAAAATATTCATGGAATCTCCAATAATAATACTTGATTTAGATAAGTATAATGTTGGATATTTTGAATCATTGATTTTTGTTGTAAAATTCCATATTTCTGACCAATTGCTGTAAATTGAATCATTATAAGAACGAACACGCCAATAATATTTTTTATTGGAACTTAAACTATAATTGTAGATTGTGTCAGTAATATTTTGTTGGCTTACTATTGGGTTAGACATATCTAAATTTAAAGATATTTCCAAATGATATGAAACTGTATTGGATGATTGATTCCATTTTAAATTTGAATTAATTTCGATATTTGTTGAATTATTTACTGGAGAAATTAGATTGGGTATAGATGATGATTGTAGATTTAGTAATTCTTGAATATTTGCTATATATACTGAGCTATCCCGAGTTCCAGCAAAAATATTGTTTCCAGAAATTGTTAAACTTAGCACATTATTATCTATTATTCCTGAAGCTGCCCAGGTCGAGCCATTGTTTTTTGAAAGATAAACACCTTCAGAAGTACCAGCAAATATATTGCTACCATTTACAACAAAACAATAGATAGGGGAACTTGTTAAACGGGAGGCGACTTCAACCCAACTTTCACCATTATTTGTTGATAGATATAATCCTCCATTAGTTCCTGCAAAAATATTACCTCCACTTATTCCTAAACTTCCCACTGATAAATATGTTAATCCATTATTTACTTCAGTCCAGTTTTCACCATTATTTGTTGATAGGAATATTCCTCCACCATATGTTCCAGCAAAGATATAGCTTCCACTTTCTGCAAAACATTGAATAAAATGATTTGTTAATCCATTATTTACTTCAGTCCAGATTTCGCCATTATTTGTTGAATGAAATATCCCTCCTCCAAAAGTTCCAGCAAAGACATTGCTACCATTTATTGCTAAACATTGTACAGTCTTATTTGTTAATCCAGTGTTAACTGAAGTCCAGGTTAAACCATTATTTGTTGAAAGAAATACTCCACCGCCATTATAATTTCCAGCAAAAATATTGCTTCCACTTATTGCAAAACTTTTCACACCTTCTCCTATTAATCCTGAATCAGCTTTATTCCAGTAATTGCCATTGTTTGTTGAAAGGAATACTCCTATTCCAGCGCCGCTTCTCCAAATTCCAGCTAAAATATTGCTACCACTTGTTGCCAAACACTTCACTTCCTGAATATTAAATCCACTTTGTGACCAGTTAGTGCCATTATTTGTTGAAAAAAATATTCCTCCATACCTTGTACCGGCAATGACATTGTTATCAATTATAGCTAAACTGTACACATTTTGATTTATTAATCCAGTGTAAACTTTAGTCCAGCTTGTACCATTATTTGTTGAAAGATATACATCTGTATAAGATGGATTTGAAGCAATTTCTGTTGCGGCAAAAATACTGTTGTTAATTATTGTTAAAAAATACACATTCCTACCTGTTAGTCCAACATATGCCCAGGTTGTACCATTATTTGTTGAAAGAAATACTCCACTTGATCCAAAATCACTATATGTTCCAGCAAAAATATTACTGCCATTTATTGCTAAACTTAGCACATATGAACTTGTTAATCCAGAGTTAATAGCTGTCCAGGTTGTACCATTATTTGTTGAAAGAAATACTCCCCCGCCCCAAGTTCCAGCAAATATATTGCTTCCACTTATTACTAAGCATTGCACATTTTGATAGGTTAATCCAGAGTTAATAGCAGTCCAGTTTACACCATTATTTGTTGAAAGAAATATTCCTCCACTTGAAGTCCCTGCAAAAATATTACTATCAATTATTGCTAAACACTGCACATCTAAATCTGTCAGTCCAATGTTTACTGATGCCCAACTTGTACCATTATTTGTTGAAAGAAATATTCCTCCGCCTGAAGACCCAGCAAATATATTGTTATTATCTATTGCTAAACAACGCACTTCCAAATTTGTTAATCCAGAGTTAACAGCAGTCCAGTTTGCACCATTATTTGTTGAAAGAAATATTCCTCCACCATCATAAATACCAGCATAGATATTACTGCCATTTATTGCTAATGTACGGACATTACCACCATAAGGTCCATTACACTGATTCCATTGTGCATATAATAAATTATAGTAAGATAAAATAAGTAGTAAATTTAGAATCAAAATACTCTTTTTCATTTTTTCACCTTATTTATGATTATGATAGTAGAACGGTTTCATTTTTTTTTGATTTGAAATTATACATATCCTTGATTATTCAAATCAAATTTAATAAATAAATCTATAATAAAATAATTATTTACAGTCTTTTCTTATTTTAATGAGTACCCGGATTTAATAGCGATAGCGGTTTTTATAGGTATAGAGTACCGGAATAAAAATCAGTGCATGCAAAAATATCCGGATCATATATTTCATTTTTTCCGAAATCTGCAAAAAATTCAATTATCATTTATATCATGATTAATAGCCAAAACATCAGCACAATTCTTAACCATATAATTAGCCTTTGTTTTTAATTTGTCATACCATTTTTCATCTTTCAAATGCTGATTAATAGAATCTGCTAAATCTGATAAGTCCGCGACATCAACAGCAAGATCTTCACACTTCTTATACACCTGACGAGAAAGTTCTAAATCTCCAAGTTCTTCAACAATAGTTTCTGCAATGCGTATATACACAAAGCATGAAGATAGTGATACAGTTGTTGAATTATCTTCTTTTGAATTTACCTCTTTTTCACTGCAAAAAGTGTCCTGGTGAGTATCAGCAAATTCTATAACATCTATTATCACTTTTCGTAAATTATCTTGATTTAGTAAATTCCCACTGAAAAACCCGATGACAATATCATGCAAATTCACTTCTGCAGATTGCTCCATTTGATTGACCTTTTCAATCCATATTCCTTCCGAATTTCTTTTACGCCACATAATTTTTATTCTTAATCAATAACAATACTTTTAATATCTTCAATAAATTCATCTACACTAAGATTCTTGGTAAATCCCCAAAGAGTATGTTTACATTCCGATAATTCACATAATGCAGATTTTCTTATATTATGGTACTCTAAAGTAAAATATCGAATTTCTGGGTCAGTTCTTTTATCTATAAGTTGATAATAAATACCAACATAATAAGATTCTGTCATTGATAGCGGGTCAGGCAGAGTTATGACAACAATAGTCCGAAATTCATCAATAACAGATACCGTATATGGCAATTTTTCTATTTCAATTCTTTCAACATTCGGGTCAGATTCTTGAATTGCAGAATAGGTAAAGTCCCAAATCCCTTTTAAGCTTTCCTCCATAGAATGTTGTAAAAACAATCCATTAAAGAATTCTAAACTTGCAAACGGATGTCTATGTATGTAATCATATAGAAAACTTTGAACAAAGAAATAATGTTGGTTACGGATACCTTTTCTTTCAGTTGAATCTTTTTCCATAAAGAGTATATCAATTTAATCATTAAAATATGACCATAATTTTTTAACGGTTATTTAAAGCACCCATAATTGCACCTTTAATTTCATTGATGACATAAAAAATAATTAGCGGTATAATTAAGTTCA
>SCSM01000001.1 GCA_004322215.1 Bacteroidota bacterium | reverse complement strand
GTGAAAAAACAACTGAAACTATTTCACTAAAAAACTTCGGCAATGGTATTTACATTATTGAATTAATGATTGGGAATTCATCTTACTTTGAAAAGTTAATTATAAGTAAATAAAAATTCAATTTATGTATGGGGCAGAAAATTACCTGCCCCATATCTATTAAAAAATATCAAATGGTGTACCTATTCATATTTTACTGTTAATTTTTTACCATTTGTAAATTCAAGTAATGTTGGTTTCCACAATGCTTGCAATCTCACATACTTACTCCTGATTATCGTATCTCTCGGATTACTTGGGTCATGCTTATAACTGTCTGTAAACCTCGATTCCTTTCCCTTTTCAAGATTATATGAAATCATAATCGGGAATCTTTTTACAATTTGGTTATTCATATCATAAAACTCAAGTTCGCCTTCGACATGTTTTATCGTTTTATCGGATTTGTTTGTCATCTGGAAATGCAAAATATTAGTAAGTAATGTATCACTATCAGCTTTCTGAACACCAATGTATTTGAAGACAAGATTCAGGTGAATCTGAAGATTTGCGGTTTGGGCACCAAGCATTTTCAAAATATATTCTTTTTTGAACTCTCTCTGCTTTTCAATAATATCTCCGACTTTTTCGCCCACTATCGAATCAACTGAAATGCCTAACCTTGAAAGTCCATTCGAGAATAATTCAAGTTCATCCGATGTAATATCCTTATCATTTTTTAACTTATCGGTGATGGTTATCAGGTTATCTCTTGTTATCACTTCATCAAGTAATGTGGATTTTTTATTACCTGAACAAGAAATTATAAAAGCAGAAAATATTAATATTATTAAAGATAATTTAAACATCTCAAAACTCCTGATATTTATTTATAAACTCATTTTTCTCATATTAAATCAGAATTTTATGTCAAGAGCAGAATCAATTAAAATTCCATACCTCAACCCGCGTGCACTAACCCTACATTTTTCTATTCCGAAAAATTTCATTACACTAATTAATATTAAAGTACCTGCAGTAATTATATCAGCCCTATCGGGATGTATCCCTTTTAATTTTTTAATATCCTCAATAGATAATATTTTTAATTTATTAAAAATATCGCTTACCATGTCGATATCAAGTACAAAATTGTGAACCTTATCTTTCTCAAATTTATTCAACTCCTGAGCCATTGCCGCAAGTGTAGTAGGCGTTCCTGCCACACCAATTAATTCTCCATTGTAATTTGTCTTTTCGATTTGGTTCAGATTTTCGAAAATGAAATTTTCCGCATCTTTTATTTCATTAAATAAAGCCGGTTGAATCTTGAAATATCTTTCCGTTAACCTTACGGCTCCGATTGATAAAGAATGTCTGATTTTCACCATTCTGTTTTCACCGTAAATAAATTCGGTGCTTCCACCTCCAATATCAACAACTGTGCATGGTTTGTCATCTTCTATTGTCCCAAGGAAGCTCAATCGTGCTTCTTCTTCGCCTGAAATCACTTTTATTTCTGAACCTAAAACTGAAGATAATTCATTTATCACATCATTTTTATTTTGTGCATCTCTCAGGGCAGAAGTACCTGCAGCCGAAATTTTGTTAACTTTACAATCATCACAGATTTTTTTATAATCAATAAGAATTTTTTTTGCTCTGTCAATTGCTTCCCTTTTGATAACACGTGTTTTATCGACATCTTCTCCAAGCCGAGCAATAGAATGTTCATTTCTGATAAATATTAAATCTTCATCTTTATTTTTCTCGCCGATGACCATTAGAATAGTGTTTGTTCCAATATCAATCCCGGCTAATCTTTTTGTTTTATTTTCCATAAATATAATTACGTTAAAACAGAGTAAAGGTAGATGATTTTCTTTCCCAACAATTTATAAAGCTCGAAAATGAACAGCAAGCCATTCATCCTCTGTAATACTATTTACCAATTCAAAACCGGCATTAGTAGCGGCTTTTATTATTTCATCTTTATTATAAATCAAAATGCCCGATACGAGCAAATCACCTTTTTTTGCTTTAAGTCCTGTATATAACTTTTTAAATGAAGGTAGAAGCAAATTCAAAAAAAGATTTGCCATGATTCCATCACAATCAGGAAATTCAAAGCTTTCGATATCAGATTCTTGAATTTTTACTTTTGATTCCACTTTATTCAATTTAATATTTTCAACGGCATTTTCAATTGCCCAATAATTATTATCGAATGCTAATACAGATTTAGCTCCAAGCTTGACAGCTAATATTGCTAATACACCAGTTCCAGTGCCGACATCTATCCAAAAGGAATCTTGTTTTACTATTTTCTCTGACAAGATACACATCAATCTTGTCGATGAATGTTCACCTGTTCCAAAGGACATTTTAGGATTGATTGCAATTTTAATATCCGTATTTAGTTCCGGCACTTTCCATTCTGGAGCAATTCCTATCCGCTCATTTACCTTAATCGCCGGAACCTTCTTTTCCCATTCTTCATTCCAATTCCTATCTTCGATTGTTTCTTCTTTAATTATTTTTGCATTTATCCCTGATTTCTCAATTAATTCTATTAATTGTACTTTATTTTCCGACCAGAATTCAAGTGTAAATGTAGCTACAACTTCATCTAATTTTTCCTCTATTCCTGAGAAAGGGAGTCCGAAAAATACACCATAAAGAAGGTCAAAATCTTCTTCTTGCAGTTTAATATGAATATTAATAAATTCTTTTCTCAAAATTCTTTATAATTTTAAAAACATTTATAAAGGTATTACCGTCTAACTAAATGTAAGTAAAAATTATTATTTTTGTTTTTATGACGATTAATAAAAACAAAACTAATTAAACTTGAATGGATTCTAAAACACTAAATAAAAAGCTTGGAAAAATTAAATTGCTTGTAATGGATGTTGACGGCACTTTAACCAATGCAAAGGTTTACTATTCAGGTAATGGTGAAGAACTTAAAGAATTTTCTATCAGGGACGGAATGGGAATCGTACTTTTAAAAATTGCGGGAATAATACCGGCAATAATAACAAGTGAAAATTCCAAAATTGTCAGCGCCAGAGCGGCAAAATTAAAAATTAGAAATATTGTTCTCGGTTCCAGGAATAAGAAAAAGGATTTAATTGATTTATCTGGAAAGCTTAAGTTATCATTAGAAAACGTTGCATATATCGGCGATGATGTAAATGACCTGCATGCAATTGAAATCAGCGGTGTTTCCGCTTGTCCGTCGGATGCAATTGAATCTGTGAAGAAAAAAGTTAATTACGTATGCAAGAATAGTGGTGGTAATGGGGCAGTCAGGGAATTTATTGATAGGATATTAAAATCGCAAAATAAATCATTATTGTTAAATGAAAATTGGTAAACTATTAAGGGAGTAATTATGTCAAAGGATTCGGATTCAGGGAGTTTCACAAGAGGATTATTCCTTGGTGCATTTTTAGGCGGTGTCGTAGGAGCCGTAACAGCACTGTTGCTTGCACCAAAAAGCGGGGCAGAGCTGAGAAAGGACATTGCTCAGAAGTCTGCAGAACTATACGACAAAGCAACCGATATGCTTCAGACTGTCGAGGCAAATATCGGTGATTCTGTTAGTACAGTCGTTAACGAAGGGAAAGTCAGGGCACAAAATATTGTACAGTCTGCTAAATCCCAGGCAGAAGAACTTATGTCGAATGCTGATGCTGTCTTAAAAGAAGCACGTTCCAAGGTTCATACTACGAAAGAGAATTTAGGCGATAAAATTCAGAATGTCAAAGAAGCAGCAAAAGCCGGCATCGATGCATTTCGCGATGAAATGGATTCATCTCATTCTTAAATTTATATGAGGAACTTATAATGGATCTAATACTCCAGATTATCTCTCTTATTGCATTGATTGCCTTCATTGTACTGGCAATTTATGCGGTATTTTCTCTGATTTCTTTCAGAAAACTAAGCGACGATGCTGCCCATTCATTAAATATGCTTACCAGGGATGTCAATGAATTAAAAGTAAAATTAATTGATTCTTTGGAAAACCTTGACAATACTGCTAAGTTGATTGGCACATCTACCCAAAAAATGGAAGAAGATGTAAATTCAGTTACTGGTATACTTAAACCTTTTAATAAATTGGCTTCTGATGTCTATGATAAAATTTCACCGCCAATTATACAAACAGCAACACTGATTTCGGCAATTTCGAAAGCCATCAGTGTGTTTGCAAGTGTTTTGGTTACTAAAAAGTAAAATTTAACAAAAAACCTACGACATTAATTCGTAGGTTTTTTTAAAATTTTCAATTTGATAAAATAAACATCAAATTATTATTAACTACTTATTAATAATTCCTTTGTTTTAATTTTGGATGCTTTAAATATACCAATTACTCCATTTAATCCTACAGTCATTACAATGTTAATAAAAAAAGCGATAAATCCGAATAATATCAATGCTCCTGAAAGTCCGGCAAGAATCATATAAATATTAAACTCACCCTCTGAGTATAAAGTCCGTCTTAACATTCCCCTCAACCCGGCCATGCCCATAAATGCACCCATGCCTATTCCACCAACAAGATGAGCCCAGAAATGGAAACTGGCAAGTTTCTGACTGTATAGCTTAGCACCATTTGTCAGAACAGGTAATAAATAATAGACAGCGGAGTAGAGTGTCATTGTTAAACCAACTAAAACAGCAACGTGTACGTGTGGGCCAACCACCCATTGAGTATTGTGAAGAATTCTGTTTAATCCAATATCTGCCTGCATTATACCAGCAGGAACTGCTAAAGCAAAACCAAGCAATCCACCAAGCAGGAATTTCAATTCGTTTGACATCTTCAATGGTTTTGCACTCCAGAGCGTCGCAAGAGTTATGAAAAACGCTAAACCCTGCGTTATTAATTCAAATGCAGTTACCATTTCACCTGATATTACTTTTAATATCCCAGGTTGTGCCTGGTCGGATAGTAAATGATGTGACCACACAGTCCACGATACAACCAATTCTACAAGAAGTGCCGCTCTTGCTATGTTCTGCATAAATAAATTTTTTCCGCTTATTAATGTTGCAAGCAAATACCAGGAACCTGCGACGAATATTAGAACCAGTCCGTCTGCAATCAGGTCGAGTCCCCACCAATACCAATTCTTGTATAACAATGCATCAATAGCTGTATTTTTTAGATTATAACCAAATAATGCCCCTATCATATAAACGAGAATCAATACACCAGTAAACAAGATTACTAATGTATTAAATGTCAAATCAACCGAACCGCGAGCTATTGCAGCAACAGGCAATGGTACTATATGCTCTTTTTTATTTTTCCTGAAAAGATTTGCCAGTCCTGTAAATCCCAGTGCTGAACTAATAAGTGCTCCAGCCGAATGGGTTTTATATCCTTCGGGTGTGTACATAATTGTCATAAAAACATTAATAACAAACAGGGCAGTGCCTACCATAATAAGTGCAATACCTAAAATAAATATAGCTCCTCCAAGTGGGTCAAATTGGCTGAAATCAGCAGGGAGAGGCCAATACAATGTGTATAGAGGGGAGTAATGTGAAATGAATCCTGCAGCCCAGAATACAAATGTTCCGATTGTTACAAGAAAGAAAGTCCAGTTCGCTAATTTAATACTCCACAGTGGCTTTTTCATAAGAAATGGCACAAGGAAGAGAAATGCACCGAAAACTAATGAGTAGGTAGAACCAAAAATTCCAACGAGCGGGTGAGCAGTTAAAATAGCAAAATACTGATTTGTGCTTACCCATGTAATCTGCTCGACCTGAAATATTCTCATTATCATTCCTTCGACAACGACAAACCCGAAATAAATAAGTCCGACAACGACAAAACGTAAGGTTATTTTTTGCATTGGGGTAAGTGAATCCCACTTAAATAAACCTTGCTCACCATTAAGAAAAGTATTTTTAAAACTCATAGATTTTTCCTTCGATTTTTTTTTACTTGATTTTTTAATATTTAATCTGCTGTAACTTCTACAACATCTTTTAAGACCATATATATACCTTCGGGACCTGAATACTCAGTAGAGCGAATTGTATATATACCCGGCTTATTAAATTGCCAAAGAATATCATTCTTATGTCCCGGAATAACCTGCATCTGGAAAAGCATTGAATTATCCTGCCTGAACAACCCAAAACCGTACGTTAAGTCATTAGATGATACATCAAACAGTACTTTATCATTCTGTTTGATAACCAATTTTTCTGAAGGCAGTTTGAACTGATGGTCTTGAATTGATATTTTGAAAGTTTTATCCGGCTTATGATCTTGACGATTAAGGTCCATCTCTGACCAGGGGATTGTATTATAAGTTATGATATGCAGTGAAATTCCAATGACAGCCAATAAACCTACAAATGAATAAAACACTGCGGGTTTTACAATATTGCTCTTACCTGTTCTGGTTATTTTATAGGCAAACCAACTGACAAGCAAAACCATAATAACACAATATAGCGTATACGCTATAGTTTGACCATAGAGAACAACGTTAGAATCAACCATAACAACTCCGAATTTATTTTACATATTTTACGAAAAACAATAATTTTCAAACCGCAGTTTGGAAATTTATTTTGAGTTTATATGTTTAGCTCAAGGAGTTGTAAATCAAATACAAATAAAATATCTCATTAATGTATTTGATTCTTTTTATTATCTTAAAAGAACATTTTTTAAGTAACCACAAACAATATGGGTTTTCAATTAGATAAATAATTGGAAATCTACCACTTTATAAATTACCGACAATATCAATTCTCAACTAATCTGAATTTCGGAACGAATTTTTCTAATAATACAAAACCGCCAAACATTATTGTGCAATAAACCATATCACCAATAAGAGCATTTCTGAAAAAGGGTAGAGCCAATGTATAGCATTTCACAAATCCGTCATAAGTAAATGTATATAAATCAGTCATTAACCACACCGCAAAATTCGTAATAATGAAAAAAACTGTTGATGAAAGCAATGATGCAAGAATTACTTTTGGAATACTTGTTTTCTTCAATAATAAAAATCCAATTAAAGCTCCAATACCGAAACTTAAATAAACTGCTATAATCGTTTCATGCAATCCGATAATTAAATCACTTATGAACATAGCAACAACCGGAATTATTATAGCTAATTTTTTATCCGGAAAATATGCAGCACCGAAAAGAGCAATTGCCATTATCGGATTTACATTAGGTATATGAGTAACCAATCTGGATATAATCGCTGCTAAAATAATACCTATGATTAATAGTAATCTGGAATTCAAATATTTTTTCATATTGCACCTGTTTATTTTAAATTTTAATTATTTCTATTTTCTCATTATTAAATCAATTATAGATAGAGTATAACCGAATTAAATTAATATATATTTAGTTTACATAATGTAGATTATATTACATTATTATAATTACTTTATTCTAAATTTTCTTTTCTATACATATCATTTAACATATACTTAAGAGTTTTCATAAAAGCCGGGTCATTACTGACAATTTTATTTTTTAATTTATCTTTCATTTCCTTTATTAGTATTTTTTTCATTAATTCTTCATCATTGTTTAAGGCAATTTTATCAGATTCTTTTTTAATTATTTTATTAGTATCGTTCATGACAATGAATTATAAAAAATTTAAAGAATTTTATTAAGTTTAATATTGTCAATACATAGAAATTATTAGCTAATATTATCTATTAAATTATTTATTTTAGTTAATGTAAAATATAATTATTACAAATTTGAACAATATATTTTATTATTATTGATTACAAATCTTGGCTTTCCCTTTAATTTCATGCCGTTATACGGTGTATTTCTCGATTTAGATTTAAATAAATCGGTATCAACAATCCAGTCCTCATTTGGAGCAAATATTGTTAAATTTGCTTTTTCACTTTCTTTGATGATTATTTTCTGTAAACCTAATATTTTTCTTGGGTTTACTGACATTTTTTCAATCAATTGATTAATTGTCAATAAACCTGTATTTACCAGGTAGCTCATCGATATACCAAGAGAAGTTTCAAGTCCGATAATACCGTTAGGTGCTTTTTCGTATTCAACTTCCTTTTCATATAATGTATGGGGTGCATGGTCTGATGCAATGCAGTCAATCGTACCATCTGCCAAACCCTCTTTTAATGCCTCGATGTCTTTCTCTGTCCTTAATGGTGGATTCATTTTAAAATTAGTATCATAACTTTCTATTAGTGTATCCGGTAAAGAAAAATGATGTGGAGCAACTTCACATGTTACTCTTAATCCTTTATCTTTTGCTTTACGAATTATATTAACCGAACCGGCAGTGCTTATATGTTGTGCATGATAACGTCGGTTGCCACAATACTCAGCAAGAATTATGTCTCTGGTTAAAATCACCTCTTCGGCGACCGAAGGATAACCTTTCAATCCCAATTTAGTTGAAACCATTCCTTCATTCATTGAAAAACCTTCTGTCATTAGCTCATCTTCGCAGTGTTGGGATAATAACAAATCCTTTGAACCGGCATATTCAAATGCACGTTTCATTATGTTTGAATTTTGCACCGCTTTTCCGTCATCAGTAAAAAAAGCAACACCGTAATCATTCAATTCAAGCATCGGAGCAAGATACTTTCCTTCGCGTTTTATCGTTATAGCTGCCGAAATATTGACATCAACTATATTATCTTTTGCTTTTCCTTTAATAAATTCAACGACTGTCGGATGGTCAATGGCAGGTACTGTGTTAGGCATACAGCAAATACCCGTAAATCCACCATTTGCTGCAGATTCACATCCGGTTAAAACATCCTCTTTCTGTTCATCACCGGGTTCACGCAGATGAACATGCATATCGAAGAAGCCGGGTGATGCAACAAATTTTTCTGATGGAATAACAGTTGTGTTCTTATCAATCTCAGTATCTTTAGCCGAACAATATTTTATGATACCATCCTTAAGCCACAAGTTAACGACTTTATCAAGTTTTTGTTCGGGACTTACTACCCTTATTTTTTTAAAATAGTGGTTCAATTATACTCCTAAAAAAAATTACGCTATGTTATGCTTTGTCTTTTTCAATGACTACAAAGTTATAACCTGATGAATTCCTAAACAAGTTTGGAATGCCATTTTTATAAACAATTTTCTTCAAAAAACTTCTCCTGTGCAATGGGCATAAGCCATACTTTTCAATTGCACGGTAATGCTCTTTTGTTGCATAGCCCTTGTGCTTTGCAAAGCCGTATTCAGGAAATAGTTTATCCGCAACATCAACCATCCACTTATCACGGACAACTTTTGCAACGATGGACGCCGAAGCAATCGAAATTGACTTACTATCCCCTTTCACAATTGTAGTGTAAGTAATGCCGAACTCATTAAAGTAATTTCCATCAACAAGTAAATGGTCTGGTTTAATAATAAGCTTTTCTACAGCTTTCTTCATTGCCACCTGAGTCGCCTGTAAAATATTGATTTTATCAATAATTTCATTATCTATAAAGCTGAAACTGTAAGATAATGATTTTTTCCTGATTAAATCAAATAACTTTTCTCTTTCTTTTTCTTTTAGTTTTTTTGAATCATTTATACCGGATTTACTCAATAATTTATCCTGCAAAATCACGGCTGCCGCTACAACAGGACCGGCAAGGGGACCTCTACCCGCTTCGTCAATGCCGGCAATGAAGCCCTTATTGACAAATTGTTTTTCTATGCTGTAATCAGGATATTTTTGTTTCATCCTTTCATTAGCGATTAACAATTCTTAAATTTATTCTTCAGTCAATTTTAAAAACTCGTTTCTCAAATTGAAATCATGGAGCAACAAGCCCCTCATAACTGATGTAATCATCATAGAATCAGTTTCCGAACCCTTTACACCGCGCGAAATCATGCAATAATGCTTTGCCTTTATTACAACACCTAAAGCGCGGGGATGAATTAATCTTTCTATATAATCCGCAATTTGCTCTCCTAACTCTTCCTGAATCTGTCCCCTGCGTGAAAACCATTCAACAATTCTCGAAAGTTTAGATAAACCGAGAATGTGTTTACCAGGTATATAGCCAATTGCACAATGACCGGAAATTGTCTGCCAGTGATGAGAACAGACTGACATTACCTCAATTCCTTTGCTTATAATCAACTCATCAATATTCTTCCTGTTCGGAAAAACAGTGGTAATAGGTGGCTTCTGGAACCTTCCCGCGAACAACTCGTTTACAAACATCCGTGCAATTCTTGCGGGTGTATGTGTAGAGTTTGGGTCATTTCTCGATATTCTTAATATATCCAGAACTTCGGTAAATTTCTGTTCCAGCAAAGGAAGAATTGAATCTTTTTCTTCATTAGAAAGCGGAATATTTCCGTTTGCATCGAATAGTTTTTTCCCGTATTTATTTATTTCAGGATATTTAGTACCCTTTGTATCCCTTAATTCTTCGATTTCTTCATCGCTCAAATCATAGAAACCACTTAATTTTTCCTTAACAACATTTGGAAAAATGTCTTTTTTTTCTTTTTTCTTCTTTATTTTTCTTGTTTCCATTTTTTTTAACCGGTTTTAATTATTACCTAATCCCTTTTTTTACCGAAATACTCGACATAACTGTTTTCAGTTTCATATAACCTGATACAATGAAGTTTCCCATCCTGAAAATTGTTTTCAAGCCGATTCCAAAATGCTATAGCAAGGTTTTCTACGGTAGGTATTATTCCTTTAAGAAATTCAACATCATGATTAAGATGCTTATGGTCAACTTTAGATAGTATTTCATCCTGAATAATTTTTTTTAAGATTTTCAGGTCAATTATATAACCGGTTTTAGGATTTGGCTCGCCGGCAACCGTAACTTCTAAAGTGTAATTATGCCCGTGACCGTAAAAATTATTACATTTATCGAATATCCTTTCATTTTCTTCATCGCTGAATTCAGGATTATATAACCTGTGTGATGCAGAAAATGTTACAGATTTAGTTATATATAACATTTTATTTTTTCCTCATTTAATAATGCAAATTTAAAAAATCCAAAGAACAACTTAGTTTGAATTTATGGTGATTCGACATTTTTTAATGAATTTTGTAAAATTTTTTTCAAAATATATAAATAAATTAATGAGAAATTTCAAGTATCTTTCAGTAATATTTATAATAATCCTTTGGAGTTGTTCAACCGTTCCGAAAAATGAACGGTCAAACATAAATGTTAAACCTAAAGCTTGGAATGATGAACTGAAAACACTAAATATATCGGCAAGTGTTACATCGAAATATCATGATGAGAATAATAGCGGTTATTGCAGATTAATATTAGCTGGAACAGATTCATTATTATTGAAAATAACTGGACCCTTCGAAATATTAGTCGGACGACTATTTGCTGATAAAGATTACTTTATATTTTATGATGCTATTAACAATCAGTTGTTCAAAGGTAAGCCAACTGCAAAGAATTTGAAAAGGGCAACTATGGTTCCTTTGAGTTTCGATGAATTTATACGGCTTCTTAGATGTGAAACCCCGACAAATCCTGAAGAATTTACGATTGATGAGACATATAAAAACAATGATGGCGTCCTATTCAAAAATTCGTCTAATAATGACTATATTGAATATGCTTTATATTCGTCTGAAAATAATAATTTGATGCGTTATCAGAGAAAGTTAAGAACGGGCAAGTTAATACTCGATTTGGTTTATAAAGATTATGAATCTATTGATGGATTTAATTTATCAAAATATTTAATATTTAATTTTCCTGAAATTGATACTAAAGTAGATATGCAGGTAACAAATTTAGATGTTAATAAAGATATTAAAAAACCTTTAAGCTTTACTTTGCCTGACGGTATCAAAGTATATGAAATTGAATAGTCTTAATACGCAAAATGAATTCTGTATTCTGAATGATTTTTAAAAAATATAATACAATTGATTTAAAATTTTATATTGTTCAATTTGCAATATTAATAATTTTGTTTTGGGGATTAAACAATTACTCAATTTCTCAAACTAAAGAAGCTATTAAAAAAACTCTGCCGGAAAAAGTCAATACAATTGACACTATAAAAAAGAATAGTGTGAATTTAGATTCGAGGGCAAGGGATTCGGTTATGAAAATCTACCGCGATTCTGTTCTGGTAAAAACCGACAGCGGAAAAACAGAGATAAAAAAATCAAAGACTGGAATTGACTCCGTTGTAACCTATTCAGCCAAAGATTCTGTTCGATTTAAGGTTAGTAACCGTACAATGAGATTAAAAGGAGATGCTAAAATTCGGTTAAAAGCACAAGCCCTTGAATCGGAAATAATTGAAATGAACTTTGAAAACTCCAATCTTAAAGCCGAAGGAACAAGAGATTCTAATAATAAAGTGAAAGGTTATCCGAAATTTTCAGACCAGGGTGAATCCTTTGTCGGTGAAAAAATGCTCTATAATTTCAAAAACAAACAAGGCACGATAAGTTTCGGTGAAACTGAAATATCGAACGGTTATTATTTTGGAAATAAAATCAAGCGTGTATCAGAATCTGAATTATTTGTCAAAGATGGCTGCTATACTACCTGCGATGAACCACACCCGCATTTTTATATAGGTTCGCCCGAAATGAAAGTAATAGCAAATGAAAAAGTATATATTGACCCAATCATTTTTTATGTTGAAGATATGCCATTGTTCATAGTTCCAATCGGATTATTTTTTCCAAGCCGTGGTGGAAGACAATCCGGATTGATTGTACCTTCATTTTTCTTTTCAAAAGACCGCGGAGTTGTATTCCAGGATTTTGGTGTTTATCTCGCATTAAGTGATTATTACGATACACAATTTAAATTTGATTTCTATTCAAAAGGCGGATTCATTGCTAAGAATCTAACAAGATGGAAACTCCTCGATAAATTTGACGGAAGCTTAGATGCCGAATATGGTAAAATCCGTTTGAGACCTGATGATGATTATAAAGTAAGTTATAAATTCTCATTAAATCATAATCAGACTTTAACACCACAATCAAACATTGTAGCAAACATGAGTTTCATGTCACCCGATTTCAACAGGAACACTTCTATGTACCTGCAGGACAGAGTTATTCAGAATATTGTTTCGAATGCATCGTATTCCCAATCATTTGATGATGGTTCGAGTTATTCACTTGCCTTCAACAGGGACCAGAATATAATAACCGGTGAATATCAGCAAACCTTTCCACAGCTTAATTATTCGATGCCAAGCTGGAAACTACTCAAAGCTTTAGTGCCTTCGGGAAACTGGCTTGGAGACATATCAATAAAATATAATGGGTCTGGAAAATACTACATGGATGAAGTTATTCATTTCGATTCTGTTTTAGTTGACTCAGCAACAAATACGTATAAGCAAAATAATGATACAATTTACAACACAAGGTCATCAATCAGCCATAATCCAAGTATTTCAATATCACCTAAGCTTGGACATTTTTCTATTACACCCTCGATTTCATTCAGGGCAAATAATTATTTCAAAAGGATGACCAGGACTTATGACTCGGCAGATTCTTCAGCTCACAATAGTTTCGAAAGTGGTCTCTTTACAGAATATACTTATAGTTTTGGGGTTTCAGCACAAACAAGACTTTATGGAATTGTAAAACCGGATATGCTGGGAATTAAGGCATTGAGGCATACCTTTCAGCCGACATTAAGTTTTACATACACTCCTAACCTTTCTAATCCTAAATTTGGATTTTATGATAATTATTATAACTCTTCTAATAAACAATGGGTACAATATTCGCGATTTGAAGTTGACGGAGGAGGAATTGCATCACGTTTTTTGTCCCGTTCATTAAGTTTTGAATTATTAAATAACTTCGATGCAAAAATTGCTTCCAGGGATACTTCACCTGACCAAAATGTAAGTTTCTTCGTCTGGAAAATAAACGGAAGTTATAATATGGCTGCCGATTCCTTAAGATTTAGTGATATTTCAATGAATTTCAGAATTCCCGATTTGAGATTTGTTACTATGACTGCCGATGCCGGTTTCACATTATATGACCAGGCAAGAACTATAAATCAAACCACAGGTGAATTAACGAATAATTATGCTCCCGTTAATAAGTTTTTACTTGAAAGTGGAAAAGGATTAATGCGGCTCAAGAGAATTGGATTAACTCTTAGTACTGCTTTTTCATCCGAAGGCATGACTTCAGGTTTTTCGGGTATTGGTGAAGAAGGCGAAACTACTCAACCAAATAAGGATACATTAGGATTAGGTGACAGGTTTAAAAGAAGATTAGAATATACTGATACACAATTCGATACATTCGGAGATAATTCACCCGGATATTCATCATTCAGTATCCCATGGCAGCTAAGTTTTGACCTCAGATTCGATTATAATAATCCAACTTTAAATACTTTTTCGAAGAGTTTGAGTCTTTCGACCAATCTATCATTTAAGCTAACAGAAACATGGGATTTCAAAGGTAATGCTCAATATGATTTCATAAATAAACGGCTTTTAGCACCAAATCTGAGTGTGGTCAAAGACTTGCATTGCTGGGAACTTGCTTTTACATGGACACCGAATATTGGTTTTTATCTTAGATTCGGGGCAAGAGCTCCGCAGTTAAAAGATTTAAAAATAGAAAAAAGAAACGCACCGATTTATTAATGTTTTTGCATTGTAACAAAAATTGTATTTTTGAATTGATTTTATTGTTCAACTAAATTCCAATAAAATGAAAAAAATCTTAATTATTGAAGATGAAATTCCGGTTCTCGAAAATCTTGCTGAATTGATTTCAGAATCAGGTGAATTTAGTGTACTAACAGCAAGCGACGGAATCAATGGTGTCGAACTTGCATTGGAAAATCTCCCTGATTTAATACTTTGCGATATTATGATGCCCGAGATGGATGGTTATGACGTTTTAAAAACCTTGAAAGCAAGTGAAGCCACTTCGACAATACCATTTATTTTTCTGACTGCAAAATCCGAAAAAGATGATATGAGATATGGTATGGAATTAGGAGCGGATGATTTCATTACAAAACCGTTTACTTACAAGGAAGTTTTTAAAGCCATAGACAGCAGGTTAGCTAAGACAGAACAGTTAGTAAGCAAATCCGAACAACAATTGAATGAACTTCGAATTAATCTCGCAACAACTTTACCACACGAATTAAGAACACCTTTGAATGGTATCCTTGCTTCTTCTTACTTATTAATAGAACATTTTAACAAAATGGATATTAATGAAGTCATACAGGTACATAAAAGCATTTATACTTCAGCCAAACGGTTGAATCGGCTAATCACAAACTACCTTACTTTTGCTGATTTGGAATTGCTCTTTAAAGACAAGCAAAAACTTCAAACACTAAAATCATATTCTATTGTCGAATCACCTGAACCGATTATTAAAGATATAGCTATGAATATTGCAGATAATTATAAAAGGAGTAATGATATTAATATTGAATTATCAAATAATTCAATTAATATAACCCAGGAACATTTATATAAAATCTGTGAGGAATTATTTGATAATGCTTTTAAATTCTCTGAAGAAAATAAATCTGTTCATGTTTATTCGATAATTCAAAACGGCTATTTTATATTAAAAATAAAAGATGAAGGAATTGGACTGACACCTGAACAAATTTCAAAAATCGGTGCTTATGTACAATTCGACAGAAAACTTCACGAACAACAAGGTTCCGGTTTAGGACTAATAATAGTAAAAAGGATATTACAGGTGTATGACGGTTATCTTGAAATTGAAAGTGTGCTGGATAAATTCACCATTATGAAAGTGTATATGAGATTGAGTTGAATGAATAATTTTTATTCAAACAAATTTCCAGTATTCAAAATATTGTTCGGGTCAAAAACTTTTTTAATAGCTTTCATTTTCTCTATGATATCTTCAGTAAACATCCTGTAAAAATACTTCCGTTTCAGCTTACCAATACCGTGTTCTGCAGAAACCGTACCACCAAGCCGGATGGCTTCATCAATACATTCATCATAAAATGTATAACCATTTTTAACTTCATCTTCTGTTTTAACGATTACATTTGCGTGGAAATGGCTGTTTCCAATATGTCCCCAAATATAATGCTGCAACCCATAAAACTTAAGCCGTTCAGTTATGTATTTATAATACTGTTCGACATATTCATCGGGAATTGCAGTGTCTGTACCGATTTTCAAGGTTTTGTTATTAACAATTATTTCAAAAACTTTTTCGGGAAGAGTATGCCGAAATTCTTTAAGTAAATTATGTTCTTTTGGATTGGTTGCTATCCAGGTGTCAGCATTTAAATCGGAAAATTCTGAAATTAAGTTATACCATCCCTCCATTACATCATTCTCGAATTCCGCAGAATATTCCTGTTCAAACCATATAGCACCCACTGCCCTGTCCGGTATTTGGGAATAATTTTCCTTTAACAATCTTAGCGAATTATAATCAAAGAACTCAATTGTTCTCGCATTAATAATCCCACTTATTAGTGGATGCTTAAGAGAGTTATTATTCATCTCTAAAGAAGGAATAATGAGCTGAGTATAATCATACTTCCTACTCCCCTCCCTCACTCTTTTCACAAATCCAAATAATTTATTACAATCATCGAAGAATGCAATTCCACCAAGCACATTTTCCGGCATTGAAGCAAGCTGCAAAGTTATTTCAGTTACAATTCCGAGTGTTCCTTCACTTCCAATAAACAAATCAATTGCATCCATACCGGATTTGATAAAATATCCAGCAGCGTGCTTAACAAAAGGCATTTTCAACTCAGGTAACCCGATTTCGTAAGTTTTACCAGAATTGGATTTTAAATTTAACCGATTTCCTACCGCAAAATTATTTCCTCTTATCAATTCAAGTTCCTCACTATCGGGAAGAATTATTTTCAATTTCATTACATAATCCCTCGTCGGACCATATTTGAACGTTCTCGAACCGGAAGCATTAGTTGCTATGTTGCCCCCAATTGAAGCATTTTTTTCAGTTGGATTGACACGATAGAATAAACCATAAATATTCAGTTCTTCTTCCATTTCAACAAGTAGTAATCCCGGTTGAACTGTGAGTAATTGATTTCCTTTATCGATTGAAATTATTTTATTCAACTTCTCAGTTGAAATGATAATTCCACCTTCAGGAACTCTTCCACCAGTTAATCCGGTTCCTGCACCTGAAACAGTAATTTGTATTTTTTCCGAATTGCATCTTTTTACAAATTCCTTTAATTCCTCAACCGATTCAGGAATAAATAATGCATCTGCATTACCTACAAAATTCGATGCATCTGTAAGATAATGCTCAAAAGCATCTTTATCTGATTTTATTATCATAATCTAATTCTTCAACTAATTTTCTTAAATTGTAAATGTATGTTTATATTCGTTTCAAATATGAAAATATATTCAAAAATAATTATATATACGATTATATCGGTTATTTCAGTATTAAAACCCGGAGCAACTGATGCTTCAACTACAAAATTAAAAACCGATGAACAATTCGTATTTCCCGATAAAAATGAAATAATTGCGGTCAACCCACAACTTGGTTATTGCATAAATTTATTCTCGTCTAATTTTTCAAGATTCCAGGGAAGCATTGATTGCGGAGTATTCAAAAGCGGAATTGGTTCCGGCTTAACCGGTTTATTGGGAATCGAATTAAAATTAAATAATAAAATCTGTATTTCTTTGGCAGGCGGCTATGTTGACAGAAGCGGTGCATTCACTCTCGAATCAACATTGCCAATTCGCGATGATATTAATACCGGAAATGTTGAGCCGGTTACAACGGAGAATAAACTTACTGCAAATATAGGTTATGTTGAAATTCAGCCAGATATCAGATATACATTATCACAAAAATTTATAAATGGACCTCTGCGATTTGTTTTTGCTCCGAGAATATCATTTCCCGTAAATTCAACCTTTATTCAAAATGAAAAAATTATTTCGCCTGATAATGCAACTTTTAAAATTAATGGTCAAAAACAAAGAGAAATTATTTCAGGAAAAATTGTGACAATGACCACATTCAATTACGGTATTTCAATTGGTTTCGAAAATATGCTGAACATTGGCAGAGGAAATTATATCACTCAACAAATATTGTTCGATTATAATATACCTAATGTAACCAGGGATGCAATCTGGAAGGCATTCGGAATCAGATTCATGGCGGGTTTACGTTATTCAATACAAAAATCCGAAAGGGAACCGATTACTCCTCCAATACTGCCATTGCCATTACCCGATACAACAACTATTGTTGAAAAGAAAAAAGATAATATTCCGGCAACAATAGATGTCGAAATAGACGGCATTGAAGCTTACATTTACAAAGGCAATTATTTGATGGCTACCCTACCTTTGGTTAATGCAATTTTTCTCGAGAGAAATTCTGCAAAACTACCGTCAAAATATATTCTAAGCGATTTCAAAATGCCATCATTCATCGAAGGTGATGCCGTCATGTTACATAAATATGTTATCCCCCGCATAATTTCCATAATGGAAAAAAATCCCGAATCAAAATTGATTATAGCAGGTGCAACATCAGGAAAAGATAATGAACCCTTAGGAATAAAATTAGCAAATGAAAGAGCAGATTCGGTTTATTCCGCATTTTTAAAAACTTTTGCTGTAATTCAAATAACTGAACCTTTAGAATTTGAAAAAAGAATAAAAACTACATCATCAATTTATCCAAGATACCCATCCAACCAGGATTATGAGAAAGGTGCTGATGAGAATCAGCGGGTTGATTTATTCGTCGAGAAAGCCCCTTTGCAGGAGTATGTTTCGTTACAGAAATTTGCGGAGATTAGAGGAACTGTAAAAGTTAAATTAAATTCAACAGGATTAAAAGCAGGACAGAATATTACTTTGAAGCCATCATTTTATGATACAACAATAATCTCAAAACCTATTGATAATTTTGAAATACCAATAAAGATATTATTATTTGATTCAACAAGTGCTGCAATGCTCAATATAACAGCAAAAGCAGATAGTATTGAGGACAGTGATTATAAGGAATTAAAACCTGCCATACTCCCAGTTAAAGAAGTAGAACTTGACTTATCAAAATTCGAGGCGATTCTCAGGTTTGATTACAACAGCAGTGTCTTGAGCGATGACAACAAAGGATTGCTGAAGCAGATGGCTGGGATTGTTCCAAAAGGTACGACAATCATAATTTACGGCAGTGCTGATGCACTCGGCAGCGAAGAACGCAACAAACAGCTTGAATATGAAAGGGCAAAAGTAACCAAGGATTTTATTCAGTCAATTTCAAAAGATAAATTCATTTTCATCACAGATACTAACAAATCCAAATTTCCAGAAGACACAGAAGAAGGAAGATTTTTAAACAGGTCTATGAAGATTAGATTGAGATAATTTATGTTAAAATTAAAAATCAGCAATTCACAATTAAGAATTTTTGCGATTTAGAACCCAAATCGTACGTTTTTGGATAAATTATACGATATAGACAGAGATTTCAAGAGTACAGTTTTTAAAAACAACATTTAAAAGAATTGCGTGTGGGGAATATTTGTCAGGTTATGTCCTATTTTTAATGCCTTTTGTCTTGTTCAATTCTTTAATTGTCCAATTGGTTAAGACAAAATAGGCAAGATTTCAACCCCACTCAGAGTAATGAATTTTAAATTTTTAATTATAAATTTTCAATGAATTTTCAATAAATAAATTTAGAAATTTGAAAACTTCGACAAGTTCAGTGTGACATTTTTTTTAGTGGCTGTTAAATTCAATTGAGTAAATCCCCGAATCCTCCAGAATCAAATTCGGGACAGCCGCTGTATCATGATTTACGTAGTACTTCAACCGGTTTCGACTTATTAAGTCCGACATTGATTGGTAAAGAACATACTGTGCAAAGATAAGCCAGTGGGGATGATATGTCAAGAAAATAATTTTAAAACGGTTTTAATAATTTAACAATATATCTATTTGCTGTTTAGCATATTAGCCAGATGAGTAAGGGATTCGTGCTAAGACGAAAATTGTCCGAAAGTTTAATTGTATGAATGATATTATTTAATATTTTTCCAATTGAAACAGGATAGCTAAAATAAAATAATTATTTATCTGTTAACCCAAGTCCGGATTACTTCAACCGCCATTTAGCAAAGTGCAATTAACTTTTTTTTCAGTGCAATCTTTTCCTTTGAATCAGTTCTGAAATTCTCGAGAACTTCAATAAAATCCGATTTATCAATTGATAACGGTTGTTTACTTTTAGCTTTGCATAAATCGTTTAACAGGTTTTTGTATATATTCAGCTTAACTACTTCATTCTTAGTGCTTAGAATGTCAATTCCATATTGTAATTCAGAAATAAATAGTTCTTGTTCAGCATCATCAATAATATATGAAAATTCAGATTTAACAGGGGAGTAAATATCACTTTTCATGTTGTATCCTTTAAATAATTAATGTCAAATTCATTCTTTGTTCCGTAACCTATTTTTTGTGGTTCCTATGCTGACATGTCAGACATATTATTAATTCAATTTATATTCTCTTTAGCATGTAATTTGAATTTATCGAATATCTCTCACGTCAATCACACAATTCAAACAAATCAATATAACACAGTTTGGATGAATTTATGCAAAGAAAATTTGGGAAATATAATTTGTGTGATTAATGTGTTTAGGATGTTTTTTGAAATACGCCACTACTCCCGAAAAATAGAACACGGAAAACACTGATGGGACTGATTTTTACGGATTGTTATTTTAAAAGCCCTCACCCTGAATTCCTCTCTCAGAGGGTGAATGTCACATTTTGTCACTATTTGCCTCACTTTTTTTTATTTTTGTATTACTCTCCAGAAATTAAATTGATTTATAAGGGGTTAGAATATTACGAATGTGGAATATTTGTCACGTTTTGTCACTATTTGTCATGGTGGTGGCACTTTTGAAGTGTCAAAATAGGACAAGTTAAATAAATTTTGAATTTTGAATGTTGAATTGTGGATATATAATTGAATAATACCGAACTGGCAATTCGTGAATTGCCCCTACATTTGACGAATCCGCTTTTTCAAAGAACAAGCGGTGCAAAGATAAGCCAGTGGGGGTGATATGTCAAGAAAAGGATTTTAAAACGGTTTTAAAAATAATTAACAATTAACACAATTCACAATTAAAGTAATGATTTCATGTAAAGACATAGAGGACTTAAATGACGCAAATTGTCTGAACAGGATTAAGCGGATTAAAAGATGGACAGGATTATAATTGTCTGAACCGATGATTAAGCTGATTGAACTGATTTCGCTGATTTTGTTTTTGAGGAAAACATAAAGTTCGCGAAGAAGGCGAGAATGACGCAAATTGTCTGAACAGGATTAAGCGGATTAAAAGATGGACAGGATTATAATTGTCTGAACCAATTTAAGCTGATTGAACTGATTTCGCTGATTTTGTTTTTGAGGAAAACATAAAGTTCGCGAAGAAGGCGAGAATGACGCAAATTGCCGGAATTATGATTTTTGTGATTAATGTGATTGGGTTGATTCTGTACACCTACTCCCGATGGATCGGGATTTCCGTTGCACTACAACCTGCACTTCTTCGAGGAAGGGCAATTATTTTGATTTGTGTTGAACGCTATGGATTCTGAAATAAATTCAGAATGACACTTTTTTATCCTAATTCCGAATTCCAATTTCCAATTGAATTCTTACTGAAAAGTGATTTTTAGTTATATTTGCAAAAAATTATATTGAACTATTCGTATGGAGTATTAATGAACATTCTGGTTTGTATATCACGAGTTCCCGACACTGCAACGAGGATACTCGTGGGACCTGACGGCAAGACAATTGACACACAGGGTATTAAGTATGTGATTAGCCCTTATGATGAGTATGGGATTGAAGAGGGATTGCGTCTGAAGGAAAAGAACGGTGGTACGGTTACTGCAGTTACGGTCGGTTCGGAGGGCTCAACCGATATTTTAAGAACTGCCCTTGCAATGTGCGTTGATAAGGCAGTTTTGATTAAAGCAGACACACATAAGGATTCTTATTTTGTAGCAAAAAACCTTGCGGAATATGCAAAGGAAATTAATCCGGATATTATTTTTATGGGACGCCAAAGCGTTGATTATGATTCGCTTCAAATGCCTTCGATGGTATCGGAGTTTCTCGGAATTCCATCGGTATCGGTGGTATCAAAACTGACAATAGCTGATGGAAAAGCAACAGCAGAGAGGGATGTCGAGGGCGGAAAGGAAATCGTAGAGGCATCACTACCCTGCATAATCAGCTGCCAGAAGGGATTGAATGAGCCAAGATATCCGAAACTTCCCGACATAATGAAAGCGAAATCGAAGCCAATCGAAACAAGGGAAGCAATACAGACAGATGAGAAAGTAACAGTATTGGGTATGTCAATCCCATTGAAGCAGAGGGCAGGTAGAATACTCGGGGACGGCGATGGGGACATTGATGAATTAGTGAGGTTGTTACATGAAGAAGCGAAAATAATTTAAGGAGAAAATGAGAATGAATAAAATACTCGTATTTTTAGAAGGACAAGCAAACAAATTAAAAAGGTCGTCATTCGAAGCAATATCAGCGGCTCGCACTCTGGCAACCGGTGCTGGCATTCCATTTGCCGGGATAATAATAAATGGGACAAAGGAGCAGGTTAAATCCGTAGGCGATTATGGATTGTCAGATGTGGTTAATGCGAAACATGAACTGATGGAGACATATTCTTCGACAGCGGCAGCGAATGTTTTGCACCAGGTGATACAATCGGAAAATGCGGATGTGATATTATTTGCAGGAAACGCAAAAGGACTGGAACTCGCACCAAGAGTAGCTGCCAAGCTGGAAGCAGGCTATATCGGGGATTGCGTCGAATTGGAATTCCGGGATGGAAACATAATTGCAAAGAAACCCGTATATGCAGGAAAGTCGCAGATTACAGTAAAAGTAAATTCAGACAGGAAAGTATATTCATTGAGACCGAATGTATTCACTGCGACGAAGGTTGATGGTACGATAGCAATTACGACAAAAGATTATGCACCGAATTTATCTGAGGATGATAAGAAAGCATTCGTAACTGCAATGATGAAGAATGAAGGAAAGATGGATGTGCTCGAGGCAGACATTATTGTTTCGGGAGGAAGAGGAATCAAAGGAACCGAGAATTACAATTTGATTGAGAATCTTGCAGCAGCATTCGGAGGTGCAGTGGGAGCATCGAGAGCAGTTGTCGATGCCGGCTGGAGGCCACACAGCGAACAGGTAGGACAGACCGGAAAAACAGTCTCCCCTACACTATATGTTGCATGTGGAATTTCCGGAGCAGTACAACATCTTGCGGGAATGTCAACATCGAAAGTTATTGTAGCGATTAACAAAGACAAGGATGCACCGATATTCAAAGTGTGCGATTATGGAATAGTAGGAGATTTGTTTGCCGTAGTACCAAAGCTGACCGAGAAAGTAAAGCATATAACAGGTAAATAATCGTACTGCAATATTTAAAATATTACATAGTCTTAGATAAAAATTTTGATTGAACAGAAAAATAAAGTGATAGATGGATAAAGTACAATTAGTTGTTCTTGGATTATCTGCAAGCCCTGCGAGTAACAGTGCATACGCATTGATATTGAAGGAAGTGGACGGCAACCGGCGACTTCCGATTATCATCGGGGCATTCGAGGCACAGGCAATAGCACTCGAGATGGAAGGCGTTGTGCCGCCAAGACCGATGACCCATGATTTATTAAAAAATCTCATAGATTCATTTGATTCTAATTTGACTGAAGTGTACGTGAACGAATTGCGTGAAGGTACTTTTTATGCGAAGCTGATATTCGACGAAGGTGAATTGGAAATAGATGCACGCCCGAGCGATGCGATTGCACTCGCAGTGAGATTCAACGCACCGATTTACGTAAAGAGCGATATCCTCGATGAAACGGGATTGATTCCTCAGGGTGAAGAACCCGGGATGGATGCCGGTGATGAAGATGCATATTTGCGTAGTCAGCAGCAGGATAAACACAGGCCCAAAACAAAAGCAGAGCTGCTCCAGAGCCAACTCGAGAAAGCAGTGAAGGATGAGAATTATGAGAAAGCCGCTCAACTAAGAGATGAATTGAGGAAGATACTTGAAAGTTCGTAAACATTTTAAATAAATTAGTATGAATATGTCTTAGGAAATAGAATCTAAGCAAAGAGAATTATTACCCTAATTAATCAAGAAATTTCACATTGAAAAACTTGGCTATTTTGGTTCTTTTGTTCAATGGAATTATACTGAAGAATCGGATATTGATATTCTTGTTCAATTCAATAAACATAAGGGTTGAGAATTTTGACCTTTAGGAAATTTTGGAATTACAATTAAAAAGAAAAGTTGACCTTGTTTCTTACAAAGGATTAAAAAAACAATTGAGAGATGATATACTGAATCGTGTTAAGAATATTCAATGAAATCAAAGAGGATATTCAAATGTCAATCAATCGGATAATTGAATATACAATTATAGTATGTGAAATTTAATTATTCATGAATATATTGGAATTGACCTGGAAATGATACGGGAAATAATAACTAATTTTCTACCCCAAAATAAAACTGATTTTGAAATTCTAATTGAAAATGAATTAAAGCAAAATAAATTAGAATGATAGCAATCGGTCTTAGTTTTCTTAGTAAAATTTTCTTAATTTTGTAATCTTATTTTTTGCCGGAGTAGCTCAGTTGGTTAGAGCAACGGAATCATAATCCGTGTGTCGGGGGTTCAACTCCCTCCTCCGGTACGATAGAATTTTATGATTAGATATGATTAAATCATATCTTTTTTTTTGAGAGGCATGAAATGAAAAAAACAATAGAAAACCTGATATTAATTTTTTTATTATTTTTCATAATCAATTTAAATTTATATTCATTCAATACCGGGGTTAAGAAGAAAGTAGCAATACTTATATATAATGGAGTATATCTCCTGGATTTTTGCGGACCACTGGAAATTTTCAATGATACAATGCTCGATGATACAAGTTCTGCTTTTGAAGTTTATACTGTTTCGCCCGATGAAAATTCGATAAAGAGTCATACACACACATTAATAAAACCTGATTACACAATAGATAATTGTCCACAGCCGGATATTTTAGTAATACCCGGTGGGAATTTGAATTTGACAAGAGATAATCCCGAAGTCGCAAAATGGATTGTGGAAGTTGAGAAAAAATCAGAATATGTTTTATCGGTTTGCACAGGTGCATTTATTCTTGCTGATTTGGGAATGTTAAACGGATTGGAAGTAACGACCTGGTACGGGGCAAGGGAAAAATTGAAAAAGAAGGTGCCCTCGATAAAAATTTGTAATGATAAGAGATTTACAGACAACGGGAAAATAGTTACTACCGCAGGAGTTTCTGCAGGAATTGACGGTGCATTGCATTTAGTTGAAAAAATGTTTGGGAAAGAAACAGCATTGAAAACTGCAAAATATATCGAGTATGAAAATTTCAAATGAATAAATCCTATTGAGTAATTCAATATATGACTTCATATAAATAATTGATATAGTTTATAGATTTCCTTTCTGTTAATTCAAAAAATTCCTTATATTGATTCTACGGGTTAAGGATTGAGTATAATTTTTAATTAATAATTATTGGGTACTCATAATTCTTTTATGAAATCAAGGCATTTAATATATTGCATTTTTCTACTTTTTCTCAACATTAATTTAAATTCTCAAAACTTAGAGAGAATAGCTGAAGATAAAATAATAACAGCCGGCGGTTCAATCGGATTGAATTTCAGTTACTATGGAGCCACAGGGATGGAAGCCCGATACAGACCGATTGATTATTCAATACTCGGTTCTTTCACAATTAACCTGTTCGGAATATCATTCCCATTTTCTGCAACAATAAGCGAACAGAACAGGAGCTTCATCCAGCCATTCAATCAATATGGAGTTAGTCCGAAATACAAGTGGATTACAGCTCATGCGGGCTGGAGAAACTTGAATTACTCCCCTTTTACTTTATCGGGACATACATTTCTCGGGGGGGGAATTGAATTGAATCCGGGTATAATCAGATTTAGTGCAATGTATGGAAGATTTCTGAAATCAACAACAGGCGACAGTTCGATAACACATAATATAACGCCGACATTTGAGAGAATGGGATATGGAGTTAAAATGGGATTAGGAGCACAAACGGATTATTGCGATTTGATTTTCTTCAGAGCTTCAGATGATTCAAATTCTATTAATTCAAAATATTTGAATCACCTGGATTCTGAAAGTGTACATATAAAACCTGCTGAAAATATGGTTCTGGGATTGTCAAGTAAGTTTTCTCCATTTTCATTTTTGAGTTTTGATATTGACGGTGCCGCAAGCGTTTATACATTGGATACCAGGGCAACATCATTGACTGATTTTGACAGCACGGGTATTTTGAAGCAATTTAAAAGTATATTTAATGTGCGTACCTCTACGCAATTTACAACAGCATTTCAAACAGCCGTAACATACAGGGGGCGTGGTTTCAGCTTGAGACTTGGTTATAAAAGAATTGACCCGGATTATAAGTCAATGGGAATTTATTATATGGAATCAGATGTGGAGAATATAACACTATCGCCATATTTTTCATTGTTTAATAATTTACTAAGGATAGGCGGTAGTATTGGTATTCAAAATGATAACCTGATGAAAACGAAAACATATACATCGAATCGAATAATCGGTTCAATTGATTTATCACATCAACAGCAAAGTTATGGGATTGATTTGAGATATTCGAGCTATGGAATAGCACAGACAAGGAGATTATTCCCAATTAAAGACTCGATACCTTTTGTTGATTCTTTGAAAGTTGCACGTGTAAATCATAATTTTAATTCCGTTTTCAGATTAACCTTTGCTAATGAGAGTGCAGTACATAATATATTATTGGTGGGTACATACCAGACATTAGTGGATATGAACTCGAGGACTGCCGGCAATACGGAGACGGAGAATGTTACAGGTACAGTGACATATCAGAGTGTATTAATCAAATCGGGAATCAGTTACGGAATAAATATCAATGCAGTGCAATCAAATATGGCAAAAAGCAAAAGTTTATTTATTGGTCCTATTTTGCAATTAAACTGGAATTTGGGTTCGTTTGGTGTAGGAGGTTCGTTCGGTTACCAGATTCAGAAAGTAGATGGAAAAAATAAGGGAGTAACAACAACTGCAACGGTTCAAAGCTCTTATCAATTAACAAATTCGCATTCATTGAGATTTGATGTGAATTATATTAATTCGACTTTGAAAGAAACGGAGCAGTTTTTTAATGAGTACAGGAGCAGTATTGGGTATATATATAACTTTTAGAAGAGTGTTAAGTGCTAAGTGTTAAGTGCTAAGTGTTTAATGTAAAATGAAGAAAATAAAATGTGTAATGGAAATGATGTGAGTTGAGCATTTTATCATACTGTATAATTAAATATTTATTGAAAATGGATAGTTGACAATTAAAGAATATATTAAATTGATTTTAAAATTGTGCAAATAAAATATTTAAATAGAGGTGGTTTATGAAATGGTTTAAAATAAAATCATGCTTCGATAATCCGACGATTTCGCTCAGGATGAGAATGTTCAGTATTACATTAGGAATTGTGCTATTGTTTATTTTTAATTTTGGTTTTCTAAACACTGCATTGGCACAGAATTATGTAATTACGATAACATTAAATATTGTGCCTCCATATTCACCGTATTATTCTGATTACTTTGAAGGAAAGAACAACACTTTTATAACTCTTCAAAATACAGACCAGGTGGTACACGAGATAAAACTCGGAGGTATGATAAAAGGTGTTGATAACGGAATTGTCATATCAACAAAACCGGGAAGCAAACCATTAACACCGATTACATTGCAACCAAATGTACCGATGACGCTGTCAGGGATGGAACTAAAAAGATACATAGATGTCAGAGACCTGGATGTTGTGGGTATTGAAAGAGAGAAGTTGATGAGGTCGGCATCTCTGCCGGAAGGAATATATGATATTTGTTACAGGGCATACGATTATAATACAGGAGAGCCGTTATCTTTGGATGCATGTGCAAACATTACAATAGCATATCCTGAACCGCCGATTTTGATACATCCGGCTAATGAGGATACACTGAAAAGTATCAGCGTTGCAAATCCTGTACTGTTTACCTGGATAGGTTCACCAACAGCTCCAATGGGAACTATATATAACCTGCAAATTGCTAAAATGGTTAATCCCGGGGATAATCCTAATGCGGTAATGTATGGAACAACACAATTTTATTTTGACAGGCAGATGACAACAAGTGATTATATTGCATTGCCAAATGACCCGCCATTTGTTAATGGCGAGAATTATGCATGGCGTGTTGTTGCGCGTGACCCAATGGGCAAAATACAATTCAAGAATAATGGAATTAGTGAAGCGTGGAAGTTTACATATAAAACAGGTGAATCGGAGGTTGTTACTGATACTATTCCATCGACGACTGAAAAAGGAATTGATATTATTATACCTAAGTGCAAGGAAGTGAGTGAAAACACAGAGATACCGAAAATTGAGGTTAATAATCATAAGAATTTTTATATTCTTTGGAAAAACAACACAGCCAAACAAAGCGACACAGCTTATATTAAATATTTAATTCATTTCATTAATTCATCAAATATTGATTTTAAGCAATTCGAGGTTTTAAAAAATACATCATTACAACTGCCGGAAGGGACAGCTCAGAATGAATCATTTGACACAATAAATGCTGATTATGCTTATTTGAATTTATTGGAAAATGTGAGTTCGTTGTATTTCAGCAGTGGAAAAACATATAGATTTTATGTGGAAGCATACAATTCATCGAATCAAAAGAATACAGAATCGAAGATGTGTGAATTTACGTATATGGAAACCCCTGACACTACAGATGCGAATAAAATGGTATATAATATCACAGGTCAGCTTTTGTACAAATTCCAGGATTATGTTGATGAATACCCGGTTAATTCTCCGAATGTAAAACTTAAAAGATACCTGATGATTAGGGATACAGTTACTAATAATATTCTTATAGATAGTTTGAACCCTAACCTGTTTGAACCCGGTCAGGTAAGCAATGATTACCCGGTAACATTGAATGAAGATGGTTCATTTAATGTACCAATAATAGCAAATAAGAATGCCGGTGACCTTAATAAGTATGTTAGTCAATATATTCAAAAGAAGGTCGGAAATAGTTATACAATGACATTATATAAAGGTAGATTATTCGAATATTATGTGCTTCTAATAAATAATCCATATTATCTAGAAATTAATAAAAAAATCGAGTTAAATGCTGATTCGATAAATATCGGAAAGGTTGTTACTTATGTATGGAGTTACAAATTAACATTTGAAGTCGGCAAGGGATATAATAAAGGAAATTTCAAAGACCTTAATCCACAAAATGTCAAAGTAAATATTTACCGTATGGGAAGCAAGCAGGAAATACCCTATTATGAAGGAGAAATTAAAGTCGGAGACCCAAAAGTACAATTATATCAAATGAAACAGGTGTCGCAGGGTAAAGTTGAAACAGTTATCGGCAGTGACGGGAAAGCTCATACAATAGTTACAATAGATAAATTAATAGTTAATTGGATGAATGGGGATAATTATCTTGTTGATTTGTGGCAGGAAGAAATAGTCAACGGGCAAGTGAAAAAAAACTGGAGTGAATATTGGCTTTCTACACAGAAATACTTTCCAAATTTATATGAATTGGTATATAATTATATCAACAATATTTACAATTTCAAAGTTTACAAAAAAGCGACGATAATTTCAAATAATCCGCCGACAGCTTCAGTTTCAGGGCAGTTGGTATCGCGTGACCCGAGTGACCCTAAGTCAAATATCAAGCCAATGAATTACAGGCAGATCGGATTGATGGTGACATATTATGTCGAAGATAATAACGGAAAACATACAATAATTGACCCATATCATGTTACTGAAGCAAATGAGAGTGGCGCAGTTAGTGTCATTAATACCGGCCAACAGGGAGCAAAATTGGAAGCTGACCTAACAAAACCCTTCGGAGACGGCAATACATTATTGGCAACAACAACAACAAACGGGGAAGGAAGGTTTGTTTTTAAGAATTTTGCTCATATTGATTCACTTGGTTCCTGGAATAGTTCAGGACAATTTGGGACGGGAAGCGGAGAATTTTGTAATGTTGCGGGATTTAACGGTAAGCTTCACCGAACTACGAGAGTTGTAGTTATTGATTATACGAAACAGTATATTTATAATCCTTCGGATGATATTCCTATTCAGCCACTGGATTCCATTGACGTCGGCACACTGATAGCATATAAGAGGACTTATAAACTTACGGTTGTACCAAGAAAAAATCCCAAAAATTTGGAACAAAGTGAACCGGGTGGAGTAATTTATGGAAGCACTGTAAAAATTACAAGATGGGATAATTTTGTTCAGGGTGAACAATTCGTGGATAAACAAACCGGTGTTGGATTCTCCGGTTTATTTATGCATAATAAAAAAGTTAATTGGGATGATTTCAAAATTGAAATCAGCACAAGCGATACAGTAGGTGAAAATTCTTATCAAAAGAAAATAATTTACTTCCCGCGTGGCTATGATGACTGGAAAAAGGATACAGCATATTCAAATAATAAAGAAATAGATGAAAACTGGGAAAATTACGGGACAGGGACTCTTTCGGCAGCAGCAAAGGCAGAGGTTGCCTGGCAAAATTATCAGAATCAGATGCTGGCTAAAATAGACGAAGTATATTACAGGAATGAATATGATTTCTTGTTTATCGAGGATTATAAACCTGTCAGCTTGTCAATAAATGTATATCTTGAACCGAAAAAGCCGATTATATCGGGACGGGTATTGGATGCTTCGAATGCAATGCGAAGCGTTAATTTCGGAATTGTATCGCTGTACTGGGGAAAGGAAACTGATGACAGTGATATGAAATTATATACCGGAACGGGTGGATGCGCCAGAGTTGTAGGTGAAGCATTTCAGAATGGGTATTTTGTATTTAAGGATTTACCGGCAAAGTACACTAATGTAAATCATTACAGGTACAGATTGAAATTTAATTGCCCGGGGTATTATTTGTATGGAGCGAATAAATTGACGGGTTCGGTGGATACTGTGAATCAAACGGTGAGTAAAGAATGTATCCCGCCTGTACCAAACGCAATAAGTTTAAAAATGGGACAGCAGATGCATTTTCCGCAGGTATTGATGATGCCCAAGGGTACTGTTTACGGGTACGTAATTGATGAGGATGGGAAGGCAGTGGAATGTTATGTGCGGACAAAGAACGGGAAGATGGTCAAGACAGAGGATGCTGCATATTTGAAGGAATTTGAGTTACAAAATTTGAATTATACACCAATATTGGAACAGCAAAATATTCAGATTAATAAGACTAAGAGTTTAAAAAAGCAGGACTTAAAAATGAAAATGTTCCAGGAAAAAGAGGAAAGTGATGATTCAAAATTAGTATCAATGCAGAACATAGCAATTTTAAATCTGGGACAAAAATTCACAGTTAAAATACCGACAATGGCTGCAGATACACTATTTATTTTTCCGATAGACCTGAAGTATTTTAATGATACGATTGTCATACCTGCATTGCAAAATTTACCTAATGACACAACAAATTATTATTTGGGTAAAATTGTTGTTAAGGAGAGGAAGCACAGAATAATAATCGGGGTTACAAATTCATATACGAAGCAACATGTGCCGAACTGCAGGGTGAAGATACTGGATTACGAGGATACGACAGATGCAAACGGAAAAGCAAGCTTTGAATTTAAGAATGCTTCGTTAAAGAACTTCTGGCTTAAAATAGACCCGCCTGACACATCGGATTTGATACCTATAAGTTCGGAAATCCAGAATGAGGAATCGAAGGAATTCAAATCTTACCAATTCCTGATGAAGCCGGGAATGACTGTGAAAGGTAAAGTTGCAGTGAACGGAAAGCCGGTGCCATACGCTACAATATATGTTTTGAACGGATATAATACTAATATCAGGAAAACAAAAACTGATGCTAATGGGGATTATATTCTTAAGGGAATCAATCCGCAATTGGGCAATAAGAATGAAAAGCCGTGGATTAATATGAGGTGTGTGCCGCCTGATGAGAATCCGCCGAAGGACAGTACGGGCCAAATTCACCTTCCCGGACAGTTACCGGGGACAGAAATAGACCCGAACATTGATTATCCAAATTTGACGGGACAAGAGAAAAGGGTTGACTTCGAGAAAGGGCTGAATTATGTTTATGAATGTAATTTTGAATTGACCGAATTCACAGCAGCTAATTTGCAACGGCTGCACGGGTTTCATATAAAGGTACATAAGATAGTGAGCAAACCGAATGGGGATTATGAGTTGAACGGATATGTTGATTTCAGCAAATCTGCGAATGCGTTTGAATTGCTGGATAGTTCGCAGTATGCAGGATTTGGAAGTTTGAATGTGAGGCCGGATAAGCAAAAAGTTGACGATAAGGGAAGGCCCTATTTTGAAGCAATGCCGGGAAGTCCGACATTCCCTTTGACACTGCCAGCGATGAAGGTGCGATTGAAAGGACAGCAACCGGCACCGAATACGATAAATCTGGAATGGGGAAGTAAAACGTTTAACTATAATGTGCTTCTTATGTCAAAGGGACAGGGAATTAATTACCTGGAAGTTGTGAAGGACAGTGTGACAGCCGGACATTTGAGCTCGAAGGGAAGAATAGTGGATAATTCGTTTAACTTCCCGGGGAGTTATTTCAGATTCCAGGATGACCAGTTCTATCTGGCAGGAAAGAAAGATACTACTTATGATAAAATGATAACATCATTCGAAAATTGTATTGACTCGGTGAAATTTTCGATAATGTACAATTTTTATAAGCATGGAAAATTATATTATCTGACGGATGCAAACTTGTCAAAGCTTAAATTTAAGTTCCTGGAGTTTGATGCAGATTCGAAGATTGAAAACAGTTCGTTGAATTCACAGGGAATAATATATTTGCTGCCCCACGCATGGTCAAATATTAGATTGGACCCGCAGAATCCTGCAACTACGCTTGTGGAAGTGAATATTCCAACGACTTCAATTACAAGCGAAGGAGTAGCCACAGGTGGGAAGATACCTAAGCTTGAAATCAAGTTTGAGGACTGGACTGTTGTAGCAAAGAATTGTGAAGTGAGCCCGGACGTGGGCGGAATCAAATCAACTGATAGTAAGATATTGACGGGTACATTGGATATACCAATCGGAGAATTTAATCTGCGACATGATTTTCTATACATAGCAAAGCCGAATGTTACGAAGTTGACATTGGGAGGGATATGTAGTATGTTTCTGACGAATCCACAGTCGGCACAATTCGGACTTGACCCGAAGTGCGGATTGGACCTTAAGCCACATTATAAATTGATATTCATAGGAGACCCAGCAGCGACGGTACCGGGATTACCGGGTTTTGCAACATCACTTAAGTTGCAGGCGGTGAGTTTGTTGAGCGATGGAGAGCAGATAGTGAGTTTTTCACCGGGTTGCGAGAAGATGGCGCTATATGATATAGCATTTTTCAAGCCACTGGCAATATACTCTTATGCAGATATGTTTACAATTGACGGATTGATGGATTATGATATACCGCGTGTGGCGAATGGATTGACTTACAAATTGAAATACACAAAACCGGGAGCCAGTCTCGTAATGCAAATGCTGCCGACCGATATAACATTTGACGGACCCGGATATGTTAAGTTTGAATCGAGGGCAAATTATAACCAACAGCTGATAAGTTATCGGGACCTGAAACTTTACGGTACAGTTCGTGAACCGGGGAAATTGGATACGATATTTATAATATTGAATAAGCATAAGAGCAATAATCAAATATCAATCGCAATCAACAGGGACCCCGGTGTCGGAGACCAATTCATAGACCTGGGCGGCGCACAAGGAGGAAAATTCAGGGTTGACAGTTCGAGAATGGTAGTCAAGAGCAATGACTGGGACGTACTGAGACTGAAATTGTATCCAGTGGGAAGTTTTTCGGAAAAAGGTTTTGGTGATAAACCATTGAATCTTGCTGTATATGGAGAAATAAAGACAGACGCAGACGTAAAGAATCAGAAAATAACAACGTCGGGAACAAACACAGAGTTTGGGGATTTCACAATGACATTCGATTTACCGAATGCACGGTTTATCGGGACATTGAATTTTGAAGATAAACAGATAGGAACGATAAAGATAAGCGGATGTGCAGAGATTTGCATAGACCCACACGGATTTTATTTTGCGGCGGCTGCTGAAGCAGAGGTTACGCCGATTGGAGTGTTCAGTGTAGGTTTACTTATCGGAATCTACGATGCGGGAGGAAAGATGGGTGGAATTCCCCAAGCTACACTGGATATGGTGACGAGTCATTCTATCGGGAAAGGACTGCCTTGCGCATTTGAGAATGCAACGATGTTTGCAGGATTTTTTGTTACAGGAAGGAAGAGTATACCACAACTAACATTTAATGAGTCAATTAATTTGGTGATAGCGAGTGCATCTGTCAGTTTGGAGGTAGGGGTAGAAGCAGCGGCGTGGGCAAATTTTGCATCTCCGATAACCGGTGGAGTATCGGTTATGTTGTACGCGGTAGCAGAATTAAAGTTGAGCGCGATAACCTGCACTTCATTGTATGCAAAAGCGGAAGCAATCATTAAAGGACAATTTATATACACATATCCTCAAGATATTATTTTTAATATATGTGCCAGCATAAATATTTACGGAAAACTGGAACAGAAAATGCCAATTTTGGTGGGATGTGACGGGACAATATTTACGTTAGGAAGCGATACGGAACCGTTTATAAGTTTGAAAGCTGACGTATCTGTCGGCACAAATGGTGTTGATTGCTCTATCAGTACAGGAAGCTGTAGTGAAAATTGCAGTAGTGTCGTTCAGTAAAATTTTAAATTTTGAATTTTAAATTAATTTATTAGAAAAGAAAATGATTACTATTAGTTTGATAGGTAAACTATGAAAATATATTTTTTATCTTTTTGCATTATTGCTCTTGGTATTGTCTATTGTTTTGCACAATTCGATTACCCATACGCCGTGCAGGGGCCTGAGGGAATTTATATTATGTGCGGTAATAAAATTCCAAAAGATTTTGTTTATAAGGTGTTTCGTTCTTTTGAAGGTAAGGATGAATGGATATTATTGAAGGTGCTCTCCTTTCAACAGAATTATGACAACTTTTATCAGGAACTGGTGAATGTAAATTCTCAAAACAATATTTATGAATTACCTGAAGAAAAATTCAAACCGAAGATATGGGAATTTATAATAAATACAAATGATGTGGATTCTGTACCACTTTACGGAGGTTTGCCAATGTATCGTGAAGCACTTGGAACTGCTTATTATGATAAGGATGTTCAAAAAGGAAATTCTTATAAGTATAAAATTGTTATATCGGGAATCAATTCGGCTGACAGGGAAAGCGTGACAAAGCCAATTAAATTTACTACTTTAATACCGAATTTAAAGTTGAATAGTTTCTATCAGGATGTCGAGGAAAACAGGATTTACCTGAGATACTATGCATCAGAACATATCGGATTAATGAAAGTAAAAATATTCAGATGCAATTATATGCAGACTGATTTTGCCGAAATATCACCGTTCACCGGATTTTCCAACAGACATGATAGCTTAATTATCGGTGTTATTGATACGCTTGTCCACAAGAAAAATATATATCAGTACTATGCTGTCCCTTATGATTTATATGGTAATCAGGGGATTCCATCGGATACTGTAAGAGTAATAAATTTAATTAATAAAGCGGAATCTTATATCAAAGCACTGCACACTGAAAGCATTGACAGTTTAAATTCGATTAGGATTAGATGGAAAAGTGATGTGCCTGAATTTTTAAGAACTATTGATATTTATAAAAGTGACAATTATGACAAGGGATACAAGCGTGTCGGAAGTGTCAGTCCGGGCGATACACAATATGTTGACAACCAGGTGAATCCGATTACAACTTATTTTTATTATCTGATTATCAATAATGCTTACGGACAAAGCATACCGAGTTCGAGAATAACAGGTATGCTGGGACCTGTTCGAAAAGCTGAAGCCCCGATGGAATTGAAAGCTGAATCAAAGAACGGTGTCGTGATACTTAAATGGAGAAAACCAACGGCAGATACACGTGGCTATTATGTTTACCGTTCTGAGATGAATCAGAATGATTCGTTGATTCAGATTACTGATTTAATTATAACTGATAGCTTAAATGCAGTATATATTGATTCATTGAAAAATGTAAGAAGCATTTCCCTGACTTATGCAGTTAAATCGGTTAATACGAGCTATGACATCAGTCCATTATCGGAAGTAGTATATATTTCTCCTGAAATAAAAATCACTCTGGAAACTCCGTTGAATTTGAGAGCGAAATATAACTTCGGGAGTGTTTTATTGACATGGACTGACGTTCAGGAACGGGATAAGAATATTATAGGATATAATCTGTATAGAAAAATTTTGAAATCTGATGGTACTGATTCGGCTGCATTTATTCTTATAAATGGTAAATCAGAAGATAATTCTATGAACTACTATGACGATTCAACAGCAGAAGAAGGTATGAAATATTTATATTCCGTCGAATCTTTTTCTGTCGGAGAAAGTAAAAGCACATTGAGTGCACCTGCCGTTATTGAAGTTCCTATTTTCAGGCCTGTTTCAATTTCAAGCTTGAATGTAGCCCGTATAAAAGAAGGAGTAATGTTAAAGTGGAACCGTACGATGCAGGAGAATATTAAAGAGTATCGTATTTATAGGTTAACGCAATCAAAAGATGCTGTGGTAGTTACTACCCTATCTTCTGAATCAGAATCATATTTAGATAAAAATGCTCCTGTCGGTGAATCATGTTTTTATGCAATTACATGTATCAATAAGAAAAATTTTGAGAGCAAGATTGATGATTGGGTGGGTGCGGAAAAGTAATCAGAACTGTGATTTTTGTGATTTATTTGATTTGTGTGATTGGGATTAAATTAAAAATTAGAAAAAATTTAGAAGGTAAAGGAAATAAAATATGCAAGTTATTTTAGGAGCTAACGGAGTAATAGGAACTGAGCTGGAAAAAAATTTAACAACATATACAGATAAAATCAGATTAGTAAGCCGTAACCCAAGAAAAGTAAATACAAACGATGAACTTTTTACAGCTGACCTGACAAATCCTGAAGAGCCATTAAAAGCTGTTGAAGGAGCATCAGTTGCTTATCTAACTGCCGGATTAAATTATAATATAAAAGTCTGGCAGGTACAATGGCCAATCATAATGAAAAATGTCATTGATGCTTGTATCAATAATAATACTAAGCTTGTATTTTTTGATAATGTTTATTTATACGGCAAGGTAGATGGATGGATGACTGAACAAACTCCTGTAAATCCATCAAGTAAAAAAGGTGAGGTTAGAGCGAAATTAGCTGAAATGATTTTAAATCAGGTAAACAAAGGAAGTTTAAAAGCAATAATAGCAAGGTCTGCAGATTTTTATGGGCCGAACACTCCTTTAAGTTTTGTAAATGCCATGGTTTTTGAAAGATACAGGAAAGGTAAAAAAGCCCAATGGTTAATGAATGATAAAGTTTTCCATTCTTTTACTTATACACCGGATGCAGGTAAGGCAACGGCAATACTTGGAAACACTGAGAAAGCATATAACCAGGTTTGGCACTTGCCAACTGACAGAAATGTCATGACAGGAAAGGTGTTTATAGAAACAGTTGCTTCAGCATTTCAAATTAAGGCCAAATACTCAGTTATCAAAAAATGGATGATGAAAATGATTGGATTATTTAATGGTATAATTGATGAAAGTGTTGAAATGTTATATCAGAGTGAATTCGATTATTTGTTTGATAGTTCTAAATTTGAAAAAGCATTTAACTTTCAACCAACATCATATCAAAAGGGAATTGAAGAAACAGTCCGTTCAATGCGGTGAAGAATTGCGAGAAATCAACAAAGGAAGAAATAATACCAGGGTTGATGTTTGATGAATTACCTAAATTAATTTACCCCGTTAAAACTATGTTTATCATTAGCACCAATATTTTGATTTAATGTAATAAAAACCATTTTCAAATTAATTAAGATTATAAGTGAATTGATTCGCTACTTGCTGGGAATTATAATGGAATAAAATGATTATATTTGGATTCGATTTAAATTTTAAACAAAGAATTTATAAGGTCAGGGAATTAATATGATTAGAAGAGTGCTTTTGTTATTGATTTTGTTTTATTTAACTATAAATGATTTATTTGGGGAGACTGAATTCAGAAATGAAGGTACGATTTTTATGAAATTATATGGGGGCTCATCGTCTGCATCGGGTTATTATGATTTGGATGGAATAAAAATCAATTCTTTGACAGATGAAAATTCTCAAGTTGGTCAGAAAGATTACACAATGGATTTAACAAAAGGAATTATGGGCTTGAATTGTGAATATTCTGTTAGTGAGAGTTTCATGGTTTTTTGTGATATACCCTTAACTATCAATGAGCTTGATGAAATATACAAAAGTAATGATACCACGGGATTAAGATATAATAAAGCAAATTATACATTAACACATTTGGAATATGTAGGTTTAGGAGCTAAATACCTATTATATTCAAAAAAATCATATAGTTTTATAATGGTTGAAGGAAGAATACCACCGGGATTCAAAAGAGGGATACCCGACACAACTGGAAAGAAATTTCTAAGCGATGGTGCTTTTGAATTGAGAACAGGATTAGGTATAGGTTTAAAAAGTGAAAGTTATTTTCTTGAATCAATTATAGCTTATAATTACCGTGATGAAGAACTTGCCGATGAAGTTGTGATAAAGCTTGAGGCAGGATTAAGTAATGTACCGGATGCGAAACTTTCTATAGTGGGTGAATTTGTTCAAAGCATGAAATCCTTCAAATATGCAATACCATTAAAAATAAATGAAACTGTAACCCAGGAGGATTATTTTGCCATGGGATTTGAATTTTCAATGTTTTTCTCAGAATTATTTTATGGCGAATTTAATTATATATTGAGACTTTCCGGCAAGAACACATGGAATTATGGGACTTACAGAATCGGTATTGGTGTACTTTTTGATTAAAATCAGATAAAAGAATAATGGATTGAATTCATAATAATTATCATTTAAGGACATAAAATTAAAATGTTTTAATTTCTTTTTCGGTTCATAATTGTTATATTATAAAGTTAATAATTGTATGATTTAGAATATTGTTTTTAAAGGATTTATAAAGGAAGAAAAATTAAGAAAGAGATTAAAAATACAGGTAAAAAACTCGGAAACATTTTTGATTATGTATATAATGTTAAAGATTTTTCCGGCATTGTGTGCATTATCATATTATTGTTTATACATTCAGAAGTCATTGCAGGCAAACAAGATACAAATTCAATTGAATCTGTTGTAAATAGAACACTTTATGAACGTGATGTTGTTGACTTGAGTGAAAGAAAACTTGGAGAGGATTATTTTTACAGTAACATGGGAACGGCATCCTGGTACGGGAAAAAGTTCCATTTGCGTAAAACAGCAAACGGTGAATTGTTTAATATGTATGAATACAGTGCGGCACATAAGGATTTGCCGTTTGGAACGATATTGAAAGTTACAAATGTGGATAATGGGCAGTCGGTAATTGTGAGAATAAACGACCGGGGACCATTTATCGGGAACAGGATATTGGATTTGTCCTATTGGGCATCTGTAGAGATTGGAAATACCGGATTGTCCAAAGTTTTAATCGAGGGATTTGTACCGGGAAGGGTAAATTTATTAAATAATGTCAGTGAAAATTATTTTTTTTCATATTCGATAACAAAACCGATTGCTTTTATCAATAAATCGGATGTCGAAGTAATCGGATTCACAAAAGATTTTAATGAAGGGATGAAGATTTACAAGAATTACACATCGAGACATCCTGATTATGTATCTTACATAGCAATACCATCGGAACAAATAATGAAGAAGGATAAATTTGCCGAGAAATTTTATATTGTAGTGATAAATCCAAGAGAAAATAAAAAAATTAAAGAGATAGTGAGGAATAAGTAAAAGAGCTGGAGTCAATTGGCATTGGCAATAGCAATTATACAGTAGTTATTTGGAATTGAGCTTTTTAGTATTAAATTTGAAATAATAAAAAGCAGAACATAAAACATTTGTAGAGCATAAGAAGAAAATTAATAAAGTTTGTTCTCTGAATTGGCATTTCATAATTTTGCAGGATATTAAAATTCAAATAAAGGAGTAATTAGTTGAAAAAGATTTTATCTATATTGTTTTTTCTGATAGCCGGAGCATTACTAACGGAAGGTTTTCAGTGTGCTTCTCCTGAATTGACAACAGCAAAGCTTGCAATTAAAAATAAAGAGTATAAGAAAGCTGAAACGAATTTGGAAGTAGCTGTTTCCAAGAATCCTAAAGATAAAGAATCATGGGTATTGCTTGCCCAAACAAAAGAGGAACTTGGAAAATATGAAGAAGAAGCAAATATAATCAAACAGGCGATGAAGAATATTGATGATAAGGAAACGAGAAGCCAGTTGAATGATATGGACAGGCGGCTTTGGGTTAATTGTTATCAAAAATCCATTGATGAATATAATAAATATAATTCTGATAAAAATAAGAAGGATTTCGATTCTGCCATGTATCTTTTGGATGTTGCAATTAGTATAAGACCTGAAAAGGCAGAATTGACAAGAATTAAAGGGCAAATGTACGAATCTGTCAGTGACACAAACCAAACCGTCAAATATTATAATGAATATATCAATTTGATTGATAAAGAGATTAATATTGCCAAAGAAAAGCAGATTGTCCTCAATATGAGTAGGGATGATTTAATAAAAGCTTTAGGAAAACCTGAGAGAACGCGGAGTATCAGGTATGCCCCAATGACAGATTCTGTCATAAATGACTATTTCAATATTGACGGCAAAGAATTAATTGTTACTTCTATAGAGAAAAACAAGGGTTTGTTCAATGTTGACGGATGGACATACAATCCACCAGCAAACTGGTTTGAAAACGATAAGACCGACTTGAATATAATATCAATCGGGCCATTTGCGGAATTAGCACAAATATTTTTCCAGAGAAAAGATTACAAAAAAGCAATTAGTTATGTTTTGGGTCTGCTCACAATCAATCCCGATAATGTGGATGCAAATACATTCCTAATCATGGTATATAAATCGCAAGGCGGTGTGGATGAGGCAATGAAATCGAGTGCCGAACTGGTTAAAACAAATCCCAATAATAAATATTACCGTTTGCAATATGGACAAATTCTTTTTGAAGCACAAAAATATAATGATGCAATAGAACAATTCGAGAAAGCAGTTCAGATTGACCAGAACTTTGCACCGGCTGTGAGAAATCTCGCCGCTGCATATAAGAACAAAGCGGTAATGATGCAAAGGGAGCAACAGGATGCAGCCGACAAAGACCCGAAGTATAAAAAGAAACCGGAATTATACATACCTTTTCTCGATAAATCAGCAGCTTTCTTTATGAGAGCCAAACAATTCAAAGAGTATTCAAAAGATTTTGTTATTTTAAGTGAATTAGTAAATATATATAATGTTACTGAAAAGAAGGCAGACTGCCAGAGAATATTGGATGAACTCGAGAAATTGGAGCCGGAGATACCGGTGGACCAAAAATATGATTATTATTTGAAGCTTGTGAAGATTTACGGTGAAATGAAAATGTCCGAAAAGATGAACCGTGCAAGAGAAGAAGCTGAAAAATATATACCTAATGAAAAGTAATTTTTTTTAACATTAATCTGATAATAGAATATCAAATTAAATATTTTTTAGATGATAATATGAATGAAAAAAAACCGGATAAACCGATTCAGCAACAGATTAACATTGAGCTTGGTGAAAAAGAAGCTGAAGGGATATATTCAAACCTTGCGATAATATCTCATTCACCTGCAGAGTTTGTTATTGATTTTACAAGAGTACTTCCCGGTGTTCCAAAGGCAAAGGTTCATGCGAGGATAGTAATGACTCCACAGCATGCTAAATTATTATTGAGAGCGCTCGGTGATAATGTACAAAAATTTGAAATGCAGTATGGTGAAATAAAAATTGATGCGAATCAGAATATTTTCCCGGGCATGCCAGGCGCCCCGACTGTTAATTAGTTAATAAATTATAATTGATAACGAGGGAAGTGTGATTCAATGGAGAAGAGATGCATTCAGGTAATTATTTGCTTGCATTACATACACATCTCCCCTGGGTTCTGCACCACGGCCAATCGCCACATGGAGTTGACTGGCTCTGCGAGGCAGTAGCCGAATGTTATATTCCTTTGCTCAACAAATTCAACGAACTTTTGGATGAAAATATATTACCAAAAGTAACTATTGACATCTCCCCTGTCCTATGTGAACAGCTTGAACATAAGGATTTCAAACTGATTTTTGAGAAATATTGTTCCGATAAAATTGAATCAGCCCAAAGAGATGAAAGGAATTTTACGGATTGGGGATACAATTCACATCAAGTCTGGTTAACAAAGTTTTGGCAAAAATGGTATGATGACAGGAAAAGCAATTTTATTTATAGTTATCATTCATCAATAGTAGGAGCTTTTAAAAAACTTCAGGACGAAGGAGCAATTGAAGTGGTGTCGTGTGCGGCAACTCATGGTTATTTGCCGTTGCTTGGCTTCGATAAGAGTATAAATTTGCAATTGAAATTAGCAGTCGAAAATTATGACAAGTATTTCGGAAGAAAACCACGAGGGATTTGGCTCCCTGAATGTGCTTACAGACCAAGTTATGAATGGAAATCACTTCTGCCAATTCACCCTTTTCATATACCGAGATTAAGACCGGGGATAGAGCAATTCTTATCCCGATTTGGTTTGGAATATTTTTTTACAGACCAAAATTTGACCGAAAGAGCACAACCGTTAGGAATTTTCATAGATTATGATAAAGAAAAATTCATTGATAAACACTCAATGAAGGAAAATTATCCGAACATTACATTTAAAGAAATGAACCTCATACCATTCAATGTCAGTTCAAGTGAAAAAACAGGATATGGAACTTCAATAGCATTGACAAGGCACAAAAACATAGCAATGCAGGTATGGAGCGGTGAGGTAGGTTATCCCGGGCAAGCGGATTACCTTGACTTTCATAAAAAGCACTTAGATTCCATGCTGAGATACTGGCGAGTAACCGATAATAAAGCAGACATGATGTATAAAACACTTTATGAACCGAGCTGGACACAGGATAAGATTGACCACCAATCGAATCATTTTATTCATCATGTTGAAAATACACTAAATTATTTTAATAAAAATTCCGGTAAATTCGGTACACTGTGTACGCCATTCGACACAGAATTATTCGGTCATTGGTGGTTCGAAGGTCCTGAATTTATAAAGTCGGTTATAAAGGGCTTGCACCATTCTCCTTATGTGAAGCATGCTACTGCTTCGGAGCAGATATTCAGAGTTAAACCAAGTGAAGTCATGTCACTTCCCGAAGGTTCATGGGGAGAAAACAATAATCATGACGTATGGTGTAATGATGAGAATAAATGGACATGGGAGGCAGAATATAACGATGAATTACGGCTCCACAGCACATTAAAGCAATTTCCGGATAGAATAATAAATCCTGTTCAAACAAGAATTCTAACACAAGCCATGAAGGAATTACTACTATTGCAGTCATCTGATTGGCAATTTCTCATACACACAAAATCTGCAAAAGATTACGCAGAACAAAGATTTTCGAATCATCATTCAGATTTTAATAAATTATGTGACTTGTCAGATAAAGCAAAAGAAACAGAATTGGCTGCTGATGATGTTAAATATCTCACTGAAACAGAAGATAGGAATTCACTTTTTACCGAATTAAAATTGGAATGGTGGGATGATTTCTGGGAGAAATTCACTTGATGAAATCATCGAAGAAAATAATAAAAAATATGTTCTCTCTAACGATAGCCGAAGTAGCTAATAAGGGAATAGTTTTTGTATTTACCGCATACCTTGCACGAGTGATTTTACCCGAAGGATTTGGCATAATCAGCTTCGCTAATGCCATACTTGTTTATTTTTTACTATTTGTTAATCTTGGTTTCAATGTTGTTGGAGCCAGGGAAATAGCAAAATCGCATGAACAGATAAGAAAATATGCTAACTCAATAAATACGATAAGAACGATAATTGCGGTTATTGCATATTCGGTTTTGTTTGTAATGACTCTATATCTTGATAAACCATTAATAGTCAAGCAAACAATTTGGGTAGCAGGACTCAATTTGTTTGCGAATGCCATATTACTCGACTGGGTTTACCAGGGAATAGAAAGGATGGAATTTATAGCAGTAAGACAGGTAATTACAAGCTTATTAAATTTAATAGGTGTCGTACTTCTGGTTCACAGTAAAAACGATGTAGTTATTGCAATGCTGGTAACAGTTATTTCCACAATGCTGAATGCAGTATGGATGGCAATGCTGTACACAAAAATGTACGGAAAAATTAAAATTGAATTTGACTGGAAATTTATAAAACCGATTTTAAAATCATCATTGCCTATTAGCTTTTCTGTATTCTCGGGAATTGTAATGAATACATTGAATACAGTTATGTTGTCAATATACCGGACTGACCAGGAAACAGGAATTTATAATGCCGCATATAAAATATTGCTTTTAGTAATTGTCCCATCGGTTATATTACAAAATTCCTTTTTCCCTGCGATATCGAGGGCTAATACCTTAGATGAAAGAAAAAATGTAATTGGCAAATTCTCTATGCTTATGTTCCTTTTTGCATCACTTTTATCATTAACTTCTTTTACTTTCTCTGATTTTGTCATAATCTTTACTTTCGGGAAACATTACCTGGATTCGATTCTGATTTTAAAATTTCTGATGCTCACTTCATTTTTAATGTATTATAACGTATTCTGCACAGTACCGCTAAACGGATGGAATAAAGAGAAAGAAGTAATGTATTCTATTATAGCCGGAGCTGTTGTGAGTATTGTATTGAATTTTATATTAATCCCAAAGTATGGTGCATTTGGTGCAGCAATCGGAACAATTTCGAGTGAAGTAATAGTTGCAATATTTTTAACATATAATTTGTACAATTCCGTACATAAAATCTATATATTTCAATTATTAAAATTTTTAATTTTTGCAGGTATATCCTGCGGATTAGGTTACATTGCACATCGTTATGGATTAAATTCCATAATTGGCGGATTGATTAGTATAATAACATTCATACTTATAAATATGATTCTCAAAACTTTTACTTTTAAAGAAATTAAAGGATACTTTGCCAAGTGAAATATGATTATCTGATAGTCGGTGCCGGATTTGCCGGTTGTGTGATTGCTGAAAGAATTGCTACTCAATCGGGCAAAAGCGTAATGATAATTGACCGGCGAAATCATATTGCAGGCAACGCTTATGATTATTATGATGATAACGGAATTCTTGTCCATAAATTCGGGCCTCATATATTCCATACGTCCTCAAAAAAAGTGTGGGATTATGTTTCAAATTTTACCGAATGGATAGATTATGAGCATACTGTACTTGCTGTTATTGATGATAAGAAAGTTCCGGTTCCGTTTAATCTCAACTCACTATACAGTGTATTTAGTAAGAAAGTTGCTGCAAAATACGAAGCATTATTATTGGAAAAATATGGTTATGGATTAAAAATTCCGATTCTGAAATTGCTCGAAAATAATAATCCTGATTTAAAGACTATTGCGGAATATATTTATAATAATATATTTAATGGTTATACCATTAAACAATGGGGCTTGAAGCCAAATGAACTTGATTTTTCGGTAACATCAAGAGTACCGGTATTTATAAGCCATGACAATAGGTATTTCCAGGATAATTACCAAGGGATACCATTAAAAGGTTATACCGAATTATTTCGTAATTTATTGAATAATAGGAACATAGAAATTACACTTAATACAGATTATAAAATTAATTCATCAAGCATTAAATATAATAAGCTGATATACACAGGACCGATTGATGAATTCTTTGATTATAAATTTGGTAAATTGCCATATCGAAGTCTTCATTTTGATTTTAAATCAATAAACAGAGAATGGTTCCAGGAAGTATCACAGGTGAATTATCCCAATGAAAATGAATATACCAGAATAACAGAATTCAAGCATTTTCACAGGCAAGATTCCAAAATGACAACAATTGCTTATGAATATCCGCAAGAGTTTGTGTTGGGAATTAATGAGCCATACTACCCTATTCAAAATGACGATAATAATGAATTATTCAAAAAATATAAAGTTGAAAGTGAAAAATTAAAAAATACATATTTTGTCGGACGGCTTGCGGATTATAAATATTACAACATGGACCAGATAGTTGGTGTAGCTCTGATGAAATATGAAAAGGAAATAGCAAATAATTCATAAAGTAGAATGTAAAAAGATGGTTGAAAGTTTGTAGACTTTGTAATTTGCATAAAGTTTATAAAGTTGAAAAGGATATAAGTTGTTAATTTTGTATTTTGAATATATTATAAAAACGTGTGTCAGAAATAAAAGAAAATACTTTAAAACCCATTTGTGTTGACCTCGACGGGACTATTATACGTACCGATACCCTGATGGAATCAATTCTGATTGCTATAAGAAAGAATCCATTTCTGATGATACTTTTTCCTTTCTGGATAATAAGGGGCAGGTTATATTTTAAAAAGCAAATAGGCAGGAGAATAATTCCAAATCCCAGGATTTATCCCTACAACCATAATGTAATCGAATATTTGGTTGATGAGAAAAGAAAAGGCAGGGAAATAGTATTGGCAACAGCCACAATCAAAGGAATTGCCGATTCTGTTGCCGGAGAAATCGGAATTTTCAATAAGGTTTTATCCAGCGAAAATTCTAACAATTTGAGAGCTAAAAGCAAAAGAGATAAACTCATAGAATTATTCGGAGAAAAAGGATTCGATTATATAGGTGACAGCAAGGCAGACTTAGAAGTTTGGAGCTCAGCTGATAAAGCTATTTTGGTTGAGCCATCGGAATCGATGATAAAAAATGTATCAGGAAAAACAGAAATCATAAAAATTTTCAGACAAGAAAAAGGTACATTAGGATTAATATTAAGGGAAATCAGGGTATATCAATGGTTGAAAAACATTTTGATATTCTTTCCCTTATTGATGGCACATAAGGTAACGGACTTAAATATGATTTTAAATGCAATATATGCATTTGCAGCTTTTTGTTTGATTGCTTCTTCAGTATATGTTACAAATGATTTACTCGATTTAGAGTCAGACCGTCATCATCCGAGAAAGAGAAACAGACCTTTTGCATCAGGTAATTTGAAACTTCAGTGGGGATTTTTCATGTCTCCGTTGTTGTTAACAGGAGGAATAATTTTTTCGATATTCTTATTACCAATTGACTTTTTTTATTATTTACTTATATATTTTATTTTAACAACAACATATTCATTTTACCTAAAGAAACAACCGATTTTCGATGTAATCGTACTTTCATGTCTATATACATTGAGATTAGTTGCAGGTGCAAGTGCAGTGAATGTTCCGGCATCGCCCTGGCTGCTCGGATTTTCTATATTTCTTTTCTTAAGCTTGGCATTTATAAAAAGATACCAGGAACTACTCGTAATTAAAGAGCAGAATAAAAACGAATCCAAAGGGAGAGGATATCTTGTTGAGGATATGAATCTGATTTCAAATATGGGTCCGGCAAGCGGTTATATCTCAGTATTGGTTTTAGCTTTGTATGTAAACAGCAAAGAGGTTATTTCGTTATATCATAAACCGGATTTACTCTGGTTAGTGGTATTATGCCTGCTTTTTTGGATTTCGAGGATGTGGCTATTGGCATTCAGGGGAAAGATGGAAGATGACCCGCTTGTATTCACAGGAAAAGACTGGGTGAGTTATGTTGTCGGTGCTATTGTAGGAATATTGGCGATTGGTGCTGCATTATGATTATTGGCAATTATGAATCATGGGGAAGATATCCTAAATACAGTCCCTTTGATGTTTATTATGTTTATTGGCGAAATGAAATTCCTGATTTAAGCAAATTCACAAAAAAAATCCTACCCTACGCATGGGGAAAAAGCTACGGTGACAGTTGTCTAAATGATAATGGGATTTTGATTGACACAAAGGGACTGAATAAATTCATCTTATTCGATGAAGAAAAAGGTTTGTTCAGATGTGAAGCAGGTGTTACACTTGCAACAATTCTTGATTTCGCAGTTCCACGCGGATGGTTTTTATCGGTAACACCCGGAACAAAATTCATATCGGTTGCCGGTGCAGTTGCAAATGATGTTCATGGGAAGAATCATCATAAATCCGGTACATTCGGATGCCACGTTACTAAATTTGAATTAATGCGTTCAAGCGGGGAAAGATTAATTTGTTCTCCTGAAGAAAATTCAGAATTATTCAGAGCAACAATCGGAGGATTAGGTTTAACAGGTTTAATAATTTGGGTAGAATTAAAACTCAAGCCATGTCCAAGTGCTTTCTTTGCAATGGAAAGCGAGAAATTCTATAATCTGGATGAATTTTTTGAAATCAATGATGAATCTGAAAAGAATTTTGATTATACTGTTTCATGGGTTGATTGCACTGCTTCGGATGGTAGTTTAGGAAGAGGGATATACAATAGGGGAAATCATGCACACCCTGATGAGTACGATTTACCAGAACTTCCTAAACAAAAGTTGAAAAATTTCCCTTTAGATGCTGCCTTTATTAATCAATTAACGGTAAGTTTATTCAATATATTATATTTTAATAAGCAATTTAATAAAACAGAAAAAAAGCTAATTCATTATGACCCTTTCTTTTATCCCTTGGATGCAATACTTCACTGGAACAAGGCATACGGAAAAAAAGGATTTTTACAATATCAATTTGTTGTTCCTTTCGGGAATGAGAAGGAGGCAGTCAAAGAAATTTTAAATGAGGTTTCAAAATCCGGGAAGTCATCATTCCTGACAGTATTAAAAACATTTGGAGATATAAAGTCACCGGGAATGTTATCGTTCCCGAGACCGGGAGTGACGATGGCTATTGATTTCAGAATGGGTGGAGACAGAACATTAAAATTTCTTGAAAGATTAGACGGCATCGTGTGCAATGCAGATGGCGTGATTTACCCTGCCAAGGATGCGAGAATGTCTGCTGAGGATTTTCAGAACTTTTATCCTCAATGGACAGAATTTGAAAAATACATTGACCCGGCTTTTTCGTCGAGTTTTTGGCGACGAGTAACAAAAAGAATTCACAATGAATAATTCACAATTAACAATTTGAAAATTGAATAAAAAAAAGAGAGATTTATATGAAAAAGATAATGATATTCGGAGCCGCATCGGCTATTGCACAGGAAACAGCCAAATTATTTGCAAGAGATGGAGAGCATTTGTTTCTCGTTGACATGAACATAAGCAGATTGGAAGCTGTTCGTGATGATATTTTAGCACGGTTCAAGACAAAAATTGATTTGTATGAAGCAAATGCATTGGATTTTGACAAACATCAGGAATTGTTTGAGAAAGCAATTCAAACTCTTGGCGGGCTGGATTATGTTTTAATTGCACATGGGACTCTACCCGACCAAACAAAAACACAAGAAAATCCGGAATCAATCATAAGGGAATTTAATATAAATTGTGTTTCAGTAATTTCCTTAGCATCAATTGCAGCAAATTATTTCGAGAAACAAAATCAAGGATGTATCGCAGTAATATCCTCGGTTGCAGGTGACAGGGGAAGACAAAGTAATTATATTTATGGTGCAGCCAAAGGCGGAGTAACGACATTTTTGCAGGGATTGAGGAATAGAGTGGCACATTCCGGTGTATCAGTTGTTACTATTAAACCGGGAATGGTTGATACACCTATGACTGCACATTTACCTAAGAGCCCATTGTTTGCTAAACCAAACGATGTAGGAAAGGGAATATACAAAGCTATGCTTTCAGGCAAAGATGTTGCATATCTTCCGGGTTATTGGAGATTAATAATGACAATAATCAAGATGATACCTGAGGGGATATTTAAGAAGATGAAATTATAGTGTTTCATATATAAATTGGTAAATCATGAAAATTACTATCGTAATATTTTTTATGATTATTACAACTCTAAATTCTGTGTCGCAATCAGATAGTACAATTAAAGTTGATTCAATTCATTATTCAACTTACACATTAAATTTATTACCATTGATTGAAACAGTTTTACAATTTGATTATGAGAGAAAATTAGCAGACAATTTCAGTGTTTGTGGATTAATTGCATTTGGAATGTTATCTGATAATTATAATAATGGCTTAAAACATAGTTTTTTTTGCATCGGAACACAACTGAATTGGTATTTTAAGGGTAATTTCGATAATGGACTAAGATTAGGATTACAAGTATATTTTAGCAGTTCCGGATCAGATAACGTTGACCCGATTTTTTTTGATTATGGTAAAATTACCGGAATAATCCCTTTTATTGGCTTTAAATCAAATTCTTCAACTAATTTTACATTTGATGGCAAATTCGGATTTGGATTTGCCTACCGGGAATTAATTAATAAATCCGGAAATATAGAAAATAAATCGAAAATTATTAAAGTCGGATTATTATCATTTAATATTGGCTGGTCAAATTAAGTAATAATTTTAAAAATCATTCTAATTTGAAATTCGACATCCATACACCATAGTCACTGTATAATATATGATTGTCTTTAGTTAATAAACATTTATTATAAAAATAGAGATGAATCACATTTTGCCATGTTTGACCTGAATCAATAGATTTGTAAATACCATGTTGACTCCCGGTAAAATATCCACCCCCATTTTCAGCAAAAATTGCGTAAATGTGATTTTTTTGATTAACTAATAGTATTTTATATATTATCAAATTACTGAAAATAATTTTTTTACTATTCCAAGATTTACCATTGTCATAACTCGTTAATATATAACTATTATCCCACCAACCATTTGTTACTGACCAAAATAGTATATTATTCTCACCTCTTACAAAACTGTGCATGGGAAACTCTGAGTTATAGTAAATATCATCATTATTTACTAATGCTTTTTCCCACGACACCCCATTATTAAAACTAATTTTAAAATCATTATTATCGAGCAAAATCAGTTTATCATCAAATGTATTGAAATAAAAATATGGTTTCTCTACAATATTATATTCCCATGATTCTCCATTATTACTACTTTTAAAAAAACCATAAAGTTCATCCCGAGCAAATAAATTACCAATATTATCTTTATATAAATTATGTATATAATGTTCATCAATTCTATTCATATTTTTAATATATTCACCCGGATCATTCACCCTGAGCCACAATTTGCCTTTATCTTTGCTCTTAAATAAATAACCACACCCTACGAAATAGTAATCACCATTATTAGCAATTGTAAAATCCTGAACATTGATGTTAATTGAAGTATCTGGAACAGGTAATGATTTTGGATCAATAATTAAAAAATCAATCCAGGTTGTCCCGTCATCTGTACTTTTTTGAATTAGATAACCATAATGAAAATTAGAATCTAACTTTATAGGTAAAATTGCGAATAAATTTTCATCCTGGTAGTACCAGTCATACAAACCGTGCCATGTCGGTACATTTGGAATAAATGTAAAATTTTCAGAAATTTCAGGTTCAACAAGATTGAATTTGTTATCTTCACAGGATACAAATAATAGAACCGAAGCAAAAACGAGAAAATAAAATAATTTCATAATAAATCTCCAATTCGTTTAGATAAGGAAAAAATATATATAAATTATTATAAACTATTTCCCGATTCAGATGGAGATTAAATTTTGAAAATTATTTTAAATAAAAACTTATTTTCTAATTATTCCCTTCACCCACCCTAATCGTCTTTAGTGCATTAAGAGTATTCTTATTAATCGGAGGAAGCTCTTTTCCATTGACAAGCAAATCAAGTTCTTCACCATCGAGGACTTCGCGTTCTAACAATATTTTTGATAAGCGGTGAAGCAACTCAAGATTTTCACTCAGAAGACTTTCAGCTTTCTCTCCTGCCGCAGTCAATATTTTGCGGACTTCGTCATCAATTGTTTGTGCAGTCAATTCGCTGTGGTCTCTCGGCTGAGAAATTTCCCTTCCAAGGAAAACCTCTTCCTGATGATTTGCCAGTTTCACGGGTCCGAGTATTTCACTCATACCCCAATCACAAACCATTTTGCGGGCAAGCTTTGTTGCCTGCTCGAGATCATTTGCAGCACCGGTTGTGAGTTGATTGAATACGAGTTTTTCAGCCGCTCTTCCGGCAAGAAGTGTTACTATCCTGGCTTCAATATAAGTTTTGGAAAAAGAATGTTTGTCTTCCAAAGGTAAAGTTGAAGTAGCACCCAGTGCCCTTCCGCGAGGAATAATAGTTATTTTATGAACCGGGTCTGATTCAGGCATGAATTTACCGGCAAGAGCATGACCCATTTCATGGTATGCAGTAACTTCTTTTTCCCTGTCTGAAATAACCATACTCTTACGTTCGAGTCCCATCATTTCTTTGTCTTTTGCATTTTCGAAGTCGTACATGGTTACTTTATCGCTGTTGCGACGTGCAGCAAGCAAAGCGGCTTCATTAACAATATTAGCAATATCAGCACCTGAGAATCCCGGTGTGCCCCGTGCAAGAATTTCGATGTCAACATCATCACCAAGCGGAATGTTTTTAGTATGAACTTTAAAAATCCCTTCTCTTCCTTTTATATCAGGCATATCCACTACTACCTGCCTGTCGAACCTTCCCGGACGCAATAATGCAGGGTCGAGAACATCGGGCCTGTTAGTCGCTGCAATAATAATAACGCCACTGTTCTGCTCGAAGCCGTCCATTTCTACAAGTAATTGATTGAGAGTTTGTTCTCTTTCGTCATGACCGCCTCCAAGACCAGCACCCCTGTGCCTTCCGACGGCATCAATCTCATCAATGAATATTATACATGGAGAGCTCTTCTTTGCCTGTTCAAACAAATCACGAACTCGACTTGCCCCGACACCAACGAACATTTCTACGAAATCAGCACCTGACATTGAAAAGAAAGGCACACCTGCTTCACCTGCAACAGCCCTGGCGAGCAAGGTTTTTCCCGTTCCGGGAGGTCCCAGGAGCAATACACCTTTAGGGATTTTCCCCCCGAGACGCTGGAATTTTGTCGGCTCTTTAAGAAATTCGATAATTTCGACAAGTTCATATTTTGCTTCATCAGCACCTGCAACATCTTTGAAAGTTGCTTTTGACTGGTTTTCACTGAGTAATTTTACTCTTGCCTTACCGAAACTAAAAATGCCTCTCGGACCGCCTCCCTGCATTCGTCTCATAAAGAAAATGTAGAGCCCGATTATTAGTATCCATGGAAGCACAGAAAGTAAATACCCCCAGAAAGGGCTTTCACCTTCTTCGTAAGTCCACTCAATTCCTTTTGATGCCCATAATTCTTCGGTTTTTGAATCGAGGACGCCAAGCTTTGTCACAAAATGTCTGACTTCGCGATATTGTCCGTCAATATTAACCGTTAACTTTTTCTTTAGTATGCCATGAAATTCGTAGTCATTCAATTGGGATTTTTTTATGGTAGCTTTATAAATCAGATTATCATTCAAAAAAGAAGTGTATTGTGAATAAGAAACAGGCCATTCGGGCTTTTTATTCCCTTGCACAAATACATATATGGTAATAATAGTTCCAAAAATGATTAGCCACAAGAAAATGTTGCGAACCATTTTTACTTGTGCATTATTTCCACTCCCGCTCCTGTTAAAATCACCAAACGGATTCATTTTTTTATCGTCTTTTTTATCATTTTTTGATTGTTGTCCGTTGTTATCGCTCATCAATTCTCCATATAAAACATTTAATTTTAGTAGCTTAAATATAAGTGTCTGACGAATTTAATACTACATAATTGCTGAAAATCACATGAAAGTTGTTGAATTTAAAAAAAATTAAAAAAACCTGTCAAGCAGAATGCAGGACAGGTTCATATAAATTAATTTACGATATAATGAATATCAGCTAATATTCACTTATTATTTTATTTCTGATTTAGCACCATTATCTTCCGGCTTCACGACTTCATGAGTTTTCATATTGTTCTTTTCTTTACAAGATTCTTTACCCATTTTTGCCGAGTTTTTCATTTTACAGCATTCATTACCACTCCCGGTTTTACAATCCTTTGGATGACTGCAATCATGCGATTTAATATATTTGACAGATTTGTCATCGGATATTTTTATAACATTTCCATCCTTAATTTGATTTTCCTGCTTTATTTCTATTTTATTCGTTTTTTCTTTAACCGGTTCAATCTTGTTAGTAGGTTGTGCAAATGAAGTCATTGCAACAAAACACAGAACGAAAATACTGATAAATGTTTTCATAATAATTTTTCTCATATTATACTTCCTCTAAAAATGTAAAATAAAATTCAACTATATTACGCATTTAAACAGTGAATATTATATTGCCGATTAGTATTGAATTAGCAAAAATATAATTAGTAATTGAATTGGCGGAAAGGGTGGGATTCGAACCCACGGTACCTTTCGATACACACGCTTTCCAGGCGTGCCAGTTAAGCCACTCCTGCACCTTTCCATTTCTTCTAAATTAGCTAATTTTTGCGTCATAGCCAATAAATTGGCTTGTTGTTTGCTCTATTTATATGTTTATTTATTAATAAAAGTAATTATGAAAAGAAGAAATTTTATAAGCATTTGCTCATCCGCAACATTATTAGCACCAATTGCTGCTAATGGGATGGAAAAAATTATTGCAGGTAATTCTCTAATAAAATCCGATACATTAAAGAACTATCAAATCCAATTTATTGAAGAAAAAGAAATCATCTTTCCATCAGCTTTAAAAAAAGGTTCGACTGTTGCAATCACAGCTCCAGCAAGCCCCACAAACCTCTGGGAAATTCACAACGGGGTAAGTTTTTTTCAGAAAATGGGGTGCAAAATCGTTTCAGGTAAATCAGTAAATGAGAGACAGTATAAATACAAATATTTTTCTGCTTCTGATTCGGAGCGTGCGAATGAGTTTATGGGATATATCAAAGACAAATCTGTGGATTGCATCCTATGCGCCAGAGGAGGATACGGTTCAATGAGAATACTCCCCCTACTCGATTTTGAACTAATCAGACAAAATCCAAAGATAATAATTGGATTCAGCGATATTACTATTCTAATAAATTCAATCCTGGGACGAAGTTCTTTAGCGACTTTCCACGGAGCAATCGGTTCGACTTATTTTCAGCAATATTCAGTTGATATTACAAAAAAACTGATTTTTGCCAATGGAAAATTCGTACCTATAAAAATTACTTTTCCATCTGTCCAGCAACTCACAAGCGGTGTGGCAGAAGGACGTCTTGTGGGTGGAAATCTGACAATGCTCATATCAACTCTCGGTACCCCTTACGAAATCGATACGAAAGAAAAAATATTATTGATTGAGGAAGTACAGGAAGAACCGTATAAAATTGATAAAATGCTGAGCCATTTGTGGCTCGCAAACAAACTTCAGGATGCTGCAGGCATTGTTATCGGTAATATGCAAAACATCGATGCAAAAAGAAATTTTTTCCCGGATTATTCATTCACAATAAGAGAGGTGATTGAATCAAGGATAAAGCCATTGAATATTCCTTCCATAATAGGACTTCCATTCGGTCATTATGATAATAGATTATTATTACCACTTGGTGCTAAAGCCGAATTGAATGCCTCAAATAGAACCTTAACTTTATTCGAGCCAGGTACAAAATAATTAATAATGACAAATTATTAAAATAATGAAGGTTCAATAAATGTATATTGTATTTTTGCAATTGAATAATTACAAAATAATGAAAAATGCAAAATTATAAGAGAATAGGTATTTTCGGTGGTACGTTCAATCCTATTGATAAGGCACATATATCAATAGTACATTCTTTTATTGATGAGATTAAAATTGATTTGTGTTATATAATACCGGCAAATATTTCTCCATTTAAAACTAAAGATAAAGACATATCAGTAGCTTCAAATGAACATAGAATAAATATGCTGAATCTTACTTTTGGTAATCAATCAAATTGCATTATTGATTCATTTGAAATTGATAAAGGCGGTATTTCCTTTTCTTTTGAGACAATTCAATATATAAAATTCAAACATCCTGATTCGGACAGATTTCTATTAATTGGTAGTGACCAGGCGGAAAGTTTCAGGAAATGGAAGAATTGGGAATGGATTCTGAGAAATGTGAAATTGTGCATTGCGATGAGAGAAGGATTCTCAACAAAAAATGAGATTTTGGAGAACTTAAAATTTGAAGATAAAATCCCAATAATATTGAATTCTCCATTAATAAAATTATCTGCTACCGAAATCAGGCAAAAGTTGAAAAACAATGAACCGATAAAGGATTTTGTTTCTCCCGATGTAGATGAATACATCAGGAGAAACAAACTATACAATGTATGAAATACTAAAGTTTAAGTATTAAGTTTAAATCACTCTTCTTCGTGTGAGTAAATAGCAGGAAGGTTTCTACCCAATTCTGCGAAATCAAGCCCATAGCCAATGACAAAAAACGGGGGGATTTCCAATCCTATATATTTAAGGTCTATGTTTATTTTTCTCATCGAAGGTTTTGATAATAATGTTGCAACTTCGATTGATGCCGGATTTAAAAATTTTAGTTTGTCTATTAATTTATTCAAAGTATATCCTGTATCAACAATATCCTCGATGATAATAATGTCTTTTCCTGTAACATCAAGTTTGCTAATCATTAAATTTACTTCGCCGGTGCTTTTCATGTAATTGCCATAACTTTTTGCCGAAACGGTATCAATCTCACACTCAAGTTCTATCTTTCTGAGAAGGTCAGATGCAAAAAACATCGAACCTTTGAGAACAATTAAAAATAACGGGTGTTTTCCAATGTAATCCTCATTAATTCTTTCCGCTATGTTTGAGACCAATTGCTGAATTTCAGATTCTTTGATGAGAACCTTGAATTTTTTTTGATTAATAAAAACAGTATTTTGAATCCCTTGCATAATTCCTTTGTACATATTTCCTTTACCAAATAATAATCAAATAATTTTTTTTACTAAATAAATTAATTTTAATAATCAAAGCTATTTCTATTTTAATCAGATATTAATTCTAATTTTAAAAATCTTTTTGTTTTTTTAGTAATTTTAAACCTGTTATCAATTCTTAAGCCGGAAACCCAAATAATGTCTTTACCGGTAGTTAATAAGAATATATCCTGTTTATCCAATAATGACAATTTATTATTAATTAAAAAATCGCTGATTTTCATTTTGCCATTCATACCGAGAGGGATGAAATTATCTCCCTTTTCCCAGCTCCTGATAAAAATTCTCGGAGGTATCAAATCAAAATCAATAAATTCTATTCGCCCGGATTCTGCAAGTTTCACTTCATTCCTTTTTACTTCCTTTAAAATTATCTTATTCCCGTTAAATTCAAATTCACCTTCTTTACTAACTTCAATTTTAGAAGCATTGGAATTTTTTCTTTTACTGATAATAATTTTATTTCTATCCCTCAAAGCAAATAAATCCTTATTAATATCAACAATCGTACCAATTTTAGAATCAACCAATCCGCATATTCTGTCAATTGTTACCATAGATAAAGAGGGTTGACGATACTTTTCGGTTACTAACATTTCGATAAGCTCACCCTGGATGAAATCATCGAGTGATTTAAACATTTCAAGTTTTATCGAGAATCCCTCGGAAGTTTTATTTGTTGTAATCCTATCAACCAAAGAGGCAACATATTCACTAATTTGTCTTTCAGCACCTGACAACAGTTTTGCTGTCTTTACAATTTTCTCATTTATATTTGATTCAAATTCGGCTTTTATGAACGGTATCAGTTTTTTCCTTATTTTATTCCTTGCAAAGTTCATTAAAATATTTGTCTCATCTTCTCTCCATTTTAACCCATGCTTTTCAGCATATTTAATCAATTCATCTTTTTTTATACTTAATATTGGTCTGATAACATTTATTTTCCTGGTAAGATGCCTTCTCTTTGGAATTCCACACAGTCCAGTCAATCCTGTTCCCCTGAATAAATTGAGAAAAAAAGTCTCGGTTAAATCATCAGAAGTATGTGCAGTAGCTACAAAAGAACAATTAAGTTCATGTGCAGCCCTTTCAAAGAAATTATACCTAAGTATCCTCGCTGCCTGTTCGATACTGAGCGATTTCTTAACAGCATATCCTTTAACATCCCCTTTGCTAATAATACAATTCAGTCCATAAGAAATACAGAAATTCTTAACAAACTTTTCATCTTCATCGGAATTTTTTCCTCTAAGTTTGTGGTTAAAATGAATTGGAATGATTTCTAAATTATGAAACTTTGAAATCCTAAATAATATATCTAACATGGTTATTGAATCCACTCCACCGCTAACAGCAACTAAAATCCTTTCACCTGATTCGATATAGAGTTCGTTAAAAAGAAAATTTTCAACTTTATCAATCAAAACATCGTGAATTTGATTAACATAAGTTTTTTCATTAATATTAATTTTATTTTTTAATTTATCCTTCATAATAATAAAATTTAAAATCACAATCCATAATGCAAAAATAAAATAAAAAAAGCGGTAAACATGAGTTCACCGCTTTATAAAAAATCTTTATTTAATTACTTATTAATTACAACCGGATTAATCCTGCTTGTTTTTCCTATATTTGCTTTAACATAGTAAATACCGTCATCTAATCCGGATAAGTCACAATCTAATTCAAATGCTCCCGATTGTAAAAATCCCTCATACAAATTCATGACTTCATTACCTAAAATATCGTACAATTTTATGCTTGACTTATCAGCAAAAGGTAAAAACAAATTTATTTTTGTCTTATTAGCAGCGGGATTCGGAGAAATATCAAGTGTCAAGCCCGAATAAATATATTTATCGTTATCGATTCCAGCTGGAGAATCATCAATTCTTAAATCATCAATGTACCAGCCGTCTTTTTTGCTGAAATTATTAGAATAAAGTTCAAAAGCAATAGTCAAAGTATCCCCAATATAGTCTGATAGACCAATCCGCTCGCTGTACCATGAACTCGTTGCTACATTATCGGTGAATCCTGCTGAACGCCCGGAATTAACACCTAATACTCCCTTCCATGTTGCACCAAAATCAGAACTAATATGAACAATACCCCAATCACCATTTTTCTGGATAATAGCAATATGTTCAAAGCTGATTGTGTTTTTTTCCGGAGATATTATTACCGGTTGAAAATAAAGAAAATTTGAATTATTATTTGGATAATCACCTTGAGGAGAATCCGTAATTGAGTTTGGAGGAGAAATTGATTTTATATTTGTTGTTCCCCAACCGTTAGTTGTATATTTTACAATTGGGTCAGGACTGATATCAAAACTATCGCTTAACTCAGTTAAAACATTTCCTGCATAGGTTAATAGAGTGCCGGAGAAGTCACTCTCGGTTTCAATACTGCCTCTTTTCCCGATTGCTTTCAGTTTAACCTGATGGAATTGGTTCGGCTGAATGTTCAGAGTCATGCCCGAGATTTGCCCTGCCTGGATACTTCCTGAATAGGTCTGGTTCTTAACAGAATCAACATATATATCTATTTTATTTACATCCTGGCTGTAAGTACTGTCAGTATGATACATGGGATTTTCCCAGCTTAGGATAATCCCGGTGCTTGTAGGCCTGGAGGAAATTTTCGTCGGTGGAAATGGCTTTAAACCGCCACCGGCAACAACTGTCGAATTAACTAATATGCTTTCCAACCCTTCTGTGGTATGTGTTCTAATACTATAAGTATATTGCTGACCATCAACAGCCGTTGGATCAACATAAGTTTGCATACCCTTATTTACACGTGCTATTTCTATATTATCACGATAAATAATTATAACAAAATCACCTAAAGGGTCTGTTAGCTGATTGACTTTAGGGTCAATCCAATTTAAAGTAACAGTGTTTGGTGACTGGTAATCGCTGCTTGAAACAAAATTTGCGGGTGGTTTAGGATTCGTTGAAAGCAAAGCAACAAAAACATCATTTGTCCAGAAATTGGAATTGTACCCGCTCGGCATCCACCAGCACGGATAAATTTTACCATTATATGATGTTATACTTGTATAATCTCCCCAATAATAATTGCCGTTATCTCCTATTATATCATCAGGACTGTCAAGCTTAATCATTTGAGGAGTAATTCTTATATTCCTGAAATTAATGCCATCATTAGATATGGCAAGATAAACATCAAATCCTTTGTTTTCCGAGTCATTTTGAGAGCTGTAATAAACTACGGAAATCATTCCGGTTATAGCGTCAACACTAATATTAGGGAACCACATATCATTTCCATACTGATTGTCATCAATCCTGATTTTAGTGGTCCATTCATTCCCTCCATTTGTGGATTTGGCGAGATACAGCCGGGTCAGACCATTTTCATCCCTGCCGGTTTGTACGATATAGATATAACCTCTTCGTGGACCGTTAGACATATCCACAGCTATATAAGGAAGTGAGGATACTCTCATGCTTCCTTTATTTTCCAGTACATCACGACCGCTAATTGAATTAGGAACACCAATCGGTTTCACAGATTGAATCTTTTTTGCAGTACTTAACCATGTATTACCACCATTTATAGATTTCTGGAACATTACATCATCAAATTCATTATAAGGATTTCTCCAAACCACATATAATTCACCATTCGTACCAACAACTGGAATAGGAGATTGTGATTGTCCGGTATTTCCTCCGGGAATTAGTGTCGGCTGTGACCAGTTGTCGCCGGCATCGGTAGATTTAGAAAAACAAATTCCGACATTTTGAATGAATCTTTTCCATGTCAGGTAAATATAATCCTTATACGGAGAAGCCGGATTAGCATCAGCCATAATACTATAACGGTCATGGAAAACCTGGTTAAGCGTCCCCTGATTTGTATATGCAACGGCAACTTGTTCTTCCCAAGATTTACCTCCGTCTTTTGACCTGCAAACAAATAAACCGTTATCATAATTTCTGTCCTGATTATCAATAACAGCAGCCCCATAAGAATAGTAGCACCACCCGCGGGAATCAAATGTAATTCCCGGGTCAAAAACAAGCATATTATATCCGTTTGTTATTTCAAGATACAATCCATTATTGTCGGGAGTTGTTGAATGTGACCAATTTTGGAATCCGTTTTCTGTCGAATAAGCACTCATCCTATAACCTGACTGAATGCTTAAATAGTTATAATCATTTGCTCCAGCTACTATATTCTCCGGATTTACAGGATTATAAGTTATCCATGTTTCAGATTGATTATTGTTATTTCCACCCGAAATATTAATTATTTCGAATCCGTCAGCCAATATTCTGTCGGGAACTTTAATTTTTGTTTTAGGAGGTGGGGGAAGGTTTTTATAAAAAACACTTCTTCCCCTGCTATCTGCGACTGGAAAATTTTCCCGGTTTATATCTAGAAATTCGGGTAGTTTCCTGGCATCATATTGGGATAAAAGTTCTGCAGAATAAGAAAGAAAAATAAAAATTAAAAACAGTAAATTTTTTCTCATATCATAATCCTTTTAAAATTCTATAATTATAATCGAAAATACCAACTTTTTATTGGTTCAAACTTATAATTTAAAGAAAAAAGATATAATAATAAAATCGAAGTGTAAATAATAGAATATTACACTTTTGGATTGAAATTTATATTTGAATATTTTTTCAGTACCTCCAGCAATGCTGAAAAATCCTTAGGATAATCAGCATCGTAGCTGACTTTTTCGTTGAACTCAGGGTGAAGAAAAGTAATCAATTTAGCATGCATTGAAACTCTTGAAATAATAGGTTTTTCAAATTCTCCTTTTTTTATATTATATTTTCTTTTTAAAGAAGAGACATAAAATTCTTTTGATTTCCCATATAATTCATCAACAAGTAATGGGTATCCGATTGATGCGCAATGTACTCTGATTTGATGATGTCTTCCTGTTACCAGATTCAATTCGACAAGAGTAGCATTTCTGAATCTTTCGATTACATTCAAAACCGTCAGCGATTCTTTTCCTCTTGCACTAGGTTTCATATAACCTTTGCGGTTTAAATCTTCAGTTATCGGAATATCAATAACAAGTTCATTTTGGTTTAAATTTCCACTCAGGACAGCATGATAAATTTTAGTAACCTTAAATTCCTGAAACTGTTGATTAATATTTTTATGAGATTCGGCATCTTTAGCAAAAACAATAACACCACTGGTATCTTTATCGAGCCGGTGAACAGTAAATATTTTGGGGTACATCTCAGTTAAAATGCCATATAAGTTAATTGCTGATTTGTCATATCTGTCCGGAATAGTCAGGCAGCCAGCCGGTTTGTTCAATACGAGAATATAATCATCCTCATAAATTTTATTGATTGGATTTTTCTTATTAGACATTAACTGATTTTACCTTAGCTTGACTCAACACCTGTAATTTAACACACATAACCTATAAGACCTCACCTGCTGCAGATTTGTAGGTATTTTGCATGAGCATGGCAACCGTCATCAAACCTACACCTCCGGGAACAGGAGTTATTGCAGAAGCTTTATTTTTTACATTTTCGAAATCAACATCGCCTACTATTCTGTATCCTTTTTCAGTGGTTGAGTCTTCTACCCTGTTAATTCCTACATCAATAATAACCACACCTTCTTTTACATCTTCTGCTTTTATTATTCGAGGTACTCCGACTGCTGCTATCAATATATCCGCCTGCTTAGTATAATAACTTAAATCGGAAGTTGCAGTATGGCATATAGTAACTATCGAGTTGGCATCAGGGTTCTTTTGGTACATAAGATTTGCTATCGGCTTACCAACAATATTGCTTCTGCCTACGACAACAACATGTTTTCCTTTCGTAGGAATTTTATATCGTTTAATCATCTCGACTATACCGGCAGGTGTACATGGAACAAATCCGGGAAGTCCAATAACGAGCCGACCGAAACTTTCAGGATGAAATCCATCAACATCCTTTTTGGGAGAAATAGATTGTATTACCTTTTGTTCATCAATTTGTTTTGGAATGGGTAATTGTACCAAAATTCCATGAATTGTCTCATCAGCATTCCACTTATTTATAAAACCCAACACTGTGGCTTCATCTGTATTATCAGGCAGTCTTTCAACAATAGATTTGAAACCAAGTTCGGAGCATGATTTTTCTTTTGAGGACACATAAGATTTTGAAGCAGGATTATCACCGACTAAAAGCAATGCCAAACCGGGTATTATCCCTTTTTCATTAATTAAAATTTTTGTTTTTTCTTTTAATTCTTCTTTTATTTGAGCTGAGAGCAGCTTACCATCAATAATCTGAGCCATTGTTAACCTGATATTATTTTGAATTTAAATTTGTGAATTTCAGTTAAAATCTTACTTCGATGCCTCCGGTAAAGATGTTGAATTTGCTGATATTATAATCTAAGAAAACAGCCAAAGGACCTAATTGATAGGTTATACCGAAAACGAGTTTCAGATTTGCATCCGTAATTCTGAGATTTGAGGTTTGTGGTACTGTATCGCCCGGGAAACCGTTTTCAGGGTCGGGAGGCAAAATAACAAAAACACTGTCAGTTGGTATTTTGTGAATATACTTACCTTCTAATAAACCAAGCTGCCATTGAGTCTGAACAGGTAAATAATAAGTGAAATTTGAATTAATATTAAATAATTCATAAGAAATACCTGCATATACATTAAATTGCTCATCAAAAAAAGATTTTGAAAAGTGAATATTAAAATCCCAAAACGTTGCATCAGACCTGAGGTCAGAATTTGTTTCACCTACCTTGTTTTTCAAATATGTTCCCTGGTAAACTGCCTGAATGGCTAAATCGAAATACCTTTCTTCAAAATATTGAGAAATGCTGTGTTTCAAACCAACACCCCAAAATGCAAAATCCCCTATATTTTTTCCCATATTTACCGGCGGTATAAACCTGATAAGCATTTCAGTACCAAATAATGAACCGATTTCAAATTGAGGTACACCCGCAAATATAGTATTCATATCCGCACCGGGAGGTAATGTGAATAGTTCCGGAAATTTCCAGATTGTACTAATTAATGAATCCTGAAATTGCTTTGGTAGATAGGGAAAGATAAAATGACCGCGAATTAATGAATCCATAGCGCTGTGTCTGAAAAAAAAACTTGCATCCTGATGCCCGAGTATTGTAGCAGACCTTTCTGGAATTTCAAAGAATACTTTATTATATTTATTTGTACCGTGAATACCATCATATAAAATAGTTTTCAGTGCATAATACATAAGCCCGGCAGTATCTTTGATGTTTACTGAAGGAAAAACATCCACATATTGATTAAGTTTGTTTGGATCTAATTGTTCTGCAGGTAATGAAGGTGCATAGGTTTTCATATCATTCCTGACAAAACCGAGCATAGTATGAATACCGAATCTAAAATATGGTTTATCAACCTTAGCAGGGACAAATGCCTGATTAAAAAACCTCGAATTTGAGGTTGCATTAAGAGTCTCAACCAATGGTTGTAAATATGGTACACCATTAAGTTCAAATATATCCCTTCCGAATGTACGAGCAAGATTCACCGTATTTGGGTCTGCTTCCGCCTTTAATAATATTAAATTTATCAATAGACAAATTATTGTTATAAAAGTTTTTCTCATATAGTATTTTATATTTTTTAAAAATATTACCTTAAAAATCTCCTGGAAACAATCATATAAATGGGTAATGCAATTATAAAGACACAAATTAATGCAATAATAATAAAACCAAGTTCAAAGGCAATCTTTATCATACCCCAAATTAGTTGTGATAAAAGTGAAAAGACAATAATAGCTGCAACAATTGCAATAATCCAAGAAATCACTTTTTTCATAATTTAACCCTATCCTGATTTTTGATAATTTTTCTAATTTACGAATAAAATTTTAATTAATCAGAATGTATTGGTACAGCTGAAATTATTTATTATTATTTTGAATTATTTTATAATTTATTTGTTGGATTAAAATTCCACTGATAATGAATGCAAGACCCAGGAATGATGACAAGAGTATTTTTTCACCTAAAATGAAATAAATAAAAACGAGAGAAATAAAAGGCGATAAATAAATTATATTGCTTACCTGCGATGTAGTTTCGGAATAATTCAGTGCTTTAAGCCAAAAAACAAAGGTTATCCCCATTTCAAATAAACCCACATATACTGAAGCAAGGATTCCTTCTGTATTTGGTAACTCAAATTTTGAAAACGTCAATATATACGATATTATAAAAATCAAACCGAAAATAAAGTTGAAAAATAATTTAACTATTTCATCTCTTTCATCCTTCATATTCAAAATCCAGTAATAGGACCAAATAAGTGAACTTCCAACGGCAAGTGTTACTCCGTAAGGTTCAACAATATGAAAATTGAATATTTCACCTCTTGAGGAGATAATAATAACACCAGAAAAGCTGACTAAAAGGGCAATTATATTGATTAATCTGATTTTTTGTTTTAATATCAGTATTGAAAACAGCACTACGATTATCCCCCATGTATAATTCAATGGTTGTGCCATTTGTGCCGGAAGTAATGAATAAGCTTTGAACAATATTAAATAATAAAGGAATGGATTTAACAAACCAAGTAATAATGAAGTTGTTACTTGTTTCTTCGATTGATTTGTTAATAATTTCAATTTCCCCTGAATTAATAAGATTGAAAAGAGGATTAAAACGGATGTTAAAGAAGAGTATAATAAAAGTTGAACAAAATCCTGGTATTTTAGGGCTATTTTGAAAGCTGTAGCCACTGTTGACCAGCATAAAACCGAAAGAAGTGCAAAAATATATGCCTTATTTTGATTTTTCATTTTATAAAGGTTTGTAACAAAAATTTATATACTCTTCTTTATCGAGGGCAAATTTATTAATATCCTCATCACTGAATGAATTAATAAATTTATCTTCTGTAACACCGAATCCAACCGATTCTATACGCGATATGAAATCTCTGCCATAAATCCTGACATGGTCTTTTTGCCCGTAAGCTTTCAATCTTGATTCAGGTGTTTTAGTATTATCATATTGCAATGTTTTTTCCAAACTCTTATCCAAGGGTGATTGAACAATAGCAAAACCGCCTTTTTTCAGAACTCGGAACATTTCAGATAATGCTTGAATATCATCTTCAATATGTTCGAGTACATGGTAGCAAAAAATACAATCATAAGTATCATTTTCAAATGGAAGTTTGGTTAAGTCAACTTTTGAAGTTACATAATCTGATTCCAAATCAATACTTGTATATTTAATATTTCCCAATTTATTAAACAAACGATGAATTGTTAACAAAGGGGCAACCTCCATAACGGAATATTCTGATTTAAAAATTGTTGTTTTTTCTTTAAGAAAATAAAACAATAGTCTGTGCCTTTCGAAAGAACCACACCCGGGACATCTTACATTTGACCTTTTTCCAACAGAAAAGAATTTCCGGTAATTCCTATCGCAAATAATACAATAATACTTATTCCCGGAAAGCATGATTTTATTAATTTGAAAAATTATTCGTCTAAGTATATGTTTCATGTCTTATTATATATATTAATTCTGAAAATAATTATAATGAAAAGGAAAAATAAAAAAAAGTTAAAAAAGAAATTAAGGAAAAAAGAAAAAAAAAAGAAACTAAAAAAATTAAGATGTAAAGGGAAATATTGCAAAGGGATGTGCTCGGGATTATGCAAAACATAAGTATTAATACCCAATATTTATACATAAAATCAAATTTAATTTTTTTTTCATTTACCAATTTCTTATTTTCTGATTTATCGATTTATAATATGCAGCATTTTAATGGAAAAGCCATCGAAAACGAATGTTGGTAACGAGCAAGTTAATGGGAACTTGTCAAAGTCTGAAGATTTTGATTTCCAGAAATATAATGTATTATCAAACGAAATTTTATCGGAAAATAATTACGATAAAGTAATTAAAAAAACTCTGAGTTTATTAAGTGAATTCAATTGTGCCGATAAGATTTATTTCTTTTATACTGATAATAATAGTAATGATTTTAAATTAGAATTTGGATTTGACAGAGATAAAAAAGATATAATCAATTACAGGTCATTACTGATTAGCGAATCAACTTTCATAACAGATTCACTACTCTTTGAATTTTTAAAATCCGGGAAACAAATCTCAGACAAAACACCATTTAAAAAAGAATATCTGAAAAATGACTGGTATATAATCTCCGAATCAATAAAATGGATTATTTTCTGTCCAGTTGTATATCAGAAAAGCATAATAGGTTTAATTGTTGCAGACAGCCGTGATATAAATACTTATTCGGAAAAATTCAATGAAATAATAAATTTTCTTGCTCCATCAATCGCTATTGCAATTATTAAGGCGGTTAATATAAGAACGCTAAAAAAATCTCTCGAGCAGGAGAGGATTTCGAGACAGCAGGAAGAAAACTATTTCGAACTGAAAAACGAATTAATGTCTAATATTTCACTTGAATTAAATACCAGATTAAACGGAATAATAGGAATCACAGAATCGTTAATAAAAGGAAACATCGGCCAGCTTCCGGGAGATGTAGAATATAATTTATCATTAATTTCATCAGCCGGTAAGCAGCTATCTTTTATTGCCAATGACATACTCGATTTTTCAAAACTCGATACAAGTGAAATCGTAGTGCGTAAAAAGCCGGTTGACCTCGGCAAGGTTGCTCATTACGTAGCCGGTCTTTCTAAGATTTTAATCGGCGATAAAAAGATAAAATATAAAAATACAATTGATAAGAATACCCCGTTTGTATATGGAGATGAAAATAAAATCCAATTTGTATTATATGACCTGGTAAGCAATGCCGTCAAATACACTCAAACAGGTGAAATAACTACATCAGCACTCGTTACTGACGGCATGGTTGTCATTTCGGTAAGAGATACGGGTATTGGTATATCACAGCAAAAACTTGAAACTTTATTTAAAAATATCTCAGATATAAAAGAGGCAACAAAAAAAGAAGGATTCACAGGTTTCAGTTTGGCTGTAGATAAATATCTCGTCGAATTACACAAAGGTAAAATATGGGCAGAATCAGAAGTTAATAAAGGAAGTTGTTTTTCATTCTCTGTCCCAATATTTAATGAAGACCTGTATAATAAAAAATACCGGGATTTGAAACCGTTTGAGACTCCTCTCGACACGAGTTCAGAGTCTGAAGAAATAGATACAAGAATCATTCAGCAGGGTATAAAAGTATTGGTTGTGGACGATGAGCCGATCATGGCACAATTGATAAAGAATTATTTCAGCTTATATAATTATAATATTCTTGTATGCCATGACGGATTAACAGCATTACAAACTATAAGCCAGAATCCCGATTTCGATTTGATTGTGCTCGACGTTATGATGCCAAATATGAGCGGTTTGGATGTTGCAAGACAAATACGGCAGAATTATTCCCTATTTGAGTTGCCGATATTAATATTAACCGCGAGAAATCAGATTGCAGATTTGGTCGAGGGATTCGAAGCCGGGGCAAATGATTACCTGTTAAAGCCATTCGATGGCAACGAGCTTATTGCAAGGGGAAAAACTTTAATCAAACTCAGGAGATTGACTAAAGTGAATTTAATACTCCAGGAAGCAATAGAATTAAAAAATCAATTCATTAATATGACTGTACATGACCTGAAAAATCCTTTGAATGTGATTCAGGGGATTTCTGTTATGTTGAAAGACCTGGGAATTAAAGACCCGACTGAGTCTGAAATGATTGACCTGATTTTTGAGTCATCGACATTAATGTCAAATTTAATTAATGAATTACTCGAGAATGCAAGTCTTGAAAGCGGTAAGTTAACAATCGATAAAAAAGTTATTGATTTGAATGAAGTAGTCGAAGATATTATTATTGGAAATCGTTCCCGTGCTGAGAATAAACAGCAACAATTAATTTTTAACCCCGGGAATAAAGAGAATTGCTTCATAAACGGTGATAATATCAGAATATATGAAATAATCGATAATCTGGTCAGCAATGCAATAAAATATTCTCCAAAAGCCATGCCGATAAATATTAATACAAGTTATATAAAAATCAAACGGAACCGTTTTATAAGGTGCGAAGTGAGAGATGAGGGTCCCGGAATGTCTCATGAAGATATGAAAAAACTATTCGGCAAATTCCAGAGATTATCCGCCCAACCAACCGGGGGTGAATCCTCAACAGGACTCGGATTGTCTATTGTCAAACAACTTGTTGAGCTCCATGACGGAACAATTTGGGCTGAATCAGAATTAGGAAAGGGTTCATCTTTCTTCGTACAATTTCCTGCAGTAGATAAAAAAAGTAAATAATTAACCTTTTTTTTAATTTATTATCAATTTTAAATTCTCAATTATTAATTTTTTTATTATCTTTGGGTTGTTTATTAATTCTATGGAGTTGATGATGAAAACTTTCATTTTAATGACAAAACTTGCTCCCGAAGTAACCAAGAGGATGAAGGAACGTGGTAAAATCGGAAGAGAATGGCTCGAGCATGTTAAAGAAAAATGTCCGAATGTAAAGTTCCTTGCTCATTATGCTTTGCTCGGGCAATTCGATTTCCTCGATATTTATGAAGCACCGGATGACGAAACTGCCGCCAAGATATCATTAATCAGCAGGGAATATGGTGCTACAGAAGCACAGAGTTTGACTGCATTACCCTATAAACAGTTTTTGGAGTTGATAGAGGAACTTTAATTTAATTGACAACAATATATAATTTGATAAATCATTCTTCTTGCAAATAAGAGGAAATATATTTTATTTCAGAATTTTATTTTAATTATGATAATAAGAGAAAATATTAAAAAATATGTTCAATCATTTTTTTTTGTTATTCTTCAGCATTATCGGAATAATTACCTTTTTAAATATCATTTTGAGCAGATTTGGAATTGAATTTATATTCAACGAGAAAAATGACGATATTAAAACAATCATTAACTCATTTGTAAGTACTATATCCATTTTGATAATATTTCATTTTTATAAAAAAAGAAAATTAAAAAAGGAAAATCAGGTCAATAATTAAATTTTGAATTCAAATATCAGAATATAAATGGAATAAACATCTTGCTACGGGACATATAGTTAATATATTTCTCCCCAAAATAAGCCACACATTCCTTCTCGTCAAATCTGGCAGTTATAAAAAGCAGAACTGTAGATAGCATTGAAATAACCAATAAAACCAAATCTAAATTTTTGAAACATATACCCCATGTTAAAAATATCAGTGAACCATAAATAGGATGCCTAATGAATTTGAAGATACCATTATCTACCAGCTTTGTGGTTTTTTCCATATTGAATAATTGTTTTTCATCCCGGCTTTTATTCGGTTTCCCAAACTTTATCAAATGGAAAATACCGAGAAATATTAATCCTGCAGAATAAAATAAGAAAATCCATGAAATTATTTGTTTTAATCCGAATGGATTGTCAAACCAGAATCTGTAATTGTTGATTGCAAGCCAAAGAATACTTTCCCAAGCAAAAAACCTGTAAAAACCGTGAGTATTAATATTGAATATTGTACGCCAGGAAATTATCACAATAGGTATCGAAAAAATGAGGAAGAAAATCAATAAATCCATAATTAATTAATCAATAAATTACACAAAATAATGCTTTTTAACATTTGAATCCTGGGGTACGGTAACGAGTGCATTATCAATAAGCCGGGTTTTACCGTTATATACGGCAATCATAAGTATAATTCTTTCTCCCGGTAAGAATACGTCTGGCTCTTCCAGGGTATCGGCATCAGCACAAGACGCATAATCAATTTTTATTTCGGGAACGGTTCTTAATGTATTATGAAGCATTGCATTCAAAATTTTTCTTCTGCTTTCTCCTTTTTGGATCTGCTGCAATGCTTCATCGAGAGATTTGTATATAATTCCTGCTCTATTTCTTTCTTCGTTTGATAAATATACATTTCTTGAGCTAAGTGCCAATCCGTCATGTTCCCTGACTGTAGGAGCAACTACAATTGACAAATCAAAAAAGAAATCTCTCACCATTTGTTTAATAACAAGAATTTGCTGGTAATCCTTCTGTCCAAAAATCGCAAAATGCGGTTTTGTGATATTAAATAATTTTGCAACAATAGTTGCCACTCCATCAAAATGCCCTGGTCTGGAGCTTCCTTCAAACTTATCTGTTATTCCTATTATGTTGATGAGAGTATTATAACCCTTTTCATACATATCTTCTATTTTCGGATTAAAAAGAAAATCAGTGCCGGCTTTTTCTGCCTGCTGAAAATCTCTTGCGAAATCCCTCGGGTACTTTTCGTAATCTTCATTTGGACCAAACTGAGTTGGATTTACAAATAAAGTTGTTATGACTATATCGGCTAATTCTCTCCCCTTCTGAATAAGACTGGTATGTCCTTCATGCAGATAACCCATCGTTGGAACAACTGTTATTTTCTTCCCTTCTTTTCTCAGCGATTCTGCGATTGTTTGCATTTCCTTCGGCTTACTTATTACTCTCATTATTCCCCATTATTAATTCTAAATTTGCATATCAGATTTCTTGTATCTTTGTCTGTATGGCTAAACATCTCCTATCTATCAAACTAATCCCATTATCCATATATTTCATTATTCATTAAACATTAATCAAATTTGCCCCTGCTCTGCCTTTTGTTGAAGAAATGATGCGTTCAATAAAACTATCTGTATCTGTTGATGGAACATGTGCGACAAATTCGGCAACATCATGATACTTTTCCTCAAAAGAAACAGTATCTTTACTTAAAATTCTTTTAACGACATCCAAATCCTCATAAGTACAAATAATTTTCACGGGTGTTGTTATATGTATTCTTTTTCTTTCACACTTCATTAGTACTTCATCTGCTGCCTGTGAGTATGCCCTTGCGAGCCCACCCACACCCAGCTTCTTACCTCCAAAATATCTTGTAACAACAACTATAACATCGCTGAGTTTATGCTTATTTATTGCAAATAAAATAGGTTTGCCAGCAGAGCCGGCAGGTTCCCCGTCATCTACTGCACGGAACTCCAATCCGTCCTTACCTATTTTATATGCAAAACAATTATGAGTTGCATCATGATACTGCAATTTAATATTATTCACAAAATCCATCGCAATATCCTTTGAAGAGGCATTATTTGCATGTGCAATAAACCTCGAGCCCAAAATCTTTATTTCTGCAGTTCCGGATTTTTCAATCGTATAATAAATATCAATTTCTTTCGACATTGCTTCCATAAATAAAAAAATAATTTCTACCCTTATCAGGAATTATTAAAAAATCAAACCGTGCCGGGTCTTACTCCTGACACTGCTTTATTTCAAATTGTGTCAGCACCAGTTACTGACACCACAATATAAGGAATAAAATGAAAATCGGAATCGTATGTTACCCCACCTATGGTGGGAGCGGCATTGTTGCCACAGAACTCGGATTAGAGCTTGCAAGAAAAGGACATCATGTCCATTTCATAAGTTATGCTCTTCCCACACGGCTCAATACATTCCAGGATAATGTGTTCTTCCACGACGTCGAAATACCAAATTATCCCCTATTCGAATTTCATTTATACACACTTGCCTTAGTTGGCAAAATTATTGACGTAGTAAAATACGAAAAAATTGATATACTCCACGTCCATTACGCCATCCCTCATGCTGTCAGCGGCTATCTTGCCAATCAAATTTTACAAAAGGATTACAGTCTCAAATTGGTTACTACATTACATGGTACCGATATTACATTACTTGGGCTCGAACCCGGGTTCCATCCTATAATCAAATTCTCGCTCGAACATTCCGACAGAATCACTGCCGTCTCCTCCTTTCTCCGTGAAAAAACCATTCAGCACTTCAACACAGGTAAGGAAATAGATGTCATTCCGAACTTTGTCAACACCTCTCTCTACAACAGATTTGCTCAACCAGGATTGAAAAAAAACATTGCACCAAATGATGAAAAAATCTTTATTCATATCTCCAATTTCAGAACTGTCAAAAGAGTTTGTGATGTAATTAAAGTTTTCAACGAAGTTAATAAACAAATTCCTTCTAAATTATTATTGGTCGGTGACGGTCCTGACAGAATACCTGCCGAAAATCTCGCCCGGGAACTCGGCATTCAAAATCACATTAAATTTCTTGGAAAGCAAACCTCTTTGGTAGAACTGCTCTCAGTTTCCGATGTGTTCTTACTCCCCAGCCAATCCGAAAGCTTTGGTTTGTCAGCTCTGGAAGCAATGAGCTGCGGTGTACCCGTTATCGGCTCTAATATTGGTGGAATACCTGAAGTTGTTGAACACAACGAAACCGGCTTTGTAGCTGAACTGGGAGATGTCAAAAGAATGGCAAAATATGCTCTCGAACTCCTGCAAAATTCAAAAAAATGGCATATTTTCTCTTCTAATGCCAGAAAAAGAGCTGTTGAATTGTTTGATACGAATTTAATAGTACCAAAATATGAAACACTTTATAATGAATTATTGAATTCTTAACGGATTGCAATGATTTTACGATTATATACTTTTGTTCGTCCTTCAATCTGTAAATAATAAAATCCTTCTGTCATATTTTTTGTTGATATTTCAACACTCTTATTATTTAAAATCAAATTATCTTCACTCGAATAAATTTTCTCACCGATAGAGTTATACAATGTTATTTTTACATTTTCGGATTCATTATTTTCATCGGAATTAATGAATACTGAAACCGGCTCTCCAATTTTCACAGGTGAAGGATAACATTCAATTGATAAATAATCATTTTCAGTACCTGCTTTACCTTCATTAACACCTGTCAAATCCTCATAAAAGCGAATTTTAATATCATCCATAAAAATACCGTCAAAATTTAGTGCATTATCGCTTAATATACCAAATCTGAAAATTATGCTTTTATTTAAAAACTGAGACAAATCGCACTCTTGTCTTATATAATCCGGCTGATAACCGTCAAATCCATATTTACCCGAATCCTGGCGGCTGTAATTCAATCCAACTCCCATCTTCATTCTTGATGCTCTTAAATTATTCCATGTTTTACCCAAATCAGACGATGCTTCTATATAGACAACATCATAATTCGATTCCAAACTCCAATGCGTATTAAATTCCAAGGTGGCGTTAATTCCAGTGATAGAAATCGGCTTATCATATATCAGATAATTACTGTTCATATCGGTATAATTACCGCCGGGGCTGTCAGTAAGTATTTTTCTGCCTATTGTCTTGTCTTCAAAAGTATTCCAGTTATTGTTTTTCCAACCACTTCCCAACGAACCGCCTTTATAAATATTAACTGTTGTATATCTGTATAGTTGCAGTTTGAAGGTATCTATACGTTCAATACCATCCTGAATAATTGAACAGGTAAATGCAACTTCACTCCCATTTCTGAAATTATATGGATATGGTATATTAAATCTCTCTGTTTGTGTTTCTGTTGACATTAAAGGAAGAATATCTTTTTCAGGTGATTCGATTTTAACATTGGAATCGAGGGATTTAATGATTAGGCTTGAAGATGATGTCATATCATCAATTCCGATATTTTTTACGGTTACAGTGAGTACACCTGTTTTATTAAGTGAATCATAATCATATTCCGATTTCACATGCCTCAGATTAGTTCCGGCAGACCATAATAATTGGTAATTCATATATAAATTATCTTTGGCTATCGGAATATACCTCTCAGGTAAGGGCCAAAATCCATCAATTACAGAACCTACTTCAGGAGTAATAGAAAAAATTTTCTCTTTACCGGATGTTGCTAAATACATCCAATCATCGGAAACACCCGATACTTCATAACCCACAGTCTGAATGCCCCTGCCAAAATTATATTTATTATTAAATGTAACATCTTCGGTAAACGAACGGAACCAGATAGAATCAGAAGTTTCACTACTCAATGCTCCCCATGGAAAAATTATTTGTCCTCCGAATGTATGATAATTACAGGCAATTTTAAAATCGTGCTTCATGCAAAAATCTCTAACCGACTGAGTTTCAGGTTCAGAAAACGGAGATTCTCCTCTGTATGTATCATATCTTGGGTCTGTTGCCGAACTGCTATTACCAACTTCCCAAAATTGCTGTGGACCATAATTCCGGTTCAGGTCAACCCCATAAGTCGTATCATTTATTTTTCGTCTGTTCTTTCTCCAAAACCCACCACCGTTTGGTGACCTCGATTCATTAAATGCAACTCCATCGGGATTTACAACAGGTATTACCCAAATTTTCCTGTTATTCAGTAAAAATAATGATTCAGGATTACCCGAATCAATACCTTCGAGCAAATTCCATAAAAAATAAACTACCGTTGTCAATCCGCCACCCTCACGTGCATGATGTAATGCAGTGATTAATACTTCTTTTTTATTCAATCCGTTTTTACTGCTAAAGCAATAAGCCATTATCGGTCTGTCTTCAATTGTATAACCGATTACCTCCGGATTAGCCATATAATCCGGGTATTTATTACGCATCGAGTCAAAAACGGCATAAACTTCCTCGATTTTATAAGAACCGCCCATAGAGCCAATCTTGAAGTTTTTTTCACTGCAAATTAAAGGAATGTTTTGTTTTGAACTGTTTAATTTATTTTCAATATATTTTTCATAATCATCAATGAGTATTTCATATTTGATTTTTTTCAATTTGATTCCATTCAATTCATAATCATTCAATGCAAGTTCTACCGAGCTTTTATTGAAATTTATTCCTTCCAAATCAAAACCTGATTTTAGAAAATCCTTATAAGAATATGAAGAATCAAAATGAATTCTTATTAAATGATATGATATATTTTCAGATTTATTTTCAATTGTTTGACAAAAAATATAAGAAGATAACGCAGCAAGAATTATAATTAAAGAAAGACAATATTTATAATTAAAATTCAACATTCAACACTCAGGATTTAAAATTACTTTTGCTTGTGAATCCAGCCCGCTATTGCCTTTATCACCAATTCAGAGACGTGACCTTCTATATTATATTCATTAGGCGTAGATACTCCTTGCCCTTCCATAAATAAATGGTTCAACTTAGGGTAGCTCTTCAATTCTACATTTTTCTTACTAATTAATGCTTTTTCCCACAGTTTAAAATCCTCATAAGTAACCTGGTAATCCCTGTGTCCCTGTAATATCAGCATGGGCTTGTTCAATTTCTTTGCAACTTCCTGCGGCTTATAATTCCTCAAATCCAGCCAGTAGAGTGCATTAATATTCATAGGCAAATCTTTTGAGGATGTATTAACCGATAACTTCTTACTTTTTACTAACTTCACCTGTTTCTCAATTTTTTTCAATTCTTCTTTTTCTTCCTTTGTGAGAACACTATCTAAGCTCAAAATATATTTAATCTGGCTGTAATAAATGTCTTCAAATGGTCTTGCAGAACCAGCCATAACTATCATTCCGTAAATTGATGTATCAGCTTTTGCAATTCTCGGTAATAAAGTTCCACCCAAACTATGACCCAACACGAAGATTTTATTAATATCGATTTCAGGAATCGTTTTCAATGTATCAACAGCTTTCAGTGCATCTTGTTCGGTTTCCAGGAACGGTGTAATCGAATCTGTTATCTGCATGAGTTTATTCCTGTGAGTCAATGTCCTCTTATCATAGCGGAATACTGCAATTTTCCTTGAAGCCAGACCCCATGCAATGTCCCTGAAGGGTTTGTTGGGACCTAATGTTTCATCCCTGTCATTAGGACCTGAACCATGGACTAAAACAATTACAGGAAATGGTCCCTCGCCATTTGGTATCGTAAGAACACCGGGTAATCGCCAGCCCTCGACACCGAAATCGAATTTTCTTTCAGTGAACGAGGTTGTATCTACATATTCCGGATTTTTATAGAAATCCTTATCCGTTTTCGATATGATAATGAATCCTGCAATTTTTCTTACACTATCAAACACGAACCTATAACCCAATACTGCCCTGTCATAATCACATTTTATTTCGAGCATATCGTATTTTTGATACGGCTTATATTTATATTCCTTAATCTCATTGAACTTTCCGTATTGAAATGTTAATTGGGTGCTAATCATTTCAAGCTGGTAACTGTTCAATTGTTTTGACGTTATAGAATCGAGCATTGGAGGTATTTTTGACAAATCTTCCTTGCTCAGGTAATTCATAAAATTATCTACATAAGGTTTTAATTCTGTTATTTTCTTGTCATCATCCTTCTGTGCAAATGATGTTGAAATAAATGTAAGTATTATTGTTAAATAACCTATTGACCGAAATAATCTTTTTAATTTGTTATTCATAATTTGTAATATGTAATTAATTTTAAACGTCAAGATTCTTAACATACTGAGCATTCTGTTCAATGAATAATCTTCTCGGTTCGACTTTATCACCCATTAAAGTTTCAAATATTTTTGATGCTTCAGATGCATTTTCTATTGTAACCTGTAACAGAGTTCTTTTTTCGGGATTCATAGTAGTTTCCCAAAGTTGTTCCGGATTCATTTCGCCGAGACCTTTGAATCTTGATATCACAATACCGTCCTGGGTAGCATTTTCAGGTACTTCCTCATCCGGAAGCGGCGTTCCCTTCTTGGCAGCCACATCCCTTCTTATTCTTTGAATATGGTTTTCACGTTCTGTCTCATTGTAAGCATAAAATTCACTTTTCCCTTTTTTCACCTTGTATAATGGCGGTTGTGCAATATATAACTTACCCTTGATTATAATATCCTGCATAAATTGATAGAATAAAGTCAGAAGCAAAGTTCTTATATGTGAACCGTCGACATCCGCATCAGCCATCAAAATTACTTTACCATACCTTGTTTTTTCTACATCGAAGTCTGTAGCAAAGCCCGCACCCAATGCAGTGATAATAGCCCTGATTTCATCATTTTCCAAAATTTTTACTTCTCGTGCTTTGTGAACATTCAAAATTTTTCCCTTGAGTGGAAGTATAGCTTGTGTACGTCTGTCTCTCCCCTGCTTGGCAGAACCCCCTGCAGAATCACCCTCTACAATGAATAATTCGCAGTCCTCGGGTGTTTGCAGTGAACAGTCTGCAAGTTTACCGGGAAGTGTAGATGAATCAAGTGCATTTTTCCTCCTGACAAGCTCTCTGGATTTTCTTGCAGCATTCCTTGCTTCGGCAGCCAGTATTGCTTTCTCTATAATTTTCTTTGCATCCGAAGGATTGCTATCGAGAAACTGGCTCAGTTTATCATTCACAATTGTCCTGACAATTCCCTCGACTTCACCGTTGCCGAGCTTTGTTTTTGTTTGTCCTTCGAATTGCGGCTCAGGAACTTTTACTGAAATTACAGCCGTCAAGCCCTCACGGAAATCATCGCCGGTAAGCTGAACTTTTGTTTTGACATTTGAAGTAGCATAGACATTCAACGTTCTTGTTAATGCTGAACGGAAGCCGGTTACGTGTGTTCCTCCTTCGATAGTATTGATGTTGTTAACATAAGATAATACATTCTCAGTATATCCAGTGTTATATCTGAAACAGATTTCCACCTGTGTTTCAATTTCTGAATCTCCTTTTTCGGCTCCGGTGATATATATTGGTTTGCACAAGTGAGTAGCACCATTATCCAAATACTTCACAAAATCAATCAAACCGCCTTTGAAATGGAATTTCTCTTCTTTTCCGTCTCTATCATCTTTTAGAAATATTGTAACTTCGGGATTCAGGAATGCGAGTTCCCTGACACGTTCTGCGACCTTGCTGAATTTAAAAGTGATTGTTTTGAAAATTTTATCATCGGGTTTGAATTGGATGATTGTACCCGTTTTATTTGTTTCACCGGTTTCTTTGACTTCAGTCGTCGGATTTCCCTCGGAATAGCTCTGGGTAAAGATTTTACCATCCCTATAAACAGTGGCAATCAATTCAGAGGATAGTGCGTTTACACAGGATACACCGACACCATGCAAACCGCCGGATACCTTATAAGATGATTTATCGAATTTTCCGCCTGCATGAAGCGTACACATAACAACTTCGAGTGTGGAAATTTGTTTTACAGGGTGAATTCCGGTTGGTATTCCACGTCCGTCATCCTGAACCGAACAAGAGCCGTCCTTATTCAATGTTATCCAAATATTCTTGCAATAACCGACTAATGCTTCATCTATCGAATTATCAACAACTTCATGAACAAGATGGTGGAGACCTCTTTCGCCTATATCTCCAATGTACATTGCCGGTCTTCTTCGGACTGCCTCGAGTCCTTCGAGAACCTTAATGCTTTCTTCACTGTATTCTGCATTCTCATCAAATTCAATCGAGGGCATTAACTCATAATTTTCTCCCTCTTCATCTGAATTATTTATTTCATTTTGAATTATATCATCATTTGCATTATCAATATTTTTTTGTGTCATAATTAATTTACTAAACTGTTAAACATATTTATCTAATGACGATTTCGTCAACTATTTTACTACCATATCTTTTATTTATTTCATTTTTAAATGATTCTTTTCTCAGGTACAATTCAGAACGCCAAACCGAGGATTCAACCCGAATAAAAAGAATTCCATTCTCGAATCTGACATAAGCTGCTTTATCTGCTATTTTTTCACCGACAATTTCCCGCCACATTACAGGCACTTTCTCCTGTTTGACCAGTTCATCCCATCCGAAGCCCGAAATCATCGTATCGAATACTTCCTTCAGAGAATGAGCCGGTTTATTAAATGATGAAACCACTATTTAAATACTAATTACTATTTCTTATAATTAAATTCAAATTTTAAAATTCAAAATTTATATTTTCTCTTGAGAGACGGTTCCATTTTCAACTCTGTAATAATTACAGTTTGCGTTGTTCGGCATTAACTTCTTCATCGTCTCTCCATCAGTAACAGTTATCAATGTCTGAGCAGAATTTGTTGTTACCAGCTCAAGAACTTTGGCTGCTCTTTCAATATCCAGCTCTGAGAAAATATCATCGAGCAAAACAACAGGAGTCTCCCTTTTCTTTTCTTTCAAATACTGGAATTCTGAAAATTTCAAGCTAATTAAAAGTGATTTATGTTGTCCCTGCGATGCAAATTCCCTTGAAACCCCAGAATTGATTGAAATTTTCAGTTCGTCCTTTTGCGGTCCAAACAATGTAGTACCGCGCCTCATTTCTTCATTTCCTGCACTTATGAATTTCTCTCTTAATTTTTCTTTAATTTCTTCTTTATCAGATTTTGTATTCAATTCACCTACACCATTTGGTAAATATTCAATCGAAACCTCTTCCTTACCATTTGAAACATTCTTGTAAATATTCTGAAAAGTCGATTGAAAATCCGATTCAAATTCTTTTCTTTTTTTAATAATTGACGACCCCGTATTTATCAGAATTTCAGTCCACGGCTCGATAACCTGGTGATTAAAATGTTTCTCGGTTTTCCCTTTTATAAGCAAGTTATTCCTCTGTTTCAGAGCTTTTTTAAATCTGATAATATCATCAACATAGATTTTACTCGATTGTGCTAATATTTTATCGATAAATTCTCTCCTGTCTGCAGGAGAACCGGATGTTATGCTCTTGTAATCAGGTGATAAAATAACAACCGGCAACTCACCGATAATGTCCTTTGGAAGTAAATTATCACCGAATGTTGATGAAATCTGCTTTTTTGAATTTCCGTTCAACCTAATGTTGATTTTATAAGGGACATCCAAATCTGTTCTTGAATTCAGAGTTATATTCCAGAAATTCTCATCTTGTTTTATCAAAGAACTATCGCTTACCCGTAAAAAACTTTTTGAAAAGCCGCATAAAGAAATTGCTTCGAGAATGGTTGTTTTACCTGAACCGTTCAAGCCATACAAAACATTCAATCCTTTTCCGAAATCAACCTGTGTTTGCTTATGATTCCGAAGATTGACCATCGAAATATAATTTATGTACATTTTCCTTTATGCTGCTTTTTTTAATTAATAATGAAAAATGAATAATAAAAATATTATAAGTAAAATTTTATTATATAATAGGATTTATTCACTATTCATTATTCACTCTTAAGACAATCTAACCGGCATTATCAACATCAATAAATCTAATTCCTCTTTTACCGGTTTAATCAGTACAGGTCTTGTTGGCTCTGAAAAAGTCATCAGTACTGACTGTTTTTCATCGTCTGTATCAATATTTGAAATTGCATCGAATAAATATTTATAATTGAATCCGATTGTAATCTTATTGCCGCTGAAATCGCAGGTTATTGCTTCATCTCCTTCGCTGCCGCTGTCTTCATCCTGTCCTGATATTGAAATATTATTCTTTTCTATGATTAATCTTATCTGGTGGTTCAATTCACTCGTGCAATGTGCTACCCTGTTAATAGCATTTATAATATCTTTCTGATTTATTGTCGCTTTTAATTCGTTATTCAACGGTATAACAGATTCATAAGGTGGAAACTTTTCATCAATTAATCTTGTGATAAAAACTGTGTCTCCTACATCAAATCTTGCATGAGTAATTTTGTTCCTGGTTTCAATCACACTCATAACGACATCGCTGTCAACTTTTCTCAATAATTCGATTGCTCTGGCAGGAATAATTAAATCGAGTTCAGAAGGATAAGAAGCTTTTTCCGCATGCGATACTGCTTTGACCAATCTGTAGCTATCAGTTGAGACTGCTGTAATTGTATTCTCCCTGAACTGGAAGAGCACACCATTCATTGCCGGACGGAATTCATCTGTTGATACTGCATAATGTGTTTTATCTGCCAGCCAGCTGATATTATCCTTGCTGAAAAACATTGCCGGCTGCTTGCCTGACTTTTGGCTTTCTTTAACTTTATCCAAATCCGGCTTTTCCGATTCAAACAATTCGGGAATGTCGAGATATTCACTCGTACTCAAGCCGCGTAAACTATACTTACCCGTTGATGTCTTCAATTTGATTTCATTAGTTGATTCATTAGCGGAAAATTCCATCGAACCTTCTGATAATGTTTTCACAAGGTCCCCGATTTTTCTTCCCGGAACAAGAATAGACCCATCCTCAGAACCATCCACTTGTATATGAGACATAATTGTAATATCCTGGTCAGTAGAAACAATCCTCAATTCCTTTCCTGATAATGAGAAATGTAAATGTTCCAAAACCGGAAGTGTTGATTTTCTTGGTATAGCAGGCAAGTTCTTTTGCAATGCCTTCTGCAATTCAGGAAGTGCAACTGAAAACTTCATGTATCCATCCTTTTTTTTATATAGTTAATTAAATAAATAATTCTTTAATTTTTCAGATTTTAGGTCTTAGCAATTTACAAAAAAACCTGCTTAAATACTACACATTTTATCCCCATTATTTGTATTTTTGTAATACTTTTTTTTGACACCCTGAGCGTTAAATAGTGTCATCAGTAATTTGTCATAAGTAAATTTTTAATTATATTTTATGCTTACAAAATACGGTATTGATAACATAATAATTTTATTATTCTTAAGCACTGTCTTAATTGTCTCATCTGCATTTATATCAAGGGCTTGGGTGTCTTCAATATTCGTGAGTATCGGGATTTTGCTCCTCTTTTTTACATTATGGTTTTTCAGAGACCCCGAAAGAACTATTCCTGAAAGTGTATTAAAGGACGAATCTTTAGTAATAGCACCTGCAGATGGTAAAATAGTACAAATCATTAAAGTGAATGAAAGTGTTTATTTAAAGCAAAATGCTGTACAAATCAGCATATTTTTATCACCTCTCGATGTCCATGTAAACCGTGTCCCGATTAGCGGCATTGTAAAGTATTTCAAATATAATCCGGGAAATTATTTAATTGCAACTCATCCGAAATCATCGGAATTGAATGAGCAGTCACATATAGGAATGGAGAATTCATCAGGAAAGATATTCTTTAAACAAATTGTCGGTATTGTTGCCCGTCGTCTTGTTTGGGATATCAGAGTTGGAGACACATTGAAGGCAGGTCAGCGGTTTGGAATGATGAAATTCGGTTCGAGAATGGATGTAATTTTACCTGAAAATTCTGAAATATTTGTCAAGGAAAATCAGAGTGTAATAGCAGGTGAATCAATTATAGCAAAGATGATTAATCAATAATGAAAATTGTAAATTTTCATATCAACAATTATTCATTATTCATTTTTAATTCTTTAAATTAGTAATTCGTAATTAGTAATTCGTAATTAAATCTTTTGCGTATAACAAGGTCAATAGTGCCCAGCTTGTTTACTCTGCTGAATCTTTTCAACGGATTTGCAGCAATTGTATTCATTTCTCAGGATGAATTTTATAAGGCATCAATTTTTATTTTATTCGCCGCTATCTTCGACATGCTGGATGGGGTGATGGCACGGCTTATCCATTCAACAAGTGAATTCGGGGCTGAGCTCGATTCTATTTCTGATGTTGTTTCATTCGGTGCTGCTCCTGCTTATATGTTGTATAAAGCACATTTTTTTCAGCTCCAGGAAACAGGTATTTTGATTGCTGCGCTCCCTGCACTTGCAGGAGCTATCAGATTGGCACGATTCAATGTTAAACTATCTACTCATAAGGATAAAATCTATTTCACAGGATTGCCAATTCCCTCGTCTGCATTGACAATTGTATCATATGTTCTGTTTTATCATTTATCACCCGACTTTTCAGCCCACACCAAATCAATAACAAGTATTGTTGTTGTTGCATTGACTTCTTTGGCTATGGTATCAACTATAAAATTCGACAACCTGCCTCGCTTAACATGGCGTTCAATAAAACAAAGACCGGTAGTTACATCCCTTTTTGCTATCGGAATAATTGCGTCTATTATTACAAAAGGAAAACTTGTATTTCCTCTAATGATGTTCTACATAGTTGCGAGTGGCTTCAGACAGGTGTTTTTCTGGTTGAAGGAACTCAGAGAACCTGAAATTGATATTGACGAATCAGAAGCGCCCGAACCGGAGTTATATGAACCAGACTAATTCATTACAAATTATAAATTTGTAATTACAAATGAAATTATCCACAAATTCAATCCGTTTTAAATTAATTACTTAATTTTGTATTGATAAATAAATTTAATTCGTCTTTAACTATTGAAAAAAAGAAATTTTATGAAAATGTATCAGGCATCAATACAAATAACATTAAAAAAAGGTATATTGGATGTTCAGGGCAAAGCAGTTGAGAATGCCCTTCATGCTATTGAATTTCCAATGCTAACAAATTTGAGAATCGGAAAACATGTCGAATTGAATGTAGAAGCAGAGGATAAAGAAAAGGCAAATGCTTTGGTAACTGATGCTTGCAATAAATTGGTTGCAAATCCTATAATCGAGGATTTCAAAATAAATTTAACTGAAGTCTAAAGTCAATAGTTGAAAGTACTAGCAACTAAAGTCTTTCAACTAAGAAATTGTTAATTGTAAATTGTGAATTAAATATGAAGTTTGGTATAGTTGTATTTCCCGGCTCAAATTGTGACCATGATGCTTATCATGCAACAAAGAAGAATGCAAAACAGGAAGCAGTTTTTATGTGGCATAAAGACACATCAATTCCTTCCGATATTGACTGCATAATTCTTCCCGGTGGATTCTCTTATGGCGATTACCTGCGTTGCGGAGCAATTGCAAGGTTTTCTCCGATAATGAATGAAGTAATAAATTTTGCTAATAAAGGTGGTTATGTTATTGGTATTTGCAATGGCTTCCAGACTTTGACCGAGGCAGGATTATTACCCGGTACCTTATTGAGAAATAAATCATTGAACTTCGTTTGTGCGGACATTCATCTGAAAGTAATGAATAATTCCAATATATTTACGTCAAAGCTGAAAACTGGCGATATAATAAGAATTCCTATCGCCCACGGAGAAGGCAATTATTTTGCCGATGATGATTCGATTGCAATGCTTGAAGATGAAAAATTGATTGCTTTTAAGTATTGTACAAAAGTTGGTGAGATTACTGATGAGAGTAATCCGAATGGTTCTTTGAACAACATAGCCGGCATTATGAACAAGGGAAGGAACATACTCGGTATGATGCCTCATCCCGAAAGATATTCCGACAGTCAGCTCGGATGCAATGACGGCTTAAAAATATTTGAATCTATTGCACATTCATTAAAATAATATGTTAAATTCGTAATTCATAATTTATAAATCGTAATTAATTTTTGAGGTGATATATGTTTGGAATGCCTGGGGGTTGGGAGTGGATTTTAATCCTGATTATCATTATTCTGCTTTTTGGAGCGAAGAAAATACCCGAGCTTATGCGCGGACTCGGTTCAGGTGTCAAAGAGTTCAAAAAAGCATCAAATGTTGATGATGATAATGATAATAATAATAATAATAAATTAAAAGAAGACAACCAAAAGTAGGGACAGAACAATGTACTGTCAGTACAGAGAAATTAATTCGTAATTTGTAATTCATAATTCGTAATTAATTATGTTTGATATAGGAGGCGGTGAATTATTACTAATTGTACTTGCCATAATTGTCTTCTTCGGACCAAAGAAAATTCCGGAGGTTGCGAATATGGTGGGAAAAGGTATGCGTAAAGTCCGGCAGGCACAAGCCCAATTCCAAAGTCAAATTCAAAACCTCGAACAAGAAATCAGAAATGTTGCTGATTCTGATGATAATAAATCAGGTAATAAAATAGAAAACTCAAATCAGAATAATTATATAATAGATTCGGTAATCGAAAACAGTCAATCTCCAAATAAAAAATCGAGTAATTAGATATTAATTTATAATATACTTGCGACGTTTATTTAATAATAAATATCAAGTAAAACACTTTACAAAACTCAATATGCTAAATCACTGATGAGTAAAAAATTTTTTGTAATTATTAATCCTAATGCCGGAAAAAAAAAGGCACAGAAAGATTGGATAATTCTATCTAATCTACTTACTAATAATGGCTTTAAATATGAATTCAGTTTTACAGGTGGTCGGCTCGATGCATATAATCTCGCTTTAAATGCAATTGTAAATGGAACTCGTGACATTATTGCAATTGGTGGTGATGGTACATTTAACGAAATCGTTAATGCTATAATAACACAAAAAATTTGCACATCAACAGACATTACGCTTGGATTATTCGGTATTGGAACTGGAAATGACTGGTGCAGAACTTTGAAAATTCACTGCGATTATAACAATGCACTTGAAATTGTGAAAGCAGGTAAAACATTTTTACAGGATGTCGGATTAGCTTATTTCCAAAATAATGGTACAAACTCATCAAGATACTTTGCCAATGTGGCAGGCATGGGTTTCGATGCTGCAGTTGCAAAGAAAGTTAATGATGACAAAGACAGTAACAGAACAGGGAAACTTCTTTATCTGAAAAACCTTTTCACTTCGCTGCTCAAATCTGAATTTGTGAATTGTGAAATTAAGATTGATGATGAAAAAATAAATGCTGAAATATTCAGTATGTGTGTCGGTATAGGCAAATACAACGGCGGCGGGATGATGCAATTGCCAAATGCAGTTGCCGATGACGGTCTATTAGATATTACTCTCATAAAAACAATCAGCAAATTCGATGTAATCAAGCAAACAAAAAATCTCTACAATGGTACATTTATTAAACATCCAAGTGTTTCCTTATACCAGGGAAAGAAAGTTGAAATAAAATCTGACACTCCAATTCATTTAGAATTAGACGGAGAATATGTCGGACACTCCCCTTTCAGCTTTGAAATTTTACCGAAAGCACTGAAAGTGTTCATACCTTAGTTATTTCCATAAAATAAATTTTGATTTGATTAATTATTTATTTAGTTTTATGCAAATTGAATTATACAGAAGTTTTTCTGTCTATAATAATTATACCGGCTAATTAAATTTTCTCTTTTGAATAATAAAACCGTTCAACGGTTTTCGGGTTGTGATATAACCAATTTGCAGTGTCATTCAAATTGAAGAAAATAATTTTTATAATTTGTAATGGAGCGAATTATGAAGCACAGGTATAATCTAATTATTGAATTGATATTAATAATTGTATTTTTCAGTTCAAATTTATCGGCTCAGAGCTTTAAAATTGTTGTGTCAAGCAACTCTTTAGAACCACCGGGAATTCACGGTACAAATTCATTAAATTCCGGTGGCTTTGCTTTTGCATATAACAGCTATTGGCTGAAGAATGTTTATTATGCTTCTTATCCTGTGTATTCACGAAATTCTGATGTCTTCGCAAGATTTGAAACCAATCCTCAGGGAACAAAATTAATTGTCAGAAAAGCATCCAATGGAGATTCTATAAACGGATTTGATATTACAGGATTTAATCCGCAATGGATTGGCAGTTCAGGAAAATTATATTACGAAAAACCTCCTTCTAATGGTGTTTCTGAATGCAGGTCCATTGATGTATCTACAGGTGCAGATACAAAAATCGGGGAACTTAGAGACCAGTATTATCCTGCATCTGACCCTGGTCTTGGTGCAGGAGCTTTGAGTCCTGACGGAACAAAAATTGCATATTTAAAGGGTGCAGCGATTTTTATTTATTCAATTTCAACCGGTGAGGAAAAACCGCTCGTAAAACCAATGGAAGACAACACTGTTGATGATAGCCTCGTAAGAAAGGTCTATCTTGTTGCTGGTCCTTCTTATCCTAATACCATAAGGCATCTTAGCTGGTCTAAGAATGGTGATATGATTGCCTGTTATGGACAAGTCAATTATAAGATAACATTTCCTCCCGACACTACACTCTATCCTAGAAGCAGAGAGGGTATATTGGTTGTTAATACATCATCCGGTGAAGTAAGAACAATTTATGAAACTCAAAATTATTCATTCGAGCATCCTGAGAACTTTTTCTTTTCACCTACAGGAAGGACCTTGGCATTTAATGTATCAGGACTTAATAATAAAGTTCATATTTTCATGGCTAATCCCAAGAAAAGCAATTCAGGTAGGGACAGAGGTATAGGCAGTATCATCGCAGGTTTCCCGTCAAAGCAATATTGGGCTTTAAACCCATGGTCTTCGGATGGTAGCAAATTATTATACCAAAATGATGAAGACGGAACATTAGGATACACCCGTGAATGTTCAGATGGACAAATAATAATGAATAAAGATGTGAAAAAAATCTATATTCAGGATGTCCAGTGGGCTGATGTAATTGCAAGTAATAAACCATACACTATCACCCTTGTTGATATTAATAACAATCCAATTGCAGAAAAATTATTTTATCTATATTTGAATGGCTGTAAAATTGATTCAATCACAACAGATGCCGCCGGGAAATTTAGTCTGTCAGCTTATGCCGGAGACACTCTAAAAGTTGAACATTATCCATTCTCAAGAAAAGCAGTAAAACCGGGTCATGATTCCTGCGCCGGAGATACAATGTACAATGTTGTACTCGATAACGGTAAATTTGATGGAGTAGGTAATCGTTCATATTTCGAGCTTGGTGCGGATTTGAATCCAACTTTAATTGTTGACCATACTACGATAAAATTCAATTTGATTATTTCCTTAGAATGGGATGCCAAGCGTGAATATATTGACAGTCTTGCAAATTGGTTAAAGGAATTATCGAATTATTATTATGATGTTACGGATGGACAATTATTCTTTAATCAAATTGACATATATGATAATAAACAGAAATGGGATGAATGTGATATATGTGTGTTAGCAAACAATAATTTCGTACCTTATACCATGTATTTTCTTCAGAAAGGGGGTATTTTCAGCACTGATGAAGACATCCATGTTAACATGCCCCGTAAGTGGTTCGGTAGTACCAATAATACAAGATACTTTACTTCTCAAAACGACTGGCTCATAAAATCTAATGATGATTTTTGGACAACAATAGGTCATGAGCTTGGGCATTATTTGTTTGGTTTTAGTGATGAGTATAAGTATCTTAATGGAGCTGGGAGAGCAATTGCTGAACCTGCAATATTATTTAATTATAATTTCGGGTTTATGGATACTCAATATCCAGGATTTGGAGATTGGTCCTCCGAAATGTCCAACTCAACAAGGTATCCAAATGATTCTTATAAAATCACAGAACAATGGTATTATAATATAAAAGATTGTTGGACAGATTTTGAAACTGAATATGAAAAAACTAATAATGGTGTTTTATGCCCTATTATTAAACCCACCGAAAGAACATTAAATCCCGGGTCAACATTTTTGCCTGGACCAATAATGAATGTTGGAAAGGAACTTATTACAAATATTTATGATAAAAATACAGGTGCCGGGGATTATAATATTAGAGTTAAAGACGCAGCAGGCAATGATTTAATTCGCACCTGGATTGATTTATACAAACCTAAAAGTATTATACAACAAGGTATGAATACTTCTGACGGTTCATTCAAAGTAATAGGTGCTAATATTGATGATGTACTAAATATGGTTACTATTGATAGGGATTCAAATGTAATTTATACACAAATTGAAAAAGTCAAAAGTGTGTCGGGAGTTGATAAGAAGAAGGAACAAACATTAGTTGACGATGCGAATGAAATTATTATGAGAAAAGTAAATGGGTACTTTAATCAGGTTAATATATGGGAATTTGATGAAAATGCAAATCTTAATTTCAAGTCTTATGTGAACAAGGAATTTTCACAATCTCCAAGACTTGAATTACCTACCGGATTGGATTTTACTGATTTCAGGGATTTGACTTTCGACAATAATCAACTTATTTACAGTTGTACTTTTGATACGACATTAAATAAAAGAGGATTATTATCAATAAATGCTTATGATGATTCACAGGATTCATTCTTTGTACCAATCAGTTATTCTATAACTGGCTTTTCTTCTTTTATTACCGGACCCGATGGGGATGTAAATTTATATCTTGACCAGACGAATGATACAATTTCAAAATTTGCAATTTTATCATGCGGCTTCCTTACAAGTAGAAACGGATTAGATTTAGATGCAGAACAATCAGGCAATGTACATTCAATTACGACATATCCGTTTCCGATTAGTACAGAAAAACCATCTATGCTGCAAATAGGATATTCTCCCGAAGAACTTAAACGCAAACCACAGGACTGGCTTCGCATATTCAAATGGAATGAAGATTCATTGAAGTGGAACCTGCTTGGTGGTGTCGTGGATTCAGTCAATTATTACGTTAGAACATCAATCACAAGTACTGGAGCGTTTGCAGTTTTTACCGTGAATAATCCTGTTAATGTTGATGACGGTTCATTTAATTATAACATTCAAATTTCACCGAATCCCTGCGATGACATTGCAACTTTGACTTATAGCAATCTGAAAGAAGAAACTGTTTCTATTTCTTTGTTCAATTCCTTTGGAAATGAATTGGCTTTACTATCAGAAAAAACAAATTTGTCACAGGGTAATCATAAACTTGAGATTAATACATCAAATCTTTTATCAGGTATGTATTTCATGAGAATCAGTACTGGTGGAAATTATCAGGTTGTGAAGTTTGTGGTGTTGAGATAAATCTGATAAACCTCACACTTCAGTGTAATGGCTGGTATGTAGCTGTGGCAAACACTTTATGACACTCCCCTATGTTAAAACATAGGGTTATTAATTATTTTAATTGATTTTATATCTTATTAATTTTCGTGTGTGTTCGCTGAATAATTCATCACAACGGTTCATTACTCCAGTTGATTGAATTAATCCAATACCCTCCTGATAATATAGATTCAAATAAAAATTATAAAAAATAATCGTTCTGTTATTATCTAAAAACTCACATTTTTCGTTTGGCATAAACGTGGCATTCCATGGTTCAGAAACTAACTTATAATAATCTTTGCCATTGAATGCAAATAATGTAGAATTATACGAACCATCATTTAAATATATTGGAATATTTTCATTTTTAATAATATCATAATCCCAAATATGAGCAGTAACTGTTCTTATTGGTTTAAGTTCACCTGTATCGGGATCACTTACTAAAATATAATAATCATCCTGGGGAAAAGAATCGCGTATATGAATAAAATTTTTGTTTGTGAATCCTAATTGCAGAAAATGATTTTGACTTGTAGATTGACAGCTTGCGGTATCTAATGTAATGAATGGATGGAATAATTTGGTATATAATACCAGGTTACTGGAATTATATTTCATTTTCATTGAATCAATTAAAAATCCATCCCTGAAATATAGTAATACAAAAAAATCTCCCAATGAATCCTTTGTCGTACCGACAACAACCATCGAATCAATGTGATTGTTGAAATTACTTTTAATCGAATCTTTTGAGTTGACCTCATACACCCAGTAATTTCCAATATTGAGCGGAATGAAGGTATTTTGATTAACCGGTCCGTTTACACTTTGGCAGCAATAAAACAGTGCTGTAATGATTAATAGCAAGAAGTAAGGAAACGTTTTCATAAGAGCTCATCAATTTGTGAATTTATAACAAACTAATTAAATACAAATTTATAAGAATATATCTAAGAACTAATTTCCTGAATTTGGAATATTATTGTTTTAATTTAGTTAAAATTTCCTTGTAAGTTTTTTAACGAAGTAAATAGAAAATTATTTGTTTATGAATTAAATTATAAAATAATTAGTAATTTTTATTTCGTAATCCATAATTGAATTATTCGTATCTGAGTGCATCGATAGGGTCGAGCTTTGCAGCTTTCCATGCTGGATAGGCACCGAAGATTATGCCGAGAAGTGTGCAGATTACAATGCTGAAAATAACCCAGGAATATGGGAGGATAAGATTGATGTTCATCAGTGAGCCGAAGAAAGCACTTGCAACAAGTCCCATTACGATTCCGATAAATCCTCCAATCTGGCAGAGAGTGATTGCTTCTATAATGAATTGGTACAGAATCCATCTCCGTTTTGCACCGACTGCTTTCCTTATGCCAATTTCACGTGTTCTTTCCTTGACAGATACAAGCATTATATTCATTATACCGACTCCTGCAGCAATGAGAGCTATTAATCCGGAAAAGGCACCGAAATAGGAAAGGAAGCCGGTGAAGCTTGCAAATTGCTCTGTAAGAGATTCGTTTGTTTCTACTTCAAAATCGTTTTCCTGCCAGGGCTTCAGATTTCTTACTGAGCGCATTGTACCAATAGCTTCATCAATAGCATCATCTAATGATTCATAATCAACAGCTTTGATTGTAATAAACAAATCATACTCCCACATCGAGGCATAATACCTGAGAAATTCTGTAAGAGGTATAATTACCCTGTTATCCTGCGGTTCACCCAGAACAGCACCCTTTGTTTCAAGCACACCAATGACAGTATAAGAATGGTTTTTGATTTTAATTCTCTTACCGATAGGGTCAATATTCGGGAATAACTTCACGACAATATCATTTCCGATAACGGCAAAATTGCGATTAAAATCAATGTCTTCGGCAGTAAAAGGTCTTCCCTTTGTAATCCCAACATTTTGAGCAGCGAAAAAGTTTTCATCAACACCCATTAAGTTTACATCCGGGTCAGTTTCGTTTTCGCCGTATTCGATAGTATTAGCCATCGAGAAGCCGTGTGCTGTAACGAAATCCACGAGCGTCAATTCTTTTTTCAGTTCCTTCAAAACAGTATATGTGATTGGTTTCCTTTTGGCATATTTTCTCCAGCTATGGCCCATCTCGAGTACAGGAACTCTATAAATAAAAAAAGAATTTCTGCCGAGAGCTTCCATTTCACTGAACACAGAACTATTAATCGAATCAACGAGAGAGCCGGCACCAATAATTGCAAATACACCTATAGAAATACTTAACAATGTAAGAAATGTTCTCAGCTTGTTCATTCTTACAGAATCAAATGCCTGTGTTATGCTCTCTCCAATGTTCATAGTTTAATTTTCAATTTAAAATTTTCAATTTTCAATAAATTTACAAACAATTAACAATTAATTTTTAAATATTATGAATAATCCTAAAATCCTATAAATTCTAATTCAGACAATTTAATTATTAATTCTCTCTTCTTAATGCTTCCACCGGGTCTAAATTCGCACCTCTAACAGCAGGTATCAAGCCGGCTAACATACCTACAAAAATTGAAACGAATGATGCAATCAGCAATAATTCATAAGGCAATACCGGAGAAAGAAAAGCTGTTTCTGGTACAAACTTCGGTAAAAAGGTTGCAACTAAATAAACAAGTGCTGAACACCCAATGAATGCAATAATCGCACCGACAAAACTGAGTATTGCCGCTTCGATAATGAACTGCATCCATATAGTTCTTTTCTTTGCACCGACTGCTTTACGAATGCCGATTTCCTTTGTTCTTTCAGTAACGGAAACAAACATTATATTCATTATTCCTATTATACCGACGAGAAAAGAGAGGACTGTCATTCCGATACCGACACTCCAGACTGAAAGCCGAAGTACCTCTACCGTGCTTTCAAATGCTTTCGTTTCGTTAATTGAAAAATCATTTTCTTCACCCGGCTTGATGTTCCTGATTTGTCTCATCAAACCTTCAGATTCGGCACGCACCTCATCCAGGTTATTAATGCTCCCTGCTTTGATAGCAATTGACACCGACCTTCCCGATTTACCGAAAACCGACTGAAAAGATTTAATCGGCATAAAGCATTGGTTATCTACAAAATCGAAAAGCATCGTACCCTGCTTTTTAATTACGCCAATAACGAGAAATTTTCTTCCTTCTATCTTGACATACTGTCCTAACGGGTCTCCTTCAACCATCAATGCCTGATTGACTTTATACCCGAGAACAATCACATTAGAACCAATATCATCTTCGAACTGAGTGAAATGTCTACCGATAAATGTCGCACCTGCCGGAGTGAGTGAATGTTCCCACTTAGTTCCGATAAAAGTCATCCCCTGGAATTCTTCATTCTTGTATTTGATTCTATAACCGAATTCCCTTGCATTAGGAATTGCTAATTCCGCATTTTTTATTTTCTCACAAAATTCAGTCGCTTGATTATAAGTTATGTTTTTTCTTTGCCTGACTTTTTTCCAGTTCCTGCCGCCTGCCCAGTCCCACTTGTCAATATAAAGCATATCTGTGCCGATAATATTGAATGTATCTTCGAGTGCCTGGTCGAGTCCGGATAAAACCCATCCCATTAATATAACAAATGAAATTCCGATTACAACACCAAGAGAAGCGAGTAAAGACCTGAGCTTGTTTACGCTCATTGCTTCGAAAGCAATCTTTATGTTCTCCGATATTTCACTTAATTTCATAATATTGCCATGTTCCTTATTGATTTGTCACACTTGAAGTAGTCGAAGTGTCATTAGTGATTCTCTGATGATGATTGAAAGAATCATTTTCTATCAATCCGTCGCGAAGTTTGATGATACGTTTGGCAAATCGTGCAACTTCCTCCTCATGAGTAACAACAATGATAGTATTACCGGCTTTCCAGAGTTCATTAAACAGATTCATTATTTCGAGCCCGGTCTTAGAGTCGAGGTTACCGGTCGGTTCATCTGCTAAAATAATGGATGGTTCCGTTACTAATGCACGGGCTATCGCTACTCTTTGTCTTTGTCCACCTGAAAGTTCATTCGGCTTATGATTTACCCTGTCAGCAAGTCCAACATTTTCCATTGCTTTCATAGCTCTATCATCTCTTTCTGATTTTCCGACACCTGCATAAATTAAAGGCAGTTCTACATTTTTTAAAGAAGATGAACGTGCAAGCAAGTTGAAAGTCTGGAAAACGAAACCGATTTCTTTGTTTCGAATCGAGGCAAGGTCATTATCAGTCATTTCACTGACATCCATATCTTTAAATAAATATTTGCCTTTTGTCGGAGTATCGAGACAGCCGATAATATTCATTAGAGTTGATTTTCCAGAACCTGAAGGACCCATTATTGCAAGATAATCATTCTTATAAATCTTCAATGTTATATCTCTAATAGCATGAACAAATTCTGAACCCATCTGGTAAATCTTCGCAATATGCTCTATATCTATAATCGGTTTCCCGTTTTTATTTTCTTCGTTTAAATCCATTTTTGTTATCTTAACCAATTTTTTTACTTATGAATTCTGAACCAATTTCAGAATGACATAATTTTTTTTCAATTAATACTTATTAATTCATTTTTTTGTTTTCTTCTTCTTCTGCAATGTATCAACGCGAATCTTAGTACCGTTGGAAAGCAGTTTACTCACTGCGAGAAAATTACCGCTAATGATTTCCTGGCTTTCTTTCAATCCATCAGTGATTTCAATATACCCGTCATCACTAATACCTGTTTTAACGGCAACCATCTTGCTTACATTGCCGTTTTTAATAAATATGACAGTCTGTGGTTTCTTCTTTTTTTCTTTGGATTCCTTTTCTTCTTCTTTATTAACTTTCATATCATCCTGCTTGTTTTCCATCGCTCTCATACCGAGAACTGTATCCCTCACAGTAACTGACTGCAAGGGCACTGCAAGAATATTCTGTTTTGTCTCTGTCTCTATTTCTACGTTACAGCTCATCCCAGGACGCAGCCGGGCTTCCTTATCCAATAGCCGAATCTTCACTTTGAAATTAGTTACCTGGTCTTGAGTTCCCAACTGATTAAGTAAAGCTGAATGTCCAATTTCCACAACCACACCTTTATAAAGCATATCGGGCAATGCGTCTATCTCTATCCGTGAAGTATCCCCGATATGAATCATAGTTATATCATTTTCATCGACTTCAACTTCGGCATTCATCAGATTCAAATCGGATACTGTCATTAATTCGGTTCCTGTCATTTGAGCAACACCGACAACTTTCTCACCTTGTTCCACAGAAAGCTTTGTTACAATTCCATTGATAGGAGAATAGATAATAGTTCTTTCTGCACTGCTTTTGACTTGCCTGTAACTTGCCATCGCCTGGTCATAGCGTGAAAGAGATGCTTTGTAAGCGGCATCTGCCTGGTTATATGCAGCTATCAATTTGTCAAACTCTTCCTGGGAAGCGAATTTTTTATCATAAAGTTCCTTCATTCTCTGCATTTCGGCTTTAGTGCGGGCAAGTTCGGATTTACGGGCATCAATATCCTGCTTTGTTGCTTCTGCCGCAGCTAAAACCTGTTGAAGCTGACTCTCGATAATATCCGGCTTGATTCTGATTAACATCTGCCCTGCTTTAACAGTATCTCCTTCTTTTACTGAAAGAAAAATTATTTCACCGCTTGTTTCAGATGAAATTTTTACTTCTGTTTCCGGTTGTATCTTGCCTATTGCTGATACAGTCTGCGTAATTGTTCTTCTCTCTACTTTAGAAACTTGTACAGCAATTGCCTTTTGCCCTTGCGACGAGAAGAATACAAAGATTACAATCACACAAATTAAAATTATTCCAAGTACTATAAATAATTTCTTTTTAGATTTTTTCTTACCCATTATTAAACCTGTTTAATAACTTATAAATTTATTTTCTTTTTTTAAGTCATCCTGAGCTTGTCGAAGGATGAAATTATCTGTTTTTAACATAGTATCTTTCAATATATAATCCCTACGGGATAAGTTTAGTAGCGTTCTTCATATGTTACAGATATATAATCGCTATTCGATAAATTTGTTTTATTATTTCCTATTTCCTTACTCCTATTTTCAATTCAGCATTTAGAATTCAGCATTCTTTACTTTACATTGAATCATCATTAATGAAATTGTTATTCTTCTCAAGAACCTCTTTCTTCCTGAACACTGCAGTCTTAGCAAGCATATCGTGGAAACCCTGCCTTTTGGAAGCAAGAACAAAAAAACATCCAACAATAAAAGCCAAGCCAAGCAATGAGCCGACAAAATCAAATGCCTTAATAGCTACGACAAAAGCTAATAAACTAAATATGGAATTAGAATGTTTCAATAAAAATCTTGTGAACAATGTCAAAATTGATGCCGGTGTCCGATCCTGGTTTGCAATTTGTATTCCGAGTATTATTTTCCCGGGCGTAGCAGCTAATACTATTTCAAGTGAATAATACATGAAAGTTAAAATAAATGTAATCGGCAGAATCGAATTAGTAAATTCCTGCATCAAACTCTGGTCCTGGAAAAACTTCATCAAATCGCTCAAATCATAGAAGTATCCCTTGAATTCATCATACAATCCAGTTGCAAAAAAAGCAACGACAAAAAGTATATTAACAAAACACCAGTCGAGTAAATAAGCCCCGAGCCTTCTTCCGAAACCAATTCGATAAGCATATTGGTCAATCGGATAATAATTGTATTGCCGGCTCATCAACTGCTGCTTTTCTTCATCGGATAGTTTATTAAAACAATCATTGCAAACTGTTGGAGTTGCGAAATAGGTCTGAGACAAATACTCATTCCCGCATTTTTCACATTTCATAAAGTCCCCGCTTATTTAATGAATAGTGAATAATTTATTTTCTTATACTTCATTCTTATTCTTGACTATAAATAATAATTTTCAATTTCTAATTTTCAATTTTCAATAAATTTTCAATTTTCAATAAATTTTCAATTCACAATTTATAATTCTAATTATAATTCTACATTCTAAATTTTTCATTATCAATTTCCAATTGTTAATTATTAATTAATTTACTCAAGCTTCCCAATGGCAAAAAGAATTTCCTTTTGTGCCTGAAGATAATTGTAAATCGAATTAATCCTGTTTATCTGGGCTGTGAATAACTGGTTATTTGCTGTAAGATAATCGGTAATATTAGAAGAACCGACACGGAATCTTTCCTTATAGCTTTCGAAATTCTGTTCGGCAGAACGCAAAGCACGTTTTGAAATATCAAGTTGTTTTTCAGCTGCATCCAAATTCATGTAACAAGTTTGCACTGCCGTTCTGATTGATTGCTCCAACTGGTATTTTTCAATTTCTTTTTGCTTCAACTGGTAATATGCAGTTTCAGAACGATAGCTTGTGTTGAAATTATCAAATATCGGTAATGAAAAATTCAACCCTATATAAGACCTGCCTAATTCACGAAATTTATCAAGCTCAGTATTTGTCCATGACCAACCACCCGATGCTGCAATTGTTGGATAATATCCGCTTTTGGAAACCGTCAAGTTAGATTCATAAGCAGATAATTCTGATTTAATAGACGAATAATCCTGTCTTATTTGAAATGCCTGATTAATTGAGGAATTTACACTTCCAATATTTAATCGAAAATTTCTTACATCATCTTCGGTAATATTGGTTTTTATACTCGATTCAAGAAATTCTGCCTCATAATCTGTATTGATGCCCATCGTATTCAATAACTTAACCTTAGCCACATTCAAATCATTTTCAGCATTGGTCAAATCATATTCGCTGTTGCCGAGTTCAGCTTCCTGAGAATAAACAACAGCAATTGGTACAATACCAGCATTAAACTGTGCCTGAATTCTTTCAAGTTCCTTTTTACCAAGTTCAAGATTTTCCTGGCGTGCTTTTAAGATTTGTGCTTTCTTTACAATATCGATAAACTGCCTGTAAACATCTAATTTTACTTTTTGAGTTGTATATATTGAATTATTATAACTTGCATTATAAGATTCTTGTGCCCTGCTGTAGTTTGCACTCCTTGAAAAACCGTTAAAAATCATATAACTCCCATAAGCGCCCATATTATAGGAATTTGGATTATCGTTAAACAATGGAATAATCTGTCCTCCCACATTAATATTTTTCGCATTTAATTGCCTGTTATATCCGGCTTCAAAATTAATCGAAGGAAGAAATTTACCGAATGCATTGGTTATATCAGCATTGGCAGCTACTACCTGTGCATTTGCCGCCTGCACTTCATAATTATTTTTTATAGCAGTTTCAATGCATTGGTCAATTGTAAATACCTTTTGTTCCGATTTTACCTGCGAAATTGAAGTATTAATTAATGAAAAAATAAATAATATAGTAAATATAATTTTTCTTGTTTTTCCCATAATGAATTTGTAACTATATACCGTTCAATTAATTTTAAAAACTTTAATCCTACAAATCCTATTCCAATTTTCATTAAATACTCAATGAAAATATAGAAATTTTCTCTTATTACGTTATTTCAATCCATTTGTTACATCTTATAAAAATTCAGAATTCAGCTTTTAAAATTCAGAATATATTTTTATTACTCTTCAAAGTTTCTCGGTGCAGATTTCTTGCCTCTTGAATCCATTACATACATCCTGAAGGAAAATGGCTGTGACAGATTTCTCGGAGTACACTTGAATATCTGTACATTAGTTATATTATCGGGTTTATCTGGCATTCTCCCCCTTAACTCACGTACAATTGCATTACCTTCTACTTCTATTTCTGCAAGATTATCCTTGCCATTATATAATCCATAAGAATTAGTTAAAATATTCACTTCACCTTTTCTTATATACTGTACATCTTTTATTACCGGGTTAGGATAGCTCAAAACCCTTATTTGATGCTTTTGTCCTATTAAGTTTCCATCTACATAACATTCCAAAGTAAATATTTGATTTGTATCGTTGATGTCAGGAGTAAACTGGAACTGACTACCCTGTTCACTTTGCACCCGAACTGTTTTTTCATCTCTTATTAATGCTTTTATTTCATTACCTAATAATAATGGTATTCTTGGGTCAATAGTATAGGTTTTTTCAGGATACATTGTTCTTTCAAACAACGGTTCCTGGTATTTTTCAGTCAAAACAATAAAATCAACGCTATGTTCTTTTTTATCAAATTTTGAGATGGCTGTAAAAAGTACTCTCAATTTACCATATCCGGGAGTTGTTCCACCAATAATAATCCGGTTTTGCTCAATTTTTAAAATAGATGCCGTACCTCCATTATCTTCTTTATCTGGTAGTGTTTTTATTCGGGGATTAATTAAATCCTTTCCAATAATACCGCCGTAAATGTTAACAGTATTAGTCCATTTATTATAAGCGAATGATTTAATATACCCCTGTTCAGGTTTTATTTCAATTTCACCTGAAGGTTGAAAACCTGAAAAAACCTGATTTTGACTTGTAAACCCGGTATTTGTTCCGTTCTGATTCTGAGAATTTGCTTGATTGCTTGCAACCAAATCGGCATTCATATAAATCATATTCAAGCTGAATTTGGTCTGTGCCTTAATAATTCTGTTCGTTTGATATAATTCAGATTTTTCTATACTCTCATCTTTAAGCGTAGCATAAGCTGTTACAATAACATTATACGTCTTGTTTGCTCTTTCAAAAATCGGGGGACTCCAGAAGAATACTGCTGATTGGGATTCCTTGTTATCAACAAACCTGAAATATGGATTTGATGTGTCTGCTTCGTTTTTTAAAAAAAGCTTTTGTCTCAGCATCGGGTCTTCGATAGTGAATTCAAAATCAACTTTCTCGACATCTCCGAAATAAATCACGGTATTCATCGAATCAATGGACATAATTTTAATTCCTGATGAATCGAGAATCAATCTGCAATTCAACGTTGTTTTTTCAGGTTGTATCGAAAAAGGAATCTGAAATACTTTGGAATTATTTTCATCTGCTTTTTTTTTGTCGTCTTCAGGTGAAGGTAATAGGAAAATCAGTGCAGCCAGGTACAACACAAAATATATTTCAATAGATTTTCTATATCTTAATTTCATTTTTCTTAACTAATTAATTTATTCAGAATTCAAAGGTCTGAATTCAGAATTTACTGAGTTACTCTGTTAACCAAAACCCTCTCAACTTCTTTCCTTACTGCAATCTCAATTTGCTCACGCTTCAGCAATTCAGCGGCACTATTCAGATTACCGACTGTATTCTTAAATTCAGACAAAGCAAAGTTAGTTTCCTTCATAATTTCGAGCATCTGTGGATTAGGAGCCGATGCATTTGAATAATTTTCTGTTAGCTTTCCAATTAAAAAAGTCAGATTGCTTTGTTGTTTCAATACCTCCTGGTATGAATCAGACAACTTTTCTAATTGAGTTACAACAGCGGCAAAATCCCTGCTGATTTCACCGACTTCCACTATCAGGTCTTCTATTGTATTTTGATTATCACTCGTTCTTGCTTTTAATGTTTCAAGTTCTTCGCTTGGTGTAAAAAGCATCACAATGAATAAGAATATCAGCATCAATGCTTCGAACGCCACACCTCCAAGCACTATATCGGGATTAATATAATCAGTAAATCTTCTCAAACCAATCAGGACAAGTAAAATTGCAGCACCAAAATAAACGAAGGAATTGATTGTAGTAAAATAGTAACGGTTCAAAATCTCTTCCATCCATAAACCGGTGCCTGAAAACAATCCCAGCGGATGTAATACAGTTACATCTTTTTTAAAATACCTGAATAATTCACGTTCCCTAATGCAAATTCTCCAGGTCAATAATAAGGTTGAAAAGTTTGAAAGCTGCTTCTCAAACCTTACCTCATTATAAATTTCAGCCAGAGTCGCCCTGCCGTCGAGGGAAGAAAGAGTATCAATATTTTTCATATTTTCAGACTATAATTAATTATTAATTTTCACTAATTCCTGCAATAATATTTTGTTCTGCCTGTAAAATTCAAATTTATCATAAATACATTATAAATAAAAACATTTCCAAACATATTATATTATATATTTTGTGTATAGTTAATTAGTTATTTGATTTAGGTTCTCGTTCTGAAAAGATTCACCAATGCAAATATGAAGAAAATGATATTTGCCATCCAGCCCGCAAACACAGGATTAATATCTGATGAATAACCGATTGTTTGTCCTACTTTTGTGAAAACAAGATAAAGGAATGAAATTATCATCGCAGCACCCATCTGGATTGCCAGTCCTCCTTTTTTACGGATTGATGCAAACGGCACTCCGAATAATATCACAATCAGATTTGCAAAAGGAAATGCATAATTCCCGTAGTATTCAATAACCTGCTTCCTGACGTCCTTACCGCCTCTTTTGAGTATTGTTATATAATTCCACAACTCGTCATAATTCATTTCGTCTGTCGAACGTTTCAGTTCCACTATTTGATTATGCGAAAGATTTATCGAATAATTGATTGTATCGAAACGCTTTGTATTAACTGCACCCTGAGAATATGACCGCTCAATGCCATTTATTATCCTCCAGACAGATTTAACTGAATCCCATTTGATTTTATCTGCCTCAATTCTTTTTGTCAACCTCGGTTCAGTTTGGCTTGTGTACTCCTCTACCGCAATTTTATTTCCTGTCTTCAAATCCGCATCATAATATTGCATCACGACATTCCTGGTCGGATTATCCCTGAAATACAAATTAAATATCTGCCCGCCTCCTGCTGCCTTATTAAGATATTTTCTTTCGATATCCAATTTCCTTTCATTTGCCGCCGGCACTATCCATCCATTGAAATATAATTGTCCGAAACTAAGGAATACGCTGAAAAACGCCACCGGCAGCATTATCCTGTACAAACTTATCCCTCCCGATTTCATCGCAGTAACCTCATTATTTGTAGAAAGACGGCCAATTGAAAACAAAGTCGATATCAGCATGGCAACCGGTGTCAGTAATTTCAATATTTCAGGCAGAAAATAGATGTAATATTTAACAATCGTTAGAAAAGTTGCATTCTGGTCCAGAAACTCATCCAAGCTTTCAAGCAAATTGACTATAACAAAAATTATACACAATGCTATAAGTGAAAACAACAAAGTAAATGCAATTTGCTTCAATATGTATTTGTCAAGTAATGTCATCTTCCCAATTCTCTTCTTCTTTATTGACCACAGGACTCTCAGAATTTTGAATCAGGGAATCTCCTTGTCTTTCTTCTCCCTGCTTATCTATTGTTAATTGTGATTTTTCAATTGTTAATTCTTCAACCTCGTTTTCGGCTTCATTTGTAATTAGTAATTCGACATTTGTTATTACTTCCACCTCACTTTCGGATTCATTTGTAATTTGTAATTCGTCTTTTGTTTTTACTTCAACCTCGCTTTCAGCTTCATTTGTAATTTGTAATTCGTCTTTTGTTATTACTCCCCTCTTCGGCTTATATGTGAGAAATAGCACCAGGTTAACCAACTCAAAAGTAAATATTACAAATGCTAAATTCCATAATAAAATCTGCCAGCTTGTTCCTTCAAACCAGGGTAGATTCCCAACAAACAGGTACCATAATAAATAAATTATTCCCGACGAAACAACAATGCTAATTGATGCAACTGATGACACCAATTCGAAAATTTCTTTTGCTGTCCTGTTGTATTCTTCAATTTCTGTAGTAATTGCAATCGAATGTTCGGATTTTATAAATTCGGGATTGATCGAAAGGAAAATTATCAATAAAACAATCAGCACTAATAATACTCCAATTAAGATTGATAATACAGAGAACTGGCTTTTTATCAGAAACACTGTATCAGCATAATCCTTCCTTTGCATTGTACTCCCGACAATATCAATTCTCTTCAAAAGAAGATTATATTTTGCCAAATTGAATTTATTCAGATAATCTTCTTTTATCGTAACTATTATCAGAGCGGGAAGCGGATTTTCGGGCAGCAAATCACCGGGGATTCCTCCCATACTGCTGTCTGTCTTACTAAGCCCCTTCTCCGGTTTAATCAAACGTACATTCTTTACCCAATAATACTTCCTGATTTCTTTTACAGTAGTAGCCAATGAATCATCCGGTACATCCTCTTTTACAACTGCGGTTATAATAACATTCTCACTGATTCCTGAAATGTATTTTTCAACTATTTTATATGATGAATAATAAATAGTAAATATTAAACTAACAAATAATGTACTTAAAAATAATCTAAAAATTGATTTACGGTAACTCTTAATTTTAAAACTCATAACTTTAAATAAATTGTACTAAAAAATATATGTATTACGCTGATTATTGTTTTTTTATTTCAATTTTCCACTCAATTTTGTTCCTGGCACTTGAAAACATAACTTTCTCTGCTTCCACTCTTTCACCATATCCGGGTGAATAATAATATTTCTCCACTTCGGGCTGACATATTATTTTACCGTCCCGACAGGACAATTCTATTAATTTATCACCTGTATCTATTACTACAATACCTTCATTAGATTTATTTATTTTTAAACCCGGTGCAAAATGAAAAGATATATGTTTTATTTTATTCAATTCACAGAAATCAATACCAGTAACCATAATATTATCCAATTCAATAATTCCACCTTCCGGCTTCTGACTACCATCTTCCGGCTTTTCAATTGTTAATTCTGATTTCCCATTTCCCGATTCCACTTTCCCAATTCCTCTCCCCTTCTCATTAATAGTGAAATGTGAATTGTTAATTGTTAATTCCCTTTTATGCGGTATTCCGTATCCATAATGTTCACCTATAAAATGAGTATCGGAAAATTCAACTTTTCTCGCTCTCGACTTATCCTTCTTTATCCAGAATAAATCATCTGTAATTTCTTCCCACCAGTCATTTTGCTCCATTCCTTCAATCCACATAGTATTGTGCATCCTTGTTGACCTGTATTCATTTCTCAACATCGGATAAGCAGTGTAATTATATGTTCCTGGGTCAACAATAACCGGCTTATTTCCAACAAACATTTCAAATGACAGCTGGTCATTATGGCTGTGTCCCCCTTTTCCCTTCTGCCCGACACTACCGCACCTGACAAACATTTTTATATCTTTGTCTTCTAAAATATACAATCCAAAATCATCAAATCGCTTCTTATTATTATCTTCAATTGAAATACCCATTTGTCCGATAACATCTCTCATCAAATTAAGCTTAGACAAATGCCCGTTAATTCGTAATTCGTAATTCGTAATTCGTAATTGACCACTGTCATTGTCCCCAATCTGTGGTATTATTCCTTCATCATTAATTATCGTCGCAGAAAACTCATGTATTCTTTTCAATCGCTCCCAAATCATGCTATTGAATTTAATACCTGGCTCCTTATCCCCGTTTCCCAATTCCCGTTTCCCAATCCCCGTTTCCAACTGAATGCTTTCACTATCCGACGCTTCAATTGTGAATTGTGGTTTGTCTATTGTGAATTCCCAAAGTCCAGTCTGCATACAGTATCTTTTCAATGCATAATTATAATATGAACTTCCCTGCTTTTCTAAAGCAATTAGCTTTTCTTGCGGTAAATGCAATAACAACCCCATTGCGGGGAAGACCATCTCAGCAGATAGAAAATGGTAATTTATTGATGCTTCAAAATTGCTCCCGTCATCATTAAACTGGTAAAGAATCTCATTGCATAATTCATTAATACCAAAATTCAGCCAGGAATTAATTTCGTCTGTTTCAGGTAGAAATGCTGCGATATAAATCAATCCTGTAATATCAGCAAGATAATGATTCCCCCTCATCCCCGATGACCACTCAAGATTCTCGATTATATGCTTACCATGTTCATAAATGCTTCTTAAGAAGTAATACTCAAAACTCCCTGTCATTCCGGACGAAAGCGAAGAATCTATTTTTTCTCCCTTCCTGCTTTCTACTACCGACTCTTTAATTGTGAATTCATTTCTTCTTTTTATTATTGAATTGAAAATATTGTATGATTCAATCCAATTCACTGCTCTAATCACAACATCCATTGCCGAAGCCCACTGAACACCGAATCCCGGCGGATTCGAAGAAATAAAATCAAGTATTTGATTCTCAAACTCTCTTAAATAAAGATTTACATTCTCTTCTTTATATATTTCATTCGTAATTCGTAATTCATAATTAGTAATTAAATTAGCTTTAGCTAATATTTGTAAGTGCTGCATCCTTCCAAGTTCCCATGGAATCTTTATATCAGCTCCCTCGATAAAACCATATTTAATGTCCTTATACCATGTGTTTTCATCCCAACTAAATCCCGATTTGAAATCCAACTGCCAATCAATCAGTTCATAATCTTTATCAATTAAACCTCTTATTTTCTTTTGTTCAATGGAATTAGGATGCCGGTTTTCTGAATTAATATCACTATCTCGTTTTACCTTTTTCAAACAGGAGCCAAGAAGGTCAAATTTATGCTCTAAAATCTCCCCGGCTTTTTTTAATATCAATTCCACATCTATTTGGCTAACGATTAATGACTCTTTAATTGTGAATTGTGAATTGTGAATTGTGAATTCCTGCTTTCCAATTCCTATATCCGAATAGGTTTTATTTTGTAAATACCTTCTTTTTTGTCTTTTGTAATTACGACTTCGGTTAAATAATTCTAAGACCTTGGATATTGCAATCCCCGGTGAAATATTGAACAATCTAATTAATTTCCCTAATTGACTCAAATTTTCCTTTTGATTAATTCTAATTCTAACAAAATTATTGTATAAATTGGTTATATTCAACATTCTTTTGAATTATATGTATTTATAATAATTTTATTTTAATTCAGTCATAATCTAATTAATTTTGAATTGTTAATTGTGAATTATTAATTGTGAGTAATTAAAATATGGTTGCAAACTCGTCAAACAGCACTAATCCGGACGATTACGAAATACTCATTCGCAAAAGAGGCGATAATAACTATGCTTCCTATTGCCCTCAGCTTAATTTTATGATTAAAGGTGATGAACACGAACAGGTTCGTAATCTGATGAAAGAATATATAGAAAAGCATATTACGGAAATCACTAAACAAATTCAATCAAATTAATGGAAATTAGATATTTAGTTTGTACCTGTTTAGCTTTTAATCCCTAACTGTCTATTAAGCTTATAAGCTAAAACCCAAAAGTTTAATTGTGAATTATTAATCGTGAATTATTAATTGTAAATTAAAAGAAATGGAAACAGTAAACCGGTTGACTGCCCGATGGTGGATTAGAATTTTATTTTTTTTCGGCATTTCGAATGCTTTGATTTTGCCGCTGTTATTTTATACAAAAAATCTGTACAACGGAATTAATACGGATTATTTTTATTCCATAATAACAGAAGCATTAGTGCTTTGTATTTTGCTTGGCTTATCCATTATAATTGAAGTTTCAAGAAAAAACGGTAAATGGTTCACTTTTGGAATTAATCCTGATAAATGGGCGTTAAAAGACATTGGATTGGGTGCCGGTTTAAATCTCATATTTGTTTTTATCATTTTTATTTTTGCAACAATTTTCTCAGCTTACTCTGACGAATATTCACTTCCTAAGCAAGATATTTTTGTTAATATAACGATAATAATTTTCATAGAAGCCATAATAGAAGAATTGATTTTTCGGGGTATAATATTTCAGGCAGTGCTTGATAGGTATGGAATTACGATTGCTATTCTTTTAAACAGCATTCTATTCGGTCTTGGACATCTTGCAAATCCAAGCATAAACTTTTATGCAATAATTAATATTATTCTTGCCGGGGTACTTTTCTCGGGAATGTATATAAAAACCAAATCTCTATGGCTGCCGATTTCTTTCCACTTTTTCTGGAACTGGCTTTCGGCAATAATCGGCTCACCTGTCAGTGGTATTGATTTCCCGATTTCACTAACCAACATAGAGTGGCTGGAGCTTCCTGCATGGCTCTTCGGAGGCAGTTTCGGACTTGAAGGTGGTTTCTTTGCTACAATTTTGCTTCTCATTTCGGGATTTATTTCTCTGAAATATTCAAATTCATCACCTTATTTAGCGTCATTACTCTTTGAAAGAAGTTACAATGAATCTTTGATTCTGAATAAACTTAAAATTGATAATGGAAATTAGGAAATTTGTATTGGGAAGATGGAAATTTTTCATTCTGAACTCGGTTCAGAATCAATTGCTTTAATCCGACATTAAAATTATCTATTGAATATTGTAAAAAATAAAAATTTATTGAAAATTATTAAATTGAAAATTGAAAATTTATTATGTGGTTTCATAAAAGTTTACTTAAAATATTAATCCCTGTTTTAATTCTCATTTCCTTAGTTGAGATGAAAGCCCAGTGGTCCATTATGAATGCCGATGCCGACTCTCTTGTCCGTCTCGGTACAAATTACATCTATAACATTCAGTTCGACAAAGCATCAAATGCATTTCAGGAAGTCATTAAACTATACCCCGACAATCCAGCTGGGTATTTTCTCGATGCTATGGTTGACTGGTGGCAGATTGTATTATACAGGGAAACAGAATCAATTGATAATTCATTCCTAAGAAAAATTGATAAAGTAATAGCAGTTTGCGATAAAAAGCTCGAAGCAAATGAATTTGATATTGCCGCATTATTCTTCAAGGGTGGTGCGGTTGGTTATCGCGGGAGATTCTATGCAATACGCGAGAAATGGCTCAATTCTGTCAAAGACGGCAAAGAAGGGTTCGACATTCTCGTTAGATGCTGGCAATTGGCTCCCGGAAATCATGATATTATGCTCGGTACTGGAATATACAATTATTTTGCCGCTGTTCTACCTGAAAAATATTCAGGGCTAAAAGCTATTTCTGTCTTTCTACCCGAAGGTGATAAGGAAATCGGAATTCTTCAGCTTGAATCTGCCGGGAAATATGCAAGATATGCAAATGTTGAAGCAAAAGTAATTTTACTTCAGATTTATTACCAATGGGAGGAAAATTATACAAAATCCCTTGCACTTGCACAGGATTTGTTTACTAAGTATCCTAATAATCCATACTTCCATAGGTATCTCGGAAGGAGCTATGTCGCACTCGGCATGAGACAACTATGGGAAGACACATGGCGCGAAGTGGTTAACCGTTGCATTAAGAAACAGCTCGGTTATGACCGCGTTACCGCAAGGGAAGCACTCTATTATGTCGGTACTGGACTTATGTATCGAGGAGATTTGGATAATGCTCTCAAATACTTTTACAAATGTGACGAAGCATGCCGTTACCTCGATAAAAAAGAGCCCTCTGGTTTTATGATACAATTAAACCTTTATATTGGTCAAATATATGATAAACAAGGAAAACGTGATTATGCTTTAAAACAATACGAAAAAGTGCTTGACTGGAAAGATTACAAGGGTTCTGTAGCACAGGCAGAACGATTCATCAAAAGACCGTACGGACATTAATTTATTTATTAATTAATGATTGAAAATTGAAATTGAAAATAGAAAATTTATTAATAGTAATACTCATAATATTTATCATTGGAAAATCCAATTCTCAATCAATAAATAATCCTCAAATTAAGCTCGGAATTGATGTTCTCATTGAAAAAAACTTTGAGCCATTAAAAGGAAAAAAAATTGCACTGCTTACTAATTTCGCCGGAAGAACAAGGGACTGTAGGTTGACTGCCGAAGTTTTGCATAACACAAATATTTGCTCATTAATTAAAATCTTTACACCCGAACATGGCTTCTATACAACAGTCCCGGCAGGTGAATCGGTCGTTGATATCAAATTCGACAATGTACAGGTTGTCTCTTTATATGGTTCAAAACGAAAACCCTTTGCAAGTGATTTATCAAACATAGATGCTGTTGTTGTTGACATCCAGGATATTGGAATTCGTTCTTATACATATATCAGCACTGTTTATAAAATGCTCGAAGCATGTGCAGAAATCAACAAACAGGTATTCATTCTCGACCGTCCCAATCCACTCGGCGGCTTGGTAGTTGACGGAAATGTCCTAGAAAAGGGGAAAGAATCATTCATTGGAATCATACCTGTTACTTATATACACGGGTGTACAATCGGTGAGCTTGCAACAATGCTCAACGAAGAGGGCTGGCTTTCCCGGGATTCGACTAAGAAACTCAAATGCAATTTAACAATCCTCAAAATGGAAAACTGGAGGCGTTCAATGCAATGGGAAGATACCGGCTTACAATGGTTTCCCACATCTCCTCACATCCAATCGGTTAATGCGGTTCGCGGTTCGTCAGTTCTTGGCATCTGGGGTGAACTCTCTCTTTTCAGCATTGGTATAGGAACAACTTTACCCTTTCAATATTGCGGAGCTCCCGATTTCAAATCTGATTCCATAGCAAATGAAATGGACAGGCAAAATCTTTATGGTATCAATCTCTTCCCAACAAAATATCGCCCTTTTTATGGAATATACAATGGTAAAGATTGCAATGGTCTGTTATTGAATTTCACACACAGTAATTTATTTATGCCCTATCGTGCCGGAATCAGATTAGCACTTGCAATCAGAAAATTTCATCCCGATTATTTAAGGAAAACTCTTTCAACACAGCAACAATCAATGTTTATCAAAGCTACAGGAACTGATGAATTGTTAAAAGCATTCATGGAAAACAAATCAGATGATGAAATTATTTCAATTTCACAAAAAGGATTAGATAATTTTATTACTCTCAGAAAAAAATATTTACTCTATGATTAATTGCTGCCGGTCGAATTTCTTTTTTTAACTATAGCTATTCCAACAGATAATCTCCTCGATATTTCAGGCCTGCTTTTATAAAAAATGTTCTTATTTCCAATAACCATAATCGTAGAGCCGCCGCCGTCAAGATTCATAGCATTATATGCACCGATTTGCCTCATAATACCTGACATCTCTTTTAGGGTAGCTCCAATTTTCCCTTCGCTTCTAATTGTCGTTTCTACTGCAACAAGATAAATCTTGCTCCTCGATTTATCAGTACCGATTGCAGTTCTGGACAATTGCTTCCCTATAAATCTTCTTCCCCTCGAACCTTCTTCGTATGCCTCATGTCTCGCAAGTCCATTTCTAACTAATCTCGGTGTGCCGGCAACCGAGTTATAAAATCTTATATCCGATTTCAGATTTGTCGAAAATTTCACAAACAGAGTATCTTTGATTTTCGGGATTTTGTTTGCAGGTGCATCCATACCAAATGATATTATGCACCCGTTTTCTGGCATAGCTACAATCCCTGTATCAATCGAAGTTACTACGCATCTCCATTCTTTATTGATTAAAGGTTTGTCAATATATTTCAATCTGATTTTTTTCAGAGAATGTTCAATTTTAGAGAGACGGTTTGTAATTGTGAGGTCATATCTCAAAGATACAGTGTCAAAAGGCACTTCTGTCGTATCATTGAACAGGGTATCCTGCAAAGCCGATTCTATGGCAGTTTCGAATGCTGTCATCAAAGCTTTATCAAGTTCTCTTTTTGTAATATATGGGATAGTATCTCCACCGAATTTGTTGTACATCACTACTCCGAGAGAATCTAATCTGCGATTGACATTACCGATACTGAATTTTTGGCCTCCTTTTTTATATAAAATTCCGTCCATGAAAAAGTTATCGATTGTCATACGGGAGTATTCATCGAAAAAGCAGCTACTCCACTTCTTATGCGTTTTCATTTCGATTACTTCCCCGTCAATTACTGTCGGTCCTATTGGTGTATTGCTGAATGCACGCCAGAAATTACCATTTACTCCTCCGAATATGTGAGTGTGGTTTATGGAATCATACTCATGAATCATGTCGTGGAGTTTTTCGAGTTCGAAGGCAAGTCCTTTGGCTTTCAGAACTGCAACATCAACTCCTGGGTTCATCAAATCGGCTTCTAAGACATGCACCGAATGTTTCAGTTTTCCCTTAACAAAATAAATATGCTTATATTTTATTCCGTCGGATAAAATCGAATCTGTTGCAATATTTATCGAAAATTTTGTTGAATATCTTGTCCTGCCTTTTTTACCTTTTGATTTTATTTTAGGTGATATCTTTAAAGATTTCTTTATCGGCAATTTCTTTTTTGATATTAGCTTCTTTTTTAAAGAAACTTTTGCAAAAAGTTCATTTCCATTAAATAAAATAAAATCCGAAGAAATGAATAGGGAGAGAATCAGCAGTGGCACTGCAAGTTTGAGTAAGTACTTCCTATATTTTATAATAAATTTATTGTCCAGAAAAAATCCGTTTTTAATTAATTATTTTATCAAAAAACAAATATAATTGAATTTGCTTTTAACTGAAAATTTCTATGATTAAATTAGTGTTAATAATTTTAAATTATTTAATAAATTAATTTTAAATTATAAGTTATCAATTAATATTTAATGGAGTATAAATGAGCTATCAAACAATAATTTTTGAAAAGAAAGAGAACTATGTTGTAATTACACTCAACCGCCCGGACAAGCTGAATGCACTAAACAAACAAATGTTCGACGACTTAGACGATGCATTCCAAAAAATCGAATTAGACCGCGACGTTCATGGTTTAATCCTGACAGGCACAGGTGAAAAAGCATTTGCCGCAGGAGCCGATATAAAAGAACTGAACGATTCAGATGACCGTTCAGGCAAATTATTTTCCGAGTACGGTTCAAAAGTTATGAAACGTCTTGCCGAATTGAGAATCCCGACAATAGCTGCAATCAACGGTTTTGCACTCGGAGGCGGATGTGAACTTACACTTGCCTGCCAGATGAGATTTGCTTCCGAAAATGCAAAAATGGGACAGCCCGAAGTTAATCTCGGTATCATTCCCGGATATGGAGGTACACAACGGCTAACACAGATTGTCGGCAAAGCAAAAGCTATGGAATTGATACTGTCAGCTAATATGCTGAATGCAGAACAGGCAGAGAAAATCGGTCTCGTTAATGCAGTTTATAAGCCAGAAGAACTGCTCCCGAAAACAGAAGAATTTATGAAACTGATTCTAACAAAAGGTCCGCTTGCTGTATCAGCCGCTGTGGAATGTATCAATGCCGCCGAAGAGCTTTCACCACTCGAAGGCTTGGCATTTGAATCACGCAAATTCGGCGAAGTTTGCGGTACTGCCGATTTCAAGGAAGGTACGAATGCATTTTTAGAGAAAAGGAAGGCGGAGTTCAAGGGGAAGTAAATTTTTCTTACATTTTAAGAATATTTTTCCTTATAGCAAATTTCAATAGCAATGACCTATTCAAAACCATTTGTGGTGCTGAAGTGTGAAGAAAAAGAAATTTTTATGGGAAATGCTTATATATGTCTTTTCGATGCATTATCCTGTAAATAACAATTTGGTTACCTCTAAGTTCAAAGCCAATTCTGTAATCACCTACTCTGATTCTGTAGAATTTATCATAACCTTTAATCTTTTGACAGTCACTGATTTGATTCAAATTGTTTATGGCTGGTAGAATTTTAAAAATAGTTTCAACAATTCTTTTATGATAACTTGGTTGAAGAATTTCGATATCTTTTATTGCGTGCTTTTTTAGTATGATTTCATAGCTCAATGTTAAGTTCCTTCTTAACATGTGCTAAATCAAATTCTTCTTCATTGGATATTTGACTCATCAATTTACCTAAAGTGTTATCGAGAAGCAATTCTTCGATTTGCTTAAAATCCTCATAATCGAGTAAAACGCTTTTCACATTGCCTTTTTCATCTACTAAAAATTGTTTATTCATAATCTATTCCCTTAATGAAATATTTTTCTAATTAAGTCGGAACTTCTAATTTATTATTGCAATTCAAAATTAATTTTTCCTAATAACACAAGGGCAGATTTGGATTCTGCCCCCTACATTCTAAATTTTACAATTTCAATTCAGCATTCAGAATTAATTCTCATCAAGCAACCGCTTCTCCCCTTCAAGCTCACGGTATGGTTTGACATCATGCACCATCTCGACTACGCCCTGGTATTCTCCGGTTTCATTTCGGACTGCATAATATGAAATGTGAACAAACATGCTTTCGAAGTTAATCCAGAACGATGCCTGGTCACGTTTTCCTGCTTTCATCTCTTCGATGATTTGAGTTACAAGATGAACGCTTTTCTGAGGATGGCACTGCTGAACTGTCCTGCCGATGACTGATAGAGTTCTTCCGAAAATCTTCTTCTCATAAATTTTGTTGAAATATCTCACACGGTCATCAGCATCAACAAATGAAAGCTCAACTGGAATGGAATCGAGCATATTAGTCATTATTTCTGTTGATATTGCTGAGAGCAAATCAACCCTCTGCCCTGTTTGTTTTTCAAAAGTGTTGATTTGCACGACATATCTTTCATAAGCTCCGGCACCTGAAGTATCATTCTCAATTTTTGTAAATTCATCGTAAAGATAAATTTCATCATCAGGACTTATTACGTGTTTTCCCATTGGATAGAGAATATCATTCTCCTTCCAGATGTGACTTTTGGTTAACTCTTCATATCCCGATACAAGCTTAATGAACTGCGGATTTAATTCTCCCGATTTTTCAATTTCATCAATCATTTGGCTTAGATTATCGAGAAAATCCCTTTCCATTTGGTGTTCCTGCAACATAACACCGATTGGACCTTGGGGTGGTAATCCTCTCTCAAGGAGCAACGGAAAGTAGATTTTCTCTTCCTTCATGTTGTGACATTTATCGCCATAAGCATCAAGAAATTCAATAAGTGTTTTCACCATACTGACATTCATCTTATCAGCTTTCTTCGATTCTTTCTCAACAAGTAGCAATGCCTTTTCTATTAGCAGATGGTCATTTGTTAAAACATCGAGGTAATTTTGATTCATTTTTTTTATCCTATTTTTTATAAATAACAAACAAATTTTACTATATCTAATTTAATAATTAAACAAAAATACAAAAAAGGACTAAATAGTCCGAATTTGATAATTGTTTTTATTTATTCATATATTCATATTTTTGAATTTTAATTTTTGGTAATTATTAAGTGATTTGGACTTTAATTTATAATATTTTATTCGTACCTGTGCTTTGGCTGATTTTGCAGTTTATGCGCTTGTATAACCCGAAAGTCAAAGACAGGGAAAAAAATTGGAAGCGGCTTTTATCGCAAATTGATAAAATCAAACGGGATAATTATACAAAAATTATATGGTTCCACGCTTCTTCAATGGGTGAATTCGAGCAGGCAAAACCGGTAATTGAATTACTGAAAAAAAATAATGATAAAATTAAAATAATTGTTACATTCTACTCCCCATCCGGTTATAACAATCAAAAAAATTACAAATTTGCTGATTCATTAATATACATGCCTTTTGATTCCATTTCCAGAGCAAAAAAGTTAATTGAGCTTATTAATCCAGATTTTGCATTATTTGTTCGTTATGAAATATGGAGAAATCATCTTTGGCAATTGAAAAAAAGAGCTGTCCTTACATACCTGATATGTGCGACTGCTCCGGTAAATAAAATGCTAAATAAATTGCCAATTATAAGTTCATTGATGAAATCTAATTATAATTTATTCGATAAAATCTTTACAGTTTCTGAAAATGAAACAAAACATTTCAAAAAAATGAAATTAAAAACTCAAATCATTACATCTTCTGATACAAGGTTTGACCGTATCGTCGAGAAAGTCAACGAATCGAAACGAAAAACCATTCTTCCTAAAGATATGTTTAAAGATAATAAACTTGTGCTTGTTGCAGGAAGTACCTGGGAACCCGATGAAGAAATAATTATCGATGCCATCAAACATTTCGAGAAAGAAAACCACCAGGCAATAAGATTGATATTGGTTCCGCATGAGCCAACAGAAAAACATGTTGAAAATGTCAAACATCTTCTACCTAATTCATTTCTATTAAGTGAAATATTGAATTTTCTCTCATTTAATCGGGATGAAAATGAAATTAAAAATTTTCTGGGCTGGAATCATCTAATCGTTGATTCGATTGGTCAATTACTACGGTTGTATTCATTAGCCGATGCAGCATACATAGGAGGTGGTTTCGGTGTTGGTGTTCACAGCGTAACTGAACCCGCAGGATATGGAATTCCACTTGCTACTGGAGTAAAATACCACAATTCACCTGATGCTATTTCGCTTCATCACATCGGCGGTTTAAAAATAATAAAAGAAAAAGATGATTTAATCGAATGGCTAAACAAATTATTAAAATCTCCAGAAACAAGAATGGAGCTTGGTTCGAAAGTAGGACACTATGTAACTGACCGTCTTGGTTCTACAAAAGTGATTGTTGAATCTATCGAGCAGGAACTTAAATAAACATTTAATAAACACTATTAATATTGATTTTGAGATATCAAGCTAAGAAATGTTGAAGAATTTTTGAAATCTTCTTCAAGTTCAAATGTGAATGCTTCGACATCAAAAGAAGCAAGTTCAGGATATGATGAACATAATAATAACCATGACTCTTGTTCACGCAAATTAACAGTTTTAAATCCCTCGTAAACATCTGCACCCCAAATTTCACAAAGGACATCAGCAAAACGCACGATAGCAGTCAATTCCCTGTTTTCCTGCAAAATCGTAGGATTATTATGCCCTGAAATTATTGAATAAAGCTCATGAGGCAATTTCCAGTGTTCTGCTATGCTTTTTCCAATTTCGATATGGTCAACACCAAATATTGACTGCTCGGCTTCAATGTCGAAAATTCCTTGTTTTTCGACCATTTCGATTACACTTCTGTACATCTTTGAGTTGTATTGAATCATAGCAAGCTTGCCAATATCATGTAGCAAGCCCCCAATAAATTCATTCTCTTTGAAAAATCTATTAAGTTTTATAGCAAGTGATTTCGCAACCATACCTGTGCAAGAAGAATGCCACCAAAATTTCTGAATTATATCAGCCGCCTGTTTCTGCGAGCTGAAGAAAAATCTTGAAAAAATTGATATGCCAAGAACGATATTTGTAAGCCGGTTTAATCCGAGCGTAACTATTGCCTGCTGAACAGATGTAACTTCAGTTCGTGAAGCATAAAGAGGTGAATTCGCTACTTTTAGTAACTTTAATGTTAAGGATGCATCGGATTCTACTATCCTGGCTATATCCCTGAAATCTATATTATCATTTTCAAGTAATTTAAGTATTTTTGTTGCAACCGGTGGTAATGTTGCAAACTCTTGTGTCCCGATTAAATCTTCAACAATAGACATATATAATAATTTTTAAACATTTATGAATCAAACATTTATCAAACATACAAAATTATAAGGAAATTGAAAAGGTTTGATTTTTCATTTCATTCATAGACCATAATTAAAGTTTTATGAAAAAAAATCAGAAAAAAATTTATAAATAATAATTTTTGTTTGGTAGTTAAGGAATTTTTTTTAGTTTGCTTATATGAACGGGATAATTTTATATATTGACAGGAAAGATTAGTAAGAGTTTGGGGAATTTGTCAATATAGAGTTGTTATAAGTGGTAAGATAAGATTTGATGCTTAGCGATTGTTGTAAAATAAGTAAAGCAAGTACTGCTGCAAAGATTTTGATTAGAATGGATGAAAGAATTACTCTTCAATTTCCTTTCGAATTATCATTTCAGAATACATTTGTGAATTGTTCTTTTCTGTTCTTCAGTGAGAATAGAAAAATTAAACCTGCAGTTTTCTAAATATTGCTTCCTGGCATAGGAAGCTTATTGAAATCCGGACATCCGGATAGTAAAGGTATTGTATAGTTGGCGAACTCAGAACATCGTCAGTCAAGTTTTATTTATAACTGCAGTAAAAAGAACAGCACAAAAAAAATAAATAGTAGCAGGAAATTTTATACTTAAATAAATATAATTAATGTTATTATTCAGTAATAATGGTTATTTATGAATGATGATGCAGTTCTAAAAATTGTAGAGAAACATAATAGTGAAGGTGACGGGATAATCTCAATCCTTGAGGATATTCAGTCGAAGTATAGTTACCTGCCGGAAAATGCGTTAAAGACAGTTGCCGAAAAAACAGGTAAATCTTTGGTTGATATCTATGGAGTAGCAACTTTCTACAGGTATTTCAGCTTAAAACCAAAAGGAAAACATCTTATCAATTGTTGCCTGGGTACTGCTTGCCATGTTAGAGGAGGACAGACAATCGCAGATGAATTTCAAAAACAACTGAAGATTTCACCCGGAGATACAACATCAGACCGGGAATTCACATTTGAAACGGTTAATTGTCTTGGTGCTTGTGCTTTGGGCCCTGTTACTGTCGTTGACGGGCATTACTTTTCAAAAGTTAAAACGACCAAGGTTAAACAAATTCTTGACGAAGCAAGGAAAGGACTTGACGCAATCAAGGTGGAAGGTGATAAAAGAATTTTTCCTGTTGAAGTCAGTTGTACAAAGTGCAACCACACACTGATGGACAGAGAAGTTCTAATTGATGAATTTCCATCAATAAGACTGACTATTTCATTTAAGGATAAACACGGCTCGTTACGTCTGTCAAGTATGTATGGAAGTTATAATATTGTTTGCGAACATCAGTTACCTGATGAGGCAACTGTCAATTTCTTCTGTCCTCATTGTCATGCAGAGCTAAAAAGTCATACCATTTGTCCCGAATGTGGAGAACACATGATTCCTCTTATGTTGAAAGGAGGCGGTATTGTACAAGTTTGTCCGAAGCGTGGTTGCAAAGGACATTTATTGGATCTGTTTTAGTTTATCAATCCATAATGTAAAAAATACAGGAGAAAAATAATGAGTGATATATCTTCGATAGAAGAACTTAAAAAGTTGAATTCGATTGATGACCTCAAGAAACTTTATTGGTCATTATTTGAAAAAATCAAGAATGATGATAAGCCACAACTTGTAATTTGTTCCGGAACAGCATGCCATGCAAGCGGTACGCAGGAAATTATACGTGGAATGAAAAAATACATAATCGAAAAATCTCTTCAAAACAAGATGGCATTGAAGATAACAGGATGCCACGGTTTTTGTGAAATGGGTCCATTTATTTTAACTAAACCCGGTGATGCATTTTATCATAAAGTTACTTTAGATGCTATACCAAAAATAATTGAAGCTACGATTGAAGGTAAATTGGTTGAAGAATTATTATACAGGGACCCGAAAACCGGAGAAATTTATTATAAACAACATGATATTCCATTTTTCAAAAAACAGCAAAGAACTATATTAGCAAAGAACCAGAATATTGACCCAATAAGAATTGTTGACTATTTCACAAACTTCGGATATAAATCGCTTGAAAAAGTTCTGAGTTCAATGGAACCAAAGCAAATCATCGAACAAGTGAAAACCTCAGGAATCAGAGGACGCGGAGGAGCAGGTTTTCCGACAGGAATAAAATGGGAATATTTGTCTAAACAACCAAATGATAAGGGAAAATATCTTATATGCAATGCTGACGAAGGTGACCCGGGTGCTTATATGGACAGAAGCGTTCTGGAAGGTAATCCGCATAGTATTATTGAAGGAATGTTAATCGGAGCTTTTGCAACAGGTGCTACTCACGGTGTCGTATATGTAAGAAATGAATATCCATTGGCTATTAAACATTTGACAATTGCTTTAAGACAGGCAAAAGACATTGGATTGCTTGGCGAAAATATATTAGGTACGAAATTCAATTTTGATATAAAAATTGTCAGGGGAGCAGGTGCATTTGTATGTGGTGAAGAAACTGCATTAATCAAATCTGTTGAAGGAAAGATGGGCGAACCAAGACAAAGGCCACCCTACCCTGTTGAAAAAGGTGTTTATGGAAAGCCAACTGCAATTAATAATGTAGAAACCTGGGCTAATATACCTATTATAATTGAAATCGGTGGAGCCGAATATGCCAAAATCGGAACAAAAAACAGTACAGGAACAAAAATTTTCAGCTTAGTCGGAAAGATAAAAAACACGGGACTTGTTGAAATACCAATGGGTACAACAATTAAAGAACTAGTATATGATATTGGAGGTGGAGCTCCTGAAGACTTTAAAATAAAAGCAGTCCAAAGTGGCGGACCTTCAGGTGGTTGCATTCCTGTAAGTTTGTTTGACTTGCCGATTGATTTTGAAAAGTTATCTGAAGCCGGTTCGATAATGGGCTCCGGTGGCATGATTGTAATGGATGAAAGAACCTGCATGGTTGATGTAGCTAGATATTTCATGAATTTTCTTAAGAGCGAATCATGCGGAAAGTGTTTCACTTGCCGTAAAGGAACTCAAAGAATGTTTGAAATTCTGGATGACATCACAAAAGGCAAAGGTACATTGGAACAGCTTGATTTGTTGGAGGAACTTGCACTGGTTGTTAAGGATACGACAATGTGTGGTCTTGGACAGACAGCAGCAAATCCAGTACTTTCGACATTAAGATATTTCAGAGATGAATATATTGACCATATAAAAAATAAACATTGTACAGCGGGAGTTTGTAAAGATATAGTAGGAGCTCCCTGCCAGGCAACCTGCCCGATTGGTACTGAAGCATGGCGTTATATTGCACATATTGCACGAGGTGAATATGAAGAAGCATACATTGCTTTGAGAGAAGCAAATCCTTTCCCGTCAGTTTGTGCAAGGGTATGCAGTCATCCGTGCGAGAAGATGTGCCGTGCGGGTGTGTTGACAGGTGAACCGGTTGCAATCAGAGCTTTGAAAAGATTTATTACTGATATGATAGAGCCATCGGTTTATAAGCCGGTCAGAAAAGTAAAGGATAATGCAGGGGATAATAAAGTGGCTGTTATTGGTGCCGGTCCTGCCGGACTGACTGCGGCTCATAAACTTTCCCTGATGGGTTACAAAGTAACTGTGTTTGAAAAGGATTCTGAAGCGGGAGGTATGCTAATCAGTGGTATTCCCGAATACAGATTGCCGAGAAAAATTTTAAAAGAGGAAATTAAAGAATTAATTGATGAAAATATTACGCTGAAATGCAATACCGCACTTGGAAGAGACATCACAATAGACAATTTACTGAATAATGGATTCAAAGCAATTTTCTTAGGAATGGGCGCACATAAGAGCAAGCTCTTGAACATAGAAGGTGAAGACCTCGAAGGTGTGTTCCCAGCTATTGAGTTTCTGAAATCATTCAATATTGAAGGAAAAAAACTTGCTCATGGTAAAGTTGGTGTGATTGGAGGAGGCGATTCGGCAATTGACGCTGCGAGAGTGGCTCTGAGACAAAAAGATGTCGAAAGCGTTACTATCTTTTACAGGAGAACACGGAATGAGATGCCGGCATTGCAACATGAAATTGATGCGGCTTTGGATGAAGGAATTGAATTGCAGACACTCGTATCACCGGTTAAAATAAATTCAGAGAATGGCAAATTGACAGGTGTTGAATTCATTAAAAACATGCTGGGAGATGTTGACGCAAGCGGAAGAAGAAATCCACAGCCGGTGAAAGGAACAGAGTTTTTTGCAGGTCTTGATAATTTAATCGTAACTATTGGAGATACTCCAGATGTCGGTTATATTTCATATATGGGAATCGAAGTAAATAAATGGGGAACATTAATTGTCAATCAGGAGACTCTTGAAACAAACAGGGCTGGTGTTTTTGCAGGTGGCGATGTAGTAACAGGACCCAACACAGTTATTGAAGCAATAGCTGCGGGTAAAAAGGCAGCGATAATGATTAACCGCTTTTTGAACGGTGAAGAATTATCGAAACCACTTGAGAAAAAGATGCCTGCAATTTATATAGAACCAATGGTGACAGTAGACACAGGTGAGGAGGAATTGAAGCGAATCAAACTTCCCACTATTTCTGTTGATAAACGGAGAAGCTCGCTGGAGGAGGTGGAACAGACCTTATCCGAAGAATCTGCTGTTTACGAAGCATCGAGGTGCATGCGGTGCGACCTTGATTTCACTTATGCTGAAAAAATTAAAAGAGAACAAGCTGAATTTATGGGGGATATTATGCAAAATAAAAGTGTCCCGGAAGGAGAGGTATTAGTATGATTAATATTACAATAAACGGAGCACAATTAGCTGTTGAAAAAGGAACGACAATTCTCGAAGCGGCACAGTTTCTTGGATTTCCGATTCCGACATTATGCCATTTGGAGGGATTGACTCCCTACGGTGCATGCCGTCTTTGTGTTGTCGAAATAGGTGAAGGAGCGAGAGCCAAACTTGTATCGAGTTGTACCTATCCATGTGAAGAAGGTATGAAGATTCGTACATCAACTGCAAGAGTTGTGAAAGCAAGGAGAATGGTAATTGAATTACTTCTTGCTTCATGCCCTCAATCGAAGACAATTCAAGACCTCGCATCAAAATACGATGTCAGGCAGCAAAGATTCAAACAAGAATGGGAAACCTGCATCTTATGCGGAAGATGTGTAAGAATGTGTCACGAGCAAATGACAGGAAATGCCTTGGGTTATCATGGCAGAGGAGAAACAAGAACAATAGGTACACCGTTTAACATAAAATCAGAAGAATGTAGATTATGCGGCGGCTGTATATACGTCTGCCCTGCATGTCAATTGAGATGCACCTTTACTGACAAAGAAAATGCAATTTGCAATGGTTGTGTCAACTTGTCTCTGCCATGTGTCGAAAAAGATAAATTCAAGGAAATGATGTGCTATATGGACCCATGTGTTGCCTGTGAAATTTCGGGAACGCACTATTCTAATTTATAATGTGGATTAATAAATTTTTACAAGTAATGATATTAAAAAAAACAGAAATAAAGTAAATAAAATTAATAACAAATTTAAGGTGTTCAAATGATAATGTATTCGAGAGTGAATTCATCGGCAGCTACTTTAACAAAAAACAGAACAGAAGATTCGATTAGCCCGGCATCGGGAATGTGTGTAACTTGTGTTGACGGTTGTATTGGAATGTGCGAAATAGGTAAATCATCATACCGTGGACATGAAGTAATTTATCCGCAACCTTTTGGTGTTATCACAACTGCATCCGAAAAGAAATACCCTGTAGATTATTCGGATTTCAATATAATGGGAACTGCAGTTGGCGCCCAGGGAATCGAGGCGGATAGTGATAAAGCTATTTTCCCGGCAGTAAATCTTGAAGTGAAAATTGGTCATGACAATAAAATTAAATTCCGTTATCCATGGATTATTCCTGGTATTGGTTCGACAAATGTTGCGAAGAATAACTGGGAGGGCCTGGCAATCGGTTCGGCTCTTGCGGGAACTGGTCTTACAATCGGTGAAAATGTCGGTGCAATGGATATGGAAGCCACGATTAAGAATGGAAAAATCAGCGATACCGTTGACCTGAAACGCAGGGTCAAATTATATAAAGACCACCAAAGAGACGGCTATGGTGCTATAATTGTCCAGGCAAATGTCGAAGACACACGGCTTGGTGTCCAGGAATATGCTATTGATAAGCTTGGTGTCGAAATAGTAGAAATGAAATGGGGCCAGGGAGCAAAAAATATCGGAGGCGAAGTAAAAATCAATGACCTCAAAAAAGCTCAAACACTATATGACAGGGGTTATATTGTTTTGCCTAATCCAACAGAACCAAACGTAATCAAGGCATTCGAGAGGGGTGCATTCAAAGAATTCGAGAGACATTCACGGGTTGGAATGGTATCTGAAGAAGGTTTTGCCCAACGTGTCGAAGAATTGAGAAAAGCCGGAGCAAAATATTTATTCCTGAAGACAGGAGCTTATGTCCCTGGAGATTTGGCAAGAGCCATCACATTCGCATCAAAATATAAATTGGATATGTTGACCGTTGACGGTGCCGGCGGCGGAACCGGAATGAGCCCATGGCGAATGATGAATGAATGGGGTGTGCCTCCTGTTGAATTACACTCATTACTCTATCAGTATGCAAAGAGATTGAAGGATGCCAAGAAACATGTGCCTGCACTCGTACTTGCAGGTGGCTTCACTTTTGAAGACCAGATTTTCAAAGGACTGTCACTTGGCGCTCCGTTTGTGAAAATGATTGGTATGGCTCGTTCGCCGATTGCTGCAGCAATGGTTGGCAAAACAATCGGCAGGTCAATTGATGAAGGTCAGGTTCCTGTTTATGTCGAAAGGTTCGGTACCACGAAAGATGAAGTATTCGTTACCGCTGCCCACCTGAGAAAAGAACTTGGAGATGCTGAATTTGAAAAATTACCCACAGGTGCACTTGGGTTATACACTTATTATGAGAGATTAGCACAGGGATTGCGTCAGTTGATGACAGGTGCAAGAAAATTCTCTCTTGAATATATCACAAGAAATGATATTGCTTGTCTTACGAAACAAGCTTCCGAAATCAGCGGCATTCAATATATAATGGACGTTGACAAAAAGGAGGTAGAAGATATGTTTAAAAACCTTTAATTAATATTACACAATAAATAAAAATGCCGTGTCAGGATTTATTCCTGGCACGGTTTATTTTACTCGCTTTTCATTACTTTCAGCCACTGCACTTCAGCACCGCAATGAATGACAAGCAAAAAAAATTTTTACCTATCAACCATAACTTTCAAATATATTGTTCTTGTACCATGGTTAATCTTTATAAAATATATTCCTGATTCCACATCGGAACAATCCCAAACAAGCCAGCCACTGTATTGATTTTGCTTATCTATTCTGATTCTTTCTCTTCCCTCTAACTTTTCCCCATAAATATTATAGACTTCGATAATATCTTTATCAATATCCAAACTCAAATCCCAGTAAATTAGGGTTTTGATATAATTTTTTGCAGGCATCGGGAATGGGGGATAAGCATAAAGATAATTTTGAACTTCAACATCTACATCAATAACTGATGTGGTAGTATCAATGCCCTCTCCACTCAAATATGAAATATTATCTAAACCGCTTGCATTTGAATAAAAAACAATACTATCGTTA
>SCSM01000022.1 GCA_004322215.1 Bacteroidota bacterium | reverse complement strand
CTTTTTTCGAACAAACATAAAAAACTCCTCTGGGACACCCAACGTAAAAATTCAAATATAGTATTTATGCGTGTTTCCAGCGTTTTTTTCTGTCTTTTTTAAAAAATGCGGAAGTCAGGAGAGTTTACACTATTTTAGGATATGTAAATCAAAATTTTAATAAAGTGAAACAATATCAACAATTAAGGATTATCTTATTTTTCAGTTTAAAGTTTAAACTGCCCCAGGTATTCCCAAACCATTTTTGATTGGACCTGTTCTTTGAACGGTTCGAACCTTACTTTGCAATCCGATTCAATTATGAATTCAGCATCTACTTTTGAAATGATTCCCTTTGGATTGATTTGTATGATATAATAACCATCTCCTTTCGCAGATTCTATTCTTGCCGGCTTAACTACTCCATAAAAGTAATACGCTTTTGTAATCGGTTTCAAATTATTAGTTTTAGATTCTATTGTATAAGAGCCGTTGTTATATTCGGCAATTCTTGAACTTACAGTGTCAATGAAATCCTTTCCGTCTATTTGAATTGTGAAAGGTGAATGCCATATACTATCCTTAGCCATAGATTCCTGTGAGAAAATGATTTTTTGCAGGTCTGCAATATGTTTCATCCTGTTGTCAGACAATCCATCGAACCAAATCAAATCTTTCAGTTCATCCTTATCTTTACCATATTTGGCATCGCCTTCTTTAATAAAATCGATTTCATCCTGTATATCAGGGCTTTCTATTTTTGCAACTTCTCCGTATGGTGAATACGTCATGTCAAATTGCCTGCTTAGAGGTACCGACATTACTTCGAGGTCTTTGAGCCGGATTGGTTTAATTTTTTCTGCTTGCGAATTAAACTCGACCACTTTATCGCCATCGGTCAATTTATAAAGCATGGAATCAATAACAACTTTTACTGTTTCAAAACCATTCTCGGGTTTTTCAAAAATTGTCAAAGTGAAAAAATAAGTTACTTCCCTTTTGAATTCTTTAGTACTGCTGTCACTATATATGCGTTTTACATTTGTAGTTTCGGTAAATTTGTACAGCCGGTAAGCATTTGAATGGTATATAACTTTGGGCTTGTATTTAACGACTTCCTCTTTTTGGGAATTGTCCTGTCCCATACCTTTTTTTGTATCATCGGCTAATACAGGCAATGATATGATGTATATGATTAATAAGATTATAGCTTTTTTCATTTTTACCTCTGTTACTTATTTTGTTAATTTTTTTCACTGTTGATTAAATAGATTGACCATGCAGCTATAGTCATTCCATCCCAAATTTCGCCATTGTATATTTTACTTCTTATTTCATCCTGTGTATATTCCATTATTTCGAACTCTTCACTTTCATCTGGCTTTGGCTTTATGCAGTTTAATCCGTCTGCCATGAACACATGACAAATTTCATTTGTTATTCCGTTGTAAGGATTGTATTCACCTAATAATTTCAAGGTAGAAGCTGTATAGCCGGTTTCTTCCGATAGTTCTTTTTTTGCATTATCCAAAGGATTCAAACCGTTAATAATTCCTCCACCGGGGAATTCTATGCTCGTTTTTTTATTCAGATACCTGTATTGTTTTATCATCACAAATTTTTTCTGCATTGTTACCGGAATAATCATAGTAGCACCCCGGGAATTCACATAATGGTATTCTCCTGTTTTCCCGTTAGGCATTTTGTATTCGTCAACTTTGTATTCCCAAAATGGATTTACAAATTTCGATGTTGAATTTATTTGTATTAACTCTTTAAGCATTTATTAATATTATATAAATCATTTAAAATTTTATTATTTAATCACATAAAACCAATTCGCTTTTGCTGAAAAAGAAACCTATTTCAATAATTCCGTTTTCCACCGAATCGGAGCCGTGTACTGCATTGTAAGATTTGGATTCTCCGTATAGCTTTCTGACTGTTCCTTCTTCTGCCTGTGCCGGGTCAGTGCTTCCAATAAGTTTCCGATAATCTTCGATTGCATTTTCTTTCTCTAAGGCAATCGGAACTATAGGACCACTGCTCATATAATCCACCAGGTCATTGTAAAAAGGTCTCTCCTTATGAACTTCATAAAATGAACCGGCTTGTTCTTTGTTAATCCTCGTATATTTCATTCCAAGTATCCTGAAACCGGCTTTTGTTATCATACCGATAATTTCACCAATAACATTTTTTTTCACTGCATCGGGCTTAATAATAGCTAAAGTTTTTTCAATCATCATTTCCTCAATATCTAATGACACATTAATTGTAAATTGGTCTCAAAAAAATTGTTTATAAATTCGTTTATTTGACGAAATAATGAATAAAGCATTTTTCTTTATTCATTTCAAACAATTGATGTATAAAAATATAGAGACAGAACGCCGTTCTGTCTCTACACTTTATAAATCCACTTTATAGCTACTTTGTCTTTTTTAAAGTAGCAACTTTTGTAGTAACAGTTTTCTTGGTTTTCTTTATCTTCGGCTTTTTCGATTTCAAAGCATTTGCAACTGTAATACCTATGTGAGCAGGGGATTCGACTACGTAAATACCTGCTTCCTGCAATGCTTTGATTTTTTCTGCGGCTGTCCCTTTACCACCGGAAATGATAGCTCCCGCATGACCCATGCGTCTTCCCGGAGGAGCAGTTCTTCCGGCAATAAATCCTATTACCGGCTTATTAACATTCTTCTTAATAAAATCCGCTGCTGTTTCTTCGGCATTACCTCCGATTTCGCCTATCATCATTATTGCCTCTGTGTCAGGGTCTTCATTGAATAGCTTAATAACATCGAGGAATTGCGTTCCTATAATCGGGTCACCACCTATACCAATACAGGTTGACTGGCCCAAGCCCATGTCAGTAATTTGCTTGACCGCTTCATAAGTCAATGTACCACTCCTCGAAACCACCCCGACAGTTCCCTGCTTGTGTATGAAACCCGGCATAATACCGATTTTACATTCTCCCGGGGTGATAATTCCGGGGCAATTTGGTCCGATTAATCTTGCATTTGATTGCTTTAATGCCGAATTAACTTTAATCATGTCCCGTGTTGGTACACCTTCCGTTATTGTTACAATAAGTTTGATTCCTGCATCAATTGATTCGAGAATTGCATCTGCCGCAGCTTGAGGTGGGACGAAAATAATTGAAACGTCTGCTAATGTTTTTTCAACTGCTTCTTTTACCGTATTGAATATAGGAACCGGCTTTTTGAAAATTGATTCTCCTTTGCCGTTATAATCCTGTCCGCCTTTTCCGGGTGTTACGCCGCCGACAACTTTTGTGCCGTATTCAATCATCTGTGCTGTATGGAAAGTACCTTCCGAACCGGTTATTCCCTGAACAATTACTCTTGATTTTTTGTTAACTAAAATACTCATAATTTTTCCTGAATTTATAATTTTTTTTATTAGATTTTGATTCAAATTGATTTATAAAGAATGCAAATTAATAATATATTGTTAATTCTCAATTCCATATTAAGATTTTGGTATTTATGATTATGATTTATGCAATCAATTTTGTGCTGTGCTTTTTTATAATTCTTGCAGTTTTCGTAATTTGCTTCGGAAAAATCTTGATAATCTAAGGGTAATTAGTTGATTGAATTTATAATTAAAATTTGCCGGGAATATTTTTATACAAAAAGTAATGAAAATGCTATATTTGGTTTAAAACTATTAACTCGATTTAAATCTGTATTTGTATTTTTAATATTATTTTTTCCGGCACTTAATTTATACTCTCAAAATTACATTCTTAGTCCTTATGAAAATATAATTAATGGTGATTTCAGCCAGGGGAACAGAGGCTTCTTTACAGATTACTTTTATTCAGCAACTGACCTTACACTCGAAGGGAATTACACAATTACATCTAAACCAAAAGCAATATATGATTCTCTCGCAGATTGTTCCGACCACACACCAGGTTCTGACAGTTTAATGCTTGTTTTAAACGGTTATGTTTTTACCGATATTGTTTGTTGGGGTGATACAATCAGAAATATTATTCCTAATAATGATTATGTTTTTTCTTTTTGGGCTCAAAGTTGTTATCATAAAGACCCTGCAAATCTCGAAGTTCGCATTAATGGAAATATTATTGGTTATTTATACTTAACTGCAGCAGTATGCAGATGGGATTCAGTGGCATTTATCTGGAATTCGGGTGCAATCAGAACTGCTGTAATAACCATTATTGACACTGTAACAAAGGCAGGTGGTAACGATTTTGCAATAGATGATATATCATTCCGGGCTGTATGTTCTGTCCAAGCCGATGCCGGACCCGATTTAGTATTATGTGAAGGTCAAACTGCTCAAATCGGGAGAATACCGTCGAAAGGAGTGCCTCCGTTTCAGTATTCATGGCAACCTTCGGCAGGATTGAATAATCCGAATATTGCAACACCAACAGTCAGTGTCAACGATACTACAACTTATTATTTAACTGTTACTGATAGTTTAAACTGCGTATCTAATGATACAGTTGAAGTAAAGATTATTCCATTCCCCAACCGTCTAATAACAACTGATAAACCTACTACAATATGTGCCTGCGATAGTGTGCAATTGACTGCTCCTTTAGGTGATTCTTATTTGTGGACAACCGGGGATACAACGAGGTCAATTTATGTTAATCAGCAGGGAAATTATAGTGTCAAGGTTAATAATAATAATCTTTGCTACGTAGATATAGATACTACAGTTAATGTATTGAATACATCAACTGTTATACAACTCGATACCGTTTATGCTAATATTGGAGAAAAGGTTGTGGTACCAATGCACATTATTTCTCCTCTTGAGCCGAACTGTTCTCTCGGGCAATATGATGCAGCAATTAGCTATAATAAATCAATCCTAGTCCCAACAGGAAATACGCCGAAAGGAACTATTAATGGGGATTATGAAGTAATTAATGTATCGGATAAAGCGACTGGAAGGCAACTCATGAATTTTGAGTTCATAGCTGTTTTGGGAAATACCGAATGTACAGATATAAATTTGATGAATTTCAAATGGAATTGTGGTCAAATAAAAGTCGATACGATTTCAGGAAGATTCTGTCTGAAAAATCTATGTAAAAGTCCAAACGTTAGATTGTTTGATGATAAATCAATTCTTTATTTGAGGCAAGCCAGACCTAATCCTGCTTCCGTGGACATTAAAGTTGATTTTGGTTTAATTGAAGAAGGGGAAACTACACTCGAAATATATAATTTCTTCGGCCAAAAAATCTCTGAATTATTTGATGAAAATCTAAAGCCGGGACAATATTTCAAGGAATTTAATATTGAAAATTTTCAATCAGGTTCATATATTTTAAAATTGCAAACTCCGAATAATTCATTATATAAAACCTTACAAATTATTCATTAATTCAATAAAAATAATTTTTCAAAGTCGTGAAATAATAAATTATTCTTTTTTCATTATTAATTAAACTTTATCGCTCTGATTTTATCGCCGCTCTTTATGTTGAGAGTTTGTGCCGCATTACCATTCCTCAGGGCAATTTCAATAAAGCCGAAACTACCGCTATATGCGAGTAATTCTCCGGGCTTTGCACATGAATATGTTTTTTTCAAGCCTTTTATTATATGATTTGAAATTTCAAATCTCCATCCCTCAGTTTTAAGTGTATCATCCTGAACGGAGTCGAAAGAGGCACCAATATCTTTCGCCTGAATCGAAGTAATAATGTTTCCGAAGGAATCATAATAAATAACTTCACCAAGCCAAGTATGAACTGCTTCTTTTTGGAAAAGCGGGGGAGGGATTGTTACAATATCTTTTAGTTTAATCAATTTTCCGAAATTCTTAATTTCTGTTCCATTTGCCAGGTGAGCAGCAACAGGAGCAAACACATCCCTGCCATGAAATGTATAACTCACATCACTAAGAAAATACTTGCTATTATTCAATTCATAAATCTCACATTCATCATCGCAGATTATATAACTTAATAAGCCGTTGTCCGGAGCGATGAAATATCTCTTTGCAGTTTTTAAAATAATTGACTTCCTTTCACTGCCGACGCCCGGGTCAACTACACATACAAATATTGTTTCAGGTGCAAAATACTGAACTGTATTTCTCAGAATAAAAGCCGCCTGTTTTATATTCTGCGGCAAAATGTTATGTGTCAGGTCAACTAAATGTGCATCGTTGCAAATTGAGTTAATCACACCTTTAACAACGCCCGAATAAATATCAGTTTCACCGAAATCCGATAACAAAACAATAAGTGGATTTTTCATAATTAATTCCCTTTTATACTTTTTTAATTCACTTTCCTAATCAATTTCCCTTTTTTATTAATTTCAAACCAAACACTATCCTTTTTCACTCGTGCAATACCATTTTCAAAATCATACGCTTCTTCGTAAACAGGTTCTATTACAATTTCGCCTTTAATGTTTATAAATCCCCATTTACCACCTTTATAAAAATCATATTCACCGATATAATATTTTTTGCATCCTTCGCAAATTGCAGCAAGACCGCTTGAAAAGCGTGAGCAGAAGCTGTATTTGGCAGGTATTACAATTTCAGCTTTTTGATTGAAGAATCCATACAAATCATCTTTCCTGTATCTCGCAAGTCCATTGCAAAATTCATCCGGAAAATTATCCCAATTGCATGGTCTGATTAATACATTACCTTTGGAATCTATATATGCCCAGGAACTGTCATCAACCACTGCCGCAATACCGAATTTGGAAAATTTCTCAGCCATCCTGTATTTTGCAGGAAGAATAATTTTTCCTCTGCTGTCCTTATATCCCATCAAATCTCCATCCTCGTACGGAATCAACTTCCCTTTTCCAAAAGAATAATCATTTAAGAATAAAATTAAGAACAGTAATAAAATATTCTTTTTCATTATTGATTATGTATCATTTATTGTTAATTAAATAAGTCCTTTTTGTGCAAAGCTCGTAAACGATTCACCTGCAATGATTATATGGTCAAGAACTTTTATATCAATAATTTTTCCTGCTTCAACTAATTGTTTGGTAATGAGTAAATCCTCTTTTGACGGTTCAGAATTTCCTGAAGGATGATTATGAATTAAAATTATTCCCGCAGCACTTTCGGTAATTGCAAATCTGAAAACCTCACGCGGATGTACTATACTGCTGTTCAAAGTTCCTTTTGCGACTACTTCTTCACGAAATATCTGATTTGCTGAATTAAGAAGCAATATGAAGAAAGTTTCGACTCGCTCTCCATGAAATTTCGGAATATAATAATATGCAACTTCTTCTGGTGTACGGAAAATCTTTTTCTGTGAGAATGGCTCCGCTTTGATTCTCCTTGCAATTTCAAAAGCTGCAGCTAATTTGACTGCCTTTGCAGAACCAACACCTTTTGTTTTTTTTAATTCACTTAAATCGCATGATACCAGATTTGTGATTGAAGAATATTTATTTAATAATTTCCGCGATGCATCGAGAGCAGAAAAACCTTTTGTACCCGAAGAAATTAAAATTGCGAGTAATTCCGAATCTGAGAGACTTGCTCCACCATGACGAATCAGCCGTTCCCGCGGTCGCTCATCTTCCTTCCAATTACGTATGGATTTATATGTAATTTCCTGAACAGTTTTGTCAATATTGTCTTTTTCCTTTCTCATGACTAATCCTGCTTGATGAGACATGGAATTTTATGTCTCTACATAACGCATTGCATTATCCATTGCATAAATGATTCGGAAGCTTTATCTATGTTCATTGAAATTATTTCCGGTACATCGTCCGAATGCATTTGTTTGACTCTCTCTTCAAGCTCTCCAAGCCGCTTTTCCGTAGTCTTAATCATAATCATATATTCATTTCTTTCATGAATTGTTCCCTCCCAACCGAATATGGAAGTAACATTCTGAATGATTGAACAGCAGGCAGCGAGCTTTTCTGTTACAAGGATTTTTGAAATTTGCCTTGCATTTTCGAAATTTGCCGTTGTTACAAATACAATTCGGAGTTCATTTGTTTTTTCCATAATTTTTTCCTGTATTTGTAGGAATACTAATTTTATTTAGCAATAATTTAATAAATTTATGATAGAAATACTAATTTTTCATTTACATCTTGTTGCGGCACTTTATGCCTTTACAAAAAATTGGCAAAAAAGAAAGGTCCGGGATGCCATTCTCGCACTTCTTATTATCGGGTTATTTTTCACCATCGGATGGGCTTTGACAAGCCCAATTTCCAAGGTAATGCCTAAAACTTGGGAGACAATTTGGTTTACAAGAGATACTTTATCTCTTGTCTTATTGGCTCTGCCCGAATCTGTTTTCTTTTATTTTTTCTTTATTAAAGACAGGTAAAATAATTTTTATAAAAAAGCAGGAGTTCAAAATTTTGAACCCCTGCTTTTATTCATCCCTGTGATTTTGAATCATTCGATAATTATTTTTTCACTCAATATTATACCATTAATATTAATTGATATTAAATATACTCCGGCAGAAACATTCTTCCCTGAAATATTTTTGCAATTCCAATTGAATTTCTGATTTCCTTCATCCATAGTGCCATTATATAATTTTGAAATTAGATTACCCTGTAAATCATAGATTTTTGCTTCAACATCATATCGATTTTGCAAAATGAAGCTAATTTCAATGTTCTTTCCTGACGGGCTTGGATTGGGTATTATTTTTAGTTTAATTTCATCCTTCATTTGTTGTTCCTTAACGTCTGTATAAGCAACAGTCGAATCGTAACTTTCTGATACTATTGTTTCTATCCAGCAGGTATAACCGCTTTCAATTGATAATTGCTGCAAATATGTATAACCAAGTGTATCTTTAAGATTAACATAAGGATTTCTAAGTCCTCCCGAATCTTTTTGATTCAAATCATCCTTAAAATATAAACCTCTTGCTGTTGTTACATCACTTACACCCGTTACAGTAATCCAATGACCACCGCGGCGGGTTCCGGTGTTATCATAGAAACCAAACTCAAGCTCTACATCTTCGCTGTCCTTCATTTCCTGGACAAGCCAATCCCATTTAGGCGGTTTATTGGCAAATTCATTTTTGTTGATAGCTTTATGCCCATAATCGGTATTTGGCGAATTAATATCATTAGTACCAAAATTGAAACCCTGGAATTTTACTTTTATCGGCAATTTGTATTTGTCAATAAATGCGAGTTTAGCTTTAATAAAGTCCTCACGCATTACCCCACCATTATTAGCCCTGTTCATCAATGCACTAAGTTCCTTCAACTTATCTCTGTGTGTGTTTTTGGGGTCAAGTTTGGGATTGATATTTGCCAGCCATTCAAGACTGTTCGATGCTGCTGCCGGTCCACATGCATTCTTGTCACCGGCATATCCGGGAACAGTCCCGGGATTATTTTTTGTCGAATCGAGGTCAATGTTGGGAACTTCACATCCGCGATAAACGTAAGTTTTCAAACTCCATCCTTCAAATCCGGGTATAGTTGGAATCACTGCTGGTAATGTGACTAAATTGGTGTCCGAGCTGCCATCACCTATGATAATATTAGTAGTACCAAGTTTAATATCTGTATAATTCTTTATTGTATCTTTTTTGGTAATTGGTGTATCTGTCACTGTATAAGCAAACCGAATAGAATCATGTCTGTCACCTTCATTAAATCCAATATCTTTGAAATCAAAGAAGAATGTATAAAATTGTTCGACACTGAACGGAGCCAATAAGATATTCCAGCCTATCCATTTCAAATCTCTGGATTCGGTTTTCGAAGCCCACATGTTTAAATATCTCGGCTGCTCGTCGGGTGTAACCTTCATCTGAACTTCACCTTTTTTTTCATCCAATCCGAACATCATCTCGAAGAATCTGCATTCATTAGCGCCGAGTGGCTCTGCATCCTGGTGAATTGTAGAATCATAGCTTTCGGAGACTACTGATTCAATCCAGGGATAATATCCTGCAACATTTAAACCGGTAAATCTCGACCATCCTCCATTTCCCGAGACCCAGTTTACGAATTGCTCTCTTGTTCTGCCTGTGTCTTTTTGATTTTTATCGTCTTTGAAATATAATCCTCTTGCACTTTTCACTTCGCTAATTCCCGTTACAGTTACCCAATGTCCTCCATGCCTTACACCACTTGCATCGTACCAACCGAATAGTATTTCGACATCTTCTCCATCATTCATTTCCTGTTTTAACCACTCCCAAGTCGGTGGTGTCTTATTACCCGTATTATGATTCTTTGCTTCATTATTGTATTTATTATTCGGTGATTTAATAGTTGAATCTCCTACAAAAACACTTTGGAATTTGACTCTTATTGGTAATTTGTATTTATCTATGAAAGCGAGCTTTCCTTTAACAAGTTGTTGAGTTGTTACACCATCTTCGGTCGCTCTATCCATCATTTTACTTAATTCTTCCATTTTTTCCCGATGAGTTTTTCCAGTTAACGGTGTTTTTGGATGGTCTTTTTCGAGCCATTCGAGACTATTGGCAGCCGCAGCCGGACCGCAGGCATTTTTATCTCCCGAATATCCCGCCGTATTTCCTGGATTATGCCTGGACGAATCGAGGTCAATATTCGGAACGGTACAACCTCTGTAGTTCCATGTTGTATAAGTAAGTGAGTCAAATGTCAATGGTATTGTTGTTATTGGTATATTCAGCGTTGTATCCACTATACCGTTATTAGTATTTATCACTATATTTTCTTTATTAACTGTAACTACTGAATCGGTTGATACTTCAAATGGTGCATACATCACTGAATCGGTCCATTTAATACTTACAGATAGACTGTCAACGCTTACTCCATTTTCTACATTTAGTACAGAGTAATCAAACCAATAACATATTTTTGAAATATTTTTAAAAGGCAGTAAAGGCATATTCCTTACAATCCATTGAAAAGGTGATGATGAACGCAAACGTGCCATCACACTCACAAACTGGGGAGACTGGAGCGGAGGAAATTCCACTGTAAATCCTCCCGATTGTGAATTCATAGCTTTCTTCGGATATTCAAAATTTGCCTGTGAAAAATTAAAAGGATATTTCTTAATTATTTCTGAACTCTGGACTGTTATGTTAGCTGATAACGAATCATTCGAATGGTCAATGTCATCACCATAAAAAACCTGCACTTTAATTTTATAACTTCCGGGACCGGGTGGAGTCCATGACTCTGTGGAATTATGCTGTTGTACTGAATAAGGTGGAATTGGTATGCCCTCTACACTCGTACCCCACTGATAAGTCGGGTCACCGTTTTTTGTAATTGTAACCTGGTTATAATAATTATCCGCTCGCAATTTGTTTATATTTGCAACGATAAAAATAATTTGATATTGCATCAACATTTGAACAATTCCTTTTGGCTGTATGATTGACTGAATTGTTAAGTCTGTCGCTTTTGCAGAATTAAATATTATGAATATAACGACTGCAAAAATTGCCTTATGCAGGAAGTAATGTTTCTTCATTATTGTTTTCTCCCCAAAAGTTATAAAAAAGTAAAATTGTTTTATTCCAAGGAAATGAATTATATTATGCAGTGAAAACCTTTCCTGCAAATCCAACTTTGTACAGTCCCAAATCGTAATTCAAAAATAAATCAAATGTCAAAATTTAAATAAACCGCCTAAACCTAAAGTTAATTTACGTAATAAATATTTTTTAATCAAGCTAATTTTTATTTATTATTTTCTAATTAAAATTATTATTTTTTCTTTTCAAAATATTAGATTTGTTTATATAATTAAGAATTTTAAATCATTTCTCAATTTAAGAATATGCAAGAATTTCAGTAATGACACGTATAAGTAATATGTAATTAAAAAAATATAAATACGAAAAATAATGTTAATGAAATTTGCAGTATTTCCTTTAAAAATTGTTTTATTTCCGGAATCAATAATTCCTCTTCATATTTTTGAGGAGAAGTATAAAATAATGGTTAATGATTTCAGGGAAAATCAACTTGGATTTGGTATTAATTTAAGTATTACGGGAAAAAATTTTAATATTGGATGTGAAGCTAAAAAAGTCGAAATTATCAAGATTTACGATGATGAGAGAATGGATATTTTAGTATATGGAGGTCGGCGCTATATTGTTAATAATATCGAGGAAAGTGAATATGGTTATTTGATTGGTTCTCCGGATTATTTCGAAGATAAGACAGATTTATTTGATAGCCGGACACTGATGAAATGTTTAAAAACATATAACGATATTGTACATTTATTAAAAAATGAAAGTATTAAAGAAATTTTCATTTCAGATTTAAAAACACTCAAGCCCTCTTTTTACTTGGCACAAAAATCCGGTTTAACAGCAATCCAAAAACAACATATTCTGGAATTAAAATCGGAAAATGATAGATTAATTAATATCTTAGCTCACTTAGAGAATGTATTTCCTGCAATAAAAGAAGCAGAAACAGTTTCGCGAATTATTAAAAATGACGGCTATTGGACAGTTGATAAATAGATAAAACAAAACAGGAAGATTTAATGAAATTTCCAAAAATAATGGGTATTGTTAATGTCACACCCGATTCCTTTTCGGATGGTGGAAGATATTATGATACGAAAGATGCAGTCAGACATGCACTGGATTTGATTGCAGAAGGGGCAGAATATATTGATATTGGTGGCGAAAGTACAAGACCCGGTGCATTATCAATAACCGACGATGAAGAATTAGGTAGGGTTCTGCCGGTAATTAAGAAAGTTCTGAAAGAAAAACCCGATACCATTATTTCGATTGACACAACAAAACCTTATGTTGCATTAAGAGCTGTAGGTGAAGGCGCAAAGATAATTAATAACATTGCAGGGACAAAGAATGATGAAAAATTATATAAAATCGCCTCAGAAAACCAGGTTGGTTTAATTATAATGCATATTCAGGGTGAACCGAGAAATATGCAGCATAATCCTGTTTATAAAAATGTAGTTAATGATATTTTTAATGAATTGGAACATAGTATAGTTTATGCAGCAACTAAGGGTATAATAAATATTATCGCAGATGTAGGAATTGGTTTTGGTAAATCGCTCGAACATAACCTTGATTTGTTAAGAAATTTGGAAAAATTCAGAGAACTAAAAGTTCCCTTACTCCTTGGAATATCAAGGAAATCCTTTATCGGGAAGTTGCTGAATATTGAAAACACCGATGAAAGAGATTTACCAACTGCATTGCTCCATGCATTGCTTTTGACTAAACCGGTTGATATTATTAGGGTGCATAATGTAAAGAATATCAATATGCTCAGGCAGTTATATAGTAAATTATTTTAAAAAAAATTAACTTTTTTTGAGACCTTTTGGGCTTTTATGTGTCATTATATATAGTTAAAGTGTAAAATGTTGAAAAATGTTTTGAAAATCTTTAAAAAGGATAGCTTTATTCGAAGAAAAATTTTACTTTTTGCATCGTTCTTTGTCATAGCAGGATTTTATGGTTGTGATACTTGCAACCCCGGAGAAGGCGAAATTAAAGATGCCAACGACATATTTTTTTCGGCTCTATCTCTGAATGGTTCTACACCCTCTATTTATGCAGTTTCACCCAACGGAAATAATCTAAGGGAAATTGTTAAAGACGGAGTGATTTACGGAGGACCATCAAGAGTAAAAAAATTCGTTTTCCTGAGAGAGAAATCCGGTATTGATACTGTTTTGTATATCGCGACAACTGATGGCTCGGATTCAATCAGCCGTGCAACTTTTTCCGACATATATAAACAGTTAACAGTACCTGTGATTTCACCGGATGGAAAATATGTTTCGTTTTATATCGGCAATGGAGAAGTGAGAATAATTGCTAATTTGTCTTTTCAACAGACAGCTACCACTTACTTTTATGAAGGTACTGAGCAATCATTTTCACCGGATGGAAAATATCTTGCATTTTATGAAAAGGATGGAATTTTTGGTCCGATTCATATTAAAGTTGTAAGTAGTGATCATCCGACTGAAGAAATTTATTATAATAGGCAGTTTGAAACTCTGTTGAAACCTATACCGGGTAATGCAACGATTGATTGGTCTGATGACAGCAGGTTAATTGCATACTCATGCGGCGATTCCGAAAAGACGACTGATATAATATATATCAAAGATGTTTTCGGAAACAACGACTACGAGTTAAAGGTCAAAGGTATTGGAGCTTTTATGCCTTCAATATCACCTGATGATTCATCAGTCGCATTTGCTGCAAGAGATGGTAATATTTGGGTCAGGAAAATTGACGAAGAAAAGTTTTTCCAAATTACCAAAGTTGACTCAACCATAGAATATAATCTCTATCCCCAGTGGACAAATGATGGTAAGGAAATCTTCTATCTAAAATACTATCGTGATGACGCCGGTAAATTTGGCGGTTCGCTTGAGATAATAAATGTGCAGACTCGTAGAGTAATGGTACTTAGCAACAACGTCTTCAGGGGATATAAAATGAGAATAAAAGCTTAAATTAAAAAATCATTAATTAAAGTAACTGGAATGGGAAAAACCTTCGGTAAATACAGCGATATTGAGCTTTACAGAGCTCTGCGGGATAAGAAGCCAATGGCTGAGGCAGCTTTTTCCGAGTTGTATTCGAGATATGCTCAGAGAGTTTTTGCTTATTGTTTGCGTGTGATGGGCAATCATGAAGATTCACAGGATATTTTTCAGGAAACTTTTATGAAATTTTATAATAACGCTCAAACTCTCGATGAAGTTGATAATATCCCGGGATTACTTTTAACGATAGCAAGAAATTTATGTCTAAATTTTAAAAGAGATAAAAAAGTTGCTTATAATATTGATGATTACCAGGTTTCATCTGTTGAAACCGATTATGAGAAAAAGGAACTTCTCGAACTTATTTCAATGGCACTTGAGCTGTTGGATTTTGAATACAGGGAAGCGTTTGTTTTAAGACAGTACCAGGGGCTTTCGTACAAGGAGATTGCAAAATTAAGCGGAGACAGCATTTCAGCAATAAAAAACCGTGTATGGAGAGCCAAAGAACAAATAAGAGAAATACTGTCGCCATATTTGAAAGAAATGTCTAATAAATAATAGTAGAATTACAATGGATTACTCAAGATTGATTCACGATTACCTGGATGGAGAGCTTGGCTCGATGGAGCAGGACATATTGTTTGCCGAGCTTGCCACAAACCAGGATTTACGGCTTGATTTCAACCAGCAGGTCAAGCTTCAGGTTATTGCCCAGAGCGACATGGCGATGATATCTCCTCCACTCGAAGCAACTAACGCTATTTTCACATCACTCGGTTTTTCGATTCCTTCCGAAGAGTTTTTGAAAAACCTGGCAGGTGATACAGTTGCTACTTCTCCGATTTCCACGATTAAAAGATTTTGGGCGAAGCATTTTGCATTAAATGTTATTATACTCCTTTTGTTGCTCACATCCGGTACTATGCTGGTATTAAACCCGGATATGCTGAGCACAAAGGGAAATTTCGGGAAAACTATTGTTAGTCAGAATCAAAAAACTAAATTGACTGATAATAACAATTTATCCGGAATGTCTTCAATTCCTGTTGTGAGTTCATTTGCCGAAAATCATTTAAATGACGGTAATCCTGCAAACGGCACTAATGCAGTTAATATTAATAATAGAAATAAATCGATTCTTAACAGAGTAAACCGTAATAATGCTTTTGCTTTTAATCAGCCAGGTAATTCTGAAAATTTTAATACAAATGTGAATGAAACGGATTTAATTCATGGTACAAATAATTCAAGAAATCAAATTTTTTCGGATAATGAGTTGGTATCTGACGCTTCCCAGGATTTAAATATGACTAATATTGCAAGTAACAGGGTCAATTCTACGATGAATCCAAATTCCAATGTTTTTGTGAACCCGGGTCAATCTAAAGAAGTGATATTTAGTAATAATATAAATATTTTAACTGGTTACTTTATCAACCAGTTTTCACCCATTTCGATTGATAATACACGCTGGACAATTCAAGTGAGAAGACTAATATTAAATCCGTATCAAAAGATTGATATATCGGGTACATTTGATAAAATACAGGAATTATCCTGGAATTCAAACTTATCCATGGCTGCTTTATATAAATTAAATCCTTATCTTTCATTCGGTGTTGAAATCGGATGGGAATCGTTTGCACAGGTTTTTACACACTTTGTTGATGGTCAAAACAAGAGTTACAGACAGAATCCACAATTGATGTGGTATGGTATAACCGGTAAATACAGTATGAGAGAATTATTATGGGAAGATGTGGTTTATCCTTATGTTCAATTAACCGGTGCCGGTACTTCATCTGGTCCGGTTGTAAGAGCCCAATCGGGTTTGATGATAATACCGTTAAGTCTGTTCAGATTTAACGCCGGAATAGAAGCTGACTGCCTGTTCTACAGAGTTGACGGGAACACGCGCGGCTCGGCAAATTATGGCTTAACATTCGGAGGGAGTGTGAATTTTTAATACTTCATGTTTAGTTTTACAATAATTTGATAAAACCCACGATTCATATTGTGGGTTTTTTCATTTTTGTTTAATTGTATGAAAATTAATTTTTACTTTTTATTTTTGATTCCGTTCTTTCTATTAGTATCATGCGAATGTGTGCCTGATATTAATACACCTAAAGTTATTATCCCTACCGATTTTGGTAATGTTAAATTCATCAATGCAATAACTGATATGGATTCTGTTGACCTGTGCGCAGGTGATGAAATTATAAGTATTAAAAATATGTACGATTCTGCGGATGTAAGGTACAAAGAGATTGCATCCGGTCTTGCAAGCATTAGAGTTCAAAGCAGCGAAGATTCTGCTATATATTATAATACAATGGTTGAATTAAAAAAAGATGCCTATTATACTTTCATTGCTTATGGTACCAAAAGCAGAACTAACGGATTATTGCTTAGAGACAGTATTGAAAATCCTGTTCCCTCCAACGCTTATGTTCGATTCATTCACCTTTCACCCGATTCTCCCGAAATAATTTATTCATTGGGAAACTTACTGTTTAATCAGTCAGTCAAATACAAATCACACACAAGTTTTTTACCGATTCCTACCGGTTCGTTTTCACTGATTATAAAAGATTCGGGAAATGGAAATGAAATCAAAAAAATTGACAATTACGATTTCAAACCCGGAAAATTCTATGATTTGATTTTAAAGGGATATTACATACAGCCGAATACGAAAGAATTGACCTGCCAGGTTATTGAATTCTCAAAATAAAAAAAGGACAGATAATATCTGCCCTCATCCTGAATTTTATTTTTTTTTCTGTTTTTAAGCAACATCCTGAGCAACAAAAGGAATCAGGGCAAGATGCCTGGAATATTTTATTGCCCTTGCCAATTCTCTCTGCTGATATGCATTGGCACCGGTTATTCTTCTTGGAAGAATTTTTCCCTGGTCATTTGTAAATCTCGATAAAAATTTTGAATCAAGATAATCAACTACCTTTGAACTTTTTAAAGGATTATTTTTTTTCTTGATGATTTTTTTATTCGTTTTTAATGCATTACCAGTCTGCATCGGATGAATTGTACTCATTTGTTAAATCCCTTCCCTGATTTTCTTTGATTTCTCAAAGCGTTTGTTAAATCTTTCAACACGTCCTGCCGTATCAACCAAAACTTGCTTCCCGGTGAAAAATGGATGCGATTTTGAATCAATTTCAAGCACCATCTTATCGGTTTTTACGCAAGACCTTGTCTGAAACACCGAACCGTCTGTCATTACTATTTCGACGGTATGGTAATATGGATGAATTCCTTTTTTCATATTTTTTCCTAATTAATTGTCACTTTTTCCAATTGGTTTAAATCATCTACGGTTATCTGCTTATCACTGAAACGCAGATTACCGGATTCATTCCTGAAACTGTAAATTACTTTTACATGTATTCTTGAATCTGCTTTTTTCTTCTTAACTTTATCGCCGAAAGTTTGTTGTTTTGCCATCTTACCACTTTCATAAAAATATTTATTTCACAGACTGCAAATATAAAGGATTTATGAGAATTCTCAAAATTTCTTTTTGTATTTTGATATTAAAGATTTAGTTTCGTTTTGCTTAGATTATAAACATGACAAAAGTAAATATAATGGAATTTTTCCCGCAATATAATAAATCAGATGAAGTTCGGATTATCGAACTGAAGGCACTTATCAATAAATACGATAATGCTTATTATATCGAAGCTCAGCCATTGATTTCTGACAGGGAGTATGACAGTTTATTCAAGGAACTGAAAGAGCTTGAACAAAAAAATCCAAATCTTGTTACACCTGATTCCCCTACACAAAGAGTGGGTAGCGATGCCATTAAGGAATTCGAACGGATTCAACACGAAAAGCCAATGCTGTCTTTGGCAAATACATATAGCGAAGAAGAAGTCCTTGATTTTGACAGGAGAGTCCGGGAAGCACTTCCTAATGAAGAAATAAAATATGTTGCAGAACTTAAATATGACGGTGTTGCTCTCAGCTTGAAATATAGAAACGGTAAATTAGATTGTGCAGTAACACGAGGTGATGGATTTGCCGGAGATAATGTTACAGAAAATGTTAAAACAATAAAGAACATTCCCCTTTCTATTGCCGATGTAAAAATGAATGGTAATGAAATCCAAAATTTTGAAGTCAGGGGAGAGGTTTATTTAACTGAAAAAGATTTTCTGAGAATTAATCAGTTTAGGGAGGAAACAGGTGAAAAAACCTACGCAAATCCACGAAATCTCACTGCCGGAACCCTTAAACTCCTCGACCCGAAACTTGTTGCACAAAGACCGCTGAAATTTGTCTGCTACTATTTTGATTCGGATGAAATTAAAAGAGAATCTCATTTTGATAATATAAAACTTCTCAAACAACTTGGTTTTCCTGTCGGTGAGTCTGTCAAACTCTGCAATAATCTCGATGAGGTTTTCAATTTCATTAATGGCTGGGAATCAAAACGAAATGAACTTGCATTTCAGATTGACGGAATTGTTCTGAAAGTTGATTCAATCAGCCAGCAGGAAATCCTCGGGACTGTAGCACGCTCACCACGATGGGCGATTGCTTATAAATACGAAGCTGAAAATGCACAGACACTTTTGAAAGGAATTACTCTCCAGGTGGGTAGGACAGGAATCATCACACCCGTTGCCGAGTTAGAGCCGGTCTTTCTTGCGGGTTCGACAATCAGCAGGGCAACGCTTCACAATGCCGATTATATCAAAGAACGTGACATCCGAATCGGCGATACAGTTATGATTGAAAAAGGCGGGGAAGTAATTCCTAAAGTTATTAAAGTTGTTTTGGAAAAACGTCAACCGAATTCTGTCCCATATTCTTTTCCTGAAGTTTGTCCCTGCGATTTGAAAAGCCCTATATCACGGCTCGAAGGTGAGGCGAGTTATCTTTGCACTCATCCCGAATGTCCCTGGCAGATAAGACGCCGAATCGAACACTTTGCATCCAGGAACGGAATGAATATCGAAGGGCTTGGTGAAAAAGTGGTAGAGCAGTTTGTCGAACTCGGTTATCTGAAAAATGTTGCCGATATTTACAGCTTGCATCAGCATAGTGAAGAAATTAAAAATCTCGACAGGTGGGGAGAGAAGAGCACCGTTAATTTATTAGATGCAATAGAGAAAAGTAAAGATACTTCTTTCCACCGTGTCCTGTTCTCGCTTGGCATCAGGTTCATCGGAGAGGGCTCTGCAAAAATTCTCGCAAAACATTTCAAGAATATTGACAAACTAAAATCTGCAACCATTGAAGAATTAAATTCCGTTTATGAAATCGGTAACAAGATGGCTGAGTCTGTAGAGCAATTCTTCCATAATGAAAAGGAGCTCGAAATCGTAGAGCGGCTCAGGACTGCGGGCGTCAATTTTCAATTGAAAGAAGAAGAGCTTGTTGCAAAGGATATGACTTTATCAGGTAAAACCTTTGTGCTGACAGGGGAGTTATCTTCAATGTCACGCGGCGAAGCTAAATCAAAAATAGAATCTCTCGGCGGAAAAGTAACAGCAACAGTCAGCAAAAACACAAGCTATGTCGTTGTCGGCGACAGCCCCGGAAGCAAGTACGACAAAGCCCTCAAGCTGGGAGTACAGATTCTAAACGAAGAACAGTTATTGGAAATAATTAACAATTAGACTGTAGGCTTTAGACTTTAGACTGTAGGAATTTAAAAATGTCATTCTGAATTTATTTCAGAATCCATAGCGTATAAGTTCTGTTATCACATAGTGATTAAATATTAGTAGAAAAGCAGAAACCCGCACCCATTTATTTTTCCATCGGGAATAAATATTAGTTTCGCAGAGTCGCACTGAGTTTTGCGCAGAGTATCGCTGAGTTTTTGGTTAGAAGTAGCTAAAAAATGGACATTTTTACTCATATTGAACAGTTTGCACAGGTTTTTTTATTTGTAAAGTTTTGTAAAATGTCACGTTTTGTCCTGTTTTGTCCTATTTTTTTTATATTTTGGATTACTTTTGAGGAATAATTTTGATTTGTAAGGAGTTATTCAATTACTAATATGGAATATTTGTCCTGTTTTGTCTGTTTTTGTCTCAATTTGTCCTATTGATGTCCTATTTGATATGACAAGTTTAGACAATTTTGAGTTTTGAGTGTTAAATGTTGAATGGTGGTTATGTTTAATTGAATAATCCCTCTTAATCTCCCTTTAGTAAAGGGAGAAATCACATGAATCCCCGGCATTGACTGAATTCAGCCCGACATAATTTAGCAAAGAACATGCGGTGCAAAGATAAGGATGTGGGAGTGATATGTCAAGAAAACGGTTTTAAAAGGATTTTAAAAATATAGGCTGTGGTCTGTAGGTTGTAGACTGAAGGTTGATGAAGGAAGCAAATTTTAACACAGAGGACACGGAGGGAAGACACAGAGAAGCACAGAGTGAGGACGAAAATTGTCGGAACGGTGATTTGTATGATTTATGTGATTATGATGATTTATTTTTCATATCATTATCTTCAATATTCCAAATCCAATCATTTACATCAATTTATTTTGGCATAATATAGTGTAATTTGAAATTTGGTTTTTCATTAATACTTTTCGCAAAGAATTGTATCAATTCTTTAATACATTTATGAAAATCTTGATTAAGAAATCTTTAAGGGATTTTATTAGTAATTCTAAATGCTTTTAGGAAAAATACCTTCATCAGATTTTAAATGTGCTAAATTAATTCGAAGCTTTATTAATGGACATATATAAGACCAAAATGTTTGACTAGATGGGCTCTCAATTGAATATGTATATAGTTGGAAAAAAATTATTATTCCAATTAATAAGTTTTTTTATTATTATATTTGGTTTTATTTAATTGTAATAGGCAATTGATAAAATAAAACTATATGACATCAACGACTTTATATTATTTTTTTAGCACAATTGCTCAAGTAATGGCCGCAATTTCAGCCTTATTAGCTGTTTTTACACATTTTAAAATAAATGGAATAAAAGTATTTCTTATTGGAGACGGTAAAGCTACTTTTGAAAGAATGAATAGCAAAGAAACTGGTTATGACCTTGAATCTAATTATAAAAAATACCTAGATCGACTCCGAGACGCATTATTTCGTGAAAGTATATTAGGAATTAAAGAAGTTATAGAGATTTTAGCAAAAAATGAACAGGGTAAGGGAAAGACAATTGAAACAAATCCAAGAGGGTTACAATATTTGGAAAAACGTTTTAAAGAAAGAATATCACAACTGAATAAAATAAAATCCTTGACTAAACAAGCTATAGTATTTGCAATCTTTGCAATTTGCTTATCAATTATTTCCATTGTATTTGTCGAGAAAATTATTGATAATAGTCTTTTGATTTGGAGCTTAATGATTTTCATACTTATTGTGACATTATTCTCACTGGTTTATACGATTCGAGGAGTATTTTATGGACTTAAAGACCAAGAAGATGTTTGATTCACATCTTATAACAACAAATATAAGTTAGCTGGGATGCAGTGGTAATCTGCCATTGAAAAGATTAAATAAATATATTAGAAGTCTGACAAGTTTGGAGTTGAAAATCCCAGCCTACACATATTGGCAATCCGTTGTGTGTTATGCCAAAAATATTGCATAAAATAAATCAGGAAGGATTAGATTATGGTAATTAAAAATAAATCAAAAGAAAATAAAATAATTAAATTGGTAGTTGTACCAACTATTATGTTAATTATTTTAGCATTTTGGGGATGTGAATGTCCTCATTGTCAATGTCCAGATGAATCTTCTCCTGTTATTATCGTTCCTAATGATTATAAAGATATTCAAGAAGCAATTGATTCATTACCAAATGAAGGAGGGACGGTATATATAAAAGCACAAGTTTATAATATTTCCCAAGGAATCCATGTCAATAAATCAAATATTACAATAATCGGAGAAAATGGAACTTGCATAAAACTTGCAGATCATGTAAATCAACCCGTCATTCTTATTGGTAGTGAAGAAGAATTACCATCTTATAGTAATAAAAATATTAGAATTTCAAATATTGAGATTGACGGAAATAAAATAAACCAGGATAGCGAAACTGATCCTGAACGAACGTGGATCAGAAATAACGGAATAGATATTCGAATGACTGACAATTTATATATTGATAATGTAAATATTCATGATGCCAGAAGTGGTGGTATAGTTGCAAGCTGGAATTGTCATAGAATAATTATTGAAAATTCGTATTTCCATGATAATTTCTTTGATGGAATTGCTTTATATTCAAGTGAAGATATTTGTATATCAAATTTCTTTTGTTATGGAAACAATGAAGCCGGATTAAGTTTGGATAATAGGCTCAAACTAGTATCATTTAATGATGGATTAATAAAAAATAATGGTGATGTAGGTATTTTTGTAAGAAATTCTGAAGATATTAGTTTTCATGGTTTAACTATCAAATCTAATGGGAGCCATGGTTGTTTTTTATCCCACAAATCACAAGGAACAAATACGGGAGTTAAAAGAATGTTTTTTGATGGTTGCGCATTTTTGGATAACGATGGTTGGGGATTGTGGCTAGCTTCAACTATAGATGATTCTCCTAAAAATACTGTTTCAGCAAGTTTATTTTCCGGAAACATTATTGGAGCTATAAATGGTCCAGTAGAAGAATCAGGTAATATATTTCAATAATATTTTAATTTGACACTTCAGCTAACACATGATAGAAACTTCGACCTTCGGATTCTGACTTGGGCACATTTTAGTCTTCGCTTCGCTACGCTCAGAAAGACATTCAGGATTTAAGAACAAGGATTAACGATTTGTGATTTAAGGAGATTCTTCACTTTGCTCAGAATGACAGGTAAACGGGATAAATTTGGTGGAGGGTTCTTGAATTGTTATTTATTTCACTAAAAAAAATAATAATTATTTTTTGTAAATTATTTTTTATTGCGGATGCTGAAACTTAATGAATTGTACGCCGTACAAAAATAATTTAATGAATAATGAATTACTAAATTGATGAGCAAAGATATGAAAACTAAACAATGGTACGAATCCTTATTTGAAAACTATGGTGAGAAATATGATAAGGAAGTTTACACTCAGGGTACATTGGGTGAGTGCGATTTTATCGAATCAGAATTAAAATCTGATAAGACATTAAAGATATTGGATGTTGGTTGTGGTACTGGTCGCCATTCAATTGAATTATCAAAACGAGGATATAAGGTTACAGGAATTGATTTGTCGGAGAGTCAGCTGGCAAGGGCAAAAGAGAAGGCAGAGAAAAATAGTTTAATGATTGATTTTCAAAAACAAGATGCCCGGAATTTGCCTTTTACCAAAGAATTTGATGTTGCAATAATGCTGTGCGAAGGTGGATTTTCATTGATGGAGACTGACGAAATGAATTTTGAGATATTAAAAAGCGTGTCGAATTCTCTTAAAGAACATGGCAAATTTATATTCACTACCTTAAATGGATTATTTCCTTTATTTCATTCTGTTGAAAAATTCTATGATTCAAATTCAAAAGATGGAAAATTTACTTACAAAAGTAATTCTTTCGATTTGATGACATTCCGGGATTTCAATACTTATGAATTTGAAGATGACTTAGGAAATAAGAAGAAACTTGATTGCAACGAAAGATATTATGTTCCGAGCGAAATAACATGGTTATTAAAATCACTCGGATACATAAAAATTGATATCTATGGAGCAAAGCTGGGAGCGTATTCGAGAACAGACAAATTAACGACCGAAGATTTTGAGATGCTTGTTATTGCTGAAAAATGAAAAAACTGAAAATGTATGAACGCACAATTGAGTGAATATGCTTTTGAAAGAAGCAGGTTTTAATCTGCTACTAATATATAATCCCTACGGGATAAGTATGGGTGCGGTGATTCGAGTACTACTAATTTATATTCGCTATGGGATAATAGAGGTTATACGCTATGGATTCTGAAATAAATTCAGAATGACAAACATGATTT
>SCSM01000021.1 GCA_004322215.1 Bacteroidota bacterium | reverse complement strand
TATGTATGATGAAAATCATGGTGTAATGAAAAATCAACATTATTTTGCTGTCTCTCATGATGGGTTTAAAACTTGGAAAACATTTTCAGCACCTAATGATTCTACAATTTTAAAAGTTGATATGGCAGCACCTAATTCAATCTGTGTAGTTTCGAGATACTTGAATGATAGTCCTGATTATGATAAGAAATTTTTCCGCTCAGATGATGGTGGTAACACATGGAATGAATATGAGCATCCGGATTATTACATTTATCAACTTATGTTTATTGATTCGTTAACCGGCTTTACAGTTGGCGATAGAAATACAGGTCATGGTGATGAACGATATAATCTTGTATATAAAACGACCGATGGAGGACATTCCTGGTTTAACGTTCTTGACACAGAAATTTACCATTCATTCGGATTGCAGAAAGTTGATTATTTTGATAAAGATAATGGTATTACAGTTGGTCAATTCGGTTCTGTTTTCTGGACTCATGATGGAGGTGCGTCCTGGGTTTATGATTCAAACTATATATTTTGGAGTCATATTCCACCAATGATGAATGTATGTTATATCAGAAGAGATAGGGCAATAATAGCTGATTTTGATGGAATTATTTATATATCTTCAGAAGATACAACTGATGTCATAGAAAATATTCCAAATGATAATAATATTTTATTGTCACCTAATCCTTTTTCATCATCATTCAATATTGATTTTACAAACAATTATTCATCTATTGTGTCAATAGATTTGTATGACATTCTCGGAAATAATATATATATTAAAAATATCGGTTTTCTGGATAGCGGACAACATAGCACGACAATACAATTGAATGATGATTACAGTCCGGGATGTTATTTGCTTGTAATACGAAGCGGGGCAGATATACAAAGCATGAAAGTTGTAAAGAGTGAATAAAAATTTATATTGATAATATTTATGCTTAAAAAATTATATTTCATAATTTTCCTATGGCTGTTGTTTGGTAATTCGACAGGTATAAGTCAAAATCCAAAGAGTTTTATTCATATCGAGTTGGGAATTCCTTATGACAATTCTCCTTCGGATGATTATCTCATTTTTCGCACTCAATATGTTTTGTCTTACAACAAAGACAAATGCGTAACGAATTGGGTATCCTGGAATCTCAATTCATCCTGGTATGGAGATGTCCCCAGGTACTCGAAAAAATTTATTACCGATTCCACTCTGCCACCAGGATTTTGCAGGGCTAAGCACAGCGATTATTCAAACAGCGGTTACGACCGGGGCCATCTTGTGCGTTCCGAAGAAAGAACCTATACTGCAGATAATAACAAAGCGACTTTCATATTAACAAATGTTATCCCTCAAACCGGTGATTTGAACAGGGGACCCTGGCTTGCACTCGAACGCTATTGCGAGGATTTGTGCAAAAATAATAACAAAGAATTATATGTCGTTGCCGGGGGGATTTACCATTCGACAAAAAAAATGAAAAATAAAATCACTATTCCCGATTCATGCTTCAAAATCATTGTCATACTCGACAAAGGGAAGAAATTGAAAGCCGTAAACAGCAAAACTCAAATTATTGCAGTTGCAATGCCTAATATTAACGGTATAAGAAATGCTGACTGGCATACATATATATCCACAGTTGATAAAATCGAATTCTCAACCGGCTACAATTTCCTGAATAAAATTCCCGAACCGCTTCAATCGAAACTCGAAAAGAAAAAGTGGAAGCCGAATTAATAATTCAACCGGTTAAATGAGATTATTGAGCCAGGAATATTACTCGTAATTTATAACTTGTTATTGAATTGGTGATCCCGATAGGATTCGAACCTATGGCCCCAGGTTTAGGAAACCTGTGCTCTATCCAACTGAGCTACGGGACCGGCTAAAAAATTTAAATTTTTATTTTAAATTTTCAATTAATGTTCAATTTTAAAATTTAAAATTATTAAAATTAAAGTTAAAGAAAAAAATAATATTTAAAAGTTGAAATGTTTTATATCTGAATTTTTAAAATTCATTTATATAAAATTCATTGAAAATTAAAAATTTCAAATTGAAAATTAATTAATCGTGTCATTCCCTGCAAGCATAAATCTTGCATTTGGGGAACTGCTTATGTTAGCATTAAACACAACATGGGCAACAAAATTTTTAACATGCTGACATTCCACCATTCCGATACCGGTCATTATAGCTCTTTCGATTAGCATTTCAATATGCTCGCTGTTTACAATTCCGAGGGATTGCATCTGAATCAACTCGCCCCACGCTTCGTCTGTGAATAATTCTCTTTCGACCTCGTGTAAAACCCGGAAGGAGCCACGGTTTTGTGTCTGTTCGACCGTAAACAGCTTTTCAGCCATTTCGATTCGGTCAACCAGCCAACTGAAAGCAGTGGAAATTTCGGCTTTGGTGTATCCAAGCTGTTTCAGCTTTTCAACGTCAATTTCATTAATATTTTTATGATGTCTAAGTTCTGCTATTACATAGACAATAATCTCGATAATTTTTTCGTACATACACACTCTTCAATTAGTAGCAATCAGGATTCTATATACTTGTTCTCCAAGTTAAACATTTCGTTACTTTTATTTTCCGTATCATCTTCATATCCAATCAAATGTAATGTTCCGTGTACTGCGAGCCGCATCAGCTCTTTGGTCAGGGATACTCCGTATACTTTCGATTGCCGGATTGCCCTGCCTGTTCCAATATAAATTTCACCGTAAAGAACACTCTCATCAAGTCTGAACGATATAACGTCAGTAATATTATTATGTTTTAAAAATTTTTTATTAATTTTTTTTATTTCGGCATCTTTTATATAAACAATAATTATTTCGGCTTTGCTCACAAGTTCGCTTTTCAATGTTCGTCTGACTGCCCGTTCAACCTTGATGAGAGCCAGATTCTTAATGCCGCTGTCATTAAATATTTTTATATAAACCGACATAGTTTTTTGACGAAATGTTATTATTTATAGTTTAAAAATGAATTGATTTTAATAATCAATATTAGTTTAAGCTAAAATAGTTTCTGTAAGTGATAACTGCATTGCTGCCATTAATACAGCAGCATCAAGTTCGGAAAAATCGGCATTCAATATATCCCGGCTGATGTTCCCGAACATCGAGCATGAGCATTGCTTTCCTACAATCAGAGATGATAATGTTTCATCATTGTAGAAAACGAAAATCACTTCATCAGGTTCAAAAACCATATAAGCCATGCATCCGTGCATCTCGAAATACCCGTGCTGGGTTTGTACCGATATAAGAGAACCCGTTATGGCTTTGTTAAGCTGAATATTATTGTGAATAGAAAGTACAAGTGTTTGAGACGTTTCTTTATTTTCAATTTTCCAGGAACAGGAATTATCATATTCCCTCAATTCACCGCCAAGAACGCCTGAAATTGTGTTTATATCATCTTTTGTAAAAAAATAACTCATTCGTAATGCCTTTATAATACATTTCCATTTTCTATATGGTAAATATAATAAATTTTATTTTAGCATTTTATTTTATATGATTTTTTCTTTCTATTATTTTATTCTCTCGATTTTTTCGGCAATTAGAATATTTAATCCGTTCAATATTACAACTTTTCCGAAAATCGAAACCTGTTTACTGTCGGAATATTCTGCGAGCATTTTGACAGCGGGTTGCTTGTCTTTGTTAAAAACATAATATATTGTACCGTTTTCACCATCACCTGTTAAAAAAACGATTGGCTGGCCCTTTGAGGCAAGTAGTTTGAGCATCGGTTTATCCATCGGAGAATAATCGCCGAGAAAAATTTTGGTGAGGTAAACTACTCTTCCTTTATAGTACTTTTTTTCAACTTCTTCTTTTGGTATCGAGATGTATGAATCATTGCTGAGGTTAGAGATTAATGTATCATTTATAAAATCTTCAGATTTCAAACTATCTTCTTTAATCTCCTTTTTTGGAGGAGGAATTTCCTGCTTATTCTCTCCGCAGCTAACAAGGAATATCAATGAAAATAATAATATACTATATTTTTTCATCTTAATTTAATATAATATAACAAAGGGCTATCCTTTGAAAAGACAGCCCTCATTATAAAAATGGTTAAATGAATTAATCCATTGATTCAATCATTTCTGCGATGATAAAGTTCAAACCGTTCTTGGTAGAGGTTTTCCCAATTATACCAACGAATTTGTTGTTGGCATACTTTGCCAAATTCTTGCCACCGAATGTGCCGTCTGTATTGTAAACAAAATAAATCTTGGCTTTCTTACCTTCGCCGACTACAAATACAATCGGGTCTCCTTTTTCTGCCTGAGTAACTGCCTGGTCTTTGGAAACCTTGCCGTCTCCTCCCATAAATAAACCGGTTAAGCTTGCTATTCTGCCTTTAATCGGCTTTTTGCCTTTTACAACAGATTGCTTTGCCGGTTGAGTGGTTTTTGTTGTCGGTTCAGCTAACGTTTTTTTCGTTGGTTCATTTTTTTTCACTTCAGTTGAAGGCGGCGGAGTGGTTGTCTTTGTTCCACCAAAAGTTTTTTTCGTTGCTTCCTGTGCATAAACAGAAGTGCAAAGGAAAGCAAGCATAATAATCAATGCAAAAATTTTCTTCATTATTTATCTCCTTTATTAATAAAATTAAAAAAATTTAAAGAGCAAAAGGTACACCTGGTGTCTTTTGATATGAAACGACACATTCGATGTATCTATTCCCAAGTGGTCCTTGCAGCCAGCTTCCATTAACTTTTTTTATTAATACTTTAGCATAAGTATATTCCAAATTAGTCCCTTCTTTTGTCCTGAGAACAAGGACTACTCCGATATTGGTAGTAAAATCCTTTTCCAAATCATAGGAACGCTCAAGAAATGTTCCGGTATTAAGCGCATCACTATCGAACACATCATCAAGTGAACTTGCATTTTCCCAAGCTTTATTGCTAATTTCAGTAACACCGGGTTGTGTGCCATAATTATAATCAACCTGATTAGGAGATGCAACGATAATTTGTCCTGAAGTTCTTGTATCAAGTGCTAAATTCCATTTTGCACCATTTGCAACTGTATAGGTCTTTGGTCCATGATCGACCTCATCGTAAAGGTCAAGTCCACTTCCAAAATCTGAAGCAGTTTCATAAACTCTAATTGGATTACCACTTGATGTTGTATCAAACCTTGTTGCTGGAGACCAATCAACCGAAGCGGCTGTATCGCTTTCAACACTATCCATAACCGAATATACTTTGAATGTATAAACTGTGCCTTCAGTTAAACCGGTTACCATATATGTGTCAATTCCCTTTTGAAGTTTTTGGGGTAAGAAAGTGCCGGGTGCTATTTCAAGAATATAACCGGTGAATTTTGAATCGGATTCAGATGTTGACAAGTTCCATTTCAGGATAATTTTATCAGCAGCTTTTGATGTTGCGCGAAGGTTAGTCGGTGCATTCGGCTTTGGTTTTGTATTATTGTTCGGAGTAGTCGTTTCATTACAGGAAACAAGTACAAACGACATTAATATACCCAAGAGCAATGTTTTTAATCCAAAATGTTTCATATAAACTCCTTTTGTTAGTGAAAAACTAATAAATGATTTGCAGATTTAATTCTAATAATTATAACTTATTAAATATTGAAATACTTTATACGAAATTAAATAATTAGTATTGTCAGAAAAAATAAATTTCGATTAATTTTCATTAATTGATTTAAATTAACAAATTCTGCTGAATTTAAATTATATAGCCATTTGATAATAGATATTAAAATGTAAGTATTTTATGGTAATTTTGCGGTCAATTTTGTTTAATATATTTGAAATTATATGCCATTAGTAAAGGCATTAAAAAAGATATTTATTGGGAAAGGGAAAAATCCTAACGACCCGAGAATATTTCATAAAATAGCTTTAATAGCTTTTTTTGCTTGGGTCGGATTGGGTTCTGACGGTTTAAGTTCATCGTGTTATGGACCGGCAGAGGTAATGCTTACTTTAAGAAACCATCCGCATCTTAGTTTACTCGTTGCTCTTGGTTCTATGATAACAATTTTTGTGATAAGTTCGAGCTATTCACAAATAATTGAGCTATTTCCAACCGGGGGTGGTGGTTATCTTGTTGCAAGTAAGCTTCTTTCTCCTCATATAGGTATGATTTCGGGATGCGCTCTACTTATAGATTATGTTTTAACAATAACCGTATCAATAGCAAGCGGGGCAGATGCATTATTCAGCTTTTTACCACCTGGATTTTATAATCTGAAAATATATTTTGCACTGATAATGGTGTCAATTCTTACATTAATGAATATGAGGGGTGTCAAGGAATCAGTTGCTTCACTTGTGCCGATTTTTTTAATTTTTGTTTTAACCCATGTCTTTATTATTTTATTTGCTTTATTTACTCATCTGTTTAATTTTTCCAATGTTGTATCGGAAACAGCATTTGAATTCAATAACTCATATACATCTCTCGGTTTTTGGGGTACTTTTTTCATATTGATACATGCGTACAGCATGGGTGCGGGAACGTTTACGGGAATTGAGGCAGTCAGTAACGGTGTGCCAATTTTGAAAGAGCCGAGAGTTCATACGGGAAAGAAAACGATGCTTTATATGGCCGGCTCTCTTTCATTTATGGTTGTCGGTCTGATGTTAGCTTATGTTTTATTTGATGTAAGCAACCAACCGGGTAAAACATTAAATGCAGTCCTATTTGAAAAAGCAACTTTATTATGGAATCCTTCATTCAGTTATACATTTGTTATTATTACATTAGTTTCTGAAGCAGCGCTGCTGTTTGTTGCAGCTCAAACAGGGTTTATTGACGGACCCCGTGTGCTTTCCAACATGGCACTCGACAGATGGATGCCAACCCGGTTTACATCGCTAAGCGACCGGCTTGTTATACAGAAGGGAATACTTTTAATGGGTATCCTCTCATTTGTGTTAATGATTTTCTCCTCAGGTAGTGTTACTTTCCTTGTGGTTCTCTATAGTATTAATGTGTTTATCACATTCGTACTCTCTCAGCTTGGTATGGTGAGGCACTGGTGGCTCGAGAAGCACAGAGAAAAGAGATGGCTTAAGAAATTAATTATCAATGGATTGGGATTAATTCTTTCCTTATTCATACTCATATCGGTAACAGTAGTGAAATTTAATGAAGGTGGATGGATAACTATTCTGATTACAGGTATGATTGTTTTATTTTCTTTAATAATAAAAAGAGATTATGACAAAACAGGCAAGGAATTAACGAGATTAAATAAATTATTGGAAAAATCAATTTTTTCTGAAATTAGGAACCTTCAGGAAGTAGAGCAGGAGCCGGTTTATAATAAATTCGGAAAAACTGCGGTTTTGCTGGTAAACGGATTTTCCGGACTTGGGATTCACTCTTTACTCCACATTATCAAACTATTCAGCAACACTTTTAAGAATTATGTTTTTATTGAAGTGGGTGTTATCGATGCCGGTATATTTAAAGGTGTCAAAGAAATAAAACAGCTAAAAACGAAAATAAAAGATGATGTTGACCAGTATGGTGAAATAATGCTGAAACATGGATATTACTCGGAAGGTTTTACTTCGACCGGGTTGGATGTAGTTGAGGAAGTTAAAAAAATGGTTCCTCAAATCGTAGAGAAATTTCCGAATTCAGTATTTTTCGGAGGACAAATAGTATTTCAAAAGGAATCATTATTGACTCGCATTCTACATAACTACACAGTTTTTTCGGTTCAAAGAGAGTTATATAATCAGGGAATACAATTTGTAATTTTACCGATTAAATTGCAAGTATGATTAGTTTAAAATTTTTATATTGAATAATATGCTCGATTTAAGAAAATCAATACCAATAGAAAGCTATAAGCTCGATAATGGTCTTCAGGTTGTTATTGTCAACAGAAAGGAACAGCCAGTTGTTACAGTACATCTTGCTTATAAGGTCGGCTCAAAAAATGAGCAAAGCCACAGAACCGGAATGGCACATCTGTTTGAGCACCTGATGTTCGAAGGCACAAAAAATGTTAAAAAAGGAGAATTCGATAAATTCTGTTCATCTGCAGGGGGTACGAATAATGCTTACACAACTTATGACATGACTTGCTATTATATGACATTACCTGCACACCAGGTAGAGCTTGGTCTGTGGCTCGAATCGGACCGTCTCAGGAATTTTCATGTCTTGTCTCATGCTCTCGATAATCAAAAGAATGTAGTTTGTGAGGAAATCAAGCAAAATGTCGAGGAACAGCCCTATGGCAGATGGCACGATAAATTATGTTCTGCTTCTTTCAGTAATAAATGTTCGTATTCGTGGGAAGTTTATGGCTCAAAGGAACATGTGCAGGCGGTAACATTGACAGAAGCTAAGGAATTTCACAGTAAATTCTACAAGCCGGATAATGCTTGTCTTGTTATCTGCGGTGATGTTAACAGTAATTTAATTGAGAAAGTAAAAAAGTATTTTTCTGATATAGAACCATCGGGGAAAAATTATAAATATATAAAATTTGATGATTCAAACAAATTGAAAGAGAAACACATTGCATTCAAAGACAATGTCCCATTGACGGCAGTATTTCTTGGATTCCATTGCGAGGGATTTGTTGATAAACAATTTTTTGTTACTGATTCTTTATCAAATATTCTTGGCTCGGGAAGAAGTTCCCGACTTTATAGATCATTGATTCAGGAGAAAAGAATTGCCTCTCAGGCGGGTGCATATCTCGAGCAGCGTGAAAAAGCGTCCATGTTGATTTGCTATGCTTTTGCAAGTACACCGGATATAACTGCTGAGATGTTATATGAAGGGATAGTTGAAGAAACTGAAAAAATAAGGAAAGCCGGTGCTGTCAAAAAAGAATTACAAAAATCAAAAAATCAAGTCAGGACTCAGTTTGCTAATGAAGTCCAGTTCTCTCAGGGTATAGCGGATGTAATTGCTTTTCAGTCACTGTTCTGGAATGAACCAGAAAGATTCTATTCACTTCTCGATTTATATAATAAACCGAATATTGGGGATTTGAATTTAACTGCGGAGTATTTATTGTCACTAAAAAATTCTGTAAGAGTTGATGTCATTCCGATGAAATGATAATATGTTTATTCCGGCAACAAAAGAAGAACTTGTAAAACTTGGATGGGACTCCCTCGATATAATTCTTATTTCAGGAGATGTTTATATTGACAGTCCATTCGACGGCTCTGCAGTTATCGGGAAAGTATTAATTGATGCAGGGTATAAAGTTGGAATTATTTCTCAGCCCGATATAAGTTCAACTGAAGATATATCGCAATTTGGAGAACCGAATTTGTTTTGGGGGGTGAGTGCAGGTTGTGTGGACTCGATGGTTGCGAATTATACAGCATTACTTAAAAAAAAGAGAAAAGATGACCTGACCCCCGGTGGTGTAAATAATCGAAGACCTGACAGGGCAGTCATAACTTATGTAAATCTCATTAAAAAATATTTTAAAAGTTCAAAACCGGTAATAATAGGAGGGATTGAAGCCAGCTTACGAAGGATTGCACATTACGATTACTGGACCGATTCAATAAGGCGTTCAATACTTTTCGATTCAAAAGCAGATATTCTTATTTATGGAATGGGCGAAAGAACTATTGTCGAACTCGCAAATGTTATAAATGACAAATCAGGTTATAAACATATCAGAGGTATTTGTTATGCTTCTAAAGAAAAAAAGGAAGGATACTTAGAATTACCATGTTTCGAAGATGTAACAAAAGATAAAATGAAATTTATCGAAATGTTCAATACATTTTATAAAAATAACGACCCTTTGAATGCCAGGGGGATATATCAAAAACATGACAGCAGATACCTCATTCAAAATCCTCCAAATTACTATCTGACAAATGATGAACTCGACGGTATATATTCATTGGGATTCGAAAGGAAAGTTCATCCTTATTATGCAAAACAGGGGAAAGTGCCTGCACTGGAAACAATTCAGTTTTCTATTTTATCTCACCAGGGATGCTTTGCCGATTGTAATTTTTGCAGCATTGCTGTCCATCAAGGGAGACGTGTCAGAAGCAGAAGTGAGGGAACAATTATCAAAGAAGCTGAAGATATTACTCGGCACAAGGATTTCAAAGGTTATATCACTGATATTGGCGGACCGACAGCTAATATGTGGGGCATGGATTGTCAAATTCAGAGCATTAAGGGTAGCTGTAAGAATAAAAAATGCACTAATCCCAAACTCTGTGAACAGATGAATATCAACCACTCCAAACAAATTGAACTCTTAAAAAAGATAAGAAAAATCAAAGGCATTAAAAAGGTGTTTATCGGCTCCGGAATTAGGTTTGACCTTGTTCTCGAAGATAAAGCTTCAGGAGATAAATATTTATCTGATGTTATTAATCACCATGTTTCCGGACAGATGAAAATCGCTCCTGAACATTCCGAAGAATCGGTTCTGAAAATAATGGGGAAAACAACTGCTTCGAGCTTGAGAAAATTCAAAGATGAATTCTATTTACTAAACAAGAAAATGAATAAAAAGCAGTTTCTTACATATTATTTTATAGCAGCACACCCCGGCTGCGAGTTGAAAGACATGATAAAAATGAAAGAATTTGTTAAAAAAGAATTGAAGATGAAACCTGAACAGGTGCAGGTTTTCACGCCGACCCCATCAACTTATTCAACACTGATGTATTATACCGGAATTAATCCGTTCACTAATGAGAAAATCTTTGTTGAAAAAGAATTGAAGAAAAAAAGATTGCAGAAGGAGGTAATTACCTTATAACTGATTTAAAATTAATACACTAAAATCTTTGACACAGTAGTCCCTTCAGTCGTTTCAAATTTTATTAAATAAATTCCAGCAGAAACTTTATCCCAATTAATATCCCGCAAGTCCCAGGAGTATAAATACCTTCCCGGTGGGATTCTGCCTGCTCCTATAATCCTTATTATTTTCCCGTTTAAATCGTAAATTCCGATAGTGAATCTCGTGATTTTTTGCTGAAGAAATGCAATATATACTCTGTCTGATGCAGGGTTGGGATAAACGTTGAACAACGATGCAGTCATATCTGTAAAATTGATTTTCGGGAAATCAGTTTCCGCAAGCAATCCCAGACTAAGATTGAAGTAATTACCACTTGCAGATTTTTGATTTTTGATGGCTCTCACCATATATATGTTATTACCGAACTTCGGAGAATGGTCTATAAAAACAGAATCAATTATTGGTGCTGAATTAATTTTTTGAAATTTATTTTTCAAATCATCAGTTCTGTAAATGTTGTATCCGATAATATCAGAATCGGTAGAATTCTGCCATTGCATAGTTATGTATGCAGAATCAGGACTAATTGTACTCGATATGATATTGAAATTTTCAGGGGGAGCAACATACAGCATTTTCAATGTAGGGTCACCAATCAATGAAACGTGTATCATCCTGTATCCATATAGACCCGAAGTTTCATATAAATATTGATTATTCTGGGAAAGCAGCGTTGAATATCCTATCGTTTCTCCAAGTCCCATGTGCTGAAACTGCCAGAAAGGTCTTCCCGACCAACTGCACGTGAGAATAGATGGTTCGGATGCAATAGCAGCCCTCATTATATTATCAGGAAAGTCCCAATCGGCAAGGTAAGAACCGAAAAGAATTGTGAAAACAGAATTGTAAGTCAAACTATTGAATTCAGGCACGTATGCAACCCTAAGAACTGAGGTATAACCACCGGAATTGCATCCGTAAGCCCAAAGATAAGATTTATTATCCATGTCATGCAAGAAACTACCGGTATCTATATTCTCAATACTGGTTAATGCAGTAAAATTCATCCAAGCATTTGCAGCGAACGCTTCTGAACTGTACATGCCGAATTTATCATCAATCAGGCATTTATCATCAACAATTAATTGCCTGCTTCTGTATTTATGGTTTTTATCGAGATACCTTTTCAATAGTTCAATTTCACTCGGAGACATACCCGGTAGTTCATACATATCTATCCTGCCGACAGGAATATCCACATTCGAGGGAATAACAACCTGGTCAAATTTCCCATCACCCGGAATATTTTTGTTCTCGTCTCTTGCCGGTCTTTTTTCGTCTATTATATTATCAGTCCAGTTACCATCAACTTCACCATAATACAAATCAGCGGGCCATGCACCGCGATGGTCAGGGTCATGGTCGTCAACTGCTGCATCACCTGAATAGGGAACAGGGACCCTCCCGAACAGAATGACTGATTTTATCTCATTATTATATTTCCGGTATTCATCTAAAATTATTGATTTTACCCTATGAACTGCCGAAGGATTAAATTTCTCTGCTCTTGGAACTAAGTGTTTGTGTACGAGCCATCCATCGCGAATCAGGTCATTCTCGTAAACGGTTAATTCACTATCTAATAAATCTGAGACAGTTGAATCAATCAATAAAAGTGCAATACCATTATAATCGGTTTGAGGTACATTTATACCTGCATAAGTATAGAAGAATGCATCATAATCCTTTAGTTTCTTTTTTACCTTGTACTCAAATCCTCTCCCTGTCCTTATATTTGAATCAATGAATTCAGTTGCAGTTCCGGGAAGTAATGACAATGTCTCACCCCAACTATCATCAAGTATGTATTTCCTGTAAATTGTATATTCAAGAGCAGATGTGTCTAAAGGAAATGATAGTTTGATCCTTGGAGTAGGAATCGTATCAGTTGTGACGGCAACCATAACAGTGTGGTCTTTTGTTGTTTCAGCTTTTAAACATAAAAAACCGACAATAATCAGAAAAACAGTAATATTTATTTTGAATAAATTCAATAAAATTTCCCAATACAATTTATTCAGAGACGTATAATTACAAAGATAATGCTTGTTTCGGTAAGATTGTTAATCGGGAGAAAGTTCATATTTTTGTAATCTTAAAAAATTGCGAAAGCAAATTAGTAACCGGAGAGGTGCGAGAGCGGTTGAATCGGGCGGTCTCGAAAACCGTTGACCCGCTTGCGGGTCCGTGGGTTCGAATCCCACCCTCTCCGCAAATGTAGGTGAATAATTAATAGTGAATACTGAACGATAAATAAAAATAAATTCAGTAGTGGTTTTGCTTATTTATATTTATTTCTGCAATGCAGCTTGCTTTTTTCTCAGATAATAAATTTTTAACTCTTTTTTCCTTGCTTTGCCAACTTTGTATCTGTGCTGAATGAAATACATGCAGGGAACAACAACAAGAGTCAAAAATGTAGCAAAAGTCAAACCGAATATAATTGCCCAAGCCAATGGTCCCCAAAATGATGCACTATCACCTCCGATGAATATGTGCGGTTTGAATTCAGAGAATAAAGTTGCAAAATTAATATTGAATCCAAATGCCAGTGGAACAACACCCAAAGTTGTAGCACTCGCAGTTAATATAACCGGATTAAATCGAATCGAACCACCTTTAATAATTATATCCCTGATGTTACCCTTCCCCTTTCTGAGAAGTTCAATAAAGTCTATGAGAATAATTCCGTTTTTCACCACAATTCCGGCGAGTGCCACAATTCCGATTCCTGTCATAACCACAGAAACAGTAAATCTGAAAATAATGAATCCGATAAATACACCGATTGTACTTAATATAACCTGAGTAATAATAATAAATGGTTTTATGGTTGAATTAAATTGTGTAACCAGAATTAATAATATTAATGCAATCGAAATAAGAAACGATGTCATAATGAAATTAGCAGCTTCCTGCTGGTCTTCCTGCTGACCTGTCAATTTTATTTCATAACCTTTTGGTAATGGGAGCGATGCCGCAACTTTAGCTATCTGGCTGTTGATTTGAGTTGCATTATAGCCGGATAAAACGTTTGAGCTGAGGATAATTGTCCTTTTTTGGTTTTTCCTGTTAATACTCGCAAATGAATATATATAACTAATATCGGCAACGGCAGAAATCGGTATTTGCCGGAACATTCCTGTTGCCATGTCCCGATAAGAAATTGGCATATTGAGAAGTGAATTCAAATCATCTCTGTATTTCGGGTCGAGTCGGATTTGAATCGAATATTCATCTTTTTCATCACGGAATTTCGATGCTTCTTTACCAAATATTGCTATTCTGAGAGCCATCCCGATTTGACCGCTGGATAATCCTTCGCTATTTGCTCTTGACCTGTTTACAGTTAATAATATTTCCGGTTTATTTTGCTGAATATCAGAATTCAATTTTTCAATTCCAGGAATATCTGCATCACTAATTCCTTGCCTGAGCTGTCCCTCGATATTTATAAGGTCTTCCAACTTATCACCGCTAATTTCAATATTTATTGGCTTTCCTGTCGGTGGACCATTATTTTCCTTTTCAACTCTTATTTCTGTACCGGGCATATTTTTTATGGTATTCCTTATTTCATCCAGGTATTCTTGAGTTGAAACACCTCCGCGTTTTGCAAAATCCACAAATGCAACGGAAATTTTACCTTTATATGGGATGACCGCCCTGTCGGGATTATTCGGGTCGCCGGCACCGATGCCGACATTTGCAATAACTGATTTTACGATAGGATTACGTCTCCCAATTATTTTATATACTTTTTCCTCAACTATTTTAGTTACGGAATCTGTTATTTTCGCGTCGGTACCAATCGGGAGTTTTACATATATATATACAAAATTTGGTTCTGCTTCAGGAAAGAAGTTAACTTTTGGGGGGAATATTCCAAATAATATTATGGTAAATATAAACATACCAATCATGCCGTAAAATATGTAATATGGATTTTTTCCCTTTAAAGCAAATCTCAATGTTGATTTATATAAACCGATAATTAACGGGAATAACCTTTCCTGGAATCCTTTAATTAAAATAGGACTGACAATATATTGATTCAAATAACCAAGTAGTAAAAGCAGAAATAACAAATTCCCTATTGCATGTAACGTTAGCAAATGAAATAATATTCCGAAACCGGCAAGAACTGCTGCGATTTTATGAATATTATTGGGATTACGGTATATTGTATTATCTACATGCATGTATTCAGCCGCAAGCACCGGATTTATAATAAACGCAACAAATAATGATGCAAGCAATGTGATAATCATTATTACAGGCAGGAAGTACATGAATTTACCGACAATCCCCGGGAAAAACAGCAGGGGAATAAATGGTGCCAATGTGGTTAATGTTCCTGTCAACACAGGGATAAAAACCTCACCTGCAGAAGTTTTAGCAGCCATTTTAATTTCAAGATGCTCCTTAGTATAGAGCCGGTGGGTATTTTCAATTACAACGATTGCGTCGTCAACAATTATTCCGAGTGCCAAAAGAAATGTAAATGTTACAACGACATTAAAAGAAAAACCGAGCAACGGCATTAATAAAAATGCAAGAAATGATGATAAAGGCACCGATAGTCCCACAAATATGGAATCTCTTACACCAAGGAAAAACATCAACACAAGCACAACAAGTATAAAACCGATTATAACACTGTTTACCAAATCATCGAGGTTTGTCTTGGTTGAAATAGACCTGTCTCCTGTAACAATGATTTTGGCTCCTTTAGGCATTTTAGTCTTTTCATACTCCTGAACGAGATTGTTGATTTTCTCTGATGCTTCGATTAGGTTTTCACCGCTTCTTTTTATTACACTAAGCGTAATTACCGGCTTACCGTTCAACCTGGCAAAATTCTGCTGCTCTTTGAAATCATCACGAACATCGGCAACATCCCTGATATAAACAGGATTGCCTTTTGCTGCTTTAACAACAATATTCTTTATATCATCAGTATTTTTAAACTCAGATTTTAATCTTAAATCCCTTCTGACTCCGCCAAGTACAATCTCACCCGTTGAAAAATTAACATTTTCGGCACTGATAGCACGTTCGATATCATTGAATGATAATCCGGCAGCTGTCATTTTGAATAAATCAACATTGACCTGGAATTCTCTTTCTGGAGCTCCTATAATATCAACTCTTGTTATTTCCTTGAATGCTTCAATTTTTTCCTGTAAATCATCGGCATAGGATTTTAACCTGTATGGCTCCATATCGCCTGCAATATTTACAAACATGATAGGGAACTCGGAAAATTCAATTTCCTGAATCATCGGCTCTTTCTGCAGGTCATTCGGTAAATCCGATTTACTCTTATCTACGGCATCCGTTACCCTTTGTTTGGCTACGGCAGGAGTGACATTAGTCGTGAATTCCACAATAATTACCGAAACATCGGGAAGTGATTGACTCGTAACCCTTTTTATTCCTGTAACCGATTTCAATTGCTTTTCAATCTGACGGGTAATCAGCATTTCGATATCGGCAGGTGTTGTGCCGGGATATATTGTTTGAACGACTATTGTTGGAATCACTATATCCGGGAATTGTTCTTTTGGTAGATTAACATAGGATACAAATCCCATTACAATAATGGAAATTGCAAGAATATATACCGGTATTTTATTTTCAATTGCCCAATTAGTTGGTTTAAAAAATTTCATATTTATCCTGTCTATTTCTTATCCTGTTAAGGATATAATTTTAAAATTTTTCCTTTAATATAATATGCTAATAAATTTCAAATACAATTGCATCAAACATTGCGAATTTAATTTTTAACTAAGATAATCTGCCCGTCAGCCACATCAAATGCACCTGCGGTGATAATTCTGTCACCAGGTTTCAAACCGTCGAGGATTTCAATTTTATCTTTATATGATAATCCCGTTTTAACAAAAACCTTTTTTGCTTTTTCAAAATTATTACTGTTATCCGCTACAAAAACAAAACTGTCCTCACCTGACTTTTGTAATACAGCCAATGGGGCTAGAATTGTATTTTCTTTAGATATATCATTTATGGAAACACTGCAATACTGATTAGGACGCAGTCCAGCCGGTTGAGAAGGTAGTTTCACTTCAATCTTGAATGTCCTGTTCGTTGTATTAATTAGTTTAGTTATCACTGATACTTTCGCTTCAATACTTTTATTTAAATCGGGGAAGTTAATGACGACCGGGTCTCCGACGGACATTGAAGCAATATAATTCTCTGAAACCTCAGCAGTAACTTTAACATTTGACATGCTTGTGAGTTTAATTATGGGTAAACCGGGGCTTACTAATTCACCTTCCTTAGGTACAATACCGTCTATAACACCAGAGAAAGGAGCAATAATTTTAGCATAAGAGATTTGTTCCTTTATTGATGCAATTCGTTTTTCAAATTGCTCTTTCTGATTTTTTGCCTGGAGATACTGAACCTCTGAACCGGCTTTCTGTTCCCAAAGCCGTTTTTGTTTTTCATACATAGTTGTTGCAAAATCGAGTCCGTTCTGGGCTTCTTCTAAATTTCTCTTTAAAAAATCGTCGTCAATCTGGATTAATATTTCGCCGGATTTGACAACTGAACCTGTTTGTACATATACCCTAACAATTTGACCTGACATCTTGGCACCGATACTAACTGCCTTTTCTGATTCGACAATTCCCTGCACATCGATAAATCTTCTGAATAGTTCGGGTCGAACTTCAAGTACATTAACATTGACAATATTGCCTTCGCCAATATTATTCTCACCTTCAGAAACTTCTTTTTCTAAAGTTTTGATTTTATTTCGAATGTCTGTTAATTGTGATTTCAGACTTGCCAATTCGGCTTTTTTCGATTCATAAGCATTTGCCTGTTTTGAACATGATGTGTTCGATATAATCAAAATTATTGACATAAATAAGAACAATAATCTGAATACGATTTTGCGATTTATATATGCTAAGTTATAATATTTCATTTTTCCTTTCATGACAATCTCCTTTGATATCATTAAACTTCTTATTAATAAAATTTTCCAGATAAAAAATAAATTACTCTTTTATAATTTTAAAAAAGCGGTTATCTACATTACCAATTAGATTATCCAAATCGGCTCGTGCCGAAAGATAATCAAAAAAAGACTGAGACCTGTTGTTTTTTGCTTGAGTCAGGGCAACGTCTGCATCGTTAATTTCAACCTGGCTCCCAACACCTTCTTTGTATCTAATTCTCGAAATTTCATATCCCCTTTCTGCCTGAATAACATTTTCATCCTGTGCTTTCATTCTTTCCCTGGATGTTGTTATTTGGAGAAATGCTGCTTTTATTTGAAGCCGTAAGACATCTTTTAACTGGGAATACCTGTCTTCCAAAGTCAGATAATCAATCTTTGCCTGTTCGACCCTCGCTGATGATTGTAGTCCCTGGAACAATGACAGTGATAAATTGATTCCGATAGAAGAGCTTTGGGAATTTTGAAATTCAAAAGAATTCGATACACCATTGAACATATAATTATAGAAAGCTGATATTGTCGGGAAATATTCGGATTTCCTGATTGTAATAATATCTTCAGTAACGTTTTTTTGAATATCGAGAGCTTTCAAATCATAATTATTTTGAATTGATTTATTTAATAATTCATCTTCAGAATAATTCAAATCATCTATAAAGGATTTTAAATCACCTTCAATTTCTATGCTATCGCTTATATTGATTGCCATAAGCATTTTTAAAGAATTAAGGGAGTTTATATAACCTGACTCGGCTTGTAGTACGAGCGGTTTCAGATTTTCTACACCGACTCTTGCCCTTATATAATCATATTCGGGAATCAATCCTTCATTAAATACAGCCGAAACAGTTTTCAAATTATCCTGCGATTTTTCCAGACTTACTTTCATCGTATTCCAAAATTCTTTGGCAAGCAATACCCAGTAAAATGCTTTCTTAGTGCTGAGAATTATCTTTGAAACTGATGCTTTATACATCTCATAAGAAGCATTTTCATATATCCTCGATGTTCCGATGCCTGTAAACACTCCTGAATTGAAAAGAACCTGGTTGACTGTAAGCATTGCCTGGTAATTATTTTTTGCACCAAATTGAACTCCAATGAAATCAACATTTGGCTGATTTATAAAAACTCCCGGCAGATACATGACAGGTATTTTAATATTCCTTGTAAAATTTGCGTTAATTGATACATTTGGCAACGCATAACCGATTGCTTCATTAACCATAGCTCTTGATTTATTAATATTCAATTTGGATGCATTAATATCATGGTTATTCTTTACAGCAATTGATAATGCTGAATCGAGTGAAATTTTTCTTGCCTCGGCAGCAAAACTATTTCCGGTTATTATTAAAAGTAATATTATATTTAATTTTAGTAATTTAAATAGTCTTTCGATAATCATCTTACAACATCTCGCATTTTGGTTCTTAATACTTACTTATATTTATCTTAATTCCTTTTGTTCTTATTATATAGTATTTAATTTCTCATTGAAACGATTCTCATCGCTAACAATACATATTTTTAAAAAAAATACTTTAACAATTATTCTCTTTAATATCAATTTATTGATGAATCCATATTTAAATAAACAATAAATGTGTTTTATATTTACACTTTATTGATTTCAATTATTTAATATGATTATTCAATTGTTACAAATAAGTGTTATACGTAAAATCACATGAATTTGTTCTAAAATGGGAATTTCTCAAATGAACAATGTTCCAATAACGGTTAAATTTAATTTTTATTTAAATGAATAATATAAAATTTAATTTATGTGTTAGCACATAATTTTATATTTTTGAAATTGCTTTTAATAATTTATTATTAATCTAATTCATATAGGAAGAAAATTATTTATTAATTAAAAAGAAATAAAATGAAAGTACTCGGTATAATTCTAACACTAATTTTTATATTTATATCAATATCATTCGCAGAACAAACAAAAAAGCCGGATTTCTCAAAGCTGCCTAAATACGAATACCTGTTAAAAAGGTTAAAAAAAGGGGATATGGAAATTAACTATTTTGATTTCAGGATGAGTTTTACAAAAACAAGAGACTATAAGCCGTTAAATCCCGCACTCGATTCACTGCGAAAAAAAATGATACAAAACCTGAACAGCAAAGAATATAAAAATGCTGTTACTCTTGCAGATTCGATATTAAAACAGGAATTTGTGGATATGTATGCACATTATACATGTTATTATGCATTTTCAGCTTTAGGCGATAGTGTCAATGCATATTACCATGAATTTATCATGGACCGGCTGCTTAATTCGATTGTTGAATCAGGAGATGGCAAATCAAAAGAATCTGCGTTTCTTATAATAAATTCAAATGAGGAATATTTTTTCATTTTTATTTATAAGCTCAAGGTTATTGAAAAAACTTTCACAAATAATAACGGTGAACCGATAGATGTTTTCAAGGCAGTTGACCCGGAAACGAAGGATTCTATTGAATTGTTCTTTAATACGAGTCTATTGATAAAACAACAAGTTAAATAGCTGTGCATACAAAACACAATTTTTATTATCATAATTTCGTATATTTAATTATTATGTTAAACAATAGAGGGTTATTACTCTTTTAAATGGAATTTTTACTCATTGCCGCTTCAATTATAATTGGAGCATTTGCAGCATCCGTTTCTGCAATTTTATCTTCATTATCTCAGGAAAAACTAAATGATGTTATCGGTAAAAAAGAAAAGCCATTTTACCGACTTCATTTTCTAAGGAATCATATCGAGAACATCGTTGGCGGTTATTTCATAATTGAAATTCTCTTCTATACAATTTCATTTATATTAATTGGTCTGGCAATACAGAAATATTATCCTAACTGGATATATTTTATTCTTGGTTTCATTCTAATTTTCAATTTGGTGATATTCACGAGAACATTGTTTTATGCATTGGGAAGACGCTGGGCTGACAATTTAGCAATACCCTTATCATCAATATTATATTTATTGGCTATTATTTCCAATCCATTGACAAAAATTACAAAATATATAATTACCAATATAGGAGGTAAAACAAGTGAGGAAGCATCACGCGAAGAATTGTCCGCACTTGTTGAATCCGCCCGTGAAGAGGGTTCAATTGACACAGATGAATACCGCATATTGAAAAATATTATGAATTTCAGCGAAGTTCTTGTTACCGATGTTATGACTCCACGTATTGTCGTATTCAGTTGTGAAGCTGATAAAACAGTCGGAGAAATTGCCAATCTCCCGGAAATCCGCATTTATTCACGGTTTCCAATTTGGGAAGGTGAGTCTCTGGATGATGGTGTTGTAGGTTATGTAATGTCAAAGGATTTGCTTTATGCAGCATATAACGGGAATACATCAAATAAACTCAGGGATTATGTGCGTAAAGTACATTTCATTCCGGAAAATGCAGAGTTGGACAAAGCACTCGAAAAATTTCTCGAAGCGAGACAACATCTGTTTGTTGTTGTTGATGAGTATGGAGGTGTCGAGGGATTGCTAACAATGGAAGATGTACTGGAAACAATTCTCGGAGTAGAAATTGTTGATGAAGCAGACCGCATTGTTGACCTGCGCGAACTGGCAAAGAACAGAAGAGACAAACGAATTGCAATGTTAACTTCCAAAGATTAAACTACTTGATTTTATCGTTAAAATTGTGCATTTTTGTAATCCCAAAAAATGACGGGGTGTGGCGCAGTCCGGTTAGCGCGCCTGGTTTGGGACCAGGAAGTCGGAGGTTCGAATCCTCTCACCCCGACTTTATGATTATGTTATCACAAATAAATTAACTCTCAATTAATAATTATATTTTCTTGAATTTTAAATTATCATTTAACTATGTTAGATTTTTGGATGAAAAATTTAAAAACCTGAACCTTTATGAAAATGATTTTTTTATTTAAAATATTTATTTTTGCAAGTGTAGTATAAACTTAGTTACAATGATTATTTCCCTGTACTGACTTGAATTAAATCAGATTAAAGTAAATGAAAATATTATTGAAAAAACACTCGTTAACCTTCACTATCATACTGTTATATCTGCTATTCGTATTTATTATATTTTTATTAAGCTACTGGAACAATGATAACCATTTTATCTATCCTCTTGATGACACCTATATTCATCTTGCACTTGCGAATAACCTGGCAGAACATGGTGTTTTTGGTATTTCTCAATACCAATTTACTGCAGCTTCTTCTTCACCGGCTTGGTCTGCTGTATTGTCTTTAATGAACATTATTTGGGGGAGCAATGATTATTTCCCTTTTATTTTATGTATTATTTTGTCAGTTGTTTTATTAGCGTATATAAGTGTTAAATTAAATTATTTGAATAATAAAATATATGTATTCATTGTATTGAATTTTGCAATCTTTTCTTCTTCAATTTTATCTCTCACATTTACTGGCTTAGAACATATTTGGCAGTCATTATTCGTCATAATTTATATTTTTAATTCTGCAGAATTAATAGTTAATAACAAGAATCAGTCTGGCAAACAATTAAAAATATTTTATATTTTAACCTTTTTACTGCCTTTAATCAGATATGAATCAATTTTCTTAATTGGTGTTGTATCATTTCTATTACTTTTAAAGAAGAATTATACATTGTGTATAAAATCTGCAATTACAGGTATTTTTCCTTTAGCTGTATTAGGTATCTTATATGTGATTAATGGCTGGTATTTTTTTCCAAACTCTATTTTATTAAAAACAGAAATTCAAAATTCATTTACTTCTTCATTCATAAAGATTGGCAAATCTTTTATTATGAATATATATCATGTGCCTCATCTTGATATATTAGTTATTGGCTGTATATTTTACTTGTTTTTAATAAAACGGAATTCTGATAATAATAATATGAAAAGCAAAACTATTATTATGATTTTTTTACTTACTACTTTATTGCATTTAGCTTTTGCAAAGACAGTATGGTTTTTCAGGTATGAAGCATACCTGGTTTTTTCCGGTATTATGATATTTGGGATAATACTTCCAGATGCTTATCATATAATTATAAAAAATTATAGAAAAAATATTAAAATTAAAATTTTTGCATTATTGATAATGACTATGATTTTAATTGCTCTGACTAACAGAACATATAAATCAAATTACTATATTATTAAAGCAACACATAATATTTATTGCCAGCAATACCAGATTGCTTCTTTCATTCACAATTATTATAACAATGAGAATGTGGCTTTAAATGATTTAGGTTTGATTTGTTATAAAAGTAATATAAAACCTTTAGATTTACTCGGATTAGCTAATATGGACGTAGCTAAGTATAGAATTAATAAAAAATTTAATACAAAAATTATTGACTCTCTTTTAAACAAGGATTCAATTAATTTAGCTATTATTTATGACTCATGGTTCGAAGATACCTGCAAACTACCACAAAAATGGAAGAGAGTATTTCGATGGTCTATGAAAGACAATTATATTTGCGGGGATTCTATTGTTTCATTCTATGTCAGGGACAGTATAAAAGAAATACAATTAATTAATAATATGAAAAAATTCCTGCCAAATCTGAAAAGGAAAATGGAATTAATTAATGATTAAAATTAATGAATTAATTATTCAATATTAAACTTTGCTTAGAAGATATCACAAACTTAAAATTATTCAAAAAGCTTAATTCCTTTGTCAAAAATTCAATGCCTCAGAATTAATGTCTTAAGTTTCAATTTTAAAGTACTTATTTATCGTCTTGATTTTATGTAATTCACCACTTAATTAAATTTTTACAATCAAGTTCGGCTCAACTTTCATTTACAAATAATAAAAGGAAGTGATTTAATCCCCCATTTTGTACTGAATTTCAGGAAATATTCTCCATTGTTTAATTGTGAACAATTATAACTCATGCACCCTGACTGAGACACTGTCTCGTAATTAAATTTTTCAATCAATTTTCCCAATACATTTATTATTTCGATTCTCAAATATGAATTACCTGGTAATTGATAATTAATCAGGAAATTTTCACTAACCGGATTCGGTAATATTGAAAAAGCGGGTGAATCATCAATGCTTATTAATTCATCGACATCGGTAATGGATTCTTTCCACCTATTATAAGCAACATTCAGCAATGGAACATATTCGGCAGTGGTTTTTTTATTTCCAGCTGGATTCGGATGGTCATCATTGCCATTATCACTTGGGTATGCATTAGTATTGCTGCTCCCGTTGAAGACATGCTGAATAGCACCGTTCCACCACCTGTGATGATTACCGTTTATACTCCCAAGGTCGTTAATTTCAAAATTTCCGCCGTTGGTTGTGAGACAATTATAAAAATCGAAAACAAAAACATTTTTTAAAGGATAATTTGCCAGCCAATCGTTCACAAGCCATTGATTCAGTGACCTTGCGTTATCGGCATAAGTGCCATCCATTAATGGTGGCGCTGTAATAACAATGAATAGCTTATCATTTCTTGTTTTGAAATATTCGAGTAGGTCTATGTAAATCCCTTTTGCATTTGCTATTGTGTAACTTTCAGAACCCTCACTTTGGCCTTTCATAGGATTGTTCTCAATTGATGGAATGGGGTCATTTTGGTTGCCTAATAACCTGGAATTCGGGAAGCAGGATTTAAACATAACAATAATATTTTCACCTCCCGGATTTTGTGGAAGTCTTGTATATTCGCCAAATTGTCCGTCCATCTGGTCAACTGAGTAAAGGTCTTCGAGATATCCGGTAGAATTTTCCTGGTCCCGGAACCATTCCCACCAGTGTCCCAAATCGGTTTTGTCTCCTATACCATTTTTTCCCCAACCATAACATACATCGCTGATATAATAATTATTTTGACTTAACTCTCTGCCAAGCCCACCCCAGCCATCGGCTAACCAGTTACCACCGGTAGAATGATGAATAAACACCAATCTTACCGGATTTGCAGGTGGAGTAGGGTCATCTGCTAATGATTTATGCGATTGTGACATTATTGGGAATGCAGTTGCTGAAATTAAAATAATGACAAAAAGATTCAACTGACGGAGTAAACGTATAACCATAGAACCTCCTTATTTTATTAATTGTTATTTAATGTAAAATAAATTTAAGATATTTTTTTTAAAATTCACAGGGATATTTCAAAGTTTAAAAACAATTTGTATTCTCCTTATTTATTAACTATATTAATTTGTTTAATCTATCAAATAATAAGTTTTGATTTGATTAATAAATGAATTTATTTTTTATAATTTTATAATAATTGAAATTAATTGATAAATACAACCGTTTGCATAATTACCTGAGGTTATCTGTTACTGACCGATGTAATTTGAATTGTGTTTACTGTAATCCAGTCTCTTTCGAAAAGGAAATGGTGCCTTACAGTAATTTTTTAACAAACCGTGAAATTATAAGATTAGTAAGTATCTTTGTTAAAAAGTTTGAATTTAATAAAGTGCGTCTTACAGGCGGTGAACCGTTTGCAAGAAAAAATATAATTGAATTAATCGAAGAATTAACAATACTTAAAAATGAATATCAATTCGAACTGTCTGTAACGACAAATGGATTACTCATTAATGGAAATTTTAAAAATTTAAAAGGCCATGGTCTCGATAGAATTAATTTCAGCTTAGATTCGCTCAATCCGAAAAGATATGAATTAATTACCGGTAAAAATCAATTACATAATGTACTCGATGCAATCGTTGATGCTGAAAATGCAGGTTTCAGTAATATTAAAATCAATACCGTTATAATTAAAAATGTCAATGATGATGAAATTGATGATTTCATTGATTACTCGAATAAAACAGGTAGAAATATAAGATTCATAGAATATATGCCATTTTCAAATAATGGATATGATAAAGTCGGATTTATTTCATCGCAGGAATTGATGACTAAAATTTCACAGTATTATGAATTGATTCCGAATAATAAAAATGAAGAGTCGGTAGCTATGGATTACAGGATTAAAGATTCTAAAGCATTAATAAGTTTCATTAGCCCAATCTCAGACCATTTCTGTGGGCTATGCAATAGGTTGAGAATTACTGCAGAAGGTAAATTGAAATTATGTCTGTTTTCACCAAATAAGACAGAATTAGAATTGAAAGATATGTTGAGAAATGATTATTCAGATGAACGAATTGCTGAATCAATTATAAAAGCGTTGGTTGAAAAAGATTATGCACATCCCAATATTGAAGAATTAATAAAATTAAAGAATAATAATATTATTTCAGTAGGAGGATAATCAAAAGTGTTGAGTGTTAAGTTGAAATTATAATGAAAAAGAAAAAATTGACACATATTGATAATAATGGAAAATCGAAGATGGTTGATGTTTCCGGTAAGAAAATTACTTTAAGAACAGCCATAGCAAGTGGAATTGTTAAACTTGGTGAAAAAACATACAAAGCTGTTATAGAAAATAATATAAGCAAGGGAGATGTATTGGCTGTTGCAAAGATAGCAGGAATACAAGCTGCAAAAAAAACTTCTTATTTGATTCCGTTATGTCATAATATTTTTATCAGTAATATAGATTTAAATTTTATATTTATTGATGATAAAAATAGCATAGAAATTATTTCTGAAGTTAAAACTGAAAGTACAACCGGTGTCGAAATGGAAGCACTGACTGCTGTTTCAATTGCTGCATTGACAATTTATGATATGTGTAAGGGTGTTGATAAATCCATAGTGATTGGGGAAATTGAATTAATCTCAAAAACAGGCGGTAAAAGTGGTGAATACAGAAAAAAATAAAGGTACGATTGCTGCTATTTCAATCAGTAAAAAGAGAGGCATTCCCAAATCGAATGTCAATTCAGCATTGCTGATTGCAAATCGTGGTATTGAAGGAGACGTTCACGCTGATGGCAGTCACAGACAGATTTCACTGCTTGCTAATGAAAGTATAGAAAAGATGAAAGCCAATACTTCCATTAAATTGAGACCCGGTATCTTTGCAGAAAATATAACAACTTTAGCGATTAATTACCGGGGGATTACAATCGGCACTCAAATTAAAATAGGCAATGATTCAGTACTTGAAGTTACTCAAATCGGTAAGGAGTGTCATAACAGATGTGCAATTTATGAATCGGCGGGAAATTGTATAATGCCTGATGAAGGCGTGTTCGCTAAGGTTATTAAAGGTGGCTTGATTAACATAAACGATGTAATCGAGGTTTTAAACGATGAGTAAAATTCTTACTTATGAAGATGCGTGTGAAATAATAAAAGAGCATTTCAAATTTATCAAGCCGGCTATCAGGGAAGTTGATATTCTCGATTCAGTTGGATGCTTACTTGCTGAAGACATCATATCCGATATTGATATGCCGTCATTCGATAATTCCCAGATGGATGGCTATGCTGTAAAATTTAATGAGAATATTAGAGAATGGGATGTAATTGGTGAAATTTCGGCTGGTAAATTTAACGATATTGAGATTAGGGGTTGCTTAGCTGTTTCGATAATGACGGGTGCAAAACTTCCCACAGGTGCTGATACTGTAATACCAGTTGAAAATGTAGTCATTGAATCTGACAGAATTAAATTAAAAGAAGGGATTATTTTAAAAAAGGGGAGTGATGTTCGTTTTAAGGGAGAAGATAAAAAAAAAGGTGCAATTGCGATTCCTTCCGATACATTGATAAAAACAAACAATATACCATTGATAGCTTCTTACGGATATAATAAAATAAAAGTAATTGAACCATTAAAAATTGGATTTTTTGCTACTGGGAATGAGTTGATTGATATAAATTCAATTCCTGTGACAGACCAAATTCGTTCATCGAATTTATATACATTGAGTACATTAATTCAGGAATTAGAAATGTCACCGGTAAATTTTGGAACTGTAAGAGATGATGAAATTCAAATAAAAGATACTATTAATAAAGCAGTTGAATATGGCATTGATATCCTGATTACAACAGGTGGTGTTTCTGTCGGGAAATATGATTTTCTGAAAGATGTAATTGAAGATTGTGGCTTTGAAAAAATATTCTGGAAAGTAAATGTAAAACCCGGTAAACCCCTTTTATTTTGCCTTTACAAAAATTCAGGAAGGAGTATTTTATATTTTGGTTTACCCGGCAACCCCGTTTCTGCTTTTATCAGTTTTACAATGTTTATTAAGCCGTTTATTATCGAAATGTATAATCAGACTCCTCAAAAGAAATTCTTCGCAAAACTTGAGAATGATTTAATAAAAAAAGATGACAGAAAAACCTTCGTCAGGGGGACTTCTAATTTTAATAACTCAACACTTAACACTCAACACTCAACATTCAACACTCAACTTTATACTGTAAGAGATGCAGGTGGTGGAACTCAATCCTCAGGCGATATGTCAAGCTTAAGTAATGCGAACTGTCTTATTGTTTTTGAAGAGGAAAAATATAAATTATTCGCAGGGGAAATTGTAGAATGTATAATGATATAACAGGGATAATTCTCTCAGGTGGTAAAAGTACAAGGATGGGTAAGGATAAATCCTTTCTCAAATTAAACAATCGGTTTGTGATTGAACATATTTCTGATTTAATGAAATCTATTTTCAAAGATGTTATTATTATTACAAATGAAACGGATAAATATGAATTTCTCGGATTAAAGTGCAATGAAGATATTGTAAAGGGAATAGGACCCTTGGGTGGTATTCACAGTGGATTAACTCATTCCGGTAATGAATTGAATTTTGTCATATCCTGTGACCTTCCATTTATCACAATTGATGTTATTGAATTCATCCTTAATAATAGGCAAGATTATGATGCCGTCATTACCCGTGCTGATGGATTCATTCAACAATTATGCGGTTTTTACAGAAAAAAATTGCTACCACAAATAGAAAAATTCATAGATGCATCTTCCGAAGAAGAAACAAGAAACAACGAACAAGAAAAAAGAAAATGCAGGGTTCTGAGTCTTATTGAATGTGTGAATGCAAAAATTATTGATATTGAAAATATATATCCCAGTTATAAAAATGGAACATTTTTCAATATGAATAATTATGAAGATTATGAAAATGCCCTGAAAATATTATCTATTTAATTAAGAAATTAAAAATATCGTCTATTCTTTTAATGATTGATTCAAGAGTTTCGTTATTACGCCTGTTCATGAAGAATAACAGCTCGCCATGAACTGCAAGTTTGAATGTTTGGCTTATTATTTCGACTTCTTTGGGATTTAATTTCATATCATTTGTAAACGATACCAAATTATCCTCCAATATTTCGTCAAAAAAAGTATAAATACTTTCTATGCTTGATTTTCTTGTAGAAATAACTTTTGGTTTCTCGAGAAAGAAAAGTTCAAATATGCCTGGATACATGCAGAAAAATTTAATATATGCATTTGTTATTGATATTATCTTTTTCCTGCTGTTTTTAATTCCTTTTGTTTGTTCATCTATATAATCTATACATTCCTGCTGGAAATCCTCGATACAAGCAAAAATCAAGTCTCTTACATCTTTAAAGTAATTATATATCGTAGCATAAGAATACCCGGACCTTTCAGCTACGTTTCTGGTGCTAACAACAACAACACCTTCTCCCTTAATCAATTCCTTTGCGGCATCTATAAAATACTTCCTCATTCTTACATCCTGAATCTCGTTTCTTGTCATAATAATTCCCATAAATTAACACTATTAATATTATTAACAATGCTAATATAACTAATATTATTAATTAATCAAAATAATTTTACATTATTTTTATTCAATCACCAACCGGGATAATATCAACGGTTTCAACCATCAGTACGACAGCTTTTTGCAAAGCTCTTGGTTTATGCATAACTCTTTTGGGGATTGTAACACCTTGATTCGGATTCAATTCAATAGTTCTGTCCTCGAGGTCTATGAATAATCTACCTTCGAGAACAAAAAAGAATTCATCATCGTTATCATGTTTGTGCCAATGGAACTCGCCTTCGAGTATTCCAAGCCGTACGAGAGAATTATTCACTTGTGTGAGAGTCTGGTTGAACCATTTCTCTTTATTTGCATCTACGATTGAATTGACATCAATCGTTTCGAGATGATTGTATTTTGCTTCGAGATTTATATTGTATTTAGTTTGTGAATTCATATATAAATTATTCCTTTATAATTCAAAAATAAGTCTGATATAATTTAGAGCCAGAGCGGTAATAGAAATACCGAGTATCCACTTGATGATTTTTGGAGGCATATATTTTTGCAATCTTGCTCCGCAGTACATACCTGCAAATCCCCCTATACCGAAAAGAAACCCCAGCAGCCAATCCGGTGCAACGGATAAACCAGGATAGAAATTTGATAATATCTGATAGTAAATAACACCGGCAATTGATGTAATGAAAGTCCCCATCAATGCCGCACCTGCAACCGTATAAACCGGTAATCTGAAGAAGGCAACAAATATAGGTGCCATAATTGCTCCGCCACCTATTCCGTAAGCACCACCGACTATACCGACTATGAAACTTACAATCAGGATTTTATATGATGACACATCATAAGTCTCACCATAGAAATCATAAATCAGATGGCTGAAATTAAATTTCCTTACTGACACTCTCGGAAGTTTTATTTTATTTTCTTGTGATGCATTGTTTTTATAATTCTTCATCATCTCCTGGAATTTATCTTCGGATGATTGTATTCCGTTATTTTTCTTCTTTTTGATCACTTCAAGAACAACTTTTATTCCAATATATAGTAGTAGAAAACCTGCAAAAATCTTAAAGTGAGTTGGATTTGGAAGATAGTTGATTCTTAGTATAGCACCTATGAATACACCCGGCAATGTCCCGAATATAACAATCCAGGTAAGTGGCCATACCATCCTGCCTTCCTTGATATAACGATATACCCCACTTGGGATGGCTACGATATTGTATAACTGATTTGTCGAACTGACCGCAGGACTTGTAAATCCGAGAACGCTAACCTGGAAAGGAAGAATTAAAAAGGCGCCGGACACACCACCCATAGAGGTAAAAAATGAAATAATAAATGCTACTAAGGGGGGGATAAATGGACTAACACTGATACCTGATACTTCAAAATACATAAAATTTACTCATCCTTCTTTTCATTGTTAGGAACATCCAATTGCAAAACACTTGGCGGTTTATCGGATTTCATCATACCCAACTCTTTTTCTGCGAGTGGAATTATTCTTTCTGCAGATTCAAGCTTGATAATGTCCGTTTTCAGCAATTCATTACCGTTACGATAACTATTGTATATCTTCTTCAATGACTGAATTTCCTCAAGCTCAGAATCAACATAAAGAACATTGCTTACATAAAGTACCATAAGAATAGCAGAAAATAAAATCAAGCCGAATAATTTCCAACGGCTGATTCTTTTCTTTTCCTTATGTGGGGTATCTTCATTCAATTTTCAATTTTCTCAAATTTTATATATTCAATTTAATAAAAAATGTCATCTCTTACACGGTTTCACCGCTTCAACTTCAAGCCGCAACATTACAGAATGAACAAATCCATTTTTATCCGGAGGATTTACTTTAATATATTCTTCAGCTAATGATTCTATAAAATCTTTTTTAAAATCTTCTGGTACTCGTTCGGTGTAAGGCAGCCACACGCTTTTAATCCATCCTTTAACACCTTCTATTCCATTGTGGAGCATGTCTTTTGGGATTAATTCTATCCTTTGAATATTCATTCCTGAAGTTTCTATAAATTTTCTATACTCTTCAATCCCGAAAAAATTATATGGCATAATCAAATCGGAAAAATATCGCAACCATTTGTCCTGTTTAGTAAAATCATTTAATACATCAAACATTAGTTGGGCATTCCCTTTTCCTGCCATTTGAATTAATGCTCTACCACCAGATTTCAGACATTGTGCAATGCCCATCCATACAGCTTTTTGGTCTTTCACCCAATGAAGTGCCGCATTGGAAAACACACAATCGAATTCATTTTGAAATGTATTAGAATCGGCACTCAAAACCTGAAATGTAAGATTATGATATTCTCTTTCAGGAAATGATTTTCTTGCATAGTCAATCATCTCTCGGGAACTGTCAATTCCTACCACGATTCCGGTAGAGAGCATTTCTGCAATCTTTGCAGTTACTTTACCGTCTCCACATCCAATATCGAGAAGATGTTCATTTCCCTTAAGTTTCAATTTGGATAAAAGCTCCAAAGCCCATCGTATTTGTTCAGATGAGCTTTGTTTATATAGTTCTGGATTCCAGTTATATGTTTCAGACATATTTTTATTCTCATAGGAACGGTAGTTTTATAACTTCGGCAGGAAATGTTTTGCCTCTTGCTTCAATTTCAATTTTACTTCCGGGTTGGGAAAATTCTGTTGCGGCGTATCCCATTCCTATTGGTTTATTAAGGACAGGAGATATGTTTCCGCTTGTTACATGTCCAATTTCTTTCCCGTTTGCAAAAATCCTGTAATTATGTCTCGGAATGAATTTTTCAACTTCAACGATGAAGCCAACAAGTTTTCTCTTTGGTCCTTCTTCTTTTGTTCTGACAATTACTTCTTTTCCGTTGAAATCACCTTTATTGACTTTTGTTATCCAGCCCAATCCCGCTTCGATTGTATTAGTTGTTTCATCAATATCATTTCCATAAAGGCAATAACCCTTTTCTAATCTCAATGTATCGCGTGCAGCTAATCCCACCGGCTCGATTCCAAACTCAGCACCTGTTTTGAATATTTCATCCCAAACGTGCTTTGCTGTTGCGAAATCGCCTTTGAAATAAAGTTCAAATCCTAATTCACCAGTGTATCCTGTTCGTGAGATAATCATTTCAACTCCGGCAGGGGCACCGTGCCTGAAGTTGTAATATTCAATATCGGATAAATTAACTCCCGTGATTTTTTGAATTGTGTCTAATGATTTCGGTCCCTGCACGGCAAGCAGGTTTATATCATCTGTTACATTATTCAATTCAACATCAAATCCCTCAGTATTTTTTTGGCACCAGGCAAAATCCTTGTCAATATTCGCTCCGTTGACAACCAGCATAAACCAGTCACCCATGCAATAAACGAGCAAATCATCAACAATGCCTCCATCAGGCAGACTGAATGCAGAATACTGAACCTTTCCCGGGGTCAGCTTGGATGCATCATTCACTGTGATTTTCTGAACAAACGCAAGTGCATCCTTACCTTTTATCTCAAATTCACCCATATGTGAAACATCAAACACTCCTACCTTTTGCCTTACTACATTATGTTCGTGAATAATTCCCTTTGGATACTGAATAGGCATTTCATAGCCCGCAAATTCCACCATCTTGGCACCAAGTTCTTTATGAATCGCATTAAAAATTGTGTACTTCATCTTTTTCCTTCAAATTTGTCAAAATAAACTTCTTAACTTCTAAAAATTCTTTCATTTTTTCAAATTTTGAATAATAATTATTGGTAATTTGGTATTGCATTCGTTTTTTAATGAAGGTTAAAATGAAAAAATGATTTTGAATAGCCACGACTTTTAAGTCGTGGATATGTATGTCTGTACCGATATGGGATTTATCCACTTAAAATAAGTGACTAAAGTCTGTGGTCGGTTTTGATAAGTTCCACTATTTAAAAAATAGTGGCTATTCATTAAAAAGTTAAAAAAAAAATTTATTAATAATATGGAAATAAAATTCAATAAATTTACAAATAAAATTGTATTAACAGTTATATGGTTGATGCTCTTTCAATATATCTCCGCTAATTGTGAATCACCTTACAAATTAGACTGGACTCAGGATGGAATTATTCTTGGGACAGGCATTGGAACCGGTGCAATTTCATTGATTCTCGATGGCAACGTCAAACCACTGACAATAGATGAATTCAATAATCTGAATAGAAACGATATTAATGGATTTGACAGATTTGCCACTGATAAATATTCAGAAAATATTTCGAAATTGAGTGATTATGTTTTGGGAACAGCTATTGTCTCTCCATTACTTTTTGTTTTTTCAGAAAATATGGGGGAAGACTGGTTCACAATCGGAGTGATGTACAGTGAGACAATTATGTTTTCAGGATTTTTATCTTATCTCGCAAAAGGGACTACACAACGCATCAGACCTTATGCTTATAATGATGAAGTCCCTACAGTTTGGAAATTAAATGCTGATGTAAAAAAATCCTTCTTCTCAGGACATACAAGCATTGCATTTTCTTCTGCTGTGTTTTTATCTGTTGTATACAGCGATTATTACCCCGATTCGGATTACAAACCATACATTTGGGGTGCATCACTACTGCTTGCTTCGGGAATCGGAATAATGAGAATAGAATCAGGAATGCATTTTCCGACTGATGTAATTGTCGGTGCTTTAGTTGGTAGTGCATCAGGCTACTTAATTCCATATTTACACAGAATCGGAAATAAAGATGATGGTGTTAGTTTTAACTATGGTATTGATAGGGTAGTAGTTAGTTATAAGTTTTGATTAGAATATCAAATGTCATTATCATAATTCATCAAATTCTTCTTTTGTGAGTTTTGTCTGCTTCAAAATAGCATTTAATGTACCGGTTGGTACATCTTTTGTATCCTTGAAATATAAGTTTGTCTGCCATCTTCATGCCTAAGAACAATATGGGAACCGCTTTGTCTTCGGATAATAAATCCTGCTCTGAATAGTTTTGCTAAGATTTCACTGGCTTTGCATGGCATTTACATTTCGATGGTTGAAAATAAATATTCTTTGTTTAAATTGACCGGTTCATTATTTGCGGTTTTTTCATCAAGCCAGAGTTTAATTAAATCACCTGCAGCAGATTTCGCTCCTTCTATTCCCAAACCGTGAGTAGTTAGGTTTAGTGTTGGGATATGAGCATAATAATATCCTTCAGGGAATCCCTGCTCATGTATTTTTTCATAAAGAATTGGAATATTCATAATCACTCCTTATTTTTCTTTCAATATACGAAATCACAATATTGTTTATTGTTTTGAAAAGATGTTAATAATAAAATAGCAATAATATTTCACTCACATCCGAACTTTGTTTGTGAAACTTTTTATTTTATCATCTGTATCATTACCTCACATCCAAAAATTCTTTCATTTTTTCAAACTTCTTCGGTCCTATTCCTTTTATTTTCATTATGTCACTTGGTTTGGCGAATCTGGTTGATTGTCTGTATTCGAGGATTGCTATTGCAGTTTTTTCGCCGACACCGGGGAGTTTCATCAACTCAACTTTTGATGCAGTGTTCAGATTGATTTTACCTGATGGAAATTCCTTTTTCTTTTGTGAGGAGAAGAAATCTTTCTTAACAAGGGTGTCTGCTGTAGCTAATTCCTGAAATGAACTGTCATTTATATCGCTTCCTATGTAGCTTGTACGCTGAATTTCTGCGAGACTGTCAAGTGAGTGATAAACTATATCAGCAATTTCTTCACTTCGTTTATCCTGTTCTTTATCTCCCGATAAATTCTGAATAATAACACCTCCAAGCAAGCCAACCACAATAAAGAACACAACAACCAGTTCACTTTTGGTAACTCCGAAAATACTTTGTAGTTTGCTTATTATGGAATTCAGATTCATAATTGATTAAATAAAATGAATATTTTAATAAGCAAATATAATAATAAAATAAAGTTAATTAAATTTTGTCATTGAATTTGTTAACTTTATATTTAATTTGGTAAGGTAAGTAATAATTAACTATTTAAATATATGGAGACAACTTTAAACAATAAAAAAGTATTTTTTGAACAAATTCGAAATTCTATTTCGAAATTAAATTATAACCAGCAAATAAAGTTGGTTGATTTTATAAATTCATTCTCTCAAAAAGAATATAATCCAAAAAACTTAATAAATTTTCCAAAGCTTTTAATAAACAAGACCTGGAACTTATGGAAAAAGCCATCAATGAGGATTGCAATTCTATATATAATAACTGATGTTATTGAATAATTTAAATTTTTCTAAGTCTGAACTTTAAAAAATAATTAAAAAAACCTTATCAAAAACAAAAAACCTTAATAACAAAATAATCCAACCACAACCAACCTTATTACCTTATTAACTATTTTCATTAATTATTGAATAAGGTTAGCAAGGGAGTGCCATTATTAAGTTACTAAGGTTGAAGAATTAATATTGGATTTTCTTATTCATAATAACTTAACAATCAATAATTTCACTTTCCCATCTTTATAGGAAGTATAACATTAGTGATTCCCAATACCTGCAATTTTCTTTGAATAGCGAAAGCTGTTTCATTGTGTAAAAGCCGGTGATAGAATCTTCAATTCAAATAATGATATTTCTATATTAACTTATTGCTCTATCCAGTGCCGTAGTGAATTGTTTAATAAAATTACTTAGCAAAACATCATGCTCTACTGAAAGTTTTTTATTATTTCTGTATTGAATGCCGAGAACACCGATATTGCCTCTTAATGTTTGAAGAGGGTAATATGTACCGCCAACAGAAGGAATATTATCAGTAAATTTACCTGCTTTTTTGCTATTTTTTAATGCCCAATCAGCTACCTGAATTTCCTTTCCCGGTAATTCTTGGAAGCCATCGGAATTTTTATATAAGATTATATTACCATTCTCATTTACGGTGAATATTGAAACCATGGCTTTGAAATAATCAGATATATGATTAACAGAATTTTCAATTACCTCGATTTTTGAATTTGATTTAGAGAGTGAATCAGTGAAATTATACATTGCTACTGCAGTTTCTTCCCTTAACTTGACAGCTTTTTGCTGTGCCCTGATTTTTGCAGTCAAAAATCCCATTACTAATGCAACAGAAAAGTTAACTGACAGGGTGATAATATCGTGAAAACTATCAATATGAAATGTAAATAATGGAGGAATGAAAAAATAGTTCCATAATATTGAACTGACTATTGCAGCGATTAAAATTGGTCCCCTCCCAACTAACAAAGGCAAAAGGGATATTGTGAATAATAATAGTAAACCAACAGTCTGATAACCCATATAATGAGCAAATGGAAAGCAAATCCCGGCTACAACAACTATGGCAAAAACTGACAAAAGATATTGTTTGAATCCTGATCTTATCTCGGGTAAAAATTTCATCTCTTTTATTGAATCCTTGTGTTTTTCTCCCCTGACAACATAAATGTCAATATCCCCACTTTCAGCAATTAATTTTTTAATAAAATCCTTGTGTTTGGAAAAAGAAAAAATCGGATTTTTTAGAGGTTTACCGATAATAATTTGAGAAACATTATTTTGCCTGGCTATTCTGACTAAACCCTGAACAATATCCTCATCGAAAGTTCTAATAACTTCGGCACCTAATTCCTGTGCAAGATTAATGTTTTTTGTAAGCTGTTCATTATCTGATTCAGATAGTGGTTTTAAAGTATGGACATAAACTCCAAACCATGAAGCGTTCATCGTTGTTGCAAGTCTTCTTGCCCACCGGATTAAATTAGCTGAATAAGGACTTGGACCGAAAGCTACAAGTAATCTTTCACCTGATTTCCATGGACCAATTATATTTTTCTTTTGCATGTAATCCTGAAGCTGTTTGTCAACCCTTTCGGCAGTTATGCGTAATGACATTTCCCTCAAAGCAGTAAGATTTCCTATTCTGAAAAAATTCTGAACTGCCTGTTTCGCTTTATCTGGAATATACACCTTGCCTTCAACTAACCGCTTTAGCAGGTCTTCAGGAGATAAATCTACCAATTCAATTTCATCGGCAAGGTCAACTATTGAGTCAGGCACTGTTTCATGAATTCTGATGCCGGTGATTTCAGATACTGTATCAGTTCTGCTGTCAATATGCTGTACGTTTAAAGTTGTAAAAACATCAATTCCTTTTTCTAGCAGTTCAAGTACGTCCTGATAACGCTTTGTATGTCTTGCGCCCGGAGAATTAGTATGAGCAAGCTCATCTACTAAAACGATTTGTGGTTTTCTTGTTAAAATTGCATCTAGGTCCATTTCCTGGATGTTAATATCTTTATATTCGTAATCTTTTCGAGGTATTAATTCCAAACCGTTTGTTAATTCTTCTGTTTCTTGCCTTTTATGGGTTTCAACATAACCGATGACAATATCTTTACCCGCTTGTCTGGCTTGTTGTGCAGACTGAAGCATAGAAAATGTTTTCCCGACTCCTGCACACATGCCGAGGAAAATCTTTAGTTTACCACGATTACCCTTAGCTTCTTCTTTCTGAATTGAATCAAGAAGCTTATCCGGATCTGGTCTGTTTTCTTCTTGTGTTACCATAAAATTATTTGATATTATTAATTACCAAATTTAATAAAAAAACATTTACTCTCGGCATCCCGAATAATTCATATTGAGGACGTCTTGTATATTCTGATAATAATCGGTATAATTCTTTCTTTTGTTGCATATTCATTTTTCTTGCTTTTGCAATTCTGTCAATTTGAAAGTATGCTGCTTCAGGACTTATATCAGGGTCAACCCCACTTGCTGATGCAAAAAGTAAATCTTTTGGTATTTGTTGAATCGGGATATTTTCGTGATATTTCTTAATCATATCAATCCTTGCCTGAACTTCATTCTTTAACTTTCGGCTTGTCGGTCCAAGGTTGCTCCCTCCCGATGGCATTGGATTATTATCAATAGCTGAAGGACGTCCCCAGAAATACTCAGGTGAAGTAAATTTCTGCCCTATTAACTCAGAACCTATAATTTTATTATCCTTATAAATCATGCTACCCTTAGATTTTCCGGGATAAATTACATTAGCAAACAAAGTAATAACAAGAGGGTATATAATACCTGTAATTATAGTCAATACCAGGAATACTCTTAATGCAATCAGAAAATTCTTTTTCATTTCTTATATTTCCTTAATTCTTTAATATTAATTAATTAAACAAATCTCAAAAAGTTAATCATAATATCAATTAGCTTAATACCGATAAAAGGTACTATCAAACCGCCAAATCCATAAATCCATAAATTTCTTTTTAACACGGCTGCAGCTCCCATCGGACGATATGCAACACCCTTCAAAGCAAGAGGTATCAGGGCAATTATAATCAGAGCATTGAATATTACAGCACTCAAAATCGCACTTTCCGGTGTTACAAGCCCCATTAAATTAAGAACTGATAAAGGTCCTTTTGCACCACCAACAGCATATAAAGATGCAAATATTGCAGGGATTATTGCAAAATACTTTGCTATATCATTAGCAATACTGAAAGTAGTTAAAGCACCCCTGGTCATTAATAACTGTTTTCCGATTTCTACAACCTCGATTAATTTTGTGGGATTGCTGTCCAAATCAACCATATTGCCTGCCTCTCTTGCGGCTTGTGTGCCTGTGTTCATCGCAACACCTACATCTGCCTGGGCAAGTGCTGGGGCGTCATTTGTTCCATCTCCTATCATTGCAATCAGATGACCTTTTGCCTGCTCTTCTCTTATACGTTTCAATTTATCCTCCGGTTTTGCTTCTGATATATAATCATCAACACCTGCTTCTGCGGCAATCGAAACCGCTGTCAAAGGATTATCGCCTGTAATCATAATGGTTTTTATTCCCATTTTTCTGAGCTGTTCGAATCGCTCTTTTATTCCACCTTTGACAATATCTTTCAAATGAATAACGCCCAAAACCTTGCCATTTTCTGCCACTACTAACGGGGTTGAACCCTGCTGAGCAACCTCATTAACAATTTGTGATATTTCTGTAGGATATTCTTCTCCAAGAGATTCTATATAATTCTTAATGGCATCTGCAGCTCCTTTTCTTATCCTTCGTTCTGCTCCATCTCCATTTGCCCGCAGATCTACTCCGCTCATTTTTGTTTGCGCAGAAAAGGGAATAAACTTAGCATCTTTTTCCGTAATGTTAATACCCCTTAAACCATAAGTCTCTTTAGCAAGCACAACAATTGACCTGCCTTCAGGAGTTTCATCTGCAAGCGATGATAATTGTGCCGCTTCGGCAAGTTTAACAACAGATATATGTTTTAAAGGTAAAAATGCCGTTACCTGTCTGTTACCTAATGTAATCGTTCCGGTTTTATCGAGAAGAAGAACATCAATGTCACCTGCAGCTTCAACGGCTTTACCACTCTTTGCAAGTATATTTCGCTTCACAAGTCTGTCCATTCCACTGATTCCAATGGCACTCAATAAACCGCCAATCGTTGTAGGTATAAGGCAGACAAGTAATGCTATCAAAATGGTAATTGTTACAGGCGAGTTGCCTTTAAATCCTGAAGCTATTTCGCTATATATTGCAAATGGTTTTAATGTTACTACTGCCAAAAGAAATACTATTGATAATCCAGAAAGAAGAATCGTAAGAGCAATTTCATTTGGTGTTTTCTGCCTTTTGGCTCCCTCAACCAAAGCAATCATTCTGTCAAGAAATGTATTGCCTTGTTCAGAAGTTATTTTGATAACTATTCTATCGCTGATGACTTTTGTTCCACCTGTTACAGCACTTCTGTCACCTCCGCTTTCACGAATCACAGGTGCGGATTCCCCTGTAATTGCGGATTCATCAACACTTGAAATTCCTTCAACAACTTCTCCATCACCCGGAATAATATCTCCAGTTTCGCATACAACAAGGTCGTTGACTTTCAGTTCTGTTGCATAGACAATTTCTTCTTTACTATTAACAAGCTTCCTTGCTTTGGTATTTGTTTTTGATTTCCTGAGTGACTCAGCTTGTGCTTTTCCCCTGCCTTCTGAAACTGCTTCAGCAAAATTTGCAAAGAGTACAGTGAACCAGAGCCAGAGTGCTATTTGCATGTTAAATCCCGAAAACTGTCCGTTAAAACTATTTTTCAGGAAAATAACAGATGTCAGTATTGCTCCAACGAATACAAGAAACATAACAGGATTTTTAAGCTGAGTTTTCGGATTCAATTTTTTGAAGGAATCCTTGATTGCCTGGATTATTATATTTTTATTTAATGATAATATTATTTTTGATTGTGTATTCATGATTTTAATTCCTTTTTGATTAAAATAATCTTCCTGCATTCATCAATAAATGTTCGACAACAGGTCCCAGCGATAATGCAGGAAAAAAGGTTAAAGCACCAACAATTAATATTATCGCAGTTAACAAACCGATAAACAATACTGTATCGGTTTGAAATATCCCTGCCGAATATGGAGATGTTTTCTTTTTAACCATACTACCTGCAATCGCAAGGACAGGAATGATAACACCAAACCTGCCTACTAACATTCCAATTCCCATCAGTATATTATAGAAATCGGTATTTGCATTCAGTCCAGCAAAGGCACTACCATTATTCCCGGCAGCAGATGAAAAGTCATAAAGTATTTCCGATAAACCGTGAGGACCTGCGTTATTTAAGCTTGTTAATCCCTGTTGGATTACAGAAGATATTGCCGAAAAAACAAGAATAATAAAAGCAGGTGCAAGAACAGCTACCATAGCCATTTTCACTTCGAATGCCTGGATTTTTTTTCCAAGATATTCGGGTGTTCTTCCGACCATCAATCCAGCTATAAAAACAGTAAGAATCACAAAAATCAACAATCCGTATAATCCAGCTCCGACTCCCCCGAAAATGATTTCTCCGAGCATCATATTCAGCATAGCTACCATTCCTGCCAATGGTGATAAACTGTCGTGCATTGCATTAACAGAACCGTTTGATGCTGAAGTTGTAGCAGTTGACCAGATTACCGAATTGGTTATCCCGAATCTCGTCTCTTTACCTTCCATCAAACCGGAAGTATTGAATGTTGCATTGTGTGAATATTCTGCAAATAAAGAAACCGAAAGAGCAATAATAAATAAAAACATCATCGCTCCGAATATTGCCCAACCCTGCTTAGTTGAACCAACCATTTTCCCATAAGTATAAGTTAATGCAGCCGGTATTAATAATATCGAGAGCATTTCCAAAAAGTTTGTAAATGGTGTAGGGTTCTCATAAGGAAATGCACTGTTTGCATTAAAGAAACCTCCACCGTTAGTACCAAGCTGCTTTATTGCAATTTGAGATGCAGCGGGACCTAATGGTATCACCTGGCTGTGTCCTTCGAGTGTTGTTGTATTTGCATAAGAAGAATATGTCTGAACTACACCCTGGCTTACCAATATTACTGCCAATAATATGCTCAGCGGAATTAGTATATACAATGTTGAGCGGACTAAATCCACCCAGAAATTTCCTATTGAATTAGCTGTTTTTCTGATGATGCCTCTTGTTAATGCAACGACTACGGCAATTCCGGTTGCAGCACTTACAAAATTCTGGACTGTCAAACCCAACATTTGAACAAAATAGCTTAGTGTCGTTTCACCTGCATAAGACTGCCAATTTGTATTTGTCATGAAGCTTACTGCAGTATTAAAACCAAGGGCAGGTGTAACATTTGGTAATCCCTGCGGATTTATGGGTAATGAATGTTGAAATGCCTGCAAAAGCCAGACTACAATGAATCCGATCAGGTTAAATAACAACAAAGACCATGTGTATGTTGTCCATTTCATTTCTTCTTCGGCTTTGATTCCTGATAGCTTGTAAATCAAATTTTCCAAGCCGCCAAAAACCGGCTTCATAATATTCTTTTCACCGTTGAAGACTTTTGCCATGAATTTCCCAAGCGGTGGAGTGAGTGCAATTAAGACTGCAATAAAAAGTATTACTTGTATTATTTCTAAAATTGTCATTGTTTTTTTCCTCCCTTAAAATTTTTCAGGATATAACAAAGAAAAAAGTAGATATCCCAATAATAAAATTGAGAGTATCAAGGCAATTAAAAGTTCTGCATTCATATAATATCTTTCTTAATTAATTTAAAATCTAACAATCAAAGAGCCAATAATCCTGTTCTCGCTCGTTACGAGGTCAGCTTTGAAACCTTTCGGGTCGCCAATAGGAGGATTCCAGCCGTTTGGGGAAGTTAATCCTCCGTGTCCTGCAAAATAAGGAACGCTTGCCTGGCGGTGAACGAATTCAAGTCCCCAGGTTACATGTTCGTTGGGCATATATTGAATACCTGTCGAAAAATCCCACGCATCAAACTGGTCACCGGGATTTTGTGTCAGGACACCGGCTCCTGTTGGTAATAATGCCAAATATCTGCCTGGGTTGTGAAGTTGTCCTCCACCTAATGTCCATGCGAAATGCTCATCGGCTCCGAGCCAGATTCGATTGTAAAACATCCAGCTAAGAAAATTTTGTGCTGGAGTGACTGTATCACCACCGAATGGAACTACACCTCCTCCATTTTCAAAACCGATATCACCCGTTAATGAGAAAGCGGCTTTCGGTATTAAACTACCCGGCTTGTTACGATAACGTATTAATAAACTGTTATCATTGTGGAATCGGAAACGTCCGGGAGTATTCGGTGTGTCCCATCCTCCATAAGCACTTGCAAGAATGGATACCCATTCTTCCGGACGGTAAACTGTCTGAACCCCGAAACCCGGCTGCTCGTTGAACATCCCGTAAGTTTGCCATCCATTAATAATCCAGTATTCAATTTTTAATCTGTCTGTTGGAAAAGTTTGCACTCTGACACCTGTAAAAAACCAGGGAGTATTGTCCGAAGTAAATGAATTCTGATAATTCCAATTTTCAAAATTGTTGTACCCCATTAGTCCGACATAAGATTTGAAAATACCCACATCAACATTTATTCCATACCACGAATTGAAGTGCATTCCTACATATCCTTCGGTTACATAACGCAAAGCAGTATATAAATCAAATTGTCCGCGAAGAGGGGTATTATCATTACGTGGAACACCGGTTGAACGGGCGCCGAACTGCAGCATAAGCCTTGCTCTTGCACCACTTTCAGGGTCGTGGAAGTCACCTCCGAATTCTATGTACGAAACACTGAATTCATCAGAACGAAATGTCGCAGTTGAACCGGAATTTGTATGGTCTATCGGATGATTAAAGTTGAAATTATAATTCATATCCATAGTCATATCCCCGGTAAAGTACCTGGAATCGAGCAATGGTTTATAAATACGGCTATTACCCTGAAGCCAGGTGAAATCGCCCCATGCAAATGATTCGGTAGATTTTGATTCAACAGATTTTAAAGAATCAGTATCCTGTCCGTACAGATTGAAAGTAAGTAGTAGTGAGAATAAAGTTAGTGTAGCTATTTTCATAGCATTTATCCTTTCTTCGAAAGGGCAAATTGAGCATAAAAAAAACTGCTCCGGCATCCGGGCAGTTAGTTTTCCTGTCCAATGCTCTTCCATTATGCCTACGAGGTTAGCTGTCGGGCTCGGATTTGGAAGTATCCTATCTCATCTCTGAGAATACGCCCCGTGATTTTGGGTCCCCCGCATCCACACTTTAGTGCGAATCTCGGCTACATTTAACAAATTGTCATTTACGTGTTGTTTTGACGCAATTAATTTTATTATATTTTAAAGATATTTTAATTATTTTTTATAATGTAGAATAGTTTATTAATTTACATAATTCTTAAGCAAAAAAATTCATAAATAATTAGGGACAAATTATGTGGCTCGTTATTTTCATCTATGTTTTTTCTTCTTTATTCTGTTTACCTTTGTTTTCTCAGGTTGCTATCGAAACTAAAAGCGGCGAAAGACTTATTTGTGTTGTTGATTCAACCGGAATTGATAAAATTTTTCTGACAAAACTCCAGGATAATTCTAAAATAACTTTTGAAAAGACCTCCATAAAAAATGTAAAACCTCTCAGGGTAAAAATTATTAATTCCAACGGATTCGAATATAATGGTACACTAAAAAAATATAATGACAGTAGTCTGGTTTTGTCCACACAGGATTTCGGTGAATTAACAATCAATAGGAAGGATATTATTTCTATGGATTTGAAAAACGATTTTGAAAAAACAGGATACCCGATGTTAGGTATTGCCGTATTAACTCCGGGGGGTATAAATTTAATTCTCGGTTATCATTTTACAAGTGTCGGTTTAAGATTTCAGGCAGGATACTTACCGCTTCCTTTTGGCAAGATGTGGGGTCTGCAAGGCAATTTATTATATAATTTTCAAAAATCTGAATCATTCGAGAATAACATTTCAATATCATTTGGTCAATTAAATATCCCGATAGAAAAAGGTTATTCTGTCTGGGAAGGAACTGTCTGGGAAAATGCCGATTGGACATACGGTGCAATATGCTATGATTTAAATACAAGTGGATTTTTTCTTGAGGTTGGACTAAGTGTCGGTGAAGGATATTTTACAAATCCGCAATTCCTTTTACAATTAGGTTATGTTTACAGGTTTATTGATTAAGGTGAATTATGAGAGCAATAATTCTGATATTAATCATTACATCTATCGTTTCAAATAAATTGATTTCGCAGGTTGAAATTATTATGAAGGATGGTGAAAAGATTAGAGGAGTTATTGAAGAACAAACCATACAAAAAATTAAAATCAAAAAGTTGAAAGATAATTCTGTTCACTCCATTGATAAATTATTCATTGATGAAATAAAACCTCTGTTTACTTCGGTATCAACAGTAAATGATGAAACCTATGAAGGTGTAATAATCCGGTTCGATAGCTTGAAAATTATCTTAAATACTTATGATGAAAAAGAAATTGAAATAGACAGAAAGCAAATCCGACACTCTGAAATAGTTGATTATTACAGTATTCAAAGCTATCCTGTAATTGGATTTACTACAGGATATCCCAAATTTTTTCAATTAGTCGGAGATTATCAATTCAGGTATATCGGTTTAAGGATTGATTGTGGTTTACCTGTTTACGATAAAGACTTCTGGGGAATAAAAAGTAATTTTCTTATAAATATTTTTAAGAGAAAAAATATTGATTGTAATTTAGATTTATCCTTTGGTTACATTCACTATCCTCCCTCAAAAGAAACAACATCATTCTTTTGGTTTAAACACGAATGGAAATATTTAGGATTATCAGCTGATATAAACATTAGAAATTTTTTTGTTGAATTAGGAATAACAAATAATTTAGACGATTGGGGTGAACTTTTCCCGCTATTTCAATTTGGCTATGTTTACAAGTTTGTTTATTAAATAAATTAATTATCAATTAATTTAATTCCTGTCTCAATAATTTCTTTAATAAAAATATCATTTTTATCGAATGTATCAGAGTTATATGGTAATGGGGATATTTCCCAGTTTGTGACCGCATTACAATTTCTAATCTTATCCAGGTCATTATATCTTAAACCTTCGAAATCATCACTGACAATTGCAAGATCAATATCGCTCCATTCATTATAATTCCCTTTGGCATAAGAACCGAAAAGGATTGCTTTGCGAACTTTAATATTGTTTTTATTTAGTTCATCTAAATATAAATTAATTTTATTCAATATTTGATCTGGGATTTCAACCATATAAACATTTCCTTAATTTTGTTGAAATTATCTTCAGTAAAATCTTGTGTACATAATTGATAAAATTTTTGTTTATCTTCAGGGTATCTGGCTTCTATATTAAATGTAGTTACTAAATTTAAAAAATTCTTTTTTTCAGTATCTAAATCCAAATTAGTATTAATTGAGATTTTTACTAAATCATGAATTTTTGGTGGTGTTTTTTTATTATCATTTACGAAATGTGCTTTTAGGATTTTTTCAAGAACCAAATGTCCGATATATAAACACCAATTGTAATCTCCCATATTATATAATCTTTCTGCTACTTGTAAATCACTTTCAGCAGAATCTATCCAATAATTAATATGTTCTTCGATTTTCATCTAATAAGTTTCTATTAATATATTATTGAATTTATTAATGAATCTACTCAAATATAGTATTTTTTATCAAAATATCGCATCTTTCACCTTATCAATAAAATCTTTATCCTTGTGCGAAGATTTTTTCTTAGGTGTAATGTTTTCACTTTTAGCAAGTTCTTTAATTATTTGTTTCTCTTTTGAATTAACTGAAGTTGGAACATAAACGTTCACATAAACAAGTTGACTACCCTTACCATTTGAATTCAAATGAGGAATACCTTTGTCTTTAAGCCGAATTACTGTTCCGGGTTGTAATCCTGCGGATATTTTTATTTTCTCTTTGCTGAGTAATGTCGGCACTTCAACTTCATCACCAAGCACGGCAGAAGGATAGCTGATAGTTAGGTGGTAAATGACGTCATCTCCCTGTCTTATGAATTCAGGATGTTCCTTTTCATTTATTATTACGATAAGGTCACCTGCATCACCACCTCGTCTTCCTGCGTTGCCCTTTGAACGGATAGGCATATAATTTCCGCCTTCTACTCCGGAAGGTATGTTAACTTTTACATTATCTTCACCCTGGATTCTGCCTTCACCCCTGCACTTCTCGCAAAGTTCCCTGATTATTTGTCCCGAACCGTTGCATACATTACATGTTGAGATGTTTACGAACTGACCGAACATGGAACGCGTAACCTGCCTAATCTGACCAGTTCCGTTGCATTGGTGGCAAGTCTGGAAACCTGATGAATGTTTTGCTCCGCTGCCATTACATTCATCGCAGACAAGAAACCTTTTCAGTTTAAGAGTTTTTTCAACTCCGGTTGCAATTTCCTCGAGTGTCAAGTGTAATTGTATCTTGAGATCAGAACCACGCTCACCGACCTGGCGTCTTTGAGAACGGCTCCTGCTACGGGTTCCACCGAAAAATTCATCAAATATACTCCCGCCTGTAAATATATCGCTGAAATGAGAAAAGATATCGTCAAAGTTTGTAAATCCGCTGTAATCTCTGCCCATTCGCAATCCGTCATGTCCGAACTGGTCATAACGATGCCTCTTATCCGAATCGCTGAGAATCTCATAAGCTTCCGATGCTTCTTTGAATTTTTCCTCGGCTTGCTTATCCCCCGGATTGCGGTCAGGATGAAACTGCATTGCTAATTTCCTGTAATTCGATTTGATTTCATCGATTCCCGCGTTTCTCGAAACACCAAGTATGTCATAATAATCTTTCTTACTCATTTTCTCCCTCTTTCGGTTCACCTGCTGAAGTAACAACCTTTGCATGTCTCAGAATTTTTTCCTTCATCTTGTATCCTGATTGTACTTCGCTTATAATATAATCTTCCGGCAATTCCGATGGCATTTTCATTACTGCTTCATGCTCGTGTACATCGAAGGGCTTGCCAACAGTATTTTCCATTATTTTTACACCTTCGTTTTCAAAAAGTTTTTGAGCTTTCTGATATATTAAATCCAAACCTGTAAGCATTGATTCGCAATCAACTGCTTTCTTACCTGCTTCGACTGCATTTCCCAAATCATCCAATATAGGTAATAAATTTAGAAGCAGCCGCTCATTTGCATAATCGAGCATTTCACGTTTTTCCTTCAGTACGCGTCTGCGGTAATTTTCAAGCTCGGCTATTGCTCTCAATATCTGGTCTTTCAATTCATCTCTTTCTTTCTCGAGTTCTTTGGTCCTGTCTGTCTCGGGAATTGTATCTTTAATTTCAATTGACTCCTGAATATCTAAATCCGATTCTTTATTATCATCCATTACCTCATTCAATTCGGATTGCTGAGCCAAACGCACTTCTTCGTAATTAGCCAGATTCTGCTTCTGTTCCTGATTTTTCAGGTATGTTTCGTGAATATCCCTCATTTTATTTGCTGACGAACGCAACGGCTTTTTTGGATTTGAACTGTCATCCATATTACCTGATTCTCCTTAATAATTTCTTCAAATTATTGAAATTAACTTATTTAACAAATTTAATATCAAGTTTTAGTTAGACGAAGTTGAATTTCATTTCTTGTAGTAATTTTTATTTGGTGAATTAATAGCCACTATCTTCAGATGATGGATGGGTTTCTCGTCAATACTTTGACTTCGGTCATTTTTATATATTGATAAATCACGAATTGTGATGTGAATTAATACACCTACTTAAAAGTAGCGGCAATTCATTAAAAATTTTTCTATCTGAGGAAACATTATTAATTTTGTAATCCGATTGGGCCCGTAGCTCAGTTGGGAGAGCGCTAGAATCGCACTCTAGAGGTCGTGAGTTCGACTCTCATCGGGTCCACGAACGACGAAGAATATAATTGGCCCGTAGTGTAACTGGCAACACGTCTGACTCTGGATCAGAAGAGTTCAGGTTCGACCCCTGACGGGCCAGCCAAATAAAGCAGTAAGCGATTACTGCTTTTTTTTATTAAAAATTAAAAAACGTAATTTTAGTTGTTATTTTCGCCATATTAACGTAAATTTGATTAAATATTTATCTAAATTAACGTTATTTGTATGATTGTTCAAAGGATAATAGGTAAAATAATACTAAAGAAGCTTGTTCCAAACAAGGTTATTGTTATTCTTGGTGCAAGGAGAACCGGTAAAACAGTCCTTTTGCAGGAGTTGATTAAGAAATTAAAAGAACCTCATATACTTTTAAATGGAGAGGATATTCTAACATACGAGTTATTATCAAGAAGAAGTCTGATTCAATATAAAAATATGTTGGGTGATGTCAGGCTGCTAATAATTGATGAAGCTCAAAAAATTTCTGATATTGGCTTGATATTAAAATTAATGGTTGACGGAATTCACGGTTTAAAAATTATAGTTACTGGCTCATCAGCATTCGATATAACTGGTAAACTCGGAGAACCATTAACAGGTAGGAAATTTTCATATAATTTGTATCCGTTTTCCGAATCCGAATTATTACAAATTGAAAGCGGAATAGAAAAAAAAGAAAATTTGAGAGAGCGGCTTGTGTTCGGCAATTATCCCGAATTGTCATTTATGAAAAACAGAACAGACAAGGAACAATATATAAGGGAAATGATTAATTCTTATCTTTTGAAAGATATTTTAGCTTATGAGAATATTAAGTCATCTTCAAAAATCATAGAACTTCTTAAGTTAATTTCTTATCAAATTGGAAGTGAAGTATCAATTAATGAACTTAGTTTGAAATTAGCATTGAAAAAGGTAACAGTTGAAAAGTTTCTCGACCTTCTTACAAAAGTTTTTATTTTACATAAAGTAACTGGTTTTTCGAGGAATTTGAGAAAAGAAGTAAGTAAAAGTTCAAAATGGTATTTCCTCGATAACGGAATAAGGAATGGAATAATCAACAATTTCGCTATGCTAAATCAAAGGGATGATGTTGGCAGACTTTGGGAAAATTATATTATCAGTGAAAGAATCAAATACCAGAATGATAACCTGTATTACTGCAATAATTACTTTTGGCGAACTTACGACAGGCAGGAAATTGACTGGATTGAAGAGAAGGATGGTAAGCTCACAGCAACAGAATTCAAATGGAAAGAACAAAAAGTTAAAGAACCTGTGGGATGGCAGAAAAATTATCCAGGTTCTCATTTTCAGTTCATTCATTCCGATAATTATTTCGACTGGATAAAATAGTATTTCAGATTTGGTATGGAAATCCTTTGCGTTTTCGTGTAAAATAATAAGCCCTTCGAGTTCGCTCAGTGTGACAGAGTAAGTGGATTCCGAACCAAATACAGAATGACACTCATCCAATCCAAAAGAATAAATTATTCACTATTCTTTATTCACTATTCACTAAAAACTACTTCCCGTTTCCATTTCCTTTTCTCAATGAAGTAACAGGTAATGCAAAAGCAAATGTGGAACCCTTGCCTAATGCACTTCGTACCCAGACTCTTCCATTGTGTGCCTCCACAAGTTTTCGGACAATCCACAAACCGAGACCGGACGATGGTTCATTAGCTGTCGGTTTGGCGCTTAGCCGCGCTCCTCTCTGGAATGCCTTTTGAATATCAATTTCTGATAAACCCAATCCGTTATCGCTTATTTCAACCACAACATTGTCTTCCGCATTAATTGATTTGATGCGAATCTCACCTCCACTGTGCGAGAACTTAATTGCATTCGATATAAGGTTATCAATTATTTCATCCACTTTCTGATAATCGAGCTCAATTTGTGGAATATCATTTCCCAAATCGAGCAGCATTGAAATGTTTTTACTCTTCGAAGCAACTGAATTCCTTCGGAATACATCATTAAGTATTTCATTGATATTGTATTGCTCGAGATTTAGTGTAATAGCAGTGGATTCGAGTGATAGAATTCGCGAAACCTCCTGCGACAAACTCACAATCTTTGTGGTAGTCTCGAAAATGTCATCTATGATTTCCTGTTGCTCGGTCGCCGTCAAATCATAAGACCTAAGAAGCTCTACCAAGCTTTTAATCAGTGCAACAGGATTTTTGATGTCGTGAATGATAACGGCAAACAATTCATCCTTTTGCTTCTGGAGGTCTTCGAGCTCTTTCTTGCCTTTTGAAAGTTTTTCGGCTTTTTCTTCGAGCTCTTTATTCTGCTTGTTCAACTCATAACTTCTGCTTTGCAGAACATTAATCTGTGCCCTTAATGCTTCAATCTCGTCTTTGAAAGATTGGTTTTCCATGAAAAGCTCATCATAAGTCGGCTTTTCAGATGCAGGAGTTGGCGTTGGAATTTCCATTTTTTCATCCTCTAAATATATTTTTTGATTTATTTCTTCTTCAGGTTCGAATAAAATATATGATTCTGATAGTTTTTTCCTTTTTTTGAATTTAACCATGATGATTATTATTCCTGCAAGGACAGGTATAACAATCAATCCTATTAACAAATGGGATTTATTAATTACAAAATTTGATGGGTCTCCCTTTTTTTCTATCAGACTTGTATTTGCTTTCTTTAATTTTTCGATTTCATTTCGAAGCGAGTCTTCTTTATTGTTCACCTCGAATTTAAGGAATGCCGGATACGATGTCCATCTTTGTGAAAATGAATAAATAGTCAAATCGTATTTGCCTTCAGGCAAACCGAAATACAATGCGATTCTTGAACGTGATGACCTTATGTTGATATCATCTTCATTCTGCAATTTTATATTGAACAGAAATGGCTTACTTGTATCTTTTGCTTCACAATGATATATGAACGTAATTGTATCCTTCTGAGAAATGACAATATCATTCCAGGTCTCTTTTGAAATTGTATCTTTGTTGATTATCAGGTAATCTATTTTTGTCTGAAAATCTTTATTATATTTTGGCTCGCCGGCTGATATTGCAAAAGCAACAAGAATAAAAGTTAAAAGGAATATTGAATTCCTTTTAATAGTTCTAAACGGTATTTTTGTTTTTAATCTCATTAATAATATTACTCTGCTTCGAACGCTTGTTTTCTCTTAATTTTTGCCTGATGCCTGAATTTATACTTTTTATTTTTTACAATTTTCCTCATTATTCTTAATATATCAAAAAAAGTTGAATAAGGATAATGTGGTATCCTGTTTTCGTTGCAATATGCAGCAAGATTCTTTTTAGCAAAAACTATGTCAGAATGTTCTGCTCCGCAAAAATCGGAGTAATCATCGCCGATATATACAAGTACTGTTTTGTCATCGACACTGTTTATCATCGAATTTCGTTTGCATGATGCACAATCACATGTGCAGGATTCGCTTGCATAAGGATAGACCGGTTCAGGAGGAGAGCCATTGTTGAATATTAACTTGTTGCATAAAATATTAACTTGTTCTAATCCCGATTTATTTATGATTGGTTTGATATATGTATCAAATCCGTCACTTAAAATTGATAAAGGTATTTGATTATCCTTGCAAAATTCTGCGAAGTCCTTGAAATATGAATCAACTTCTTGCTGTTCAGCATATTTTTTAATCGTTTCTTCATTTGTCCCGGGATTTAGTTCACTGCATACTTTTTTCCAGTAATCTTTGATATTGAGTTTTCCTTCCCTCAATAAATTATGATATGGCTCGAATTTGCCAAATATTTTGAATATCTCATCACCAATGTCCAGTTTGGTAACTGTACCATCGAAATCGGAGAACACAGCTAATTTTAATTCTTCAGATTTTTTCACTACTAAAATTTTTCTGTCAATTAAATATATTTACTTTATTTTCGGTAAATTTAACAAAAAATTGACTTCTATGTCGTATAATATTAGTTCTTATGGAATCTTTTTAATGGAAACAAAAAAAAACTTTATAATTTTGCAAAGTTTAGCAGATAAGGAAAATTAATTGAACGAACTTGTAAAAAGAGTAATTGTAGCATTTGTAGGCATACCGCTTGCTTTTCTTATTATTTATCTCGGCGGCTATGTTTTTTTTATTACTATCGTTATTATCAGTTCCGTTGCCCTATGGGAGTTTTATAAAATTGCCGAAAAGAAACATGCTTTCCCGAATAAAATTCCCGGAATTATTGCAGGTATTTGCTTTATGTTCTTATTTTATTCCGGAAACAAGTTTTCAGATTTAAATTGGCTGATTGTATTATTTGCACTATTTGCCTTATTAATATTAACACTTGAGCTTTGGCGTAACAAACCTAACGGTATATTTAATGTATCAACAACTTTTTCAGGTTTCTTATACATAGCTGTTTCATTCACTTGTTTGATTGGAATCAGGGAGTTTTACCGTTTGTTCGATGAGCTATATTTCACAAATCATTTAATTAATTTGAAGGATGATTTTGGCTTGACAATTTTGAAAAAGGACATTTATTGCGGCTGGCTTGTTGCAAGTATTTTTATTTCTGTTTGGATTAGTGATTCTGCTGCTTATTTCATTGGGGTAAAATGGGGGAAACATAAATTATTTCCAAGAATAAGCCCCAAGAAAAGCTGGGAAGGTTCTGTTGCGGGATTTTTCGGTGCAATTATCGGATTTGCTGCAGCATCAATTTTATTAATTCCCAAATTTCCCATTATGCATTCGGTAATCATTGGTGCTGTCATTGGAATAATCGGTCAAATAGGCGATTTGGCAGAGTCCCTTTTGAAACGGGATGCCGGTATCAAGGATAGTTCTGCAATATTGCCCGGTCACGGAGGAATACTCGATAGATTCGACAGCATTTTGTTTGTTGCACCTGCGGTTTATATTTATTTATTAATTTTACTATTTATGATTTGAAAAAAATAATTTTAACTAAAAAATATATTGTGGAGGTATTATGAAAAAATTTTTTACAACATTTATAAAACAATTGATTTTTTTAATATTTATTCTTTCATTGTTTTCATTTAGAAATCTATATTCTCTCGATTCTAAGGATTTCGTTGTTTTTCTTACTGCAGAAGTATCTAAAACTGAGACTCCAAGCATTAAAATAAATTGGAAAACGGCTGGATATTCCAAAGAATACCATGTTTACAGGAAAGTTAAAGAATCAAATTATTGGGGTAATGAAATTGCTATTCTCGACAGTACAAAAACTTCCTTTATCGACAATAATGTTACTGTAGGTGATGGCTATGAATACCAGGTTCTTGCTTATTCCATAAAATTAGAAGGAAAGGATACACTTAAATATTTTGCCGCCGGTTATATATATGCAGGAATTGAAGTAAAGCCAATTGAATCCTATGGAACTGTCCTTTTAATCGTCGAATCCAATCTTCAATTTTATTTCCAAAATAAAATTGACAGATTAAAAGATGATTTGCTTACTGAGGGTTGGAATGTTAATATACAATATGTTACACGAAGCGATTCAAACAACAATGTCAGTCCAACAGTTGTAAGAAATATAATCAAGCAGGAGTATGCAAAAGATAAATCCATAAATACAGTATTTTTATTTGGAAGAGTGCCCGTTCCATATACAGGAAATTTTGGTCCCGATGCCCACGATAATCATCAGGGTGCCTGGCCCGCTGATGTTTATTATGGTATTTTAGATGATACATACTGGACCGATAGTTATGTTAATACAGATAGTAATGGTGTATTAAAACCATCCAGGAATGAGAACAGGAACATTCCGGGTGACGGTAAATTCGACCAAACATATATCAGGGAAGGTGATGTTGTTTTGAGAATCGGCAGGGTTGATTTTTATAATATGCCGGCTTTTAAAAAAACTGAAGAGGATTTACTCGGTGAATATCTCGACAAAGACCATTTATACAGGTCAGGTGAAATGTCTTACGTAATGAGAAGTCTTGTTGATATTAATTTTCAGCCCTCATATTCTGCTGCAAATGAAGGCGGTCTTGAAATGGGCTTTGGAGCAAGTGGCTGGAGGAACTTCGCTCCATTCTTTGGAATGGACAGTATAAAAAATGTTGATTGGTTTACAAATTTAAAGACTGATAATTACCTTTGGGCTTACGGATGTGGAGCAGGGTGGTATACCAGTGCCGATAAGATTGGAAATACAACAAATTTTGCTGATACAAACCAAAAGAAAGCAATATTCACAATGCTTTTTGGTTCATATTTCGGTGACTGGGATTCACAAAACAATTTCCTTAGAGCCGGACTATGTAGTAGTCCATCCATACTTACTTGTGCCTGGGCAGGAAGACCTCAATGGTATCTCCACCACATGGCACTCGGTTTACCGATTGGTTACTCTACAATGCTGTCTCAAAATAATGGTCAAACCTATATACCAAATATATGCTATACACCTCGTTATAAGAATGGTGTTGTTTATACTTATGGTAATCTAATGGCTCATGTTGCTTTAATGGGTGACCCGACATTGAGGATGTATATGGGAACTGTTTCCCCGGCAAAAAATTTATCTGTGATTCAACCTGCCGGCGAGCACGTTGAAATAAGCTGGGAAAAATCTGATAACCAGGGTGAATATTTATACAATGTTTATCTTTCATCAAGCAAAGATGGTCCCTTCACAAAAATTAATGAAGTTCTGCTTTCAGACACAAGTTTCACTGACCCTGAAATCCGCGATGGAATTGTTTATTATATGGTCAGGGATTTCAAGGTTCAAAATACAATGAGCGGTTCATTCTATAATTCAGGTATTGGAGTTATGAAGAGTATTCAAGCAACTGATGTTAATGAAACTGTGACATTCATCAATTCATTGACATTATCCCCTAATCCTGCAACAACAAATGTGAATATTGAATTATCACTGGAAAAAAATGCCGCAGTTTCTCTCGATATATATGATGTTAACGGTAATAGAGTTATTAATCTTTGCTCACGTAACTTAGCAATTGGCACACATAGCTTTGCGTGGAACATGCTGAATCACAATAATCTGAAAGTAAGTCCCGGTGTGTATTTCGTGAAATTAACAGGCATTGGTATTTCAAATGCAGTTAAATTTATAGTGATGCCCTAAGGAATTTCTTTAATAAGTTTTTGTATAGAATCCCAATCCCTAAGATTGGGATTGCTTTTTATATTAAAAGTGGATGTCGAATTGAGTTGTTATTTTTATGTTGGTTTCCTCACCGTCAATTACCTGGACAGGAAAACCTGAATACTCTACAAGTGCTGCATCATCAGTTGCATAAAAATTATTTTTCATTGCTTTTTTATAGGATGATAAGATTATATCGGCTTTAAAACCCTGTGGTGTTTGTACTGCACACAATATTGTTCTGTCGAGCGTTTTTATAACCATACCCTTTTCGTCAATTTGCTTGATTGTTTCTTTCGGTTTCAGTGCAGGTATCACCGCACCGGTTTCATCGGCTATCCTAATAATTTTTCGTACAAGTTCCGGTGATACAAAAGGTCTGACTGCATCATGAATCAATATTACATCATACTCATTTGGAAGGAGTGTATTGAGAGCATTCGAAACGGAATCCTGCCTTTCCTTACCGCCTGCTACAATCTTTTTAACTTTATTCAAACCATGAACAACAATCATTTCATTGGTATATTCTTCCCATGAGGGTGTAATTGCCACGATGACAGAATTAACTTCCGGTATTCTTTCAAAAAGCTTGAGAGTGTGAATCAGAATTGGAATACTTTCGTATTCGCTGAATTGCTTTGGCATAGAGCCGCCGAATCGAGTCCCAATGCCTGCTGCCGGTATTATTGCTGCACATTTCATCATTTGTATTTGTATCTTTCTGTTACTGTCGGAGGATAATATAATCTGAAATCACCGAAACCGGTATTATCAACGAATGAAAACTGCCTGTTGTTTAGATAAGTCCATCTCTCGTATTTTCTTCCTATTGTTCCGGGTGTTGAATGTTCAATCTGAAATGGTTTGCCGAAAATGATATAGACCATTCCCATATCAGTCAGCCAACCTTCATTGTAGGATTTGAATTCTTTATTGGCATAATCAACCCTGGAATAATATTCTTCAAATGCTTCGTTTCTTTCTGTATTTGGTGTCGGGTCCAATTTATCCCAAAATTCCTTAAATCTTCTTTGTTTTTCATCCATCGTTTGAGCCGAGTCAATAAAATCAATATCGTCAGGTTGTGCGACATACCGTAATTGTTTTACTGCTTTATTTAAGTCCGCAATATTGAATCCAAGCATAGTTCTGAAAAATCCAAGTGACCTTTCGGCTGCTGCAAGATAATATTCTGACTTTACGATTGTGTCGTTCATCGGCTTCATTGCAATTATTCTCAGGTTATATGTCCCCTGGCTGATAGATTCATTATTTGGAATTTTCAAATAAAGTTGTGTTTTACTTTTTCCGACATATTTCCTGGTTTTTGGCGATTGAATAAGAACCTTTCCATCTTTATCAGTGATTTGATAAATAAAGTCTGCCGAATCGCTCCCGGATTTGTTGTAAGATTCGAAAAATGTAAAGAATCCTTCTTTCAAATCACCTACATTATCGGATATGTAAGGTGTTATCTTATATTTCCCGCTTTGTTCTTCAATCGATGACAATAATAAAATCCCGCTTATTGAAAAGGGGTAATCTGAAAAATTCAATACTGACAAGGTTCTTGATTTTTCATTGGTTTCATTAACATTATTATCAATTAATAAAACCTTAAATTCATAATTCCCTTTTGGCAGATTCAATATCTGCTGTGAGAAATCGAATTTACCTGTTCCGCCCTGTGCTGTGCTGTAATCTTCTGCTTTTATAGTTCTGTGAATACGCTTTTCTTCCTTTACATTTTTATTGCTGTCCAAAGCTTTAATCACAATATCATATTGAGACATATATTTCTCATCAATTTTTATGAAATTAAGTGATTGGTAAGGCACGACTGTGAATATATCAACCCGTGCTGCTGTATCTGTCTCACCTTTGAAACATATTACATCGAGATAAAACTGTAATTCGGAATTTGTACTTTTCGTATCCTGTGCATTAACAATACTTTGATAAATAAATAACAAAGTAATATAAATCAGTATATTTTTCATTTCGGAATAATTCATTTGTTCTTCTTTTTAATGAACTTCTATTACTTACAAAATAACGAATTGAAGTGAAATTTGTTCTATTCTTGTTACTATTATTAGAGAATTGGTTAAATTTTTCTGAAATTGTTTCAATAAATTATTAAATTTAAAGTTATGTTAAATTGAAATGTCAAATAATTTTTTATTTATATACTTATGGTTTATAAAGTAAAACAATCGTCTATCTTACTTCTAATATTATTTATTATCTCAAGTACCTGTTCACTTTATGGGAAAGGGAAAAAACCGTTAACATTTGCTGATGTTATGAAGTTCAAATCAATAACTTCAGCAAAAATATCCGATGACGGAAAATATGCCTGCTACACGGCTGCACCCGACAGGGGAGACCCGAATATTGTAGTTCAGTCAATAGCTGCTGATTCTGTGCAATTTGTTGTCCAGCGAGCGGAGAAACCCGTAATTTCGCCGAACAGCGAATGGGTTATTTATTCGATACCGCCGAAGCAGTGGGAATCTGAGAATGCAGATCTGAATAAACCAAAAAAGGGAATGGGTATATTAAATACCGGAACAGGAAAAATTGTAAAATTTGATAACATTGAAAAATTTATCTTATCGAATGACGGGAAATGGCTTGCTTATAAATATTACGATATGAATCCACCTAAGCCGGAGCAATCGAAAAACAAGATTTTGGGGACTGAATTAATCTTAAGACAATTACAATCCGGTTCTGAGCTCACCTTCCCTGGCGTTATAGAATTTGATTTTGACAGCTTATCCAAAAATTTTGCATATATTATTTATGAAGAACCTTCAGTAAGAAATGGTGTTTACGCACTTGATTTGACAGGTGGATATTTACTCCCGCAAAGAATTTCAACGATTGATAGCGGGATGTACTCAAATATTACATGGTCAACCAAATACAGTGATCTTGCTTATATATCTGCTGTAAAGAAAAAAGACGGTGAGCCGGATTCTTGTTCAATCAATACGTGGAACCCGTATTCCAAAATCAATAATGTTATTATCAGTGCAGACAGTTTATCAAAAGAATGGAAAATTCCTTTTAAAAATGAACTGAGATGGACAAAAGACAACGGCAGATTATTTTTCGGATTGAAACCTTTAAAAGATACTTCAGCTAAAAAAAATGAAGTGAAATATAATGATACGACATTTTTTAATATTGATACGATTTTGAAAAAAACGGAACTTGATTTGTGGCACTGGAATGACCCGCGAATAAAAACTAACCAAAAGAAATGGTATGAATACAATAAAGACAAAACATGGCTTGCTGTTTATCATTTCGACCTAAAAACTTTTATTCCGCTTACTGACGAAAATGTAAAAGATGTCGAATTTGCCGAAAATCCTTTTTATACGATTGGCTATGATGAGAAGCCCTATCTCGTGGAATCAACATGGGAAGGAGATGTACCAACTGACTTATATTCAATTAATCTGAGAACAGGTGATAAGAAGAAACTTGTATCTAAACTGCATGAAAAAGCTTATATCTCACCTCTGGGAAAATATGTACTTTATTTCAAAGATAAAGCATGGCTGCTTTATGACAATCGTCTCGATACTTTGGTGAATTTAACCGCTGAGCTAAAATTTAATTTCTATAACGATGAATTCGATATGCCGACGGAAGCTCCGAGCTATGGAATTGCCGGCTGGATGGAAAATGACGAAGCTGTCCTGATATACGACAAATATGATATATGGCGTTTCTTTACCATAATGGGTTACAGTTATGTGAATCAAACTGCTGCTGACGGCAGATTCAACGATTTGAGATTCAGAGTTGTGGATCTGGAACCGGATAAAGAATATTATAAAAAGACCGATGTGCTTTGGGTTCAGGGATTTCATAAAAAGCAAAAATACCAGGGTTTGTATCGCGTTACTTTCGATATGCTCGGGCTTGAAAAACTTGCCCAGGAAGATTGCAGATTCACTTACATAGCCAAATCAAAAAATTCTAATGTAATATTATACTCCAAACAAAAATATGATATGTTCCCGGACCTTTGGGCTGCCGATTCAATGTTTACAGAGTCCAAGAAAATCAGCGATGTTAATCCACAGATGAATGATTTTCTCTGGGGTAAAGCCGAGCTGATTAACTGGGTAAGCGGATATGGAGATACATTGATGGGATATTACATTAAGCCGGATGATTTTACTGAAGGGAAAAGATATCCGGTGTTGGTTTATTATTATGAAAAGTTATCCGATGATTTCAATACATTCTATCCTGTTAGGAATAACCATCGCCCTTGTTATCCACTCTATGCAGGCGATGATTACATAATTTTGGTTACAGACATTAAGTATAAAACTGGAACTCCGGGGGATGATGCATATAATTGTGTAGTACCCGCTGTCAGGAAACTAATTGACATGGGAGTTGCCGATTCAACTGCAATCGGAATACAGGGACATTCCTGGGGAGGTTACCAGACAGCTTACCTTATAACAAAGACTAATCTTTTTGCTGCGGCTTGTGCAGGTGCTCCTGTCGGAAACATGACGAGCGCCTATAGCGGCATACGGCTTGAATCCGGCTTGGCGAGGCAATTCCAATATGAACGGGAGCAAAGCCGCATTGGAGGAAATTTGTGGGATTCTCTCGATGCATACATCAGAAATTCACCTGTGTTCCAGGCACAAAAAATTCAAACTCCATTGTTAATTGAATTCGGCGACATTGACAACGCGGTGCCATGGCAGCAGGGCATTGAGCTTTTTCTTGCTATGAGGAGGTTGAGCAAGAATTGCATCATGCTCCAATACAGGAACGAGCCGCATATTTTGCAGAAATACCAGAATAAGCTCGATTATGCAATCAGGATGAAGGAATTTTTCGATACCTACTTAAAGAAAAAGCCGGCTCCCGATTGGATTATAAAAGGAATCGAGTATAAAGGTAATTGAGAATTAGTTCTAAATAAATAATATCAAATATTTTATAATTTATAATTAAATTAGTAAAAATTTTTGCTGATTTTAATTAATTATATTTTTAATTGAATCAAATGAAAACTTCATTATTACTGGTTCTTATTCTTATATCATTCACCAATGAATTATTATCAAACAAATGGAAATTAATTAGTCCATTACCTACCGGAAATAATTTATATGGGATAGATTTTGTAAACGAAAATGTCGGCTGGGCAGTAGGAGACAGCGGTACAATACTAAAAACAACCGATGGTGGAAATCACTGGTTTTTTCAATTAAGCGATACAAAAAATCAGTTAATTAAAATTCAAATGTTCGATGAAAGTAACGGATGGATAGCAGGGAATAATTGTTTACTCAAAACCACTGATGGTGGTAATAGTTGGCAGAAATTTTTTGAACAAGATAATAAATTCATTAGAGACATTTCATTTATTAATAAATATACAGGATGGATATTTTTAGAAGTTAATCATTTTTCCGGTGAAATATACAAAACAACAAATGGTGGTTTAAACTGGAAACTTTTAAAAGATGTAGATGGTATTATAAATGGAAGAAACCTTAATATATTTTTTCTAAATAATGAAATCGGATGGATTTTTCTAAATTATACATATAAAACAACCAATGGAGGTATCGACTGGATTAAATCTCCTGATGAAATTAGAGGTGATGTAGATTTATTTTTCATCAATGAAAATATTGGGTGGATTGTTGAATCAGACCTTCACTGTTTTTATAAAACTACCGATGGGGGGATAAATTGGGTCCAAAATTCTTATATGGATAAAGATAAATTATGGGTTATTAATTTTATTAATGAAAACATCGGTTGGGCTGTGGGTTGGAGGGGAAATATTGTCAAAACTACTGACGGAGGTGAGACTTGGGTAAGAAAAACCAAATTTTCCGGAAATAATATAACATCAGTTGATTTTATAAATCCTGAAATTGGTTGGTGTACTGGGACCGGTGGATTAATTATGAAAACAACAGATGGAGGTGAAAACTGGTTTCATCAAATAGGTGGAAGCAACAACTGGTTAAAAAAAATTTACTTTTCAGATAGAAATAATGGATTCGTAATTGGCACATGTTCTAATGGTATATATTTTATTAAAACATCTGACGGTGGAAAAAATTGGCAACAAAGTTCTTATGAGTTACTCGATTTGTCTGATTTAAATAATATATTCTGTTTGGATACAAGGTTTATTTATTTAATTGGTGAAAATAACATCTTTGAAAGCACTATATTGTGTTCAACAAAAGATAGCGGTGTAAATTGGAAGGTTGATGAATTTCGACCCGTTATAACAGACCTGTGTTTTTTTGATACCCTTAATGGATATGGTTCTTTTCTTTCTGATTTATCTTATAGAACAACTGATGGAGGTAAAAGTTGGTTTTTTGATAGTACTAATTACCATTCAAAATTAACAACAGATATCAGATATATATCAAAATTATTCTTTATAAATAAAGATACCGGTTGGTCATTAAGTGACTATGCTCGATTGTATAAAACTGTTGATGGTGGAAAGAATTGGTATGAACAGTATTTTGCCAACAATTTAGTTGAAAACATTGAATTCCTTAATTCTAATATCGGATGGATTGTTGGGGGATATAATACTTTAATTAAAACAACTGATGGCGGTGAAACCTGGAATTCAAAATCTACAAATGATAGCAATTTTTTTCTATATGACGTATCATTTTGTGATGAAAATACTGGGTGGTTAGCTTCAAATGGATTTATTTATAAAACAACAGATGGCGGCGAAACCTGGTTAAGGGAATTTAGTGATTATTGCAACTTTAATAGTATTATTGCAATAGATGACACAACCGTTTATGCAGCCGGCAGCGGAGGTAGAATTTATAAATATATTAATGATGAAGAGGATGGTTACTATGATTATGATACAATCGTAACCGTATATTTCAATTCATATCCTAATCCTGTGTCTTCCAATTTAGTAGTTGATATTCCTGAATCCGTAATAATCAAGAAAATTTCCATATATGATATTATAGGAATGGAATATAATTGCGTAATCAATGAAAATAAATTTAAATATAAAAATACCTTAAACATTGATTGCAGCCGGCTTCAAATTGGTGTATATTATCTTAGAATATTTACCGATTTAAAAAATTATACAGTCAAGTTTCAGGTTGTTGGATAGTTATTAAATTGATTTATTATATTTTAACCAAATTTTCTTTAATTTCTTCTTCCGCTTTCTTAATCAACAAATGTAATCTGTTCTGCAGATTCACCTGGCTGTTGCCGGCGTCAATATCGAGGAATTGAAGATTCAAGTCAGGATGTAAATCCCTGATTGATTTCTCAACGCCGCGTGCAACGATATGATTGGCTATACATCCGAATGGCTGCATACAGAGTATGTTCTTGATTCCATTTTCGGCAAATGTTAATATTTCTCCTGAAATCAACCACCCTTCGCCAAAATAATGATTCGACATATTCATTATTTTTTCAGCTTTCTTTGCTATCTCTCTGATATGATGTCTTGGCGTGAAGAATTTAAAATTCTTCATTACATTATCGAATTGATTGCACCTGCGGTCAAAATATTTTTCAAGGAGATAAGCAAATTTCTTTGCAACCGGCTTTTTATCTATCTTCAGGTTATGTTTGTAATGTACGTTCACAAGCCATTGGACAAACATATTAATCAATGGCGGATATACTACTTCAATCCCTTTTTGTGTCATCTCATCAGCTATTTTATGATTACCCATAGGGTTGTATTTCACATAAACTTCACCGACAATTCCGATTTTCGGAACATTTGATTTTGCAAGTATTATGTTATTGAATTCATTGACTGAATATGATAAATGCTTCAAAATATTTTTCACATCATTTTTTTCAATAAATGGTGTAATGGTTGAATTGTATTTTTCAGCTATATTCCAGGCATCACCTTTATTCTTTTCTCTTGGAGCAATTGAATGATACATTTGAGAAATTGCATCTCCGAATAGGATACTTGTAATTCCCAGGACAGTCATTTTAACTTTGTTTAATTTGAAACCCGGCTGTTCATTCATTGTTTTTGCAAGTGTGATACCAACTACTGGAACATCTGCATAACCTGTTTTAACCAATGCTTTCTTTATTAATGAAAGATAATTCGAAGCCCTGCACTGTCCACCTGTCTGAGTTATTCCGACTGCAATTTCATTTGAATCATAAATGCCTGATTTCAACGCTTTCAATATATCGCCTATCACCAGTGTGGCAGGATAGCAGATTTCATTATTTACATATTTTAATCCTAATTCAACGGATTCGTGGTCTGATGGGGGCAGAATTTCTGCTTTGTATCCCATTGCAGAAAATGGTCCTGTAAGATAAGCCGAATGAAATGGTGAAAAATATGGGACAAGAATTGTTCGATTTCTGTCTTCCTCCAAAAATGGTTTTGTCGTTTTTCTTTTTATTTGGGTATTTAATATTGATGCATTATTTCTTAATCTTAATGATTCAACAAGTGAACGTATTCGCAGTTTTAATGAGCCGGTGCTTGTCAACTCATCAATTCTGATTATGGTGAAATTCTTTTTGTATGATTCGATTATTTCTTTTGTTTCATCTATTGCAATCGTATCGGGACCACAACCGAAGTTGTTCAATTGGACATACTCGACATTCCTTTGCATTCCCGCCCATTTAACAACTCTGAAGAGCCGGTTCGGGTATGCCCACTGGGATAATACACCTAAATCGTCCAATTGTTGATTATTTTCTAATGGAACAGAGTCTTCGGTCAAAACATCATAACCGAAATCGCAAATCATTTCAGGTATTCCGTGATTGATTAAATTATCAATTTGATATGGTCTTCCGGAAAGGAGCATTATTCCTCTTCCATTTGAACCGGCACTATTAATTACTTCTTTCCCTTTTTTTAATATTTGCCCTTTGAAATTTTCATGCTCTTTCAATGCATTACTGAAAGCCCTTTTGAATGTTTTCTTTTTAATATTGAATTGTTTAAGGTATTTAAAGCAAGCTGATTCAAGTAATTCTATATTTTTGAAATTAATATTCGGTGTATCAAATTTCACTTTATATTTTTTCTCAGGTTGAATTGAACTTCTGATTACATCGGGATAGCCAGATACAATAGGGCAATTATAGCAATTTGATGTTTCGGGAAATTCATTCTTCTCAAAAGTTACAATCGGATAAAATATCCTGTCAACTCCTGAATTTATTAAATTCATTATATGTCCGTGAACAATTTTCGCTGGATAGCAAATGTTTTCTGACATAACCGTCCCTGTACCCGAATTACACAGTTCATTCGAAGATTTATCGGAAAGTTTAATTTCAATTCCGCAATCAAAGAATAGTTTTGCCCAAAAAGGGAAGTTTTCATAAAAATTCAATACTCTTGGAATTCCGATTTTCACTATCGGTTTTGAATCGGGTTTAAGCTGCCTGTTGAACAGCAAATCATACTTGTAATCAGGGATGTTGAATCCTTTTTCATTTTTTCTGCCCGAATTAGAATATATCTTTTCGCACTTGTTGCCTGTGTTATAAATATTACCATTTCCGAAATTCAGCTTGCTCACAGTGCAGGCATTTTCACATCCTTTGCAGTGAATGAATTTTACATCGTAATTTCCAAGAGTATTGAGATTATCAAAATTTCTGAATGTGGCTGTCAGATTTTCACCATTACTGAATTTATCGTGTGCTGTCAAAGCTGCACCGTAAGCACCCATCAGTTCAGAGATATCAGGATTAATTACTTTTTTACCAAGTACATTCTCGAAAGCTTTCAGAACCGCTATATTTTTAAATGTTCCTCCCTGAACGATTATATTTTCACCCAAAATTTTATTATCAAAGATTTTAAGTACTTTATGAAGGCAGTTATTGATTACTGAATAAGCAAGTCCTGCAGAAATATCCTCAGGTGCGGCTCCTTCCCTGAATGACTGCTTTACTTTTGAATTCATAAAGACTGTACATCTTGTCCCCAAATCACAGGGCTTTGTAGATTTGACAGCAATCTCTGCAAATTTATTTACCGTATAATTCAAAGAATTTGCAAATGTTTCAATGAATGAGCCACAGCCCGATGAACATGCTTCGTTGACTTCAATGTTATTAATGATTCCATCCTTGACAAAAATCGCTTTCATGTCCTGACCGCCGATGTCGAGTATGAAAGACACATCTTTGTTAAATACTTTCGCAGCCCGGTAATGTGATAATGTCTCGACAATCCCGAAATCGAGGTCGAATGCGGCTTTTATGAGGTCTTCACCATAACCGGTAACTGCACTTGAGCTGATATTCAATTGAATATTATCTTTATCGGCTATTTTTTTCAGATCGGTTAATCCTTCTTTTACAGTACCAATCGGATTAGCATTGTTATTCCTATAAAAATTATAAGCAATTCGTCCCTGTTCATCAATCAATACAATCTTTGTCGTTGTTGAACCGGAATCAATTCCCAGAAAAGCATTTTTTCCATTTAATTCTTTTAATGAAATTCGTTTCGCTTTAGCATTTGATTTATTATGTTTCCATCTTAAAATTTCTACAGTATCAGAAAACAAGGGTGGAAGTCCATTGAGATAGATTTTCTTTGTTTTTTTATCCTCTGACAATTTGCTTATAAATGAATTTATATCTGTATTGTATCTGTCAATGTTCATTGCTAATGCTGTTCCTGAAGCTGCGAGTAATTCGGGATTTGACATATTAATTATTTGTTCTTTATCGAATCCGAAAATTCTTATTACCATTTCCCTTAACTCTTTCAAAAAAGTAAGTGGACCTCCTGAAAAAATCACTTTTGGGAAGACTTCCGAGCCGTGAAGGAGTGAATTTTTAATTTGAATAGCGATTGCATGAAATACTGATGCGGAAATATCTTCCTTTGGAATTTCCCTGCTGAGAAGATTTTGCACGTCAGTTTTTGCGAAAACTCCGCAACGTGATGCAATCGGATGAATTTCTTTTGAGATTCGAGCCAGTTCATTCAACTTATCGAGTGAGATATTAAGCAAGGTAGCCATCTGGTCAATGAAAGCACCGGTGCCACCCGCGCATGATGCGTTCATGCGAATATCATGTCCTGTCTTTTCATTGAAGAAGATTATTTTGGAATCCTCCCCTCCAATATCGATCAGAGTTTTAGATTCGGGATAAAATTTTGAAGTGTATTCTGCCGATGCAATCAGTTCCTGGACAAATGGAATACCAACCTGTTCAGACAAGCCCATTCCAGCACTTCCTGTAATCGCGATACTCAATTCCTTATTTGCTATTTCTTTTCTGGAACTGTCCAGAACTTCGAGAAGAGTACCTTTGATATTACCATAATGCCTTCGGTAGTCAGAAAAGACTATTTGATTTGAACTGTCGAGAACAACAACTTTTGAAGTAGTTGAACCGATATCTATTCCGGTAAAAAATTTCTCACACATCACATCGCCGAAAATAACAATCAAGTAAAGCTGTTTTCCATTTATAATAAAAATAATTACAGCATTTCCGTATTTCGGGATTGTTAATTTAATACATTTTTAAATAAAAATGCCGAAAATTAATTATATGGATTAATTACTAAATACATATTTAATAAGATATTTGGCTTGGAATTTGTTATATTTAATTTATTTGTTTTAAGTAATGGCTGATTTCCCGGGAATAGCTGAAGGCGGTGGCATAAAGCCGCTTAATCCCGAAGAAAGGAAAGAGAAGGATTACCTGAGATTGCCTTTGAGTCAAAGAACAAAGGATGTTCAACTTAGAGTGGGCGAAATTCTTCAGGCAACGATTCTCGAAGTGCTTTCTTCGCAGGAAGCAATTGTTCAGCTACCCACGGGGACAGTCCATGCATTCATTCATGGACGGTTGAAAAAAGGGGATGTAGTTTTCCTGAAAGTTCATGAAATTGCTCCGAATTTAGTCCTGAGAATACATTCAGTATCAATCGTGAAAAACGGTTTGGAACTGTCAGACAACGAAATACTGAGAATTCTCGATTTACCCGAAAGACTTTTCTTTATAGAATTAATCAGATATCTGAAGAAGCATCGCACACATATTCACAGGGATGAAGGATTGATTATTGAAAATTCCTTTACCTCGCTTGACGATTCTATCAGGAAAGAGCACAATTCGGATATTATTCTTTCTGCAATCATGTTCATGCTCGAAAACAAGCTACCTGTAGATTCGAGAATATTTATGAAAATTGCTCCTGTCCTCTCAGGAAATATTTTTGTTTTGAATTTACTTAAAGAGCTTGAACAATCTGTTCCGCAATTGCCGGATGCGGTTAAGAATAATATTGAATCGTTTTTCAGAATGCTTAAATCAGAATCTGTACAAGTAAACAGATTATTAGAAGTATTTCTGATTGACCCTGGAAATACTGAAGAAAAGTCATTATATGAAAATCTAATTTCCATTTTACTAATCCCCGATAATGAGATATCCAGGGAAATCAAAAAGGCAAAAGAAATTTCAAAAAGACTTGTTCAAGTGATTGAAGGGCAGCATTTCCTCAATACATTTGGAATAAATAATAATTCAGCACTGTATTTTTATCTGCCGTTCCAAAATCAAAATACTTATTCAATGGCAAAGATAATAATCAGAGGTATTTCTGCACCGAAGCAATCAGAAAAAAAAATTATCAAATTTTCTATTATTACTGCAACTCCCGAACTGGGTGAAATTATTACATCCGGTGATTTCACCTCGGGAGCAATTAACATAAACTTTTTGACAGATTCAAAAGATTTGGCTGTTTTGTTTACTAAACATTTGAACTCATTAAAAGAAAAATTAAATTTGCATAACAAAAATGTTCAGTCAATCGTAGTAGAAGATGGTAAGCGAACAAAATCGGGTGGTTACGAAAACGGCAGACAACCACCGACAAATTTTTCAATAGTTGTATAAATTAATGAGAAAATTATGGATTCGACGACAAAGACAATTTTACTGATATTTCTTTTTGTACTGATTTTCTATTTGTTGTCGGTGCTTTCATCAATACTGTTACCCCTTGTTTTAGCATTTCTATTGGCTGTAATGTTTCAACCCTTAATTGAACTCCTCAGAAAAATCAAAGTACCTTCATTTCTTATTCTTCCTGCTGTTTCGATAATAACGCTTGGAATAATTTTTGGGTTTCTGAACATTATTTATCAGACATCAACTGATATTGCATCTCAGAAAGATTATCTGATTTTCAGGTTTCAGTCCAAGGTTGAGGGCTTTTTCAACTGGATTCAGTCAATAACAGGTGGAGCAATTAACACAGAATACTTATATAAACAAATAAATGAAATACCAAAAAGTGAGTGGTTCTCCAATACTGCAGGGACCGTCTTAAAAAGCATTAGTTCCTTTTCCGGCTCTTTTGTTATGTTTGCGATTTATTATATTGTACTTCTTTCAGGAATGTCCGGATATAAAAGATATGTGAAGTATGTCGGTGGAGATAAAAGCACGACCTTGCTTGATACTTATGAGAAAGTTCAAAAATCAATATTTTCATACATGATTTTAAAAACATTGATTAATATTGGTTCAGGATTACTTGTAACTTTGATATGTTTAATATTTGGAGTGAAGTTTGCAATATTCTGGGGTTTCATAACATATCTTGTCCTTTATATTCCTTCTTTTGGTTCAATCATTGCAACTGTTTTCCCTGTACTGATGGCAATTATCCAGTTCGATTCCATCAACAAGATTCTATTCTTTTTCATTTTTATTTTTGTGATATTATTTATCAATGGGAGCATTATTGAACCAAAAATCATGGGTACAAGGTTGAGACTGAATACTGTAACAGTAATCTTCGGCTTGGTATTTTGGGGTTATTTGTGGGGAGTTCCCGGGATGATGATATCAGTGCCATTAATGGTAATATTGAAACTTGTATTCGAGCATTTCCCGACATTAAGCATTGTGAGCAGATTAATGGGCTATCCCGAGAAGGAAGTTGAAAGTGTAAAAGCATAAGAATGGTATTTAATATTGACCTGAAAAAATATATAAGATTGAATATTGTTTAAAGTTCAAATTAATATTTTATTTGGAATGTGATTATGGCTAAAACATTTTTTACGGCAGTTGTTCATCTTGAAGATGACATATATGTTGCTGAATGCCCTGAAGTTGGTATTGTCAGTCAAGGTCCGACGATTGAAGAAGCCATAGAAAATCTCAAGGAAGCAACTGAGTTATATCTTGAAGAATTTCCAATAAGTACAAAACCACGAACATATTTTTCATCGTTTGAGCTTGAATATGCCTAAATTCCCCAGAATTTCCGGTAAAGAAATAATCCGTGCCATTGAAAAATTAAATTTTATATTAGTGAGACAAAAAAGCAATCATGTTATTATGGTTAAATTTTCTGAATCAGGGAAAACCGGATGTGCTGTTCCATTGCACAAAATATTGGCTGTTGGTGCTTTAAGTGGAATATAAAAGCAAGCAAAAATTTCCCACGAAGAATTTATATCAATATTATAAATTTAATCTGCTACTCTTCTGTCTGCTGTTTCTTGTGAGCTTCGATCAACTCTTGCTGAACGTTTGCGGGAACAGTCTGGTACTCGGCAAATTCCTGTGTGTAAGTTGCCTTTCCTGCTGTCATCGAACGCAATCCTGCAGAGTATCTGTCGAGTTCGGCTAACGGCATCCTCGCTTTGATTATTTGGTATCTTCCGATTGATTCTATACCAAGAATTATACCTCTTCTCGTCGGGAGGTCGCTCATTACATCACCGACATAATCGTCAGGAACTTTGATTTCAATGTTATATATCGGCTCAAGAATTTTCGGGCTTGCCTGAACAAAATTCTCCTTAAATACCATCATGCCTGCTGTTTTGAATGCGGCTTCGTTGGAATCAACCGGGTGCATCTTGCCGTCATAAATAGCAACCCGAATATCCCGGACATAGCATCCGGTAAGAGGGCCAAACTGCATCTTTTCCATTACACCTTTGAGTATAGCAGGTAAAAATCTTTGGTCAATCACACCACCGACTATACAGTTAAGAAACTCGAGCTTGCCTCCCCAATCTAAATCATGAAGGTCTTTACCCCTGACTGACAAAGCTTCGGGATTAGGCATTCCTTCAACCCATGGTTCAATGAGCATGTGAACTTCGGCAAACTGTCCAGCTCCTCCTGTCTGCTTCTTATGCCTGTAACTTCCTTTGACTTGTTTCTGTATAGTCTCTCGGTATGGAACACGCGGCTCATTAAACTCGGTTTCAACTTTATACCTGTGTTCGAGTCTCCATTTTGCGGCACTCAGGTGAAGTTCACCCTGTGCATGGAGAATCGTTTGCCTTAGTTCCTGTGAATGTTCAATCACTAATGTCGGGTCTTCAAGATGAAGGTTGTTCAATCCCATTCCGACTTTTTCTTCTTCGCCTTTGGTCTTTGGAACCACTGCAGTCCTTACTCTCGGATTAGGATACTGAATAGGTTTAATTGTCAGGTACTTTCCTTTTTCGTGAAGTGTGTCATTAATCCTGGTGTTTTTCAATTTTACAGTTGCTCCGATATCTCCTGTTAGAATTTGAGGTACTTCAACCCTCTTTTTTCCATTAACTATAAAAGTCTGATTGAAACGTTCGGATGTTCCGTTTGTCTCATTGACTAAATCAGTCCCCGGTGCAACCTTCCCGGAATATACCCTAAAAAATGTCATATCTCCAAGATGGGCTTCAGATAAAAGTTTGAATGTGAATAATACCGTAGAACCTTTGACATCACATTTTATTTCTTTGTCTTCGACAGATATTTGAGGAGGTAAGTCAAGAGGCGATGGTAAAAAATCAACAATAAAATCCATAAGATGCGTTACGCCTGTACCTTTTTTTCCTGATGCACATAGAATTGGGAATATTTGTCTTTCCCTTATGGCTTTCTTTAAGCCGGTTGTAAAATCCTCACTGCTCAATTCTCCGTTCTCGAAATACTTATTCATAAGTTCTTCGCTTGTTTCGGCAACGCTTTCAGTCAGTTCATTTCTCAGAGATTCAGCTTTGTTTTTTTCGGATTCAGGTATATCTTTCCGGGTTGGCTTACCGCCATCATTACCAAATTCAAACATAGACATAGAGACAATATCAATAATAGAATTGAATCCTGCACCGGTTTGGAGAGGATATTGAACAAGTTTTGCCGAACCGCCGAAAACATGCTTTACTTCGTCAATGGTTTCATCGAAATTTGCCTGGTCAACATCTACTTTATTGATAACAAATATAATTGGTGTATTATATTTCTTTGCATTGTCCCATGCGTTTTCGCTTCCGATTTCTACTCCGTTGTGTGAATTGATTACTATCAGTCCGGAGTCTGCAATTCTTATAGCGGCACACATTTCACCGATATAATCATCATATCCCGGTGTGTCAATAATATTGATTTTATGATTGTTCCATTCTGCAAACATAGTAGTTGACAAAATTGAACAATGTCTTTCATGTTCAAGTTCAAAATTGTCAGATACTGTATTGTTTTCTTCTATAGTTCCCTTGCGGTTAATAAATCCCGATTCAAATAATATAGATTCAGATAAACTTGTTTTACCTGAATTAGCATGACCAATTAATGCAATATTCCTAATGTCCTGGGGTTCGTAAACTTTCATAAATTCTCCATACTTACAATTCTATTGTTTTTATAACATTTCAAAATTCAAAGAATAGCAATTTATTTAAAATAAACGAAATAATAAAATGAATTTTGAAGGTAAAACGGTGAATAACGGAATTACATTAATTTATAAGTATTGGAATTAATTATTCATTATGAAATTCAATGATTATTAATCACAAAACTATTTGTAAATTTATTACAATTTCGAGGAATCTCTTATCTCGGATATGCTCCAAACAGCTTATTAACAAACCTGTGGAAGCTATGAATACTCTTAACGGGTTCAACGAACATAAAAATACATTCACCCATAATGAAATTTCCTTCTACACTCGAAATCATGTCTAATGTTTGTTTTGTTTCGGTACCTTGCTGAATCCAGATATTCCTGATACCTTGTTCAATTGACTGCTGAACAATGCTATCGGTTTCATGTTTTGGGGTAAGAATAATCAGTGCATCCGGGGATAATGGAAGTGCATTAAGTCCCGAATAGCATTTCTCTCCATCAATTGAATCTACATTAGGATTCATGGGATAAACATTAAAACCTTTTTGTTTCAATTCATTATATACCATATAACCGAACTTCTTAGGATTTCTCGAAACACCTGCAATTGCAATTGAGTTTGAGGACAGAAATTCATCAATACTTTGTTTTGTTGTTCTGTTTTTCATTTTTTTTTTTACTCTATGTTATAAATATTCGATTCTAATTACGAAATAATTTATAAATTGTTCAATTAATCTGTGAATTTCATCAGCTCTTCATTATCATCAAAATGATGCTTGACTTCACCGATGATTTGATAAGTTTCGTGACCTTTCCCTGCAACTAGAATAATATCATTATCTTTTGAAATTGAAAAGGCATATTTAATTGCTTCAGCTCGATTAGAAATTTGAATTACTTTTTTCTTGTTGCCATTATCAATTCCATAATAAATATCCCGGATAATTTTAGCTGAATCCTCTGTTCTTGGATTGTCATCAGTTATTATTGAAAAATCTGCAATCCGAGATGATAATTTACCCATTATTGGTCTTTTAGTTTTATCTCTATCACCACCACAGCCGAAAACACAAATCAATTTATTATTTATCAATCCTGCCGAATTCATTGCTTCCCTACATGAATTCAATGCTTTTTCAAGTGCGTCCGGTGTGTGGGCATAATCAACCAAAGCAATTGCACCGTTTTTTAATATTATTTTCTGCATCCTTCCCGGAGCGCCCGATACATTCTGCAATGAGTCAACAATTGTTTTATCCGAAATTCCTATCTGATGGCAAATTACTGCAGCCATCGCTGAATTATCGATATTAAACCTTCCTAGTAAATTTGTCTTAATATTTAAATATTTTTTAGAATTAATTTTTAATTTAAAAACAGTTTCATCTAGATTCAAATTCTCACCGGTAATGATAACATCATTAAATTCTTTCCTCCCTATTTTTAAATTTTTTGCAGAAATATTTTTTAAAATAAAATCTGCATGCTCATCATCACCATTTACTATAGCGATACCTTCCGGTTTCAGCATTTGAAAAAGCAGTTTTTTTGCTGATGCATAATCTTCTAATGTATGATGATAATCCAGATGGTCATGGGTAAGATTGGTAAATGCCGCAATATCAAAAGTTATTCCTGTTACTCTGTTTTGCGAAAGAGCATGTGATGACACTTCCATAATAACATATTTTACCCCTTCCGATTTCATTTGTGATAAATAATTGCAAAGTTGTAATGGGTCAGGTGTCGTGTGTGTGGACGGAAGTTTACTATCGCCAATATAAATTCCGGTAGTTCCAATAATAGCACTCTTTTCACCTGCGTTATCGAGTATTGATTTAATTAAAAATGTGATTGTTGTCTTGCCGTTTGTTCCTGTTATGCCGATTACATTCATATCTCGTGTTGGAAAATCATACAGGGCATGTGCTAATTCGGCAAGAGCCAACCTTGAATTTTCAACAATTATGAATGTTATATTATCTTTAATTTCGACTGATGAATCTAATTCTTCACAAACAATTACTTCTGTTCCTTGTTTTATTGCAATACCGATATAATTATGTCCATCAGAATTAGTTCCCCTAATAGCAACAAACAATGAACCTTTATTGCATTTTCGGGAATCATTTTCAATTGATTTGATTTCTTTATTAGTATTCCCAATAATTTGTGTAAAAGTTAGATTCTTTATTAATTTAGATAATTTTTTCATGATTGAAATCAAATATTCATAAATAATTGATTACGAATTTCAGAAAAAATAATAAGAATAAAAATTAAATAGAAAATAATTACTGAAGGTAGATTATGTAACTGTATTATTCCATAAAAAGAAACGGCTTCCAGTTTTCATCAACTTTACCCATGTACTGTGTGATGAATAGTATATGATGAGGTCTCCTTGGTCTTTTTATCAGATGTATTCCGGCTTCTTCAGGTGTCCTGTCGGCTTTTTTATTATTACAACTTTTGCAGGCACTGACAAGATTGTCCCAGGAATCCGAACCACCACGCGATTTCGGAATAATATGGTCAATTGTAAGTTCATGCGATTTTGTACCGCAATACTGGCATCTGAACCCATCCCTTTTGAGAATGTTGCGTCTCGAAAGTTCAATTTTCTTAAATGGGACCTTGATGTAACGTGCAAGACGAATGACGCTGGGGAATGGCATTGAATAGTTAATCGAACGGACAACTTTCCCATCTCGTTTTGCTACAATTTCTGCTTTAGTCAAGAAGATAAGTATTATGGCTTTCTTGGCACTACATACGCTAACCGGTTCATAAGACTGGTTGAGTATAAGCACCCTTCCGTTCGAGATAGGGTTACTGTTTAGCTTCTCCCCGTATTCGAGTTCCTCGTGTTCACTAATTTCAGGTTGATTGAAGGCAATTCTCTCCTTTTATTTAATTTATTTCTTGTATAGAAATATTTCTCATTAAAATATTTTATCAAATTAACAAATTTTTTTTTATTATCAAATAAAAAGGAGTGATTAAAATCAGCATTTATGCTTGAAAAATCAAATATCAGGTAATAGAATGTAATATTTAATGTAAGTCAGTTTTGAGGTTCTGTTTAAGTAAAATTTCGTCATTATCTTGTAACTTTGCAGTTATTATTTTTTCAAAATATCAAAACCTGATGAATGAAAATAAAATAGCTGATGCTGACAGAAATGGTAATTTAAAAAAATCATTGACCCTTTTCGATTCTACTGCAATTGTAATCGGCTCCATGATTGGTTCAGGCATTTTCATTGTCAGTGCAGATATGGCTCGTAATCTTGGTTCGCCGGGATGGGTTATAATTGCATGGCTTTTATCAGGTTTGATGACTGTAATGGCTGCTCTAAGCTATGGAGAGCTCGCAGGAATGATGCCCAAAGCTGGCGGACAGTATGTGTATTTGAGAGAAGCTTATAATCCGCTTGTGGGGTTCCTGTATGGCTGGACTTTATTCCTTGTCATCCAAAGCGGTACGATTGCTGCTGTAGCTGTTGCATTTGCTAAATTTACAGGTGTACTAATTCCATGGTTTTCTGAAAAAAATATTCTCCTCAATCTTGGTTTTATTAAAATCAACTCTCCCCAGCTTTTGGCGATAGCCATGCTTATAATTCAGACTATAATTAATCTGAATGGCATCAACACAGGTAAATTCGTTCAAAATATTTTTACTATGACTAAAGCAGTGGCACTGCTCGGATTGATTATTATCGGAATTTTTCTGGTAAGAAATGTTGAAGCATTCACTTTTAATATGAATATTCTATGGGATACTTCAAAAGCTTCTGGTTTGGATATTACAAATTTGACCGGTTTCGCTGTAATAGCTGCTCTGGGAACTGCGATGGTTGGCTCATTGTTTTCATCTGATGCCTGGAACAACATAACTTTCATTGCCGGTGAGACCATTAACCCGAAAAAAAATATCCCATTAAGTCTTTTCCTCGGAACAACTTTAGTATCATTATTATACATACTTGCAAATGTTGCATATATGAATGTTCTCCCTTTGAGAGGCATCGAGCATGGTGTCACAGTAGCAGAAAGAGGAATCCAATTTGCTACCGATGAACGAGTCGGAACAGCATTCATGCAGGTCGTATTCGGCAATTCCGGTTCTGTCATTATGGCAATTCTTATAATGATTTCAACATTCGGTTGCAATAACGGATTAATCCTTGCAGGAGCAAGAGTTTATTATTCAATGGCTCAGGATGGTCTTTTTTTCAAATCAGCAGGCAATTTAAATAAAAATAATGTGCCGGGATTAGCTTTGATTATTCAATGTGTCTGGGCTTGCCTTCTCTGTCTGTCAGGCACCTACAGCGACCTTCTTGATTATGTGGTATTCACTGTTCTTTTGTTTTACATTTTCACAATAGCCGGAATTTTTATATTGAGAAGGAAAAGACCTGACTCTGAGAGACCTTATAAGGCATTTGGTTATCCGTTTATTCCTGTTATATACATCATCTCTGCAATAATAATAATGGTAATTTTATTAATCTACAAACCAAATTACACTTGGCCGGGATTAATCATTGTATTTTTGGGCTTGCCTGTTTATTTCATTTGGAAAAAAGTCAATAATTAAAATTAATCGTCAACCCTTTTCCATGTCTCTGTCCTTCCGAATAATGAGATACCGATATATCCTCTGACTTCGAGAGTTTTGTAATCCTTGCTGAGATACATTTTGCAGCTATATGAATCACCGGATTTAGGGTCGTATATATCTCCGTCAACCCATGTGTAATCCCCATCATAAACAAAATCGGTTAAAATTTCTAAGCCGATAATGGGCCTTTTCTTTAAGCTTTCGTCAGGATTCTCTTTATCAACTTTTGGCTTTCCATGTTCATCATTTGGAGTTTTCAGCCAGATTATTTTCCCATAATATTTATTATTTTTCTTGTATATCTGAACTTTTGCGTCTCCTTTGGCTGTTAGCCAGTTTCCAAGTACCGTATCAAAATCCTTAGCTACCTGGGCTGGTATTATTTCCGAAATGATAAAAAGCCCGACTAATACTGGTATTAATAGCTTCATTTTACTCATTTTTACTGACCTCATTTTATTTTTAAATATTTGATTTGCAGAATTAATTATGTCATTACTAAATAACCAACTAAATTAATTTACAAATTATAATTAGATTTGCAAAAAAAATACCTGTAATTACTCAAAAGAGGAAAATCGAATGTTAAAATTAATAGCCCGTTTGGGGCGAAAAGTGCTTAACTTTTTGAGAGAGTTCGGACAATTAATAATTTTGTTAGGTAAAGTCATTGGCTATTTCCCCCGTGCTTTTAAGGATAGAAAACTCGTTGTCGAGCAAATGGCAATCATCGGTTCTGATTCTTTGCCTTTGGTTATACTGATTGGCTCTTTTACCGGTGCAATTGCCGCACTCGAAGCAACTCTACTGTTTGAGAAATTCAGCTTGATTAATATTACACGGGGTTATCTCGGTGCTTCTATTGCTACAGCTGTATTCACAGAATTAACTCCCGTCCTTACGGCCCTCGTTATTGCGGGAAGGGTAGGAGGTGCAATTGCAGCACAAATCGGCACTATGAACGTATCTGAACAGATTGATGCCCTCGAAATGATGGCAATTGATAAAAGCAGATTCCTTGCTATGCCGCGTGTACTTGCCGCATTGATGATGATGCCTGTTCTTGCTGTTTTTTCTAATGTTGTGGCTTTAATTGGCGGTTATATCATGACCTCTTTCAAATTTGATTTTTCGTTTCACGAATTTTTTATTTCAATACAGGATTACTTCCAGATGAAAGAGATTTTTATCAGTCTTTCCAAATCATTAATCTTTGGGGGAGTAACTGCACTTGTAGGATGTCATGTTGGCTTTGCTACATCAGGAGGTGCTGAAGGTGTCGGGAATAGCACTGTCAGGGCATTTACGATTTCTGCGGCTGCTATTCTTATTATTGATGCCCTGTTTGGATATGTTGTTTAAAATAATTGATTAAGTTGTATGACTCTTACTCCAAATCAACATAAGGCAATTGCTATAATACTTTTTTTGGCATTAACTGTTTTTCTTAGACTGGGCTCCTCTGAGATTCAGCCAAATGAAGAAGGCAGAAATGCTATGTTTGCGAAATCCATCCTGAAAAATGTAAATTCAGAATACAATGTAAATAAAATTGTCGGTTCTTATGCAAATCCAAAATCCCTTTTTCCTGCATGGATGATTACAGCAGTCGTATTTGTCCTTGGAGAAAATACTTTTACTGTTCGGCTTTTTTCTGCTCTTTGTTCAGCTATGGCTCTTGTTTTTTTCTACCTGATTTCAAGAAGACTCCTGAATTACTCATATTCGATAATTGCTTTATTTCTTTTATCCGGAACAATCTTATGGAATAATTTTGCCCGGCAGGCAACATCTGATATACCCGGAATTTCTTTTATTCTTGCTTCATTATTTTTTTTATTGAAGGTAATAGAACCGGGTGAGAAAAAAGAAAAATTAGTATTTTCGATACTATTCTCAATTTCGTTTATATTTTCAATGTTGACTAATTTTATCGCATCATTAATTCCTGTTTTTTTTATTATAAATCTATTTTTTGACAAAGACAAAAGAAAATTATTTAATTTATTGGTCATACATACATTAATTGCTATAATTATTTCTTTATTATTTAACTCTATAATATATCTCAATCATAATTCCGGCTTCAGTCATTTTCTTTTCAATTATCATACTTTCACAGAATTTTCTAAGATTACTTTTATTGGATTAATTCATAACTTTAATCAAATAATCATTAATAATCCTGTTTCTATTTTTGGATTATATATCATAATTTATATGATTTTTAAAAGAAATGATTATTCTGCAAATACTGAACATGGAAAGTATTTGATAAAATCCTTTGTTGTCTGGTATATAATATTTTTTATACTATTGTTTTTAATTCCCGGGGAGCATCCTGCCAATATGATTTATTTTCTTCCGGTCGCGATTTTACTTTCATTGCGATTTTTCGAGAAAATGCAAATCTTAACCGGTTCAGGAAGGATAAAATGGTTGATTGTAACAATACTGATTTCATTTTTCCTTTGGTCATTCATATTTGAATTGCGTTATGAAGTCGAATTATTACTTAGTGGTGATAAACAAACGTTATTTGCATTGCTATACTTTATTTTAATAGTCGTTTCGATTATCGCAGGACTACTTTTACCAGAAAAACACTTAGAAAATTATTCGCCAATTATTATGAATTATGTTGTAACTGCAATTTCCTACCTTTTGATATTTAAAATTATTCTTTTGAACATTGCAACCCCTTCCGGTGAATCTTTTGGAGCTGCAAAAACAGCAGAAGTACTCAATGCAACCGAATCAAAATCATTTATTTATTTTTATCATTCTAACAACCCGGAAGATTCTGTCAATTTTCAGCTTGACTGGTACACAAGCGGTTGGCTTAGTGGATGGAAAAGTGGAAAAACATTTATTCCTGTTTCTCTTCCTGAAAATAATATTAACTATGAAAATTTGAGAATTGCAGATGAATATCCTGATTTGTTTATAGTATATTATACTCATCCGAATTTGGTGATAAAATCTGCCGTAATGAAAGATTTAATATTGACAAGAAGCATAATCTCAAAAACAAATAATTATATAATATTCGGCAGAAAAAATTCAGAACGTTTGCTCGATAAGCCGATTTGATGTTTATCAGTATCCCAGTGATTTCAGAACTGTTTTATTATCCCTCCATTTTGGTCTGACTTTAACAAATAATTCCAGATAAACAGGATGCCGAATAAACTGTTCAATGCTATGCCTTGCCATCTCCCCTACCGATTTGAGTTTCTCCCCTTTTTTCCCGATTATAATTTTCTTTTGCGATTCACGTTCGATTATTATGTCTGCTGATATGTACCATTTCCCTTTTTCACGTTCCTTAAATTCATTAATAAGTATTTCTGTAGAATATGGCAATTCATCACCATAGCTGAAAAAGATTTTTTCCCTGATGATTTCAGATGCAAAGAATCTGTCGTTTTGTGTACTGATAATTTCAGTATCAAATAAAAATTCTGATTCAGGAAGATATTTTTCGATTGTTTTCAAAAGCTCATCAATGTTTGTATCCTTGATTGCAGAAATTGGAATTATTTCATTAAATAAATTTATTTTGCTGAATTCGGCAATCAAGGGTAATAATTCTTTTATATCCTTAAGTAAATCAAGCTTGTTAATTATTAAAAAAGCCGGTTTATTCTGTTCTCTGATGATTTTGAATAAATCCCCTGATATTATAAAATCAATTTTGTCTCTGTCATTTACATCGAATATTACAAGAATTAAGTCTGTTCCCTGTATTGACTCAATTATACTATTAACTAATGATTTTTGCAATTCATAACGTGGTTTGATAAAACCGGGTGTGTCAACAAATATTATTTGGGTATTATTGGTAGAATAAATACCGAGAATGTTTTTTCTCGTTGTTTGTGGTTTTGGTGTAACAATAGATAATTTTATTTTGAGAATTGTATTAATTAAAGTTGATTTACCGGCATTAGGTTTACCGACAATCGAGACATAGCCAGCTTTCTTAGTCATTATTGTTTTGGTTTTTCTTCTGCGGGGATTTCTGATTCTCCCTTTTTACCGTAATATTTAATTAATGCAAATGGAATTATAATGCAATAACCGATAACAAGTAAAATCGGTGCAACGGATACAGCCATCGGATTGTTCCATTTCCCGTTTGGAACTGCCGGCTCATTTGTAATTCCTGTTGACATCAGTAAATAACCGATTATTATCACTCCAAGTCCTATTGCTGCAATAATTGCATTCTTCCTCAAAAATGGAATTTCCCATTTTGGTTTCTTTTTTGATTGCTTTGCTAACCTCGACGCTGAACCGGTTTTATGAGTTCCGCTATGTTTAACTGTTTTCGGATTTTGCTTTGTCATTTATCACCAAAAATATTTAATACTTTTCAAAAAATGCAAGTTAATAAAAAAATCTAAATATAAAATATTTGTATTCCTGAATACGCAATTGTAAATATGATATTTTATTTTTTTAAAAATTTCTTAGTTTGCGAATAAAATAAAATACCGAATTATTATAATTATTATTAATAATGACAGTAAATAATAAAAAATTATACATATCAATAATCATTCTTCTTGCAATAGGATTAATTTATTTATTCCTTGGTTCTAATTATAAACTTAATATTTACGACGAAGCAATAGGAATTTACGGGGCTAAAAGAGTTGCCCAGGGAGATATACCTTACCGAGATTTCTGGACTTTATACGCACCCGGTTACTTTTATATCCTTGCTTTTCTTCTTAACATTGCCGGCTGGACAATTTTTAATGAAAGATTATTTTCGATTGCCTTTATGCTCTTACCACCTGTAATTGCTTTTTTGATTGCAAAAAAATATCTGAAGATTAATTATTCTTATCTCGTTTTCATTTTTATAGTAATTTGGACCGGCTATTGCTCATTTTATGGGAAATCTGTCCCTTTAGCTCTTGGAATGGGTATATTGAGTCTATTATTTGTAATTAAATTTATTGAAACTAAGAAAACCCTTAATCTCATTATTAGTGGAATAATTACCGGTTTAACGGCATATTTCCGTATTGAATTCGGTGCTTATATTTTTATCTCGGTAATAATATCAATCTTTATTTATTTCCATTTAATTAAAGATTTGAAAGAATATAAAATAAGTTTTTATTTATTATTAAAGTATCTGTTTTTTTATATTCTTATTATCGTCATTGCACTTTTACCGGCTGTAATATATTTCCTGGTAAATGTATCATTCAGGGATTTATATCAACAACTAATTTATGCTCCATCTGAAATTTATCCCAGGTTCCGTACATTACAACTTCCGATGCCTTTTCTGATTGCAACCGATATGACCGGATATTCACAAACAAGAATAATTGAGCTGTTTGTTGACAGCATCGTTTTCTATATTCCATTGGTCGTTTATTTTATAACATTTTGGAAATTAATTTCAATTGTATTAGGAAAGCGAATCAACGAAAATACAAATGTATTTTTCATAAAATTAATATTATTGCTTTCCGGCTTGATATTTTACAGCCAGGCATCAGTTCGTTCTGAAAAAGAGCACCTCTTTTCTACCATGGCGATTGCACTCATACTGATTGTATTCTTATTTTTCGAGAGCAAATTCAAATGGCAAAAGTTCATATATATTATAACAATAACACTTACATTATCAATGCCCGTTGAAAACAGATTAAAAATGATTTATAAAAGTTATATTTCAAAAAATACTTATTGGTATAAATCTCATGAATTAAAATATATATGCGATGTACGCTCAAAAGCTGATAATTTTGAGAAGGCAGTTAATTATTTGAAATTTTCGATTCCTCAGAATGAAAAAATATTTGTCGGAAATTATTCCCACGATAGGATTCTTCTTAATGATTTGATGTTTTACTTTTTATCCGGAAAGGATGCTTGTACAAAATATCACGAACTTCATCCGGGGATAGCAACAACTCATAAAGTTCAGAAAGAAATTATTAACGATTTACAGAAAAATAATGTTAACTATCTTGTTTTATGTGAAAACAATGAATTTACTGAGCAAAATGAAAGTAGCATAAGTTCCGGCGTATTCGTACTCGATAATTTTATTCATGATAATTATGCTTTATACAAGCAATTCGGCACCAATCAAATCTGGAAAAAGAAATATTAACGTTAATCCTTATTTTCATTTATTATAATTCTATAATAAATCAAATCGCTTTGTCTGCCGTTAAATTCTGCTGATAGAGTAAAGCTTGTTGAAGGATTCGTGCTGAATGATGTTTCATAAGGGTCATACTTGATTTGTACCAATCCCAGGTTTTCTGCAAAAGTAAAATGCAACAATCTCTTTGTTATACGGTTCACTTCTAACTCTTTGACACTTACATCATCAGGAAATTTATACATAAAGTATAGACGCTTGTCATATCTTACCTGGAACAGCATACTCTTATATGATTTATTATTTAATTGATAATTTTCTGTACTCTCAAGTTTCCCGTTCAATGTTTGATGATATGTTGTGAATAAAGTGCTGTCCCTGAAATTGAAAGGATAATTTTCCAGTATGGTATCATAGATATGCCATTCAGTATCATTTATTTTTGAAAAGTCAGCAATCAAAAACCATTTTTTATTAAATCCGGGCACATCAATTTCATTTTCATCGAAAATCATATAAACTTTGGAACTCTCCTGTGAAAAATATAATGTATCGAATAAAATATTATTCCTGAATACCTGTAATTGATATGCCGATTTACCTTCATACTCAATTATATCATTTACAATGATTGAATCCCTCCTTTCAGTTCCGATGATTTTTTTATTATTAATATCCAGGTCATAACTGTCATATACCCAGTAATTCCCATTATTAAGTGGATAATAATTTATTGTATCTTGTGGTGGGGATGTATTATCATCGCAATTTGTTAAAAAGAATAAATTTAATAACAAAGTTATATATTTTATTATTTTCATCTCTGTACAACTAAACCTGATTTATGCTTTCCTCAATATTTTTCGATACTAATTTAATATCTATTTCAAACAAATTAAAACATTGGCAAACATTTTGTAAAATATCAATTCAAATAAAATAAATTTATAATAAAGTAAAATAGAATATCTATTAAGTTATTAATATTTCATATAAATATAGCAATATTTAAAATTACCGGATTTATCACGGGATTAAAGTAGTGTATTATTAATCAATGAATAAAACCAGATGGCTAAAAGTACGCAAATAATGGCACCTCCTTCGAGAGCAATGACAGGTTTCCAGACAAGGACAATTCCTTTTTTGAGAAAAAGCCCGGATTTGCTCCTTGCATTAGGGGTTCTGTTAATAATCGGGCTTCTTATTATTCCTTTGCCTACTTTTTTACTCGATCTATTATTGGCAACTAATATATCGTTATCTGTTCTGATACTTCTTGTTGCAGTTTATCTTATTCGCCCTCTCGATTTTTCTTCTTTTCCAACTATTTTACTTATAACAACTCTGTTTCGCCTGGGTCTGAATGTTACAGCTACGAGATTAATATTAGGCCAGGCGGAAGCCGGAAAAATAATTCAGGCATTTGGTACATTCGTAATCAGCGGGAATTATGTTGTCGGTATTATTATCTTTTTAATCTTATTGGTTATTAACTTCATAGTCGTTATCAAAGGTTCAACGAGAATCGCAGAAGTTGCCGCAAGATTTACTCTGGATGCCCTGCCCGGAAAGCAAATGAGTATTGATGCAGACTTGAATGCCGGTTATATTGATGAAATCGAAGCCCGAAACCGAAGGGAATCATTAACTAAAGAATCCGATTTCTACGGTGCTATGGATGGTGCTGCAAAGTTTATTCGCGGCGATGCCATAGCTGGTCTCGTTATTGTTGCAATAAATATTGTGGGTGGTTTTGCTATCGGTGTTGCACAAAGAGGCATGGATTTAACCACAGCTCTTTCAACATATACAATTTTGACAATCGGTGACGGACTTGTAACTCAAATACCTGCTCTTTTAATTTCTGTTGCCGGTGGTTTGGTTGTTACCCGTTCTGCTTCTGCAGAAAAGCTCGACGTAGAACTCGGTGCCCAGTTTGGTAAAAAGCCCCGTGCATTGGCTGTCGCTTCTTTTGCAATGGTATTATTTGCTTTCATGCCAGGATTTCCCATGCTCCCGTTTTTGATTCTATCAGGCTTAGCAGGTGGTTTGGCTTATCTTAGAAATCAGCAAATCAAGCGGAAAGCCGATGAAGAACTTCGGCAGGAACTTGCCGAAGCCGAAAAAGCCAAAAAACCCGAAGAGCAGCCAGTTGAAGAATTATTGAAAGTTGACCCTGTTGAAATTGAACTCGGATATTCATTGATTTCACTCGTTGATGAATCCCAGGGTGGAGATGTATTCAAACGCATTACCAATGTTCGACGTCAGCTCGCAAATGAACTCGGTATCATTCTTCCTCCTGTCCGTGTTCGTGATAATCTGCAACTTGAGCCGGAAGAATATGTCATTAAAATCAGGGGTAATGAAATATCCCGGAATATTCTCCATCCAAGCATGCTCCTTGCTATGAATCCCGGTACTGCAGAAGGTGAGATTTCGGGTATCACGGTTACTGAGCCGGTCTTCGGTTTGCCGGCTACCTGGATAACTATATCAGAAAGAGAAAATGCTGAAATTATGGGTTATACTGTAGTTGAAGCGGCTACGGTTCTTACCACACATCTTACCGAACTGTTAAAACGAAATTCAGATAAAATGCTTACACGCCAGGATGTCAAGCATCTCATCGAAAATCTCAAAGATGATTACCCTGTACTCGTCGAAGAAGTAAAGCCGGAAACTATGCCTGTTTCTGTTGTGCAAAAAGTACTACAGAACCTATTGAGAGAGCAAATTCCCGTTCGCGATTTACCGATCATTCTCGAATCGCTCCTCGAATATTTCAAAGTAACGAAAAACATTGATGTGCTTACCGAATATGTAAGACATAATTTATCGGAAACAATCAAGAAACTCTACCAGGACCAAAATGGCGTTGTACATGCTATTTCACTCGACCCTCAAATTGAGCAATTAATGACTAACGCATTGCAATCGAATTCACAGGCAAGCACAAGCATTACTCTTGGCTTATCTCCGGATATAATAAGAGAGCTTCAAAAAAGCTTAAATGAATCTTTAGACGAAATCACTCTCGCTGGACATCTGCCACTTGTTATCTCCTCTGCCCAAATCAGGCCGTATCTTTACCGGCTCGTAAGGTCCCAGTTCCCGATGCTGAGTGTTATCAGTTATACGGAATTACCTGCCGAAACGGATGTTGAAATCACAAGTGTTGTGAAGATAGGGTGATAAAATATATTTTTTCCTCAATATAAAAATATTTGGAAGTAATGTTATTATTTTGTAGTATAATTATAGTTTTATGATTTAATAAGCGTAGCATTGTTGTAGTTCTATGTTATAAGCCGCCAAAAAAATAGCATATTAGGAACAATAATGAGGCGCTCCGAGTGGGGCGTTTTCTATTTACTTAATATGCGGGTGCTTGGCGTGCCCCGCCCTAAAAAAAAGTAGACAGAAAAGGAGGAAAATATGGGATGGGAGCAAGATGAGAGGGAGGAAAAGAGAACCCAAAAAGATTTTAATCATTTTATTCGTGGATTTAATTTTTATAATCCCGGAAGAAAACTTGATGAAGCTATGAATATGAATTTTACACATAATCTTTGGTATGGCGAATATGATATTCCAAATAATTTTTATAATATTCCGACGATAAAAAATTATGTTATTCAGGTTCTTGTTTATCTGAAAAATTAAAAATGCAAACATATATTGGTAACTTTGAGGCATATCCAAATCCAACTGATAAATATGTAACATTCAGTTATGAACTCAAGCAATCTGCGTTAGTGAAATTAGAACTATACGACCATATGGGAAATATCATTGACAAGATATTCAGTGAAAAACAAGAAAAAGGAAATTATAAGCGTGTTTACAATACTTATGATTTAAAAGAAGGATTATACTATGCTGTCCTGTGGGCAGAGAATGAATATAAGACAATAGGTTTAATAATAATGCATTAATAACAAAATCCAGTATTTCTACGGATTGACGGACGGCTTTAATAATGCTAAATTTGAATTAGATGCAGTTAATATTTAACTGTGTAATTTTGGTTTATGACATGGCAATTAAAGATTATTATAAAATACTGAGAATTCAGAGGACCGCTTCATCCAATGATATTAAAAAAGCATATTATCGGTTGAGCCGTGTCTTCCATCCCGATATTTGCGGTAACACACCGGATAATCTTAGAAGATTCTATGAAATTGCCGAGGCATACAATGTGCTGGGTAATCTCGATAACCGGCTGCAATACAGCATACTTTTAAATAATTTATTTCTTAATGAATTGTTACTTTATAATACGCTGAAAATTCCTTATTTTGAAAAAAAGACAAAAAGCAGTCAGCAAGGCAAAATGGTAATTGATTATTAAAATCACTGTATGAAAATTATTGATGAATTTAAATTTCTAATAAGGAAAAATTCTTATTTTTTTTCTTTATATCTCGCTTTTCTAATTGCCGGTCTTTATCCTTTGCTAATTATGAAAAAGGGTGATTTTCTGCTCTGGCTGAATTCCTTGCATAATCCGACACTTGATTTCTTTTTCAAGTATATGACATATTTCGGCGACGGTTTAACATACATTGCTGTTGGCTTGCTATTATTACTTTTTGTTAACGGAAGATATTTTTTATTTGCAATTTCCGGTTATGCCGCAAGCGGTATAGCAGCACAAATAATTAAAAGAATTGCTGATACACCAAGACCAAAACTTTTCTTTGGAGATAATGTCCTGTTGCATTATGCCCCTGGGGTTCATATACTATCATATAACAGTTTTCCTTCGGGACATTCTGCCTCGGCATTTTCTTTGTTTTTCTTATTGAGCATCATTACTCAAAATAAGAAAATCGGAATTTTTTATTTTTTTGTTGCATTACTTGTCGGCATATCGAGAGTATATCTTGTTCAGCACTTCTTTATTGATGTGTATTTCGGTTCAATAATCGGAATGTTATTCACATTAATCTGTTATTTTCTTTTCATGAAACTTGATAAAGAAAACAAAAAGAAATGGTTAAATAAACCAATCATAAAATTGAAAAATTAATTTAGATATAGAATTACTCATTTAATAAATAATGATGATAATTATTTCCCTTTTCTTACAAATGTTTTAACAGTTTCTTTAATTGCTTCGATGAATTTATCAACTTCATTATCTGTTGTAAAAAATGAAGGACTTACCCTGACTGTTCCCCATGGATATACACCCAATGGTTTCAAAATAAGAGGGGCGCAATGCAATCCTGTCCTTACTGTAATATCGTAAGAACTATCGAGTACATATCCAACTTCTTCAGGAACCATTCCTTTTATATTGAAACAGAAATTTACATAGCTGTTCTTTTCTCCTCGAGTATAAATGTCTATTTCAGGATAATTTTCAAATTCCTTAATAAATGTTTTAACAATTTCTGTTTTTCTTTTTCTTAAAACATCTATTCCTTTTTCTAAGATATAGCCCACTCCTGCATCAAGAGAAACAATACCCGGATTGTTCGGAGTTCCGGCTTCATAATACAATGGCATTTCTGTCGGTTGAGTCAATACTTCACTTTTAACACCCGTTCCTCCTACCTTCAATGGCTTAACATTCAGACCTTTCTTTAAATATAATCCACCGATACCCTGGATCCCATAAAGTGATTTATGTCCTGTGAAGGAGATAAGGTCAATGTCCCAGCCGCTAATATCTATCGGAATATTTCCTGCCGATTGGGATGCATCTACTATAATAATAGCATCATGCTTATGTGCTATTTTTGAAATAGAATCCAAATCGAGAATCGAACCCGTTACATTAGAACTGTGATTGACAACAACCGCTTTTGTATTGGGTTTAATTGCTTCTTCAATTTTAGACGGTTCTACGTAAGTAAATTCATCGCACCCGACAAAATCAACTTCAACACCTTCATCTCTTTCGAGATGTTTCAATGGCCTGATTACAGAATTATGTTCTATCACTGTCGAAACGACATGTGAACCTTTCTTCAAGCCGATTCCGTTGATAGCAAGATTTAATGCTTCTGTACTACCGGAAGTGAATACAATCTGATTATAATCCTGTACATTAAATAATTTTGCAAGTTTCTGCCTCGCATTAGTCGCTTTGTCGTCCTCGTCTACTTCCAATCCTGTCCTTGCCGAATGGCAGGTCGGAGCATTAAAATATTCGTTTACTGCCTCAAAAACCACCTTCGGTTTTGGATAACTTGTTGCTGCATTATTGAAATATATCATAATCTATATCACTCGATAATAATCAAAAAATAAAATGCGAAATTATGAAAAATTGAGTCAAATTAGTTTTATTTTTTTAAATTTATGCTTTATAGAATTGTATATTTAAATAAATAACAAAACTTAATGTAAAACGATAACGGTATAATTAATGCAGGATAATATTAAAATATCAAAAACTTACTTCGAACTTTCTGAACATAATTTCACTCAGATGATAATTTTCTATTTAATTACATTTTGCGGACTGGCTCTTGCAATGATACTCCTGCTTCCTATTTTGCAATGGTTCTTCCATGATTTCCTCCGCGGTACAGTTTATAATGATACCGGTACATCAATGCAATATTTTATAGAATCTTCCCAGGATAAATCAGTCGTGTCATATATTTTTAACTGGGCTATTGATTTAAACAAAGATACATCCCTCGAGGCAAGATATTGGTTTAATCCTTTTCTTACCCTCGTACTTCAGTCAGCTTTATTCGGCTTGGCATTATCTATCATTATTTCATCTCTTCTTCCGGAAAGTCTCGGTTATATGAGACAGAAAATTGACCGTGAAGTTGTAAATACTATTGAAAAAATATCTCAGTTAAAATACGGTTATCATTCCGATGAAAATTATAAGGAAATATTTAATGATATACTTAATGCGGATTTGCGTAGTCTTCAATCATATTCTGAAGAATGGAATATGACAATAGAAGACCTGAGAACTCTGCATAAAGCAGTTAAATGGCTTAATGCCGGTTTCCTATATAGATTATTCCATGTTAATGACGGTATTAGAATGTATATGCGATATTATTTCACAGTACAATACAGTAATGCTGTACTCGGACTGGTTTATATCGGTGCTGCTATTCTTATTATCATTATCGGTCTAAGAGGTTTGAAATTTATACCTCCAACTGAGCCATCTCTTGTACTGTTTGCTTTGGGCTTGGAATTTTCGCTGTTGATTGTTTATGCTGTAACATTAATGTATTCTAGACAGGAAGAGGAATTTGTTCTCGAGCAAACCGGCTCACAACAGGAGATGCTCATGCTCGGCAAAGATTTCGGCAGTTCAAAGGATATTGAAAATTTATTAAGAGTATTTATAAATAAAAAATCATCGGATAAATATTTCAATAAAAAGAATTGAGGCGTAATTGGGTTTAAGACTTCTAACAAGAGAATTAAACGGATTGATTGTCTTTGAAACTGAAATACACAAAGACAACAGGGGTTTTTTCATGGAAACTTTCAGGGCTGATGAATTTAAGGCACTTGGTATAACGGATGTTTTCGTTCAGGATAATTTTTCTCATTCTATGGCAGGTGTTCTGAGAGGCATGCATTTTCAATGGGAACCGCTTCAGGGAAAACTTATAAGAGTAATTTCAGGTACTGCCTATTTTGCTGAAGTTGATATTCGCAAAAATTCTCCGGCATTCGGTAAATATTTCGGTATTGAATTGTCTGACTATAATAAAAAAGTTCTTTGGGTGCCACCGGGATTTGCAAACGGATTCGTTGCACTAAGCGATACTGTTGATGTTCAATACAAATGCTCGGCATTGTGGAATGGGAAGGGTGAAGGATGTTTATTGTGGAAAGACCCTGATATCGGAATAAAATGGCCCCTTGGAAATCCGATCCTTTCTGAAAAGGATAAAAAGGGAATGACTCTTAATGAATGGCAAAAGAAAAAAGAATTTTCTTTATTTGAATATAAGGATTAATAATAATTTATTAACCCGCCTTTTAAGTGACGGGTTAATCTGAAAATTTACAAACCTGCTTTTTTCTGCTGAATTTCCTTTCTTGCAGATACGATTAATCTTATAATAATAATTAAACACATTACAGATGCTGAACCCATTATAACCCAGCCGGAGGCGGTTTTCAATCCCGGACTGTTCATTATTGAATCCATTTGTTTTAATACAACCGATATACCCGCAAAAAATACCATGATGGCAAATAAAAGCCGAATTCCATATCCTCTTATATATTTCACAGCCGTAACACCAATCTGCGCTCCTATTGAGGCGCCGAATAGCATAAACACTGCTGCTAATAATTCTGTTCTCCCGTAGAATGAATAAAGGAAGCAGCCATAAGCTCCATCGAGCATGACAATGAACAAATCTGTTCCCACTGCAAGTGCAGTCGGTACACCTATCAGGTAAACCAGCGAGGGCATCCTGATGAAACCACCGCCCACTCCGAGAAATCCCGATATGAAACCGCAAAAGAAAAATACCGCAAACACAATTAAAATTGATATTGATTCAATATTGGATTTCGGATAGGAAATCGCAAGAAATTTCCATGCTCTGATTTTATCTATTAATGATTTTTCATGGACAGCACCTGGTTGCAGCTTTTTTGCCTCTTTCTTTTTCCTGAGAACGAAATAATCATAAGACATGAATATACCCAATCCGAGAAGCATAATAATATAAGTCCATCTCACTGAAGAACCGACAATATCCTGACCGGATTGTTTCCCTAATTTATCAAGATACATAATCAACTGGGCACCAATCCAAACGCCGGGAACTGTACCAACCATGGTAGTTATTCCTAATTTCCAGTCAACATTTCCCATTTTCCCGTGTTTTCGGGTAGCTACAATTGACTTACCGAAAATATGTGCAAAATCAGTCCCGATTGCCAAAGGCATCGGGAATCCGAAGATATTAAGTGCTGGAGTAACAATCCATGCACCGCCAACACCGAAGAACCCGCCAAGCACTCCGACGCAAAATCCAATTGCCATCAGCAACAAAACATTAAACTCCATCTGAGCAATTGGAAGATAAACATTAAACATATCCATATTTTATCCTTTCACTCATGATGTTGAATTTTACTTACTTCCAAACCAAGTACTTTCAGAATTATGTCAGTCAGAAATGCGATAGTGATTCCGACAGTAGCCATTGTTAATGTAACGACCACAGCAAACAGAAACCTGTGGTCATTGTATAGATTTGTTAACCAGAGACGTATCCCTTCCAAATCGCTTGTGTCCACCCTCACATTGAGCAAACCCTCCTTTTCGACTCCAAGGAAAAATGACAAGGGGAAAAGTACGAATAGGATTATTATCCACGGAAGGATTGATTTGATATCATTAAACTTCATTAATTCACTCCTACTCTTTTTTAATAGTTAATTATTTTTTTAATTTTTTTATTTAAGTATTTTTATTCAACTATTTTTCATTTGTATAAATTAAGTTTATAATTATGTTTAACATTTCTATTAAATTAATTTGTAATACCAATGTTGTACTTTATTTACTCAGTCAATTATTTAGACAATTAATATTATAATACGTTATATTTTTCAAAAACTTATGATGGTGTAATCGAATATTCATTTTTAAAACAATCAATAAGGAACTGAAAATTTGTTAATTTTGTGTTAACGAGTTTACCACAGGAGAATTATGTTTAAAAAAATATTACCCAAAGAATACTCTTTTTTCGATTTTTTCGAGAAAGTGATTAATATTGACGTGATGATGTGTTATGAGTTTATGCGGTTCACAACACAAAAGACTAATTTTGAAGATTACGTTAGGAAGATTAAGGAATACGAATTGGAAGCCGATAAAGTAACTCTCGAATGTACAGAGGCACTACATAAGACATTTATAACTCCGTTCGAGAGGACTGACATTCTAACATTAACCAAACGGCTCGATGACATTGCCGACAACCTTAATGCTGCGGCACAGTGCATACTGCTTTATGATATACAGGAACTCAGAACCGATATTTTCGATTTTGCAGAAATACTCAATCTGTCAACAAACGAGCTCGTTACTGCTGTTAAGGGATTAAGAGATTTGAAACATAATGACAGCGTTAAGAAAAGCTGCATGAAAATCCACGAGCTTGAGAACAGGGCTGATGAAGTTCACAGGATGGCTATCGTTAAGCTTTTCAAGGAAGGAAATGCACTCGAAATAGTGAAATGGAAAGAAGTGTTTGCCCGGCTCGAAAGAGCAGTTGACAGATGCGAAGACCTTGCTAACGTGATTGAGAGAATTGTTGTAGATAATGCGTAATCTTCAATTAAAATGCAATTAAATTTTCAATTTCTAATTTTTAATTTTCACTGAATTTTCAATCTTTTAAATTTATTAATTGAAAATAAAGGAACAATTATTGAGTTAAAATTAAAAATTTGAAAATTATATATTTAATTTATATCAAAATACAAAGAAAGATAGAATAGGCGGAAATATGGATTGGACAATGGCTGTAGTTATATTTTCAATTGCGACTGCATTATTTTTTGATATAATAAACGGATTCCACGACTCAGCAAATTCAATTGCAACAATAGTATCAACCAAAGTATTATCACCTAAATTTGCAGTTATGTGGGCTGCATTTTTCAATTTCGTAGCTATGTTCGTATTCGCTCCCAAAGTTGCAAATACAGTTTCAAAAATTGTCAGAATTGATTCATTAGACCCGGCTTTTCTTTATGTTGTTCTGGCTGCACTTGCAGGAGCTATATTCTGGGATTTAATTACCTGGTGGTTTGGATTGCCGACGAGTTCATCACATGCTTTGCTTGGCGGTCTGGCAGGAGCGGGAATTGCACACTCGGGGTTTGGAGTAATCCGCTGGGAAAAGCTAACCGAGGCGATGGCTTTCATACCGCTGGCACCTGTTATTGGTGCTGTACTTGGATTTGGTATTATGGTGGCTGTTTATCATATTTTCAAAAAGTGGCACCCCAGGAAAGTTGACAGTGTATTTAGGAAGGGACAGTTGTTTTCAGCGGCAATGTATTCACTGGGGCATGGCGGCAACGACGCACAAAAGACAATGGGTATCATTATGGCTGTACTTGTAGCTGCCGGAATTTTCACTAATGATGTACAATTAAGCATTACTGAATTTAAAACACTGTGGATAATACTTTCCTGTCATCTCGCTATGGGAATCGGTACAGCAATGGGCGGTTGGAGAATCGTTAAGACCATGGGTATGAAAATCACACGGTTGAAGCCCGTACACGGATTCTGTGCGGAAACTGCAGGAGCAACGACTTTGTTTTTGGCAACGACACTCGGAATTCCTGTTTCCACTACACACACTATAGCCGGCTCAATAATAGGAGTCGGTTCGACTACGAGTTTTACCAACATTAAATGGATTGTTGCTGCGAGAATAGTTGTATCGTGGATTGTTACTATACCGCTATCAGCAATAATGAGTGCATTGGTGTTTTACCTGATTAAATTAATACACCCTGAATTCTAATTAATTACTAATTACTAATTATTTATTACTAAGAGGGAATATTTGTCCTATTTTGTCCTATTTTGTCCAATATTTTATAATTTTTGGATTGCTTTTGGGGAATAATAGTTGATTTATAATGGATTATAATATTGCGAATATGTAATATTTGTCCTATTTTGACTGATTTCTGACACTTTTTGTCTTGTATTGTCCTATTGATGTCCTATTGGATAAGACATTTTAGACAGATTAAAATTAATGCTGAATTCTGAATGGCGGATATTTTAATTGAATAATCCCTACCGGGCAATTCGTGAATTACCCCTACATTTACCGATTTCGGAATATCAAAGAACATGCGGGACAAAATTAAGGTTGTGGTAATGATATAAAAAGAAAACGGTTTTAAAAGGATTTTAAAAAATGTCAGAATTAGGATTTGTAGGATTAGAGGATTTTAATAACACCACACTTTAGTGTTGTGAAACTGAGTGATGTATAGATGAGTCCTCCCCCCATTCTGAAGCATGGGGTTACTCTCATGCTGGGTCCAGCATCAAGTTCGGGTTAAACTCGGTCGAAGCATCTCCCTCACGGCTGCCCTTCTCCCAGCGGGAGAAGGAAAAAAGGATGAGGGAATAATAAAATCACACTAATCAAACATATCACAGTTCAGACAATAATTGTAATAAATTTGGTTAACTTATAGAAAAATATTAATTTTGTAGTTCTCTATAAACCAAAAGATTGGGGCGTAGCCAAGTGGTAAGGCATCGGCCTTTGGAGCCGACATTCGAAGGTTCGAATCCCTCCGCCCCAGCATTAGTTTGATTGTTATTTGAGAATTTACAATGGCTCATTTCAAAGTCGCATCAGGACGCTCAAACATAGCCCTGGCACAAAAGGTTGCCGAACACCAGGGAATTCATTTGTCTGAAGTTACAATAAGGAATTTCAGCGATGGTGAGATTTGGGTTAAGTTTGAGGAAAATGTACGCGGAATTGATTTGTTTATAATTCAGTCAACAAATGCACCGTCGGATAACCTGATGGAATTGCTTCTGATGATTGATGCGGCTAAGCGGGCATCGGCACAAAGGGTAACAGCCGTGATTCCTTATTATGGCGGAGCAAGGCAGGACAGGAAGGACCAGCCGAGAGTCTCGATTTCGGCAAAGCTTTATGCGAACCTGATTGTAAGGGCGGGAGCCGACAGGGTGATTACGATTGACCTGCACTCATCGCAGATACAGGGTTTTTTCGATATTCCGCTGGACCATTTGTATGCATCTCCGGTTTTAATCAAGGCATTGAGTAAGCTGAATCTCGATAATCTTGCAATAGCGGCACCTGACGTGGGCGGAGTGAAAACAGCGAGGGCATATTCCAAGAGGATTGGCGGAGATTTAGTGCTGGTTGACAAGAGACGTCCGGCTCACAACGTTGCAGAAATCGTAAGCGTGATAGGTGAGGTAAAAGATAAGAATGTCGTTATAGTGGATGACCTGATTGACACCGGCTCGACATTCGTACAATGTGCGGAAGTGCTGAAGGATAAAGGAGCAAAATCAATAAATGGAATATGCGTTCACCCGGTATTTTCAGGAAAGGCATTGGAAAAAATAGAAAATTCGAAGGCGATAGAAAAGTTGTTTGTAACAGACACAATACAATTGAAAAAGGAATGTAAGAAAATCGAGGTTGTATCGGTAGCGGAATTGCTTGCAGAGGCGATTATAAGGACGCATGATAACCGTTCGATAAGTTCTTTATTTGAGATAGAAAGATAATTTTATAAATAGATGTTTTAAGGATAAAAAAAATGAGTGAGATTACATTAAAAGCAGTTAAACGGGGAACCGGCAAGAAGGGGTCAAAGCTTGTCAGGTCAAGCGGAATGATACCCGGTATTTACTATTCAGAAGGGAGCGAGTCAATTCCACTTGCAGCACATCCGTTGGCTCTTAGACCAATTGTTTACACTGCTCACAAGAAAATTTTCGATTTATATATTGACGATTCAACACAGCCGCTGGAATGTGTTCTGAAAGATATTGCTTTCCATCCTGTAACAGATAAGTTACTGCATTTCGACTTATTCGGAGTGAAGAGCGGCAAGATGATGGGCGTAGAAGTTCCAATTATACTCAAAGGACAGGCGATAGGAGTAAGGGACGGGGGTGTGCTTCAGCATACTACGCATAAGGTAAAGCTGCATTGCTTACCTTCAGATATGCCCGATTCGTTCGAGATAGACATTTCTAATTTGTCAATCGGAAAGTCAGTGCATGTGAAGGACATCCAGAGAGAAGGCATACACTTTGATGTTGCTCTCGACACTGTTATAGTTTCATGTCTCCATCCCAGACTTATTAAGGAAGAAACACCAGCCGAGAAGGTTGAAGAAGGAGCCGCTGCAGCAGAAGAAGGAGGAGAGAAGAAAGAAGAGAAGAAGGAAGGAAAGAAAGAGTCCAAAAAAGAAGACTGATTTCTTTAAGCTTATTATTTATAAAAGGTATTCTTATGAAGCGGGGATACCTTTTTTTTATAGAATATGTTTAAAAGAATTTTCAATTTATAATTTTCAATTTTCAATAAATTTTCAATGAAAAAATTTAAAATGATAAAACAAAAATTCAGAAATAATAGATTGGTACAAATAATAATTTTCAATTTTCAATAAATTTTCAATGAAAAAATATAAAATGATAAAACAAAAATTCGGAAATAATAGATTGATACTAATAATAATTTTCAATTTTCAATAAATTTTCAATGAAAAATTTAAAATGATAAAACAAAAATTCGGAAATAATAAATTGGTACAAATAATAATTTTCAATTTTCAATAAATTTTCAATGAAAAAATTTAAAATGATAAAAACAAAAATTCGGAAATAATAAATTGGTACTAATAATAATTTTCAATTTTCAATAAATTTTCAATGAAAAAATTTAAAATGATAAAAGCAGAAAAATTGGCAATAATAATTTGGCATTAGTAAAAATAATAATTGTTTATATAATAAAAAAAAATGGAGAAAAAGGTTGACTGGCTGATAGTATGTTTGGGAAATCCCGGGGCTAAGTATTCGGGGAACAGGCATAATGTCGGCTGGATGGTAGCCGCTGAGCTTTGCAGCAAACATAAAAAGCCGTTGATGAAAATGTTTTCAAAGAGCTATCATGCTTCTTTACGAATAGCTGATCAGCTTGCACTCGTTGTGCTTCCGGTTACTTATATGAATGCATCAGGAGAAGCAATATCTGAGATACTCGGGAATTATGATGTACCTGTAAAAAGAATCGTTGTGGTATGCGATGAGTACAATTTTCCATTGGGCAGAGTTCATATTAGGCAGGGAGGAAGCGACGGGGGACATAATGGAGTTGCGTCAGTTATAGAAGCACTCGATAACGAGGATTTCTTCAGGTTGAGATGCGGAATCGGAAAGAATTTCCCACAGGGGGGAATGGTTGATTATGTATTATCTGATTTTTTAGATTCAGAACTCGAGGAAAAAAATGTGATGGTAAATAAAGCAGTTGAAGCAATCGAGTATCTTATTCAATTTGGCAAGACCAAGGCAATGACTGATGTTAATTCGGAAAAATTGTGGATGAAGGATAATGAGAAAAAGGATTCAGTCAATAATAATGAAAGTAAATAGTGTTTAGAATAATAAATTTGACAAATTTAATAAAAGTGATAGAAGAAAGGTTGGATAGTATTAATGTCTTATAATGTCGGTGTGATTGGAACGGGATATGTGGGTTTGGTGAGCGGCACCTGCTTTGCCGAAACCGGGAATGATGTGTATTGTGTGGATATTATAGAAGAAAAAATCGAGATGCTGAAAAAGGGGATTGCACCTATATTTGAGCCGGGCCTGGATAGATATTTGAAAAAGAATCTTGATGAGGGAAGGATCCATTTCACAACACGGCTTGAAGATGCAATACTGAATTGCCAACTGATATTTCTGTGTTTGCCAACGCCGCCGAATGAAGACGGTTCAGCAGATTTGCAGCATGTACTTAAATGTGCAGGCGATATAGCTGAAATAATGCTCATAAATAAATTGGAAAATGATAAAATAATAATTAATAAGAGCACTGTGCCAGTAGGAACTGCGGATAAGGTAAAAGCGATATTCGATGAAAAGATACCCGGGAATAAAATTGAAGTTGTGAGCAATCCTGAATTTTTGCGTGAAGGATTTGCTGTTGAAGATGCACTGAAGCCGGAGAGGGTAGTAATCGGGACATCGAGCAAGAATGCAGAAGAGTTAATGCGGGATTTGTATGAACCGTTTGTCCGCAGCGGTAACCCGATTCTGATAATGGACATAAAAAGTGCAGAAGTGACAAAGTATGCGGCAAACTCATTCCTTGCAACAAAAATTTCATTTATGAATGATTTGTCGGAATATTGCGAGAAAGTCGGAGCAGACATAGAGAATGTCAGAATCGGAATCGGCTCTGACAGCAGGATAGGCAAGAGATTTTTATTTGCAGGAATCGGATACGGCGGCTCCTGTTTCCCAAAGGATGTTAAGGCATTGATACATTCGACCGATTCGGCAGAAACCCCGATGAAAATTGTAAAAGCCGCTCAGGAAGTGAATGAAAACCAGATTGAACGTTTTTTCAATTTAATATTGAAGCGTTTCGGGGGTAACATCAAAAACAAACAATTTGCATTATGGGGGCTGGCATTCAAACCGAACACCGACGATACGAGGGAAGCACCTGCATTCAGATTGCTCGATATGTTTCTCGATAAAGGTGCAAAAGTTAAGGTTTATGATTCGGAGGCAATGGCTAATACGAAATCATTATACGGTGAGAAAATCAGCTATGCAACCGGAATATACGATTGCCTCGAGAAAGCAGAAGCATTAGTGATTGCGACAGAGTGGAACGTATTCAGGAAACCTGATTTTATGAAGCTTAAATCAATATTATTAAATCCAATCATTTTTGACGGCAGAAATCTTTACAACCTCGAAGAAATGTCGAAATCAGGATTTGAATATTATTGCATAGGCAGGAAAAGGATAAATTCGAAGATAAAGGATTAAACATCAATTTGTTGCCCAATATTCGCCAAAAGAATGGTGTATTTTATTCAAATTTATTGCAATTATCCGGATTCGATTTTATAAACACCTGATAATTGCACATCTTTTACATTGGCATACTTTTTTATACCGAAAAACTAAATATTTTCAAACAATTAGCCGATTATTAAATTTGTGAAAATATTTTTTTCCACAATTAGAAATTTTATTGAAAATGGCAAAAGAAAAAGAAGCTGAAGGGACTGAATCGCAGGAGAAAGAAAAAGCTGAAAAGCCACCCAAGAAACCGGGTGAAATGAGCTTGATGAAAATGTTGATTATGGTTGGCGGAACCGTAGTCGTATTGTTTATACTCCTGATTGTCGTTTATATGCTGATTATCAAGCCGGATTTGCAGAAAATGGCAATAAACGGCGAGGGCGATAAAGCAAAGCTTGAAGAAGTCAACAAAGACAAGGATTTCAATCCTGAGGAAATCAAGAAAGAAGAGAACGAAAGATTTCTGTCAACTGGAAGGATTACGACTAACCCGAGTATGTCAAATCAATTTGTCGTTGTTGACATAGGTCTTGATTTCTACGTGAATGATGAACAAATGAAGGAAATCAAAAAGGATAAACCGGAAGAAAGCCCATTAATGCTAAGACCTCTTTCATCTGTTAAGGGGGCGGTGAATAACCTGTTAGGTTCAATGACCGTTCAGGAACTTCAGTCTGTTAGGCGCGATTCGCTGCAGGGTGCAATTAATTCGAAACTCGTGCAGGTTTTTTTGTCAAATAAGATGGTATTGAAAGAAGCAATTTTGCAGGAATTTATTATTCAGTAAAATTTAATGTTTATTTATGTCTGACGTTTTATCACAAAATGAGATTGACAATCTGCTGTCCGAGATGACTTCGGGGACAGTTGATGTCGATGATATTCTGAGCGGCAAGGTAACTAAAGGAGAGATTTCAAATTATGATTTCAGGCGGCCGAACAGGATATCGAAAAACCAGGTGAGGACGCTGCAAACAGTTCACGAAAATTTCGCGGAGGTTTTCGGATATTACCTTGTGTCAAAACTTCAGACCATAGTTTCAATTAACGTTACTTCAGTTGACCAGTTGTTTTATTCCGAGTTTATTCTATCTGTATCAAATCCAAGCTGTATATATATTTTCGATATAGAAGGAACAGACGGGAGCGGCATTCTCGAGGTCAGTCCTCAACTTGCTCTCACCGTGATAGAAAGAATGCTCGGAGGCGGGACGGATGCACCGCCAAAGGTGAGGGCAATCACACCTATCGAGCAGGCAGTGATAAGAAATGTCATAGAGCATGCTCTGTCCGATTTGAGGAATGCATGGAGGTCTATTGCCGATTTGAATTTCAAGTACCAGCGTCTCGAGATGGAAGCGGATTTCGTCCAGATTGCACCGGCATCTGAAATTGTTATAGTAGTTTCGCTCGATGTGAATATCGGTGTAAATACATACCTGATGAATTTGTGCTTCCCGACATTTGCATTGGAAGAAGTGATGGCTCGTCTCAATAGGCAACAGATTTCTACGAGTGTGCTTAAGCTTAGTCCTGCACGTATTCGCGAGAATATGTCAATTATGAAACAGCAGATGACGACAACATATCTGCCGGTAATAGCAGAGCTTGGCAAGGCAGCAATATCGGTAAGGGAACTGCTCGATTTGAAGACAGGGGATATAATTAAACTCAATAAAAGAATAAACCAGGAATTAGAAGTTATAATAGCGGATAAAAGAAAATTAGCTGCCAGACCCGGCAGCGTGGAAGGGAAAAAAGCTGTAAGGATTACACGTCAACTCACGGAAGAGGATTTAGTCATGGAGGATATTTCCTTTAAAGAGGAGAGTTAAATATGGCAATGTCGCAGGAAGAAATTGATTCAATGATAAGCAACGATGCAGAGGCGAATGCTAACGATGCAAATGCAGTCGCAACCAAGGGTGGAGCGCTCGAAGCAGGGGACGTGAAATTCCCGGAGATGGAGTATAGCGGGGAACAGACGATATTTTCACCGCTTGACCCTAAGTTAGAGCTGCTTTATGATTTGCAACTGCCTGTATCAATCGAGTTAGGCAGGTCGAACATGCTTATCAGGGATATAATTAGATTGGGAAGAGGTTCAGTCGTGGAATTCGATAAACTGGTGAGCGAGCCGGTTGATGTGTTGATTAACGGGAAGAAAGTAGCTGAAGGCGAAGTAGTCGTGATTGACAAGCATTTCGGTATAAGAATTACAACTTTGATTGACCCGACCGACAGGATGCGTGCAATAAAAAGGTAAATTATGGATTGTCATTCTGAATGGAACGAAGTGAAATGAAGAATCTATTTTTAAGATAAATGGGATTCTTCCGTGCTCTCAGAATGACAAATGATTGAATAAGTAAAAAGAAATGGAAGTCCGATTTATAGATGGAGCTATGTTATGCCGGAAAGTGCATTATTAAAATCGTTTTTATCGTTGGTTTTGTTGGTTGCCGTTCTCGGCGCCATTCTTTTAATCATTAAGCGTGTTGCAAAGAAAACAAAGCAAAAAAAACTGAACAGTGAATTATCAATCATGTCGAGAATGTCACTTTCTCCCAAGGCACATTTATACATCGTTCAGGCAGAAAATAAGAAATTGTTATTAGGAGTTACCGACCACCATGTATCACTTGTACACGATTATTCGAAGCCAAATCAATTACCCGATTTAATAAATAAAGATGATTCCACTGCAATCACAAAAGAGATGCTGAAGCAAAAGCCAATCGAAACAGATGATGAATCATTATCGTTTGGGAATTTCCTGAAGACTGCGTTCAGGAAAGGATAAAGTAATTTCATTTGTTTAAAAAATAGAGATGATTAAATTAATATTTTCCTATTTTTGTGGGAAAATATTTCGATTATTCATTTTGAGTTAACTGGAAGAAGATGTATAATCTAACAGACCATCTCGGCTCGATTCGCTCTATACTCAAAGACAATGATAATGGGGGTTTTATATTTGAAACACAGTATGATTCTTATCCGTTTGGTGGAATTGAACAATCAGGTTGGAACAACCGCCAAACATGGCTCGGCAAGGAAAAGGACAGAAAATCGAACCCGGGTGATTTCGGTGTGCGAAAATATGATGATGAAATAGGACGTTTCACAAGCATAGACCTGCTCTTTGAAAAGTATTATGGCTGGACTCCATATCAGTATTTATAATACTATAATAAAATAATTTGTTCTCAAAATTCGTTTCATTATATTAGTTGATATTTAATAAGTCAAGGATGAATAAATGACAACAAAAGTACTCCTGAATGAGATTTATACATTACCGGTTGACAAAAGGATTTTTCTCGTTGAGAAAGCCCTTGAATCAATAAGAAATGAAATTCCCAAAAGCAATTCTCTTTCGGATGCTGCACGTGAACTGATTGGTGAGTATAAGAAAAACAAAGAACTGCGCTCATTCAATAGTCTTGATTCTGTGGATTTTTATGAAGTGGGGTGAAATTTGGCTGATAAATCTGGACCCATCTGTCGGGGCAGAAATCAGGAAAACCAGGCCCGCAGTGATTGTTAATGACGATGAATTGGGAATTCTGCCTTTGAGGGTAATCGTTCCGTTGACTGACTGGAAGGATAAGTTTACATCAGCTCCCTGGATGGTCAGAATAAATCCAAACAATTTAATAACCTTGAAAAATCCTCATCAGCAGATTGTTTACAAGTTCGCTCGATTTCCGAAGAAAGATTTGTCAGAAAAATCGGAAAACTTAGTGAAAATGAAATGTTCAAGATTAAGAAATCATTATCTTTAGTTTTAAAGATTTTCTAAGCAATGAAAAGTATAGAAAAGCAATTTGGGTTTGAAATTAAATAATTAGAAATTACAAACTTGTAAAAATGCGTCAATATTAATAAATTTGTTTTGAATATTTAGTGTAGAGGATTATAAGATGCCTGTTATATCAATGTTCTATGGAATAATAATTATGATGTATTTCCGTGACAGGAAAAAACATAAACTTCCGCATATACACGTGAAGTACCAAGAACATGAAGCTGTTATCAGTTTGAAGAACTCGAAAGTTCTTGAAGGCAGTTTACCTTCAAGTAAGATGAAACTGGTTCAGGCATGGATAGAGTTACACAGGGATGAACTATTAGCTAATTGGGATTTAGCAGTAAACGGTCAGCAGGTATTTCAGATTGAACCACTAAGATAAAAAAAATTATGAATCCAAGAGTTAAAAACGTTAAACCGACAAAAGATTTCCATTTGATTATTGAATTTACAAATGGAGAGAAGAAAAAATTTAATATAAAACCATTTTTATCATACGAGGTTTTTCGTGAATTAAAAGATTATGAAAAATTCCGCAAAGTAAAACCGTTCTTAGGCTCAATTCAATGGGAAACAGGGCAGGACCTTTGCCCGGATACACTATACCTCGATAGCAAAAATTATTCGTAAAATGAATTCTATATGAATAAATGACATTTACTAACACTTTCCTTATATTTGCTAATGAAGTAAATGATTCGTTTAGCTAATATTGATAATTGATGAACTCTGGTATAGGTAAAGAAAAACTCTCACTAGTTCCAACTCTTGGATTATTTACTACTATTGCTATTGTTGTCGGCGCCGTAATCGGTTCCGGCATATTTAAAAAGCCGGCATTGATGGCTTCACAGCTTGGCTCTCCCGAATGGTTGATTGCCGTATGGGTGATTGCCGGGGTTATTACGCTTTTTGGTGCATTGACAAATGCCGAAATTGCAGGTATGATAACCGAAACCGGAGGGCAATATATTTTCTTCAAGGAAATTTATGGCGATTGGATGGCATACTTTTATGGCTGGGCTATTCTTGCTGTCATACAAACCGGCTCGATAGCTTCAATAACTTATATTTTTTCTGATTACACCCAATATTTCTTTACTCTGCCAAGGTTATCAACCCATATTGAGCAAAGTTTCATAATTCATATACCTTTAATCGGAAGTATTTTCCCATTGGAAAACATTGGGGTAAAACTGCTTACAATCTTCGTGATATTTTTTCTTAGCGGAGTAAATTATGTGGGTGTAATGTTAGGAGGTCGTGTAACGAGTTTTTTCACAAGTGCAAAAGTAATTGCAATACTAGTTCTTGTCATACTTGGATTTGCAATAGGTAACGGCTCGTTTGAAAATTTCTGGAAAGATTCGCCATCAATGAATATGACCGGAATGGGTTTATTTGCAGGATTGACAGCGGCGGTTTCGGGCGCATTCTGGGCTTATGACGGATGGAATAACATTACTTATATTGCAGGTGAAGTAAAAAAGCCACAAAGGAATATTCCATTGGCGTTAACAATAGGAACAATTATCGTAATAGTAGTATATGTACTGATAAATCTTGCATATTTATATATATTACCGGTCGAAAAAATGGCGGGTTCCACTCTTGTAGCATCTGATGTTGCAAAGACAGTGCTTGGTTCGGTCGGTGGCGGATTCGTTGCTGCTGCTGTCTTGATTTCGACTTTTGGTACATCTAACGGTACGATAATGGTTAGTGCAAGAGTATATTATGCTATGTCTCACAAAGGGATGTTATATCCGGTATTCGGGAATGTGCATCCAAAATACAGGACACCGGGGAATGCACTGATATTGCAGGCGGTATGGTCATCATTACTTGTGTTGAGCGGAACATTTGATATTCTTACAGATATGTTGATTTTCGTAAGCTGGATATTTTATGGTTTGGGAGCATTTGGAGTATTTATTCTGAGAAAGAAGATGCCCGACAGGTACAGACCTTATAAAGTAATCGGTTATCCTGTAATACCTGCTATATTTGTCATTTTTGCAACAGCATTCGTGGTATTTACATTAATAAATGATATTGAGAACTATGTTGCAGGTAAGGTACAAATAATAAATTCGCTTTTTGGGATTTTACTTGTAGGAATCGGAATTCCTTTTTATATTTATTTTAGGAGAAAATATAAGAACCAAGACAATAATTATTAAATTGAATAGACTATACTTTTAGATTTGATTTTGGTTAATATGTAAATTATGCAGCAAATTACAATATACAATACTTCCTTAATCAAAATATTTCATTAATAAATCTATGAGGTATTTATGACATCAGAAGTTCTTACAATACACTCGAAGACACCCGAGATGAGAAAAATCTACGAGGTTGCAGATGCTTTGAGGCAAGGAGCGGTGGTATTATATCCTACCGATACGGGATTTACGTTAGGGTGTGAACTATCAAACAAAGAAGCAATCGGAAGGATAAGAGCAATAAGAAGATTACCGGAGGAAAAAGCGATGACTTTTCTATGCGGTTCCTTATCGAATTTATCAGAGTTTGCAAAAGTGAGCAATACTGCTTACAGAACAATCAAAAGATTAATACCAGGTCCATATACATTTGTACTGCCTGCATCCAAACAGGTACCGAAATTTGCATGGGACCCGAAAAGAAAGACAGCAGGAATTCGTGTGCCTGTCCACAATTTATCGCAAATATTATTAAAAGAGCTGGATGTGCCTATTATATCGATTTCGGCAAAATTTCCTGATGGGGTATCAATAAGCGACCCTGAAATGCTTATTAAGAAGTTTATGCCATTCGTTGATGTTGCGGTTCGTTCGGATGCATATAATTTTCTTGGCGAATCAACTGTTATTGACATGACGACAGATGAATTCAGGATTATGAGGCATGGAGCAGGTATAACAAAAGTACTTGAATATGTAGATATAGAAAATGCTTAATTAACAATTTTATGTGCCGTCTCCGGAAAAGAGACGGCATTTTTTTTATCAAGAACAAATCTAAATGGGAAAAATTATTAGAACAACTGAAAGTGAAGAAAAAAAACAGGGAATACTCTATATCGTTTCTACACCAATAGGAAATGATGAAGATATAAGCTTCAGGGCAATAAAGGTTCTGAAAAGTTGCGATTTGGTTATTTGCGAAGAACCCAAACCTGCATTTCAACTATTAAAGAGGAATAATCTTACATGTGATATTATTGAGTTGAACGAACAAAACGAAGATTCAAAGACTCAGGAAATTATCGGATTACTTGAAGAAGGAAAAAAACTCGCCTTGATTTCCGATTGCGGTACACCGGTTTTTGCCGACCCGGGATACCAACTTGTTAAAACTGCGATTCACAGGAATTATCATATCGAGGTAGTGCCGGGTGCATCAAGTTTAATGGCAGCTATCGTTAGGAGCGGATTTTCAATAAATACATTTCTGTATGCAGGATTTTTGAGCAGGGACAGTGAAGACAGAATTTGGCAATTAAAACATCTGAGAGATGAGAAAAGGACGGTCGTACTGTTGGAAGCTCCATACAGGATATTGCAGGTTCTCGAGGCATGCTCAAAATTGATGCCTAACCGCCGTGCTTATATCGGATGCAACCTGACGATGCATTTCGAAACTAATCACTACGGAACATTTAGCGAGCTATTTGAAAAATTCAAAGAATTGAAATTCAAGGGAGAGTTTGTAATTGTCTTTGAAGGAAATTATTTTAACGAGAGAAGGGAAAGAGAATTTAAACCAAAGTCCGGATTCAGAGGAGACAGGGGCAGGAGAGATTCACGGGACAGAGCGTCGAGAGACAGAAGTCCAAGGGATAGAGATTCAAGAGGAAAGGGTACAAGAGAAAGAAGTTTCAAAGACAGGGATTCGAGAGGAGGAAGAGATTCAGGAGATAGGGATTCGAGACGAAGAAGAGATTCAGGGGTTAGAGATTCGAGAGGAGGAAGAGATTCACGGGAAAAATATTCAAAAGGAAAAAGTTCAAGAGGGAAAGATTTTTCCGCGGGTAGAAAAACAAGAGATTAAAATTCTATTTTAAATAAATTATAACAAGGAATTATTATCAATAGTTGTATAAGATTACAATTCAAATAATCGGTTTTTTTATGGTTAATTTTCAAAAAAATGAAAATTAATTAATCCTTTTTTCCTTAATATTATAAGATATTTATTGTATTTTTGTTATCTTATTAAATTGATTAATTGACAATAGAAAGTGATTATTTAAGCGATGGGATTATTCCAGCTTTTTTCGAATGATGTTGCCATTGACTTAGGAACGGCAAACACGCTTATCTGGATGAAAGGTAAGGGGGTAGTGCTAAATGAGCCATCAATCGTTGCCTTTGACAGTCAGACTAAACATATTATAGCAATAGGACATGATGCCCAGGCGATGCTTGGAAAAACACACAGGGACATTCAAATAATCAGGCCTTTAAGGGATGGTGCAATAGCAGATTTTGAAATAGCAGAAGGTATGCTAAGGGCTTTTATCAGGAAGGTTTCATTAAGCTGGCAGCCGGCAAGACGAGTTGTTGTGAGTATCCCATCGGGAATTACCGAAGTCGAGAAAAGGGCAGTCCGGGATAGCTGTGAACATGCCGGAGCAAAAGAGGTCCATCTGATTGCCGAGCCGATGGCCGGTGCGATCGGCATTGGTTTAAACGTACATGAACCGATAGGGAACCTGATAGTGGACATCGGCGGAGGAACAACTGAAATAGCAGTTATTTCAATGTCAGGCATTGTCAGCAACGAATCAATAAGGATAGCCGGCGATGAAATGACCGATGCCATAGTACAATACTTCAGGAAAATTCATAATATTGTTATAGGCGAAAGAACAGCCGAAATGATTAAATGCCAGGTTGGTTCAGCAGTAGAATTGGACGAAGAGGTAGAATTCGAGGTAAAAGGGAGGGATTTGCTGAAAGGAATTCCAAAGATGATTCAGATTAGTTCTGTTCAAATCAGGGATGCACTTGCCGAGTGTGTCAATGAAGTGGTTAATGCGGTTCTGAATTTATTGGAAAAGACACCACCTGAATTGGCATCCGACATTTACGACAGGGGAATTATGCTGAGCGGTGGCGGGGCATTGCTCAAGGGATTGGACGAACGGCTCAGACGCGAAACATCGCTTCCTGTTTATGTTGCCGAAGACCCCCTGACTGCAGTTGTAAGAGGAACAGGTAAAGTACTAGAAAATTTGAATGAATACTCTTCAGTATTGATTAAGAGTGTTCGTTATTAATTATCTGCTTAACTTTATTAGAAAAAAATAAGTATTTAATAGGGTAATAATTTTGAATTTTCAATTTAATATTTGCAATAAATTTTCAATGAATAAATATTTAAATTGTAATGAATATTAATATAATTAGTAGTATGTAAAAACATTTTATAAGATTAGTAATTATTAATTTCAAAATTTGTTTCCATAACTAAAATTTTAAAAATTGTGTCTGATTCAGGACAGAAGTAACAATGCAGGGTTTTATAAATTTTGTAGCGAAATACAAAGAATACTTTACACTCGTAGCTCTCGTTATAATTTCATTATCATTAATTTCACTCGGCGACGTTTCCAGGATTGGCGGTTTCAGGACAGTTGTAATAGGAACAGTCGGGTGGATGCAAAGCGTTTTCACATGGATACCCAAACCGGGTGCCTTGCAATCTGAAAATAAATCTCTCAGACAACTTAATCTCCAGCTCTCCACAGAAGTAACGAAAATGAGAAATGCAGTCATCGAGAACAGGAGATTGAGAGAACTTCTGAAACTGAGAGAGGGGAAAGAATTATTTTACATACCTGCAGAAGTAGTGGGGAAAAATTCAATAGAACTGAGAAATTATCTAACGATAGACAGGGGAAGCACAGATAGCGTTCAAGCAGGCATGTCTGTAAGAAATGATGCAGGATTGGTTGGAGAGATAATCGGTACAACATCAAACTTTGCCCTTGTAGAAATGATAGAGAACAGGGATATTAAAATAGCTGCAAAATTACAGCGCAGCGGTATTGACGGTGTTATTGTCTGGGAGGGCGGTGAAGTATTTGAGTTGAAGAATGTCCCGAAAGCATACGATGTCAAGCTTGGCGACCTTGTTCTGACATCTACATTCAGCAATAAATATCCGCCAGACGTACCAATCGGGAAAGTGGTAGAAATAAAAGAAGAGCCGGGTAATATTTTCAAAACTATTTCTGTCAGGTCTTTTGTAAATTTCGGTGCTTTGGAAGAAATATTTGTGATTAAATATCTTCCGAATCCCGAAAGGACAGCTCTAATCAAACAAATGGATGAACTTTTGAAATTGAGAAAAGGTTATACCAAATAATTTTCAATTTTTAATATTAAATTTTCAATGAATATAAAATGAATAAATTTAAAATTTTAAACAATAATGCGAATTTAATTGTAAAAAATCATTTTATATTGATTTAGAAATGGAAAATATTAAATTATTTCGTAATGAAATAATAAATTAGAAGCAAATAATTAATTTTAAGAATGAAAATAATATTTGATAAAAAAGGAAGGAAATCACCTGCATACAGGTTTACATATTATGCGATAGCTGCTTTAATCTTGTCAGTGGTTAACATAGTTCTTCTCGATTTCATTGCAGTCGGCACATTGACACCCGATTTCCTGTTGATATTATGTGTATGGATAGCAGTTTCAGAAGGACAGTTCATCGGAATAATAGCCGGCTTTTTATGCGGGATTTTATTCGATTTTGTTTCGCATGATGTCATAGGCACCAATGCACTTGCCAAGACAGCCGCGGCATTTGTAGCGGGATGGTTTTACAAGGAGAACAAGCAAAATGTTACGATTGGCAGTTTCAGGTTTCTTGCAATTGTATTTGTGAGTTCGTTGGTTCATAACATGTTTTACTTTTTCTTTTACATAAAGTCAACTGAAATCGCATTCTTCCCGTTTTTTCTTAAATACGGATTAGCTACTTCGCTATACACGACTGTATTTGCAGTCTTTGCAATGTTGGTAAAATTGCAGAGGAAGGGTGTGTAATTGTATTATTGAATTACTTAATGAATTTAATAAATAAGTTTGGTAAGTCATCTTTAGCCATTATCGAAACTAGCTTACTTGTTCTACCATTTATCGTTATTCCACCCACATGTAAATAGTTTCTTTCAATTTTTATATTTTCAATTTTAATTATTTTTATACAAAATAAGTTGGAATTACTATCATAATAGCAAGACATATTGTCAATAATTAATTCATTAATGCTATCATCAGTAAAATAGTCTTGAAAATTATGATGCCATTTATCGGATTTTACAAAATTAATATCCATTAAAACATTATCATTATCATAATAAGCAGTAATATAAATACTATTTGTTTTAAAATTGCCTGATAATTGACCATCTATAATTTCTTCTTTACAAATTCCAATTGAGTCACCATTTGAAATAATATTTCGACAATCAAAATATTCAATACCATGTCCAGAAAATATATTATAATTTGGTAAGCTATCCTTAAAAGAAAATGATAATTCAATATCCATAGTATCATACCATATGTTTGGCTCACGATCCCCAGAAAACTGACTTTTATTTTCAAAAATACCAGAAATATTAAATACTTCAACATCAACTCTTGTAAAATCAAAATTTGATAATGGCTTGAGTGATATTGCAAAATTTTCTCCATCATAAACATCTGCCGGTTCTGACATATCAAGCGGCTTGTATCCTCTTGCAAATACTTTGTAAGAATATTTATCACCTTCGTAAAAAACTTCGGTTATAAATTTTGATGTTTCTCCCTGATAATTGATTGAACAAGAATTATTAGATATTTCCCCAAATTTTATAACTTTAACCGTTTGAGTATTATAGTTACTTAATAGAGTGATAAAATAGATACCATGCTGTAAATTACCACCAGCAAATGTAAAATTGTGGCAGCCATCGCTTAGAAAATCTTCATATTGTGCAAGAACTGAACCAAGACTATTACTGACAATTATTTTGATTTTGTTGTACTCAGGATTAAAAATTGAAAATTGAGTACCGGTTTCAAAACAACTTGGGTAGCATTGACTAATTTGAGTTGAATTTCCATTTCCACTATAATTATCAATTACATCTGTTAAGTCGGATAAATCAATAGTGTCTCGTCCGATAAGCATTGTGTCTATATTTGTAGTAAAATTAATTATGTATATACTATCTAGTTTTACAGGCTTAAGAGATCGTGAATTATACGCTGTGAATGAAATCACTTGAGAAATAATATCGGAAGATAAAATTATTATCAGTGTCGATAAAAGGAATATTCTGTGTAAAAAAGTATTTTTCATAATAATTTCTTAAATTTATCTTTATTTTATTATTAAAGACACATTAATAAGAAAAAGGTCTCAAAAATAATATATTATTTGATTAATAATGAGAAAAAATATTTTAAATTTTATTACAATTATCTTGACTGCAAATTTTATACAGCTTCATTCGACAATTGTTACAATAGATACAAATATTAAGTACCAGACAATCAGGGGCTGGGGAGCTTCATCATTTTCTCCTGAATGGCTCACGGAGGATAACCGTAAAGAACTCATAGATGTTTTGGTAAATGACCTGGGTTTAAACCGTCTTCGGCTCGAATTTCCCAGCGGCAACAGGAGCAAAGAAAGGGCTTGGGAGTGGGAAAATGATGACCGGGACCCTTTTAATTACAATTGGAATGTATTCAATTTAAAAAGTTTTGATGCAAAAATAGAAAAGTTTGTACTGCCTTTTAAAAACAAAGTAGAGCAGAATGGCGAACCGTTTGATATGTATGTAAGTCCTTCGTTGTTCAATGGGGGAAGTTCAGGTGCAGCACCGGCATGGCTGCAGTTCAGCCCTGGCGAATTCTCTGAATATGCAACTTCAGTACTTATTAGACTAAAAGAAAATTACAATATCGAACCGAATTATTTTTGCATACTTAATGAAGCCGGAAATAACAATTCCTTTTATGCCACGGTTGTTTCAGATATGATAAAAACACTTGGACCAAGAATGAAAGCTATGGGATTGAAAACAAGAATTCAGTTTCCCGAATGTGTGTCGGCAAGTGAAAGCTGGAATTATATCAATTCAACAAAGGATGACTCTATAATGTTAAGCTATGTCGATGTGCTGTCCTATCATCTTTATGGTTCCAATGACCCTTTTAGAAGCCAGATACGTGATTTCGCCAAACAGCATGGGAAAATTACTGCTCAGACTGAGTATATGAGTCTCAACATGAATATACTTTACGATGACATGACTAAAGGGGAAACATCATATTGGGAAATTTATGGTATAGGGAGCTGTCTTGATTTAAAATTTGACAGGATTCTAAAATTGCCGAATTTCTGGAATTTCCGGCAGGTGTTTAAATACGTCAGACCAGGTGCAGTCAGAATAAATGCTTCGAGTGATGATTCCACAATCAAAGTTCTTGCTTATTTCAAAGATGAAATGCCGACGATTGTAATTATTAATAATTCAGGAACCAAATCAATAAACGTAGAAAATTTGATTGACGGGGATTATGGCATATGCAGAACCGTGAGCGGAACTGATTATAAGGAATCAGGTATTAAACATGTGAGTGACGGAAGAATGACCATTCAAGTTGTAAATTCAGTTACCACTATCTATCCTTATAATGGCAGTAATCACCCACCCGCAGCCACAAGTTGGGGAGCTAATACGGATTACCTGACATTACCGGCGAATAACATTACCTTATCGGTAATGGCTACAGATGCAGAGAATGATAGGTTGGCTTATTCGTGGTCAGTAAAAACAAAGCCATCAGGAGCAAACCCGGTAATTCAAAAGCCAACCGATTCTGTCTCTGTTGTTACAGGATTAAATTCCGAGGGGAAATATATTTTTGAAGTAAGCATAAGCGATGGAGTTAACACAATATCAAAAGAAGCGAGAGTAAATGTATATGCAGTTAATCAGCCACCAAAGCCAATGGATGTTCATAACAGGATTCCGGTAATGATAACATTACCTTGCGACTCAACTGCGATAAGAGCCGGGAGCAAAGATTTGGAAAACGATAAAATAACTTACAGGTGGTCAATAATTAACCAACCGGCAGGTGCTAATGCATTTATCGAGGATACTACTCAAGCGGGTACAAAGGTAAGAAATATGTCCATAGCAGGAGATTATGTTTTTCAAATCAATATTTCAGACGGGATTAATACCGTATATGATACGTTGAATGTACCTGTATATCCGATTAATAATAATGCTCCATCGATTAGCAATATTTCTGCAAATCCTTCTAAAATCATATTACCGGCGGACAGCACTTTACTTTCAGCAGATGTCGCTGATATAGACGGTGACAACTTTACGCTTTGGTGGTCGGTAAAATCATGTCCGGCAGGAGCAATACCTAAGTTTGTAAATCAAGCGACAGCAAATACTATTGTTAAGGATTTAGATAAAACGGGAACTTATACTTTTACACTAACTGCAATTGACAGAACGAAGAAATCGGGTAAAGATGTAACAGTTACCGTTGAAAACCCGACAATAACAGAAGAGACATTATCAAAGCAGGATAAATTTAACATTTATCCTAACCCTGCCGATGAAACATTATATATAGAATTTGGAATGGATAATAAATCAAGGATTTTTATAAGAGATTTATTCGGGAGAGTTGTAAAATCATTCGATACAGAAAGCAGCAGGGATGGAATGATTAAATGGGATTGCAGTGATTCATCAGGAAATAAATTGGCTCCGGGAGCATACCATGTGATAATATCAAATCGAAATGGCATAGTATTAAAATCGGTAATAATACAATGATTTTGTTATTGTGCCGGGAACAATAATCGTTAAAGTTATCCAATAAGTACATTCATCAGATATTATTTCGGTGGTTGCTCAATATTTTTCTTTAATCTTTCGAGCATCATTGTCTCGAGGTAGCCGTTAGATTCCCAAAAATGCCTTTGGTAAGTAACATATTCTTCGAAACCACTTATCTCGCTTTTCAAAGTAACATGAACTTTACCATCATTAGTTTCTTTGAGTAGGAAATTGTATTGAATTCCACCGTTTTGCCAAACGCCCCCCCTGATTATCGGCAGGTCAACACTGTATTTCTGTAGTACATCCCATGTGCTGTCCTTTCCGTCAACCAAAACACATATATCGGATTTGACCCTGCCTTTATATAATCCTTCATCTGTTTGACTGTAAGATTCATTCATAATCATACAATTCAATTCGCCGATAGATTGCTTTGCAGCCCTGTAAACTACTTCGAAAGGTGCATCGAAAGTTGCCTCATACTTATCTTTGTAGTATTTCATTTTTTCATCAACTTGTTCCTTGAACTTGTCATCTTCCTTGACTTGTTCCTCTTGTTGTTTTTGTTCTTCCTGCCGGGCATAAAGTCGGGGATTAAAAATGTGACTTTGCAAAGTCAGTACAGCAGACAATAAAATTAAATATGACCATCTCATAAATAGCTCCAATAATCATTAAAGAACATTTCTTCTATAATATTTATTAATAAAATGCCGTTTTCAGAACTTAATATTATGAATAAATAATTTAAAAGCCAAGCCAAATCAAAAAATAATTTCTAATTCTGTGTATTTGATTGTTCGAATCTAACTGAAACAATTTTCGATATTCCCTTTTCCTGCATTGTGATGCCATAAAGGTAATCAGATGCTTCCATGGTTCTTTTACTATGAGTTACTATGATAAATTGAGTATTATTGCTGAATTCCCTGATTAGATTAATGAATTTATCAATGTTTGTATCGTCCAAAGGAGCATCAACTTCGTCGAGGATACAAAAAGGACTGGGTTTGACGAGATAGATCGAAAATAGCAGAGCAATAGCAGTCAGTGCTTTTTCGCCACCGGAGAGCATGTCGATTGAATGAGGTTTTTTGCCGGGTGGCTTTGCTTTTATGTTGATTTCGGCATCGAGCGGGTCTCCTTCTCCCAAAATCAGTTCTGCTTCTCCTTCAGGACCAAATAATGTCCTGAAAAGATTGCTGAAATTCGATTTAATCAACTCGAAAGTGTCGGTAAATTTCTTAATAGCAGTCTCATTGATTTCAGTGATAGATTCCTGCAGATTTTTCTTCGATTCCTCGAGGTCCTGGATTTGCTTAGTGTAAAACTGTAATCTCTGGCTTTGTTCTTCATATTCTTCTAAAGCCATGAAATTGACATTTCCGAGAGAGCTTAATTTTTCTTTGAGCGAAGTAATCGTAGTTTTCGATTCCTCGATATCGAATGATTCATCGAGTTGATAAACGGCTTCTTCAAGTGCGATATTATAATCTTCTGCAGCTTTTTGTATCAGCCCTGATTTCCTGATTCTGAATTCGCTCAGTTTTACATCGAGCAAATGACTTGTTTCGATTGTTTTGTCATACAATTTTCTTGCATATAACAAATCATTAGTTAGCTGCTGAATCTGCTCCTGAATTGAAATGATTTTATCATGGAGTTCTTCACGCCTGTTTTGTGCTTCATCCAATTGCTTTTGCAATTCTTCCAGTTCGGAATCAATACTTAATGTGTGGGATTTTAATTCTTCTGTTTTAGAATCAAAATGAGATATTTCAGAGTGATTTTTTATATCTTTTTCAATTAATGATAATACCTGACTTTCAAAAGTCGATATTTCCTTTTCCAGGGATTTGATTTCTTCTTCGAGACGGGCTCTTTTGATTTCTGCTTCCTGCAGTGAAGTTCTTTTTTCGGATAAATTTGTTTCGGCTTTAGTTAGTTCTTCCTGTAATATTATCAGTTCTTCGTTTAATATCAGAAGCCGGTTTTCAGTTTCTACGACTTCTTTAGTGAATCCTTCATTTTCTGTTTTTAATCGTTCAATTTCCTCGACGAATAACTTTATATTATTTTCGAATAATTTCAGATTATTTTCGGAATTATCTTTTTTCAATGAAAGCTGCGAAATGAATTGTTCATTATTGTTTTTGTCAATTTCTGCTTTCCTGAGTTGTTCGCCGATTGCGAGCAAATCAATCGAATCATATTCATTCTTAATAGATGAAAGATTTTCTTCGACATCTAAAATTTTGTTTTCGAGATTTTGTATTTCTTTATTCAGAATTTCGAATCGTTCTTTTTTACCGACAGTCAAACCCTCGGTTCTTGTAATTGCACCACCGCGGATTATACCTTTGCTTCTCACAAGTTCACCTTCGAGAGTAACAATAGTATCGGCGATTCCGGATTTGATAACTTTCAGGGCATTGTCAATGTTGTCAATAAGAAGCGTCTTGCCGAGAATAGCCCTAACCGCATTTCTTAGAACGTCATCAACCCTTACTATTTCACTCAGCCATCCAATGACTCCGTCATTTACCGGAACATTTTCAGGAGCAGGAACATCGGGTATCAATTCACGTACAATGAATGAAGCTTTACCTTTGCCGCTGGCTTTCAGTTTATCTATACCTTCGAGTGCTTCGGACATAGTGTTTGTAACGAAAAAGCGTACAGCATCGCCAAGTGCTGCATCTACTGCAATCCTGTGCTGCTCGTCTGCACCAATTGCTTCTGCGAGCAGGAGTTTTTCCCCAGAAGGTTTCCACTCATTTGTGTTAATTAGAAATTTTGTAGTTTCATCAGAGTCAACAATATGTGAAATGAATTCAAGTGCTGCCTGGTTCCTGTTCAGCTCGTTTTTTAAATCAACGAGTTCTGTTCTTGTGTTTTCGAGCTTGTTCTCGAGAGAAGATTTTTTCTCCTGTGCAGATTTGAAATTATTTCCTATTTCCTCAAAATTTAAGTCTAAATTCTTCTGATTATTTTTCGAATCGTTTATTTGAGAATCTAATTCTGAACTTTCAGATTTAACTTTCTCTATATCATTTTTACCGGATTCTATACTGTCCGAAATATTTCCAAGCCGTGAGTTGTTTCTTTCGATTGCAGAATTAGCAGAATCAATTTTCCCCTGCAAATTTACGAGTTCTTCATTTGAACGGTTGTAATTTTCTCTGCAATCGGAAACAACTTTTTGCGCTGCTTCTTTTTGTTCACTTGCGAGGTTCAGTACACTTACGAAATCAGATAATCTCTCTTTTGCAATCGAAAGAGTTTCGTTGGTTTTTTCAATATTTGCTTTAAATTCAGACTGCAGCGAGTGAGAATCTTCGATTTCCTGGAGAATTCTTTCCTTAGCACTTTGATGGGATTGAATTTTTTCTTCGGAAACGGCTTTGTCTTTGTTTTTGGCTGATATTGAGTTATTCAGTGCATTTTCATTTGCAAGTGCTTCATCATAGTCGGATTCAACGGAATCGAGATTGGTTTTCATGCCTGAAATTTCCTGTTCTTTTTGATGAAGCTCGTGTTCCTGTCTCTGCCTGTCTTCCTGTGTTTTAGCAAATTCAATTTCGAGCGATGAAGATTCATTTTTGATTAAATCATATTCGTGGTAGATAAGATTCAATTCTATATTCTTCATTTCCTCGAGTAGTTTGTTATAACGCCTTGTTTTGGCTGCCTGCCTGGACAGTGAATTGACCAGCTTCTGAACTTCTGCGGTAATATCGTAAACCCTGAGCAAATCAGCTTCGACAGTTGACAATTTTCTTGTTGCCTCTTTCCTCTGGTGCTTATACCGGGTTACGCCTGACGCTTCCTCTATAAGATGGCGCCTTTCTTCCGGTTTTCCGTTAAGAATTGCTTCAACCATTTTCAATTCGATGACGGAATAAGTGTCGGCACCAATACCAGTGTCCATAAACAAATCAAGTATGTCTCTAAGACGGCACTGGGTGTTGTTGAGAAGATACTGACTTTCGCCGCTTCTGAAAAGACGGCGCGTAACCTTTACATCAGTATATTCTACAGGTAAAACCTTCTTGTTGTTTTCGATTAAAATTGACACTTCCGCCAATCCGATTGGCTTACGTGAATCAGTTCCGTTGAATATCACATTTTCCATTATTTCGGAACGCAGGATGGATGATTTTTGCTCTCCCAGCACCCAACGTATAGCATCAACGATGTTGGTTTTTCCGCATCCATTAGGTCCCACGATGGCAGTCAATCCATCGGCAAATTTTATATTCGTTTTATTTGGAAAGGACTTAAACCCAATTATTTCAATACCTGATAAATACATTTTCTATTCGTTTTGGTTTTTTTCAATTGTTGATTACACAGAAACAGCAAATTTAATAAAATATGGCTTACCCACACAGGAAATTCCTTCAATTAATAATTAAAATTAAAAAATTAGCCATTAGCAGTTTAGCTATTTAGCAGTTTAGCTATCAGATTGTTAGATTGTATGAATTTGGTAATTTTTTATGGGTATGATAAATTTATAAATAAATAATCTATATTTAAATTTCAAAGTGAATTGTGAATTGTTAAATATGCCTTTTATTTTAGTAAATTGTTTTTTACCTAAATATTGAATAAAATTTTATAAGGAGTTAATATGGATTTGGCAGGTTCTAAAACAGAACAGAATTTATTGAAGGCATTTGCGGGGGAATCGCAGGCGAGGAACCGCTATGAATTTTTCGCAAAAGTTGCCAAGGCGGAAGGATACGAACAAATCGCCGCAATTTTCCAGGAAACAGCAGATAATGAGAAATCGCACGCAAAGCAGTTCTTCCGTTTTTTGGAAGGGAGACCTGTGGAAATCACAGCAACCTATCCCGCTGGAAAAATCGGTACCACAATTGAAAACCTGAAAGCTTCTGCTGAGGGCGAGAACGAAGAATGGACAAAGCTATATCCGGAGTTTGCTAAAATTGCAAGAGAGGAAGGGTTCGGTGAAATTGCTTCGAGGTTCACATTGATTGCAAAAATCGAAGCGGAACATGAAAAAAGATACAGGAAATTATTAGCAAATATCGAGGAGGGTTGTGTATTCAAGCGGGAAGGAAAAATGCGCTGGAAATGCCGTGTCTGCGGCTACATTCACGAGGGAAGCACTCCGCCTGAGAAATGCCCGGCGTGCATGCATCCCAGGGCATACTTTGAATTGGATAAGGAGAATTATTAAAATTTTCAATTTTCAATGAATTTTCAATAAATAAATTTAAAATTATTAATGCCAGGAATTAGAATAATTCCTGAAAGGGAGAATGAAATTGTCAATAGAATAAAAAAATATTGAGCCATAACTCATTATTAATTAATGAGTTATTTTTTTTTGAAAAAATCTTTTCCGAGACTGTAAAATAAACTCTGTCTAAAGTAAAACAGTTAATTTTGTATAACTATAATAGGACAGAGTTTATTTTACAGTCTCGGAAATATATAACAGTATTTATTTATCATTACAAAATCAATTCTTTAATACTCCTTTTTAACCTCCAGAGAAATTCAACTGCTTCATCCCGTTTTTCAAGAGTCATTTCAATTATAAGTTTATCATTTTTTTGATTCAGCTTTGAATTTGAATATAATTGAAGCAATTCGACAATTGCCGGGAAAACGGTGTCATAGAAATCATTTCCTAAATCCTGAATGAATTCAGCAAATAATTTATTATTTTTTAATGTGATTTTTGAGAAGCCGGAAGAAAGCGCTGCAGTCCTGACTTTAACAGCAAATATCAATTCCTGTGCCTGGTGTGGTAGTTTTCCGAATCTGTCTTTCATTTCATTAATTATTTCCTGCAATTCATCATTGTTTTTGACATGATACAGCTTTTTATAAAATTGGAATCGTTCGGATTCACTACTGATGTAATCTGATGGTATTAGTGCATCAGTATCAAGCTCGATAGCGATATCTTCATTTTCCGTTAAAATTTGAGAGGATTTTTTTCCGTTAAGGAACAAATCACTGAATTCCTCTATTTTTAATTCATTTACAGCTTCATCCAATATTCTCTGGTATAACTCGAATCCGATATCGTTGATGTATCCACTTTGCTCAGGACCGAGTAAATTACCAGCACCACGAATTTCCATATCCCGCATTGCCAGCTGTAATCCGCTTCCGAGTTCTGTAAATTCTTCAATTGCCTGCAAGCGTCTTAATGAATTTGATGATAAAGTTCTAACAGGGGGAATGATTAAATAACAATATGCCTGTGTGTTGCTCCTTCCAACTCTGCCGCGAAGCTGGTAAAGTTCAGCTAATCCGAAATTCTGAGAATTATTGATGAACATAGTATTTGCATTCGGGATATCTATTCCTGATTCGATAATTTTAGTAGTCAACAGAATATCGAATTTGCGTTCAAGAAATTTCTCCATAATTTTTTCCAATTCGCTGGAACGCATCTGCCCGTGTGCTATTGCAACCCTCAATGAAGGCATAAGCATTTGTATATTATTTGCGATTTTATCAAAGTTTTTAATTGTATCATTTACGAAAAATATTTGACCATTTCTTTCGATTTCTTTTGAAATTGCTTTAATGATTGTTTTGTCATTCCATTCCAGAATTTCGGTATAAATCGGGAGGCGGTTTCTCGGGGGAGTTTCAATAATACTCAAATCCCTTGCACCCATAAGCGAAAAATTAAGTGTTCGTGGAATTGGAGTTGCTGTAAGAGTTAGAGTATCTATATTGCTTCTCATCTGACGGAGTTTTTCTTTTGAACCGACACCGAAACGATGTTCCTCATCGATTACAAGAAGCCCAAGGTTTTTGAAAGCAACATCTTTGCTGAGTAATCTGTGTGTCCCGATAAGAATATCAACATTTGCATTCTGAACCTTATCAACAATTGTATCCTGTTCTTTTTTGGAACGAAAGCGTGATAATACCTCGATATTGACAGGATAGCGGTGCAACCTGTCCATAAAAGTCATGTAATGCTGTTGAGCAAGAATTGTTGTGGGAACAAGAACAGCAACCTGCTTACCTGCCTGAACTGCTTTGAATGAGGCGCGGATTGCAATTTCGGTTTTTCCGAATCCGACATCGCCGCATACAAGCCGGTCCATAGGAGTAACTGACTCCATATCTTTTTTCACCTCGGTAGTAGTTTGTTCCTGGTCCGGAGTATCATCATAAATAAAAGATGCCTCAAATTCTTTTTGCCAGATTGTATCAGAGGGATATGAAATTCCGGGTTGGCGTTTACGTTCAGCATAAAGCTTGATTAAATCTCTTGCAATGTCTTTAAGACGTTTCTTTGTTTTTGCCTTTTTCCTCAGCCATTCAGTCGAACCCAGTTTGCTTAGCTTAGGAATTACACCTTCCTGTGAAGAATATTTCTGGATTTTATTAATGTAATTCAGGTTGACATATAAAATATCATCATCAGCGAAAAGGAGCCGGACACAATCCTGGAGCGTGTCTCCCATTTTAATCGTTTTGAAGCCGTCAAATTTTCCAATACCTTTGTCAACATGAACGATATAATCGCCAATGTTCAGTTGCATTAATTCGTGGAGAGATATACCTCCTGTACTTTTCTTGCCTCTACGTGTTATTTGAGTTTTTGCCCTGTCGAAAATTTCGTGTTCAGTAAATACAGCCAGATTAAAATCATGGAGGTGGAATCCATGCGTGAATGATTCATCAAGCCAAAGAATTGACTTAAGCGTTTTATCCTTGCCGGCAAGATAGGGTGCATTTAATGAATCTTTGTCTTCTGGCAATTCGAAACCGTTATCAACCAATTCCTTCAACCTGTCCAATTGAATCTTACCCTGTGCAGAGATTACAATTTTTGTATTTATTCCGGCAAGTCTTCTGAGCCCGTTTGTAAAATCCTTGACAGAACCATGGTATTGATGCTGATTTTCAGAATTCACAACAATATCAGCAATACCAATCTTATTGATAGAAATTTTTTGAAAATCATCGAATAAATTCCAATCATTAATTGATGATTGGAGAGAATCCGGATTGTCGAAAATAAAAATTGTATCATCTTTTAAATAATCAAAAATTGATGAATCGGCAGAGCTTCTTGAAGAGTGATAAATATTGGCAATAAATTCAACAATTTGATGTTCCCGAATGCTTCTTTGGGAGATTGGTTGAAATTCACGAATTGATTCTATTTCATTATCCCAAAATTCTATTCTAATGGGATTATCCCATCCCAATGGAAAGACATCAACAATCCCGCCACGAACCGCCATCTCGCCCTGTGAAGAAACGAAATCAACTTTCTCGAATCCGTTAAGACCGAGCATATTCGAAAATTCAGTATAATCAAGTACCTGTCCTTTTTGAAGTGTTATTCTGTATTTTGATATTTCTTCGTTTCGCGGTATATTGATAGTGAATAATTCGGGAGTTGAAATCGCTATTGAGAAATCATTTTTCTCTAACTTAGATAATCCGTCAATAAGCCATATTAATTTTTCGTCAAGATTTTCAGTTGCATAATGAATCTTATTTGATGGTTCTGATAGTAAAGCTAAATGAATATCATCAAGGATAAGTTGCAAATCGTTAAAAATTTCTTCAGATTCATTCGCTGAGTTTGTAATAATAAAGAAATTTCTTTTTTTCTTTAACCATAGGGACGCTAATATCAGGGACTTTAAAGAACCGCTAAGTATTTTAACAGAAATTTCATTTTTACCGGCTTCAATAATATCTGATAATTCATTAATGAATTTCAGATTATCAATGTACTCCGTTACATTTTTTATATGAGTTTTACTTAGCAATTTAATCTTCCGCAATTAATTCAATCGTAGAGCCATGCTTTTGTCTTATGTTGTATGAAACTGAGTTGAATTTTCTGATTTCTTTTAACATCTCATCCCTGTTCAATTCCTTATTAGCATAAATTACATATTTAATTTCCCTTCGGGTATCTCTAATTACATTTCGTACTGCCGGCTTTTCCATAATCATTTGCTTTTTATATATTTTCCCAAGTTGTGTTCAAGTATTTTTAATTTATCATTTTTTACCCGTACATTAAAACTTATCCCTTCATCGTTATCATCCCTCGAAATAATGTCAGCATTTGAATAAACTTCAGAAACGAGGTCCATGGCTGTATATGGAAGAATGAAGAATAATGATTTACTTTGTTGTTCGGATTTTTCCTGCAATACATTCAGGAGTTTCTGAATATTAATATTTCTCGAGCCGGATGTAAAAACTACATTTGGGAATTCCGATTCAATGGCGCGGATGTCATTCACATCTTCAATTAGATCAACTTTATTTAAAACCAGAATAGTCGGTTTTTGATTTATTTTAAGTCCGTCGAGAGTTTCATTAACGGTTTTAATGTGTTCCCTGAAAAACTTATGAGACACATCAACAACATGAATCAAAATATCAGCTTCTTCAGCTTCTGAAAGAGTAGTTCTGAATGATGCAATCAAATTGATGGGCAGTTTCCTTATGAATCCTACTGTATCTGAAATAAGTGCCTTTGCTCCACCCGGAAGATTGAAAGAACGAACTGTTGTGTCGAGTGTCGCAAATAATTTATCTTCGACATAGACATTGGCATCGGTAATTGAATTCATTAAAGTTGATTTACCGGCATTAGTATAACCGACAAGTGCGAATTGTGTAAACTCTTTTCTTCCTTTTCGCTGTTGTTCTCTTTGAACGGATATTTCATCGAGTTTTTCTTTTAGTTTCTGAATTTTAATTTTCAACATTCTGCGGTCGGTTTCGATTTGAGTTTCACCGGGACCTTTTGTTCTTATACCACCAAATTGCTTAGAAAGGTGAGTCCACATCCTGGTTAAACGAGGCAATAAATATTGGGATTGAGCAAGCTCGACCTGCACCTTCGCCTCGAGTGAACGGGCATGTTGTGCAAAAATATCGAGTATTAGACCACTTCTGTCAACAACCTTAACCTGAAATAAATTTTCCAGATTCCTCATTTGAGTCGGGGAAATATCATCCTCGAAGATAATGAGAGAAATTCCTTTCTCTTCAACCAGTGCCTGAATTTCTTCTGCTTTACCTTTTCCAATAACAGTGGCTTTATTAGGAAAATCGAGTTCCTGGTAAATCTTTTCAATAATTACGGCACCTGCTGTTTCAGCAAGCGATTCAATTTCATCGAGATGTTCAAATGCGATATCCCTGTCGGAACCTTTTTTTCCAATGGCTATAGCAATCGCCTTTTCTTTTGATTCAGTATTTTCGTGCAAATAATTTCCTACAAATTAAATTCGGAATTATTCACGTTTTGAGAGGTGAAATATTGAAATTTAAGTACTTTTTGATGAAATAATTATTTTCTAATTCTGAATTGAATTGGAACAGACATCCAAAGATTTACTGGTTCACCATCTAATAATGGAGGTTCGTAAAGTTTATAAGAAGTTAAAACCCTTATAATTTCATCAATGGATTCCTTTTTTGTATCTTTATTGAATTTAAATTTTAATGGAGTTCCATCATGATTATAATAAACTTTAATAATAATATTATTTTCAATTCGATTACGTCTCAAAATTTCAGGATACACCAATAACCTACTTAGTAAATTCAAATCAAATTGAGGTTCAGTTCGGTAAGGAAAATGTTGTAATTCCTTATCATCTATATCAAAACATTTGCCTGAGTCTAACTTACCATTGTTGTAATATTCATGCCTTCTAATCGTATTATTTAAATAGTAACTAATTAGTTCTTTATCTAATTCACCATTTTCATTATAATTAATTCGAGCTTTAACTATTCCATTTTTGTAAAAGTATATTGATTCTCCAAAAGGAATAGATTTATTATCCTTTGTTACAAATTTTTCAATTGAAATTAAAATACTATCTTGTGTCAGTGTTTTAACAATTAAAGTGTCATTTTGATTTTGTTATAATTTAATATAACTCAATTCAGGATATTCATTGTCATCAATAAATGAACTTTCATCGTTGAAATATTTATCCTCATTATCAGAAAAAGGTAAAGAAATTTGTAGATTCAAATGGTATTACAAAACAAGAACTGAATACTTGGTCTTATAAAAATCCTAATAATAAATAATTATGAATCTAATTTTGATTTAATTATTATAAAAATAACAATTTCTTTCAAAATTCCCATCTTTCCTGAATTTTTTGTAATTTTATTTTTTGAATTTGAATAAGTTATTAAAATTTGAGTTTTGTTATGGCTTTGACTAAAGATACTATTCTGAAAATTGTAAAACCTCTTTGTCCTGAAGTTGGTAATTATGAACATAGAGAACAATTTACAATTCTAATACCAAAAAATAAATTACTTAATGTAGCAAAAGAGCTAAGGGATAATCCTGAAACGAGTTTTGATATGTTAATTGATATAACTGCAATTGATTGGTTAAAGCCACAAAGCAGATTTGAGGTAGTTTACTTCTTATATTCAAATAAATTTAAAATCAGACTTAGAATTAAAGTGCCGGTAGAGGAAGATGATTGCACTTGCCCAAGTGTAACCGGAATTTGGGAGAGTGCGACCTGGTACGAAAGAGAAACTTTTGACATGTATGGGATAAAATTCGAGGGGCATCCGAATCTAAGAAGATTTTATATGCCGGAAGATTATGTTGACAAAGAGACAGGCGAACCGGTTTACCCATTGAGAAAAGATTATCCTCTAATGGGTGTACCTGATACTTTGCCATTACCACCTTATCCTGAAAAATATGGAGAATTGCAATAGAAGTCGGTATATATTTATTAGGAAAATAATGTTAATTGCCGTCTTTCAGGTATTCAAGAGCATCCTCAACTGATTCATCATAATCGAAGATTGTATCGAGCTGTGAGATACTAAGCATTTTCATAACCATTTCCTGAACACCGACGAGAATTATAGGTGCTTCATTGTCCTTCAACTGACGATTAGCAAGAAGAAGTGCTCCAAGCCCTGTACTGTCCACGTGTTCAACCTGGGACATATCGAAAATCAATGCCTCAAGTTCCGGCTGGCATAATATAAGAAGCTCTGCTTTAAGCTGAGGAGCTATCTCGGCATCCAGCTTTTTATCCTTCAAAGTAAATATAGCTATGTTGTCCTGTCTGTCAATTGAAAATCTCATATTCTTGACTATTTAGATTATTTTAATATATTTGAAACTGCAAGTTAATTATAGAAGTTCAATTTTCAAAGATTTTTTGAAGGTTTTGATGAAAGGCGGCGAGCCATCAAGTATTTTAATTATCAGATTAAGCTCTATGGGTGATGTAATCCTTACTACTCATCTTGCCCGTAATCTGAGAAATAATTTCCCGAAAGCAAGAATAGATTTCATTACCGCAAAACCATTTATTGAGATTTACAAACATAACCCTCATATTAACAACCTGATTGAATATGAGAAAAGCTGGAAAGGAATTGATATAAAGAATCTCAAAAAACAAATACTGTTAAGGATTGAAAATAAAAAATATGATTTATTAATTGATTTACAGAGGAACCTAAGGTCATTTCAACTGAGCCAGGGACTTGCAAAAAAAATAGTCAAAGTGAGAAAAAACAGATTAAATAAATTATCATTGGTTTATTTTAAAAAAAATTTATCAAAGAAAATAAAACAAATTCCTGAAATTTATTTTGAAACTGTTTCTGATTATCATTTACCTGATGATGAGAAAGGGCTTGAGTTGTGGCTTCCTGAGGATAAAGAAAAAGGATTTTATCTTCCATTTTCAAATCAAAATGTGAGTAGAGGTAAATTAAGAATAGCTGTTGCGCCGGGAGCTTATCACAAAACAAAAAGATGGCTTCCTGAAAGATTTGCAGAATTAATCAAGTTAATAAGAGATAAATATGAAGCAGAATTAGTTATTATCGGAGGTAAATCTGATGTCGAGATAACAAAAAATATTATTAATTTATCAGAAGTTAAATTGATTGATAATAGTGGCTCCGATTCTATAATTAGTACAGCCGAAGTGATTGACAAATGCAATTTGCTGATTACTAATGATACTGGAGTGATGCATATAGCTGCTGCAAGACAAGTACCTGTGGTTGCAATTTTTGGCTCGACTGTCAAAGAATTTGGTTTTACTCCATTCAGAGTGGAAAATGTAATCGTTGAAAAAGATGTCCCATGCAGACCATGTACTCATATTGGAAGAGATAAATGCCCAAAGGGACATTTTGATTGTATGAACAAAATAAGTGTTGAAGATGTATCCATGGGAGCAAAGAAAATATTAAATAAATAAAAATGTTACAAAAAAAAGAAAAATGGATAATTACAGGTGTTATTGCTTTAATGTCAATAATAGTTTTCATCAACCTGGGAAAAGGTGAGATACAGCCCTGGGACGAAGGATTATATGCCATACGTGCAAAAAGTATACTGCATTTTAACGATTTTTGGGACCAGACTTTATATTCGTCCGGAGGTTTGTATTCTTCGACATACCCTCCGTTAACAATTTGGTTTATGTCCGGTGCTATGAGTGTGTTTGGTGAGAATGGATTCTCTGTACGTTTTTTTACCGTATTGTGTTCGATTGCATCACTGATTTTCATTTATTTAATTTCGAAGAGAATAGTATCATTCAAATACTCATTACTGGCAGTCATATTAACAGGAAGTACTTATGTCTGGGATAAATTTTCACGTGAGGGGATGACTGATATTCCTCTCACATTCTTTTTCATTCTGACTTTTTGGGCTGTAATTAAGCTGAGAGAATCAGATGAAAAGAAAAAAATAATATTCTATTCAATAATATTTGCTTTAGGATTTGCTTCGGCTCTAATGACAAAAATTATAATATCTTTTCTTCCTTTGTTATTTGTTTTTTTACTTTCTTTTGAGAAAAACAATAAGAAATGGTATTTGCTACTCGCTTCGATTATAGCTATATCCCTGGCATCCCCCTGGTATATCTATATGATTATTCAATACGGGGCACCATTTTACAAGGCATTATTTGTACCTCACATCTATTCGGTCGTTGAAACAAACAGTCCCAAACTTGGTCCATTTTATTACCTGAATCAGTTATTGGTATCAAATCCTTTTGTATTATTCACTTTTGTTTTAATTATTCTCCTGATTTCAAAAAATATTAGAAATAGTATTATTGAAAAAATAAGAACAGATTATGTATTGTATGCATCAGTGTTATGGTTTGGAATAATTTTTATTATTCTATCGATAGCGAGAACCAAAATGCTTCATTATTCGGTATATATGGTTCCACCTGCCATATTAATTTCAGTAATTTTTATTGAAAATATGAAATTATTCATCAAGAATTACAGGTTGATTTGGCTTTTATTTTTAAGTATAATAATATTTACTGTGTGGTCATTCAGTAATGGTATAAGACAAGATATTAAATTGATATTTACGGCTTATCATTTTTCTACCAATGCACTGGTACTTATTTCATTAATAACAATTTCACTGTGTGCAGTTATATTTATTAAAGGAAAAATTATTCAAAATTTAACTGATAAATTCAGTACTGCATTTATTTTTGTTTGTTCACTAATGTTAATAACAAATATTATTGTTTTGAACTCATTTTACACGTTAGGTCATTCTTATGGAGCAGAAAAAGCAGCGGGATATGTATTAAAATCAAATGAGAATTCGTTTATCTATCTATATCATGAAGCAACATCATCTGAATCGTTGAACCCTCAGCTTGCATGGTACACGATGGGAATAATGAATAATTGGATTGAGGGTAAAAAGTGTAAAACATATCCTTTACCTTTAAATGCAAATATTAGTGATACCTTAGAAAAAATGAAATCATTAAAAGAAAATATTGTTATTTATTATAAACCGAAAGAAGAAGAATTTGCAAAAGTCGTTTGTGATAAAGTATCAAAAGAATGGCATAAGGTTGATTTTTGTGACAGATACATTGTTTTCAGAAGAAGAGACTAAAAATTTTAAATAATAAATAATTAATTTGGAATTATGGATTTGAATATATTATTATGTCCGGATTGTGGCTCGGATTTAAAGGATGAACATGGTACATTTATCTGTGCTTCCTGCAATAGAAATTATGAATCAGAAAATGGGATTCCTTTATTATATCCAAGCCATTTCACAGAAAATGAGAAAGGGATGAACTACCTCGACCATTACAAATTCGACGGTGAGTATTATGATTATTTTGAAGGAAGAAGCTGCAAGGCAACAGGACATGACGAGAGAAGATTGAGGGAATATATTTTGTCAAAAATTCCAAAAACATCAAGTACAATTCTCGATGTCGGTTCCGGAGGCAGTTGGCTTGCAAATGCATTATGCAAGAAAAACATAGAATTGATTTCATTTGATATTTCGGCTAATAATATTGCAAAATCATTGGATTTATTCCCATTCGATAAACATTATGGAGTGGTTGGGGACGCATTGAATCCACCATTCAAGAATGGAATATTTGATTGTATAATATCGTCAGAAGTCATCGAACATATTGTCGAGCCAATACTTTTCTTACACAAATTATTACCATTATTAAAACCAGGCGGAACATTAATCATAAGCACTCCATATAAGGAAAAGATTCAGTATTCAATATGTACACATTGCAACAAACCGACACCTCACAATGCACATCTGCACTCATTTGATGAGAATAAATTGAAAGATTTAATTGAAGGGACAAACTTAAATTTTAGATATTATACTTTTGGAAATAAAGCGATGCATTTGGCGAGAACTTATGTCCTGCTTCAGTTTTTACCATTAGGATTGTGGAAGGTTGTTGATAGTATAGCTAATTTAATAATAAATAAGAAGGAGCATATTGTGTGTACATATAAAGTAGATTAGAAAAAATCTATACCAATAAGAAGGTTACTGATAAAATTATTAAGATTAATTCTTCCTCAATGCTTTTAATTTTTCAAAGATTTCTTTTTCTTCAGGAGATAAATTAGTGGGTATATTAACCAAAATTTTTGCATATAAATCACCTCTATCAGATGGATTATTATATTTAGGCATTCCCTGATTCTTGAGTTTCAATAAAGCACCATTTTGGGTGCCTGCAGGTATTTTTAAATTTATTGTGCCTCCGAATGTTTTCAGCTTAGAGGCACCGCCGAGAATAGCTTTGTACAAATCAATGGGTACTGCAATGTGAAGGTCATCGCCATTTCTTTCGACTTTATTATGAGGTTTGATGTGTATTTTTATTATTAAATCGCCTATTGAACCACCATGCTTTCCGGTTTCACCTTTACCTGTGATTTTAAGTGTTTGTCCATCAGCAACACCGGGTTTTATTTTCAGGTCAATTTTTTGCTCGTCAATTTCAATAATTCTTTGTGTTCCACTATATGCTTCAGCGAGCGTTATATTAATATCAACAACAGTATCTGTCCCCTTTTTCGGGGTCTGACGGAAACCGGTTCTTTGAGCAAATCCTTCACCAAATATGTTTTTGAAGAAATCAGATACATTACCGGAATCGAACATATCTCCGAAGCCACCGAAACCTTTAGTTTTTCTTCCTCCGCCGGGACTTGTATTGAACCATTCAGACCAGTCAAAATCTTGTGTGTTGCCTCCGGTTCGCCTGAATGAGTTCCATGATGAACCAAGATTATCATATTTTTTTCTTTTCTCGGAGTCACTCAGCACTTCATAAGCTTCGCTGATTTCCTTGAATTTATTTTCTGCATCTTTACCTTTATTCCGGTCGGGATGATACTTTACGGCAAGGGAACGGAATGCTTTCTTGATTTCATCAATTGTTGCATTCTTGCCGACACCGAGTATTCTATAATAATCTTTAAAGTCCATTTTTCTTCTTTAACTATATTTGATTCATTATTTAAAAGAAAATAATTTTCAATTTTCAATTTCTAATTTTCAATAAATTTTCAATATTTAAATTTAAAAACATTCACCAGTTTTCATTAATTAAAAAAACAATTTTAAATTCCGAGAAATTTTCCATTCAATTTTTTTTAAAAAAAGGTTTAGGTTTATTGAAAATTTGTACATTATAAATTCAAAGAAAATTTAAAATTATATATTAGAAATTTTTTATAAATACCTATGGATTGGTCCCTGATGTTTAATGAATTTTGGTTTATACTCACCGCCTTTTCTGCCGAAACATACACCGAGTGCTTCATAAAATTCAATCTCATTAGTGTCAATAAATCTCTGCCTGATTGCCTCATAAGTAGGAATATAAATGATTTTATCGTGTTCAACATCAACTACAGTAACACCTGAGTGATTATTCACAAGAAGAAGAACAGCGGCACCACCTCCCTGCTTGCCGAAAGCAACGTCATAGCTGGTTGTTCCCCCTGACCTGACGAGGTGACCGAGTGCTATTTCTCTTATTTCAGGAAATTCATATATTCCCTGGACGTAAATACCTTCCTGTTTTAAAACTTTTTCCCAATCAGGGTCCTGCTTCATAAAAAATTCAAGTTGGCTTCTTATGTATTGTCCGACACCGGTTAGTTTCTGATGCCCGAATGAGTCCTGTACCGAAAGGTCTGTGAAATATCTGCCTTCCTTATCTTTTACACCTTCTGCGGCAACAATGATATAAGTAGAGCCCTTGACATCACTGGATATAAGTCTGTTGATATATGTTTCCTTAAAATGCTGGTATAGAAATTCGTAATCCACATTAATTTCTGGAATGAGGATTGCATCTGCATCAGCGCCTATTCCGCCTCTGAAAGCTGTGTGTCCGGCATACCTGCCGAATACCTCTATGACTAATGCCCTGTTGTGTGTTAGCCCGGTTGTTCTTAATTCAGCAGTGAATCTTGAAATGCGGTTTATTGTTGAGTCACCTCCTACTGAATAAGGTTGAAGGTCGAGGTCCATTGTTTTAGGGACGTGGACACAACTTATGCCCTGAGCAACTAAATCAACCACGACAGAACCTGTGTCATCGCCACCTGCAATGATTAATCCGTCAATTCCGTGCATCTTCAAGCCGGCTTTGATTTTTTCATACTTTTCTTCATCTTTGATTTTTGAAATTTTTACTCTCGAGTGTCCTGCTTCGGAGCCGGCAACCTCAGAGCTAATCTTGTCTGCCCTTGCTTTGTCAATGACAACAGGAACAAGATTTGCGAGATTATAAAGTCCCGCATATCCGTTTGGAATGATACAAATTTCAATTCCGAGATGGTGAGCCATACGTGCAGCACCGTTGATTACTGCATTCAGTCCGCCGCAATCGCCACCACTTGTAATAACACCGATTTTTTTTATTCCATTCATTTTTTTAACCCATAAAGGAAATTGTTTTTCAGTTAACATTTCAGATACAAAACTAATAAATCCTATGTAAATAGGAATCCAATTCAATCAAGTTTATGTTATTATAACATTATAATGACCCTTTTTTAATTTTTTTTTCCGCTCCAATAAGATATTTTTGAATTTCTGTTTATTTACGATAAATTAAAATAGATATGAAGAATAATCCAATAGGTGTATTTGATTCCGGCATAGGCGGTTTAAGTGTATTGAAGCAGTTCATCCGCTTTCTGCCGTTTGAAAGATATGTATATCTTGGTGATACAGCACGTGTACCTTATGGCAACAGGTCGCCGGAGACAGTTAAAAGATATGCCAGGGAAAGCACAAGGTTTTTGCTTGAGCATGATGTAAAGCTGATTGTAGTAGCTTGTAATACAGTTTCATCCGTTGCTTTGGATGTCGTTCGGGAAATTTCGACTGTACCGGTAATCGGTATGATTTATCCTGCGGCTGTAGCAGCACTAAGGGCAACAGTGAATAAGAAAATCGGTGTAATAGGTACAAGGGCGACAATTAACAGCAATGCTTATACAGACGAGATTCATAAATTGAGTAACGGAGATAAGATTGAAGTTATATCACAAGCGTGTCCATTGTTTGTCCCAATAATTGAGGAGGGCTGGCAGGAACATCCTGCTACGAAGCTGATAATAGAAGAATATATTACAACTCTGAAATCTGAAAATATTGATACACTTGTTTTGGGGTGTACTCATTATCCCTTATTGAAACAGCTTTTGACTGAAATGATGCCGGGCATATCTCTGATTGACTCAGGTGAACATGCCGCTGTGATGGCAGTCCGAATGTTGGCAGGACAGGAAAGATTGGTCGAGGAGAAGGAAGTTTATATCCAAAAGCCGGAGATTGAATTTTATGTAACAGATATACCTTCGACTTTTTATGATATAGCACAGCGTTTTCTCGGTTTTACAGTTGAAAGTCCACAAATAGTTAGTTTAGGGAGTTTGATAAAATAATATGAATCAAAAAGGTAAATTAGCATTAATAACTGGAGCGTCGGCAGGGATTGGAGAAGCATGTGCTGAAGTTTTTGCAGAAGAAGGAGCAAATCTGATACTACTTGCGAGAAGGAAAAATAAGCTCGATGAAATATCGAAAAGAATCAAACAAAAATATAAAGTTGAAATCCTGAATATTGAGTGTGATGTTAGAAATCGGAAGAATGTCGAGAAAAGTATAAAAGAATTACCTGAAAAATTTAAAAATATTGATATCCTAATCAATAATGCAGGACTTGCAAGGGGAATGAATAAGATTCAGGAAGGCAGCTTTGATGACTGGGATGAAATGCTCGATACGAATGTTAAAGGATTGCTGAATGTTTCAAGGTTTGTACTTCCCGGAATGGTAGAAAGAAAATCCGGTCATGTAGTTAATATCGGTTCACTTGCCGGAAGGGAAGTGTATCCCAACGGTAATGTCTATTGCAGTACAAAGTATGCGGTCAAAGCTATTTCTAAAGGGATGTTGATTGACCTGAACGGAACAGGCATAAGAGTGACAAACCTTGACCCAGGTTTAGTCGAAACTGAATTTTCTGAAGTTAGATTTCGTGGAGATACAAAAAGAGCAAAGAGTATTTATCAAGGATACATCCCTCTTACTTCAAGAGATATTGCCGAGGTAGCACTATTTTGTGTGACACGTCCGAAGCATGTAACGATTCAGGATATATTGATTACACCGACAGACCAGGCAACAGCAATGATATTGAATAAGAAGGTGTTATAGAAAATCTGCGGAGAGGGCGAGATTCGAACTCGCGATAGCGTTTTACCACTATGACGGTTTAGCAAACCGTTGCCTTCAGCCACTCGGCCACCTCTCCGTTTGGCGAAAAATATTAACTTCTCAACTTACTCTATTTTAAAATAAAATTTATTTAGAAGAAAATATCAAAATAAAAATCCCACGTATGTGGGGGTTCAAAAATACGATAATTTAAATTATTTAAAAAATTTTTAATGGTAGTAATTTCACATCATAAAACCCCAACTAATTCTTTAAGTATATTTAAATTGTGCTGGTTTTAGTTTGAACTAATAATTAATAAATACTGAATATTACACAACTGACATTTTCTTTTGTTATATATTTTTTTTTATTATTTTTATGTCGAAATTGATTTTTTATTAAATAAATTCAAATAGATTGTTATAAATTATTACTTTTTGTTAATCTTGAAATTAATTAAAATTATATTATTATATATATTATTTCTGATTATAACTTTCACTTTTGTTATATCCCGAAACACCATATTAATTAATGAAACAAAGTCGGATGAAACTGATTCTGTAAGTGAATCTTTCGATATAAAATGGATTGAAAAAATATCCACAGATAAGGATTTAAACTATAAAAAGGGATTCCTGAAAAAAGTGGTAGAATTTGTTGCGGGTGAAGAATTCAAAGGATTAGTCAAGCCGGTTAATGTCATTGCAATTGATACCGCAACTTTTATCGTTGCTGACCAAGGGATTCAGAATCCGTTGCTTATAGAAAAAAATACCGGAAAATTCAATAAAGTCGGCTCAAACGAAAATTCTTATCCGTCATTAGTTGGGATTTGCTTTGCTAATAGCGGGAAAATATTTTTTACAGATTCAAAAAATGATAAAATCTATGTAATGAATAATAAAGATGATACACCCCGAATTCTGAACGATACTTTAATATTGAACCAACCTACAGGGATTGCCTATTCAAATTCAAAAGATGAAATATGGATTTCTGAGACCGCTAATCACAGGATAATGATTTTGGACGGTAATGGAAATTTAAAAAGGACAATAGGCAAAAGAGGAACATCATCCGGTGAGTTCAATTTCCCAACTTATATCTGGATTGATTCGGAAGAAAATGTCTATATTGTTGATGCAATGAATTTTCGGATTCAGATTTTATCAAATCAGGGAGAGGTTTTGTCGGTTTTCGGCGAAGCAGGTAATTCAACGGGATATATTGCATCTCCAAAAGGCATTGCAACGGATTCATACGGACATATTTTTCTTGTTGATGCATTGTTTAATTCGGTACAGGTATTTGACAGAAAAGGTAATTTCCTGTATTATTTTGGAACGCAGGGAAAAGCCGATGGAGAATTTTGGCTGCCATCGGGGATATTTATTGATAAGAATGACAGAATTTACATAGCTGATTCTTATAATTCAAGGATTCAAATTTTTCAATTGATAAAGGGAGTTCAAAATGAAAAATAAATTAACAATGATAATTGTAGGTATTATTCTGATTTTCTTTGTGAGCTTGCTTCACTCTGAGAAAATAAGCAATACAAAACATAATTTGTCGGTAAGCGGACCGGGTACCGTTAAAGCAGCGAGTGAGTCGGAAATTTGTATTTTTTGTCATACACCACACGCAGCGGCAAAAACACCATTGTGGAACAGGACAGACCCGGGACAAACATTTACATTATATTCAAGTTCGACCACGAATGCAACAATCGGTCAGCCTGACGGTGCATCTTTAATGTGTTTGTCATGCCATGACGGCACGATAGCGTTAGGCAGTGTCGTAAGCAGAACATCGGCAATTAGTTTCGGTTCTGTAACAACAATGCCGGCAGGGAATACCAATCTTACGAAAAACATGACAAACGACCACCCGGTTTCATTTGTATATAACTCTGCTCTTGCGACAGCCGACGGACAGTTGCAGCAGCCAGCATCGATCACTCCACCTGTTAGTTTATACAATACCAAGGTGCAGTGTACTTCATGCCATAATCCACACGAAAATACTTCGATAAAATTTTTGGTTGCATCGTCGCAAAATTCTGCCTTATGCGTAAGCTGTCATAACAGGACATATTGGAGTAGTTCAACTCATAAAACATCCACAAAAACCTGGAACGGGACATCACCGAATCCCTGGTTTCACACTCCATGGACAACCGTAACGACAAATGCCTGCGAAAGCTGTCATAATCCGCATAATGCAGGAGCAGTGAGAAACATGAATTATGCCGCAGAAGAATCTAATTGTTTAAGCTGCCACAATGGTAATGTTGCTTCTACTAATATTCAGACTCAATTGAATAAAACATACAAGCATAATGTTGCCGGTTATACCGGTGTTCATGACCCTACAGAAGCCAATATAGCCGTTACTCAGCATGTAGAATGTGTTGATTGCCATAATGGTCACGCAAGCAATGCCAACGCAGCTTCGGCACCGAATGTCAAAGGTTCGCTGCTTGGAGTTAAAGGGGTCGATACTGATGGAAATAATGTTGACCCATCACAATACGAATATCAAATTTGTTATAAATGCCATTCAAGCAGTTCGTGGAGACCCGGAAGTCCAACAACAAGGCAAATAGCCCAAAATAATGTACGTCTGGAATTTGACCCGGCAAATCCTTCTTTTCACCCGGTTGAATCGGCAGGTCCGAATCCGAATGTTCCAAGCTTGATATCACCCTGGACAACAACGAGCAAGGTTTACTGCTCTGATTGTCATGCTTCAGATGGAACAAGTGTTCCGAAGGGTCCCCATGGCTCAACTTATGCGCAGATTCTTGTTAAACAATACGTAAGAGTGGATAATACCAGCGAATCAGCTGCAAATTATGCATTATGCTATACATGCCATAGCAGGACATCGATATTAGGCGACAACTCATTTCGTGAACATAATAAGCATATTGTGGGTGAAGGGTCTAACTGTAATATATGTCATGACCCGCACGGCATAAGCAGTACACAGGGTAACAGTACAAATAATTCAAATCTGATAAATTTTAACACAGCGGTAGTATCACCATCGAGTAGTGGAATATTAAGGTTTGACGACCAGGGATTATATCATGGAAGATGTTATTTAACATGTCATGGTCAGAATCATAATCCCTATACATATTAAGTAGTTTTATTAAATTTTATTAATTTAAAATTGAAATTTTATACGACATTAACTAAAATGCTGTATGGTAATAAGTCATTGAAATATTTAGTTTTAACTAAATAATGAATGTAAAATTTTTGTTGGTTAATATTTTTTTTTTTCATAATTTTATACTAGAAATTTTACACGAAAATATAATTTCTTATGATTTATATATTTCAGAGATTTAACAGTAATTAGAAAAGGATTAAGAATTAAAAGGGCGAAAAAAGGCGCAAATTGGTTTTTCAATTAAAAAGGAGGTTATATGAAATTATTTAAGTTATTTTTGGTTTTGTCATTAGTAGTATTTTTTACCAGCAGCAACAGCGGATTAGCTGTTATTACCGGTTCTGCACATGATTTTTCAGGTCAGTCTTGGAATACAAGCGGTGAAATTTGTTTACCATGTCATACACCACATAATGCAAGTGCTACGAACAAACCTTTATGGAATCATGCTGTAACAACAGCATCATTTACCGTATATACAAACGGGACAATACAGGCAACAATAGGACAACCAGATGGTTCATCAAAATTATGTCTAAGCTGCCATGACGGTACAGTGGCGCTCGAAAATTTTGGCAGCACCACAACAGGTACACATTTTCTTACATCCGCTGACCCGGAATTCCTTGGCACCGATTTGAGTAATGACCACCCGGTATCATTTACGTATAATACGGCATTATCAACTTCTGATGGTGAGCTTTATGACCCGGCAGTGAAAGAAGTGGGAGCAGCAGGTAGCGGAACAATTCAAAACAGATGGCTGGAGAGTGATAAGATGCAGTGTTCCTCTTGCCACGATGTTCACAATACACCCGGAATTGCGAAGATGCTTAGGAAATCGAATGCTGCAAGTGCATTATGCCTTACATGTCATAACAAGTAAGCATTTGACTGAAAAAGATCGCATTTTTAATTGGGGCGATTAAAAACCGCCCCTTTTTTGCGTGTACGATTATTGATTTTTACAATGAAAATAATATTTAATATATTTTGGATTTTAATCTTATTCTTTATTTTCCTGGTTTCTTGTTCAAATAAAATCTCAAGGACGAGAAGCAGTGAGCTTGTGATATTTCCATCTCCGCCTGATACAACAAGAATACAATACCTGACGAGCATCAGGAGTTCACTGGATATAACCGGCGGAAGGTCTGGATTTGTAAAGATGATTATAGGCGAGGAAAAAGACTATCCAATTCAGAAACCTTACGGTATTGCTGTAGTAAGAAATAAAATATATGTGTGCGATACGAAACTAAATGGAATCGAAATCATTGACCTCGATAAAAAAACCTTTGATAATTTTACCCCCGGAGGAAGAGGGGTGCTGAAAAAACCAATTAATTGCTTTGTTGATAACGATTCATTATTATATATTGTAGATGTAGATAGAAAAGATATTGTCGTATTCGATAAATACCTGAAATTTTATAAAAGCTTTGGCGATGAAATTCTAGAAAAGCCGACAGATGTGTTTGAATATAAAAATAAAATTTATATATCTGATATTAAAGCAGGAAAAATTGATGTATTTTCAAAGATAGATTTCAGTTTGATTACATCATTTCCTGATGCAGATACAAGCGAACCGCAGTTTCTTCACCAACCGACGAATATTTATATTAAAGATGACAAACTTTATGTAACCGATTTCGGTGAGTTTCATATTAAAGTTTATGATTTGGATGGGAAATATATTAAAGCAATAAGCAGTTATGGGAGGGGAATCGGGCAATTAGTGAGACCGAAGGGAATAGCCCTCGATAAAGATGAAAACTTATTTGTGGTGGATGCAGCTTTTGAAAATGTACAGATTTTTAACCCCGATGGCGAATTATTGATGTTTTTTGGTGGGAGTTATAAAGGTGAGGGATATATGTACATGCCGGCGAAAGTTGCAATTGATTATGAGAATCTGGATTATTTCAGAGATTTTGTTGACCCGGCATTTGATTTAAAATATTTGATTTTCGTTACGAATCAGTTTGGACCGGACAAAATTACAGTGTATGGTTTTGTCGAGCCAAAGATGGCACATTAAATTGTAATTGCTGTAATTTTTTTACAGATAAAATAAATATATGTTTAGATTTAAAATTAATATTGAAAGATTAATTCTGTTATTAATTGGAACTGCAAATTTTTTTATAACTTCATGTTCTGTTGAGAAGAATTACAAAACCTTGTCTTATTTTTTTGACGGGGTTCCCGACCCAAATGCAAAACCTGTGCAGACGGATACAAATAATCTAGCTATGAAAGAAATGGATTTAAAGCAATATGTTAAATCCGAAAAAACTTACACACATCCTCCTTATGGTGACAAAGCGTGTGAGAATTGTCATGATGCAAATGCAGCAAACCATTTGAATTCCAATCAACCGGGATTGTGTTACCAGTGCCATGATGATTTTGGCAAGAATTTTAAATATGTTCATGGTCCTGCAGCTTCGGGTTATTGCACTCAATGCCATGAACCACACCAGGGGAAATACCAAAAGCTTTTAATAAGAAACGGGCAGAATTTATGTTACTACTGTCATGATAAGAAAGATGTGATGAAAAACGAGGTACATTCGGAAATTGAGGATACAAAATGCTGGGAATGTCACAATCCTCATGGGTCTAATGAGAGATTCTTTCTTAAATAAATTCGGGTTTTATAATGAGGAGTAATGATATAATAGAAATATAATAAGAATAAAATAAGTGAGTGTGCAAAATTAAATAGATTTAACAAGAAATAAATGATTATCAATAAAATATATATAATTTTAATAATAATATTTGCAGCAGTGAATGCAAACGGGCAAAATCCAATGTATTCGATTGGACCCTGGAATTTTAATTCCATAAACGGTTCGGTATCCGTCGAGGGTTCATACAGGCAGCAAACGGATAAACTTGAATCTGATTTCAGAGAATTGATGAAATCATCAGCATTCAGGAGCTTTATTAAGCTGAATGCAAACAGTTACGTATGGCATCCGAATTTTATGACCCTGGATGCCGATATGGAATACAGTCCAAATGCCCACATTGATAATTTTCTCGTTATTCCGAACAGGACAGAATCGAATACAGCCGAAAGAATCAATGTGAATATATCATTATTAAATAGTCTTCCTGTTACGGTCGGTTTGTTCGGTGGAGCAGGACATAGTTACACAAGCAGGGATTTCGCAACAGATGTTGAACTGAAAAGCACCAATTTAGGCGGAAAATTGGCAATAAAAAATTCAATTTTACCATTAAATATTAGTGCGCAGAGGTCGGAATGGGGAGAAACAGAATTGGCGACAGGAAGAAGATATTTTTATGATGACAGATCATTTACCGGAACACTTAGCAGAAGTTTCGGTTCATTTAGCGATAATCAACTCAACTTCAATTATGATGACATAAAGAGCGATTATTCCGGTGGTGGAACGTTGGAAACGAAAATTGCCCATACGACGATGTCAAACAGGATTGGTTTTACCTCCGACGGTAAAACTGAATTTAATTCTTTCTTATCTTATCTGAATTCAGTAGGAGCCCAGCAGGCAAACAGGATTGATGAAAACGCTACTTTAAAGCTTTTGCTTCCGGAAAATTTTCTATTGACGGCAACTTATCTTTATGCTAATGTTTTGCAGGATAATTTAAGTATAACGCAGCATAATCCAATTTTGAAAATTGAACATCAGTTATTTTTGAGTCTTCATACATTCGGGTATTATCAATATTCAAATATGGATGTGAAGACCTATAAAGAGAACAGGAACATTGCAGGATTAGGTTTTAATTATGAGAAAATAATTACACCCGGAATGTTATATATCAATTACGAATTCATCGGATTGAACGAGAAAAGAACAAGCACCTCTGCCCCAATCATTGTGCGAAACGAAGAATATACGCTCGAAGACGGTAAAGTCTTACTATTAAAAAATCCTTATGTAAGACAGGGAACGATTGTTGTTAAGAACAATAACGGGACTGTAATATTTCGTGAAAATATTGATTTTATATTAATAAAGAGAGGTGATTTCATAGAAATACAGCGGCTCCCCGGGGGACAAATTGCCAACAGGAGCAATGTATATATTGACTACGAAGCCGAGAGCCAAAGCTCTTACCATTTTAATTCATTCTCTCATGTATTTGAAACGAGAGTATCTCTATTAGACAAAGTCCTCGATATTTATGTAAAAGTTCTTGAAAATAATTTCGGAGATGTTTACACACCGGAAACTAAAATTCTGAAGATTTCACATCAAAAAGTTGCAGGATTGGAAGTGAGAAAAGGTGTTTTTACAGGTGGAGCAGAAGCTGATTTTTACAATTCAAACGTTGTACCTTATAATTCATACAGAATATATATGAATTATAACGGGGAGATTATGCAGGGTTTGATTCTTTCCGTCCTTGGTAATTTTCAGTATTATAACCTAACTCAAGACAAGGAGATTCAAAAATTTGCCGACTTATCCGGGAACATTGAATATAGTTTAGCGGATTGGTCAAAAGTTAATACTGAGGCATCATACAGGTATCAGTCCGGGAGGGGATTGGGTATGAATTTATTGAACTTAAAACTTGAATATATAGTGAATATTTTAAAAATTTACATGACCTTCGGTGTTGAAGCATTTTATAGGAATTTCATAGGAACAACATCGGATTTTATGAGTGCATATATTAGAATTGAGAGAAGGTTTTGATAAGAGAACATAAATATAAAATAATTATAGTTGTGACAATTCTGATATTTGTCTTATTCAATTATTTTAAGCTGACCCCGCAGGAACAACCGGAAAAGGTTAACTGCACTGCATCGGGGTGCCATGCAGATTTAATGAAATTCAGAAATTTACATCCTGCCGCAAAGGAAGACTGCGAGTCATGCCATCAAAAGAACAGTAACAAACATCCTGATGATGCCGGAAAAGAATACACTCTGACAAAAAATGTTCCTGAACTATGCAATGATTGCCATGATTTGTCCATTAAAAATCAAAAATCCGAACATGTGCCATACAAAGAAGGTGATTGTCTGACCTGTCATAATCCGCATAGTTCAGACCAGAAATCACTTCTTAATACAAATGATGGCAAGATAATTTGCACAACTTGTCATTCAGACCTCGATAATGAGAAATATGTTCATGGTCCTGTTAAAAAATTGGATTGCCTTGCATGTCATTCGCCACATAATTCAAACCTAAGTAAATTGAAAAAGCAGGAAGAACCGGATTTGTGCTTCAAGTGCCATAATAAAAGCATTAAATCCGGAGATGTGGAATTTGAGGCAATCAAACCAAAGCTGAAAAGCAAATATGTTCACCCGCCTGTTATGGATGGATGCAACGAGTGTCATAAGCCGCACTCATCAAAGAATAATTTCCTCTTGACAGAAGAATTCCATGAAGGAACTTATGTGCCGGGTAAAGCTGAATCATTTGCATTATGCTTTAAATGCCATGACCAAAATCTTCTTGTTATGAAGAAAACGGAAAATTCTACTAATTTCAGAAACGGGACAAACAATTTACATTACCTCCATGTCGGAAATGACAAAGGAAGAAATTGCACTTTGTGTCATGACATTCATGGTTCAGACAAAGAACATTTGATAAAAGACAAATCAAAATTCGGAACATGGGTAATGAATTTGAATTATGTAAAAACTGATAATGGAGGAAGCTGTGCTCCGGGCTGCCATATTCAGTTGTCTTATGATAAAACATTACCTGTTATAGCGGGAAAAACGACGAATGACAATGAAGTAAAGATTCCTGTGGTTGATAAAAAAAACCGGGATAAAGTCAATGAAGTTCGGGGGGGCATTAATGGCAAACTGTTATTGGCTTCAGGTATTGACAAAAAAATACTGATTGGGATGAATATTCATTTTATGAGCAAGGACAGCTCTTTCAAGGATATTGCAACAGTAAAAAAAGATTTAAGCTTTTCAATGAATAATTTAAAAGCCGGTGAATATCTTGCATGGATAGATAAGGAAGACCTCGATGATATTGATATAGAGTCGGTAACACCTGAACATGACTTTATTATAAATGAAGGGGACGATAAAAATATAAGCACAATAAATTTCGAATTGAAAAAACAAGTTTCAAACAGACCGGTTGCAGAAAGAACAGTTAGAGTAAAAATCAAGCCGGATGAAACAAAATTTTTGTCATATTCTGAAGAGCAAAATACATTTGTTAATAAAAACGTCAAAAGCTATTTAAGTTCATACATCAGGTATTTAAAATCCCATAAAAATGCTAAATTGATAATCATTGCTCATACCGACGATGTCGGAACAAGGCAGGAATTAATGGATAGAAGCGAAAGGATAGCAAGGGAAGTCGAAAATTATCTCGTTAGTAAAGGTATAGACAGATTCCGTCTTCTTGCAAAAGGTAAAGGTCCCCTTGAACCTATAGCTAATAATAACACAAGTGAAGGCAGGGCTAAAAACAGGAGAATAGAATTAAGAATCATACAATGATAAAATTATTTAATTATTAATCCGGGAAATTTTATGTTTGGAAAAATTTTAATTTATATTTTACTTTTAATGTCGGTAGTAACTTCTGGTTTGTTCTTCTTATCATATAAGAAAGAAGGTGAAAAGTTATTGCTCGCAAGAAAAATGTTTTATGGAATATTATCAGGAATAATTCTTGTAACAGTATATTTCCTAATCAATATTTTTTCACATAATTTCCAATTTTCATATATATGGGAATACTCATCAAGGGAACTTCCGGCATACCTCCTGTTTTCATCATTTTATGCCGGACAGGAAGGTTCATTTTTATTATGGGTGTTCTTTTATGCAATTTTCGGTTTTTTTGTCATCAGGTATGCGAAACAGCATGGCTATGAATCAATAGTCATGGGTATGTATGTATTGCTTATCGGATTAATTCTTCTGATAATAGCAATGAAAAGCCCATTCGATTATATATGGGACACGTATAAAGAAAATAATTTTCAACCGGGCAATGTTCCTGCAAACGGCAGAGGATTGAATCCTGTACTGGAGAATCCCTGGATAACAATTCATCCCCCGATTTTATTTGCAGGTTATGCCGCCGCATCAATTCCATTTGTATTTGCAATTGCCGGATTGATTCAAAGAGATTATAAAAAATGGATTGAAATAACACTTCCATGGACAATCATTGCTTCTGCACTACTCGGATTAGGTATTTCCCTCGGCGGTTTCTGGGCTTATGAAACTCTTGGCTGGGGCGGATTCTGGGGATGGGATCCTGTAGAAAATTCTTCATTGCTTCCATGGTTATGCACAATGGCTATGATTCATACGATGATTGTTCAAAGAATAACGAATGGTCTGATTAAAACTAATTTTGTCATTGCAATTGCAACATTTGTTCTTGTATTGTATGCAACATTTTTAACAAGGAGCGGAATACTCGGAGATAGTTCGGTTCACTCATTCACCGACCCGGGAAATACGGTTTATTTTCTTCTTGTTGCAATTCTGGTAGCATTCATATTAATTGGTCTATTTGCATTTTTGATGAGAAGCAAGGATATTAAAAGCTCACACATTAGCTTTAATGCTAGTTCAAGAGAGTTCATGCTTACCTTCGGTTCCATCTTTTTACTCTTGTCAACCGTAATAATTTTGATTGGTACGAGCTGGCCCATAATATCGGAAGCATTCGGGATGAAAAAAAGTTCAGTGGAAACTTCACTCTATAATAATTGGAACCTGCCAATAATGATAATGATATTACTGACTAATGGAATTTCCCTTTTCCTAAACTGGAAATCAACATCTATAAAAAATGTAATGAAAAAATCATTAACTGCAATTATCCTAACGCTGATTACTATTTTCATTTATTTTATTTCAGGAGTAACCCAATTAAAATATATATTACTTTTATTTACGATAATGTTTTCTGTTTTTGTGAATGCAGAATTTGCAATTCGAAATTTTAGAAATCATCCGTTGAAACTCGGAGGGTATTTATCACACATTGGTATATCATTATTAATGATAGGTGTAGTAGCTACCGGAGGTTTTTCCACAACCAAACATGTCATTCTTAAAAAAGGGGAAATAACCAAAGCATTGGGTTATAATTTTTCCTTAGTGGATAAAATTGAAATTGAGAAAGAGAAGACAGACAGGCAAAAGTTTATATACAGAATCAAAATAGAAAAGAATGGAAGTACATCAATAGTTGACCCGATTGTTTACTGGAGCGATTTCAACGAAAGACAATCTCCAATTATCGAACCGGGAATAAAAAGGGAAATTACAAGGGACATATATATTACATTAAAAAGTGCTGAAGTACAAAGTAATTTAAATACAGTTTCGGTACAAAAAGGTGCAACTACAAATTTTTTGATTGACAGTTCTGTAAAGTTTCATGTTTCGGGATATGATATGTCACATACAGGCATGAATGATGAAAATAGTGCCCGACTTGGAGTTGTTGTCAATTACTTAATTAAAGGCGATACTTTAACAGACACATTATATACGAAATTCGGAAATTCTTCTGTGTATAAGGATATTAACTGGAAATCCGTACCTGGAACTAATATTGATATTGCATTTACCAATTTCGTGCCTTCACACGAAAATATTTCTTTATCAGAATCAGTCTTTGCTTTTAAATCAACCGATGAAATATATAAGGAACCTGAGGAAATTCTTGTATTTGAATTGTCTGTCAAACCATACATTAATTTCGTATGGCTTGGAGTAATTTTAATTACAATAGGATTTATAATATCGTATTTCAATCAAAGAAAAGTAAAAGAATTGGATTAAACGCTTTATAGTGCAAATAAAATTCTAATACCTGTTAAAAATTCTATTAATGAGTTTAGCACCGATTCCGGTTATATTAATTTCAGATTATTAATTCTGAAATAAAATATTTTTATTTGCAATATTTATTAATATATTCTAAAGCTTCCTTATAACCGAGCTTGTAGGATTCCTTAAGGTCCAAGCAGCCGGATTCAATCATGCCGAGCTGCATTTTCGACAAGCCGCGTTTAAGAATCGAAACAGAATCTCTCGGATTAAGCTCCAAAGTCTTATCGAAATCTTTAACAGCCCCTCTGAAATCACTAATATTATATTTTGCAGATGCCATTGTCGAGTATGCCTTTTCATTTCTGGGATCCAACCGTACAGACATAGTAAAATCTTTTATTGCGCCTTTAAAATCTCCAATATCAAATTTTACTTCACCCCTGTCATAATATTCGACGGGATTTTGAGGGTCCATTTTAATAGCAATATCGAAATCTTCGATAGCACCTTCATAATCCTTCAAAAGCATTTTGGCATTTGCCCGGTTATGATAAGCAGAGAATGAATTCGGGTCAAGCTCAACGACCTTATTGAAATCTTCTAATGCATCTTTATGTCTGCCGAGTTCAAATTTAACTAAACCTCTCATGTTTATTGAAGACATATCATTCGGATTAATAGAAATAGCTTTATCAAGTTCTCTCAGTGCACCCGTATAATCTTTCAATCTTAATCTTTCATTACTTCTTTCGATAGTATAAACATCATGACCGATGAATTTGTCATTAAGACTTTCGAGGTTATTATATTTTATATTGATAAATTCAGGGATATTTGCAGCACGGCTTCTGATTGTCATGTTTTCGAGTAAAATTGACGGAGAATCATTCCCATTTTCATCTATATGAGTCAAATAAAGTTGAGTGTATGGACCTTTTGCTTTAGAACTGAATACAAGCCACTTTCCGTTAGGTGACCAGGAATGCCATGAATTCATAGTATTCAGATTGTTGCAATTCATCAGTCTGGGAGTTCCTCCCGAAGCAGGCATTATAAATAATTTGGCATCCGGCTGCAGAAGCATGAAATTTTTTGCTTGTGTAAAAACAATCCATTTACCGTCAGGAGAGAATTTCGGGAAATAATTGCTCATCCCGTTATTAGAAGCTCCTTGTAATGGTTTTGCTTCACCGCCATTTCCATCATTGAATGGTATTTGATATATATCAAATTTAAAATCACGTTTTCCTTCAATAAATTCATTAGCATATTCTGTCGGTATAATAACTTCTTTTGACAATTCTGCCAATTGATGATGATAAACAGGAGCTTTAGCAAAAAGAATGGTTTTTCCATCGGGGCTCCAAACAGGATTACTCTGACAATACAGTTTGTCATCAGCACCAGGTAAAGCCCAGAATTTTTTTGTTTTTGTATCATAAACAGCAATTATACCTTTAATCGGGAAAAATAATTGAGAATAATCCATATTGTCAATTTTTACAAAAATAGAACGGTCTTTCACAGTACTAAGAGCATATCTTCCGTCAGGAGAAATCTGTGATAACAATCCGAAGGTGTATTCTTTATCTTCCCGTTTATAATCACTCCATGTAATTATATTGTCAAAGACCATATCGGTGTTTTTAGATATAGTGGATATAAAGTAAGAACCTTTATCATTCCCGTAATCCACATCCATTCCAATAGTATTGCCATCTTTTGAAAAAGAATGACAATTACCGCATACAGTGAGATTCGTCAATAGAATTTTTGGTTGTGAATAATTTGCAATATTTCCCAATCTCCAACTTATTGTCGGGAGATTAGTTGCCGCAAATCCAAAAGGTAAAGTAACAGCCCGGAAGAAAATCGGAGCACCTACAGAATCCTTAGAAATACTGATATTTACTTTACCTCCATTATAAATTTTTCCCGGTACTTCTTTCATTATACCAATAACATTAATCGTTAAATCTCCTCCTTTAGATATTGATTTTAATTCTTCCCAATCTGATGAGTCAGGTTTCCATTTATTTTCATCCAGATAATCAGAAATGAACTTAACTTTATTGTCCTTTTCGACCATCACCAGCCATTGAAAAGTGCTTTTATCCGGGTCATTCCATTGTATAGTTGGAGAGGCAATTTCCGGTGGAAAAATTGAATTGTTTCTCGGATATAATATTGTTATTCTGCTATTTAACCCCGCTTTTTTAAAGTTTTCCGCATAAAGGTCTCTACTGCTTTTTTTAATGAATAGAAACCAAATTCCACCTATTATGACTAATAATCCGAATAGTGGTAATACATATTTTAATAATATCGGTCTAAAATTTCTTTTTGAATTTTTTACCTTACTGGATTTTGAATTTGTTCTAATTTGCTGTTTCTTTTTATTATCTATTTTACTTTTCATAATTTCACCTACACAGAGAAAAATTACAATTTTTTAAACAAAATTAATTTAAATTTTAAATGTATTGTCTCAAAATAAATTATTTATTCATATTTAATAAATAAAAAAAATTTTAAAAAGATTAAAATCATATTATCCTCCTTTATTGATTTTATCTTGCAACTCCCTGTTTTGCTCCAATCTGTATTGGTATTTATCAGCGAATGTCTTTTGAGCATTAGATAAATTTTGGTCAAGAATTTTTTCTCTATCAATTATATTACGTCTCAATTCAGTAATCTCGTCGAAATCATCCTGTGTCATTTTATCTTTTTTAGTAAAAATTTTTGCCATATCAACAAATTCATCATTAGAAATTGATTGATAAAATTCGAATAATTCCAAAGCTGCTTTTTTGAAAGTTTTATCTCCTTCGAATGGTTTGAGTTTCATCACTTCATCTACTGAGGATTCGGTTTGTTTTTGCAAAAGTGTCAGCATGTGTTCGATTCTCCCTTCTTCACCCGATTCAAGTGCCTGGTTAAAATCAAGCATCTTAGGAATTATCTTATTTTGCTCTCCGATAATATATTCAAGATATTCTAATGGTGTTCTTACAGTAACAGAATTTTCCTTAACGTTTTTACTACATGCGATAAAAGATATAATCAAAAATGAGATTATAAAAATAATAAGTATAAATTTTTTCATAATTCTTAATATATGTTGTAAAAAAATAATCTATCCCATTAAGTTAATTTAATTATCAAGTTCTCAATACAAATCCTTTGCATTTTTCCACCACTCATAAATCGCTTTACCTAAAAGGGCATACCCTTTAGGACGCATGTGCTCATCATAATTCCAATAAAGGTGATTCCCTATATTTTCTTCATTCCTTATTATTTCTGTACAATCATAAAAAGGAATTCCTAATGACTTACAGTTTTCTTTCAATATTTTCGCATGAATGTTGTAAATGGAATCAGTCAGCGGGACTAATACACTGTCAGTCGAGAACTCTTTTTCAAATTTCAGATAATAAGGGCTGACCTGATTTCTCGATGGCACATAAACAATGTATATTTTCTTACCATACAATGCCATGAAGTTTTCAATTCCATTCAGGTGAGGTGTTATTTTAAGAACTTCCGGCAGATGTTCCTTGAATTGGGAATATTCATCCACTGCAAATGGATTAAATCTGCCTTTCTTAATTGCTTCTGCTACTTTAGGAGAAATAAATTTTTCATACCTGCTTGCTTTTTCTGTATTTGACCATGGATTGCTCGGAGCAGGAACAGGCGCAAAAAATGTGAATGGCTTGCTTATCCACCAGTGGGCAACAGTTTTTTTCTGTATAACATTTTTTAATACATAATAAATTCTCGGTACCCACCAATGGGAGTATTCCGGTTCGAGCGGCTTTTTCAGCCATTCAGGGTTGTATGGCGACGGCGGTAAATCGTTTCCGTGAAGAATAAGTATTACATGGTCAGGTTTGAATATAGGCACCATATCGCAAAGCAAACCGCAATATGTTGAAAAATCAGAGCCGCCAATACCGAAATTGAGTAATTCATAATTCTTTGCTTGTCGTTTTGCTTCATTGCCGAAAACAGAAATAATCATTTCATCATCCTTAGCAAGATAACCTTCAACAAAGCTATCTCCCATAAATGCTATTCTTGTTTTATCACGGTCCGGCTTAATGTTGAAATCGTTTCCCCTAAAACCATAAATATTAAGATTGATTAAAGATTCGACACCGTCAGGGTCCGAAGCCCAAATGAACGAAGCATTCTCAAGATACTTTAATTCTGAAGATGAAGCTTCAAAGAAAACCGGTGAATAGTTTATTCTATTGAAATTCAAAATCTCGGGTATAGGGAATATAATCCTGAATATTATTTCCTGAAAAATAAAAAGGATAATAAATATGAAAATTAAATAAACTGGTTTTATATTTTTTTTATTTGTCTTTATATTATCTGCTTTTTTGGTATCATTGCCCTTTTTCATATCCAAAAATTTTGAATTAGGTTAAACAAATTTATTTACAAAATCCTAATTTAATAATCTTTGTTTGAATATCTTAATTTTTTTTATATTTCCATTTATAATTTTTGATAAATTTAAATAATATTATGGAATCAGTTAAAAGTAAGTCAATTCTTGTTCTAAAGCCGGACCAAATTCAGATGAAGGACACCGGTATGGCTTTTACCTTGATTTGCCTTATCATTTGTTTGATAACCGGCTCGAAGAATTGGCTTTTTGCCGGTTCAATTCTGTTATTGCTCGATATGCTGTATTCGCGATTTTTCTTTATCCCTGCAATACTTTGGTTTACTTTTGCTAATATTCTCGGGTGGATATCATCGAAGGTACTGCTGACATTGATATTTTTTATTGTCATTACTCCAATAGGATTAATTAGAAAATTATTGAGAAATTTGGGATTTGGTAAGAAAAGCAAAGGTTTTGATTCTTTAAAATTGAAACAATGGAAAAAATCAAAGGAAAGTGTTTTTAATACGAGAAATTACAGATTCAGTAAAAAAGATTTGCTTAAACCGTATTAAAATAAATCTGAATTATATTTACAGAATTATGAAATAAAATATAAAAATTATCGGTTATCAATTTCAATTATTTATTATTGAACTATGTTATGGAATTTCTAAAAGATTTACTTGGATTTTTGAAGGAGAGGAAGAAGTTCTGGCTAATTCCAGCTATTATCATTCTCCTTTTAATCGGTGTGCTTGTTGTATTGACAAGCGGCAGTGCAGTGGCGCCTTTTATTTACACTTTATTTTAATTAAATAAATAAATTTAAATTTCAAAAGATTAAATGAAGGAAGCTATACTTGGAATATCAGCATATTATCATGATTCGGCAGCAGCAATCGTCGAGGATGGCGAAATAATCGCGGCTGCACAGGAGGAACGTTTTACCCGGAAAAAAAATGACAGCTCGTTTCCTCACAATTCAATAAAATCCGTACTTCATATTGCCGGTTTAACACTGTCGGATTTATCGGCTATATCCTTTTATGAAAAGCCATATATCAAATTTGAACGGCTATTGGAAACATATCATTCTTTTGCTCCTAAGGGATTGAAAAGCTATTTGCAGGCAATGCCTGTGTGGATTAAAGAAAAGCTTTTTATGAAAAAAATGATAAAAGATGAGTTGGGAAAAATATTGGATTCCACGGTAGATAATAATAAATTACTAAATAAAATCCCATTGCTATTCCCCGAACATCATTTGTCCCATGCTGCATCGGCTTATTTCCCGTCTCCTTTCAGGGAATCTGCTATTCTCACTCTCGATGGTGTAGGCGAGTGGGCAACTTCAACAATATGTTACGGGAAAGGCAATGAAATAGAAATTGTTAAAGAGTTGGAATTCCCTCATTCCGTCGGTTTACTTTATTCGGCATTTACATACTATTGCGGGTTTAAAGTAAATGACGGAGAATATAAATTGATGGGACTTGCCCCTTATGGTGAGCAAAAATCCGGGCAAACCAAAAAATTTATTGATTTGATATATTCTGAATTAGTAGATGTTCGTGAAGATGGTTCAATTCTATTGAATATGGAATACTTCGATTTTGCTACCGGATTAAAAATGACAAATAATAAAAAGTGGCAAAAATTATTCGGCGTTCCAGCACGGCTTCCTGAAAGTAATTTGACACAACAATATGCGAATCTTGCTTATTCAATTCAAAAAGTAACAGAATCTATAATAATAAAACTAACTAAAACAACAAAAGAAATTACTGGCTTAAGCAATCTGGCAATAGCCGGGGGAGTTGCATTAAACAGTGTCGCTAACGGATTGATATATAAATCGGGACTATTCGATAAAATTTGGATTCAACCGGCTGCAGGAGATGCTGGCGGAGCTTTAGGAGCGGCTTTGGCAGGTTATTATATTTATTTGGGAAATGAAAGAACTGAAAATGTCAAATCCCAATTCGCAATTCCTGATTCCCGAAAAGACGGGATGAAAGCGAGTTTGCTTGGTCCGTCCTATTCAAATGATGAAATAAGGAAATTTTTATATGCGAATAATGTTATATTTCAGCTAATTGAAAACGATGAACAGCTTTTTGAAAAGGCATCTTCAATAATTGCAGAAGGTAAAGTACTCGGCTGGTTTAGGGGCAGGATGGAATATGGCCCTCGTGCATTGGGAAACAGGAGTATTTTAGCAGATGCAAGAAATCCTGAAATGCAATTAAAATTGAACATGAAAATCAAGTACAGAGAAAGTTTTCGCCCATTTGCACCTGCTGTGCTCGAAGAAGAAACGAGTAATTATTTCGATATTGATATTCCATCGCCTTATATGCTGTTGGTTATACCGGTTAAAGAAAAAATCCGTAATCCTTTGCAAGATTATTATGATGAACTGGGCATGATGGAAAAATTATATATAAAACGTTCTGAGATTCCTGCAGTTACTCATCTCGATTATTCTGCACGAATCCAAACAGTCAGCAAAAATGACAATCCTGATTTTTACGGTTTGATTTCAGCATTCCACAAAAAAACAGGTTGCCCTGTTATTATCAATACAAGCTTCAATGTGCGGGGAGAGCCGATTGTATGCACACCATCGGATGCATACAAGTGTTTTATGAAAACCGAGATGGATTGCCTAATACTCGAAAATTTTCTTATATATAAAGATGAATATTTGTGAACGAAACTAATTTGTAATGACATTTGAAATTATTATTATCGTATGAATCAATCATGCTCACTCTCATGAAAAATAGTATTGATATATTTCAATGTCCGAATTGCAATAGTGATTTGGAAGTAGCTGATGATTATGTATTATGCGTTAATGGTCACAAATTTGACATTGTTGATGATATACCGATGATGTTCGTTGAAGGTGGAGTTGAAAATGCCGATAAAATCACTTACAAAGTGAAGCAATTTTATGAAGACAATCCTTTTCCTAATTATGATGATACTGATACTCCCGCATTATTAATGTCGAAAGCCGAGACAAGCATATTCGCAAGATTATTGAATGACGAACTTCCGTTTAATGTCAGAATCCTCGAGGTGGGGTGTGGAACGGGACAATTATCAAATTATCTTTCATTTGCAAATCGCCAGGTATTCGGAGTCGACTTTTCAAAAAATTCTCTGCTTTTGGCAAATAATTTTAAGAAAAAGAATTCCCTTAAAAGAGTTTCCTTTTATCAAATGAATCTGTTTAAACCGGTTTTCAGAGCTAACTCATTCGATGTAGTTATATGTAACGGTGTTTTACATCATACTTTTGAGGCATTTACAGGAATGCAAACGATTACTAAACTTTTGAAGAAAAGAGGGTATCTGATAATCGGTTTATATAATCGTTTTGGAAGGTTATTTTCAAAATTTCGGAAAAAAATCTTCAAATTAACCGGTAAAAAATTTCATGCTATGGATTCTTATCTTACAAGGACTGATATATCAGATGAAAAAAAGATGTCATGGTGTTTAGACCAGTATAATCATCCGCATGAAACTACACATACTTTTGGAGAAGTGCTAAGATGGTTTGATAAAACTGGAATTGAGTTTTTATCATCAATCCCTGAAATTGGTAATATTTTGGCTTTAAACGAAGATTATCTCTTATTCGAGAAAAGAACTCAGGGCAGCCGGTTTTCAAGGTTTATGACTCAACTTGTCATGCCTGTTATGACTAACAGGGAGGGTGGTTTTTTCATTATGATAGGGAGAAAGGTTAATTAACAATAAAAAAATACAAGAATCCCTGAAACCTTTTTATTTTGATGCCAGGGAAAATTTATTTTTTAACTTATTAGTAGGAATCTACAACCAACTCAGGCATTGGTCCTGTCAAAGGTTGTGACATATCCATTCCATGAACTTCTTTTACTTCTTTAATAAACCATTGGGCGAAAGGGTCTTTGGATTGACAGAATTTTATGAATGAAGCCAAAAGGTCATCACCTTCGAAAGTTACTATTACAAAATCGCCCATAGGCGTTCTCTGTAAAAATGTACGTTCACGAACTCAAAGACTCTTTCTCGATGCCTGGAATTCCTTTCGGTTTTCATTATTTAATTTATTTTTGAATTGTTTCCATTGCTGGAATTTCTCCTCTGGAATCGGTGCAACGAAAGCCATTAATTTTGACATAAAAACCCAAAATATTGTTTAATTTTAGTTAATTAGAAAAATAAATTATCAAAAAATATAGTTTATACAAATTTATTATTTTGCCAATACTAAATTTATCCACTTTATTGTTTTAATTTGAGTTTATTGTTTCACTATATTTGTAGATATTAATTAATATATTTATTATTTAAAATGTTTAATAATTTATCCTAATTATAATAAAATGAAACAGATAGCTATTAAAATAACAAATAAACCGCAAAAAAGAATTTTTATTATTCATTCTGATGATATTAGTGAAAATGGTTCTTTAATTAATTGTTTAAAGGAAATGAATGACTGTCTTTTAAAAATTAGAAATTTATCTAAGAAATATTCTTTTACCTTCAGGATACTTAAAATGACAGTATTTGTAAAAGCCGATAATTCAGATGATTTTAAAGAAAAAGAAATTGAAATATATAGATTAATAAAATCCATACCGGAAAATTCTGATTTTCCTGTTATGATTGTTGCTCAATCACCGGTGAATAATAAAAATATTGAAATCGAAATTACTGTATTAATGATTTCTTCTACCAATTATTCTTACACTTATAACAGGATTGATGAGGGAGAATTTTGCCAAACTCAAATTGGTGATGATATTTCTATATATGGTGCAGTCAAAGGTGATGTAACAATATCGGAAAAAGATGACACATCTGCATATAATAATGCAATTGTCTGTTTTGATAAAATGAATGCTATCTTGAAAAATCAAATTTTAAATTTTGGAAACATCGTCAGGCAATGGGGATATATCGGGAAAATTACAAATTACGAATTACGAATTTGTGATGAAGGAAAAATAGAAACTGAAAATTATCAAATGTTTAATGTTGCAAGGTCAGAATTTTATAATATCGTTAATTGGAAGCATGGATATCCTTCTGCTACCGGAATAGGTATGAGTGTGGTAGGATGTTCCATGGAATTTATAGCGACAAATGATTCTCCCGATAAAATTATTATACCATTGCAAAATCCGAAACAGTCAAATGCACACGAATATACCGGTAAACAATTTATTAATAATTCAATTAATAATATTCAACCAAATACGCCAAAATTCGAAAGGGGAAAAATTGTGATTTCAGGAAATTCACTCGATTTGTTTGTATCTGGTACTGCTGCAATAATTGGGGAGGATTCAATTCCGGGGAATATTGACAAACAAACACAGACAACGATTGAGAATATAATTGAATTATGTACAAAAGAGAATATTGACAAGCAAGGTATATTTATAGAAAATGATTTACCTCCATTTTCAGGAGTAAGAGCTTATATAAAAGAACAAAAAGACGCTGAGATTGTTGAAAAGATTTGCAGGAAAGCATTTGGAAACATACCAATTCTATGTGTAATCGCTGATGTATGCCGTGAAGAATTATTGGTCGAAATTGAAGCATACTTGAATTGTTCTATAAAAGTTTTGAATTAAGGGTAATACGAATTAGTAATAAATCTGTTAAATTTGTAAACTATTATTGGAAAACATACTAAATAGTAATGAAAGAAATTAATTATACTGAAATATATAAGCAATTTCAGGAAGGTAGCGTCCTGATAGCTGGTCCTTGTGCTGTAGAATCTGAAGAACAAATAAACAGATTAGCAAGGAAAATGAAAGAAATCGGAATAAAATTTTTTCGGGCAGGAGCTTTTAAACCGAGGACATCACCAAAAACATTCCAGGGATTAGGAATCGAAGGTTCAAAATTAATTAAAAAAGCAGCAATTAAAAATGAATTATATGTGGTTTCCGAAATTATGGATAATGGAGAAATTGAGAATTGCTATGATTTGATTGATGTTATTCAAATCGGAAGCAGAAGCATGGCTTCATATGGCTTTCTTAAACAAATAGGTAAGGCAACAGCTAAGGATAGGAAACCGGTTCTCATTAAAAGAGGTTTCAATGCAACACTTCAGGAATTGCTATTTGCAGCAGAATATATTACTAATGAAGGTAATCCTAATGTAATTTTATGTTTGAGGGGTATCAGGACATTCGAACAAATTGATTCCTCTATGCGTTTTACTCCCGACCTTGCATCAATTATTGAATTAAAAGAAAAGACTAAATTCCCGGTTCTTTTTGACCCATCACACTCATCAGGTGATTCGAGATATGTCGAGAGATTGGCAAAAGCCGCACTTTTACTCGGTTCGGATGGATTGCTTATAGAAGTTCACGACAAACCGGAGAAAGCATTGAGCGATGGAATGCAGGCAATTAAACCGGATGTGTTGAAAAACATAATAGAATTTAATAATTCATTAATATTATCCCACCAGAATTAAATTTCTGACTGCAGAAGGTGAATGATGGAGAATATCACACTCAAAACTGCAAGTGCCGAAACTAAGATTTTTATAAATTTACCATTCATAAATTTCAGGGAAGAGTTCCTTAGTTTCACTCAGAATGGCTATTTTGATAATGTTGTGATAGTTACTGATTCGAATGTCAGAGCAATTTACGGTAATTACTTTTCTGATTATCATGTAATAGAAATTAACCCTGGAGAGGAAAGCAAATCCCTAAAGAACGTTGAAAATATATACAAGCAAATTTTTGATTATAATATTGACAGGAATGGTTTTATTCTTGGTATCGGGGGAGGTGTTGTATGTGACATCACAGGGTATGTTGCTTCAACTTATTTAAGAGGTGTTCGCTTCGGATTTGTCGCTACTTCACTCTTAGCACAGGTTGATGCTTCAATAGGTGGAAAAAACGGTGTTAATTTTCTCGGATATAAAAATATCATAGGCACAATAAATCAGCCGGAATTTGTAATATGCGATTCAGAAATGCTGGGTACGCTTCAAGACAAAGAGTTCAGATGCGGTTTAGCAGAAATCGTCAAATCATCACTTGCAGGCATTAAAGAACTATTCACATTTTTAGAAAACAATATTGATTCAATTAATAAGAAAGAGAAATCAGTTCTGAATAAAATAATTTCAGATACAATTAAATTCAAAGTGTCAATCGTTGAGCATGATGAGTGGGATAAAGGAATAAGGCAAATATTGAATTTGGGACATACTTTTGCCCATGCAATTGAAAGCAAGACAGGTATGTCTCATGGTGAAGCAGTATCAATCGGTATTTGTAAATCTGCCGAAGTTTCGGTCAAATTGGATTTCTTTAGTAATATGGATTTAGAAAGAATCAAATCACTCTTAAATAAAATCAACCTACCTACTATAACAAATATTGATTTCACTGATGTATTGACATTTATTATGAAAGATAAAAAAAGAAATTCTGATTATATTAATTATGTTTTACTTAAAGCAATCGGAGCTCCTTTAATTCATAAATTTAAAATTGAAGAACTGAAGGAATTAATATAGAATATGGATAAAATTTGTGTCAGCATATTTGCAAATGACTTTGACTTCTGCCTTGAGGTTGTTAAAAAGTACGATTTTGTTGAGTTGAGACTCGATGAAGGAAAACTAAGCCACTCACAAGTTTCTGAAATTATAACAACAGGTAAAAATATTATTGCAACCTGCAGAAAAGGTTATATTTCCGATGAAAAACAATTTGAATCATTACTCTCTGCAATAAATCATGGATGTGATTATATTGATATTGAACATGATTTAGTGACTGCTTATAAAAATAAGCTTATTGATACATCTAAGGCAAATGAATGTAAAATTATCAGCTCATATCATAATTTAAAAATAACGCCCAATTTCAATGAACTTAAAAGAAACGCTCTTAAACTAAATGGAAATTGCGACATCATCAAAATTGCATGTAAAGTTAATACCAGAGATGATTTAATGAACTTAATTAAATTGTATGATGAATTACCTTCAGGAAGACTTATATCAATAGGTTTGGGAGAATTGGGTAAAATAAGCAGAATAGCGGCTCTTTTCCTTGGCGCACCGTTTACCTATGCTTCCTATAGTGGAAAAGCAAAAACTGCAGATGGACAGATAGATTATCTCGATATGAAACGCATACTGGATGTATTAGAATATGATATATAATAAAATATATGCTGTTTGCGGCAGACCAATTCTGCATAGTAAAAGCCCTCAAATTTACAGTTTGCTTTTTGACTCGATGAACCTCCCTGCTTGTTATACTAGAATTGCATCTGACAATCCCCGGGAGATTTTATCAATGGCTGATGAATTAAATATTTCAGGTTTAAATGTTACTGCACCATTCAAAGGAGATATGTACGAACTGATGAATGAAAGTGATGATGATTCTAAGGCAGTAGGAGCAATCAACACAATTGGTTTACATGATGGGAAAAAGTTCGGATTTAATACTGATACATTCGGAGTTGTTGTCACCTTAAAACAAAATGGGATTAATTTAGATAATAAAAATTGTTTAATTGTGGGTTATGGAAATGCTGCGAAAGCTGCTGTTTGTGGTATTACAAAGGAGTGGAATAATGCTAATATATGTATAACAGGTAGGTCTAAAGAAAAAACAGAGTGGTTAGCAAAAAGGTATGATTGCACAACTTTAATTGGTAATGAAAACATAAAACCTGTTCTTATTATTTCTACCTTACCGAAAAATGCGTTTCTGGATATTAATAGATATTTAGAAAACTGTGATTATTTTATGGATGCTGCATATCCTGATTCATTGATGTCTAATGAAGCGAAAAAATTTAATTGTAAGATAATATCAGGAGAGGAATGGCTGTTCAATCAGGCATTAGAATCATTCAGACTATTTACAGGAAATGAGATTCTTCCCTCTGTTCAAAATGACATAAAGAAAAAATTACTTCATCGAACACAGTATGACAAGAAAAATATATACTTGACAGGTTTTTCAGGTTCAGGGAAAACTTCAATCGGGAAACTGCTTTCTGAAAAACTCGGTTACTTATATTTTGATACTGATAAATTAATTGAGGAGAGAGAAAATCTAAGTATTAATAGTATTTTTCAAAAAAAAGGAGAGGATTATTTCCGAAAAGTTGAAAGGGAAGTTTTAGAAAGGGTATCTAAAATTAATAATACGGTAATTTCATGCGGAGGCGGTACTCTTCTCAAAGATGATTCCATTGAATTGGTTAGTAAAAATGGATATATTATTTGGCTTCATTCTAAATTGAAATTTTGTTTGGGAAGAATTAACAAAACCGGTAAACCGATGCTTAATTTAAAAAGCGACCTTGAAATTGAGAAACTATATAATGAGAGGAAATATTTATATTGTAAGTCGGCTGATTTGATTGTTGCTAATAGCGGTGAACAATACAAACCGGTTGATAGTATTGTTTATGAAATCAAAATGATTAAATCAATTAATAATTCATAATTAACCATTGGAAAAAATAATCAGAAATAGTAGAGTTGCAGGACAAATGATTGCTCCACCATCAAAGAGTCAGTCAATTAGGGCTTTGGCAGGGGCTTCATTGTGTAAATCTGAATCTATTATTTACAATTATTCTAAATGTGACGATGCTATAGCATCAATAGAAATAATTAAAGCATTAGGAAGTGACATAAAATATGTCAGTAATGATTTAATTATCAGTGGAGGAAAACCGGAAGGTTCAACGTTATTGAATTGCGTTGAGTCTGCTTTTTGCCTGAGATTGTTTTCTGCAATTGCTTCCTTATACAATTATGAAATTGAATTGACAGCCGAAAAGTCTCTACTGAAAAGGAAAACTGAAAATATTGAAAATATTTTAAAAACAATTGGTGCTGAATGTAAAACCGACAATGGTTATCCTCCGATTAAAGTAAAAGGACCAATTAAAGGTGGAAATATTAAAATTGATTGCTCTAAAAGTTCTCAGTTATTAAGTGGTTTGTTGTTCTCTCTTCCCCTTGCAATGAATGATTCCACTATTGAAGTTACAAATCTGAAAAGCAGACCATATATTGATTTGACACTTGAAACTTTATCTAAGTTCGGAATAATAATTCAGAATGATAAATACGAATTATTTAAAATAAAAGGGGGGCAGAATTATCACTCTGCAAAAATAAATATAGAAGGTGACTGGAGTTGTGCTTCAAATTTTCTTGTTGCAGGAGCTATTAATGGAGAGGTTACAATTACTAATTTGAATCATTATTCTTTTCAGGGTGATAAGGTAATTGTTGATATTTTAAAAGATATTGGTGCAGATATTACGAATTATGATAATTCGATAAATGTTAGTTCAAATGTACTGAATTCTTTTGAATTTGATGCAGGTGATTGTCCCGACCTGGTTCCCATTCTAACTGTGCTTGCCTGCTCTTGTGAAGGCGAATCAATTATTTCAGACATATCCCGGCTTGCAGGTAAAGAATCATCCCGTGTTGAGATTATTGCAAAAGAATTAATTTCTCTTGGAGGAATATTAAGATTTGATGGTGATAGGATGAGAATTGAAAAAGCAACTTTCCACGGTGGGAGAGTTAATTCCCACGGTGACCACAGAATAGCTATGGCACTTGCTGTAGCAGGATTAAACGGCTCTGCTCCAATTACTATAGAGAATACAGAGTGTGTGAGTAAATCTTATCCGGGTTTTTGGAGTGATATTGAATTGCTCTCACAATAATTTTATATTATGTATTTTTAAATTTTATATTGATAAAGTGGAAAAAAAACGAGGTATAAAATGAATTCATTCGGAAGAATTTTCAGAATAAGCATTTTCGGTGAATCACACGGACAGGGACTTGGCGTTGTAGTTGACGGATGTCAACCGGGGATAAAAATAACAGCAGATGATTTTCTGTATGATATAGCAAGGAGGAATCCTATTGAGACAGGAACTACTCCCAGGAAGGAAAAAGATATTCCGGAATTAGTCTCAGGTATATTCAATGATTTCACAACCGGCGCTCCGCTCATGATTTTATTCAGGAATGAGGATGTACAAAGTGCAGGGTATGATAAATATAAAGATATTCCAAGACCGGGACACGCTGATTTTGTTGCTTCAAAAAAATATAAAGGATTCAATGATTATCGTGGCGGAGGAATGTTCTCAGGCAGATTAACTCTTCCATTAATAGCCGCAGGGGTAATTGCAAAAAAAATAATTGCACCTGTCAATATAAATGCAAAATTAATTTCAGCATCAGGTACGGAAAATATTGAAGAAGCGATTAAACAGGCAGAAATAGATAAAGACAGTATCGGTGGTATTGTCGAGTGTATTGCAGAAAATGTTCCGGTTGGTTTGGGAGAGCCATTCTTTGATGGTGTGGAATCCTTAATTAGTCATATAATATTTTCAATACCGGGAGTCAAGGCAATTGAGTTTGGAGCAGGAACTAAATCTGCTGAGATGAAAGGTTCCGAATTTAATGATGTTTATATTAGCAGCGATGGAAAAACAAAAACGAATTATGCAGGAGGTGTGAGCGGACGACTGACCAATGGAAATGATTTAATTCTGAGAGTTACATTCCGTCCTCCGTCAAGTATAGGAAAACCACAAAGTACTTTAAATTTTGCTGCCGGCAAAGTAGAAGAATTAGAGGTAAAAGGAAGGCACGATGTATGTTTTGCACGGAGAACACCTGTTATTGTCGAAGCGTCAGTGGCAATTGCTTTAGCCGATATGAATTTAATTCACAATTCACAATTCAAAATTAATAATTAAGAAAATAGGATTAAGATATTATTTTTAATATAACAAAACAGATGAAAATAAAATATACAAAAAAACGAAATAGCATTTTAATACTCTTACTTATTTCATTCTTTGGTATTGTTTCGGGTCAATCAAAATTCAATAGTATAGATAATAAGATTGATTATTATAAAAACAGGTATGGTGCAAAGTGTCTTAATGAAAAAATCACCGATAATTTCGGAAACGGATTTGATGCACTTTACGGGACAAGAAATATGCGCACAATCCTGTATGGCATTGCCTATAGGGGGGGTGCAAATAATTTTTATCATAAAAGCTGCAAACGAGATAATCATAATCCATTACCTGAAGACGGGTTAAATAACTTATCAGCTGAAGAGTTTTCGTCCGCTGTTTATCTTTATTCAACAAATTATAAAGATGCTTCTCATGAAATAATAAATCCCAAAACAAATGATACATTGCATTATTTAAAATTGGCTGGTTCAAACAGAAAAACATTGAGAAAAATTATTGAATTGGTAAATGATGTTATAAATAACCCTGAGAAGGGTCCTATTTATTTCCATTGCTGGAACGGATGGCATCAATCCGGTTTAATTTCATCCGTGATATTGATGCAATTTTGTAATTATTCCAATGAACATGCATTAAAGTATTGGATTGAAAATACGGATGGTGTTAATAAAGGATTTGAGAATGTGAAATCATTTATTAAGAACTTTGAATCGTTTGACGATGTTAAATTAGATAAACTGACACAATCAAAAATTTGTCCCTGCGAAAATAGTAACAAATAAAATGAATAATTTTAAAATAATAAAACCTGGAAAAGATGATTTAATCGAGTTGATAAATCTTAATACCTATTATTTTGCTAAAGCAGAACAAACCAACAAGGCACTGAAAATTCCCGATGATATGTACAGAAATTATGCTGAACATATCACTAAAAAAGTACTGGATCAAAATCAAATATTAGTGGCTAAAAAAAATAAAAAAATATTAGGTTTTCTGATTTGGGAAGATTACTGCAAACCGCTTGTGGAAGGTATAAAGGGAAATCCCGAAGTATATAAATTAATTCAACCTGAAATTGCATTTGTAGAAGAACTGGAAAAGCCCTTAATTGAAAAATTCCAATTCAAAGTAAATGATTGTGCAAAACTTATGCAGGCAGGTGTATTGCCTGAATATCAGAATAAAGGAATTGCTTCTGAACTTGCTGAAAGGGCTATAAATGAAATAATAAAAAGAGGATTCAAATATATTATTGCTGATTGCACAGCAGATAATTCATGGCAGCTTCTGAAAAAATTCGGTTTTGATATTCTTACTGAAATAGCATATTCTGATTTTGAATTTAATGGAGTAAAAACATTTTCATCTTTAATTGGTAAAAGAAGATTGGTAATAAAAAAACTGCACTAAAAAGGTTCGAGTTCCATTAATAAAGCATCTTTTTCGACTGCTGTGCCTTCTTTTACAATTACGTTTCTCACTTTACCACGAATAGGAGATTTCAAAGCATTTTCCATTTTCATGGCTTCGACAATTAATAAGCTGTCGCCTTTATGTACTTCCGTTCCGGGTTCAACTAATATTTTTACAACCATTCCGGGCATTGGTGCTTTAATCTGACCACTGCTTCCGGTTCCTGAAGCAGATGACTGCACAAACTTTCCGAGCATTTTCTTTGTTTCGTTAGTAATATCAATTTGATAAGAAAGCCCGTCATACGAAACAATCAGATTCTGATTCTCATCAACGACAAGTTCAACCTGCAGTAATCGTTGATTAACTGCAAAAGAAAAAATGTTTTCACTATACTTTTTCAGCAACTCAACCTGAAAAGGTTTGCCATTAAGTTTAATGTTTGAGTAATCATTTTTATCATACTGAGTATAATATTCTTTATTTTCTATTTTTAAAACCAAGTCTTCCATTATATTCCTTTTACAATTTATCCTTGTCTTCTCAGAATCAGTTCTGCTTGCTTCCACTTGCTTGTATGTGGCTTTGAATTTGTTACCGGAACTTGTGAGCTCCTGAAAATTCTAAATCCATAAGCGGCAATTGCCGCTATCAATTCATCATTTTCAGCTTTCATTTTACTCAATACTTCAAAATCAAATGAATTTTCGATAAAGCCGGTATCGAAATATCCGTATCTGAATTCAGGATGCTTCATCACAGCAAGCTCGAACGGAATAGTTGTCTTTACCCCTTTGATTGTATAATGTTTCAATGCCCTTTCCATACGGCTGATGGCTTCCAATCTGTCATTTCCCCAGGATACAAGCTTTGCGAGAAGAGGGTCAAAATAAATACTAATCTCTGTTCCAGTCTCGACACTACTATCTATTCTAACTCCTTTGCCTCCGGGTTCCCGCAAATATTTAATTACACCGGTATCAGGAAGAAAATTATTGAACGGGTCTTCGGCATAAATCCTGCATTCAATCGAATGACCACGGGAAACTACATCCTCTTGTTTGAATGAAAGAGTTTTGCCAGCAGCTATGCAAATTTGTTCTTTAGCAAGGTCAATTCCCGTTATTAGCTCAGTAACAGGGTGCTCAACCTGTAAACGGGTGTTCATTTCAAGAAAATAAAAGTTTTTATTTTTATCAAAAAGGAATTCAACCGTTCCTGCATTGACATATCCACAAGCTTTTGCAGCATTGATAGCCACCTCACCCATTTGCTGTCTCAACTCAGGAGTAAGGACTGTAGATGGAGCTTCTTCGATTACCTTTTGATGTCGTCTCTGAATCGAGCAGTCCCTTTCACCGAGATGAACATAATTGCCATGTTCATCCGCAATGATTTGTATTTCGATATGTTTCGGATTTAATATAAATTTTTCGAGATATATTGAATCATCGCCAAATGCTTTTAGAGATTCTCGTTGTGCTGCATCGAAGCTATCGGATAATTCGGATTGTTTGAATACTTTCCTCATCCCTTTACCACCGCCACCGGAAGCGGCTTTCAAAAGAACAGGGAAGCCAAGCTCTTTAGCAATTTCCATTGCTTTTTTAATGTCAGTAATCTTTTCTTTGGTTCCGGGAACGATCGGAACACCTGCTTCAGCCATTAATTCCCGTGCCTTGGTTTTGCTGCCCATCACTTCGATTGCATGAGGCTTAGGACCTATGAATTTCAAACCTGTGTCAGCACATGCCTGCGAAAAATTTGCATTCTCTGATAAAAACCCATATCCCGGATGAATTGCTTCTGCTCCGCTTTTTTTCGCAATTTCAATAATCTGCTGAATATCTAAATAACCTGCTTTCGGTGTTTCGGATTCAAGTTTGTATGCATAATCGGCATAATGTACGAATGGCATTTCTTTGTCTACTTCATGAAAAATCGCTACAGAATCAATACCAAGCTCTTTTGCTGCTCTCATGACTCTGACAGCAATTTCGCCACGGTTTGCTATTAAAATTTTCTTAAACATCAATTTCCTCAATTGTCATTCCTGCTTTCGTAATAATGACATTCTATTCAAAACTTGCATACAGATTCTTTACCGGTATGCCACCTATAGTTTTATCTTTATATTGTGAACGTATCTTCTGCTCAGATGAATTCAATTCGGTTGAAGATATTCCAGACCTTATGGAATGCCAAGATTCAAGGAAAGCAGCCAGATGGTCACCTGCTTTAATTAGCTCTCCGTCATAAGGCATAAATTCATTGCTGTTGTAATTCTCAGTAATTTCTTCTATGCTAATTCCTTTTTTGATTTTCTTTTTTACACTAACCTTATTAGCAAACTCATCCTGTGTGAAGTACTTCATCTCTTCTATCCATGCTTCTTCTATATGAGGAAATATTTCCTTTTCAGCAAGTTCTCTTTCAAGTGTTTTGATTAATATATCAAATTCGGCTGATGATTCCTTAACAGGTGAAATTATGTCACGTGTTACTGCTTCCGGCAGGTCATGAAATAAACCGCCGAAAAAATTATTATAAATTCTCTTGTTGCAATTAGGCAAATCCCTGGTTAAAAAATATGAAATACAGGCAACGAGCAAACTATGCCCCAGCACTGATGTTTTCGGTACACGTGGAGTTTGTGCCCAGCGAATCTGGAATCTTAGCTGGCTGCACATATCAATAAAATTGTAAATCGTTTGATGTGACATTATTTTTTGAACACCGATTAAATCGCTGAATGCGTGAATATCATTCAGGAGCTCCATTTCGATTTCATTATTCTGATAACTTGTAGGATTTGTTATTTTAACAATCTGAAATTCCCAGTAGCTGGCATATATATGAGAGGCATCCAATATTCTCTGGCTTAACTTATTATTTTCATAATCTGCAAAAAGAAAATCCTTCAACTCCTGCTTTATTGTTTGGTCATCAATTTTTGTTTCCAGATGAGTAAAAATATACTCATTTAATTTAGCGAACACTTCTTTATTCTTTTTGATTTCCCTGTAAATAGGTGATTTTATATCTGAAATAACAATTCTTCTCAGAAGTTCAAATATCCCGCTCCTAATCATCTCATTCCAGTCAATCTCCCGTCCTGCACCCTCCTCATATTTTCCCAGGCAATATGCAATGATCATTTTGTGGGCATGTTTGTCCATCTCGATAAGTTCCATAGGGCGTATGCGGTCATTCCATCTCTGTATGTGGAAAGCCCTGAAAAGTTCGTTTACTAATGACGAATTGATTATCATAGTTTTATGATGTTTTATTTAAAAAATCAAAAATATCAATTTCTTTATGTATGTGCAATAATTATTTGTTTAACTAAAATAGTCAGAATTTTATAATACTTCCTTTCCGACAGGTTTACCAGTATTTACTTCTTTATGAATATTCTCTGAATTAATACCTTCAACCAATTTCCTTAGAGAAAATTTTTTATTCTTTACAAGTTTATTTATTGCATCCTTATGTGCTACTATCGTTCTATCCAAATCTCTTTTAGTATTAGCAGTCGAAACAAACATAGCTTCGAACTGTGCCGGAGGAAGATAAATTCCCTTATCCAGCATTGAATGAAAATATTTTGCATATAGCCCTGTGTCTGATTTAATAGCAGATTTGAAATCATTAACCACTGAGGGAGTCATAAACTGGCAGAGCATTGACCCTACTCTATTTAAAGTGAATTTCATTCCCAATTCTTTGAGATTTGCTTTCATTCCTTTTTCAAGATAAGCAGATTTTTCCTCGAGCGTCTTGTAAATTTGAGGATGATTTTTAATATAAGTTAGTGCCGCCACACCAGCCGCCATAGCCAAAGGATTACCGCTCAAAGTACCTGCCTGGTACACCGGACCAAGCGGAGAAATCTTTTCCATTATTTCTATTTTACCTCCGAAAGCACCTACTGGTAAGCCACCTCCAATTATTTTACCGAATGTTGATAAGTCAGGTTTGATTCTGTAAAGTTCCTGTGCCCCTCCTGACGCTACTCGAAATCCTGTCATCACTTCATCAAAAATCAATACAATTTTTTCCTCTGTGCAAATACTTCTCAACTCTTTCAGGAACTTTTTGCTAGCAGGAACAACACCCATATTTCCAGCAACCGGTTCAATAATAATAGCAGCAATTTTATTCCTGTTTTTGCTAACCAGCTTTTTGACTGAATCAATATCATTGTAATCAGCAATCAGTGTATCAGAAGCAGTTGCTTTTGTAACACCCAGGCTTGTCGGTACACCGAATGTCAATGCACCTGAGCCGGCTTTAATGAGGAATGAATCACCATGTCCGTGGTAACATCCTTCAAATTTGATGATTTTATCTTTTCCTGTGTAACCGCGTGCAAGGCGTATTGCAGACATTGTTGCTTCTGTTCCACTGTTAACCATTCGGACTAACTCGACAGAATGAACAAGCTCACAAATCAATTTCGCCATTTTTATTTCAAGTTCAGTAGGTGCACCGAAACTTGTACCGTTATCCATTGCTTCAGCGAGTGCTTTCTTTATGAAAGGTGGATTATGTCCGAAAATATGAGGTCCCCAACTTCCTACGTAATCAATATATTCATTCCCGTCAACATCCCAAATCTTAGAGCCAAGCCCTCTTTTAATAAATATTGGATTTCCTCCGACAGACTTAAAAGCCCGAACCGGAGAATTCACACCACCGGGGATGTACATCTGAGCTTGTTTGAATAATATTTTGCTTTTTGATGTTGTCATATAAAATTATTTTACTTTTTATTTAATTCAATCCTATTTTCAATTTCCTTAACACTCGGTAATTGTTTCCTGATATCATTCGGCAACTTTTCTGTTAGTTTATAATTACTGATTCCTATTGGATTGTTAATATTCATCAGAGAATATTCTGCAACAATTTTATTTGATTTTTTACAAAGTAAAAGCCCAATAGTCGGATTATCATCAGGAGATTTTTCCTGCTCATTGAAAGCATTTAGGTAGAAATTTAATTTACCAGCATATTCAGGTTTGAATTCGTCAATTTTCAATTCTACTATAAAATAACAATGTAATCTTGTATGATAAAAAACCAAATCAACGTAAAAATCATCACCTCCCACAGTCAGCAATTTTTGTTTGCCAAGAAATGCAAAACCATATCCAAGTTCCATCAGAAATTTAGATATATTATCGAGCATTGAGTTTTCCAAATCCTTTTCTTTGGATTTCCCGGATAATCTGAGAAAATCAAGAGTGTATGGATTTTTAAGTAGTTCATTAGCTAAATCAGATTGAGGATGTGATAAAGTTAATTTAAAATTTGTAATTGCCTTCCCTTGTCTTTCGAATAGTTTAGATTCAATTTGATGAATCAAAACACTTCGTGACCAGTTGTTCTCAATAGTTTTAATATCATAGAATAAAGCATTATCAATAGTTTTGCATTTAGTAATTATCTCCCTATGATGTCCCCAAGGTATTAGGGACAATAATTTAGGCAGTAAAATGAATTGAATTTCTTCTCTATTATATGATTCTTTTTTAACGTGACTTTCGTCCACATGTTGTGGGCTATTTTTGGTTGGTTTTAATCCTTTAATTTGTCCCACAGGTTGTGGGACTTTTTGATTAGTATTGTTTTGAATCATATGATTTGAGATTTGGTCCACAAGTTGTGGGCTAAATTCGGATGTTGAATAAAAATGAAAAAAAAGTTTAATGTATTTAAGATTTGTTTCAGAAAAACCTTTCATTTCAGGAAATTCCTTGATTAAATCTTTGCTCAATTGCTCTACAAAACCATCGCCCCAATTTGTTTCTTTCTGTTTCTGTACAATTGTTTTACCCAAATCCCAATACATTAGAATAAGCTCTGAATTAACACGGACAGCCGCTTTGATTTGAGAATTACGGACTCTATCTTTTATGTCTTTTAATAATTTGTTATAATCAGAGTTTTTAATCAGTGCATTTTTCATAATTAAAACTGCTGTGCCTGTTTGAATAATATTTTGCTTTTTGTTGTTGTCATTGGATTATCTTTCCTTCTCCAACCACTTCGCCACATCCTTTGCAAAATATGTGATAATCATATCTGCTCCTGCACGCTTTATTGCAGTTAGAGATTCGAGCATGATTTTCTCTTCATCTAACCAGCCGAGCCGGGCGGCAGCTTTCACCATAGCATACTCACCACTCACCTGGTATGCGGCTGTGGGCATACCGAATTCATGCTTCACCCGATAGATTACATCTAAATAAGCTCCTGCGGGCTTCACCATAACAATGTCAGCACCTTCGTTCATATCTTCTTCGATTTCCCTCATTGCTTCATCGCTGTTAGCAAAATCCATCTGGTGGGATTTCCTGTCTCCGAACTTTGGGGCACCTTCTGCCGCTTCACGAAAGGGCCCATAATATGATGATGCATATTTTGCAGAATAACACATAATCGGAATTTTCTCAAAGCCGTTTTCATCGAGTATGGCTCTGATTGCGGCGACACGACCGTCCATCATATCCGAAGGAGCTATTATATCAGCACCTGCCTGTGCGTGTGTCAATGCCGACTTTGCGAGCAGCTCGATTGTTTCGTCATTCAATATTTCATCACCTTTGACTATACCGCAATGTCCGTGTGATGTATATTCGCACATACAAACATCAGTTATTATAACGAGATTTTGCACTTCTTTTTTGATTGCTCTCACTGCTCTTTGTATTATCCCATTTTCATCATAACAATCGGAACCTGTTTCATCCTTTTTTTCAGGTATCCCAAACAAAAGGAGAGCAGGAATGCCATGTTCTACACATTCTTTACATTCTTTAACAATATTATCAATAGATTGCTGATATACTCCGGGCATCGAACTCACTTCTTTCTTAATGTTCGTACCATTCACAACAAACAAGGGATAAATCAAATCGGATTTGTCCAAATGAGTTTCTCTGACCATTTCCCTGATAATAGGATTATAGCGTAGCCGCCTAAGCCGTCTGAAATTTAAATTTTCCATTTTTTTTATTCCTACAATTAATTGGTATTTATTTTTTTCCCTCATCCTTAATCCTTCTTCCAGTGGGAGAAGGATACCAAAAAATAACTAGATCAATCCCTTCTCCCCCAGTGAGAAGGTGTCCGAAGGACGGATGAGGGATATTATAAATTATCCTTAATAACATTCAATACTTTATTAATATTATTTTCAATCTCATTATTCCAAAATCTTAATACTTTAAATCCCAAATTTTGTAAATATTGAGTTCGTACTTTATCATATTCAATTTGATTAATTTCTTTATGAACACCACCATCAATTTCAATTACTAATTCTTTTTCTAAACAGACGAAGTCAACAATATAAGAACCTATTGGTTCCTGACGTCGAAACTTTAAATTTAAAAATCTATTATCTCGAACATTTAGCCAAAAAATACGTTCTGCATTTGTCATTTTTTTTCTGTAATCTCTGGCTATTTCGAGATTCCTTTTGCCTTGTCTGTTAAGCATGGTTTATTTTATTTTTTTCCCTCATCCTTAATCCTTCTTCCAGTGGGAGAAGGATACCAAAAAATAACTAGATCAATCCCTTCTCCCCCAGGGAGAAGGTGTCCGAAGGACGGATGAGGGATTTATTGAACTATTTAACTAAACTGCTTCTTTATAATATTCAATGCTCCGCCTGCCTTGAACCACTCTATCTGTGCCTGGTTATAAGTGTGATTCAATTTGATTTCATCTTTACTTCCGTCTTTATGATTGAAGACCATTGTTAATGGAACAGAAGGAGTAAAAGATTTCAAACTGAGCAAATCAATCGCATCATCTTCCTGAATTTTTTCGTAATCATCTTTATTAGCAAATGTCAAAGCCAACATTCCCTGTTTTTTCAAGTTTGTCTCGTGGATACGTGCAAATGATTTCGCTAGGACTACTCTCACTCCAAGATGACGCGGTTCCATAGCGGCATGTTCCCTCGATGAACCTTCACCGTAATTCTCATCACCAACAACAACTGTACCAATACCTTTTGCTTTATATTCTCTCTGAACATCAGGCACTCCGGCATATTGACCGGTTAACTGGTTTTTCACTTCATTTGTTTTTTCATTGAATGAGTTAACAGCACCTGTCAGCATATTATTTGAAATGTTGTCGAGATGTCCCCTGTATTTGAGCCAGGGTCCAGCCATCGAGATATGGTCCGTGGTGCATTTCCCTTTTACTTTGATAAGGAGTTTTAATCCTTTTAAATCATCCCCATTCCATGGCTCAAAAGCGGTAAGAATCTGTAATCTGTCAGAATCCGGGTCAACAATTACCTGAACTCCGGAACCATCTGCAGCAGGTGGCTGGTAACCCGCATCCTCTACTGCAAAGCCCTTTGAAGGAAGTTCTTCACCGCTTGGTTCTGCCAGCATAACTTCTTTACCTTCTTCATTTACAAGTTTATCCTTAAGTGGATTGAAAAGCAATGAACCGGCAATTGCCATTGCTGTTACCAATTCGGGAGAGGCAACAAAGCTGTGAGTGTTCGGATTACCGTCATTACGCTTTGCAAAATTCCTGTTGAATGATGTAATGATTGAATTTCTTTCCTGCTTGTCTGCTCCGGGTCTCATCCATTGACCAATACATGGTCCACATGCATTAGCCAGAACGACACCGCCGATTTTTTCAAATGTCTCTATGAACCCGTCTCGCTCTATAGTGTAACGTACAAGTTCGGAACCCGGTGTAACTGTAAATTGTGATTTCACCTTAAGTTTCTTTTCAACTGCCTGTGTTGCAAGTGATGCAGAACGTGAAATATCTTCATAAGATGAATTTGTGCATGAGCCGATTAATCCGACATCAAGTTTTTCAGGATAATTATGTTCTTTCACAGCTTTTGCGAATTGTGAGATGGGCCATGCAATATCGGGTGTAAAGGGACCGTTTATATGCGGTTCCAATTCGGATAAATTTATATCAATTACCTGGTCGAAGTATTTTTCAGGTTCGGCATAAACTTCTTTATCACCTGCTAAGTAATTTTCAACCCCTTTTGCCAAATCAGCAACTTCTTTACGGTTAGTTGCAACAAGATAATTATACATCTTATCATCGAATCCAAAGATTGATGTAGTTGCACCAATTTCTGCACCCATATTACAGATTGTACCCTTGCCTGTACATGAGATTGAATTAGCTCCTTCTCCAAAGTATTCAACGATTGCACCTGTGCCTCCTTTGACTGTCAGAATACCTGCTACCTTCAGAATTACATCCTTTGCAGAAGTCCATCCCGACATTTTACCGGTCAATCTTACCCCAATAAGTTTTGGGAATTTCAACTCCCAGGGGAAACCCGCCATAACGTCAACAGCGTCTGCGCCGCCGACACCGATTGCAACCATACCAAGTCCACCTGCATTTACTGTATGCGAATCTGTTCCTATCATCATTCCACCCGGGAAAGCATAGTTTTCGAGAATTACCTGGTGAATAATACCTGCACCGGGCTTCCAAAAACCGATGCCATACTTGTTCGAGACTGAAGAAAGAAAATCATATACTTCCTTATTCATTCCTTTTGCAGCTTCAAGGTCTTTTGCAGCATTGATTTTTGCAGGTATAAGGTGGTCGCAGTGAACCGTACTTGGCACTGCAACTTTCGGACGACCTGCCTGCATAAACTGGAGCAGAGCCATCTGTGCTGTTGCATCCTGCATGGCAACTCTGTCGGGAGCGAAATAAACATAATCCACACCACGTTTAAATTCTATCAAAGTGCTGTCCGGATGAAGATGTGCATATAATACTTTTTCGGCAAGAGTCATTGGTTTGCCTGTCATTTTTTTTGCTTCATCAACTTTTTTTGCAAAAGATGAATAGCGTGCTTTAATCATTTCAATATCGAATATCATATTTTTAATCCTGAGTTTATATAACAATAACATTTATCAAAAAAACAGAATTACAAATTAAAAAACTGAATGGGATATTCAAATTTTTATTATAATTTGGAATTAAATAACTAAAATATTATTGATAAATCATTATAAATATGAAAAATATAATATTCATAAGAGTTTTCATATTATTTTTATTACTATCAAATGAATTTATTCTTGCTCAATGGGTGCCCTGCAATAATGGATTAAATGATAAAACTATTTTTGCCTTAATTAATAAGGACAGTAGTATTTTTGCAGGTACTAATGAGGGAATATATCATTCTACTGACAATGGGGATAACTGGGTAGAAAAAAATGAAGGCTTAACATATCCCCTAATTTCTGAATTTGCTATAATTGGAGATAATATTATTGCCGGTACTTACGGTGGCGGAATATTTCTTTCAACTGATAACGGGAATAGCTGGAATGAAAAAAATGATAGTATAAATTATTATAAAATTTTAACCATAGCAATAAGAGGAACCAAAATATTTGTTGGTACTGAATGTGGAGATTTTTATATATCTAATGATACTGGAAATAGCTGGATTTCAAAAAGAACCGGTCAATATTATTATCCTTATCTTAATTCAATAGCTATAAGTGGAAATTATATATATATAGGAACAGGTACTGGAGGTGTTATTCTTTCGACAGATGATGGAGATAGCTGGTCAATAAAAAATAATGGATTGACTAATTATTGGATTAATTCAATTTCTATTAATAAAGATAGTATATATGCAGGAACTAATAGTGGTGTATTTTTATCAACAGATAGTGCTAGTAGTTGGACCGCAAAAAATTCAGGTTTAACAGATTCTATTGTTAATTGTCTTGTTATTTATGGGAGTAATATATTTGCAGGAACTTACACAGGGGGTATATTCCTATCAACCGATAGTGGTAATAGCTGGACTGCTAAAAATGACAGTTTAACAGGCCTTTTTATACTAAGCTTAGCCATAAGCGGCGATTATATATTTGCCGGTACCGATGGTGGTGGTGTATTCAGAGCCAGACTTAGTGATTTTGGTATAAATGGTATTGAGAATACGAAAAAAGATGAGATAGCATTCAATATTTCACCCAATCCATTTTCTTCCTCTTTCAACATTGAATTCACTAACAATAAATCATCTAATGTTTTAATAGATTTATATGACATTCTTGGTAATAGAATTTACACAAAGAACCTTGGATTTCTTGAGAGTGGGATGCAAACAACTACAATTAATTTGAAAGAAGATATAAATCCCGGATGTTATTTGGTTGTTGTACGAAGTGGTGCAGATATACAAAGTATAAAAGTTGTGAAAAGC